>NZ_KB849433.1:0-4492 GCF_000368425.1 Acinetobacter sp. CIP 102637
AACAGATCACGCCAGATGAAACAGTAACGTTTATCGCTGGTGACAACATTGCGGTTGAACAGGCAGGGAATAAGGTCACTGTAGCAACGAAGAAAGATGTGATATTTGACAGTGTGACATCGACAGATATATTAGGTAATACATCTATTCTGAGTGCAACAGGCATAGTTACACAAGACAAAGATGGGGAAAAATCTGCATCATTAAGTAATACGGGTTTATTTGTAGCTGAAATGAATGCAACTGGAAATACCTTGAGCAGCAGTAGTCTTGAAGCAGGTAAATTGACTGTAAAAGGCGCTAACACACTGGTGCTAGATTCAATGAAAGGTACATTGACTGGTTTGAGTAATAAGACACTTGGAAGTGGTGATTTTGCATCTCAAGGCCGCGCAGCGACTGAAGAGCAGCTGAACCGGGCGCAAAGTAATGTCGCATCTATTTTAGGCGGTAAAGCAGCCAATAATGGTGGCCTGCTCAGCATGTCGAATATTGGTGGTACAGGTGAAAGTACTATTGATGATGCAATCAAATCAGTCAATCAAGTGGCCAATAATGCCAATAAAGGCTGGAATGTCAGTACCAATGGCGGTACAGCAAACAATGTGAAGCCAAACGATACTGTCGATTTCAGTAATAAAGATGGCAATGTCATAGTTTCAAATCAGGGCAATAACATTATTGTCGATTTAAACAAAGATATTGATTTGGGTGCAACTGGCAGTGTAACGACCGGAGACACTAAAATTGATAATAATGGTTTAACCATTGCGGGTGGCCCAAGCGTAACTAAAAATGGTATCGATGCGGGCAAACAAAAAGTGACCAATGTTGCTGACGGAAAAATTACTGCGGGTTCTCAAGATGCTGTAAATGGTGGTCAAATTCACGACATGATGGGTGCTAGTGCTTATGATACCAATGGAAATCTCAGTAATATTGGTGGTACGGGTCAAAGCAATATTAACGATGCTATTGCAGCAGTAAACAAAACTGCCGTTCAATCTAAATCGACTGTGACTGAAGGCAGCAATATTAAAGTTGTGAGCAATCTAAACACAGATGGTAGTACTAACTATACGGTGTCAACAGCTGATGATATTACGCTGAACAGTGTTACAGCGAAGGATATTAATGCAGGCACTGTAACGACTGATAAGGTGGTTGCTGGCAATACCACTGTTGATACCAGTGGCTTGAGCATTAAAAATGGTCCATCTGTGACCGTTTCTGGTATTGATGCAGGCAGTAAAGCAGTGAGTAATGTCAGCAATGGCGTTCAAAACAGCGACGCTGTAAATATGGGGCAGTTATCTCAATATCTAGGCGGTGGTGCTGGCTATAACAACATCACACAAAGTTTTGATGCGCCAAATTATCAAGTCAATGGTGGTTCTTATAATAATGTCGGTGATGCATTAGGTGCGCTCAATCAGGCGGATCAGGCATTAGGTAACCGTATTACCAATTTGGGTGATCAGTTACAACAAGCATTCTACTCAACCAATCAACGTATTGATGATGTTGAGAAAAAAGCCAATGCAGGTATTGCTGCGGCAATGGCACTAGAAAATGCACCGTACATTCCAGGTAAATACACTTATGCGGCAGGTGCTGCCTATCATGGCGGTGAAAACGCAGTTGGTGTGACTTTACGTAAAACTGCGGATAACGGTCGCTGGTCATTGACTGGTGGTGTTGCTGCCGGTTCATCAGGTGATCCAAGTGTACGTGTTGGTATCAGTGGTGTAATTGATTAATGCATGGTGGGGAAAGAGCATGGTGGCTCTTTCCCACTTGTTTTTTAAATTTAATCAAGAATTGAGATGACAATGAAAACTTTATTAAAAACAATTGTAAGCTGTGTATTTTTAACTGGTGTGTTGAGTGGTCTAACACATGCAAAAGAGCAGATTAATTTACAGATGGCTGATGAGTCCGTTTCTTTTCCAGAAGTGAAAAAAAGTTACCTAGATCAAGTTCACCGTTATGAATATGATCAGGTACTGCGTCTGGAAAATGGCTTAACCAAAGACCAAATTCGTTATATTTTGGGCCATCCACATTTTAGCGAAGGCGTGTTTGGGGTTCGTGAATGGAACTATGTATTGGATATCCGTGTGCCTGAAACCCAGCAATACAAACGCTGCCAGTTACGTATCGATTTTGATAAAGACTACTTGGCCAAGGCATATTATTGGAAGGGTGAAGCCTGTCAGGGCTTGGCGCAATATGGTGCCAACAATCAACCTGTAGATAAAAATGCATTGGTTGTTGGAGGACTGAATGCCCAAGTTGCACAAGCTAGCGTACTATTCGCCTTTGACCGTTATGATGAGTCTGCGATTAACCGTGACTTTAGCCGCGTGGAAGAAATTGCAGAGGCCATTAAGCAGTCCGGCAGCCAGCGGGTTACTGTGACGGGTTATGCTGATAAATTGGGTAACTTTAACTATAACCAAGTTTTATCTGCACAGCGTGCGAATACCGTGGCTTATTTGCTAGCTCAACTGGGGATTGATCCGAATTACATTAAAGTCGATGCCAATGGAGCAACCCGAATTTATAAAGAGTGTGAAGGTCAAACCAAATCTGCTTCAACCGTGGAATGTCTAGCACCAAATCGCCGAGTAAATATTAATTGGTAATAAGAATTAATGGAGTATATTGTGCTGATAAAGTAACTGTATACTCTTTTTCCTTAAAATTAAGAGGTTTAGAAAATAAAAATGATTTTGACGAAGTCAGTTTAAGTCGATTAAGATACAAACTAATACTCTATTTCTTTAAAATGCAAATAAAACTGGTGAGGGTACAAAAAACTGCACACCAAGTTGACTCTCTCCAATTATGTTATTTTAGGAATTCTTAGAAAGAAAAGAGCCTGTAAATTAGAGGGTGTAAATAATTCTGTGTAAATACAGTTTTAAAAATACTTGGTTACACGCTCTTCAAACATGATACTAAAGCGATTCATGGCAGCTTTCCAATTCTGAATAGGCATCGTCCATTTTTTGCTTGCTGCCATAATTGCTAAATATACCACCTTTTTCACGGAATCATCAGTTGGGAAGATTTTTCTTTTCTTGGTTGCATGGCGGATAACGCTGTTCAATGATTCAATCGCATTGGTCGTGTAAATCGCTTTGCGAATATCCATAGAGTAAGCGAAAAACGTGTTTAGATTCGACCAGTTGGCAAGCCATGACTTGCTGATTTGAGGATACTTCTCGTCCCATTTTTGTCCAAATTCATCTAAAGCCTGTAAGGCTGCGTCTTCTGTAACAGCTTGATATAGTCAAATCATTATAAAACCAATACAAATCAGTCGATGAATTATTTCGAGTTTTTTTCGAATCCTGTATGGATAATAAAGTAGTTTGACTATATATCTTTTTTAAATCGGCTGTGACAGCTTTGTAGTCTTTCCAACTCACATATTTAAGATTGGTGCGTACCATGTGGATGATACACAATTGAATATGCGTATCAGGGTAAATTGTATTGATTGCATCAGGAAACCCTTTCAGTCCATCTACGCAGGCAATCAGAATATCCTTTAACCCACGATTTTTCAGTTCTGTAAGGACTGAGAGCCAAAATTTAGAACCTTCGTTTTCTGACATCCACATACCTAATAGGTCTTTGTGTCCATCTGTATTGACACCTAATGCCAGATACACCGCTTTGTTAATGTAATGTGGTTCCGTTAATTAGACCACTCAATTCAGTTTTATAAGTGATAAATCCGCTCTAAATATTTAAATCATGCTGCCATTACTTTTAGTAAATGTTGATCATAAAATTCATTTGGTGTTGCCTTATTCAAACTTGAATGAGGACGTATCGTGTTATAAAAATCCAAATATTCAGCAATTGATTGTTTCGCTTGTTTAACCGTATCGTAAGCCTTCAAATAGACTTCCTCATGCTTCACGCTGCGCCATAACCGCTCAATCATCACATTATCTCTCCACCGTCCTTTCCCATCCATACTGATACGGATATTTCGCAATTTTAACTCATTCAAAAATGCCTCGCTTGTGAATTGACTGCCTTGGTCTGTATAGTCAAACTACTTTATTATCCGTACAGGATTCTAAAAAAAACTCGAAATAATTCATCGACTGATTTGTATTGGTTTATAATGATTTGACTATATTGAACACCTCAGGACAACCATATTTCACAATTGCTTCTTGCAACGCATCTATGCAAAAGTCTGTTTCCATACTGATCGATATACGATGAGCCAGTACTTTACGACTATGCCAATCTATAACTGCACACAGATAGACAAAGCCTTTAGCCATAGGAATGTATGTGATATCTGTACACCAGACTTGATTAGAGTGATCGATGACCATGTTTTTCAACAGATATGGGAAAATAGGGTGTGCAAGATTAGGCTTACTGGTATTGGGTTTTGGATACAAGGCATGTATTCCCATCAAGCGCATTAAACGTCGGACTTTACGCCGACCTATTTGAT
>NZ_KB849433.1:4657-62601 GCF_000368425.1 Acinetobacter sp. CIP 102637
TTGGTTTTGATGTAAATCGAATTGAGTAGAAAGTTCAGCGAGTGTGTGGTCGCCTTTAATTGCTGCGAGAGCAACTTTAACTTTAAACTCTGCTGAATGATTACGACGTTTTCTTCGTGTCATGGTTGACTCCAAAAACAAGCATTTCCCATGCTTATTGGGGAGTAGATTATCACTTATAGGCGTGGTCTAAAATCCTAGAACCACATCATTTCAATCTTGATCAATGCCAGTAAATTGGAAAATAGTTATAAATTTTTTTGTGTGTAAAGAATAGCCATATTGTGTAAAACAACGTCTTAGCCCCTAAACTGGTGTAATATTTACGCCCATCCATGATGAAACAAATTGAAGTCGAGCATGTCTGAACAACGTCCAGCGCTATCCCTGCGTTATTACCTGAATTTAGAAGAGTCCCAGGATGGTTTTGCTTTAGTGACCTTTGGTAAAAAGACCTTTACCCGTTTTTTAACCCCACTGATTAGTATCGCCATTATTGTATGGGGTATTTATCTTGGTTTTTCGGGTGTGGGGCGTTACTACGTTGCATTGGGGGCCTTTTTCCTGATCATGCAGGGGCTGATGCGCTATTGGTTGCTGCCGATGTTGTTTAAACGACAGTTTGTCCGTTATCAGTTTGGCAAGAGTGAACAGGGCATTGACCTGTATCAGGATCATTTTGAGCTTTATGCCACAGGTAAAAAGCAAAGTGCGCAGTATGCCGAGGTGCAGTCTTTCGCCATTGGTAAACTGACTTATATGCTGGAACTGAAAAACCATACCGTGGTGATTGTGCCAAAACGGGCGTTTACGGATTCAGCAGCGCAAAGTAAATTTGAAAATAGCTTTAAAAAATAAATAATCTTGCTAATAAATAAGGAAATGCCATGAGCACCTCTCCATCAAAAATTGTGTGTGTCGGTCGGAACTATGCTGAGCATGCAAAAGAGCTTGGCAATGTGATTCCAGATCGCCCGATTTTATTTATGAAACCTGCAAGTAGTTTGACGACTCTAGCGCAAGGCATTACATGGAACAAGGCCTTGGGTGAATGTCACTATGAATGTGAAATCTGCCTGCAAATTGCACATCCCCTGTCTGGCGAAACAGATCGGGAAAAAGTACTGGAGGCGGTGGGAGCACTGACACTGGGACTGGATTTAACCCTGCGTGATTTACAGGGTGAGCTGAAAGCCAAGGGGCATCCGTGGGAACGTGCCAAAGCATTCGATGGCGCATGTATTCTGGGTGAGTGGATTGAAACCGATGAGATTGGTGACCTACAGGAACTTGAACTGATCTTGACCATCAATGGTGCCGAACGCCAGCATGGTTTCACCAAAGATATGATATTTGATATTGCCGATTTACTGATTGATATTAATCAGGCATTTAGCCTACAGACAGGTGATGTGATCATGACGGGAACACCAGCGGGTGTAGGTGCTTTACAGCCAAATGATCAACTCACCCTAAAACTGATTACCCAGTCTGGGAAATACGACTGGAATACTTTTGTCCGACCATAATCATGCATTTACAACATGCTGTGGGTTAAGTCTGAAAGTAGCCAATGACTCACCTGTTAAAGTCATTGGCTATGCAGATTTATTTCGGTTCTGTCGACATCTCAAAGATGGTTGAAAGAGGAATAGACAGTTTAGCCGCCAAATAGTCGTTGCTTTCAATCAGGGCTGGGCCAAGTCGCTCCATCCATTCATCATTCTGATGCACATTGAATACATCAGGGCGTAGAGGTAAAGGATAAGGAAGAGCGGTAAAGAAACTCCAGAAATCAATCTGCGCCAAATTCCGTACCAATACATATTCATCCTTATCTGTGCGCTTGATGAGATTTTGATTTTCAAGTTGCAGGATATAGGCAGGTAAACGCCCCAATTCACCACGACCAATAATATCCAGTAGTTCCGTTTCACTGACACTTTCACCGATTTGCTGTTTTTTATAAAACAGCTCCAGCATGTCGAGTAACATCAAAATTGGATGGCGCTTTTGCTCCTTGCCTAAATTAAATGCAGTGAGGGCATAGCTGACTTCCACACCCAGTAAAATGATGTTCCAGGACAAATAGATCCAGAGCAGGAAAATGGGAACGGCAGCGAATGCACCATAGACAATTTCATAGCTAGTGAAGTTGCTCATGATCCAGCCAAATAAACGTTTCAGGGTTTCGAAAACCGTTGCACTGAAACAGGCGGCAATCACTGCTGAAAAGATCGGGACAGTGCGGTTTGGAATGGTCCAATATAAAATGAAGAAGCCAGTAATCGTAAGTAGAAATGAAATCAACCATAAGATTAATGAACCATTAAGTTGATAGCCTGCAAAGTTGTTGCTGAGAATGTTCATTGAGGCGACAGTTGAGGAAAGTACAAACGCACTGCCTAAAATGATCGGGCCCAGTGAAATAATGGTCCAGTAACGCATAAAGCCAATCAGGCCTGTACGGGTTTCCTTGACCCGCCAGATACGATTAAAAACGGTTTCAATCGAAGACAGCATCAGTACGGTGGTGACAAAAAGAAATAACACCCCAATCACGGTGAGGTTACTGGATTTTTCGGTAAATGCGTTCAGTGCCTTGTCAAAGGCAATGGTGCTTTTAGGCAAAAAGTTGCTGTAGATCAGTTGTTGCAGTTGTTGTCGGGCAGGTTCCAGTGCCTTGATGGAGGAAATGATAACCAGAAAAACGGTCAGCATGGGGACAACGGCAAACAGGGTGGTATAGGTGAGGGAACCCGCCTGGTCCTGACAGCGATCGGCCTTGAAACGCCGTAACACAAATACAATAAATTGAAACCATGTTTTTTCTAAAAAAGGCAGTTTGTTTCGATATCGTTCGAAGATCATGGGTTCATCCTATTGTTTTAATCAAAATCCTATGCGTTTCACAGGACTTATTACCGCTAAAAATATAAAAAATATCGTATAGTGTTCTTTTTAACAAAATTATTGAAAGTGATGCAACCTTACGTTCTTGTTCTCTATTACAGTAAATATGGTTCAACCAGACAGATGGCACACCTGATTGCAGATGGAATTGAGGCTGCGGGTGTCACTGCCCGTATTCGTACCGTTCCAAATCTGGCCACTGTGGTGACTGAGGCTGAGCCGAGTATTCCTGCTGAGGGAGACATTTATTGTACCCTGGATGATCTCACCCATTGTTCAGGTTTGGCGCTTGGTTCACCAACACGTTTTGGTAACATGGCCAGTGAAATGAAATATTTCTGGGATCAAACCACCAGTTTGTGGCTGAATGGCGCATTGCACAATAAACCTGCCTGTGTGTTTACCTCTTCAGGTTCAATGCATGGTGGGCAGGAAAGTACCTTGCTGAGCATGTTACCGCCATTATTTCATCATGGCATGATGATACTGGGCTTACCCAATTCAATCCCTGCATTATCCAATACCAAAACAGGCGGCACCCCCTATGGTGCAAGCCATGTCAGTGGACCTCGCCACGATCAAGGTTTAAGCCAAGATGAAAAAACATTATGTGAGGCGCAAGGTAAGCGTTTAGGCGAAGTGGTCAAGGCGTTGGCTGCAAAGTGATAAAATAAAAGCCATAGCAGAATAGTTTTCCGCTATGGCTTTGGTTTTTATATCTCTACTAATACGGTGTCTATTTCTTGCATGATCCGATTTGTTTCGGTCAACGCAACAATAATTTTCTGATAATGCAAAATATCTTCAAAGTTTAAAGCACGGTCTTTGCGGTCTTTGAGCCATTTTTGGGCAGGTTGATAGCCGCCGATATAAAAATGCCAAGCAATTTCGGGGACATGATTAAAATATTGTGTGTCATTAATCCAGACTTGACCATCTTTATATATTGGTTTAGTCACGATATTATCGCCATCTATTGGATATTGGGTAATATACTGTTCAACTTTTGGGCTTTCTAATAAATGCAGTTTACGCAATTCCGCCCCTAGTTTGCCTAGTTCAAGAAAAGTTTTGGCATCTTTGGGATAGGGGACACGAGGAAAATCAATTTTTAGAAATTCCTTATAGCTTTCTCGATACTTTGGCGAGTGTAAAACCGCATAGATATAGTCCAGTAGGTCTATTGGCGCAAATGTACCGTGAATGTCTTCTTTTTCATCGATGAAAGTTAAAGCAATGTTTTTAGATATTTTTTCAATAATTTCAGCATTTAAGTTTGGTATTCGATACGCAAATGTGTTTAGGCTCGACTTGTCGACTTGTCGACTTGTCGACTTGTCGACTTGTAACTGTTGATTTTGGTAGAGATAGAGAGGGAAAAGATAAGGTGTTCCGTTTGTACTATACATTGCTCTATCGGTCATGACTGCTTTCGTGAGCATCACAATACAGGTTTGTTTTGTACCAGCAATTTGGCGCATCGTAGCTAAAGCAAGATTATCTTCTTTCAATATATGATCTGTAAGCTCTTTTCTTGGGTAGGCAATAAATCCTTTTGAATTGCCAGTATAATAAGATTTTCTAAAGTCAAAAGGTTTATATTGGATTTCAAAAAATACACCTTTCGATTCTGTAATATCTTTTTTTGCTAAGTCAATAGTCCAATCTCTACCATCTTTTTGTATATTATATTTCTGTCTTAGTTCTAGGGAATTTAAGGTTTTTAAGTCATATAAAACGTTCTCTACTCCTATCTGGCTAAAATGAATGGTTAGGGAATCATTTTTCGTTTGAAGTCCAGAGTTAGAGTATTTAAATAATTCATCTATTTTAAATCCTGTATTATATTTTTCATCATTTGCAAAGTCTTTAGGTACAAAAAAGTAATTTTGAAAGTCGTATGGGATTTTTTGTAGTTTTATAGTACTTAGATCATTCTCTTTAAGGAAATCATATTTATCTTCACGTTTACCATATACATCATAATGAAAAACTTTGCCAAGTTTTGTGGTTTTAGCTGTTTTTACAAAAATATTAATACTTACACCCTGCATAATATCAAAAACATTTTCATCTTTATGACCATCAGGTGTGGTTTCTTTTTTCTTAGTATTTCCATGTAAATCAATAATGTAAATTTTATCAAAGGTTTCAAGTAAATTTTTACGCATTTGACGATGGGTAATCCCATCAATAAAGCTATTATTAGAAATGTAGGCTAAAACACCTTCACCATTTTTTTCAATAAAATATTGACCATAGCGAATAAATTTAATGTAATCATCATCAAGATTAATTTTTCGTTCGTTTAAATCCTTTTTATAATCTGCAATAAGGTTTTGAATCCATTCACCTTTATTGGTTGAACTTACAGAATACGGCGGATTCCCCAAAATACACATGACTGGGGTATCTCGTTTTATATGATTGGCTTCGTTGGCTTCGCTACTTAACCAGTTGGCAAATAGTGTGCCTGTATCGGGGTGACTTTCTTCTAAACTGTTGGTTAAATACACCCGTAAGCGTTGCGCTTGCTTGGGTTTATAACCTGTATCGGTTAGCAACAAATCAAGTTGCAAATGCGCCATCGCATAACTTGCCATGAGCAGCTCAAAACCATTTAAACGTGGTAATAAATGGCTTTCGACATAGTTACTCCAAATGCCTTGCTGCCCTGCAAATTTTTGATGAATATGTTTCACCACTTCGGCAAGAAACGTCCCTGTACCTGTGGCAGGGTCAAGAATTTGCACTTTATGCACTTCTTTGGTTTCGGTAATACGCTTGCCTTTGGCTTTACCTTTGGTAATGGCTGTACCTGTTGCTTCTACTTCAATCGTGGTTTTACTGGTATCGGCTAAACCTTGCGCTAAACCAAATTCGGTTTTTAAAATATCATCTACGGCACGCACTATAAAATTGACCACTGGGGCAGGGGTGTACCAAACGCCACGAGCTTTACGCAATTTGGGGTCATATTCACTCAAGAAAGTTTCGTAAAAGTGAATAATCGGGTCTTCCATTTTGGTGGAACGCCCATAATTTTTAAGGATTTCATGTACATTACAATGTAGAAAAACATCAACCAAGCTATCGACAATCCATTTAATACGGTCATCAATATCAGGGCCCGCAATATAGCCAAATAGTTTGCGTAAAAATGGATTGGTTTTAGGAATCAGTTCCGCCGCTTCCTGTCGGCTAAAAGTCGGTAAGGTCGGGTCATGTAAACGTGCGGCAAACATACCGTAAGCAATAGTTTGAGCATATACATCAGCAAAACCTTTCGGGGTAATGTCATGTATCAGGATTTGTTTAAAGGCTTGTTTTTGGTCTTTTAATGTACTGTCCTCAAAGCTATCTTCATCACTGGTTAAGGCTTTTTCAATCACATCAGAAAGTAGACGCGCTTTTGCTGCCATCATTTCTGCAAGTTTTTTAGGACTTTTAATGGTTTGTCCAATATGGGTACAAAAATTCTTGATGAGATTTTCAAAGACAGTAAAGTTCTCAGGAAGCGCTCGGATATGATTGCCAGTCACCTCAGCAATGGCGATTTTAGTGATAAATACGCCATCCTGATAAATATGAAAATTGAGATAGTCCGTAAAAATAAGATTGTTTAATGATGCTTTGTAACGATCAAATTGTTCTTTATTTCCTGTCTTTTTCAATCCGTCTAAGTCTTTATCACCGATATCTTTTGCTTCAATAAAGCCAATGGGAATATTTTTCTTTGTCAAAATATAGTCAGGTGCGCCACAAGATTGCCTTTTAGGTTCATTGGTCGCAGTAATATCTGGGACTATCGATTCAATCAGTTGGGCAAGATCGCCACGAAAGGTATGTTCTGTCGCATTGCCAAGTCGATAACGATGATTAATACGGTCTATATAGGTTGAAATAAAGTGACTCATATTGTTGTCTCATATTTGTTTAAGCTAACAATATAATTTATATAATAAAAAATCCATAAAAATGGGGGCATCAGCTCCCATCATTTTTATTTGGTTACTTGCCAGTCATAGATTTTTCTACGGTAGGCATACCACATCATCCATAGCCCAATAATAATCATTGGGAAGCTTAGGATTTGCCCTTTGGTCATCCAGCCAAACAGGATAAAGCCCTGATCTGCATCGGGTTGGCGGAAGAATTCCATAAAGAAGCGTGCCACACCATAGCCCATCAGGAATAAAGCTGAAACTGCCATACGTGGACGGGGCTTTGAGCTAAACCACCACAGCACGATAAACAGGATGAGACCCTCACACAGTGCCTGATAAATCTGTGACGGGTGACGAACCAAGCCCAGTGGGTCTGTTGGGAAAATCATCCCGAATGGATAGCTTGGATCTTGTACTGGGCGACCATACAGTTCTCCCCCAATAAAGTTACCAAAGCGCCCAAACATCAAGCCTGTTGGTACACAGGGTGCGATAAAGTCCAAGGTTTGGAACCAGGTTTTTTGGTATTTTTTACACCAAAATAACATCGCAATCATGACACCGAGGAAGCCGCCGTGGAAGCTCATGCCACCAGTCCAGACTTGAAATAACCACAGTGGATTTTCTAAGAATTTACCAAATTCGTAGAACAACACATAACCAACACGTCCGCCAAGCACAACGCCCAATGCACCGTAGAAGACCAGATCTGACACCATGTCGGCTGTCCAGCCATCACGTTGTTTAGCGCGATACGATGCTAAGCCCCATGCACAGAGAAAAGCCAACAGATACATGAGTCCGTACCAGTGCACTTTGACTGGTCCTAAGCTCAGTGCAACTGGATCAATATTTGGATAGGTCAGCATCGCTGCTCCTCAATTTTATATTTTGAGCAGATTGTAGCGGAATGATGTGAAAAATGTTGTACATTCAATGTGAAAGATCAAGGTTCCAAAAGGCGGGAGAAAAGGATTTATGTGTATTGTCGCTTTTGCATGGCAGGTACTGGATGAGATGCCCCTATGTTTAATTTCAAATCGTGATGAGTTTTACCATCGACCAAGTTCTGCCTTGCATGTATGGGAAAATAGCAGCATTGTCGCAGGACAGGATTTACAGTCAGGCGGGACATGGATGGGGGTGACGGCTTCTGGTCGCTGGGCGATTGTGACCAATTTTCGCAATGGTCGGGAGCAGAAGGCTTATACCACTTCTCGTGGGTACTTGATTCAATCCTTTTTAGAAAGTGACTTGGCGCCGATTCGGTTTGCCCAGCAGCTGGAGCAACAGCAGCAGGACTATGCGGGCTTTAACTTATTTGTGGGTGATCGAACACAAGCGGTATATATGAGTAACCGTGGTGAAGCGCCGCAAGTGCTCGCCAATGGCGTGTATGTGGTATCCAATGGCCTCATGTCTGAAGATTGGGAGAAAACCCGACATTTGCGTCAGCGTTTTACCCAAGAATTTTTACCGATGTTGCAGCAAACACAAATGACTGAATCCGCAATCGACGCCGCCGCTTGGGATATTTTGGAGGATGAGCGAAAGGTGATTTCAGATTTGTTACCCGATACGGGAATCAATACAGAAATGGAAGAATTATTGTCCTCTACTTTCATTCAGAGTCCAGTGTATGGAACACGCTGTTCAAATTTTTTAAGACTTAGCCCGACACAGTGGCATTGGCTGGAAAAATCCCAGCAAGGGCCGTCACGAGGTGCAATTGTTGATCTTCAGTTAAAATTAGTGCCTTAAAATGATATGTTATAACATAATTTCAATATAAAACAACAAGATGAAATAATACTGTCATCAAGGTGACATAAAAGGTTCACCCAGCATTGTTAAGGTGTAGCCAATCGAGTTACGTCCAAACAAATAGATCTGGGGATATTTTATGTTCTTATCAAAGATGAGCTTTTCCAAAAAGCTCTTGGCGGTCAGTTTAATGGCAGTTCTGTCAGCTGGCATGACTGCGTGTAACGACAGTGATAAAAACGACAAAACGGAAGTACCTACAACACCAAAAGCTAAAAATGTGATTTTCTTTTTGGGTGATGGTATGGGGATTACCACTTTAACGGCATCACGAATTTATTCTGTTGGGGAAGATGGTGATCTGACCATTGATACACTGCCAGAAACTGCTTTTGTACGCACTTTTTCGGAAGATGGTCAGGTGACCGATAGCGCGCCGTCTATGGCGGCTTATATGACTGGCGTGAAAATGAAAAATGAAGTCATTTCCATGCAGTCAGGAACGATTGCATCTGCACCAAAAGCAGATGGAACCAGTACCTGTGATGATGTTAGCGATAATAAAGGTAAAAAACCTGTTGAAACCTTACTTGAACTTGCCAAAGCTCAGGGGATGGGCACAGGGGTAGTAACTACCACGCGTATTACCCATGCAACGCCAGCCACAACCTATGCTCATGTTTGCCATCGTGATGCAGAGAATGATATTGCTGCACAGCTTGTTCCTGCAGGTAAAGGGACAGGATGGGGCGCTTATAACAGCAAGCTTAAAGATGGTGTAGATGTAGTGTTAGGTGGTGGTTTACGTCAGTTTAAACCGACGACTGTTGCAGGCGGTAAACGTGCTGACGGCCGAGACCTAGTAAAAGAAATGCAAGATCAAGGTTATAACTTTGTTTCAAGTGGTACTGACCTTGCAAAAATTGATCCAAGCAAAACTAAAAAATTATTGGGTCTCTTTAATGCCAGCCATATGAATTATGACTTGGATCGTACCAATAAGAAGATTGATGAACCTAGCTTAGCGGATATGACCACCAAAGCGATTGATGTCCTACAGGCAAAAAACAAAAGTTTCTTCTTGATGGTTGAGGGTGGCCGTATTGACCATGCTTTGCATGACACCAATGCAAAACGTGCGTTGCAGGATACGGTTGCTTTTGACAATGCGATTAAGGCAGCGATTGATAAAATTAAACTGACTGATCCAGAGCTAAAAAATACCTTGATCGTGGTGACTGCTGACCATGACCATACCATGGTCTTGAATGGTTATGCGAAGCGTACAGGTAAATATGTGAAAGGTGCTGAGACCAGTGTCTTGGGCCTAGTGAAGAACTATAACAAAGCGGGATTCTCAACCGATGTCAACGGCAATCCATATCCAATTATTGGCTTTGGTACAGGTAAAAAACGTTTAGATAATGACCGTATTGAAGCCCGTGGTGTTTTAGCTGATAACGATAGTTGTAATCCAGCAGCAGGCCCAGCAGGTAAATATACCGATAGCCGTGGGACGGATATTGATAAAGATGGTTGGTGTACGGGTACAGCTTCAGATGATTTCCAGCAAGAAGCAGTGGTGCAGACTGGTTTCGCTGATAGTGAAACGCATGGCGGTACTGATGTGTTCCTCGGCGCGATTGGTGTGGGGTCAGACAACTTCCACGGCAGTCTGGAAAATATCGAAGTATTTAATTTAGTTCGCAAAGCCATTGGCCTAGATAAATAACAACAGACTGGAGAATGATGATGTTAAAACAATTTAAATTAGGTCAGTTGGGTATGAAAGCATCTGCTTTAACTGTTGCACTCTTGGCTGCAAGTACAGGTGTACAGGCGGCGGGCGAAGCTAAAAATATCATTTTCTTTTTAGGTGATGGTATGGGGCCAACTACGGTCACGGCAAGCCGTATTTATGGCTATGGTGAATCTGGCAAATTAACCATGGACACCTTGCGCCGTACCGTACGCATCAAGACTTATTCAGAAGATGGTCAAACCACTGATAGTGCGCCGTCAATGGCAGCCTATATGACAGGGAAAAAAACCCGTAATGATGTGATTGGCATGACACCGGGAACGATCGCTGTTGAGCCAAGTTCAGGTACGGCACCTGATGGAACGAAAGTGTCGAATGCTGTGAATAACTGCCCAACGCCTGGCTCGAGTGTAGCAGCAGGCAGTCCTGCTGATACGATTCTTGAATTGGCCAAAGCCAATGGCAAAAAGGTGGGGGCGATTACCACGACAGAATTAACCCACGCAACCCCAGCTGCAACTTTTGCTCATGTGTGTAATCGTAATGCGCAATATGAGATTGCGCGTCAAGTGATTCCTGGTGGTGCAGGTTATAACCCTAAACTGCTCGATGGCGTAGATGTGCTCATGGGTGGTGGTCGTAACCACTTCACTCCATATAATGCGACTGACAATAAACGAGGACGTATTGATGGACGTAATTTGCTGGATGAGCTAAAAGCGAAGAATTATACCGTCGGTGCGACAAAAGCAGAAATGGATGCTGCGCCACTGAATAAAAAATATATCGGTCTTTATTCGGCAACCTCTCATCTGGAATATGACTTGGATCGTCCTAGAACGGCACCGAATCAACCAAGTTTGGCTGAAATGACCGCAAAATCGATTGATTTATTACAGGCACAAGATACTGCTGGTAAAGGCTTCTTCTTGATGGTTGAAGGCGGACGTATTGACCACGCTTTACATCAAACCAATGCCAAACGTGCTTTACAAGATACCATTGCCTTTGATAATGCGATCAAGACCGCACTGGATAAAATCAAGAAAACTGATCCTGAGTTAAAAAATACCTTAATCGTCGTCACGGCTGACCATGACCATACCATGACGTTTAATGGTTATACCGCACGTACTGGCAAAACCACGGCGACGAATCCAGGTATTTTAGGCTTAAGCTATAGTTATCAAGAGGCGAAAGCATCAGATACGCGTACCCGTGTATTAGAGGATGGCAAGAAACATGCCCCTAACTTTGATGCGAAAGGCAAGACCTCAACCACTTTAGTGTTTGGTAATGGTGGTGGGCCACGTCCAACGTCACGCATCGATATTACTGACAATGAGGCAGCAGCCGATGATTATTTACAAGAGGTTGGGGTAAAACTTGGTAGTCCTGGCTCTGAAACACATGGTGGTGGAGATGTCTTATTGTTTGCTGAAGGCGCAGGTTCACAAGTCTTTAAAGGGACGAGAGAAAATGCATGGGTGTTTAGCAAATTAAAAGAAGCATTTGGCTTTAAATAAACCTTTTATTGAAGTTTTTCATCATATTGCAAGAAACCTCAGTCACTATGACTGAGGTTTTTTTATGTAGGAAATAACATGCGTCTTGTGATTAGTTCGGTCTTACTCTGCTTGGGGATGACTTCTTTGCATGCTGCACCCTTATTAAGTGCCAGTATTATGCGCGAGACTCAAACCATTGGGAATGATGGTGTGACACGTACCAGTGTGTTTCAGGAGCGTATGTATCGTAATACACAGAATATCTGGATTGAGCGTGTATTGCCTAAACATCATCAACATGGTCAGGAGAAAGGTGGGCATAAACATTTAGATTTGGCTGAAGCAGCGCAGCATTATTTTATTGATCATAAAAAACAGCCAAAACTCAATTTAGTGTTGATGGAAGATAAAACAGTTGTGCATTTACAGGATGCCGATGTTGATATGTTAGGCTTAAGTAATTGCTGGTCATGTGTTTATTCATTAATCGACCCTAAAAGTCTAAAAGCAATGACAGTGAAGAAAAAGGATGCAAACACTACATGGTATGAGACTCAGAATAAGAAAAATAAAATGAGTATTGAGTGGGATAACCGCAATAGCATTGCCAAACGTGTTGAAGTTCGTAGTCTGGATGGTTTGCGTTACGACATCCTAAAAGCCAATATTCAACAGGTGAATATTGCCGAACCTTGGAAAACATATAGTAAGTTTACAACGAAGGACTATTCCGATTTTGGGGATTAACTGAACTAAAATTGCGTGCTTGGATTTAGCCCCTTCTTAAAGGGGCTTTATCATAATAAGACTCATTAAAAGGGTCAGCGGGGTGATCACTGCGATCCAGAACCTTTTAATAGCCTCAGTTCAACAGGTTGACCCTTCTGGCACTTAAGTCTGTTGAATGATCATCATCTTGATGGATTCCTTCAAGTAAACAAAAGCCGACATGATGTCGGCTTTTGTATTTTCAATGCTTGCTTATTTCGTTGTGGTAGCTTTCTTTTCTACTGAAGGTGCAATTGGATCTGCAGTAATATAACCCACCGCAGCAGCAAAACGGTCTTTGTAGTTTGCACGGACTAAAGGATCAAGTGTCGTTTTTACTTTATCGTGTAATGGAGATTCCCAGTCACCCGGGTGCTGGAAGTTGCTCATGATATAAGTCCAACCATTCACCGCATCTACAGCATGCAAACCTGTTGATTCAGCACCAGCAGGGGTGGATAAAATACGGCTTAATTGTTTGGTATCGACATTATAAGCCCATAAGAAGTTATTGATGTGCATGCCACTATCTTCACCAATGAAGAGGGTACGTAAATTTTCAGAGAACTTGATGTTATCTGGGTTTGCAATTTTATCTGCATTGGCAAGGTTACCTAGGGCATCAGCAGTAGCAAGGTCTTCACCAACCAAAGCCGCAGGAGCTTCCATGTGTATCGATACCCATTCACTATTAATCAACTGGTTTTTTTGATCAACTTGGCTACCTTTTAAGGTGTGAGCATACACGGCACCTGCTTTCGGGCCTTGGACTTGGATATCAGTGGTTTTGTCAATCATAGAAGACTGAACATAAGACATTGCAGAATAAGCAATTTTATCCTTAATGTTGACCGTTGTACCTTCCATTTTGGTGAATCCCATACTTGCACCGACCAAAGCTGCGTAGCGATGGGTTTCAAGGAATGCAGCCTCACGCTCTTTACCTGCAACTAATTTCACCCAGTTATCTTTGCCACTGAAGCGAATCTTGGTATAGCTTGCATCTTTAGGATCAGCAGTTTTGACATCCATAAGATCAGAAATTTTATATTGATCAGCCCAGCCTTTTACTTCATCGCTTGTTGCATGACCAAGATTGATCCAGCTGATATCACCCGCACCTGGGCCTACGCCAGATGTTTGTTTCCATTTAGCAACATAGAGTGTGCCTGCAGATAAATCTTTTTCTTTATCTGCAACGAACATAAACAAGCCGCCATTGGTTGCATCATCACCCATTAACGCCGTGCGGTTATCTGGCATGACTTGTACTAGCTCATGTGAAATACGACCTAAACAGTAATGTTTTTTAATTGAACCCGTACCATCGGTATTAACCGTCACTTCTGGTAAATGACCGTAGTGGTAAGGATTGCCTTTATTGCTGTCGCCAAATAGGTTTTTACTGAATACAGGTAGATAGCTTCCTGCAACGTTATTTGCATCAGGCTCGTATTCTTCACTCGAAAGATGTGTTCCCCATGGCGATAAGCTGGCACCACAAGTAATCCATAAGCCATTGACCTTGGAGGTATCCACATTGTGATATTTCACTAAAGATAAATGACCTGTTTTAGGGTCTTGATCCAGAGTTAAAATGGCAATTGGTGAAGGTAAAAGACCATACATAGAACTTAGGCTTTGATCACGAGTGGTATATTCAAATTGCACCACATGGAAAACAGGATTTCCTGCAACACCTAAGGCTTTTTTATCTGCATCGGTAAAATCTTTACCTGTCGCTTGTTTAAAGCTAATCAACGAGCTTCCATCTGGACAGTCTGAAAAGAATTGGCGTTCTTGCCCTGCTTTTGATTTATCGATAATCGGTTGGTTATTGATATCAACATAACCTCCAGCAAGGATTTTACCGCCTTTGCCATCAGTTACCATGTCACCTGTGGTGAAGAAAGGCTTATAAGCAAGGGTGTAATCGGTTTTTGAACCATCATCCCAATTGATACTGAGCGTTGAGGCAACGGTGGTGGTTGCCATTGCAGCAGGGTTGCTTAGATTCGGAGCTGCCATAGGGGTAAATGTTGCATTTTTAAATTTGGCAGCAGGAGGTGTAGGGGTGATAGCAGAGTCATTATTGTCATCATTGCAGCCTGTTAAAACGGCGGCGGTACTCATTGCTCCGAGGGGTAAAAATGGAACGCCTGCGAACCATTTTAAAATATCACGACGACTTGGCTGATGGGTATTGGCTGTCATAGTAAATCCATTTCTTTAATATAGGGTAAATAAATCCTGATAGATTCTATGAAGCAGAGATGACATTTTTTTGACAGTTTTAATGCAGTTTTAAGACAATTTGTTTTTTATAAGTGACTAAAAAATATGAAATTAAAATAAAAAACTCCCTGAAGTTTTTCAGGGAGTTGTAGGCTGTTTTTAGTCGGCTACTTTTCTTTTTTCCAGTATTTTTCCGAACAGTAAACCAAGTTCAAACAGCATCCACATGGGTACCGCCAGCATAATCATGGACAAGGCATCGGGTGGTGTGACAAACATGGCCACAAAGAAGCAGCCCACAATAATGAAGCGGCGTTTTTCCACCAGACTCTGGGTACTCACCACACCAATTAAAATCAGGACAAGGGTAATAATCGGGATTTCAAAGGTGAAACCAAAGACTAAAAACAGCTTTAAGCAGAAGCTTAAATAACTATTGATGTCGGTCATTGGTGCAACAGTTTCAGGGGAGACACTAATAAAGAAATGCAGAATTGCAGGCAGCGTAATAAAATAAGCAAATGCCACACCCAGATAAAACAGCACGATACTGCCTAACAGCAGGGGAATGGCCAGATGGCGTTCCTTTTCATATAGTGCAGGTCTGATAAATGACCAGATCTGATAAATGATGTAGGGCATCGCCAGCATAAAGGCTACAAATAAATTTAGCTTAAAGGGCGCCATAAATGTTGCAGTAACATCGGTTGCAATCATGGTTGATGTTGCGGGTAACTGCTGTCTTAACGGTTCAGAGAGCCACTGATAAGTGGTATTTCTAAATGGCAATAAGCAGAAGAAAAGAAGAATCGTCACCCCAACAATCTTAAACAGATATTGTCGCAGCACAATTAAATGCTGCATCACCGGCATTTGTTGCAGAGATTCTTCAGTACTGGCTGAGGTTGATGGTAATTGGCTCATACGGCAATCTTTAATTCTGTATCAAACTTTGGTGCCGATAAGGGCGACTCAAGCTGATGAGGTAAATGCTTTTGATAGGCAATACTGAAAGGGACAATACGTTGCTCTGAACAATGGCTATAAATCACGGGTGACTGAGTCTTGGTTTCTGCAACTTCTGTCTCTGACGGTGTTTGTGTGCCTTTAAGCGCATCGAGTTGTTGTTGCATCCTGCGTTCGAGCTCAGTAATTTTATCAATTTCTTTTTGCATTTCTTCACGGAACTCAGAAAGGCGGAGTTCGCGGTCAATTTCGTTCTGAATGTTGTTGATAAATTTTTTAATTTTTCCATACCATTTCGCTACGAACCGGGCAGCTTCTGGTAATTTATCCGGGCCAAGCACCAGCAATGCAATCACTGCAAAGCAAAAGATCTCGGTCATTCCCAAATTCAGCATAGTCGTGCTCGCTTAGCCTTTTACTGAGTTTTCAGTATTTTTAACTTGAGCATCAATGGTGCGAGGTTCATTTAAAGGAGCAGCTGTTTCTTCTTCTTTCATTGATTTTTTGAAGTCTTTTACTGCACCACCGACATCTTTACCTAAGTTTTTAAGCTTAGATGTGCCGAAAAGTAAAATTACGACAATTGCAAAAATTAGTACATGCCAAATTGATAAGCCAGCCATTCTTCTATTCCTATAAAACTTTGCTATATCTCAACAGTTGGCCATGACAAAGATGTGACACTTATATTGCAGTTTTAAGACAAAGCAGCTGTTTTCCTGCAAATAGTGCTAGCATAAGCAGCGTATAAATAAGTGATAAAAACTAGATTGACATGACCTTTATCCTCCCAATAGGCGCCTTTGTTTTCGGGCTTTTGATCGCTCAATTCAAAGTCTCAGAACAGACCAAAAAAATCTTATCTGCTTTATTGGCGCGGTTATTTATTCCTGTAGTGATTATTTACAATATGGTGTTCTATCAGGCAGGTAGCTTTGCACTTATTCTATTTAGTTTCATTTCATCGATCTTGCTGTTTTACTTATTTGCCTATTTCTCTAAAGACCGTTTGCAGGCACTTTGTTTTAGTTATAGCAATATTGGTTGGCTTGGTTTTCCATTCGCCATAGCCTTATTTGGCGAGCAAGTCAGTGCAGCGATGATTGCACTGTATATTGGCGGATCTTTATTTGGCAATATTTGGGCAGTGACTGCAGTTTCAAAAGAATCATCAAACGCCTCAGTGATTTTCCAGAAAGTTTTACAATCACCGCCAGTCTTGGCCTTGTTTGCAGCATTGATTTTATGGCTATGTGGTATTCAACGTTTACAGGGGAATCTTGTTCTAGAAGGGCTGTATGATGTTGCCAAATTTGGGATGAGTTTTGCAGGGATGTGTATTTTAGGGATGTGGCTCAGATATACACGGGTGCATCGGGCTGACTTATGGCTAAATACGCGCACACTGATGCTGAAATTATTGTGTGGTCTGGTCATTTGTAGCGTGACTTATTATTGCATTGAGATTCCACAGATTAAATTCTTGATACCTGTGCTGTTCTTTTTATTTTGTCTGCCGCCTGCCGCTAATATTGTTGCTTTGGAAACGCATTACCAAGGTACGGGCATTTCAGCTCGCTATATTGCTGCAGGAACCATCGTAAGCTGTATGGTGATTGTGATCTATGGTCTATTGCTGCATATAAAAAGTGCCCTCATATAGGAGAGCACTTTAGGGTTTTAAACCAAACTGGCTTTAAACAGCTGCATCGCTTGGCCGCGATGACTGATCTTATTTTTCTCAGCTTTGCTGAGTTCAGCACTCGAAACATTGAGTTCTGGTAGCCAAAATAAAGGATCATAACCAAAACCGTTTTCACCACGTGCGGCGGCTAAAATCTCACCTTTCCAAATGCCTTGGAAAATTTGTGGGAGTGGATCTTCTGCATGGGTGACCAATGCCAAGACACAAACAAACATGCCTTCAATGGTTTCGCCTTCTTTACGCAAAGGTGCAAGATCAGCCAACAGTTTTTGGTTATTGGCAGCATCATTGCCATGTTCGCCTGCATAACGTGCTGAGTAAATCCCAGGTGCGCCACCTAAGATCGGGACACATAGTCCAGAATCATCTGCCAGTGCAGGTTTACCTGAAAGTTTAGATGCATGACGTGCTTTGATAATGGCATTTTCAACAAAGCTAAGACCATCTTCAATCGCATCTTCAATATCGAGTTTGCCTTGCGGAATAATCTCGACAGGAAGATTCAGTTGTTGAAACAGATGTTCAAATTCAACAACTTTACCTTTGTTATTGCTTGCAAGGACAAGGCTGCCTTGGTTGAGCCATGCTTGGGTAGACATGCTGAAAATCTCAATATTTTAAATCAGATGAATTGTACTCGATTTGGTGGTCTAAGTCGGTTGTATATCTTTATGATTAAACACCGATAATAGTAAGTCCATCAACATCTTGTTCTAATAGTTTGCTTAAGAAACGTATAAGATCATCCATCATTTTGATCACTTCCACTTTATATTTTGGATATTTTTTCTTAAAAAATTTTGTTTCTTGTTTGGCGGATTCAAGCGGCAAGTGCAACAGTATAAAAACCAGCCATAACTTCACTCGGTGTATACCAACCTAGGGTTTTTCTAGGACGATGGTTGAGTGCAAATTCTATCTGCTCTATTTGTTCCTTTGACACGTCATCAAACGATGATGATTTTGGCAGATATTGACGGATTAAACCATTCGTATTTTCATTTCTAGCTCGCTGAATAGACTTGTAAGGATCAGCAAAATACGTCTCTATGCCAGCATCAGTAATTCTTTTGTGTTCGGAAAATTCTTTGCCATTATCAAATGTCACACTATAAGCATGGCTCATTTGTAAACGATCTAGTGCACAAGTAATCGTTTGAGAGGATGCTCTCGTTGGCCCTAAATGAACAATATGTACATACAGGCTCTTTCGATCAACGAGAGTCAATAAAGCACCTTTATGATGTTTACCAATCACCGTGTCACCTTCGAAATCTCCTAAACGTTGTCGTTGATCAATGACCTGGTCTCGGCAGTGAATACTTGTTTTATCAATGATTTGACCCCTACGATCCGTGTTTTTGTAACCGCGTTTTCGATATTTCTTCTGATGCCTTAAGTGTAGATGAAGTTTACCACCTTTTGATTTATCTTGATAAATGTACTGGTAAATCCACTCATGTGAAGGTACATCCAGCCAACCGCGTTGTGTTAAAGCACCTGAAATTTGTTCGGGTGACCAGTCCAAACCAATCAAATAATCAATATAAGCGAAGGCAAATGCTGTCATTGATGATGAAGGACGGTACCGTCTTTGACTTGCAAATTTAGCTGCCTGTTGAGCTCTATATCCACGTTGCCCAGTATTTCTTTTTAATTCACGGTAGATGGTTGATCGTGAACGTCCTAACTCCCGAGCAAGGGTAGCGATTGAACTTTTACTTTTCAAAGTAGCATAAATTTCGTATCTTTCATCTTGAGAAAGTTGGGTGTATTTCTTCATTGTGTGCTTTCCAATTGCGAGTTGAAAAAGTCTAATGATTCTATGAATACACCTAACTTTTTCAACTAATTACAAATGTGTTGCACTTGGGATTTGAATCTGCGTTTAAATAAAAGACGAACATTATCGTTATAGCGTAAATATTTTTTAGCTTCTAAGTAAACTTTATATGTATCAAGTTTTGCAATAACTTGCGCTATTTCTCCTGCATCAAGATATGTATTTCCCCAGTGTGACCAAGGCTTTTTATCCCTTAAAAATAAGTGCTCTACTAAAGAAAATGCGATTTCATCAATGACAATTGAATGATCACAATTTGGATTTTGTTGCAAATCATAGGGAATGATCTGCATGTTAAGACCAGCATAAATTCCATCTGAATAGGGTGTAACGGTAAAAGAAAATTTCATGCTAAAGTTTTTTCAAAATCAGTGTGTGGAAATTCCAGAATTTAATTTTTCCGTGAGCATTTGGATGTTCTGTTCTGGTTTCTTGATTCAATAAAATTTCATAATCTTCAATGAACAGTTGTTTAATTTGCTGGCGATTAAATCCTTGCATGGTCTGAGGCTGTTGTAATAACCAAGCATCATTTTGACCTAAAAGTTGTATTAATAAAATCCCGCCTTGCGGCAAGGCATGTTTCATCTTTGCGAGTACATGATCAATTTGGCTAGGGGCGCAAAAGAACAGACTGAATAGGGCAATGATAATACTGGCTGATGGAAACGGATAATTCTCAAAAACATGATTTGAGAAAAAGAATTTAGGATGATTTTTAAATCGATACTGACATGCCCGTTGTGCTGCTTCAGAGGGATCAAAGGCATAAACCCGATAGTCATGTTTGAGTAAGAAGGCTGCTTCATTGCCTGCGCCACATCCACAATCAATGGCAACACGAGGGAGGGTCGCATCAATATACTGGAGTGCATATTCCAAGATCGGACGATGTGATTGATCTTGGGTGAGTTCCGCACATATCTGAGACATGAGTACTAAAAAATGAACAATTTAAGATAAATAGCAGCTTAAGATCTTTTTGTAAAAGTAGAAATTGAACTACATTTAAATCAATTTGGAATAAAACCAATAAAAAACCGACTCTTACAAGTCGGTTTTTTATATTACTCAATAGATCTAAGCAAGATTATTGCGCTTGAATCCATTTATCAGCACGGTCACGTGCAGTACGAATCTGATCTTGAGTCAAGTTAGCAGCCAACGCGGTTTTCTTCCCTTCAGATAGGCTGATGACTTTAGTATCCAGCATGCCATCACGGGTAGATAATTCATACCATTGATAAGCACCAACAAAATTTTTCTTTTGCTCTTCCATCATTGCAAGATTGAAGCTGGCACGGTTATCGCCATTACTCGCAGCTTTCTCGAAATATTTACGCGCCAAAGCTTCATCTTTCTTCGTACCGATGCCATCTGCATACATACGACCGACATTTAACTGTGCAGCAGATAAACCTTGATCTGCTGCTGCCTTGAATAAAGTGAAAGCTTGTTTTTCATCTTTAGCCACTTCTTTACCAAACTGGTAACGTGTTGCTAGATAAAATTGTGCCCCAGCTTGACCAGATTTTGCTGCGCTTTGTAATTCACTGATACCCATCACTGAATATCGCGCTGCCTGTGTTGCAACTGATTGTGGTTGAGCAACATAGTCAGCGTGCGCTTGTATACTGATCAGACCAAATAAAAATGTGCTGATAAATGTCTTTTTCATAGAGCGCTCACTCGATAAATTGCGACTTCACCAAATAGGTTCGGCATATGCTTACTGAGCATACTACCTTGTTGGTCACCATTGACGGCAAGTCGATTAATAATTTTAATCCGATTCTCAGCACATAGGGCTTCAAAGTCACGGAAAGTACATAAATGAATATTCGGAGTGTTATACCACATATAGGGTAAAGCTTCCGAGACAGGCATTTTCCCTTTCAATGCAAGAAAAGAACGAGTCTTCCAATACGCAAAGTTTGGAAAAGTAATAATTGCCTGTTTTCCGACACGCACCATATCACGAAGTAATACATCGGGCGCATCTACAGCTTGCAAAGCTTGTGCCATAACCACAGAGTCAAACGACTGGTCGGCAAAACGGCTTAAACCCAAGTTTAAATCCTGTTGGATAATATTTAACCCTCGACTGATGGCAATTGCAATCTTTTCTTGATCGATTTCTAAGCCGTAAGCACGAATATTGTGCTGTTTGCTCATATGCGCCAGTAATTCACCATCACCACAGCCTAAATCCAGTACGTTGGAATCAGGTTTAATCCATCTTTCAGCCAGTCGTTGATCTATACGCATTAGATATTCTCCAAACGGGTCGATTGCAACTGTTGCGCTCCACCTAAAAAGGCTCTTAATGTTTTCACATAGAGTGGGATAGGGAACAAGAACGAATCATGACCTTGTTCTGCATCAATATCTAAGTAACTGACGGGCTTATGATTATCAATTAGAGCATCAACTAATTCTTGTGAACGACTTGGGCTGAAACGCCAGTCAGTCGTAAATGAAATCACCAAGAATTTGCATTTAGGCTTGCTCATTGCTTTAGTCAAGGAATGTTCATACTCACGAGATGGATCAAAATAATCCAAGGCCTTGGTCATAATCAAGTAAGTATTTGCATCAAAATTGCGACTAAATTGTTCGCCTTGATAACGTAAATAACTTTCAACTTGGAATTCGACATCAAAGCCGTACATAAATTTGCCAGATTTCAAATCACGACCAAATTTCTGTTTCATGGCTTCTTCAGACAAATACGTAATATGACCGACCATACGTGCCAAAATTAACCCACGTTTTGGATAACTGTCATGTTCCAAGTAACGCCCATGATGGAAATCTGGATCAGACAGAATTGATTGGCGAGCAACTTCATTAAAGGCAATATTTTGTGCCGATAATTTTGGTGCACTGGCAATAATGACACATTTTTTTAAACGATCAGCATAGTCCAATGACCATTGTAGTGCTTGCATGCCACCTAACGAACCACCAATCACGGCAAACCAAACATCAATTCCGAGGCGATCAGATAGCATGGCTTGGGTTTTGACCCAGTCACGCACAGTGACTAATGGAAAATCTGGACCATAAGGACGATTTTCATTTTCAGGGTTTGGCGATGTTGGGCCTGTTGAACCATTACAACCACCAATATTATTTAAAGAAACAATAAAAAAATGATTGGTATCAATCGCTTTGCCGGGACCAATACAGCTATCCCACCAACCTGCTTTTTTATCATCTGCATGATGATAACCCGCAGCATGATGATGCCCAGATAATGCATGGCAAATTAAGATTGCATTGGATTTATCTGCATTAAGTGTTCCATAGGTTTCAACCATCAAATCAAAACGTGGCAGGATACGCCCACATTCAAGCTCTAATGGTTGCTCAAATTGAAATTTTTGTGGTGTGACTAAACCCACTGAATCCGATGGAAAAGACACTGGAATGATTCGCCTTGTATAAATCTTTGATCAATAATAAAAGGATACCAATTCAGGTATCCTTTCAAAAGTCATTTTTTCTGATATTACAACTCAGCTTTGCTTAAACTGCCGCAGCAGCAACTTGCTCAGTTGTAAGTACGCCTTGTTCAATTAAACGATTGGTACATGCAATAATCGCTTCAATGGATGAGGTGACAATGTTGTCATGTACACCTGCACCAAATGCGCTCTTACCTGTGCCTTTGACCTGAAGTTCAATTAAGGCAAGTGCTTTAGCATTTGCACCTGAACCGATGCTGCGTTCTTCATAATTTACAACATCAATTGGCAATTGTAACGCATCGAGCATTGCCGAAATTGGGCCATTACCTTCACCGCGTAAACGTTGTACTTCACCATCAATTTCAATATCTAATTCAATGATTTGTGTACCATTGATGTCAGACAATTGATAATGCTTGGTTTGGTAATGACGATTTTTCACATCCACATAAGTGTTCTGGAATAAGGTCCAAATTTCATGTGCACTGATTTCTGTACCGTTTTCATCAGTATGTTGCTGTACGATTTGGCTGAACTCGATTTGTACTCGGCGTGGTAAAGCAACGTTGTAGTTTGACTCTAACAAATAGGCAATACCACCTTTACCAGATTGGCTATTGACACGAATCACCGCATCATAATCACGACCTAAATCTTTAGGATCGATTGGCAAGTATGGCATATCCCAGATCTCTTCATTTTTCTGGAATTCGAAGCCTTTTTTAATCGCATCCTGATGCGAACCAGAGAATGCGGTAAAGACTAAATCACCTGCATATGGATGACGTGGGTGCACAGGTAAACCTGTACATTCTTCAACTGTTGCAATGATTTCATTGATATTGGAGAAATCCAAGTTTGGTGCGACACCTTGGGTATACATGTTCAACGCTATCGCAGCAACATCGACGTTACCTGTACGTTCACCATTACCAAACACGCAACCTTCAACACGATCAGCACCCGCCATAATCGCCAATTCTGAGGCAGCGATACCACAACCACGGTCATTGTGACAGTGAACTGAGATAATCACGCCATCACGACGCGCCAAGTTACGGTGCATCCATTCGATTTGATCGGCATAGACATTTGGTGTTGAAACTTCAACCGTTGCAGGCAAGTTTAAGATCACTTTATTGGTTGGAGACGCTTCCCAAATTTCCGTGACCGCATCACAGACATCTTTGGCAACTTCCAATTCTGTTGCAGAAAAACACTCTGGACTATATTGGAAAATCCATTCAGTTGCAGGGTATTGTGCTGCGTATTCTTTGACTTTATTTGCTGCATTAATTGCAAGTTGCTTTGCGCCGTTTGCATCTACATTCAATACTTTCTTACGGAAAGTCGGAGAGTTTGAGTTGTAGATATGCACAATCGCACGTTTTGCACCGACCAAAGACTCAAAGGTACGTTCGATCAAATGGTCACGGGCCTGTACCAACACTTCAATATACACATCATCAGGAATCAAATTTTCTTCAATTAACTTACGAGTAAAGTCAAAGTCAATTTGTGAAGCCGATGGAAAACCAATTTCAATATGTTTAAAACCAATTTTGACCAACATATGGAACATTTTTAATTTTTGATCCATGTTCATCGGTTCAAAAATGGCCTGGTTACCATCACGAAGATCGGTACTCATCCAGATTGGCGCCTGATTGATTTCATTGTTCGGCCATTGGCGATCTGGTAAATCCACACGCTGATACATACGGCGGTATTTCTTGCTTGGGTCAGCCAACATCATGAGATAACTCCTTGTTGTAGCATGGTTGCTGCTTCAAAATAAATGCAACGTGCTACGAATATATATGGTGTCTATAACAATTAATTTAAAGAGAATATGTTTTAAGTGCCTAAAACTAGACAGGAAAATTTATATGCGCGCGAGGCGCAGCATCAGCGATGCAACGTGAGGTTTCAGGTTAGACGAGTAGGTAACACGGTCGTTTGTATTCATCATCTGCCATTCATATTTGTGATTCGGTTTCTTTGCATAATGCCGAACAGTCTAGGCGAAAATAGTCTGCTCTGCAAAGAACGATAATTTATTTTAATGACAATTCATGCGAAATATTTTCCTATTTTTTGCAGTATTTGGATAAAATAGGAAAATATTTTTCATTAATGACAAGATTTTTGGGAATTAAAAAATGAATAGTGTGTGTTGCAGAAATAAATACGATCTATTTAAATGATAAGACTCTTTCATCATTGTTTAAGCTGTCTTTATTTTTCCTCATCGGGATAAATAAAAGGAATTTATGAAAGAAGTCTATAATTCAGCCCATTTCCGCATTAAGTTGTGATACAAATTGGTCAGCTTGATGACTTCCTGATGGGTATCGCCCAACTGCATTCTTAAGTTTTGCACGCTTTGGTCGAGCTTAAATAACATATCACGTTCAGCATCATCCCGAATCATGCTTTGTACCCAAAAAAATGATGCAACACGACAGCCTTCGGTCACCGCCGTAACTTCATGCAAACTGGTCGAAGGGTAGAGCACCATATCACCTGCGGGTAATTTCACTTCGTGGTAGCCGTAGGTATCTTCAATGACTAATTCACCACCGATATATTCTTCAGGTTCACTTAAAAATACGGTACAGGATAAATCGGTGCGTAAACGTTCGTTGCTGCCACGAATACGTCGGATTGAGTTATCAACATGAAAGCCAAAAGACTCCTGTTGTTCATAACGGTTGAATAAGGGTGGAATAATATCGAGTGGAACAGCCGCAGATAAAAATAACGGATGTTGTCCTAAAGATTCCAGAATGATATTGCTGAGATGTTGCGTCAGCGGTAGGTCTTCTGGGAGTTGCTGATTATGTTTGACGGTTGCGGAGAGTGTTCCTGCGGTGACTTTGCCATTGGTCCATGTCACTTGATCCATTTCAGCTCTAAAGTATTGAACCTGTTCTTTGGTGAGGACGTTTGGAATATGGTGAATCATCGGGCAACTCTGCTATGAAAAGATAATCAAGATGAAAATAGCCCCATTGTAGAGGCTATTTCAAGAAAAACCCATAATTTTTTTATGGGATTTCAGGCTTAGTATTTAAAATTAACAGAAAGCACTGCACTGCGACCTTCGGCTTCTGCTGCATAGTGAGCAGCATAGGCTTTAGTGAAATAACGCTTGTCTGACAAGTTATTGACATTTAACTGTAAATCAACGTTTTTATTCACGTTATAACGTGCCATTGCATCGTAACGAACATAGCTTGGGACATAGAGTGTATTTGCAGCATTGCCATACACTTTATCCATATACGTTGCACCGCCACCTACAGTGATTTGTGGTAAAACTTGGTAGGTAGTCCATAAAGTTGCTGAGTTCTTCGCAACGTTTTGAACTTGATTACCATTCGTTGGGTTTGCCACATAGTTACCATTACTATCTTTAACGAAGCCAGCATCTACGATTTCACTGTCTAAATAGGTATAGCCAACCGATACTGCCCATTTATCAGTCATTTTACCATTTGCACCCAGTTCGATACCATCAACACGAGTTTTACCAATATTTCTTGTGAAACCATCCGTATCTAATGCACGTGTATTGGTTTTTTCAGTACGGAACACAGCAGCAGTTAGGTTCAGGCGATCTTGTAACAGATCCCATTTCGTTCCTAACTCATAAGTTTTGACTTCTTCTGGCTTTAAGTTATTAATCGCACGTGCCTGTTGATCAGTTGTACTACGACCTGGAACGCTAATCCCTTCTGAACCATCGCCTGCGTCAACACCGACAGGGTTCGCTGCGGTTGCATAGCTTAAGTAAATTGAACCATTTTCTACAGGTTTAAAAGTGACACCTGCCTGATAGTTAAAGAAGTCATTGCTTGAGCTGTATTGAGTTCCAGCCTTGATTGATCCTGAATCTTTATTGTAATTGATATCAGTGTCAAATTTGTCCCAGCGAACACCTAAATCCAATAACCATTGTGGTGTGATTTCAATGTTATTTAAGGCATAAATTGACTGGGTTTTAGAGGTAATATTAGTGACGTTTGGATTTGCTTGTACTTGACCCAACCATGCGTCATTTGGATTCGGATTGTTGAGGTCAGTACACCAGCCATTTGAATAGGTAAGCGTACAAGCATTGTTGGCACCACTACCTGCAATTTTTGAGGTATTAGGATCAGTCACAATGTTAGTGCCACGATCTGAGTCTTGCTTACTATATTCAGCACCAATATTGAATTTATGCTTCAGGAAACCTGTATTGAATTTACCTGTTAATGCCAATTGATCGGTAAAGCTGTCGGTATTTGTCAGGTTGGTATTCACACGACGCCAAACTTTACCATTGACAATGTTGCCTTGGCTGTCATCGGGTTGAGTCCATAAGTAATCATTTTTTGATTTACTATACACGGCTGTATTGCTGAGCGTTAGATTATCATTCAGATCATGTTCGAGTTTAAGTGTTGCAATCTGATTTTCCTGTTTTTGGAAATCACGCTCTTTCCAGCCATAGTAAATGCCTTGTTTCACATCAACTGGTTTACCAAAGGTTGATTTTTTAGTGGCATCATACTGGTAAGGTACGCCTGAATCAGGAGTATCATCGGTTTTTAAATAATAATAGCTCAGCGTTCCACGTGTTGCGCTATCTAAACCGAAGCTAATACTTGGCGCAATCCCTGCACGTTTATATTCTGCACCATCATGCTGACCTGCTTTTTCATTTTGGTGTCCCATCACCACAACACGGCCAGCAATACCATGTCCGAAATCTTTATTGCCATCTAAGGTAATACGTGCATAGTTATCTGTACCACCAGCCACCGAACCTTCAATAGAGTCGCCTGCTTTAGCTACTTTAGAAATGAGGTTAATGCTTCCACCAGTACCGCCTGCACCGCCTAATGTAGAAGCAGAACCTTTCGTCACTTCGACTTGTTCAACGGCAAACATTTCACGGTTTTGTGAAGTTGCACTACGGACGCCATCGACATACATTGAGCTTTCAGAGTTATAACCACGAATAAATGGGCGATCGCCATTTGGATTGCCGCCTTCACCTGCACCAAGCGTAATCCCTGGGACTGTACGTAGGGCATCACTTAATGTCGTAACTTGAGTATCTTCAATTAATTGTTTTGAAATAATAGAAACTGATTTTGGCGTATCCAGCAAGGGTGCAACGTATTTGCTATTTGCCGATTGGTCTACTTTGAAACCTTGTTCTTGTTCCGCTTTTACATGAATGGTTTCAAGTTGTGCAGCTGTATTATCTGCATATGCCATTGCTGACATAGTTGAGAGAATTGCCGTACTCACAATTTTTTTACGAGATTTAATGAAAGACATAAGTTGGAAAATCCAAAAGCTAAATAAAGTACATGCAAAGGATAATCATTCTTGTTTATATATGCATTTACTTTTGATTGGTTTTTCCTATTCTAAATTCATAAAAAATGGAAAAATAAATGATTAAATATATTTTTACAATTTAAATGTTTGATTATTCTTGTTAATTGTAAAAACGATTAATCTTATTTTTTTATTTGTAATTTAGATTATGTATATAAAGTATTATTTCTGTAAGGATTAGGGCGAAAGAGTTTGCAAGATCTATGTTCCTCATGAGTCGATAGTTAGTTATAAGCCTAAATTCACTTATTAAAAAATTGTGTAAAAGCATCACCAAAACATTGATAGGGAAACCTTGATTTGATGAGGGGATTCACCTGCACGGATAGAGAATCTCGCTGGCTTTTTGAATATCTGTTTTGTATATCTATAAAGATGTCATATAATGTGGCACTTTAAAAATTGTTACTACTAACTATATATCGAGGAAGCCATGCAAGTAACGACTGAAGCGGTTTCGGGCGTTGCCCGTCGTTTAAATGTTTCTGTACCGACGAGCCGTGTTAACGAGCAATTTGAAGCTCGCTTAAAACGCACTGCCAAAACTGTGAAGATCAACGGCTTCCGTCCAGGTAAAGTGCCTTTAAATGTTGTTCGCCGTGAATATGGTGCGGGCATTTATCAGGAAGTGGTGAATGAAATCATTCGCGACACTGTGTTCGAAGCAATTCAACAAGAAAAAATCAATGCGGTAGGTATGCCGAACATTGAGAAAGTTGAAAACAAAGATGGCGCTTTAGTGTATGAAGCAACTGTTGAAGTTTATCCAGAAGTGGAAGTGAAAGCTTTTGCAGACCTGGAAGTTGAGCGCAAGGCTTCAGAAATCAACGACAAAGACGTTGATACCATGATTGAGAACTTGCAAAAGCAACGTGCTTCATGGGCTGAAACCAAGGGCATGGCGAAAAAAGACATGCAAGTGACTTTCGACTTCGAAGGCACTATTGATGGTGAAAAGTTCGAGGGCGGTGCGGCTGAAGACTTTAAACTGGTTCTTGGTTCAGGTCGCATGATTCCTGGCTTTGAAGACGGCATCATCGGCATGAAGAAAGGCGAAGAGAAAGTGATTGATGTGACTTTCCCAGAAGACTATCAAGCTGAAAACTTGGCGGGTAAAGCAGCTCAGTTTAAAATCACTGTGAAACTTGTTGAAAAACAAAAACTTCCAGAAATTGATGCTGAATTCTTAAAAATCTTTGGTTTAACTGAAGAAGAAGGCTTGGACAAATTAAAGGCTGACGTTCGTAAAAATATGGAACGTGAAGTTCGTAACGGTCTTCGTAACCAAGTTAAACAAGCTGCATTTGATGCCCTTGTCGCTGCAAACGAAATCGAAGTCCCAGCGTCAATGGTTGCTCAAGAAATTGACCGTCAACGTCAACAAATGATTCAGCAGTTCACGCAACAGTTTGGTGGTCAGGGCGCTGGCGCATTTGACAGCAGCATGCTTCCAGATGAATTGTTCAAGGAGCAAGCTGAAAAATCAGTGAAACTTGGTGTGTTGGTGAGCAAAGTATTGGCTGATGCTAAACTTGAAGTTGACCAGGCACGTGTTGATGCTTATATCGACGATATGGCTTCTTCTTATGAAGACCCAGCAGAAGTGGTTGAATACTTCAAAAATGACAAGCAGCAACGCGCTCAAATTGAAGCTGTTGTGCTGGAAGATCAGGTTGTTGACCACATCCTGGCTTCTGCTAAAGTAAGTGATGTAAATGTAAGTTATGAAGACTTGTTAAAAGAGCAACAGGCACGCCGTGGCTAATCTTTTAAAAGTTTAGAAGAAAGGCGCTTGATGCGCCTTTTTTTATGCATGTTATGAAAGTGTTAATTTGTCGAAAAATGACTCGGTTTTGCCATAAATAATCGAATATTTCAGGTTGAACCTTTTGCAATTTCATTGATTATCCCTCATATTGTTGGCATAGATCGAGTCAGAATAATTTAGGAATAAATAAACCTATGTATGTTCCAACAATTGAAAGTGCTTTAGTTCCTGTCGTCGTTGAACAGTCATCCCGTGGCGAGCGTTCTTTTGATATTTTTTCACGCCTGTTACGTGAGCGTGTGATTTTTTTAACAGGTGAAGTTGAAGACAACATGGCCAACTTAATCGTGGCGCAGATGTTGTTTCTGGAAGCTGAGAATCCAGAGAAAGATATTCATCTTTATATTAACTCACCAGGCGGTTCCGTAACTGCGGGTATGGCGATTTATGACACCATGCAGTTTATCAAACCAGATGTCGTGACTTACTGTATGGGACAAGCAGCGTCAATGGGTGCATTTCTGTTGAATGCGGGTGCCAAAGGCAAGCGTTATTGTCTTGAGAATGCCCGTGTCATGATTCACCAGCCGTTGGGTGGTTTCCGTGGTCAGGCTTCTGACATTGAAATTCACGCACGTGAGATTCTCTTTATCAAAGAGCGTTTAAACCGTTTGATGGCTGAGCATAGTGGTCAGAACTATGAAACTGTCGCACGTGATACAGACCGTGACAACTTTATGACTGCACAGGCGGCAAAAGAATATGGTTTGGTTGATCAGGTCCTGAGCAAGCGTCCTTGATTTTTGAAAACTAGGTTTAAGATTTAAGTTGTGGAGTAAATATGTCCGAACATCCTCAAGGACAAAAACATTGTTCATTTTGTGGTAAGACGCAATCGGAAGTTGGAAAATTGATTGCAGGTGAGGACGCATATATTTGTAATGAGTGTGTGGATGTCTGCTTGGATCTGGTACAAACCAGCCAACAGGTTGAAGCGGGGGATTGGGCAAGCAAGGCATTGCCTAAGCCACATGAAATACGTGCTGCCCTTGACCAATATGTCATTGGACAGGATATTGCGAAAAAAACCCTGTCTGTTGCTGTGTATAACCACTACAAACGGTTGAAAGTTGGGCAATCCCACCATAAACATCAGGATGTTGAAATCGCAAAAAGTAATATTTTACTGATTGGACCAACAGGTTCAGGTAAAACTTTGCTGGCGCAAACACTTGCCCGCTTGCTGGATGTTCCATTTGCCATGGCAGATGCAACCACACTCACTGAAGCAGGTTATGTGGGTGAAGATGTTGAAAACATCGTGCAGAAGCTATTGCAGAAAGCGGACTACGATGTAGAAAAAGCGCAGAAAGGCATTATCTATATTGATGAGATCGACAAGATCACCCGTAAGTCTGAAAATCCATCCATTACCCGTGATGTTTCGGGTGAGGGTGTACAGCAGGCACTGTTGAAAATGATTGAGGGTACTGTTGCCTCAATTCCACCTCAAGGTGGACGTAAGCATCCTCAACAGGAATTTATCCAGATTGATACCTCAAATATTCTGTTTATTTGTGGTGGCGCATTCTCTGGTCTGGAAAAAATTGTCCAGCAACGTCAGGAAAAGGGCGGGATTGGCTTTACCGCTGATGTGAAGAATAAGGATGATCGTAAGAAAATCTCTGAATTGTTCCGTCAGGTTGAGGCAACTGATCTAGTCAAGTTTGGCTTGATTCCTGAATTCATTGGCCGTTTGCCTGTGATTGCCACTTTGGAGGAGCTGGATGAAGAAGCGCTGATGCAGATTCTGACAGAACCGAAGAATGCATTGACACGCCAATATCAATACCTGTTCACAATGGAAGATGTGGATCTGGTGTTTGATGAGTCTGCATTGCGTGCGGTGGCGAAGAAAGCGCTGGAACGCAATACGGGTGCACGTGGTCTACGTTCAATTCTGGAAAATGTTTTGCTTGAAACCATGTACGATTTACCAAGCCGTACAGATGTTGGTACAGTGATTGTGGATGAAGCCGTGATCAATGGCACCGCAAAACCAACCTATAAGGCTGAGCGTTTGCCGCAGGTGACCACGCCTGAACTGGTGGAAAAAAAAGACCTGAAAGTGATTGATTCCAAATCGGCCTAACTGCAACGGTTTATCACTCATCTAAAAAAGCATGAAAGGTTTAGCTTTTCATGCTTTTTTTATTTGCAATTGGTCAGTGAGGTGTTAATCTTAAAAATTGGAAAATCCGCATAGTTTTGCGCTGTTAACAATAAATTCAAGAAAACGCCTTGAGGGATGTCATGCGTTATTTAATATTGTCATTATGTTGTGCTGGGGTATTGGCTGGCTGTCAAAGCCACAAGGCCGTTGAGGAAAAACCAGCAGCACTGACTGCAACGCTACCACCAGTGGATACTGAAAAAGAACCAGGCTTGTTTGATCAATACCATATGGGTGGCTTCACTGTAGGCGGTTGGGTCAATCAAAAGTTGGGTCAATACTTCACACCAGTTAAACCACAAAATGAACAGGCGGCTGTTGTGTATCTGTATCGACCAGATTCGCGCTGGAACCGTCAGGAAATTGCGGCGGTCAACCTGTTTATCAATGGTCATCGTATTCCAAGCCTGTTACATAATCATTATTACTGGGTTGAACTCCCTGCGGGAACTTATCGTTTCAGTGCAAGCCGTCCTTTGGCAGGATTACATTTCCAGAAACCGAAATATCTGGACCTGACAGTGGATGCCGCGCAAACCTATTTCATCAAATATGATGAGGAAAACAAGATTTCCCGCAGTGAGCATACGGGTCCGTGGATGGTGATGCCTGACAAGGTCGCCCGTCAGGAAATCGCGTTTACCCGTTTAAAATCTTCGAGCTACAACTTTGTTGCACAGGATGAATCGGGAGAGGTTCGTGCCAAGCCTCAGGAGCTCAAGCCCGTTAAATATGATGAAAAGTCTGAAGTACTTTTGGTCAAGCCATTTAAAATCTGGAATCCCTTAACCTGGTAAACTGACACAGAACAGGGACTATTCAGGTTGAACCAGTGGTTTGATGATGGTTAGGAACTGTTCCTTTAGTTGTGAGCTTTGCTCTGGATCATTCAGGCTTTGCTGGCTCAAATGACTCATATACTGAAAAACATTGGTGCTGATTTTCAATGTTTTTTGATTAATGGATCTACCCTCAGGCGTTTTTAGGAATTTTAAATAAGCCTGCACTTCTTCCTCACTTAATGTCTCGGCATAAATTTTTTCTATGGCCTGTAAGGTTTCGGGTCGGGCAAACACTTTTGAACTGGTGTCTTTCAACAATTGGCTGAGTTCGAGTACAGCCAGCTGTTCCTGTGTGGTGGTTAATTTATCCTTGTTTAATACCCTTAGCAGGATGTTTTCAGCTTCTGAATCCAATGTCGGCTGCATTTCATCCAAAGAGGTATATAGGATATTTTCAAACTCACTCAGTTTGATCAGCTCTTTTACAGACTGGGTTCGTGCTGGTGTGGCAAAGACACTTTGCATGGTGCTGATCAGGCATAAACCAACCAGCACGCTCGATATATTTCTATTCATGTTTTTGTCCTTATTGTTGTTTTGTTTTTTATAATCTAACAGAAGCACTGGGCAAAAAAATAGCCGAATACAATGATTCGGCTATTTTTCTGATAAAGGCGTTATTGAGCAGCATCAACCACTGGAATTTTACCAATCTTCGCTTGCCAGATTTTTGGTGCAGTCGCGTGGATAGACGTACCATTGACATCAACTGCAACAGAAACAGGCATATCTTCAACCACAAACTTGTAGATGGCTTCCATACCTAAGTCTGCAAAAGCAACGACTTCAGCCTCACGAACTGCTTTAGACACGAGGTAAGCTGCACCACCAACGGCCATTAAGTAAGTTGCTTGATTATCTTTGATCGCTTCGATTGCAGCAGGGCCACGTTCTGCTTTACCAATCATACCGAATAAACCAGTCGCTTCTAGAACTTGACGCGTAAATTTATCCATACGCGTTGCAGTTGTAGGACCAGCAGGACCAACGACTTCATCACGAACAGGATCAACAGGACCAACGTAGTAAATGAATTTACCTTTGAGGTCGACTGGAAGTTCTTCACCATTATTTAACATGTCGACCATGCGCTTATGTGCAGCATCACGACCTGTATAAATTGTACCGTTAAGAAGTAAAGTATCGCCTGGTTTCCAAGAGTTCATTTCTTCTTGTGTAATGGTATCAAGATTCACACGTTTTGATTGAGATGAATCCCAAGTTACAGCAGGGTAGTCTTCAAGTTTAGGTGCCTGAATATGCGCAACACCTGTACCATCTAACTGGAAATGTGCGTGACGAGTCGCAGCACAGTTCGGAATCATACCGACTGGCTTACCTGCTGCGTGGCATGGGTAATCCTTGATTTTAATATCAAGCACTGTGGTTAAACCACCAAGACCTTGTGCACCAATACCCAGCGCATTCACTTTCTCGAAGATCTCGATACGGAGTTCTTCCATTTTGCTTTGTGGGCCACGACGAAGTAATTCGTCCATGTTGATTTCTTCCATGAGTGCTTCTTTTGCAAGCATCATGGCTTTTTCAGCAGTACCACCGATACCAATACCGAGCATACCTGGTGGACACCAGCCTGCACCCATCGTTGGTACAGTTTTAAGTACCCAATCTACGATTGAATCAGATGGGTTTAGCATCGCAAGCTTGGATTTATTTTCTGAACCGCCACCTTTAGCCGCAACGGTAATATCAACTTTATTACCAGGTACGAGTTTGTAGTGGATGACAGCAGGTGTATTGTCTTTGGTGTTTTTACGACCAAAAGCTGGATCAGCAAGCACTGAAGCACGAAGTACGTTTGAGTTTTCTAAGTAACCTTGGCGTACACCTTCGTTCACTGCATCGTCTAAGCTCATGGTTAAATCAAATTTAACATCTAAGCCGACTTCAAGGAAAACGTTGACGATCCCTGTATCTTGACAGATTGGTCGATGACCTTCAGCACACATACGTGAGTTGATCAGGATTTGGGCAATTGCATCTTTTGCAGCTTTGTTTTCTTCACGGTCATAGGCACGGCTCATCGCTTGGATGAAGTCCTGTGGGTGATAGTAGGAAATAAACTGCAGGGCATCCTTGATTGATGTAATCAAGTCATCTTGTTTGATGATCGTTGTCATATCAAATTTCTCTTGAGCGGGCGATTAGCTGGCGGGCTAAATTATATGACAAAAAGTTATCATTGTGGGAGTTTTAGCGCACATTTGGCCAAAGGTCTAAACTAGCAATAGAGGCGTTGAGGTTTCTAGTTTTTTCGCATCTGGGAGGGGGAGTAGCCAAAATGCTTTTTAAAGCGATGGCTAAAATGGCTGCTTGAACTGAAACCGTAATTTGTAGTAATTTCGGTCAAATTTGCTGTGGTCAACTCTAGTGCCTGATGAGACAGCTCAAGTCGGCGTTGCATCACATATTGATGCGGTGGCATGTGCATGGATTGCTTGAAAAGAGGTGGTCCCGCTTGTTTGATATACAAGAGGTCTCGATTCTTCTTATTTTACTTCATGAGCATTTGCTCTCGTGATAGGTGGCATGGATGCTACCTTGTTAGACTGTGGTTTACAGGGATGTACCATCAGTCTAACAGAGGGGTTTTGTTACTTTTGCCCAGTCAAAAGTAAGGCAAATGTCTATACAAAAAACTTATGATGACTCATGGTACTATGAGTACTTTATTCAAAACAAAAAGATTTGATTCAACGGGTAAAACTTATCTGCTTAAACATTTTTATGTAAAGCAGATAGTTATCGCAAGTTGTTTAATCTTGCTGTTTTGCCTGAATTGCCGTCAATGCAATGGTAAACACAATATCATCGACCAAAGCACCGCGAGACAAGTCGTTCACTGGCTTGTTCAAACCTTGCAGCATTGGGCCAACACTAACGACATTGGCAGCACGCTGTACTGCTTTATAGGTGGTGTTCCCTGTATTTAGGTCAGGGAAAATAAACACATTGGCACGACCTGCAACTTGCGAGTCAGGTGCTTTCTGGCGGCCAACACTTTCAACCGAAGCTGCATCGTATTGCAACGGGCCATCAATCAATAAATCTGGACGGCGTTGTTGTGCAATTTTGGTTGCTTCAGCGACTTTCTCAACATCTGCACCTGTACCAGATGTCCCTGTTGAATAACTGATCATGGCGATGCGTGGGTCAAGACCAAAGGCTTTGGCTGAGTCTGCGGATTGAATCGCAATTTCGGCAAGCTGTTCCGCATTTGGATCAGGGTTGATCGCACAGTCACCATAGACACACACTTCATCAGGCAATAGCATAAAGAAAATCGATGATACCAGTGAGTAATTCGGTGCGGTCTTAATGAGTTGAAATGCAGGTCGCACCGTATTGGCTGTGGTATGAATCGCTCCCGAAACCAGACCATCCACCTGATCCAAGGCCAACATCATGGTGCCAAGTACAACAGTATCTTGCAATTGTGCTTTGGCTTGCAACGCATCCAGCTTGCCTCTGCGTAACTCAACCATTGGCTCGATATATTGATCACGGATAGTGTCTGGGTCAATAATCTGTAGATCAGCAGGGAGCTGAATCCCACGTGCCTTGGCAACCTCGGCAACAGACTCTGGTTTTGCCAAAAGGATACATTGGGCAATGCCACGTGTCTGGCAAATCACGGCAGCCTGTACAGTACGTGGTTCATCACCCTCTGGGAGTACAATACGTTTTTTCGCTGCAATCGCTTTCTGTACCAGCTCATAACGGAAAGCTGATGGAGAGAGGCGAGGATGTAGGTTGTTCTGGGTATGTTGATCCAGCCAGTTATTGTCAATATGACTTGAAACAAAACGGGTAACCTGCTCCGCGCGTTCAATATCATCAATTGGAATTTCATTGCCAAAACGATTTAAGCGTTGTGCTGTTTCAAGTGTATCAAGTGAAGTATGCAGAATTGGCAAACCTTGCTTAATTGCACTTTGGCAAAACTCTAAAACATTGTCTGAGGGTGGCGCCTGTTCAGTTAAAACCAATCCTGCCAATGGTGTACCATTGCTACTGGCGAGACTGGCTGCAAGCAGGGTGTCGGTACGCTGTGAGGCACTGATGATCAGCTCACCCGCAATAAACTTGTGCAGTTCAGATTCAATATTTGAGGCAATCAGGCTGGTATGTAAAATACGGCGCTGTTTTGCTTCGCCCTGATGCAGCCATGTCCCCTCAACAATTGCTGCAATATCCAAACTACGTGGCACACTCAGGATATTGCTGAATGGAACCAGACCGATAATTGGCAATTCATCTGTTCCCATAAAGCGGTTATAGCGTTGCAGCTCTAATGAAAATTCGGCAATTTGCTGGTCCAGACGTAGGCTTGGGTCAAGTGTGACAGGAATTTCAGCCGTGCCGTCTGGAAGCCCCTTGGTTCGCATGAACAGAACCCCTGTAGTGCGGGGTGAGGCTGCGCCGCCAAACTGACGTAGATGGGCATCGACTTTTTCTGCTGTCTTGCGTGGATCAGCAAGATCGGCGGTACTGACCAAAACCACCTGGGCATCCAGCGCCTGCGCAAGCGCAGCATTGATTTCACTGGCAAAATGGTCTTGTCCATTTGGAACAAGACCCTCGACAATAATTACATCATGATCAACCGCAATCTGGCGATGCAATGCAACCGCCTCTTCAAGCAGTTCATCTGTCTCACCTAATGCAATCAGTTGAGTCAATCTTTCATAAGTAATCGGTTCAACCGAACGACGATGGAATAGATGACGATATAGGGTGGTAGTGCGGTCAACCGTCGTATCTGCAATTTGTGAAAATGGCTTGAGGAACCCCGCATTAATTCCTTTACAGTCCAGTGCGTAAATCATGCCTAAACAGGCAGAGGTTAAACCAACACCCTCACCTGTAGGAATCAGTAAAATTGTATTCATAATGACCTTGCTATTATCTAAATATGATTGTTTAAGCTATTTGTGCAAGCACCTGACGGGTCTCTTTGGCGATACGACCTTCTTCATCAGTTGGAATCACCCAGATTTGTGGACCAGTTCCTCCATCAATGCGTCCCTCTGTGCCACGAGTCAAAGTATCATTATTTTCCTTGCTGAATTGCAGGCCAAAATGAGGCAGGTAAGCGAGCGTTTTTTCACGCACATAGGCAGAATTTTCACCAATGCCGCCAGTGAACACCAATCCATCTAAATGAGGCAGGCCACAACTTAAGGCAGATAATGATTTTGCCAGACGATAACAGAATACTTCGATGGCAAGGGTGGCATCCTCATGACCTTTTTCAGAGGCTTCCACCAGTGTGCGCATATCATTGGATAAACCTGACAGACCGAGTAGACCACTTTCCTTGTTGAGCATGTTGTCGATTTTTTGAATGTCCCAACCCAGATTGTTTGCTAGGAATAAATGCAGGCTTGGATCAACATCACCGCTACGCGTACCCATGACCACACCTTCAAGTGGGGTCATCCCCATCGACGTGTCTAAACTTTCACCATTCCAAACAGCACAGGTTGAACTGCCATTACCCAAATGAGCACTGAGCCAACCACCTTGATTTTTTGCTCCTGCCAATTCGCTCGCACGTTCAGTCACATAAGCATGACTTGTGCCGTGGAAACCATAACGACGAACTTGATGTTCTGTATATAAGTTTTGCGGTAGGGCATAGCGGTATGCACGTTCAGGCATCGTTTGATGGAACGCTGTATCGAAAACTGCAACTTGAGGTAATTCAGGAAATAAGCGCATGGTTGCTTCAATCCCAATTAAATGAGCAGGATTATGCAATGGCGCAAGCGGTGTCGCTGCTTCAATACGTTTTACAATCTCTGGTGTTAAAAGTTCAGCTTTGGTTAAGTTTCCACCGTGTACTACTCGATGACCAATCGCCTGAGGATTGTAATTTGCTAAACGAGCTAAAAGGGTTTCGAGCGCTTTAGCATGATCTGCATGAGGGATTGAAAGTTCCAATGGTTCGCCACCCACTGTTATCCCTTTAATACGTGCATCAGCAGAACCTAAATTTTCTGCCAAACCATAGATACGATCTTCACGGCGTTCCGAGATCAGTGCATATTTGATGGATGATGAACCACAGTTAATTACAAGTACAGATATAGCCACGTTTGAACACCTAACAGGTTTTAATTTTATAAACGAATACTTTTGATTTTGCTGCAATGCATGGAGCAGTAGAATCAAGCGCAATGTTTTAACATGGGAAGCCGTATTGACGAAAATAGACTTTAGCCTATACGACTGATTTATAAGTGAAACAAATTTATATTTCAGTATAGTGTGTAAATAAAAGATTATTTTGGGTGATCTGTTCGTTTTGCTACAGTTTTTTGTATGAAAATATGTAAAAACACGATAAAGATCAAATAAATGAGCTTTATCGTGCCAAAAAGCAAACCAATAGAACCAGTTACTGGCGAATCTGCCCGTCACCAAAAACAATCCATTTATGTGAAGTCAGGCCTTCCAGACCGACTGGACCGCGGGCATGGATTTTATCGGTTGAAATCCCGATTTCTGCACCGAGACCATATTCAAAGCCATCGGCAAAACGGGTTGAGGCATTAATCATCACTGAGCTGGAGTCAACACGCGCCAGAAACTCACGCGCCAGACTAAAGTTTTCGGTAATAATTGCATCGGTATGATGTGAGCCATATTTATTAATATGTTCGATTGCTTCATCCAGGCCACTCACCACCTTAACTGCAAGGATCGGCCCCAGATACTCTGTATACCAGTCTTCCTCGGTCGCAGTTTTGACAGATTCACCCAGAATACGCTGGGTTTCTGGACAGCCACGAAGCTCAACCTGTTTTTCCGCATAAAGTTCAGCAATGCGGGGCAGGAATTCTTCAGCAATCGTTTCATCAACCAAGAGGCTTTCCATGGCATTACACACTCCATAACGGTGTGTTTTTGCATTCAATGCGATTGGCAAGGCTTTTTGCAGGTCAGCCTGTGCCTCAACAAAGATATGGCAATTGCCATCCAGATGCTTGATCACAGGAATACGCGCTTCATTGCTGATGCGTTCAATCAGGCTTTTTCCACCACGTGGCACAATCACGTCAACATATTCAGTCATGGTGATCAGATGTCCAACAGCAGCACGGTCAGATGTGTCAATCACCTGCACGGCATGTTCAGGCAGGCCTGAAACCTGTAGGCCATGTTGAATGGCGGCTGCAATTGCCTTGTTCGATTCCAGCGCCTCAGAACCCCCACGCAAGATAATCGCGTTACCTGATTTTAGCGCCAGCGATGCCGCCTCAAGCGTCACATTGGGACGTGACTCATAAATCATTCCAATCACGCCAAGCGGCACGCGCATTTTACCCAACTGGATACCAGACGGACGGTAGGTCATGTCAGTGATTTCGCCAATCGGGTCAACCAATGCGATGACATCTTTCAAGCCCTGTAGCATGCCCTTGAAACGGGCAGGGGTCAGTTCCAGACGGTCAAGCAGGGCACTGTCCAGTTGGCGTTGACGGCCATTTTCCATATCAATTTGATTGGCTGCTAAAATTTGTGCCTGATTATTTTCCAGGGCAGTATAAATTGCAGACAAGGCATGATTTTTCAAATGTGTCGATGCACTGACTAAAACACGAGACGCTTTACGCGCCTGTATCCCGACCTGTTGCATATAAGTTTGAATAGAGTCTTGCATAGCATTTTGATGATTGCATGTATTTATAAAGATAGTAACAGTCAAATGCGGAACAATGAATAGCCTGAACTGACTAATTCACAAATTGTAAACTGTTATGTTGCGTGGGTGTTTTTGCTGAAATGCAATGAATCTGTTGAATTTAAAGACATGACTACATATTTTGCAAAAGATTGTTGAACTAAACAAGATAAATGGTTAAGGAAATCGTTGCGTATAAAACATGCATTTGTATAGAATGAAAATGTATAGGACAAATGTAATACAAATTTTGTAAATTTGTTAACTTGCAAGTTGAAATCGTAAAAAATGAGACTCTTGCATCAAAAAAATAAACAAGGATGGAGGAAGGATATGAATTCCATTATCCAAATGGACTCGGATTTAAACCACACCTACACTGGGTTTGGTTTTTTCGACATTTACAATAAAAACAGTTTTAAACAACCAGCGCGTACTACATGGATAGATGGTTGGAAAATTGAATATATGGCAATTGCTGATCCCAAAACGATCTACAACACGCCAATTGTAATTGTCGGAGGCGCATTTCAGAACTTTAACTCTTATAAGTATTGTGTTGAGCAACTCTTTGAGAGTGGTCCTGTCATTTTGATTGATTTACCTTCAATGGGCGCAAATCAACAGATTCGCAATGTGGATACTGGTGAATCCGCAGCAGTGCTGGAATTGCCTGATTTATCAAAAATGCTGGGTCAATGGCTTGATATTGTTGGAATCGACAAGGTTTCAGTGATGGGAATGTCATTGGGTTCAGTGGTCGCTTCTTCATTTGCATATCAACGTCCAGAACTGGTGGACCGTATGGTGCTGATGGGTGTGATGCAAAAGACCCGTAAAAGCTGGCGCATGCTGCTTGAGGAGTCACTACACCTGATGCGTGAAGACCGCATGGAGGAGTTTGGGCAGGCGGTTATTTTGTATCTGGTCAACCACGCCAAGCTGGACAAGACACGTATGTCACCCACAGCCAAGCGTCTGTTTTTTAGACAGATGGCTGATTTCACCACAACTGAGCGCGAGCGCTATGAAATCAATTGCAACCGTTTACTGCGCCTAAGTGATGTGCCTGTCGCACAGTGTAAGACATTGGTTGCTGCTGGGCAGTATGACAGTTTCACCCTGCCGCATGAAAACGCCGACTTTGCCTTGCAGTGTGAAGACATGCAGTTTGCCTTGATCGCCAATGCCGATCATGTGCCACAGCTGCAGCGCCGTAAAGAAACCATGAATCTGTTTACGACATTCCTGAAAGGTGAATCCATCGATAACCTTGATGGCATCATTAGCATGACGCGCGAGCAAATGAAGCAGATCGAACGCCGTGGTGAAGAGCGTATTCCTGTTTTACAGCCAGAAAGCAAGCTTAGCCACCGTCATCTGGATGGCGAAGTGTCAGTCACGATTGTTGATATCACGTTCTTTGGAGTGTACCTGAAACTTCACCAACTTGAGCAGCTTGATTTTGTTAGCCAGCATCCACGTGATTTAGCCTTGCATTTGGTTGATGAAGAGGGCGAGTTTAAAATTGAATGTTTAATCTTTGATGCCACCGAGCAAGGTCTACGTATCTTGTTTAAACATGGTAGTTTTGAGATTGCTGACCGTTTAACCCGTTTTATTGAGCGTCAGAAACTGGCTAATTAATTCGTAAAAACGTGTAGGAAAGTTAAAAAAGAGAAGTGGTGTATGACCACCTCTCTTTTTTTGTAGGGATTATTTATTGCTTGCCTGGATTGTCCAGACCAGATCACCCAAGTGCTGATGCCTGTTTTGCAGGGAAATTTGATCGAAAAACTGTTTGGGCTGTAGAACCTCTACCTGTTTAAAGCCAGCTTCATGAAAAAACTGTTCGACTTCAACAGGAGTCTGAAAGTGGAAACTAAAGGCACTACGGGACATCCACTTCAATAAACGGCTGCTGTTCCAGATGATGGTGGCGAGTTTATTTTGGGTCGGTTCTGGATAAAGGTCAGTTAAATAATGCAGTTCTTTAAAGTCTTTACCATAGGTAGCAATGGCTTTAATCAGTTGTTGCAATAATGGTTTCTCAAAATAGTTAATCAAGCCTTCGCTAATCACCACCAGTGGACGTTGAGGATCAAATACCTCAAAGGCAGAAGCAAAAGCGTCCGTGAATAAATCGACTGAAAGCACCTCATCAGTTTCGCTTTCAATTTGTTGTAGTGCCGCCTGTTTGGTCGCAGCCATGTCAGGTAAGTCAAGTTCACGGTAAGTGATGTCTGGATAATGCTGTCTAAACCACCATCCACGCGGGGAGAGTCCACAGGCAATTTCAAGCACCTGTAAATCAGGATGCTGTTGAATTAATGTCTGTAAGTGAGTGTCAAGCATAGTGTGGCGCTGTTTTAGCGTGGTGCGCATACTGCCACCCACATATTTTTCTGCCCAGCTTTCAATTGGATGAACCAGGGTGGCAAGCGTTTTCCCTTTTGCTGTCGCCAACGCTGGATGAGAAATTCCCATTTGATACCAGATATAGCCTGTGTAATGTGCAGTAAATGAAATATGGCGATGTTTTGAAAGTTGTTGTGTCATCTGTCCTAGACTCTGTTTTTATCTTATTTTTAGGGAAATGAAATAAATCTTTTTTTAAATTGAAGATTCCTTTCATTCAAATAAGACTTTAAGTTTGTTATTTACTCTCATGAAGCGACATGGATGCCCTCGTTGACCAGTCTGAACTGTTTTAAAAACAACACAAAGCTGATCAAAAAAGGATTTTCGTTACTTTTCATCCCTGAAAAGCAAGGCATTACCTATAATAAAAAGTATCTGATTAGATATAGCTTCTAAGGCAGCGCCAACTTATTCGTAGATACAACTTAAAACGAATTCTTAAAGTCTTCAATGACTTTTCTGACGTTTTGCCAAGTTTCGTCCAAAGTGAGGGTAGTGCCGATCTGAATCTCTGGAATTTTACCGCGCATACGCTCCAATCGTTGCTGGTTTGGCAAGGCAAGGTTCTGAATGCCATCCAGCGCGATGCATGCTGCCGCACGGTCGTTGCAGACCAAACCCATATCACATCCCGCGTTTAATGCAGCCTGAATCCTCGCATCCGCACCGCCTGCCACACATGCAGCCTGCATACTCAGGTCATCCGAAAACAAAACCCCATCAAACCTGAGCTGCTGGCGTAAGACATTTTGCAGCCAGAAAGGAGAGAAGCCTGCTGGGTTGGGATCAACCTGATCATAGATCACATGGGCTGGCATCAATGCATCTAACTGAGGCATCAATTGGATAAAGCTTTGCATATCCTTATCATAAATTTCCTGATAGCGACGGTTGTCAATTGCCGCTGCCACATGCGAGTCTGCCTTGACTGAACCATGACCTGGAAAGTGTTTGCCAGTGGTTGCCATGCCTGCTTTTTTCATGCCCTGCATAAATGCACCTGCCAGTGGCACGATGTCCTGCATATTTTTGGCAAAACCACGGTCACCAATCACATCGCTAATATCATTCAAGTCCAAAACAGGCGCAAAGCTAAAATCAATCCCCACCGCAAGTACTTCAGTTGCCATTAACCAGCCACATTGTTCAGCCAGTTCAATTGCCTGCTGCGGGCTGTGCAGATAATGCTCTCCAAGTCGTCCCATCGCTGGAAGCAAGGTAAAACCCTGTCTTAAACGCTGTACACGACCACCTTCCTGATCAACAGCAATCAGGATGTCAGGGCGCACCTGCCGCATATGGTCTGTCAATGCACGGACCTGTTGAGGGGATTCAATATTGCGGGCAAATAAAATCATGCCGCCGACTTGCGGAGCCTGTAATAGTTCAATATCTTCTTGAGTAAGTTCTGTGCCAGCAATATCCAGCATCAATGCGCCGATCATAGTGATTCCGTTTGAATTTTGATAAAAAATTTGATGAAAAGAAACGATAGATAAATTGTGCAATGATTTGCTACATTTTGTCAGTACAGAATATGATAAAACGACATGATATTGATGAATAAGTTATACGGGTTGCCAAGATGCTGAATGCATGGCATTCATATTGACATTGTGCCTGTATAATAATTGCCATATCCAAGGAAGCACCAAAATTTTATGAAACTTCAAATGATAGCGTGTGCGGTTGCAATTGCGACTGGTGGTTTATTTTTCTCTCATACCATAAATGAGGCATTTGCGGCGACAGAAGCTCCAGTAGTTTCAACAACGATCAAGCCATCACAAGAACAAGCATTGGTCTCGCGTCAGTTGGCAACATTGGTTGACCGTCAGCATTACTTAAACATGCGTCTGGATGCGGCCACCTCAAATCGTATTCTGGATATGTATCTGGACAGCCTTGATCCAGACCATTCGCTGTTTCTTAGTAGTGAGGTTGAAGAATATAAGAATAAGTACGGCTCAACTTTTGGCAGCTCATTGAAAGCGGGCAACTTAACTGGGCCTTTTGCCATTCATGCGCAATATCGTGAGCGTTTGAAACAGTTTTACGAATACATGCTAGCTGAACTCAAGAAACCACAGAATCTGCATCAGAAAGATGTGTATCTTGATATTGACCGCGAAAAGGCACCTTATTTCAAAACGACTGCCGAGCAACAGCGTCATTGGCAGAACATGCTAGTGTCACAGTTGATTAATCTAACCATCAGTAAGGAAGAGGAGCAGGCCAAGCAAAAGGCGTTAAAGGCCAATCCATCGCTTGCTAATGGACAGGACCTGACAGGGCCTGAAGATTTAACCCCTGTTCAGACACTGACCAAGCGTTATACACGTCAGCTAGAGCGTATTGGTCGGGTAAAAAGTGATGATGTGCTGGATAAAACATTGAATGCAATGTTGGCAACCTATGATCCACACAGTAATTATTATCCACCAATTGATGCGATGGAGCTGAACCGTCAGACCACCTTGCAGCTTGAAGGGATTGGCGTTTCAATTCGTCCTGAACGTGGCAATGAGGACTACACCAAGATCGAAACCATCGTTGAGGGTGGTCCAGCCAGTAAGTCTGGTCAAGTAAAGTCGGGAGATCGCATTATTGGAGTTGCCCAGGATGGCGATAAAATGGTGGATGTCATCGGCTGGCCTAGTTCTGAGATTGTGGGGCTGATTCGTGGTAAACGTGGTACCAAAGTCACGGTACGCTTGCTGGGTGCTGGCGCAGCCATGAGTCAGGCGCGTAATGTCACACTGACACGCGATGTGATTCAGGAAGAGGATGCGGGTGTTCGTTCACGTACCGTTGAAATCACGCGTGATGGCAAGAAGCATGTCTTCGGTGTGATTGAGATTCCATCATTCTACTTTGATTATCGTTCACGCCGTGCTGGTACTGAGTACCGTTCAGTGTCTGAAGACACTGCAAAAGCATTTGAAGAACTGAAAGCCAAGAAAGTCGAAGGCATTATGGTTGATTTGCGTAATAACCCAGGTGGCTCTCTGGAAGAGGTTGCCCGTATGCTGGGTCAGGTGATTAAGTCAGGCCCAGTGGTTCAGATCCGTGATGGCAATGGTAATGTCAATGTGTTTGAAGACACCGATGGCGGTGAACAGATTTATGCTGGGCCAATAGCGGTATTGGTGAACCTGGCTTCTGCTTCGGCAAGTGAAATCTATTCTGCCGCAATTCAGGATTATGAACGCGGCATCATCATTGGTAGTACCACCACAGGCAAGGGAACCGCTCAGGTTCAACTGGATTCTTTGGCACATGGTCAGGCAACGCTGACCCAGCGTAAGTTCTATCGTGTTACAGGCGGCAGTACCCAGAATAAAGGGGTGATTCCCGACATTAGACTGGTGGATATCTACAATGAGGAGTTTGGTGAGCGTAAGGCTAAAAATGCATTGAAGTGGGACACCATTCCAACAGCGCCATTCAAACGTGAAGGTTCAGTACAGCCTTATCTGGCTAAACTGAACCAGACCTCTGAACAGCGTGTTGCGACAGACCCGCAGTTTAAGTATTTGGAGACACGCAAAACACTTGCCAAGAAAAGCGCTGATGAGAAAAAGGTGGTACTGGATATCGACCAGCGTCGTGCTGAACTGATTGATCTGGAAAAGCAAACGCTGGATGCTGAAAATCAACGCCGAGCTGCAACAGGCCAGCCGCCTTATGCAAACTGGGAAAGCTACCAGGCTTCTATTGACGCTCTAGTTGAGTCACGTGCCAAGATGAAAGCTCATCTGCGTCCACCTTTACCAGAGGAAGAGGCATTTATTACCGAAGCGGCAAATGTGCTACTGGACTATGCAGCATTGCAAGGCCGTTAAATTTTAGATTTTGCCGTTAAAAAAAATAGCCCTGTCATGCAGGGCTATTTTTTATTGTCCAAGTCTTTATTGTTCAAGGTTTAATTGACTCGAATCCAGATCTGGCTGCGTCCCAATACAGAAACCCCGACATAGCCCCGTAGATGTAGGCGTTGTCCATTTGAGCTGAGTTTTGCTGCCAGACTATATACACGGCCAGTATTGGGGTCGAGAATTCGTCCACCTGTATAGGTGAGGTCTCTCTTGTGCTTAAGCTTGGTAATTACATTTAAACCGACAATCGGTTTGTTGGTATAAGGGGCAGGGCAGCCCGTACAGAACTCTTTCGGTGTGTAACCTGTACGTGGGGTGATTTTGGTTATTTTGCCTGTATAGGTGCCATCCGCTTCCTGGGTAATTTCGACCTGGCCTTTAGGTGCACCTGTGACGTCATCAATACTTTGCCAAATACCCGTAATATCTTGAGCAAAGGTCAGTTGGCCAAGACCAAATAACACAAAAAAGGTAATGAGTTTTGAGTACATGCTTAAGCCTCCTTGCTGCCTATCATTGTTTTTCTATTATTTCGGATTTCTAATAATAGATTCAATCATTATTTTACAATTGTTTGCTTTTTTTTAATAATTGAAATTTCAATGAATTTTTGAGGATTTAAGAAAAAACCACTTCGCTTTGAATGACAACGAAGCGGCTTTTTTTGATGAAACCGTGATCAAAAATGATCAAATATAAGATGGTGGGTGCATTACAGCATTATTGCTTATTCAGCGCGAATCCAGATCTGGTTACGGCCTAATGCAGATATACCCAGATAGCCGCGCAAGTGCAGGCGTTTACCATTTGAGCTTAACTTGGCTTTCATGCTGTAGAGCTTGCCTGTATTTGGATCAAGAATACGGCCACTAGTATAGTTAAGGCCATCTGTGGACTTTAGGCCTGTCAGCACATCCATGCCAATAATAGGTTTGTTGGTATAAGGTGGTGGACAGTCTACACAGGTTTCCTTTGGAGTATAGCCCGCACGAGGGGTGACTTTGACGATTTTACCCACATAGGTGTCATTTTCTTTACGAATCTCAACGAGTCCTTTAGGTGCACCCGTTTTGTCATCAATACTTTGCCAAAGACCTATAATGCCTTCCGCAAAAGAAAAACTGCTGACTGCTGATAAGAGGAATGCACCTATAAATTGTTTGCCTTTCATCATTAAAAAATCCTTTTAACGTTTGAAACTCCATTATGTAGGATATTTGACAACCAGTTCAATCTTTATGTGATATTTGCTGCAAATTTTAAGACAAAGATAAAATAAAAGTGGGTAGCCAGATGGCTGTGAACACCCCATTCACCGCCATGCCAAATGCGGCATAACGACCCGTGACAGGACCACGCTGCCATGCCTGTGCCGTGCCAATCGCATGGGCCGCCAGACCCAGCGCCAGACCAGATGCACGTTCATCATGGATATGTTTTAAGATCCACGGTGAAAAGGCCGCTCCAATCACACCTGATAAGATTACAATTAGAGAAACCATCATCAACGGGGCATGTAGCAGTGTGGCAATGTTAAGTGCAATCGGTGTGGTCACCGCACGTGTGGCAAAGGCCATGATGGTCGGTTCAGACATGTGCAATAAATAAGCAAGTCCCATAGGCAGGGCAACCGCACTGATGCTGGCAAAACATAAAATCCCGATCATGGACTTGATGGGCAAGTCATCGTAGCGCATCGCTGCGAGGGGAATGGCCAGCGCAACCGTGACATAACCAAGCAAGTGATTAAACACATTATTGACGTTGTTCATGTAGTGTTCATAGGGAATGCCGAGGATTGCCAGTAATCCAATCACGATAAACATGGCAAACACAATCAGCGGAATCTGAGGAACCTTTTTATTCAAAGGTTTTGCAAGCAGATAGCTGATCAGGGTGAGCACGAAGCCATAAATAACCATCAACATAAATAAAGGCCTCTATAACCAGCGTTTTGCCATTTTGGCGTAAATCCATAAGGGCAATAAGGTACTTAGGGTGAGCACAAACAGAAACACAGGAATTTCCTTGCCCAGATGAACCAGCATGATCAGCGAGCCTGCACAAATCGGCAGAAACGCAAATGCACTTTCTTTCATGATTTTATTGTTGGTATCAATCAGGCGGTTGGAGATTTTTCTAAATCTTCTCCAGATCAGCAGGGTAGTGAGTAGTGCAATCAACCCCACCAGATTGCCCAGTTCAGGGTGATGAAAGGCTTTGGTGATCAGGACGGCACCCTCACGAAATACGACAATCAATAAAATCGTGCAAAACCAGGCTGACCAATCAATATCTTTCATGTGCTTTTTTACTCTCGTCTATCTGAACGATGTGTAATCATCATTATAGTGATGAATTGTCATTCCGTTCGAATTCTTCCAAAGCCCGCTCGAATAAGGAAGCTTTTTTTCCAAGAATTTCGTCTAATGGTAAATGTGCCTGTTTAATGAGTTGCTCCAGCTTATGAGGGGCAATACAGACCGACAGGTGCAGGTCACCATGATCATCATGGTGTTCAGACTGAATCACGTTTAGGGTATAGAGCTGAGTACGCAGTTTACCGTAGGCTGGTTTCAGCACTAAATCAAAGTGTTGTAACTGGCCCATCAGGCATTGTTGTACCGCCTGACTGAGCAGTTCCAGACCCTGCCCAGAATGTGCCGAAACATAGACACGGTCAGGCTGGTCAGGTGTCTTATAAATGATTTTTGCGGCATCGCCACTCAGGTCGATTTTATTATAGACATGCAAAACTGGGGCATCTGCACCAATTTCCTTAAGTACCGAATCCACCGCTTCAATCTGCTCAGTCATGTTGGGACTGCTGCTGTCAATCACATGCAGCAGCAAGGTTGCTTCCAGCGTTTCTTCCAAAGTGGCCTTGAATGACTCGACTAGATCGTGCTGCAAGTTTCGAACGAATCCAACCGTATCCGCCAGAACAACTGTACCTATGCCATCCCAGTCCAAACGGCGTAAGGTGGGGTCTAGGGTTGCGAACAGTTGGTCGGCAGCATAAACGTCACTTTTTGCCAAGATGTTAAATAAGGTTGATTTTCCCGCATTGGTATATCCCACCAGTGAAATGGTTGGAATCGCCGCTTTTTGACGCGCGGCGCGGCCTTGCAGACGGGTTTGTTGAACCTTAACCAGTTTTTCCTTGAGTTGGGTAATGCGTACCCGAATCAGTCGGCGGTCTGTTTCCAGTTGTGATTCACCTGGCCCACGTAGACCAATGCCCCCTTTTTGCTGTTCCAGATTACCCGTAAAGCCACGAATCAGACGGGTGGACAAATGTTTAAGCTGTGCCAGTTCGACCTGTAGCTTCCCCTCATGGGTGCGGGCACGTAAGGCGAAAATATCCAGAATCAAACCTGTACGGTCAATCACCCGACATTTCAGTACTTTCTCCAGGTTGCGTTCCTGGGCAGGGGAGAGTGAGTGGTCAAAAATCACCAGTTCCGCTTCAAGGTCTTTGACCTGTTCGGCAATTTCATCAACCTTGCCTGAGCCAATAAAGAACTTGGGGTCAGGCTTGTTGCGTTGCACCGAAATATGTTCAAGGATTTCAGCACCAGCGGATTGAGCGAGCAATCGGAACTCTTCAGCATCCAGGTCATCAAGCAGTTGTACAGCCACACTGACTAAAATTGCCCGTTCACCACCTTGATGCTGCTCAAAATTTTCCACGCGATCTCATATCTTCGTTGTTGAAGCCTTATTCTAGAATAAACTTAAAGCAAAGGGCAAAGACTAAGTGTCGCTATATGACATTTCGGCGTAAAAGTTCAATAAAACCAATCAATGTTCCCATATACAGGATTGACCAGCCTAAAAACATTCTGAGCGCATAGCCATAAGGAATAGTGGTCTGTGATTCTGATGTGTTGGTATGTGGATTCATCTCATCACCTATAAATCTGTAAATTCGATTTATTTATGGTAATTGATCTGATAAATCATTTAAAATTGAAAAAATTTATCCCCACATTCGTTTTTTATTATGGTCACAACATTTATAAGTGGATATGGGCATGATATAACTTTGCTAATTTAATGCATACATGCATACGGTTTTGATGATTTATGACACAAGAAACACCAGCGCTAAACAACCCGCCATTTAGTTTATTCTCTAAGTTCAGTCTATATAGCAAGAAATTGGCCGCAGGCCTTGAAACGATTGGCGAAGGCTTTTATCTCATCTATCGTCATGGCCTGTATAAAGATCCCAATAATCCTGTAAATACCCGTTATGTGCAGTATTTTTGCCGTCGTTTATGTGAAGTCTTCAATATTGAGGTACAGGTTCATGGTGCCATTCCCCGTGAACCTGCACTTTGGGTCAGCAATCATATTTCATGGCTGGATGTGGCGGTACTGGGTTCAGGTGCCCGTATTTTCTTTCTGGCGAAAGCCGAAGTGGAAAAATGGCCCATTTTGGGAAATCTGGCAAAGGGCGGTGGAACCCTGTTCATTAAACGTGGTTCAGGTGACTCCATTCGGATTCGTGAGCAAATTACCGAGTTTTTAAAACAGGATATTCCCGTGCTGTTTTTCCCTGAGGCCACCACCACAGATGGCACAAGGGTTAAAAAGGTACATGGCAGATTGCTTGGAGCCGCTATTGAGGCCCAGCGACCCGTCCAGATCTGCGTGATTTGCTATGTCAACCAGAATGGTGAGCTGGACATGGTGGCCCCATTTATTGGTGAAATGACTTTTGCGGAGCATGTGCAGCGCGTTCTGGAAATGCCCAAAGTCACGGCCCACCTACTGACATTGCCTGCAGTTCCTGTAACAGGGCATACCGTGGAGACCTTGACCAGGGAAGTTGAGCAGCAAATGCGTGCAGGTTTGCTGGAGTTGCAGCGTAAGGTACTTAAGGTGATGCCAGATGGCACAGAGGCTACATAAATCCCTCGATTGGTAGCCATGAAAGCATCTTGATGCCAGCCCTTTGCCACCATTTCATGCGTGGTTCTTTGGTATAAATAACAGGGCCTTGAGGTGTCTGACGCTGCCAGGTAATTTTCTTGTTGGCATCCAGCACCAGTTTATAGGCATATTTGCTGAGGTTCTCATCCATTGTGGTGTGAACCGCCTGGGCAAGTGGTGGGCTGTTGAGCAGTACACCAATCTCAGTATTGAGATAGGCCGAGCGTGGGTCAAAATTAAACGAACCAATAAAAACCTGTTTTTCATCCAGTGCCATCAATTTGGCATGCAGGCTTGAACGGCTTAAGCCCTTTATGCTGACCTTGGCCTTTTTCGCCAAATCCTCGGTGTTTTTGTCCAGATCATTTTTATTCGGCGCAGGTAAAAATTCATAGAGCTGTACACCATGTTCCAATAAGTTCTGCCGATACTTGCCATAAAACGCATGGACCACCGCGACATCATTGGCCTTGAACGAGTTGGTCAGAACCCGTACCTTAACGCCATCCTTTGCCAAATCGGTCAGCATTTTTGCCCCTTTTTTTTCAGGAACAAAATAGGCTGAAATCAGGTCAACGTTTTTTTCAGGTTGTTCGAGATGCTGAATAAGCTGGAAATTGAGGTGTTCTTTCTTTTTTGCCTTAGACTTGATCTTGTCGGGTGAATCCTTGACCACTTCCGCCTTGACCCAATCCAATTGAATATCCCGACTCATCAGTGAGTCAATGGCCTGAGAGTTGCTGGTTAAATCCAGATAGTTTTGTACGGTAACTCGCTCGTAGTGCTCATCAAGCTGCCGTTTTAAACTTTCATAGCTGAGATGATGGGCACTTTGATTGACCACTTCCTGCACTTTGTAGGCATATTCATGGCTCCAGTATTCATCAAAGGAATGTGAAATATCTTTCACCGCCGTGCCGACCAGCATCACATCAACATCAGAGAACTGGTAGTTGTCACTGACATTGTAATATTGATTGGTCATGTTGCGCCCGCCAATCAGAGCAACCTGATGGTCTGCGATGAAGCTCTTGTTGTGCATGCGTCGGTTGATGCGTTTCAGGTCCAGAATCATGTCGAGCGCACGATATTTCCGAAAGCGATAGGGGTTAAACAGCTTGACTTCAATATTAGGATGCTGTGCCAATGCCAGAAAAATTCCCTCGGTTGATTTGGCATTGTTATCATCAATCAGCAGGCGAATCTTGACGCCACGGTCTGCGGCACGAATCAGCGCATGCAGGGCCAGTGAGCCAACCTTGTCGTTATCCCAGATGTAATACTGTAAATCCAGCCTTTTCTCCGCCTTGTCAATCAGGCTTAGGCGGGTCGCCAGGGCCTCCAGCGGCTCAAACAACACCAGATAACCCGTAAGGTCAGGATGCTGTTCTTGTAAGGGTTGAATAATTTGTGCCAGTGTGGTCTGGGCGGTGTCAACCTGCAAGGTGGTTTCAGGAATGGACTCTATTTTGTGTTTGGGTAAGGTGCTGCAACCTGTTACCGTGATCGCAATACTGCAATAAATCGCAAGCATACTTTTATTGTAAGTAGTTGTACTTATTTTCATATGTTTGTGATTTATACGGGCAAATTGCGTCATAATTGTTACTGATTAAAAGTTGGGCTTGAGTATAACATTTCATCGAAAAATATAAATATGAGATGTGATAACTGCCCCTGAGGTGAGGTGAATGAGCTCTGCGCTGTTAAATTCAGATATAGTTATTTTAGTTTTCTATCTCCTGTTTGCGGTACTGGCACTGTGGGCATTGATTCAGGCCTGGATCCATCAGGCTCGCACCGAAACCATTCATCCATTTAAGGCGTTCGTGCATTTGCTGGCTTTTTACCTGTCTTATTTGCTGGTGCCACTTTGGTTTTTTAGCCTCTATGCAGGTTGGTCAGGTTATTACACACTCCATCAAGCCTTTTTTGTGTTCCTGCTAAGCACTGTGTTGGTCTATGCACGTTTTATTGAGCCACACCAAATTCATGTGAAATACCATCAATATCGTTTAAATCCACAGCGTGAATTTACCAAGCCTGTAAAAGTGGCATTGGTTGCAGACATGCATGTAGGGTTATTTTCAGGACATGAACGCCAACTCAAAACCATTGTCAAAAAATTAAATCAGGAGCAGCCCGATTTTGTGGTGGTGGCTGGAGACTGGACCTATGAACCTGAAAATCGTTTGGTGCAGGAACTGGCAGTATTAAGGGAAATACAAATGCCTGTTTATTCTGTGTCAGGTAACCATGATGAACAGTATCCAGGGCCACCAATCCAGAAACTATTGGCAAAAGCGCTGTCTGAAAACAATGTGATGGATATTGAGGGTAAGATTATTGAATTTGATGAGTTCCGTCTGGTTGGCATCGGGGATTTGTGGGCAGGAAAAGCCAATATGCGTTTTTTACCTGAGTTGCCACAGGATAAGCCGTGGCTGATTTTATCCCATAATCCTGATACGGTGGATATGGTGCCAGAATTGCCAAGCCATCCTCTGATGCTATCTGGACATACACATGGCGGACAAATTGAACTGCCGTGGGTCACCAGCTACATTATGAAACGGGTTTCGATTTTGGGGCACAAAAAAGGCTTTTACTCACATGAACATGCAGATGTATTTGTGACGGTGGGGACGGGGATGGTGGGTGTTCCATTTCGGTTTCGTGTGCCACCCACCATTGATATTATTGAGTTGATATAAATAAAAAATCTGACTTGAATGAAGCCAGCTTTTTTATGGGTTAAAGCAGATTATGGAATGATAATAACCGCAACCCTGCGATTGTTGGCACGGTTTTCATCAGACGTGTTGGGTACAAATGGCTGGCTTGAACCACGTCCAAGCACAGTCAGGTCGTTTTGTTTAAAACCTTGCTGTACAAAAATTGAGGCAACACTTTGGGCACGTTCCTCAGATAGTTTCTGGTTATATTCTGGATGACCAATATCATCGGTATGACCCACAATTTTTAATTTATGCAAATCGTATTTATTTAGTTGTTTTGCCAGTCGGTTAATTTTCTGACCATGTTCAGGCTTAATGTCCGCCTTATTAAAGTCAAACAGCAAACGCTCAGGTAAACCCAGGCTCCAGCCCTCATCGGTAAGGATGAAACCCTCTTTTTTCAACATTTTGACCTGACGATATTTCAGGGGACCAAAACTTAAACAGCCAGCCAATGTTAGGCAAAGTAATGCTATAAATGAAATTCTAATGGTGCGGGTGTACATAGCATGTCCTAAATTTCTGGTTTATAAAGAAACCAATGCGGGTTTAAATTTTTAGCTTTATACATCGCCTGATCGGCCTGCATAATCAGGTCTTCTGGATTTTCTGCAAAATGGGAGAATGCGATACCCAGACTAAAACCAAAATGAATCAATTGACCGTTAAAATCCAAAGGTTCCCTGCAACTTCCCAGCAAGGCTTCGGCAATTGCCTGCAAGTGGTCGGCATGGTGAATGGTATGCAAAATAATTGCAAACTCATCACCACCCAAACGCGCAATAAAGTCCTCATGCCGAAGGACTGTCCTAAACGTTTTGCTATTTCCTTTAAAACCGCATCACCTGCGAGATGGCCATACTCATCATTAATGGCCTTAAACTTATTATTGTCGATGAACAATAAGGCCGAGTTGTGGCGGTATTGCGGATTTTCAAAAATAATGACGATTGGGCATACCTGTCAACTGGTCGTGATGAACCTGAAATGAAAGCTGGTGATTTTCTTTTTGAAGATGGGTATGCCAAACCTGAATCTCTTCCAGTAATTCATTAAATACGGTATTTAAGTTTTGAAACTCTTTAATATGGTTATTGGGGAACCGTAAATTATATGCCTTTTGGTCACTTACCAGTTGGGCGATATGTGTTAATGGCTTGATTGCCTGCATAATCTGGCGATAGGTTAGGTTCACTGACCATAACAACGCAATCACAATGAAGACCATTGAAATGGCCAGACCAATAATGATGGTGATGAGAAAATGCAGAATATTCTCAGAGCTACCATAGAGTACCAATTCGCCCACTTTTTTCTTGTGATGCACAACCCTCAATCGAACAGGGTCATGCAAAAACCATTTGTCTAATAAGCCTTGCAGCAAAGTGGTACGGGCAATTTTCTTGGTACTTTCTGCCAGTAGCTGGTCTTGTGGATCATAGACGTGGATGCTGCGGATTGCATGCTCAGTCGTGTAATCATCCAGTATTTGGTCAATTGCCCTTTATCGCGGAAAACCACAGCAGGTTGAATCCGTTAAAGCACAGTCTGGCTAAGTAACTGTAGATTCTGCTTCGCGTAAGTTTCCATGGTAAACATGGAGATGGTGGCAAAGGTAAATGAACAGATCACAAAGGTAATCGCAAAAATCGTAAACTGTGATTTACGGAACAGCACATGTAATGAAGTGGACTGATATAAATTCGAAATCACGTTAACTACTCCGCATTCTTTGCCAGGATCAAGACGCGAGGGTCGATGTGAACTTTGGAATAACTTAAAGCATCCAAATTAACCTTAAAGGTAGAAAAAGTTTTTTTATGATATAAACAGAAAATACTGCCGACTTCACAGTCAGGGTTATTGGTACTCAATGACAGCAAAGATCGGGATGGATAGGCTTGAATCAAGCTTTGCTGCTGCTGAGGTATTGTTGTAGAAAAATAAGCAACATGGCACTCTGCCTTGGCAAAGTCTTTGGCTGTTACAGCCTGTACCTGATAATCATAGCTGAGCTCTTTAATACTGGTCTGGAATTGTACGGCTGCATCAGGGTTGTCAATGACACAAATGGTGGGTCGGGTTGTATTCGACCATTTACTATAACTTAATATTGTTGGGGCAAGTTCATAAAAGTTATGGTTTGAAATGGCGTAGCAAATCTGGCTCACAGTAATAGATACCGCAAACAACATAAATCGTGCTTTTGTCATTACAAACCGTATTTTCAATCAAAAGTGCCAAAAAGTGTGAAGCAAGAATACATATACTACTGGACTTGATTGTTTAAAAAAAGTTCTTAATCCAAAAGAAAAAACCACAAAAACCAATCGAGATGTTTAAAAATCACTCACTTAAATAAAATAACTGAAAAAAGCCCTTGCACCTGCCCTGAAATGCTGTAGAATGCCCACTCATCGGCGGTGATGCAGATAAAAACTTGTTGAGAAACAAGGGTTTGGCTAAAGTGGTTAGATTCTTGGGTTGATTGATAAGTTTTAAAAATATCGAAATTGCCTGTTGACTTTAAAGAGATTTAGGGTAACATAGCCGACCTAGCTTGATGATGACGAATCATCGAGAAGATCATTAAGAGAATAGAAGAACAACTTGTGTGGATTTTTACTGGTTGATCAATCGAAAATATTTCATTGATTGAATGGTAGAAATTACTCGAAGTTTATTTGAGCGAATTTTTAGTCAGAAAATTGATGAGCCAAGATTTGGTGCTTAGAATAAAGCACAAATGATATTAAACTGAAGAGTTTGATCATGGCTCAGATTGAACGCTGGCGGCAGGCTTAACACATGCAAGTCGAGCGGGTGTTGGTTCTTCGCTCCTAGTGTTAGCGGCGGACGGGTGAGTAATGCTTAGGAATCTGCCATTTAGTGGGGGACAACATTCCGAAAGGGATGCTAATACCGCATACGCCCTACGGGGGAAAGCAGGGGATCTTCGGACCTTGCGCTAAATGATGAGCCTAAGTCGGATTAGCTAGTTGGTGGGGTAAAGGCCTACCAAGGCGACGATCTGTAGCGGGTCTGAGAGGATGATCCGCCACACTGGGACTGAGACACGGCCCAGACTCCTACGGGAGGCAGCAGTGGGGAATATTGGACAATGGGCG
>NZ_KB849434.1:0-4071 GCF_000368425.1 Acinetobacter sp. CIP 102637
TAGCTGACTGCCATTCACGGCATCTGTAGATGTTGAATTGACATCCCCAGCTTTAACATTGGTGATCTTCTGATTGCCTGCATTGATCCCTGTCGCTTTGTCGATAATAATGTTCCCAAGAGTCACTTTGTCAACACTAATATTTTTGGCTAAATCATAGTTAATAGTATTATCCGCACTGCGGGTAGCAACTAAATTTCCATCTGTATTGCGGAAATCAACTGTTTCACCTAGCTTAACTTTATCTGAATTAGCACCTTGGGCTGAGATACTGAAACCTTTATCAGTTAAAGTTGTATTTAGCTGATTTTGTGCAGAAAGCAACTGTTCCTCGGTCGCTGCTCGACCACTATTGTAAGTGCCTGCAGGATTCCACGTTATATTGCTTAACCCAGTAACATCATTTGTCGAAGTATTTACCTTCACATTACCGGCTTTTAATCCAGTATCCGTTAAAGTATTTGTACCGACTTTAACTTCATTATTTTTTATGCTCGCAGAGCCTGTTGTCACACTACCATTGCCACCAAGATTTATTGTTTCAGCAAGACGAATATCTAGCTGATTTGTTCCATTGGCAACCACGCCTATATTCCCGGTTGCAGCAAGTGTACCTGTTGCACCGCCTTTCACATTGAGCGTTTCACCAAGTTTACGCGATATTTGAGTCCCCGTATCACCAGCAAAGCTTAATGGTTGATTCAATGCGGTATCTAATGCAGTTAAGGCTGCACCTACATTATTAACCGTAGTTTTTGTACCTGATCCTGCCGGGTTAGTTGTGACGGTATAACTTGGCGCACTAATTGCTCCAGTAGCTTGATTGGCTAATGCCCCACCACCTAATGCTTGTGCTGTTTTATTCGCTAGGTTGGCTAATTCTTCATTGGTTTGGAATAACTGGCTACCATTAATTGCATCAGTACTTGAAGCAGATACTCGACCTGCAGCGACATTAATGATTTGACGTTCATTGCCTAAACTGCCCACACTCACAGTTGATGTTGGATTTATGCCTGAATAATTATAGGTTTTACCGTTAACAATTGCACTTGCTGTTGGTGTTGCATTACCAGAAATCGATCCACTACCTAAGGCAATTGCATTTGTATGTGTAACTGTTGCATTAGTACCTAAAGCAAAACCATTGGTTGCAGATACATTAGCACCTGTCCCTATAGCATTCGAACTTTCAGCACCAGCTTTAGCCCCATTACCAAATGCATTCGCATTTAAACCTGCTGCGTCTGCACTTTTACCTATAGCAGATGCATTGAGGCCACTTGCAACGGCACTTGTACCTAACGCAAGCGTATCCTGTCTGAATGCTTGAGCGCCTGTACCAATTGCACTTGCATCTTGTTCAAATGCTTTTGCACCCTTACCCATAGCATTCGCATTAATACCTGTTGCTTGCGCATTGGTACCAATTGCGCTGGCATTATCAGCTGCAGCTTTTGCACGATCACCAATCGCATTACTGCTTGTGCTTGTTGCTTCTGCACTTTTACCCATCGCATTGGCATTACCAGCAGTCGCTTTTGCATTATCACCAATTGCATTGGCGCTTGTTCCGCTTGCTGTTGCATAGTTACCAATAGCATTAGCACTTACTGCAGTTGCTTTAGCAAAATTACCCAATGCACTCGCATTTTCTTTTGCTGCTCGTGACTCATGGCCAATTGCTGTTCCATTATCGCCCTGTACAATTGCTTTACGTCCAATTGCAATGGCCTGATCAGCATTCTGTACTTCTGAATAACTACCAATACCTACTGCATAGTCAGAAGTACCAGTGGTTTTATCAATTTGAATATTGGTACCTATTGCAATACTTTCCATACCATTACTGCTGGCATTGGTACCCATTGCAATATTGTTTGTACTTCTTGCTAAAGCAGTCTTACCAATCGCAATAGATGCATCACCATTTGCTAGTGTGCTGGTATTACCAATTGCAACACTTTCTTTTGCATTAGTTGCAGCATCAAAACCTACAACAACACTTTTTACACCTGCATTACTTGTTGTGACGCCAGCACCAATTGCTAGCGACTCGTCAGCAGTTGCTCCCGTATTATTTTTATTCGCTGGATTTTTACTATTAATGGAGACATGATGTTGTCCATTATCTGCAATAGCTTGATTAAGCTGTGCCAAATTCACAGCATCTGTAGCTTGTGTTCCTGCAGTAACATTCGAAATGCGGCCATCAGCGGTATACATGACAGCGTTGCCAGGTAAAACACTAATTGCACCAGATGACACTGCATTAATTGCACTCGCAACATCTTTATATTGATGAGTCTGGTTTGTGTTTTTATCTGTCAATTCAATAATGTAGCCTGTAAATCCCCCTGTAACTGGATCGACGCCTGTTTTTCCACCAATCAAGCTTGCGACACTTTTTTGCGCTTCATGTAATTGCTTGACATTGACTGCATCTGTAGCATTGGCACCCGCTGCAACATTGGTAATACGACGCTCTTGTCCAGCTTGACCAACAGAAACTATATTATAGCCGCCCATTTTTGTTTCAGCTGTCAAATAAGCCGCAGCAGTTGAAGTTCCATTCGCTACACTGGATGCCCCTAGAGCAATATTGTTGGCACTAGCTTCCGAGTCACGCCCCAATGCCGTTCCAGAATCGCCTGTCACTTTTGCTTTATAGCCCAGAACAGTTGCAAAATCACCGCCATAAGCTTTGGCCTCATTACCCAGCACGGTCGAACCTGTTGTTGCATCCACACGTGAACCAATTGCTACAGATTCAACAACAACTGCTGTTATATTTTTATTTGCATCCCGGCCAATCGCAATATTATCATCACCACTTAAATTGCTTCCTGCATTTACCCCAATCGCAATATTGTGATCTGAGCTGCCATTACCGTCCGCTGACAGGTTGGAACCAGCGCCAACACCTAAAGCAATATTTCGATTACCAATAACATTTTGACCGCTATTATGTCCAATAGCAATGTGGTCTGTACGGTCATTCGTTATACCTTGTGATGTACCCACTCCCGCATTCTGACCAATTGAAATACCAGCTGTTGTATTTGCAAAAGCACCTTGACCCAATGCAACAGCACCATCACGGCCCGCACTAGATGCTCCGCCGGCAGCCAGTGCACCGCTTGCAGCTGCTTGAGCTCCAGCACCAATCGAAATTGCTTGCCCTCCTGAAGCATTACCATTTCGACCTATTGCAATCGCATCCTTTGCAACAGCTTTAGATGAGTCACCAAGAGCAACACTAGATTCACCGGCTGCCAAATTAGAAGTGCCCAAAGCTATACTATTCTTTCCAAGAGAAAGATTCGCACCGCTGCTTAACGATGCCACGAAGCTATTAACTTCAGTATTTGTAACCGGCACCCCATTAATTTCAATAATATCTGTTAAATCCGTACCCGCTCCTGTCGTAGTTACAGAGATGCCATCTATTGCAGTAATTTTACCATTTGCATCTGTTGTATAAACAGGCTGGCGCGGTGTCCCTGTGGTTGAACCAATTGCTGTACTATTTAAGCCCAGTGCAACCGCTTCCTTACCAATGGCAACATTGTTGTCTTTATAAGCAATTGATTTTTCACCAATACTGATACTACCTATAGCCATCGCGTTGGCAGTTTTCCCCATACTAATGCTTGAATCCGCAGCAGCAATTGCCTGATCGCCAATAGAGATTGCACTCTTTCCATTCGCTTTGGATTGTGGGCCGATTGCAACAGACTCATCACCGTTCGCTTGCGCATCCGCTGCTGTCGATTTGGCACGGAAATACTTAATGCCATTATAATCTTTACTTGGATCAACACTTAAAAGTGTCTTGATCTGTCCCAGATTAACTGCATCCGTATCGGCCGTACCGACTGCCAGTTTGGTAATTTTCTGATTATTTAAATCAGCCCCACTATTTAATGTGGCTAATCCGGTAACCCCTAATGTGCCTGTAACACCTAATGTACCTCCAACAGTTGCATTATTGGTTACAGCCAACGAATTCGCATTCACTGCACCTGTCGTTGTGACCGTTGTAAAATTAGGGTTATCTATTGTTTTTAC
>NZ_KB849434.1:4511-5321 GCF_000368425.1 Acinetobacter sp. CIP 102637
GCCAATCCTGTAATCTGTTTGCTATTTAAATTTGCACCATTATTTAAATTTGCTGTATTTGTTACATTTAAAGTACCGCCTACTGTAGTATTTCCCGTAGTTTCTAAAGTACCTGTAATGCTGGTGTTTTTAAGAGCCGTCGTACCATTTACTACAGTCAAACCATTTCCAATTGTTGCTGAGCCTGTTGTAGTTAATGTACCTGTCTTAACTGAACCGTCCGTATCTAAACCTGCAGTACTTAATGTCGTATTTGTCCCGACTTTAACTGTATTTGTGGTTTTATCTAATTCAACACTGCCTACCGTAACTTTATTCAGACTTACGTCATCCGTTGTTGCAACTACAAAATCTGTGCCACTAGGTGTAACTGTAATATTATTTCCTGCCACAACATCAGCGTAAACTGGCATCATCGCACTTGACGCAATAGCTATAGCTACTGCTACAACTTTCACCGTTTTTGTTTTCGTTTTACTTTTTGCATTTTCCGAAACCGCAACCCATGCCCCTATCGAAGCATTCCAAACTACTCTATAGATCCTATTCATACTTACACCTTTTATATGACTTATAACTTATAAAAATAAAAATAAAGATAAAGATAATGTGATTAGTGCCTCGTATTCTAAGTTATAAAATGTACAAAACTCACATTTAATTTGTAAAAATGTCTATTTTTATTAGGGTCTGTTGAGAATTACCGAGAGTTAATTACACTCGCGCACAATTGAATCATGGCTTCAAAACTCGTATCTGTTTTACAACTACGCATCGCTATACGTTTAAATTCTTTTAACTTACAGAAAT
>NZ_KB849434.1:7171-139517 GCF_000368425.1 Acinetobacter sp. CIP 102637
TTTAATACAGACCAAGGCAGTCAATTCACAAGCGAGGCATTTTTGAATGAGTTAAAATTGCGAAATATCCGTATCAGTATGGATGGGAAAGGACGGTGGAGAGATAATGTGATGATTGAGCGGTTATGGCGCAGCTTGAAGCATGAGGAAGTCTATTTGAAGGCTTACGATACGGTTAAACAAGCGAAACAATCAATTGCTGTATATTTGGATTTTTTATAACATGATACATCCTCATTCAAGTTTGAATAAGGCAACACCAAATGAATTTTATGATCAACATTTACTAAAAGTAATGGCAGCATAATTTAAATATTTAGAGCGGATTTATCACTTATAAAACTGAATTGAGTGGTCTAATTAACGGAACCACATCAATGCTGAATTTCCAGCTCATTCACTTATAAAAAATCAAAGGAATGTTATGTCTTATTTTACCCGCCTGCTATGTACAGGTATCTTATTCGGGATAAGTCAAATTGGTTTTACTCAAATCATTACATGGACAGACAATATCCCAAGTGCCTTGCAGCCTTTTCAGAATAATCCACAGCTCTTGGCCAGTTATACCCAGGACACTATTTTTATTTATGGTCACCCTGCGGTAAAAACTTCAGTACCCACCCTGAAAAGCAATCCTCAACCCACTGTCAGCTTTACTTCCGCTGCCATCATCGTCCCTGCCAATACACAACAGGTGGCGAAAACGCTGACAGACTTTAGTCATTATGTGGGACTGTTTCCAACCCTAAAATCGGCCAAGACCATTGAACAGTCGGGCAATATCGTACAGGTGAAATACAAGGTATCAATTCCAACACCAATTCCTGTACTCAATTTCAATGAGGACGTCACGCTGCAACACCAGATCAAGCCGAACAGCATCGCCAGTTTGGTCATTGACGCTCCCATTCCCTATGGGGTCGGAAAACTGGAATGGTTTGCACTGGATGAGCATCGGACCCTGGTGACACTCACCCAGTGGGGGGACCTCAACCAACCGAAAGGATTTATTTTAAAGAAAATTTTAAACGCAATTCCTGAGGTCAAGCTTGGGGTTCCCAGTACTGGCAACGCCTTTGTTCTAGAGGCTTTAAGAACCCGTTTTATTGGAAAAAACACTGCCCCACTTGATGGCAGGCAAATGCCAAGCCCTCAACTCAATGCAACCCAGCTCACAAAAATCGCCCAGCTCAGCCAGACATCACAGCAACCCGTTAGCTTTCTGCACGCCCCGACCAGCATCATGTACACGCATGGACGTGAAGCCATGCGGTTTTCCACCACCTATCAGTTTTATAAACAGACACCACAACAGCTACAGAAATGGCTCACTCCATTGGCCTATAAGGATTTATTCCCTCGGCAAATCAAAAAGGTGGTGACCACCCCTATTCAGAATCAGGGACAGGATGCAGATATTCAGGTCAATGTGGGCTTAGGTGTCATTAATATTCCATTTGCCTTTAAACTGCATTTTAATTATCCAAATGCCAGCGAAAATAATTTTTATGCTAATGGTGGTGACTTGCGTTTTATTAAAGGCCAGATGAGATTTACCGAGCTTAATCAGGGTGCATTATTGAAAATGACCACTAGCATGAAAATTGATGAAAAAGCACCTTTTTTACTCAGGGCAATGCGAAGCCTGCCGTATCATGACGTATTGCCAGCAGTTGGCGGTAATGCAGTGTTTGTACAGAAAATTAAGGCAAAGGCATAAGGCACAAAAAAAACCGCAATTAAGCGGTTAATTTCTTTAAGTTGGTGCGCTCAGAGAGATTCGAACTCCCGACCCCTTAGTTCGTAGCCAAGTGCTCTATCCAGCTGAGCTATGAGCGCTTTAAGTAAAGTGGCGGTGAGAGAGGGATTCGAACCCTCGATACAGTTACCCGTATGCATCCTTAGCAGGGATGTGGTTTCAGCCACTCACCCATCTCACCGTAACACGAGCGCAATAATACAAACTAAAACCGTATTACACAAGGGATGTTCCTGTTTTTTTCTCTTTTTTTAAATCAATCAAATGTTTTTTAACCAATTCTTATATTTTTTCGTCATTTTTAGCGCTACGCTTGTTAATATAGTGTTCTCTCCTTTATTTAGATCGGCACAATAAACAGAATCTTGCAATCTTTGACGTGCAGTTAGAGTTTGAATGACTTATGCTAAACCGATCTGCCAGATGTGAAATGAAACGATATGACTACAAATTGGGTTGATCCCGAAGCAAAAGCAGAAGCGCAACGTTACGATAATCCTATTCCTAGCCGAACTCTTATTCTAAGTACATTAGAACAATTAAAAACTGCACAGTCTCATGCAGAGCTGGTTGACCACTTTAATATCCCAGATCAAAAAAGTATTGATGCCTTGAACCATCGCTTAAGTGCAATGGTTCGTGACGGTCAGTTAATGAAAGATGGTTTTAAATACCAACCTGCAACCGATTTACCAAGCCATGAAGCAACGGTCTATATCAATAGTAAAGGTCTAGGTACGGCCAATATCGCAGGTCAGGATGATGTACTATTACCTGAACGTGAATTACGTCTAGTCTTTAATGGTGATCGCGTTAAAGTACGCCAAACTTCTGTTGACCGTAAAGGTAAATCTTGGGGCTTTATTACCGAAGTCGTCCAACGTCGTGTCAAACAAATTATTGGTAAAGTCGCTGAACATGAAGGTGAATACTTTATTCAGCCAAGCAATCCAAATCAGCACCAACCAATTACCTTAGAAAAAGAATTGATTGAACATGCCAATGCCAAAGTTGGCGATATGCTACGAGTTGCGATTGATGATTACCCGACTCGTGAAGAATTAGCGACAGGTCATGTTGTACAGTCGATGGCGGACAAAGCTGACACTGAAATTATTATTCCACAAACCATTTTAGAATTTGGTTTGCCTTATGAATTTCCAGAGGCCGTCATTAAAGAAGCTGAAAGTTTTAAAGAACCTTCAGAACAAGATCGCAAAGGTCGTGTTGATTTACGCGATTTACCACTCGTCACGATTGATGGTGAAGATGCACGTGACTTTGATGATGCAGTCTATGCAGAAAAACGTCCAGGTGGTGGTTACCGTGTTGTAGTGGCAATTGCAGACGTGAGCCATTATGTCCGTTTAGACTCGCCTTTAAATGAAGAAGCTGAAGAACGTGGTACATCGGTTTATTTCCCACACTTTGTTTTGCCAATGTTGCCAGAAGCATTGTCAAATGGATTGTGTTCTCTCAATCCGCATGTTGACCGTCTGTGTATGGTCTGCGATTTAAAACTGTCACGTGCAGGTAAAGTCACAGGTTATGAGTTCTACCCTGCGGTGATGCATTCCAAAGCACGTTTGACCTATAATCAGGTGGCTGCTTATTTTGACGGTGCAACCGATGCCATTCCGCAAGATAAAAGCGTTCATAAATCGTTAAATACCCTATTCCAGCTTTATCAGACACTAAAAGAACTACGTGCCAAACGTCATGCGATGGAATTTGAAACCATTGAAACCTATATGACCTTTGATGAGTTAGGTGGAATCAAGGAAATCTTGCCACGTACTCGTAATGATGCGCATAAACTGATTGAAGAATGTATGTTATTGGCGAACGTTGCCGCAGCTGAATACTCATTAGAACATGATATTCCGATGTTGTATCGTGTACATGAAGCGCCAGAATTCTCACGTATTCAAAAAGTCCGTGATTTCGTCAAATTACTCGGTTTGCCATTCCCAGAGCAACCAACACAAGCCGATTATCAACGAGTCATTGAAGCAACCAAAGATCGTTTAGATGCACCAAGTATTCATGCGGTGTTGTTACGCTCAATGATGCAAGCCTATTATGGTGCGAATAATGCAGGACATTATGGTCTTGCTTATGAAGCTTATACGCATTTCACCTCACCAATTCGTCGTTACCCAGATTTATTGTTACACCGCGCAATTAAAGCCTATCTCGATAAGAAAGCTTATCCATTGTCTGGTGCCGCTTTAGATGAAGCTGGCGAGCATTTTTCACAAACTGAACGTCGTGCCGATGAAGCTTCACGTAGCGTCACCACATGGTTGAAATGCCATTATATGCAACAGCATTTAGGCGATGAGTTTGTTGGTATTATTAGTGCGGTGACTGAGTTTGGTCTATTCGTTACACTCAAAGATTTATATGTGGATGGTATGATTCATGTCAGCCAGCTCGGTGAAGATTATTTCTTGTATGATCAAGCCAGCCAAAGCCTGATTGGTCAGAATCGCGGTCAATCCTTTAGTCTCGGCGATGAAGTCAAGATTCAGGTTGCAGGCGTCAATCTGGAAGAACGTAAAATTGACTTCAAATTGGTTCAACAGTTGACGCATTTGGGGCGTGTGATTCGTCAGAAAGCACCTCGCACCACATCTACCAAAGCTCTGGCTACTGAAGAGGTTTTTAGTAAACCATCCGCAACTTCTCAAGTCAGTGAAGATGGTGAGAAGCCTGTACGCAAGAAAAAGGATAAGAGCAAACCAAGTTCTTATACCAAAAAGCCTGCTAAAAAAGCTTCGGCCAAGCCTGAAAGCAAAGAAAAAGCCAAGAAGAAAGTAAAAAAGAAAAAGTCCAATGCGAAAGCTAAGCAGGAGTAATTCTTTAGGGCAAGTTCAGTGATGGACTTGTCCTCCTTTAAAAATGAAACTTATTCGCCTATTTCTTAAAAAACCAATCAGCCAATATCACCCCGCCCTTTATTTCATCATAATTTGGATACGGCGAGGCTTTCGTTATGTGCAATGGAAAACTGATGGTCGTCAATATGCTCAAAGCTTTCACTCAAATCCATTAACCTTTAGAGTGAAGAAACACCAATCTGTCCTAATTCGTAAACTGGGTGACAGTGAGCAGCGTTGGCAGAAGAATAAAGTGATTAATTTAAAAATCGCAAGCGAACGAATTTCAACTATTCTAATTAAACCTAACGAAACCTTTTTTTTCTGTCAGCTCGTCGGTTTGCCAACAATCAAACAAGGCTATGTTGAGGGTATGGAACTTAGTTTTGGGCAAGCTCGTGGTGGAATTGGTGGTGGAATCTGTCAAATTGCCAATTTAATTCATTGGTTGGTGCTACATAGTCCATTGGAAGTCATACAGCGCTCACAACATTCTTTCGATCCTTTCCCAGATCAAGGACGTGTATTACCTTTCGGTAGCGGAGCTGCTATTTTCTATAACTATATTGATTATCAATTTTATAACCCAACAGAATACACTTTTCAGATCAATCTTTGGTTCTCTGAGAAATGCCTTGAAGGTGAGTTACGTTGCTCACATGATCTTGGCTATATTTATCATGTCTTTGAAAAAAATCATCGTTTTGTCAAAGTTGGAGAAAGTTATTATCGGCAAAATGAAATCTGGCGACATAAAAAAGAAAAATATAAAAGTGGTGAAATCATTGAAACAGAATGTATGACCAAAAACTTTGCCAAGCTCATGTACAAACCACAACAGATCGACGCTGAATATCAATATGTAGATGATGTGCACTAGAGATATGAGTTTTTCATTATATGTCTTGATTTCTCACCCACTAAGCCCTACATCTATACCTATGTTTAAAGATGATATGGCAAAAATACAATGACACTCCAACAAGCGACACTTCCCGTTCCTCAATTTGATCAAATTCAACTTGCTGACCTAAAACAACAAATTGAACAAACCATTCAAAACGGTCAAAACTTCTTAAATCAACTCAAGGAAGTGCCACAAAACAGCGAGGCACAATTGGCAACCTTGACCGAAGTTGATCAGCTTGAAAATAACATGAGTGAGTCATGGGGCATTTTGTCACATCTCAATGCAGTCATGAACAATGCCGAAACCCGTGAAGTGTACCAAGCCCTGTTACCAAGTTTAAGTGAATACTATACGCAGCTTGGACAACACACAGCGCTGTATCAAACCTATCAACAGATTCATGATACCCCTGTTTTTCAAACCCTCAGTGAAGCACAGCAAAGCGCCATTAAACTCGCGCTACGTGACTTTAAACTGTCTGGTGTTGCACTCCAAGGCGAAGCTAAAAAGCGTTATGCAGAAATCTCGGCACGTTTATCACAGCTGTCTTCAGACTTCTCTAACCATGTGCTCGATGCAACCCAAGCCTATTTCAAGCCTTTAACTGAAGCACAACTTAAAGGTTTACCTCAAAGCAGTGTTGAACTGTTAAAACAATACGGACAACAACGTGAGCTTGAGCAAGCGGTTGCGACATTGGACTTTCCTGCATATTTTGCGATCATGACTTATGCTGATGATCGTGAATTAAGAGAAGAACTCTATAAGGCTTATGTCACCCGTGCATCAGATCAATCGGATAAAACCGAGTTTGATAACACGCCTGTGATGGAAGAAATCCTGAGCTTACGTCAAGAAATGGCGCAACTGCTGGGTTTCAATAATTTCGCTGAATATTCGCTGGCCAGCAAGATGGCACCTGATGTTGAAACTGTTCATCAATTCTTAGTAGATTTGGCAGAGCATGCGCGTACGCCTGCACTGGCTGAAATTGCTGAACTAAAAAGTATTGCACAACAAGATGGAATTGAAGAACTCAAACCTTGGGATGCAACCTATTATTCTGAGAAGTTGAAACAACAACAGTTCAATCTTTCTCAAGAAGCGCTTAAACCGTATTTCCCTGCACCTAAAGTGGTTCAAGGTTTATTCCAGATCGTACAGCGCCTTTACGGTATCCAGATCATTGAACGCCAGGCGCCTGTTTGGCAGGATGATGTACGTTATTTCGAAATTGAAGATCAAGGTCAAGTGGTCGGCGGTTTCTACTTTGATTTATATGCACGCAATGACAAACGTGGTGGTGCATGGATGAGTGGTTTCCGTTCCCGTGTACAAACTGCTAGTGGTCTACAAAAACCAGTTTGCTATATGGTGTGTAACTTTACCCCACCAATTGGTAATCAACCTGCCTTGCTGACCCATGATGAAGTGATTACCTTGTTCCATGAGTTTGGTCATGGTTTACATCACATGCTGACCGAAGTGGATAACATCTCAGTGGCAGGGACGCATGGTGTGGCGTGGGATGCAGTGGAGTTACCAAGTCAGTTTATGGAATTTTGGGCATGGGATAATGAAAGCCTTGATGTGCTCAGTGAACATACCGAAACCAAGCAAACATTGCCACAAGAATTGCTATCTGCCCTGCTCAATGCACGTTTCTTCCAGTCTGGTATGCAAACGCTACGTCAGATTGAATTTGCCCTGTTTGATTTAACAATTCACCGCCAAACACCTGCTTTAAACAGCCAGCAGATTCAGGAAACGCTGAACGATATTCGAGCCAAATTTGCAGTGGTGCCAACGGTTCCCTATAACCGTTTCCAGCATAGTTTTAGCCATATTTTCGCGGGTGGCTATGCTGCGGGCTATTATTCCTATAAATGGGCTGAGGTCTTAGCCAGTGATGCCTTTGACCGCTTTGAAAGCGAAGGTATTTTTAATACCGAGACTGGAAAAGAGTTTAGAAAGTTTATTCTAGCAGTTGGCGGAAAAAATACTGCACTTGATGCATTTCGCAATTTCAGAAAAAGAGAACCAAAAATAGATGCATTATTACGCCATCAAGGTTGGACGAACACCGATAAAACCGCTTAAACTACGTCATTATTGTTCACAGCATGGTATTAACTGACATGAAAAGACAGTTCATCGCGGGTGCAAAATGCCCTAAATGTGGCGCGTTAGATCGTGTAGTTAAGATCATAACTGTGGATGACGAGTGGATTGAATGTATCGAATGTGCTTATAGTGAAAAACGCCCGACCCACGTGGAAGAGCAACAACCCGCTGAGCCAGATGAAATTGGAGTGATACAATTCAAACCTCGTCATTTTGACTAGAAGGTTAAAAATGATGTCCACATACCAAACTCAAAATTCCAGATTATTATGGATGATAATTGGTGGAATTAGTGTTGTGGTGGTTTTGTTTCTTGCTGTGCAATGGTTTTTATCACAAAAAGATCAGCAATCGACAACCACAGCTACACAACCAGCTGCGACAGTAAAACAGCAAACCGCTGTTACAGCTGAACCAACAGCAGCCAGCAGCGAAGTTGCCAAACCAATCCAGTTGATTGAGGAATCAATTATTAAAGAGCCGCTTCCAGCAAATGACAGTTTGGCGAAAGAGGAAATTGCCAAACTGGATGATATTCATCAGCAGCTTAAGGATCAACAGCAGGAACTCAAGCAGCAGCATGATGATGTCGATGCACTGCTTAAGCTTAAAGAGGAACAGGTCAAACTACTGGAAGCGCAAATCGCGGCGCAGAAATAAATCCCATGAAATAAAAGGTCAAAAAGCTTTAACCTCAGTTAAGGCTTTTTATTATTGAATCGGTTTTTGAAAGGTGTGGGCCATCAGGATTCCCAGCAATGTTAGACCGCCTTTAATGAAATCCACAGCTCATTTCTTTCTCTTGCAGAGAAGCATACAATAGGTTCAGTTTCTCCCAGCCAGCATTCGATATGAACTCTCATCAAGCTGATCGCAACCTGTTTCTGGCGATTGGTTGTCTCACCATTTCTGCACTGCTCTTTTCAGTGATGGGCATTTGTATCCGATATGCTTCCCATAGTGTTGATAACTACACCATTGTATTTTTTCGTAATGTGGTTGGACTCATCCTATTTCTGCCTTTTATTTTTAAACAAGGCACTGGCTTTGTAAAAACAGAAAAACTATGGATGCATACATGGCGTAGTATTGTTGGACTTGCAGCCATGTATGGTTTCTTTTACGCCATTGCGCATTTAAAGTTATCAAATGCAATGGTATTTACCTACTCTTCCCCAATTTTTATTCCAGTTATTGCATGGCTATTTCTAAAAGAAAAAATCACCATTGCTATGATTTGTGCAGCTGTTTTAGGATTTATTGGCGTATTTTGCGTTGCTAAACCCGATCAAGGTCTACTGAACTGGATTTCGGTGATTGGTATTGCATCAAGCTTACTTGCCTCAATGGCTTTTGTAACTGTTCGGGCATTAACTCAAACTGAACCACCTGAACGCATCGTATTTTATTTCTGCTTGATAGGATCAGCACTTTCTGTGATTCCAATGTTTTGGGTATGGCGACCTTATCATTTACAAGAATTATTGTTTTTAATTGGCGCAGGGATACTTGCTAATGTCAGCCAAATTTTTATGTCTCATGCTTATCGACTTGCGCCAGCAGGACAAATTGCACCTGTGAATTATATGGCAATTATTTTTGCAGGTGTATGGGGCTTCTTACTTTGGAATGAAGTACCCGATTTATACAGTGTGATTGGATTTTGTATTATTTTGCTGGCAATTTTATTATGTAGTCCATTGACTCAACGTCAAAGGAAAATTATTCAACGCTAAAATATTTGATCTTTAAAAATAACTTATCAACATTGACAATGTCTAAAGCATTTTAAAGCTTAGAAATAAAAAAAGCACCCGAAGGTGCTTTTTTTATTGTTAGTTTAGTTATACCAACCAAACAATTTAAAGAAATACGGAACGTAAGCAATAATTAAGATTGCAGGTACCATCACCAATAAAGGCAATATCCAACGTTCATATCGATAGTAGAAAGACAAATGACGAACTTCTGCATCTGCTTCAGCCACTTCTGCATCACCAATCGATTGTCGAGCTAAGAGATGGTTTAATGCAACTGGAGGTGTGACATAACCCAACTCAAAACCAATAAGCGCAATCATCCAGAAATGAACAGGATCAATACCATATTGATATGCAACAGGTGCGACTGTAGCCGTGATCAGAATCACCGCACCAAATGGATCCATGATCATACCTACGAAGATCATCAATAATACAATCAACGTAATCACGACAACAATATTATTAATATCTTGTGGGAATGCTTCCATGATATGAATTTGCTCAAGGAAACCACCGACACTCACTGAAAGCGCCATCAGAATCACAAGTGCACCAATATGGCCTACTGTTTCACTTGAAGAAGCATGTAATGCTTTAGCAAATGAGATGTTACGCTCTGGTTTGCGTGGGTCATCTTCTGGATTAATTTTTGGTGCAGGTTGACTACCGTCCGCAGGCAATGTGTAGCTATTCAAAGTACTGTCCCAATGACCAACAGGTGCCAACGGTGCAGGTTCTTTACGTAACTTATCAAACAATACCATCATCAATAGAATCACAGGCATCATTACAGGTGCAGTAAATTCATTGAGATCAGTTGCTAATGCATGTTTGTAGAATAACCAAATCAAAACAAAAATCACGATATATGGTGATACAGGTACGAATGCACGTAATGATTTAGGCAATGCAACTTTAAATGGTGCAATACGGAATTTTTGTTCCGCAAAGAATAATGCAATCACCAAGAATAACGTTGAGGTTAACAGGAATGTGTACATCCCGTATTTATAAAGCAAATCAGTCGTTACTTCTTTGTTTAGTGAAGCGACTACTACGATCAATAAGCATGGACGTAAAACTACACCAAGTGAGCCAGACAATGCTGTTGCAGCTAATGCAAACTGACGGCGTCCACCCGCATTCCACACTTCTTTATAAATAATCGCACCCGCAGCGATAACGAAAATACCTGATGCACCTGTATAGGCTGTTGGTAATGCCGCTGCAATAAGGATCAACCAAGTTAAAGTCTCTGGAGCCAGATTCCAAGGACGTAAGATATTGAGGAATAAATCAACAATACGTGTTTGCTTGAGCAACATACCCACCCAAATAAACAAGGCTAGATTCAAGAAAATATTCGACAATTCAACCAACTGCCCCAGATAAATACCTTGCCCCATTGGATAGTCCATGAAGAAAGTAAATGCAACCCCAGTGATAATCGCCATATAGGCATATAAAGGAATACTGAGGAGGGCTAAACCGACATTACCACCTTCACGAGTTACAACTGGTGGTTTGATCATTTGGAATAAACTGATGAGTGTCAGCACACCAAACAATATCATCCACAAGCAATAAATCACGTTCATTTCTGGTGTGATCGGAACACCTGAATTCATGACCGATTTATATTGGCTAATCACAGATGATGTGAGTAATGCATTACCCAACAACATCGCAATACCATAAACACGGAAATCAGTTTTAGTAGCAGGACTACGTAAACCAATGTGATGCGCTTTCAATGTTGCACTGATTGCAGCAAATACAACCATAATAACGAGGAATAACGCGCGGTTCTCTGTACCTAATTTAAAGATACCAAAGAAACTAGTTTCAATTTTACGATAAGTACGAACACTAGGATTGGCTTCGATATGCTTCATTGCCTTATCATAGAATTGGTATTTCTCATCACATTGTTGCTGAGCCGCTATCAGCGAAGCTCGAACATCTGACTCAGAAGCTACACCAAACATACTCGCAAACTCATCAGCAGCATTGATTTTCATCTGCTCTTGAACTTGTGCATCTATATTTGGATTTCTGTCACAGGTTGGTTTCTCTGGTTCAGCACGTAGAAATGAATATTGCATTCCTGTGTCAGGATCACCATAAAGGCGCTCTCCCATACGTAAAAGCTGACCATGAATCATCTCACCCGTTCCAATAACCAATGTCATTAGAAGCAAGAAAAGTATGACAAAGGTCGAAATCCACTCTGTCCATATATGGCTGAGCAGACCTAATCCAGATTTTTTTTCTTGATCATGTTGCATGTCTATTCCACTTTATTGTTCTCAACATCCATCCAAAGATGTTGAATCATGCGATGTCCATGGTTGATAGATAAATGAATTTACCCTCGTCTTAACCAATCCCTTTTTAAACCGCCTAAATTTGCAGCAAACTTTTTCAAAAAAGAATGACTACAATCACTTTTTTGTTGGTTGTTTTTATCAATTTGTGTGTTCTCTATATTTCCTTTTTACCAATAAATAACCTAAACCACATAACAGACCACCAATGGCACCAATTAAATGCGCTTCGGTCAGTACAGGACTGCCGATCAGTTGGGCTGTTCCTGTCTGGCCAAAAGTGTTTTCCCAAATAATTTTCGCCGCAATCAGCACCAGAACCAATATTGCAAACTTACGTTCATGTGGATACTGCAAATACGCCAGACTGACTGCGGTGTATAAACCATGCAACACGCCAGAAAGACCAGCATAGGCCTCTATATAAGGCAGGTAAAAATAAAAGATTAGACTAATAAATGGTGGCAACACCAACAGCAATGCACCTAAATGCCAGTTGCGGGCATGGGGAAAGATAAAGGGAAGGAAAGAAAACGCCAACATATTCAGAAAGAAGTGCATCCATCCAACATGCACCCAGTGCGCCGTCCATAGACGCCAGAACTCTGCCAGCAAACCTGGTTTCCAATAAATGAAATGATCAGCAAAGACTTGCAGACACGCTGACACTGAAATACATACAGCGATCAAAATGACTTTCCCTATCCATCTTTGATCTTTCATTTATATCTACCTCATGAAAAAAATGACCTTTTATAAGCTTAGATGTTTCCCATATAAAAGGTCTTTTAATTCAGGTTACTCAGCAGGCTGGTTTTCTGCTGGAGCTTCCGCTCCGCTACCGCCATCAAATAAGTCATCTAAAGATGAGTCTTCCTGTTTGTCATCCCAGAACGTGGTTAGCCCCTCATCACCTGCCCTTACACCTGTATTTTCAGTCCAGTAACGGTCTGCAATACCACGTACCATCAAACCCGCCATTTTATCAATCAGACGGAACTGGGGATTTGCAGGTTTATCTTCAGTGGATGCCGCCGCATAAGAACGGAACGCATCACGGAGTTTGGCGTCATCACCACTTGCCTGTGCCGCAACCGCATACAGGGCATGAGCCAGACGTACACCTTTCTTCTCACCAATCTGCATGGATTCTTTCATGGTTGCATAAGGTTCAGGCTTGCCGTCACCCGCGCCTGGCAACAATGTCCAGATCACGGCACGGGTTGCCATTGGCGCACCCCAGAATTTTTCATTGTCCAGACACGCCATACCACGTTCCGCAATACCTGCAATATCTTTAGGTACGTTGATTGCACCACCAGAGTTAATGTCATTGGTCATGGCCTGCACACCACTGACCATACCCAATAGGTAAACAGTCTGGTCAAGGTCATTGCGCATGGTTGGACAAGAGTCACCTAACTTATACTTGTATTTTGCTTCCCAGCGGTTTGCAAACAGCTGGTAACCGGCATACTGGCGTTCAGCGGCAATACCCGCCCAACGCTTCTGCTCAATACGCGCATCCTGAGCCTCAGCAACCTGCCCCGCCTTGGATGCACGCAAATAACGTAATTCTGCTTCCAGTGCCGCATTCTCGGCACACATTCCTGCCGCAGAATATAACAATACCGCCATACGGGTTGGATCAGCCCCCATGTCTTTGGTTGACATGATCGCTGGTGTCAAGGCATTTCCAGAATTACACACCATTTCAGCATCATCCATCGCCAAAATTGGTGGAACAATATGATTTTCACTAAAACTTAATGCAATGTTAGCCCCTGTTTTAATGACTTGTGAACACCCTGATAATATTGAAGTTGTAAGTAACGCAACCGCCACGCCCTGTCCAATTTTATGGAGTTTAGACATCTTCCTGTCCTCTAATTAATTTGTTTTTTCCTTTTAGGTGTACCTTATCAGATGCAATACCCGAATTAAAGAGTAGTTGCTCTAATTTTAACGTGGACATTTTGACACATTTCACAAATAAAAAAATTGACAGATGATTGGTAATACAAAAATTTTAGGCAAAAAAAAGTAGCATTGCGACGGTTCAGCACATGCTACTTATTAACTGGTAAAAACCTAAAACTCTTTATATTCTAGTTTTATTGAACATAATCCTTGAGTAATGTTCCAGCTCTTCCTACAACAATCGACATAACGACTGCAATTACCAGAAACATCCACATTGAAATCTCCATAGAGACCTCCTACACTTTGCGTATCCACTTTTGGTGGACACTAGATTGGCGTTCATCATCATTATTCACTGGGAGTGTGTATATTGATGACACTTTCAATCTCTTTCTCTTGGTCACTACAATTTTACGTTGATGTGATTCAAGAAGTTCCCTGAGTAAAGTTCCTGCTCTTCCTATAATGATTGCGAAAACCACTGCAATCACGAGAAACGACCATGTTGGAATTTCCATCATTTTGGACCTCCACCATACTTTACGTTGGTGTTTGTACTTTAACGAAAAGGAATACAAGTTCAGGGCTAAATTGTCTGACAATCATAATTTTCATGAATTTTTAGCGTATTTAATCTAACAATTTCAGTAAATTTTATTCAAAAGTATATTAAATAATTGATATATTTATTTTTACTAATTTTATACAGTCGTATAATTGTCGAACAATTAGAGCATTTTTATCAGTAGTTTAAGGTTTTTCCACTGTGTAACGGGCAATTGATCCCACCAAATGATGCATTTTTTGTTCTGGGACGAAGAAAAATACAGGACAATATAGCAATGATGGTCGATCATTTTCACAATTTGCCAACGCTGTACAGGCAAATCCGAATTGACAAACTCAAATGACCAATCCTGACCATGCAGATGTTCAAAACGCCTGACCTGAGGTTGCTGAAGAAACCTGAACCAGACAATGGCCATGATTCCCAGACACAGCAGCCAAATCCCCAAAGGCAGTACGTGATAAAGTAAAATTGCCAGGAAGATAAAAATTAAAAGTTGCAAAACAATCATAAATCGACTGGATTGCAACTCAAAAACACGATTAGCCATGGACATACTGTTTTAACTTTACAATCAATTCCTTGATTTCAGTTCTTGGCGCTTCACCCACTTCCATGAACCAGTCCAGCAGGTCAGGATCTTCCTGATCAACCAGTTCCGCAAACAAAGCCTTTTCTGTAGGATCTGCACTGAGATAATAGTTTTTGACGTAGGGATCAAAATACACATCAATTTCTTTTAAACCACGCCGTGAACGATAAATCACCTTACGTTCTTCAAGTGTCATTTCATCGGACATCATTTATTCCCCTATGCAACTATTTGGGCCTAGTTTACCCGATCCCCTCAAGAATTTCGCTGGGATTTTTCTCAAGTGACCAAATACATCAATCAAATTGAGCATTGATCACATTGTCCACTATTTTCAATTTCTTGTATCGTGGCAATGAATGTTTAAATCCAATACTCAAGGAAAAAATAACAAATGCAATCAGGTGCAATTCGTCCAATTCCAAATATGTTACCGCGTAAGCTATTTACTTCTGAGCATGAAGCATTCCGCGAAACAGTCCGTAAATTTTATGAGAAAGAAGTTGTTCCAAATATTGAGAAATATGAGAAACAACAGCATGTTGACCGTGATTTATGGAACAAGGCGGGTGAACTGGGCCTACTCTGCACCACCATGCCAGAACAATATGGTGGTTCAGGTGTGGATCGTCTATACAGCATGATCCTGATTGAAGAGCAGGCCTATGCTATGGACTCAAGCACAGGATTTTCCTTACATTCAGACATCGTTGCCAACTATATCAACAACTTTGGCAATGAGGAGCAAAAACAAAAATGGCTGCCTAAAATGGCGACAGGTGAAACGGTCACCGCTATTGCAATGACTGAACCAGGTACAGGCTCAGATTTACAGGCTGTACGCACCACTGCGGCACTGGATGGTGATGAATATGTGATTAATGGTTCTAAAATCTTCATCACCAATGGCTATCTCTGCGATATGGCGATTGTGGTGTGCAAGACAGGCAACAATGAAAAAGGCTCAGCAAATTTATCATTAATCATCGTTGAAGCTGATCGCGCTGGTTTTAGTAAAGGTAAACCTTTGAATAAAATCGGAATGAAAGGGCAAGATACTTGCGAATTGTTCTTTGACAATGTACGCGTACCTAAGGAAAACCTACTTGGTATGCAAGGTATGGGCTTCATCATGTTGATGAAAGAACTGGCATGGGAACGCATGTTGGTTGCGATTATTTGCCAGGCAGGTGCAGAAGCAGCATTTGCGCATACTGTTCAATACACCAAAGATCGTAAAGCATTTGGCAAAGCAATTAGTACATTCCAAAATACGCGGTTTAAATTAGCTGAATTACGTACTGAAATTGATTTCTGTCGTACTTATTTAGATCGTTGTATGGAATTACAACTCGAAGAAAGCTTAGGTGTAGATGCCGCAGCGGCAGCCAAATACAAAATTTCAGATATGTTCTCAAAAGTTGTGGATGATTGCTTACAGTTACATGGTGGCTATGGTTATATGTTGGAATATCCAATCGCACGTGCCTACATCGATAACCGTGCCAACCGTATTTATGCAGGTACCAACGAAATCATGAAAGAGTTGATTTCCCGTACCTTATAAGCTTAAACATTCAAAAGGGGAATAGTGTTGATTCACTATTCCCTTTTTTTATTTATTTCTGTTCAGTTTTTTCAGGTTGCTGAACAGGTGCTGGATTCATGCGGGTCATCAACTGTTTAACTGTTGGGTTTTCCACATGCTGCTGCATGGTGGTGTTGAGTGCGATACGCGCATTTTGAGTGGTGTAATGCGCCACTTCACTGCCAATTTCACTGGCTTTCTTGGCCCAGGCTTTCCCTTCTGTAGATTGATAGAATGAGAGTGCAGCCTGTAACTCTTTCTGGCTAAACGTCTCTACATAACGTTGCACAATAAACTGCTTTCTTTGTTCAGAATTGAGATTCTTGGTCAAGTCTGCATAAAACTCTGCTGGAATATCTTTAGGTAAGCGCATTTTAATTTGATTCAGGATCAACTTGTCTGTCGCTTCCAACCCCTGCTCCGTTCCATCTACCTCAACAAGTTTCTGTGCAATCACTTCCTTTTGTTTTATATCATCTGCCAAAACAGCCGTACTGAACAATAATGCCCCTAAAACCACCCATTGCTTCATTACTCTTTCCCTGATTCTCAGTTTTTTTAATGTCATCAAATATACGCGATATTTTTCTGATTGAAAGAATATCCAAAGTCATATCAATAAAAAACCCCATGTATTTACATGAGGTTCTCAATTTCACCTATGTCAGATTATGACACTAGCTTCGGCTTACGATCTGCCTGTTCACCACGCTTATGGAACTCTAAAACTCCATCATCAAACTTAGCATCTTTCAGTTCTTTGCGATCAACTAGGTAATTATTGGTGATCTTCCACGGTGCTTGTTTACCTTGTTTAGGCATTACATCAGCTGCACGTGCGATATAACCAGAAGACATTTTACCCATGATCGTATCATTTTCACGCTGTAAAGGATCAGCGTGTGCAATCACTTCATCAAAACCATTTTTATCCATATGATTGATTAAGCGGCAGATATAATCAGCTGCAATATCAACCTTTAATGTCCATGAAGCATTGATATAACCAATGATCATCGCCATGTTAGGGACATCACTCACCATCATGCCTTGATACAGCATATGTTGAGATGTATTCATTGGCTTACCATCAACTGAACCTTGCACCCCACCTAGAATCTGAATTTCTAAACCAGTTGCCGAGATCACAATATCCGCTTCTAAATGTTTTCCAGATTTTAATTGGATACCATTTGCAGTGAATTTTTCAATTTGATCTGTTTCAACACTTGCTTTGCCTTCACGTAAAGATTTGAATAAATCACCATCAGGTACAACACATAAACGTTGATCCCACGGATTATAGCTTGGTGTAAAGTGTTTCATATCCACTTTACCCTTGAGCTGCAATTCAATACCTTTCAATAATAAACGACGCACAGTTTTCGGATATTTTTGTGCCAATGCGTAAATACCACGCTGCATACCAATATTACGCGCACGCGTAAATTTATAAGCCATTTCTTCAGACATAAATTTACGTGTTTTTTCATAAATAAAGTCAATTGAAGGAACTGTTGCAATATAGGTTGGTGAACGTTGTAACATCGTCACGTGTCCCGCCCCACCCTTGACCATTGAAGGTACAAGGGTAATTGCAGTTGCACCACTGCCGATGATCACAACTTTCTTACCCGTGTAATCTAAATTTTCTGGCCAGTGTTGCGGATGAATAAACTGACCTTTGAAATCTTCTTGTTTAGGGAATTTAGGTGCATAACCTTGATCATAGTTATAGTAACCTGTACAACCCATGACAAAGTTGGCTGACCAAATTTGTTTTTTCTTGTTGTTATCTTCGATCTCAACTAACCATTTTTTCTTTGTAGAATCATAGTTTGCTGAAAGAACACGATGGCCAAAGTGAATTTTATCTTTTAACTGATTTTCACTAATGACATCACTTAAATAACCTTTGATCTCAGCGCCGCTAGCTAATACTTTATCTTTTGCCCATGGCTTGAAGTTAAAACCAAAAGTTGACATATCCGAATCAGAACGAATACCAGGGTAACGAAAGAGATCCCATGTTCCGCCAAAACTATCACGACGTTCTAAGATTTCGAATTTACGCTGTGGACACTTCTTAGAGAGATGCACAGCTAATCCAATCCCAGAGATACCTGCACCAATAATTAATATATCAACTTGCTTTTCCATTTTTTTTATACCCTGTGTAAATCATGTCTTTATTAAAGCACAAATTTGACAATACACAATGTCAAGTTTGATCATTCATCGGTTTTTTTATATCAGTTCGGGACATTTTGAGAAAAAAAGTGGTAAAAAAATCCTGAGATTTTTGCTTGGGTTTAGCTTTTGGTAATGTTTATAGGGTTAAAAATAAATCTGCTTTCTACGCTTCATTATCATCACATTCTTTTAACCATAAAATAATACTGAGGACAGATGACCATAGCTCTGCCTAATGAAACATTTTTAGCTAAAATTAACTTAATATACGGTCCGATCACAGAAAAATGGTTCATTCAATCTGATCTAATCGTTATATAAACCAGAAAATATGGCTTAATCTCATTTAAGATAGATAATAAAAAAGGTCGGAATAAACCGACCTTTTTTGGAACAACTGACTGTTCTACACGTAGAAGTATTATTTTACTTCACGGTCTACAAGTTCAACGTAAGCCATCGGTGCAGCATCACCTGCACGGAAGCCCGCTTTAAGAACTCGAAGATAACCGCCGTTACGTTCTTTGTAACGAGGGCCAAGAACGGTAAATAATTTACCAACAGTTGCTGCTGAACGAGTACGAGCAAACGCTAAACGACGGTTTGCAACAGTATCGTTTTTAGCTAAAGTGATTAAAGGCTCAGCAACACGACGAAGTTCTTTCGCCTTAGGCAAAGTTGTCTTAATTAACTCATGCTCTACTAAAGCATTTGTTAAGTTTTGAAACAACGCCTTACGGTGGCTGCTTGTACGGCCTAATTTCACACCACTATTACGATGACGCATGGTGATAGTCCTACTTAATTAACGGCTACGATAGGCAAATCGGTCATCCATACGGAGACTAGCTGGTGGCCAGTTCTCTAAACGCATGCCGAGTTGTAAACCTTTCGATGCCAAAACATCTTTGATCTCTGTTAACGATTTTTTACCTAAGTTAGGAGTTTTTAACAACTCAACTTCAGTACGTTGAACAAGATCACCAATGTAGTAAATATTTTCTGCCTTCAAACAGTTAGCAGAACGAACAGTAAGCTCGAGATCATCTACTGGACGAAGCAAAATTGGGTCAACTTCTTCGCGAGGCTCTTGAGCAACAGGGGTTTGATCTTTCTGAAGATCAACAAAAATTGCAATTTGTTGTTGCAAGATTGTTGCCGCTTTGCGGATCGCTTCCTCAGGATCAACCGTTCCGTTAGTCTCAAGATCGATCACTAACTTATCAAGATCGGTACGTTGTTCTACACGCGCATTTTCTACTGTATAAGAAACACGCTTGATTGGGCTATAAGAAGCATCTAACTGTAAACGACCTACAGGACGTGTTTCACCTTCTGGGAAACGAGAGTCAGATGTCTCATAACCACGACCTTGAGCCACTTTAAGGCGCATTTTCAATGAACCAGAAGAACTCAAAGTACCGATTAAATGATCAGGGTTAACCACTTCAACATTGTGAGGCAAACGGAGGTCAGCTGCTGTTATGTCACCTGCACCCTGCTTTTCCAATGTTAAATATGCTTCGTTTTGATCGAACAGCTTAATAGACAATCCTTTTAGGTTCAGCAAGAGCTCGACGATGTCCTGCTGCAAGCCTTCTAAAGTACTGTACTCGTGCTCGACGCCTTCTATTTCTACTTCAACCACAGCAGCGCCAGGCAAAGAAGACAATAGAATGCGACGTAAAGCATTACCTAGAGTATGACCAAAGCCACGCTCCAAAGGTTCCAGAATCACTTTTGCCGAGGTCCCGCTCACCGCTTCGACCTTGATCGCTTGCGGAGTTAGAAACTCGTTTGCAGTACGCGTCATTTATTGCTACCTCAAGGATTATTTAGAATACAATTCTACAATCAAGCTTTCGTTGATTTCAGCAGGTAGATCAGAACGATCAGGTGCAGCTTTGAACGTACCTTCTAACTTAGAATGATCAACTTCCATCCAAGCAGGGAGACCACGTTGAGCAGCTAATTCAATTGCATTTTTGATACGCAATTGTTGTTTAGCACCCTCATGAACAGCAATTACATCACCCGCTTTTACTTGAATAGACGCAATGTTTACACGACGGCCATTTAAAGTAATAGAACGGTGACTAACTAACTGACGAGCTTCTGCACGTGTAGAACCAAAACCCATGCGATAAACAACGTTGTCCAGACGGCTTTCAAGCAATTTCAACAAGTTTTCACCTGTTGCACCTTTAACACGAGCTGCTTCTTTATAGTAGTTACTAAATTGACGCTCTAACACACCGTACATACGACGTACTTTTTGTTTTTCACGTAATTGTAGTGAATACTCAGATTGTTTACCACCACGAGCCGCACCATGTTGACCAGGTGCTTTGTTCGCTTTTTTAGTTTTTACATCAAACGGTTTAACGCCTGATTTAAGTTGCAGGTCTGTCCCTTCGCGACGAGAGAGTTTGCATTTTGGACCAATATAACGAGCCATGAATGTTTCTCCTTACACGCGACGTTTTTTAGGTGGACGGCAACCGTTGTGAGGAATTGGTGTCACATCGGTAATGCTGTTAATCTTATAACCCACTGCGCCTAATGCACGAACCGCAGACTCACGACCTGGACCAGGACCTTTCACAAGGACATCCAGATTTTTCAAACCGTAATCCAAAGCTGCTTTACCAGCAACTTCAGCAGCTACCTGGGCAGCGAACGGAGTTGATTTACGTGAACCACGGAAGCCTTGTCCACCTGAGGTGGCCCAAGCCAATGCATTACCTTGACGATCGGTAATCGTTACAATGGTGTTATTAAAAGACGCGTGAATGTGTGCAACACCTTCAGAGACGGTACGAGTGACCTTCTTGCGTGTGCGAGTATCTTTAGCCATCTTTTAGCTTCCAGAAATCTTACTTTTTAATCGGTTTGCGCGGACCTTTACGGGTACGTGCGTTAGTTTTGGTGCGTTGTCCGCGAACAGGCAAGCTGCGACGATGACGAAGACCGCGGTAGCAGCCTAAATCCATTAAACGTTTGATGTTCATGGAAATTTCGCGACGTAAATCACCTTCGGTCGGAACCTTGGCAACTTCTGCACGAATCGCATCAAGCTGAGCATCATCTAATTCACGAATTTTAGTAGTAGTAGAAATGCCTGCAGCAGCTAAAATGTTTTTAGCAGTGTGGCGACCGATACCAAAAATATACGTGAGAGAGATAACAGCATGCTTGTTATCCGGAATGTTTACACCGGCAATACGAGCCATTCAATTTTCTCCAAAAAGGCAGTCAAGATAATCAACCGCCCCACAAAAATCTTGAGGGGCGGATAATAACCTAATTAGCCTACTGAAATCAACAGGTCTTAATTAAATTAACCTTGACGCTGCTTATGACGAGGTTCTGCGCTACAAATCACGCGAATAACCCCATTACGACGGATAACTTTGCAGCTACCACAAATTTTCTTTACAGAAGCTTGTACTTTCATGATGAAACCTCTAAGTGCGCTTATCCCTTAGGATGAGCAGTCGTTTTTCTCATTAACGTTTGGTCATCATATTGATGCGAAGTAAGGTGCGCCTGAAGTTGCGCCATAAAGTCCATTACCACGACCACCACAATCAGCAACGATGTTCCACCTAAATGGAATGGAATACCAAATGAACTTTGCAGCACCATCGGCATCAAGCATACGACTGTAATGTAAATTGCACCAATAAATGTCAAACGGTTAAGAATATGATCTAAATAACGAGCCGTTTGCTCACCTGGGCGGATACCAGGCACATATGCTCCGCTACGCTTTAAGTTTTCTGAAACTTCTTTCGGGCTGAACACCAGCGCAGTATAGAAATAACAGAAGAAAATAATTAACGCGCCAAAGAGCATTAAATACAACGGCTGTCCAGGCGATAACACCAATGCCAGATCTTGCAGACTACGTTTTACAATCCCTGCATTTGGATCAGCACTTCCCAACCACTGTCCCAAGCTCGCTGGAAATAGTAACAATGAGCTTGCAAAAATTGCTGGAATTACACCTGCCATGTTAATTTTTAATGGTAAATGTGTTTGCTGTGCAGTAAATACACGACGACCCTGTTGTTTTTGAGCATAGTTTACTGGAATACGACGCTGTGCCTTTTCAATAAACACAATCGCAGCGAGGACTGCCAACGATAATAAACCGAATACAGCTAAACCAATTAAACTACCCTGACCATTCTGAACAGACGAAAACGACTGAATCACGAGATTTGGCAAACCTGCCACAATACCCGCAAAAATGATCATGGAGATGCCATTACCAATACCACGTTCGGTAATTTGTTCTCCCAGCCACATCAAAAACATTGTTCCCGCAACCAGCGAAGTGACTGCTGGAACATAGAATGCTAGGCCTGAGGTCAGGGTAATTCCCTGACTAATCAGACCTGCACACATACCCACCCCTTGCACAAGTGCAAGCAGCAGGGTGCCGTAACGCGTATATTGATTGATCTTACGCTTGCCCTGTTCGCCTTCTTTTTTCAAAGCTTCCAGCGAAGGAACCACCGTTGACATCAACTGCACGATAATCGATGCAGAGATATAAGGCATGATTCCCAACGCCAGAATTGACATGCGTTCCAACGCACCGCCAGAGAACATGTTAAATAAACCTAAGAAAGTACCTTCATTAGCTTTAAAAAACTGTGCTAGCGCTACGTTATCAATACCTGGCAACGGAATATGCGCTCCTAGTCGAAAGACCAATAACGCGCCAATCAAAAACATTAATCGACGAATAATTTCACGGTATTTCACATGAAATGGTTGGCCTTTCATCATGTTTACATGACCAGTAGAACTAGGAGTCATAGACACTCGAGATTACTCCTCGACTTTACCGCCAGCAGCTTCAACAGCAGCTTTAGCGCCTTTAGTCAACACAACACCTTGTACAGTGAATGCGCGAGTGATTTCACCAGAAAGCACGATGCGAGCACGAATTTGGTCACGACGAACAACATTCGCAGCTTTTAAAGTTTCAAGGCTAACAACATCACCTTCAACCTTATTCAACTCAGACAAGCGTACTTCAGCAGTTTTCAAAGCGATTTGGCTAGTGAAACCGAATTTTGGTAAACGACGATATAACGCTGTTTGACCGCCTTCAAAACCTGGACGAGTACCACCACTTTTACGTGAGTTTTGACCCTTGATACCACGACCACCAGTCTTACCAACGCCAGAACCGATACCACGGCCCAGACGACGGTGTTCACGCTTAGCACCTTCTGCAGGTGCAAGTTCATTTAAACGCAGAGTCATGGCTTATTCCTCTACACTAACCATATAGTAGACTTTGTTGATCATACCACGGTTAGAAGGCGTATCTTGCACTTCCACAGTATGACCAATACGACGCAGACCTAGACCTTGTAAGCAAAGTTTATGATTTTTTAAACGATGCGAAGAAGATTTAGTCTGGGTAACTTTAATCGTTTTCATGATTGATTACCCTTGAATTTCTTCTACTGAAAGACCACGTTTCGCAGCAACTTTCTCAGGAGAAGTCATATCACGCAAACCTTTAAAAGTTGCGTTAACTACGTTAGCAGCGTTTGTAGAACCATAGCATTTTGTCAATACGTTATGTACGCCAACAGCTTCTAGAACTGCACGCATAGCACCACCAGCAATTACACCAGTACCTTCAGAAGCAGGCTGCATGTAAACGCGGCTTGCACCGTGACGAGCATTAATAGGGTGTTGTACAGTACCGTTAACAAGATCAACAGTAATCATGTTACGACGCGCAGCTTCAAGTGCTTTAGCAATAGCAGCTGGAACTTCACGCGCTTTACCACGACCAAAACCGACGCGACCATTACCATCACCCACAACAGTTAATGCTGTGAAAGAGAAGATACGACCACCCTTAACAACTTTGGCTACACGATCAACGGCAACCAGCTTTTCAACGAGACCTTCGTTTTGTTCAACTTTCGCCATGATTAGAACTCCAAGCCGCCTTCACGGGCAGCATCAGCCAAGGCTTTGATACGACCATGATATTTAAAACCAGAACGATCAAATGCAACTTTCGTTACACCTGCTGCTTTCGCACGTTCTGCGATTAAAGCACCAACTTTTGTTGCTGCATCGATGTTACCAGTCGCACCGCTACGCAATGATGCATCCAAAGTTGAAGCTTGCGCTAAAACTTTGCCACCATCTGCTGAGATAACTTGTGCATAGATGTGACGCGGCGTGCGGTTGACACACAAACGAGTCGCACCCAATGCACGAATGTGCAAGCGTGTGCTTTTCGCACGACGCAAACGGGATTGTTTCTTTTCGTTCATAAGAACCTCGCGCCTTATTTCTTCTTAGCTTCTTTACGAAGAATAACTTCATCCGAATAACGAACACCTTTACCTTTATATGGTTCAGGAGAACGGTATGCACGGATTTCCGCTGCCACTTGACCTAACAACTGCTTGTTTGCTGATTTCAGGATGATTTCAGTCGCAGTTGGAGTTTCCGCTGTTACCCCTTCAGGTAAAGCGTAATCAATTGGGTGTGAGTAACCGAGTGCCAGGTTAACAACGTCACCTTTCACCGCAGCTTTATAACCAACACCAACGAGCTGTAACTTACGTTCGAAGCCTTCGCTAACACCTTTTACAAGGTTATTCAATACAGCGCGAGCAGTACCAGCCTGCATCCAGGCATCTTTCGACTCTTTCACTGGAGCAAGTTGAAGTTTACCTTCTTCCTGTTTAAGCTCGACCAGCGCATGCAGGTTGAAAGACAATGTACCTTTGCTGCCTTTCACTTCGACCTGCCGGCCGTTCTGAGTAACTGTTACACTATTAGGTACAGTTACTGGGGCTTTAGCCACACGAGACATGAGGAATCACCTATTAAGAAACAAAAGCAATAACTTCACCACCAATGCCCGCAGCACGTGCAGCGCGATCAGTCATGATGCCTTTGCTTGTAGAAACAATTGCAATACCTAAACCTTGCTTAACGCTTGGAAGTTTATCTTTACCACGGTATTGGCGAAGACCTGGACGGCTTACGCGCTTAACCATTTCGATAACTGGTTTGCCTTCGAAATATTTTAACGTAATAGTCAAAGTAGATTTTGTCTCTTCTTGAGCCACTTCTACATTTGAAATATAACCTTCTTGTTGAAGTACGTTTGCAATCGCAACTTTCAACTTAGAAGAAGGCATAGAAACAGTTTGTTTCTTTGCCATTTGTGCGTTACGAACACGGGTTAGCATGTCGGCAACGGTATCTTGCATACTCATTTAGTCGCTCCTTACCAGCTTGCTTTAACAACGCCTGGTACATCACCCTGCATTACTGTATCGCGTAATTTGTTACGGCTTAAACCGAACTTACGGAAGTAACCATGAGGACGACCAGTTAAACCACAGCGGTTACGAAGACGTACTGGAGATGCATTACGTGGTAATGCTTGTAACTTCATCATCGCTTCGAAACGTTCTTCGTCACTTGCATTTACGTTTGCAATCGTTGCTTTTAATTCAGCACGTTTTGCAGCGTATTTAGCAACTGTCTTTTCGCGTTTCAATTCGCGATTAATCATACCTTTCTTAGCCATATCGACCTCTTATTTGAACGGGAAGCCGAATGCACGCATAAGCGCACGGCCTTCGTCATCGCTACGAGCAGTGGTCGTAATCGTGATGTCTAAACCACGGATACGATCAATTTTGTCAAAATCGATTTCAGGGAAAACGATCTGCTCTTTTAAACCCATAGAGTAGTTACCACGACCATCAAATGATTTCGAAGAGAAACCACGGAAGTCACGGATACGAGGGATTGCGATCGAGATCAAACGATCCAAGAATTCGTACATCTGGTCGCCACGTAAAGTAACTTTACAACCAATTGGCCAACCATCACGGATTTTGAAACCAGCGATTGATTTGCGCGCAAGGGTCACAACTGGCTTTTGACCAGCAATGAGTTGCATATCAGCCACAGCACCTTCCAATAATTTCTTATCAGTTGCAGCTGCGCCTACACCCATGTTCAGGGTGATTTTAGTGATGCGAGGAATCTCCATCACATTCTTAATGCCAAGTTCTTCTTTTAACTTCGCTTTAAGTTCGTCATTGTAACGTGCTTTAAGTCTGGCCATTGCCTTTTCAACCTATTACTTCGCTGCCGCCACTGATTCACCATTTGATTTATAAACACGAGTTTTCGTGCCATCAATCACTTGGTAACCAACACGGTCAGCCTTTTGGGTTGTAGCATTAAAAATTGCCACGTTTGAAATATGAAGCGTCGCCTCTTGTGTTACGATGCCGCCTTCAGCGCCAGTAGCACGGTTTGGTTTTTGATGCTTCTTCACTAAGTTAAGGCCTTCAACCTTAACTCGGTCTTCAGAAACAGACAAAACAGTACCCTGTTTGCCTTTTTCTTTACCTGCGATCACAATTACTTGATCGCCTTTTTTAATCTTAGCCATGATTGCCTCTTATAGAACTTCAGGAGCCAATGAAATGATTTTCATGAACTGTTCAGTACGAAGTTCACGAGTCACTGGTCCGAAGATACGAGTCGCAATCGGAGCTTTGTTGTTGTTCAAAATAACAGCAGCGTTATCGTCGAAACGAATCACTGAACCGTCTGGACGACGGATGCCAAATTTTGTACGAACAACTACAGCATTCATCACGTCACCTTTTTTAACACGTGCGCGTGGAATTGCTTCTTTTACAGTAACTTTAATAATGTCGCCAACAGAAGCATAACGACGATGTGAACCACCTAGTACTTTGATACATTGTACGCGGCGTGCACCACTGTTGTCTGCTACGTCGAGCATACTTTCGGTTTGAATCATTGCCCTACTCCAAAACCGAGCATCACCGGTCGCAATTTCGAAAGGCTCAAAGAGTACTCGAAATTGTCCGATGATGCAACAAGAACGTCTAATTACTCAGCAGCTGCTTCAACGACTTCCACTAAAGCCCAAGCTTTAGTTTTAGAAATTGGGCGGCTTTCTTTGATGGTCACCAAGTCGCCAGTTTTAGCAACATTGTTCTCATCATGAGCGTGTAGTTTAGTTGAACGGCGGATTGATTTGCCATACAACGGGTGTTGAACACGGCGTTCAATAAGCACAACAATAGACTTGTCCATTTTGTCGCTTACAACACGGCCTGTTAACGTGCGGACTGTTTTTTCACTCATTGTCCGTTCCCCTGTTTTTCGGTAAGGAGTGTCTTAATACGAGCAATTGTTTTACGAGCAATTTGCACTTCGTGCGATTTGCCTAGTTGACCAGTTGCTTTCGCCATACGAAGACGGAATTGGTTAAGCTGTTGCTCATCAAGCAACGCTTTCAACTCTTCTACCGACTTTTCACGTAGATCTTTAGTTTTCATTACATCACCGTCCGAGTCACGATAGTGGTTTTAAACGGGAGTTTAGCGGCAGCCAATTCAAAAGCTTCACGCGCCAACTCGTCGCTCACACCTTCAATTTCGTACAGGATCTTACCTGGCTGAATCTGACACACCCAGTATTCCACGCTACCCTTACCTTTACCCATACGAACTTCTAATGGTTTTTCGGTAATTGGTTTGTCTGGGAATACGCGGATGAAGATTTTACCACCACGCTTAATACGACGGCTAATGGTACGACGGCAAGCTTCAATCTGACGCGCAGTCATGCGACCACGTTCAGTTGCTTTAATTGCAATCGAACCAAATGATACTGTACTACCACGATGCGCTAGACCAGTGTTACGGCCTTTGTGCATTTTACGGAATTTGGTACGTTTAGGTTGCAACATGGATTATTCTCCCTTGTCAGCAGCACGGTCATTACGACGTCCACGACGTTGTTCCTGACCTTCACCACGACCACGACCACGTTTAGCTGGACGTTCTTCAGCAGGAGCAGGGTTCATGACTTGTTTCATGCCACCCAGGATCTCACCACGGAAAATCCATACTTTAACGCCGATCGTACCGTAAGTTGTTTCTGCACGCATAGTTGCATAGTCGATGTCCGCACGAAGCGTATGCAAAGGTACACGACCTTCACGATACCATTCGGTACGAGCGATCTCTGCACCACCTAAACGGCCAGAAACTTCAACTTTGATACCTTTTGCGCCAGCACGCATGGTGTTTTGAACCGCACGTTTCATAGCACGACGGAACATTACACGTTTTTCCAATTGAGAAGCGATAGCTTCAGCAACTAGACGTGCGTCCAAGTCTGGGCGATCAATTTCATTGATGCTAACTTGAGCTGGAACACCCATAATATTGGTGAGTTCGCGCTGTAATTTCTCAATATCTTCGCCTTTTTTACCGATCACGATACCAGGACGAGCAGTGCTAATTGTTACTTTAGCAGCGCCTGTAGGGCGTTCGATAAGAATATTGCTGATCATCGCGTTCTTAAGTTTTTTAGTTAAAAACTCACGAACCTGAAGATCTTTAAGCAAGTATTCAGCGTATTGTTTCGGACTCGCATACCAGTTAGCGTTATGGCGTTTCACAACACCCAGGCGGATACCGATTGGATGAACCTTCTGACCCATATCAAACCCCTACCTTAACGGTGATGTGACAAGTACGCTTAGTAATACGGTCTGCACGGCCTTTGGCACGTGGCAGGATACGTTTAAGGCTCATGCCTTCATCAACGTAGATCGTAGTTACTTTAAGGTCATCAACATCTAAGCTGTTGTTGTGTTCAGCATTGGCGATTGCAGACTCAAGTGCCTTTTTCACAAGCACAGCCGCTTTCTTGTTGCTGAAGTTTAAAATATCTAGCGCGCGCGCAACCGATTTACCACGGATCAAATCAGCAACTAAACGTGCTTTCTGTGCCGAGATAGCGGCACCGCGTAATTTTGCAGTTACTTCCATCATAGCACCTATTAACGTTTAGACTTCTTATCAACACCGTGACCACGATAGGTACGAGTTGGCGCGAATTCACCTAGTTTATGACCAACCATGTGTTCAGTGATAATCACTGGAACGTGGTTACGGCCATTGTGAACAGAAATTGTTAAACCAACAAAGTCTGGCAGGATCATTGAACGACGTGACCAAGTTTTGATCGGCTTACGGTTGTTTGCAGCAATTGCCGCTTCAACTTTAGCGAACAGGTGCGCGTCGACGAATGGACCTTTTTTTAATGAACGAGGCATTAGTCAGATTCCTTTACTTGACGCGACGGTCGCGAATAATCATCTTAGTCGTACGCTTATTGGTACGTGTCTTGTACCCCTTCGCTTTTTGACCCCATGGGCTTACAGGTTGAATACCCTTGCTACGCCCTTCACCACCACCGTGCGGGTGGTCAACTGGGTTCATTGCCATACCACGTACGGTAGGACGAACACCACGCCAGCGTGAAGCACCAGCTTTACCCAATGAACGTAGGTTGCTTTCCTGGTTAGAAACTTCACCAATGACAGCGCGACATTCAACGTGGATTTTACGCATTTCACCAGAACGTAAACGAACGATAGCGTAAGAACCATCACGACCCAACAATTGAACTGAAGTACCAGCAGAACGTGCTAACTGAGCACCTTTACCGATTTTAAGTTCAAGGTTGTGAAGTGTAGAACCGATTGGCATGTTGCGAAGTGGTAAGCAGTTACCTGGACGAATTGGAGCATCGTTACCAGATTGAACTTTATCACCAGCACGTAAGCCTTTAGGTGCAATGATGTAACGACGTTCACCGTCAGCATATTTCAACAAAGCAATATGCGCTGTACGGTTAGGATCGTATTCGATGCGCTCTACAGTCGCTGGAATACCATCTTTGTTACGTTTAAAGTCAACAATACGGTAGTTTTGTTTATGACCACCACCCACATGACGTGTAGTGATGTGACCATTGTTATTACGACCACCAGTACGTTTTTTAGCTTCTACCAACGGTGCATAAGGCGCGCCTTTGTGAAGATGGTCATGAACCACTTTCTCTACAAAGCGACGTCCTGGAGACGTTGGCTTACATTTTTGAATTGGCATAATTTTCGTCCTTATTCCGCTGCGTTGTCAGCGGTATCGCCCAAGTCAGCCATTTCAACATCTTGGCCAGCTTTCAGGGTGACGTATGCTTTTTTAACATCAGAACGGCGTCCCAATGTCTTACCAAAGCGTTTTGCTTTACCCTTGGTGATTGTTGTGTTTACTTTAACAACTTCAACACCAAAGAGTTGTTCAACTGCTTTCTTGATTTCAAGCTTGTTTGCATTTAATGCAACCTTAAACACCTGAACACCAGCAGTATCACCTAAAACTTGTGCTTTTTCTGAGAATACTGGTCCTTGTAGGACTTGATATAGACGTTCGTTGTTCATCCGAGTTCTACCTCAATTTTCTTAGCAGCAGCTACAGACATGACAACTTTATCGAATGCGATCAAGCTAACCGGATCGATTGCAGCAGCATCAACCACATCAACGTGTGGAATGTTGCGCGCTGCAAGATATAAGTTCTCATCTACAGCATCTGTAACGATCAATGCACGAGTTGCATTCAAGTCGTTCAATTTAGCAAGCAAGTCTTTGGTTTTAGGAGCAGCAACAGCAAACTCTTCAACCAATACAAGACGATCCTGGCGAACAAGTTCAGCCAAAATACATTGCATTGCACCGCGATACATCTTACGGTTTACTTTTTGAGACCAATCCTGTGGGCGAGCAGCAAAAGTTTTACCACCACCAACCCAGATTGGGCTACGAATAGAACCCGCACGAGCGCGACCAGTACCTTTTTGACGAAATGGCTTTTTACCACCACCAGAAACATCTGCACGTGATTTGTGAGCACGAGTACCTTGACGACCACCAGCTAGGTAAGCTGTAACAACCTGATGTACAAGAGCTTCGTTAAATTCACGACCAAAAGCAACTTCTGATAATTCAACCGCAGCGCCAGAAACAGTTTTTAAATTCATTCTATTTCACCTTACGCTTTGATGGTAGGACGTACAATCACGTCACCATTCGTTGCACCAGGAACAGCACCTTTAACAACTAAAACAGAACGTTCAGCGTCAATAGATACAATTTCAAGACCTTGAACTGTTACGCGTTCATCACCTAAGTGACCAGCCATTTTCTTGCCTTTGAACACGCGACCAGGAGTCTGGTTTTGACCTGTAGAACCTAATACACGGTGAGATACAGAGTTACCATGAGTAGCATCTTGCGTACGGAAATTCCAACGCTTAACACCACCTTGGAAGCCTTTACCTTTTGATTGACCAGTTACATCAACAATTTGACCAACTGTGAACAAATCAACACCGATAGAAGCACCAACTTCACGACCTTCAAGCTCAGCTTCAGTAACACGGAACTCTTTAACTAAACGACCAGCAGCAACACCCGCTTTCGCGAAGTGACCTTTCTGAGCGTTCGTTACGCGCGATTCGCGACGTTCACCAGTAGTTACTTGAATTGCTTGATAACCATCAGTTTCAAGTGTTTTGATTTGCGTAATGCGGTTTGGATCGACTTCGATCACTGTTACTGGAACAGAAACACCTGCTTCAGTAAAGATGCGAGTCATACCACATTTGCGACCGACTAAACCAATAGCCATGTGCATAAACCTCTAAAAAAGCGGCCTAATTAACTTAGAGTTAATTAACCGAAAGCCTTAACCCAAAGCGATCTGAACATCAACACCAGCAGCAAGATCCAACTTCATCAATGCATCAACAGTTTTATCTGTTGGTTGAACGATATCGATCAAGCGTTTATAAGTGCGGATTTCATACTGATCACGAGCGTCTTTGTTGACGTGTGGTGAAGTAAGAACGTTGAAGCGTTCGATGCGAGTAGGCATCGGGATTGGACCACACACCTGTGCGCCAGTACGCTTAGCGGTTTCTACGATCTCTTGAGCAGATTGATCAATCAGGCGATGATCAAAAGACTTCAAACGGATACGAATTCTCTGGTTAGACATACCAGTAAACTCCAAGCCAAATATATAAAGAATCACCCATGACGCACCTCACCTTTCGGCAAGTGTCAAGGGCAGTGAAATTCACTAAGGTCGTGATCGATGCCACGACTGTAATGCGTTGACTACTTTCTTCGTAGAAAACGCCCTCCATTTGAGGGTCGCCCATTATAGCGACTGTTTAAGTCTTATGCAATTCTTCTTTTCTTTTTTTGGTTTTAAAGCCCGCCTATGCGCTCACCACATAGTCAATCGCCTGATTCAGCAGGGTATTGCCCTGTTCAAATTTGCTTTGATTGGATTTTTTCAACTCTGCAATGGATTGCACATACTCCCCCTTAAATACTGCCATATCCTCCTCATTTTCAATCAATAGCTGTAATGCATGTGGTGTCATTTCTGGGTGGAACTGGAAACCCAGAACATTCCGTCCTATTTGATAAAGCTGGTTACGACACACCCTGTTTTCCGCTAGACGCACACCACCTTTAGGAATTTCAAAGGTTTCACTATGCCATTGCATAATGTTAATCTTCTCGGGAATTTGGAAGCAATCTTCTGGAACGGAAGATGCCCTCCCTACATCCATCCAGCCCAGTTCCTGCTGAGGATTACGACTCACCGCCGCGCCCAGTGCATTGGCAATGAGCTGCCCACCCAGACACAACCCTATCGCAGGCTTGCCTGCGGCCAGATAGCGACGCAGCCAGCGTTTCTCCAGCCTGAGCCACGGATAGTTTGCCTCGTCGTTGACACTCATGGTTCCACCCATAATGATCAACAGGTCAACCTCATCCACACGGGGCAATGCCTCCAACTCAAGGGGTAAATCGACGGGCAAAGCAAAGAATTCTGTAGCGGTAATTTTTGCTTTATGTGCTTTCAGGAAGCTATAGCAACTTCCAAAACCCTCACCTGCAATGTGCTGAAAATAATGCACTCTTAAATGCGACTTCATGCGCCAAAACCTGTTATCGTTAGAATGATAATTAGTCTTAGCAAAAATAAAGCCAGTTTTGTGCTAACTCCCCACTCTGTACCGATTCTGTACAAAATATGCAAACCACTGGCAGGATTGTGTATTTTCTCTTAACCTAAACCATTATATTGCCTAGATTTTGCCCCATGACGACACATAATCATGCTCAGACCGATCTTATCCATGCACCACGCCAAGCTCCCCAATACATAGAAACCATCCAGCCTCCCCTATTTCGTGCATCAACGATTATTTTTAAAACCACGGCGCACCTTTTTGACCGTCACTGGACCGATCCCTACGACTATAGTTATGGCACACATGGTACTCCAACCACTTTCACCTTAGCCGACAATATTGCCCAGATTGAGGGTGGAAAATATTGCCTACTTGCTCCAAGCGGATTATCTGCAATTAATTTGGTAAACAGTGCTTTTTTAAGCTCAGGTGATGAAGTTTGGGTTGCAGATAATATTTATGGCCCGAATCTGGAACACTTAAAGAATCTGCAAGACCGCTATGGCATTCAGGTCAAGATTTACAACCCAATTGATGCGAATAGCTTTCAGCCAACAGAAAAAAGTAAACTGATCTGGCTTGAAGCAGCAGGTTCAGTCACGCTGGAATTTCCCGATTTAAAAAATCTGGTTAGAAAAGCGCAACAAGCCAATGTTTTGACTGTTTTGGATAACACATGGGGTGCAGGACTGGCTTTTAATGCCTTTGATTTTTCTGATGAACATTTAGCGGTCGATATCACCGTGCATGCACTCACCAAATACCCAAGTGGCGGCGGCGATATTCTCATGGGTTCAGTCGTGACCTGTGATCAACAGTTACATCACAAGCTCTATCGCATGCATGCCACTCAAGGTATCTCCGTTTCAGGTGATGATACCGCACAAATCCAGCGTAGTCTGGCGCATATGTCACTGCGTTATGAACAGCAGTCAAAAAGTGCCTTGGCCTTATTAGACTGGTTAAAACACCAACCCCAATTCACTCAGGTACTGCATCCAGCCCATCCAGATTCCGCAGGTCATTCATTCTGGACAGAGGTTTGCACCACAGGCAAAAGTGCAGGCTTGGTCAGTGTTATTTTTAAACCTGAATTTGATATTACTGCGATTCGAAAATTCTGCGATAGCTTAAACTTATTCAAGTTGGGATTTAGTTGGGGCGGCCCTGTCAGCCTGGTTATGCTTTATGATTTAGAACAGATGCGTACGCTTGAAAATACACATTTACAACAAGGTTTATTGGTTCGCTTCTGTATAGGACTAGAACATCCACAAGATTTAATCCAAGATATTCAAAACGCACTAAAACAGCTCGAATGAGATCAAGAATAGGTGAAGCATGGGTACACCAATCGTTATTGCTAAAAAAACCACAGATACAACACAAGATATTGTTTTACATTCTCAATTTGCAAACCGCCACGGTTTGATTGCAGGGGCGACAGGCACAGGTAAAACCGTGACGCTCAAGGTGCTTGCTGAAAGTTTCTCCCGTCTCGGGGTGCCTGTGTTTTTGGCTGATGCAAAAGGAGATGTTTCCAGTTTAGCCAAGGCAGGTGTAAGCAGTCCCAAGTTTGGTGAACGTCTCAAAACACTAAACATTGAATCGGTGCCTTTTGCTGCATCACCCGTAATGTTCTGGGATTTGTTTGGTCAGCAGGGTCATCCAATTCGCACCACCATTTCAGAAATTGGTCCGTTATTGTTGGCGCAGATGCTGAATCTGAATGACACCCAGGAGGGTGTGCTCTCGGCAGTTTTCCGCATTGCCGATGATCAGGGCTTATTGCTGATTGATTTTAAAGACCTTAAAGCAATGCTGACCTATGTCAGCGAAAATGCAGCCGAATTAAAAGCCGAATATGGCAATCTTTCTCCTGCTAGTCTTGGGGCGATTCAACGTAATTTATTGGCGTTAGGTGATCAAGGTGGAGAACAATTTTTTGGTGAACCCAGCCTGAATATCCTCGATTTTATTCAAACCGATACGCAAGGTCAGGGTTATATCAATATTCTGGCTGCGGATAAATTAATGAATACCCCTAAACTATACGCCACATTCCTGTTATGGATGCTCTCTGAACTGTTTGGGCAGCTTCCAGAAGTTGGCGATATGGATAAGCCGAAACTGGTGTTCTTCTTCGATGAGGCTCATTTGTTATTTGAAAATGCCAGTCCAGCCTTGCAACAGAAAATCGAACAGGTGGTCCGCCTGATTCGCTCCAAAGGTGTGGGGATTTATTTTATTACCCAAAACCCACTGGATTTGCCTGAAAGCGTTTTGGGCCAACTGGGTAACCGTGTGCAACATGCGCTACGTGCCTTTACCCCAAAAGATCAAAAGGCGGTCAAAACCGCAGCGGATACCTTTCGAGCCAATCCCGAATTTAAAGTTGATCAAGCGATTACCGAACTTGCTGTAGGTGAAGCATTAATTAGTTGTTTAGATGAACAAGGGACACCGCAAATTGTAGAGCGCGGTTGGGTCATGCCACCTTACTCTTCATTTACACCAATCACGCCAGAAGAACGCCAAGTGATTATTGGGCAAAGTATTGTGGCGGGAGTCTACGACCAAGCCGTGGATCGAGACAGTGCCTATGAAATGTTGCAAAAGAAAGTGCTACAACAGTCTCAACAGAAACAGGCAGATGAGTTAGAAAAGCAGCAAAGCAAAGAACAAGATGCTTTAGCCAAACAACAGGCGAAAGAACAAGAACGCTTTGCGAAAGAGCAACAAAAAGCCGCAGAGAAAGCACAACGAGATCGTGAAAAACTCACCCAAGATATTGTGGGAACTTTTGCCAAAAGTGCAGCACGAAGTTTAGGCGGCTCTACAGGTCAAAAGATCGTTCGCGGTTTACTGGGTTCATTATTTGGCAAATAAAAATCTTTATTATTTTAAAAATCAGGGGATAATCAGTTATCCCCTAGTTTTTTTATGGTTTTAGTCAAAACAGATCTTGCAAATAAATTTTATAAGGTATATTTTAAATACATCTTATAAATGATAGCCAAGAGAGATCACCCATGACTCCGCAGCAAATTGACCTTGTAAAAGCAACTGTACCTGTACTCCGTGAAAATGGTGTGGCACTCACTGGTTACTTTTACAACCGTATGTTAGGTAATAACCCTGAATTAAAAGAAACCTTCAATATGGGGCATCAACGTAGTGGTGCACAAGCACAAGCACTTGCGGGTGCTGTACTAGCTTATGCGGAAAATATTGAGGACCCATCTGTGCTGTTGCCTGTGGTTGAACTCATTGCCCATAAGCATGTCAGCCTGAATATTCAATCACCTGATTACAGTATTGTGGGTGAGAATCTACTGCACTCTATCAGTGAAGTACTGAATATCTCGATGGAAGATCCATTGATTGATGCATGGGCTGCCGCTTATGGTCAATTAGCTGACTTATTTATTAGCACTGAAAAAGCCATTTATGATCAACATCAACAAACCAAAGGCAGTTGGTTAGGCTGGCGTAATTTCAAAATTGCCAAAAAAGTAGTTGAAAGCGATGAAATTACTTCATTCTATCTAGCTCCTGTAGATGGTGGTGAATTACCAAAATATGAAGCAGGTCAATATATTTCAGTTCGCGTGTTTGTGCCTGAACTCAATTTAAGACAACCACGTCAATATACGCTTTCAACCAGCCCTCAAGCAGATTACTTACGTATTTCAGTTAAACGTGAAGATGAAAAGGGTGAGTTAGCAGGTGGCTGGGTATCTAGTACGTTGCATGGTTTGGCTGAGGGTTCAGAAATTGAAGTTTCTGCACCAACAGGTAACTTCTATTTAATTGATAGCAGCAAACGTAATGTATTTATTAGTGGTGGTGTAGGTTTAACGCCAATGATTGCAATGCTCAATCAATTGGTGACTTTAGATATGCCGCAACCTGTAAGCTTTATTCATGCTTGCCGCAGCAGCCAAGTGCATGCCATGAAAAAGCATATCCATGAACTAAAAGCAAAATATCCACGCCTGAGCACATTTACTGCCTATGAGTTCCCACATGAAAGTGATGTGCTAGGTGAAGATTATGACGTTGCTGGCCGTCTGGATTTAGCAGCGATGGATGCCGCTTTACTGCCAATCAATGCAGACTATTATCTGTGTGGTCCAATGCCATTTATGGCAGAGCAGCATAAAGCTTTAGTTGCTCGTGGCATCCCTGCTGAAAATATCCATAGCGAAGCATTCGGTACGGGTGGCGTAAAACTCAGCTAATCGGTGCTGCGTTTTGCATAGGGCTAGTCTATGTTAGACTAGCCCTTTCTGTTTAAAGCAATAAATTGAGTGAAAACCCATGCAACTCAATAAGTTTACTGATTATGCACTCAGAATCTTAATGTATGTCGCTCGTCCGAGTGATGTACCGTATACGATTGCAGATATTGCACGGGACCTGCATGTATCCCAAAACCATTTAGTGAAAATCGTTCACTTCATGGGAAAACAGCATTGGATTGTAACGATTCGCGGCAAAGGTGGTGGACTTCGTTTAAATCCAGAGGCTAAAAGTCTAAAATTAGGTGAGATTGTTCGTATCTTACAAGGCAATCATCAAATCGTAGAATGTAATACGCCACCTTGCGTTTTGCGCTCTCATTGCGGACTTAAAAGTATTTTGGATCAAGCTTTAGAATGTTTTTATCAAAGCCTTGATCAATATACCCTTGGAGAAGTGGTGCAATATGGCATTCTTCCCTCTTCTACAAATTCAAATATTGATTTTTTACAACTCGTTCAAAAAGCCTAAACATCAAGATTCGCACGAATCTCTCACATCCTTTATAATACTTGTTGCTATTTCAATTCAAAAAGTAAGCTTCTATGCGTCGTAGTGAAAAATCGAAAGACACCAAAGCCAAACTCGCACCTAAACAAAAAATCAGTTATGAAAAAAAGACTGATCCTGCTGTAACCGCATATGCAGTGCAGTCTTTGACTTGGTTACGCCAAGCTGAATTTTTGATGAGTGCGCCTAAACTGGATTTGTGCGTAGAAGATACAGGTTATGAAATCGCATTTGCAGGTCGTTCCAATGCAGGAAAATCGAGTGCAATTAATGCTTTAACTAATCAAAAGCAACTGGCACGCGCTTCAAAAAGACCAGGCCGCACGCAAATGATTAACTTTTTTAGCTTAGGTAATCCAGATCAACGTTTGGTCGATTTACCAGGTTATGGTTATGCAGCCGTCCCTGAAGCCATGAAAATCGTATGGCAGAAAGAACTTGAGAACTATCTAATCCATCGTAAAAGCTTACAAGGCTTGGTACTTTTGATGGACATCCGACATCCATTACAACACTTTGACTTAATGATGCTGGAATGGGCACATTCACGTCATTTGTTTGTGCATATCCTGCTTACTAAAGCAGATAAATTAAACCGTGGCCCTGCCAATAAAGTACTATTAGAAATTAAGCAGCAGTTGAAGAAAATGAAACTTGATTTCTCAATTCAATTATTCTCTTCACTCAATCGAATTGGTTTAGAAGAATTGGCAAGCGTCATGGGTGGTCGTTTAAATTTCACACTTGATCAACCAGCAGAATTTGACCTTGATCAGATCCCAGAAGCTTCAGAAATAGACGTAGAAGAATAAATAATGCATTTTATGCAACTTGATGCATAAAATGATTTTTAATTGTCCTGTATTGCTAAACACAAGCACTAGGTAGTTTTCATATACTGCTTAGTGTTGGTTCATTGCACTATCGATTAGGACTAAACGATGAAATTATTATCATTTGTGAAGAACAAAGTCCTTGGTTCTTCGATTAACTATAAAATTCTCCCACGCAAGGTAAAATTTGACTGGGAAAACACACCCGTAGACTGGATTCCCAACCAGCCTTTTGCCAGTTATTTTATTAATGAGATTAATAACATTCTACCTGCTGGTGAGTTTTGGTTTTGCCGCTAACAACGTTATTACATGAGTGTAGCTGTAATCGTGGGTGTACTTGCTTTATGGGTTGATGGTGCGGCACATATCATGGGGCAAGACCCTCGTTTTGCCGACAAAATACCGAGCTTATTTAGACCATGGGTTTGGATGGAATGGTACAAAATTGGTCGTCAAGATAATCAGGTTTTACCAAATCCAATTTGGTTGGTCGCTCGACAAATCGACTATCTCATGCCTTGGTATAATCCTGTGAAAGAAGCCAATACTCAAGATGCTGTGAATTATTTAAATAATTCAACAGCAGCAAAGCGCGCTTTACAACAAGCTGCATAAGCATTGCAATAAAAAAGCAGGAGTCTTCCCTGCTTTTTTATTTCTTAAATCGCATCAACTTGATTCAATTTCTGCTTGCTTAGCATAACGATCAACAACAACGCTGATCATCATATCCCCCTGTACATTCACTACTGTTCGTACAGTATCTAATACTCGATCAATCGGTAATAAAATCGCAATTGCTTCCGCAGGCAAACCAACCGATTGTAAAACCATAATCATGGTCACCATACCTGCGCTGGGAATACCTGGTGCTCCCAATGAAGCAATCATGGCAGTTAAACATACAATAATTTGCTGTGTTAAACTCAAGTCCAAGCCCATCAAATTTGCAATAAATAAAGCGGCGGCTGCCTCATAAAGTGCAGTACCATCCATATTTAATTGTGTTCCTAAAGGAATCACAAATCCTGCCGTCTGTGGTCGTACACCTAAATTTTCTTGTGCACATTTCATACTGAGTGGCATCGTCGCAGAACTTGAACTGGTCGCAAATGCAGTGACCAAAGCAGTACGTGCACCTTTAAAGAAAGTGATTGGATTCATTTTGCCAAAAATCCAAAGTAATGCCGGCAAAACAACAGCACCGTGGAAAATCGTTGTTCCTGTGACAACCGCTGCGAATTCCACTAAACGACTTAACACGGAAAGATCTTCGGTCGCGATCAATTTAGCAAGCAGCGCAAAAATACCGATTGGCGCTAGCTTCATCACCCAACCCACAAGCATCATCATCATGACAAAGAATTGTTGGCAGGTATTTCGAACCAAGCTAAAGCTTTCACCCCCTTTGACTAATGCGACTCCAAGGAATAACGCAAAAACCACAACTGCAAGTACATTACCCTCACTCAATGCTTTAAAAGGATTGATCAAGGTATTTTGAATAAAACTGGTCAGAAAGCTTGAAGGCGTCAGCGTATCTGGCGTCTGGTGGTTTTGCATGGCTTCTTGGAAGATTTGAATATCTACGCCTTTGCCTACTTCAAATAGATGTGCACAACTGATTCCTAAAATCAAAGCTAAGGTTGTTGTCGTGAGACAACTCAATGCTGTAATTTTCCAAACTCGTCCAAATTGTCCACCAGCCTGTAAATTTGAAACACCTACAACGATCGAACTAAAAATAAGTGGGATGAGCAACATTTTTAGTAAACCAATAAAAATACTGCTTAAAATCCCCAACCCATACAAACTATGTTCAGCAAAACTAGTCTGCGGATACAAAGTTAAGAAGAACCCATATATAACACCCAGTACGGCTGCGATTAGAATTTGTGTATTTAAATTCATGCTGATTAATAAAATATTTTAGCTTATGGATACTATGGCACGCTCATATTGAAGAATCGAGCAATTTTTCTCACAACCTTATGACAAAAAAGCCATCTAAACGATGGCTTTAATTTGAGTTTTTCAGCTCTAATTTACTGGGTTTCAATTTCTCTCAATCGAATTAACCCCTCTTGTACAGTGCTACATACCAGCTGACCATTCTGCCACATGCGTCCAAAATTAAGACCACGTGAACTAGCACTAATCGTTGCTTCCATATCGTAAAGCATCCAATCATCAGCACGTAACGGGCGATGGAAATAAATGGTGTGATCAATGCTTGCACATTGTAAATTTGGCGAAATCCAAGATAACCCGTGTGGACGCAGTGCGGTGGTCATCAAAGTAAAGTCTGAATAAAATGCAACGATGGCTTGATGTAATGACACGTCATCAACATTTTCTGCAATACGATCATGGGTACGAATGTAGTGCGCATAATATGGTGCTTCAGGCTGCGGCTGAAAAGGATTAACTGGTCGAGTTGGTCTGATTTCCACATGACGTTCGCGCATAAAACTGGTGCGTGCATTTTCTGGAACGAAATTGAGCATACTTTCTTTTAATTCTTTCTCAGACTTCAGCTCTTCAGGACTCGGATACTCTGGTTCTTTATGTTGATAATTTAAGCCTTCTTCTTGATTGGCAAAAGATACCATCGCCGAAAAAATTGTACGTCCATGTTGGATCGCACGCACTTGTCGACTTGCAAAACTTTTACCATCCCGCAATGGATCAACTTCATAAATGATCGGTGCATCGACATCACCACCATATAAAAAATAAGCATGCAACGAATGTGCTGGACGATCTGTAGTATAGGATGCGGCCCTTAACGCCTGCCCTAGCACCTGCCCACCAAATACCCGTTTACCGACCAGATTGCGGCTGTTGCCTCGGAAAATATGTTCTTCCAACTTTTCCAAAGTCAAAAGTTCAACCAGTTCTTGAGTCAAAGCATTCATGTAACCACCTTCCAACACCAATGAGGAGAAATCAACCCAGGCATAAGGACAGTTATAGTGCCACAATAAAACACTGTTTCTAGCTCATGCACAGGGCGAAGTCAGGACAATTCAGATCAACCGTCATGAGCAACCTGACTTGATTGTGCCATAAATTCCCATAAATATACTCAGGATAAAATGATTTGTCCGTCACGTTATTCTTATTTATAACCGCTAAAAATACGATTTTTAACGATAAAATCTACCAAATACGCTATATTTTGTCAGAAAATAACATATCGTTTTATGTCAGAATAACGCAGAATGTCGTGCTCATCATGGCTTACTGTCAGGATTATGATTTAGGAGTCTGTAATGTCCAAGACTGGATTTGGTCAAATGTATCGCCAACTTTCGAGTAAGTTACTTGACCTTGTGGTCACCCCACATGTTCTTGGTGAAGTTCCTACAGAATCAACAACAACTGAGCAAAGCACACCAGATTCAAATAAAGTGATTTGCTATGTACTACAAAATTATTCACGTAGTAATGCTTTGGTAGTTGATGGTGAAACGCGTCGCCTTCATCTAAAGCCAGCTTTAGATGCCATGAGTTTTGGAACTTATCATGAAAAAAACTCGATTCTATTTTTACATCAAAATGAAAATAACTTTTTTAATACTCAAACATATCCCCCACGCCTTCTACAGTTGATCGAAGCATTAGAACAAAATCAAGAAGTAGATGTTCAATTAGTTCCCGTTACAGTACTTTGGGGACGTTCACCAGATAAAGAGGATTCATGGTTTAAACTGTTGTTCTCCGATACTTGGGCAACGCCTGGGACAGTCAAACAACTGGTCAATATTGGTCTACATGGTCGTGAGTCTTATTTAGAGTTCCATGCACCGCAATCCTTGCGTGAACTGGTAGATTATGCCAAGAGACATCATCCAAACATCTCTCCTGCCACGTATATCGCAAGTTCACTAGATGGCTACCTAGACCAGCAACGCGAAGTCGTACTTGGGCCTGACTTGTCAGACCGCCGCAACGTGATGCAGTCTATCATTAAGGCACCCGATGTACAGGATGCCATCCGTCGTGAAAGCATTCAGCATAAAATCAGCATGCTTGAGGCAGAACGCCGCGCAATTGGCTATGTCAATGAAATCGTTTCTGATTATTCAGCGTCAGCAGTACGCTTCGCAGATATGGCTTTAACACGATTATGGACACAACTGTATGACGGCGTTGAAGTTCATAATTTCAGTACAGTTCGCGAACTTGCGAAAGACTATGAAATTATTTACACACCATGCCACCGTAGCCATATTGACTATTTATTACTGTCTTATGTGATTTACAAACGTGGCTTGATGATTCCATATATTGCTGCGGGTGATAACCTAAACCTACCTTTTGTAGGTCAGTTATTACGTGGAGGTGGTGCATTTTTCATACGCCGATCTTTCCGCGGAAATGCACTATATACATCTGTACTCAAAGAATATTTATACAGCATTCTATCACGCAATACGCCTATCGAGTACTTCATTGAAGGTGGTCGTTCACGTACCGGTCGCTTGCTACCACCGAAGACAGGCATGCTTGCAATGACCATTCATGGTCATTTACGCGGTCGCGCCAAGCCAATTGTTTTTGTTCCAACATATATCGGCTACGAACGCCTGATGGAAGGTTCAACTTATGTCGGTGAGATGCAGGGTAAGCCAAAAGAAGCAGAATCAATTTTTGGCATCGTCAAAACTTTACGTAAAATTGAAAGAATTTTTGGCAAGGTACACGTCAATTTTGGTGAACCTGTTTTCCTTGATGATATTTTAAAGCAGCATAATGCAGATAAAATTCAGATCGAAAAAAATGATGCGCCAATTCCAGCAGAAATTTCCAGTGTGGTGTCAAGCTCAGCCAACCTGATTCTGGAAAACATCAACCGTGCGGTGGTGATCAACCCTGTTTCCCTGCTTTCGCTGATCTTGTTGGCAACGCCAAAACATACGCTGGATGAGGAGATTTGTGCAAAACAGCTCGACATTTACCGTGATCTGGCCACCCAGCAACCTTATGATGAGCGCACTCAAGTCACCTCATTATCGGGCAAGGAAATCATTGCCTATGGCATGAAGCTCAAACTGATCAAGCGCGTACAGCATGTGTTGGGCGATATTATTGCAATTGAGGACAATCAGGCGGTCTTGCTCACCTATTTCCGCAACAATATCCTGCATGCTTTCGTACTACCATCACTGGTTGCGTCACTGGTTGAGCACAACGGTAAAATTAACAAGACCGATTTAAGCAACGTCATCCGTACCCTGTATCCATTCCTGAAAGCTGAACTGTTCATGAAATGGCAGCCAGCTGAACTGCAACAGCATATTGATAGCTACATCAATGCGCTGGTACAGATTGGCCTGATCTTTCAGGACCATGATGGCAACCTGTTCAGCCCAACACCAAATAGCGAAGAACACCAGAAACTTGTGACCTTGGGATTGCCTGTGAAACAGAGCCTGGAACGTTACTACATGACGCTTGCGCTGATTACCCAGCGTGGTTCTGGCAATATCTCCACCAAACAGGTTGAGGAGCTGAGCCATTTATTGGGTCAACGTTTGTCTGTACTGTACGAGTTCAACTCACCAGAGTTCTTTGACAAGGCACTGTTCCAAAGCTTTATTAAAGTGCTGACGCAGCAGAATTATATTCGCAACAATGAACAGGGCTTGATTGAATATGATGACAACTTTAGTGAAATGGCAGCAGGTGCCCAGTTGGTGCTTGACGAAGCGACCTTGCAGATGTTGCAGCACATCACCACATTCAGTGATGAGGAACTGGCGACAGCGCTGGCGGCAATGGCTTCACAACAGGCCAAACGCCGCTTGAAACGTAAAAAAGCTTAATATTGCAATTAATACCTCAAAGCAACTTCGCTTTGAGGTATTTTTATTTCCGACACTCTAGACATTGCGGATCATCCAGACAACGCAGTCATCTGATCAGGTCAACAAAATAGGCATCGTAGTAACCTGAATCGACATAGCGGTTACGGATTTTTGCTACCAATGCCTCATAGCCCTCTGCACCAATGCCTGTTGTGGCGGATTGTTTTCAAGAATCCCGATTCTCTTGTTGTTTAACGGGGGAAACCTTGCTGATTTGAAAGGTTTTAAATTTCAACTGGACCCGACTTTGCTGTGCATACAGGCGAATATCCTGAAACCTGCGGCTAATATCGCCCTGAGTCCCCACAGGGTCAAATACACAGCAGACCTGTTCACTCGCCCAACTGTTTGTCGCAATCCATCCGAGAAGCACTGTATATATTATTTTTTTCATCGCTGACCTTTGCCCACTTTGCTGCAAACTCTGTGCATCATTCAAGCCATCTTGAAGATACACTGACATCCAATGGTAATAAAGGCCATATTCCGCATCACAACACTTGCAGTTTGATCGAATTATTCTGGATTGCCATGTGCCGACAAGGCCGCCGCATAGTCATTAAAGCAAATCAAATGGTCAAATTTAAAATCCATTTCCATCAGTCTGGTGGCATAAATGCGTTTCCCTGTCTGCTGTTCAGAGAGCAACCTCAACGCAGGCAAATCAAGCTGTTGCTGGAACCAGAGCAGGATTTCATGCATGGGTAAAGGCATGTTATTGGTGACGATATAGCTGGGCTGTGCATTCTCCACATCCATAAGTTGAGCCAAAAACCTTGCCAAATCATCAATATGGATACGGTTACTCAAATGAATGGCTGGGTAGGTTGATGTTTGCTCAGCCATTCGTTGCAGACGGGCCACTGATGTTCCATAAATCCCTGTTGGACGAACGATGATGCTCTGCTGTGGATAATGCATCTGCCACAACAACTCCATTTTCCGTAACAGCTTGCCCTGCTCATCGGCAGGCTGGATCAATGACTCATCATCAATCCTCTCCCCTGCATTTTCACCATAGACTCGTGTCGAAGAAACAATGATGATGCGCTGAACAGGATGTAACTTTAAGGCCTTGAGGATTGGCTCAACACTGTCCACATAGGTGTGCTGGTAGGCCTCAATCCCAGCTTGTGACGGGGCAAGCAACACATAGACCACATCAATCGGAGCAAATGCGGTCAGGTCGAGCTGGTGAATATCCTGTATCGCATGTGTCGCGTAACAATCTGTTTTTGCACTGCGACTAATTGTGCTAATGTGGTGACCCTGCTCAAATAAGTGTTTAGCAACACGTTGAGATGTTTTACCATAACCAATAAATAAAATATGCATACATATCCCTGACCAAAGATGACCTCAGTCCAGCAATTACAAGGCGTTGGTGCTGCCGCAGCGGCCCTGCTCGAAAAACTTCATATTTTTAGCACGGATGACCTGCTGTTTCATCTTCCGCGTGACTATGAAGATCGTAGCACGATTATTCCAATGAATCAGTTGGTGGTTGGGCGCAGTTACCTGCTTGAGGGTGAAGTCAGGTCTGTTGACTTTCCACCTGGCAAAAAGAAGTCACTGGCGGCATTGCTACAGGATGATTTTGGCAAGGTCACTTTACGTTTTTATCATATTTACAAGGGTCTGACCGACCGTATCAAGATTGGGCAACGCCTGCGGATTTTTGGCGAGGTTCGGGTCGGTGCACGTGGTCTGGAACTGTATCACCCTGAAATTCAGGTGATCCAGCAACATACTGCCTTACCCAAAACCCAGCTTACCGCAATCTACCCAAGTACCGAGGGCCTGACCCAGCCCAAACTACGGGAATATGTACGTCAGGCTTTACAGTACCATAGTGATGAGCTGGCTGAACTACTGCCTAAAAAATACAGTAACGGCTATGAGTTGAAAGAGGCTCTGCATTACATCCATGAGCCGCCAACCGATGCCAATATGTTGCAGCTTAATCAGGGTTCCCATCCTGCACAGCAACGGCTGATTTTTGAGGAGCTGGTTGCCCATCAGGTCAGTTTGTTGACGCGCCGTGCCTATATCCGCCAGATTGCCGCCCCGCGTTTTAACAGCAGCAAGGTTTTGGCAAAGCACTTACTGGATGGTCTACCATTTCAGATGACCAACGCCCAGAAACGGGTTTCCAAGGAAATATTGCACGACCTTAAACAGGATCAGCCAATGTTGCGTCTGGTACAGGGTGATGTCGGGGCAGGTAAAACCCTAGTTGCTGCAGTCGCTGCCTGTCATGCGCTGGAAGCGGACTGGCAGGTGGTCTTGATGGCACCGACGGAGATTCTTGCCGAGCAGCACTACTTAAACTTTAAACGCTGGTTTGAACCGTTGGGCATTGAGGTGGCATGGCTGTCAGGCAAACAGAAAGGTAAGGCACGCGCTCAGGCCGAACAACAGATCAAGCAGGGTCATGCCCAGTTGATTGTGGGCACTCATGCACTGTTTCAGGACAATGTCGAGTTTTCCAGACTCGGTCTAGTGATTATTGATGAGCAGCACCGTTTTGGGGTTGATCAACGGCTTGCCCTACGCAACAAAGGTACAGACCAGTTCACACCCCATCAGTTGGTGATGACTGCAACCCCAATTCCCCGCACGCTGGCTATGAGTGCCTATGGTGATCTGGACACCTCCATTATTGATGAACTGCCACCAGGACGTACCCCCATTCAAACTGTGACCATTCCACTGGATCGGCGCGAGCAGGTTCTGCAACGTATCGCAAGCAATTGTCGGGAGGGCAAGCAGGCCTATTGGGTCTGTACGCTGGTTGAACAGTCTGAAACGCTGGATGCACAGGCGGCCGAGGCCACCTATCAGGAAATTAAAGAGCGTTTTTCAGACATCAACATTGGGCTGGTGCATGGTAAAATGAAAGCAGATGAAAAACAGTCGGTTATGCAGGCCTTTAAGGACAATCAATTACAATTACTGATTGCCACCACGGTGATTGAGGTCGGCGTGGATGTACCCAATGCATCCATCATGGTGATTGAAAATGCAGAACGGCTGGGGCTGTCGCAACTGCATCAGCTCCGTGGGCGGGTGGGTCGGGGCGCAACCGCAAGTTTCTGCGCCCTACTCTATAAAACCCCGTTGTCACAGAATGGACAAGAACGCCTTTCCATTTTACGGGAAAGCAATGACGGCTTTGTGATTGCTGAAAAGGATCTTGAAATTCGCGGTCCAGGTGAGTTGCTGGGCACCAAACAGACAGGGGATATGGGCTTTCGCGTGGCGCGTCTGGAACGTGATGACCATTTACTCAGCCAGGCACATTATGTGGCGGCACAAATCCTCAAGGATTATCCACAACATGCTGACGGCCTGCTCAAACGCTGGTTGCCTCAAGCACCAAGATACGCTTATGTTTAAATTACTTGGCACATCCGCCCAACAGGTTTTTGATTATTGCACGCCATGTAGCCTGTGTGACATTGGGATCAAACAGCATTTTGGTGTTTGTCACAATTGCTGGCAACAACTGCCGTGGTTGAAACAGCACATTACCCGTAACCAGCAACAGGTATTTGTTGCATGTCATTATCAATATCCGATTGACCGCATTATTCAACAGTTTAAATATGAACAAAAACTGCATCATCAACGTTTATTGAATGGCCTGTTGCTACAGCTCAAGCTTCCCAGAGTTCAGGCCATTGTGCCAATGCCAATTTCCACAGATCGTTTGGTAGAGCGCGGTTTTAACCAGAGCCTACTATTGGCGAAAGCACTGGCACATAACCTGAATATTCCTGTCTGGCAGCCTGTACAACGTCTGGCACAACACTCACAAAAAGGCTTTTCGCGTCTGGAGAGGCTGGAAGACATTGAGCAGCAATTTATTAGCAATCCATCAGGAAAAATTCGCTATCGAAAAGTGCTGATTGTGGATGATGTGGTGACTACGGGAAGTTCCATTACCGCCTTATCACAGGCACTGGAACAAATCGGCTGCCAACAAATCTATAGTGTGTGTTTGGCGGCCGCACAACATCGTGAGTCTAGCTTACAAGGTTTTGCTGACACCATGGAATCACCACCTCTTTAGTCAGTGGTGCCAATATTGTGGACTGATCATCCAAATAGAATTCATACAATTAAAACCGTTTTATATAACTGTCATGCTGCTAAAGTAGACTATGTAACAAGATTTTTAACAAAATAACGTTTAGGCAAGTGTTTTTCAGCCCATCCTTGTCTAAAATACACGCTGACTTTCTATCTATGAAAGCAGAAAGTCTGATATTGACTGCGCGAGGAAAAAAGACATGCTTGAAGCCTTTTATGCCACAGAGCGCGGTAGTCTAGAAGATGCAACCATCAACGGCAGCTTTGATCTGCACCCTGAAATGGTGTGGATTGACCTCATCGCCCCCTCGCAGGAAGAACAACAATGGGTGCTGGATGCCTATGACCGTAACCTGCCCACCTTAAAGTCACTTGAAGACATTTCCTCATCGGCGCGATTTTACCGTGATGACGATGGTATTTTACATATCAGCACCTATTTTTTAACAAAGAATAAAAACTATCAGGTGGATGGAGATGCGGAAGAATCATCCCACATGCTGGCAATGGTGCAAACAGTTGCGTTCATTCTGCATAAAGACCGCCTGTTTACCCTGCGCGGTGAAAAGCTGGTGGCGTTCCGTGCGTTCCGTGCGCGTGCGCGGCGCAATGATTATGACATGGACTATAAAGATCCAACCTGGATTTTATTGGGCCTGCTTGAGGCAAAGCTGGATGAACTTGCCGATATCCTCGAAGATATCCACAAGGATCTGGAAAGATACTCAACCGAAGTGTTGAATAACCATCACCGTGAAAAGGTGCTGGATCTGGATGACATGATTACGCGTCTGGCACAGCAGGAAGACATGCTCGGAAAAGCCCAGCTGTGTTTGATTGACCTACGTCGGGTACTGACCTTTTTGTCTCGTCCACGCGCTTTAGGCAGCCATATTTATGATGCCGATATTCGCGAGTTAAGTGAGGATGTTCGCTCGCTGGTGGAACACGATGCTTTCCTGTTCCAGAAAGTACGATTCTTGCTCGATACCACCTCTGGATTCATTAACACAGAACAGAACGACACGATTCGTCGATTCTCGATCTTGCCAAGCATGCTTGCCCCTCCGATGCTGATCGCCAGTATTTATGGCATGAACACGGATGTACTGCCCTTTGCCCATGGCAACCTCAGCTTTTGGATTGTCAGTGGCATTTTAATGGCATTTTTGGTGTTGCCGATGGTGTATTTCCGCTGGAAAAAATGGATTTAATAAAAAAGCACCTGATGGTGCTTTTTTATTTCGACAAGATTTTGATCAAATTAGCTTCAAGTCATCTTGTAAATGGCTGGCCTGGATGATTTTCAGCATTTTCTCAGGGACATTTTTAAAATGCAGCCCTTTACTTTCAGGGGTTTGACGCAACCATTGCACTAATACAGCGAGAGACAAGGTGCTGCCCTGTTCAAGCTGAGCAAGATCAACAATCAAAGGAAAATGCTGATGTTGTTGAATATGCGCTAAGCCTGATTGGTAAATCTGCTCTGCATTTTCAAAATCGATCGTCTTAGGAACGATAAGTTGCTGATCAATATACTGAATCACCCTTCACCTACTTATTTTTTAGTGACTGCAGCATCTGCATCAGGTTTAAAAGTTGCAATCGCTTTATTGATATCACCACCATTACGCTGAACCGTTGCCGCAAATTGGTTACGGAACTGTAAACCAAGGTCAACGCCAGATACATTGATATTACGTACTTTCCACTGATCGCCCTTGTCCGTTAACTGGAACGACACAGGAATCTTTTCACCATTGTGCAGGAAGTCTAAAGTTACCACAGGGTTTTTACTGTTTGACGCTTTATAAGGGCGCATGGTATAGCTTTCGTTGGTGTATTTCGCAAAAGCACCACCATAGTTTTCGATGATCACTTCACGGAAGTTTTTCTCAAACTGGGCGCGCTGTGCAGCATTGGTATATTGGTTATTGGCATAAGTACCCAACACAATACGTGTAAACGCCTGTGAGTCTACATAGGGGTCGAGATTTTGACGAATAATCGTTCTTACCAAAGCTGGGTTATTTTGTAATTTCGCATTATCTGCCTTTAAACGGGTAATCAACCCATCAGCGACACGCTTGACAAAATCAGGTGGAGTTTCTGTTGGTGCTGCAAATGCTGTGGTTGCAAGCATAGCCGATAATACGCTTGCTGTTAGCGTTTGTTTCAATAATGTGTTCACGGACAATCTCCTAACCTAAATTACTCAGCGAAAGATGGTTCTGCTTCAGCAGCGGCTGGCTGCGAAGTTGAACCCTCTGTTGCGGTTGAGCCAGCTGTGGCTTTACCAGCACCACCTGTAATAAATTTGCTAATTAAATCTTCTAAATCCATTGTACCCTGGGTATTTGAAACCACGTCACCACGTTTAAGGTAGCTCACACCACCACCTGGCACCACTTTCAAATATTTCTCACCCAGAAGACCATTGGTTGCAACCATAATATAAGCATCCTCATCCAGGCTGGTGATGGAGGTCATGTTGCGGATGAGTTGCTGTTCCATTTCTTTTTGTTTCGCAGCATCGGCCTGCTCATAATCAGCACTGTAGCGCAACTCTTCAAGTGCGTTCTTTTGCACTTCCTTGAGTTGCTCTGGACTAAAGCTGGTCAAGTTACCATCAAGATCAAACTTGACTGTTGCCAGACGTGACACTGGATCAAGGGTAATGGATTCTACACGGCCAATGGTGACACCACTCATGGTTACCTTGGCACGTGGTTTTAAACCATTCACATTATCAAACTGCGCTGTCATGCTGTAGCTGTCACGTAAATTGGTACCCACCAAGCCACTGACCTTCATCGCAAGAAAAAATAGAGCAATACCGAAGATAATGACAAAAATACCTACGGCCAGCTCACTAGTACGTGATTTCATTAAATCCCTCCGAACATGACCGCAGTCAACACGAAATCAAAACCTAATACACAAAGTGAAGAATATACGACCGTTCTGGTCATTGCAGTCGCGATACCTTCAGGTGTCGGGTCACAGGCATAGCCCTGATAGACCGCTACCCATGTACAAATCAGGGCAAATACAATACTTTTAATAATGGTGCCATTGAAAATGTCATGCCAGAACTGCACGCTGCTTTGCATACCACTCCAGAATGAACCTTCATCAGCGCCCAAGAAATCAACCCCCACCATCTTGCCGCCAATAATGCCAATGGTTGCAAAAATCACGGTGAGCATTGGCAGACTGACAATCCCTGCCCATAAACGTGGGGAAACAATTTGACGAAGTGGATCAACCCCGATCATTTCCATACTGGCAAGCTGTTCACTCTGCTTCATGGAACCAATTTCAGCGGTCAATGCTGAACCTGCACGGCCTGCGAACAGCAAGGCAGCCACCACAGATGCCAGTTCACGTAATAGTGTCAGTGAAATTGCTGTACCCAGCATCGCCTCACTGCCAAAGGTGACCAGAATGCTATACATCTGCAAGCCAAGAACAGCACCAATAAACAAGCCTGAAACTGCGATAATCAGCAGGGACATCACCCCAACACGATACATCTGGTACACAAAACGCTGAAAGCCACCTTTAGATGGCATGGAAAATAAAACTTGCAGCAGCATCAGTGCCGCAGCACCAATTCCCTTTATTCGCTCAATAACGAGTCTACCTAGCCAGGCAATCGCATTCATGGACGAACCTCGTTATCTAAATATGCTTGGTGAGTAAATTGATATTCGACAGGTCCCTCAACCGAACCTGTTAAAAACTGGCGCACAAATGGTGATGCGTGATTTTTTAATTGTTCAGGTGAACCTTCACCCTGAATTTTACCTTCCGCCACCACATAAATATAGTCAGCAATCGACAGTGTCTCTGAGACATCATGTGAGACAACAATGGTCGTTAAATCCAACGCTTCACGCAGGGAACGGATTAAACGGGTAAGCACCCCCATCACTATCGGGTCCTGTCCTGCAAAGGGTTCGTCATACATGATCAGTTCAGGATCAAGTGCAATGGCACGTGCCAAAGCCACACGGCGGTTCATACCACCCGAAAGCTCAGTTGGCATCAACTGCTCAGCCCCACGTAAACCGACGGATTCAAGTTTTAATGCCACCAGTTCTGAGATGAGGTGTTCTGGCAATTTGGTATGTGCACGAATCGGGAATGCCACATTTTCATAGACCGACATATCGGTAAACAGCGCACCACTCTGGAATAACATGCCCATACGGGCACGCGCAGCGAATAATTCATGACGTGACATTGCAGCAATATTTTTGCCATCCAGCAAAACTTCGCCCTGATCGGGGCTCAGTTGTCCACCAATCAAACGCAATAGAGTGGTCTTACCTGTACCTGATGGTCCCATAATGGCAGTAATTTGACCACGTCGAATTTTAAGGCTGATATCGTCATAAATGACGCGTTCTCCTCGATTAAAGCTCAGGTTTTTAACTTCAATTAGGGCTTCGCTATCGAGAGGAGATTTGTTATTCATAATGGCATTCATTCCTGCACTTTTTATGCACGCATACTATACACTGAAAGGGCTTTGTTGCATAAATAAATTTCATCCCCATACATGTTAGATGAATACAGAATCAAAAAGCCGATACAAAACAACGAACTGGTCTGAGTACAATCAGGCTTTACGTCAACGGGGTGCTTTCACCATTTGGTTTGATCCCCAAATGCAATGGTCTGCAACACCTACTGGAAAAAAAGGACGGCAACCTACCTACACTGATATAGCAATTCAATTTGCCCTGACGATACGAAACCTGTTCCAACTGGCTTTACGCCAAACACAAGGTTTCATTCAAAGCCTTTTGCAAATGGCTCACCTCGACTGGAATGTTCCAGACTTCTCAACATTGAGTCGGCGAGCAGATAAGCTCCAGCCACTTCTACATAAATCAGCAAAAAATCCACAGGAAGACTTGCATATTTTAGTTGATAGCACAGGGATCAAAGTTACAGGTGATGGGGAATGGGTGCGTAAAAAACATGGCGTAAACCAACATCGTCAATGGCTGAAATTACATCTTGCGACAGATGCAAACAGTGGAGAAATACAAGCGGTTGAAGTCACGACCTGCCAATATGGTGATGCTGAAATGCTCCAACCTCTTTTAGATCAAATTGATGAACCCATTGCATCTGTCACGGCTGATGGTGCTTATGACACAGTGAATTGTTATGATGCGATTTTGAAACGGCAAGCAAATGTAATTATCCCTCCTCGTTCCAATGCTGCTTTATGGGCAGAAAATGAAATTGGTAAAGCAAGGAATCATGCAGTACAAGGCTGTTGGGACAAGGGTCAAAAGCAGTGGAAACGAGATATTGGTTATCATCGACGATCCCGAATAGAGGCTAAAATGTTTGCCTTGAAACGACTTGGACAAGGTGTATCTAGTCGATGCTTTAATCGTCAGGTGGTTGACTTGCAAATAAGAGTCGATATTTTGAATAAATTTACTCAACTTGGTACAGCTAAAACGGTGGCTGTTGCATAAATATCTGAAGATTAGAACAACTCTACCTTTCGTCTATTTGTGCAACAAAGCCCACTGAAAGACTAAATCGTTGTTTTTATTTTGATGAGCGACGTATGAAGATTGTTAGGGTCTGTTGACATTTCAGCCATGTCTTGCGTTATCGGCTAAAACGACATAAACAAGGCATGAAACGTAGGCAATGGCGACCCCCTTGTCAAGTTTCATAACGCAGTTTAGGGAGGTTTTAGCCATAACCCTGCGGGACAGGGACATTTTTTGCCGCTACAGCGTTATGCCTTATTCATTTAGAATAGCTAAATTTCATAAGCCATGCCTTGTATCGTCTAAAAAATATCCTCTGTCGCAAGCATCTGTGAAATGTCAACAGACCCTAATTTATATAGTTATTTTTTGAGACGACCTGACTGGTGGTTTGACTGGAATTGACATTTAGGGAATCGGCGTGATTGTCACCAAAAAGTGCATAGGCGAAAAACAGGCCATTACAGAGCATCAAAATGACAAAAAGGCATGGCAGTCCATCATTGCATATGAAAAACCACATTTGACTCAAAAGACTTTTATTTTGATTAACCCTTTTCATTTCTTATACAAAATTTGAATTAGCACACATTTTGACAATCTTACCTGACTAATCCCAAACAAAAAAGCCAGTTTTACAACTGGCTTCTTCTTTTCATCGGTTTCTATCGATTAAAAGTCATTTTTGCGACGACGGTCACCACCGAAGCCACCTTCACGTGCTGGACGATCACCAAAATCACGCTTTGGACGGTCTTCACCACCGAAACTACGCTTTGGACGGTCTTCACCACCGAAACTACGTTTTGGGCGATCTTCACCACCGAAACTACGTTTTGGACGGTCACTGAAACCACCCTCGCGTTGTGGACGATCACCAAAATCGCGCTTTGGACGGTCGCCGAAGCCACCCTCACGTTGTGGACGATCACCAAAATCACGTTTTGGACGGTCGCCGAAGCCACCCTCACGGCGTGGTTTATAGTCTACGCGGTTGCCACGGTTGTCATCATTCGCGTCAAAACGTGGTTTATCGTTAAAACCACCCTCACGGCGTGGACGGTCAGAATTGAACTCGCGGCGTGGACGCTCTTCACCACCAAAGCTACGCTTTGGACGGTCTTCAAAACCGCCTTCACGGCGTGGGCGATCAGAATTAAACTCGCGGCGTGGACGCTCTTCAGCACCAAACGCTGGACGCTCACCACGAGGTTTATCATCAAAGCTACGGCGTGGACGATCATCACTACCTTCACGGCGCTTGAAGTTACCTTCACCTTCAAAACGGCGACCACCACCGAAACCACCACGGCCACCGCCATTACCACCGCGACCACGGCCACCACCATCACGACCTGAACGTGCAGGAGGTGGAGATGGCTCTAAACCTTCGATTTCAGATACATTTAAACGTGCATCTAAATAATCTTCTAAAGCACGGATTTTGCCACGCTCACGGTAAGTTGCCAAAGTAACAGCTTGACCTGTACGACCCGCACGACCTGTACGACCAATACGGTGTACATAGTCTTCATTTTTCATCGGTAAACCGAAGTTGATTACGTGTGAAATTGTTGGTACGTCTAAACCACGCGCTGCAACGTCAGTCGCCACCAGGATTTTTGCACGGCCTTCACGAATACTACGTAAACGACGGTTACGAACGGTTTGAGGCATTGCACCATGTAGCGCAACAACCGAGTGACCTGCTTCAGCCAATTCTTCAGCAAGCATATCTGTATCTTCTTGCGTGCTTGCGAATACAACAGCTTGATCTACTGATTCGTCAGATAACCAATGCGTAAGTAATTTTTTCTTGTGTTCGAAACCATCAGTCCAATGTAATGTTTGCGTTACATCAGTATTGGTGCTGTGACCAGTTTCGATTGCAATACGTTGTGGATCATTCATCATGCGCTCAGCAAGACGAATAATACGATCTGCAAATGTTGCAGAGAACATCAATGTTTGTTTACGGTTTGCAGCTAATTCACCAATTGCTTCTAAGTCTTCAGAGAAACCTAGATCAAGCATACGGTCAGCTTCATCAACAATTAATGATTCAACTTTATCAAGTTTAATTTGACGACGGTTTACAAGGTCAAGTAAACGACCTGGAGTCGCAACAACAACCTGAGCGCCTTTAAGCTGTTGAATTTGCTTACCAAAAGGCATACCACCCATAATTGCAGCAATACGAACACCTTTCATGTGACGTACAAATGCAATCGCATCTTGGCTAACTTGTTGAGCCAATTCACGTGTAGGAGAAATAACCAAAATAGTGGGTTGTGTTACGGCTTTCATACGGTCTTTAAACGAAACAAAAGCTTCTTCGCCAGCTAAAGCATTCAATGTAGGGAGTAAGAATGCAGCTGTTTTACCAGAACCAGTCTGGCTTGAAACTAATAAATCTTTACCTGCTAAAGCAGCTGGAATCGCTTGTTCTTGCACAGGAGTTGGTGTGGTAAAACCTAAACCTTCAAGCGCTTGTTGTAAGGTTTCGTGTAAAGAAAATTCGGCAAAAGTTTTGCTCATAGAGAGTTTCACCCTAATGGGTGCTCCATTTTAATAAATACAAAAAATAGACATCGGCAACAAGCGGCAAAGCGACTCAAGCTGAATATAAATACAATTCAGTGGCAATCCGAATAACGACGATGTGGACTAAACGCACGCTTGATTACTGCCTCAACCTGAAGAATCGCTAAGCGATTTGGGCGCAAGATGTGGTCCTCTCTATGGACAGCGAGCGCATAATATGAATAGAACTGAATGTTCAGGTAATGAACTGGAATTTAAGTGCGTGGGCGGATTATAGCAGAATAATTTTAAAAGTCACCTTTTTTAATAGGTTTTTCTATTGAATCACCTTTATTATTTGTATCTGACCGATTGCTAAAGAAATCATGACCAAGATAACTCTTTAATTATTCTCAAGTCCTCATAAAAAACCCTCAAATATTGAGGGTCTTTTTAATAATCTATAAATTATTTTGCAGCTTCACCCCAAGCTGGAACAACCGCCTGCATCAACGGTTTTAACATCTTGAGTGAACAGGCAATCACCTGACCATTGTCAAATGAATCATTACCACCACGTGCATCAACGACTGCACCGCCCGCTTCCTTTACAATCAACTCACCCGCGGCAATATCCCACGGTTTTAAACCAAGCTCAAAGAAACCATCAAAACGACCTGCAGCGACATAAGCTAAATCTAAAGCAGCAGAGCCATCACGACGGATTTGCGCGCCTGATTTAGTTACAGCCAACAAAGAAGCGAAATGCTGTTCTGCATAAGATACGATTTCACCGTTGCGCTTTGCGCGGTAAGGATGCCCAACCGCAAGGAAAGTATTTTCCAAGGAATCTTTTAGATTGACACGAATACGGCGCTGGTTCATGACTGCACCACGGCCACGGCTTGCAGAGAATAATTCATCACGCACTGGATCGTAGATCACACCGTGCTGAGTTACGCCTTTATGTTGTACAGCGATAGAAATACAGAAATGAGGAAAACCGTTGATAAAGTTTTGAGTACCATCTAAAGGATCAATCACCCAGCACCAATCTGCATCGTGACCTTTACCTTCTTGCATGCCAAACTCTTCACCAAGGAAGCTATGGTTTTTATAACTTTTACGAAGCGTATCAATTGTAAGTTGTTCGATATAACGGTCAACACGCGTTACTGGACCATCAATGCCTTTTTCTTCAACTTGTAAATCGAGTTTATGACGATTTTGATGTGCCTTTAAAAGCTCTTGACCAACTGTTTGAGCCGCACGCGCAGCCATAACCACCATAGGTTCCATTGAACACCCACTACAAATTTGAAGATTTTGACAAAGAATAATGCATAAAAGCCCCTATATTCTATCAAATATAAGGGCTTTTAGGTAAAAAATGTTTGCGAAAGATTATTTTGCAATTTACAAAGCGTTAAGGACCTATAACCGTGCTTGTTCTATTGAAAGCAAAATACCTTTGGCATCTAAGCCACAGTCAATGAGCATTTGCTGATGTGTCGCTTGATGTAAGAATGTATCTGGCAAACCTAGATTTAAAATTGGCTTAATGATTTTAGCTCGTGCTAAAAATTCATTTACTGCACTTCCCGCACCAGCCATAACCGCATGTTCTTCTACAGTCACAAAAAGTTTTGTGTCAGCAGCTAAGTCACGAAGTATCTGCTCATCTAATGGTTTTACAAACCGCATGTTGACCACACATACAGCAACCGAATGTTTACTTGCGAATAATTCTGCTGCTTCAACTGAGGCTGCAACACGGCTACCAAAAGCAAGGATGCTGATCTGCTGATCTGCATCCTGATTAAATTGTGCAACGATTTCAGCTTTACCAATTTCTAAAGCAGTCATCTGTTGTTGGATTTCAGCACCTGTACCGACACCACGTGGGTAACGTACGGCAGTTGGTCCATTATAGTGATATGCCGTATGCAGCATTTGACGACATTCATTTTCATCTTTTGGTGCCATGATCACCATATTAGGTACAGTACGCATATAGGCATAATCATATGCACCTGCATGGGTTGGACCATCTTCACCGACTAAACCAGCACGATCAATTCCAAAAGTCACATCCAGATTCTGTAACGCAACATCATGGATCAACTGGTCATAGCCACGCTGTAAAAAGGTCGAATAGATTGCTACAACAGGTTTTAAACCTTCACACGCCATACCCGCGGCTAAAGTCACTGCATGTTGTTCAGCAATCGCAACGTCAAAGAAACGTTCAGGGTATTGCTTTGCAAACTGAACCATCCCTGAACCTTCACACATCGCTGGGGTGATTGCGAGTAAACGATCATCTTGCGCTGCTTCATCACATAACCATTGTCCAAATACGTCTGAGTATTTAGGCGGTAATTTTTTTGCAGGAGCAGATGCTGTAGGTGCAATTTTAGTAATCGCATGATAGGTAATCGGGTCTGCTTCAGCAGGCGCAAATCCTTTACCCTTTTTGGTATAAACATGAACTAAACGAGGGCCTTTACGTTTTTTAAGCGCATGAAAAACTTGTGTGAGTTGTTCAACATCATGCCCATCAAATGGGCCAAAATAATCAAAACCAATCGCTTTAAATAAGTTATCCGCTGCATCTGTTGCAGACTGATGTAACCGTGAGTTATAAGTCCACTTCGGATGTGGCTGAACATAGGCTTCACCCTGTTCATTGACATTGACCAACTGACCTGTTTCCCAAATCGCCGCCAAATGCTTGGCAAAGCCGCCTGTACTGCAGGAGATCGACATATCATTGTCATTCAGCACCACAATCAGGTCGGCATCATGGGCAACCGCATCATTCATGGCTTCAAAGGCCATACCTGCGGTCATTGCACCATCACCGACAATGGCAACCACATCGCATGGGTCTTTTTGGTAGCGACGTGCCAACGCCATACCAAGACCAGCAGAAATTGCTGTTGATGAATGGCCTACCCCAAAAGTATCAAACTCGGATTCTTCACGGGCAGGAAATGCAGCCAAACCATCTTTGGCACGGATCGTGGTAATTCTGTCACGGCGACCTGTCAACACCTTGTGTGGATAAGCCTGATGACCCACATCCCAAACCAGACGGTCCTGAGGTGTATTAAAACAATAATGCAACGCAACCGTTAATTCGATTACACCAAGATTTGCGCCAAAGTGGCCACCGCTTTGCCCTGCCGCATACAAAATATATTGACGCAACTCATCCGCCACTTGTGGGAGCAGGCCTTGTTCGAGCTGACGTAACTGTTGTGGATGATCAATTCCATCTAACAATGGCGTAACAGGACGTTGAGTTGGAATTTCGGTATACAACATAATGTGGCGAAGCCTTTTTAAGCCTGGCAAATCCGAAGCTGGGTTAAATGGGGGCAATCATACAATTAAATATGATCTACCTTCAATCAGCCACATGGGCAAATGATGTCGTGCTAAACATTCTCATGCCAGTCTTAGGGACTGGCTGGCAGATTATCCTGAATTATGTCACTGTTTATCAACCATTATTGTGTGCTTTGTATGAAAAAGAAAAACTTATGTGAAAAATCAGAAATTCCAATTCACGCAATCTTCACACATTCAGCTATACTTTGACTGTTTCTTATTATGATAGTGAGCGTTCTGTGCCAATTGAATTTGTTGCAACATCAAGGCTACCAACTGCTTTTGGTGACTTCAATATTTCCGTGTTTCAAGACCCAGCAACGGGCGAAGAGCATGTGGCGCTTTCCAAAGGACTAGAAACTGCACCAAATCAGCCCGTACTCGTGCGTATCCATTCTGAATGTTTGACTGGTGATGCCTTTGCCTCATTGAAGTGCGACTGTGGACCTCAGTTACAAGCCACACAACGAATGATCAATGAAGCGGGTCAGGGTGTGATTTTATATTTGCGTCAGGAAGGTCGTGGGATTGGCTTGACCAATAAAATTCGTGCCTATGCCCTACAGGATCAGGGGCATGATACAGTCGATGCCAACCTGTTGTTAAATTTGCCTGCCGATGCCCGCCGTTACGATATGTGCAGCATTATGCTGGATCATCTGCAAGTCAAAGAAGTGAAGTTGATCACCAACAATCCTTTAAAATTAAAGGCATTGACTGATCTTGGCATTAATGTAGTGGAGCGTGTTCCACTTACAGTGGGCCGTAATCCATTCAATGAACATTATCTAAAAACTAAACGTGAACGGATGGATCACCTATATAAAAAAGATGACTTCTGATTCATTTTTGCAAAATGTTTAAAAATAAGGCAATTAAGCGATTTTTATGGTAAAAGGCAAAAATCCCTTACTTTTTTTATGGATTTTATGTTTTGATATAAGCAATTCCCAGATCACTTTAAGAGGATCATCATGCAGCATCCAACTTCAGCTGATATTCACCGTGTTCGTGAGTTTTTACTCGACCTACAGGCACGGATTTGTGCAGGATTAGAACAACAGGAACGTGCAGGCGGTGGAACCGCTGAGTTTATCATTGATGATTGGCAACGAACCGAAGGCGGTGGTGGTCGTTCCCGTGTTCTGCAAAATGGTGCAGTGATTGAAAAAGGTGGGGTCATGTTTTCCCACATCAATATCAGCAAGCTGCCTGCTTCTGCAACGGAACGCCATCCGCAGATTGCGGGCGCAAAGGCGCAGGCTTTGGGTGTGTCACTGGTCATTCATCCAAAAAATCCAAATATTCCAACCTCCCATGCCAATGTCCGTTTATTTGTGGCTGAACCTGAGGGACAGGACCCAGTGTGGTGGTTTGGCGGTGGTTTTGACTTAACCCCGTTCTATCCAGATGATCAGGATATTTTAGACTGGCATCAAACTGCCTATGACTTATGTCAGCCATTTGGTGAAAATGTTTATGCCGAGCATAAACAATGGTGTGATGATTATTTCTATTTAAAACACCGTGATGAACAGCGTGGCGTGGGTGGTTTGTTCTTTGATGATCTCAATCAATGGGATTTTGAAACCTGTTTTCAATATATGCAGGCTGTTGGTAATGGTTATTTAGCAGCAATCCTGCCAATTTTTGAAAAGCATCGTGAGCAGCCATATACCGAAGCTCAACGCGAGTTCCAGTTGTATCGTCGTGGTCGTTATGTTGAATACAATCTGGTTTATGATCGTGGCACCTTGTTTGGTTTACAAACAGGTGGACGAATTGAATCGATCTTGGTCAGTTTACCTAATCTTGCAGGCTGGTCGTATCGTCCTGAATGGGATGAAAACTCACCTGAAAAACGTCTCACTGATTATTATTTAAAACCAAGAGACTGGTTGGGTTTGCAAAAGTAAAATAGATCATCCCTGACATAAAGTCGGGGATTTTTTTGTAGCATAATTTGCATTTCAACCAAAATGACGTACAATTATTAAAAATAAGTACGTCAATAGGGCAAATAATGAATACAAAGTTGACTTTAAGACTCAATGATGAATTGATAGAACATGCCAAGCAGTATGCCAAACTTCATCACACTTCTGTTTCTCAGTTAGTCGCAGAATATTTTTTACAACTTCAAAAAATACAACAGCAAGTTGAACACTCACCACTGCCTAGCATTACTCAACAACTCAGTGGAATTTTGAAAGAGCATGATGTAACAGATGTAAAAACAGAATATTACGATGCTTTAGAGAAAAAATATCAATGAAAGTACTATTTGATACCAATATTGTTTTGGATGTCCTATTAAAGCGTGAACCTTTTTATACATCGGCTAGCCAACTGATGAGCAAAGTTGAACAACAGGAGATAGAGGGATATTTATCTGCAACAACAATTACTACAGTATTTTATCTTTTGGCAAAATCATTGGATAAAAATGCAGCTCAACATTACCTAAAACTCATTTTACAACTCTTTCAAATTGCAGCAGTGAATCAAATAGTGATTGAACAAGCTGTTCTATCCAATTTTAGTGACTTTGAAGATGCGGTCTTATATCAGGCAGCAAAACAGGCACAATGTGAAATGATTATTACCCGAAATCTTAATGATTTTAAACTTGCGTCCATTCCTGTAATGACCGCAGAGCAGTTTTTAATTCATCATATGCAATAATCTTGCAGCAACATCCACATATTTATACACTCGTTCAATAGCTATCTCATCTAAACATTTATCATGACCAAACAATTTGCTGTAATTGGAAATCCAATTGAACAATCCCGCTCACCAGAATTACATCATGCTTTTGCAGCCAAAACAGGTGTTGATTTAAACTATAAAAAAATTCTTGCCCCGCTGGATGGCTTTGAAAATACTGCAAAGGATTTTTTTGCGCAAGGCGGTGCTGGAATGAATGTGACTGTTCCGTTTAAAGAACAGGCATTTGTCTTATGTGATCAACTGACCGAACGCGCCAGAATTGCCAAAGCCGTGAATACCTTATGGATGCAGGATGGCAAACTTTTTGGCGACAATACCGATGGTCAGGGTTTGGTTGCCGCCATTCAGGCTTTGGGCTGGAATCTTACCAACAGTCGCATTCTGATTTTAGGGGCTGGCGGTGCGACTCGTGGTGTGATCTATCCACTGGTACAGGCAGGTGCAAAACAAATCGTGATTGCCAACCGTACTTTAGCCCGTGCACAACAACTGGTTGAAGATTTAAAAGAGGCTGTACCACAGGCAGAATTACAGGCGATAGGGCTGGATCAACTTTCTGGTGAGTTTGATGTTGTGATGAATGCAACGTCAGCCAGCTTAACAGGTGATACGTTACAACTGCCAGAAACCCTACTTTTCCATCATGCCTATGAAATGGCCTATGGCAAATCCTCCAGTTTTCTGGATCAGGCTCAAGCTCGTCAGGTTCCATCCACCGATGGCTTTGGCATGCTGGTTGGACAGGCAATTGAGGCCTTTTCAATCTGGAATGGAGTAAAACCTGAACTCAAAGATTTTTTATAATCACTCAGTAAAATTCGGCAAAAAGAACCTGCCTATTGCGCAGGTTCTTTTTTTGGGGATTAAATTATTTGCTGCTCAGCATTTTCTGGTAAACATCCTTAAAGATTTCATAATCAATAAACTCATTATGTTCAGCCTTTAAGTTCTTGATTGACTTCTCAGACAGCTGGTTTTTGCGTGCATCCACATAAACCTGTCCCAGAATATTGGCCTGACACGGGTAAACTTGTCCGCCTTGCTGCCGCCAAACTGTTTTGGCTGTTGGGCAAGGGTTTCATATAAAGCCTGCTTCTGTGCAGTGTTCAGGTTGACTTTCTGTTCGCGCAGATATTGATCGACCTTTTGCTTTACATTGGCATCCAGAACGGCCTTGTCATCTTTGCCTACGGTTTTATTTTGGTCCAGATCAACATGGACATTAAATTTTCCACGGTAGTCATAGCTGGGATATTCATACATCGCATTGATGCTGTTAATGGCTTTCTGTTCAAGGTTTGCAGTAGCAGAATTGGTTTTAATGACATGCTGGGAACATGCAGAAAGACTAAACCCCAATATACATAAAGTTAAATATTTTAAACGCATAGTTTTACCAAACACCCTTTATATTATTATATTTACAGCTGTAAATTTAATCATTTTCATATTTAAAATGAGTTTCAAACACCAGTGCGAAGATGACTTTTTTACGCGCCTAACGCCTGATCAATTCGCTTTTCTGACATTTTTTTCCATAGTGTTTATCAATGTATTTTTATCACCATTGTGAATAATCAAAGTATCGAAACAGATAATCCAAAACGATTCAAATACAGGATTAAGATTATGCCAGCTTATAAAGCCCCGCTCCGTGATGTTCGCTTCTTAATGAATGAAGTGTTCGATTATCCAGCACATTACCAAACTTTGACAAGCGGTCAAAATGCAGATAAAGATACAGTTGATATGATTCTTGAAGGTGCGGCAGATTACTGCGAAAACGTACTTTCTCCACTGAACCAGTCAGGTGATGAAGAAGGCTGTACCTTTAACAATGGTGAAGTCACCACACCTAAAGGCTTCAAGGAAGCGTATGACCAGTTCGTCATGGGTGGCTGGCAAGGTCTTTCCTACCCTGAAGAGTTTGGTGGTCAAGGCCTGCCAATGTCTTTAAACCTCGTCAAGTCTGAAATGATGGGTACTGCAAACTGGTCATTCACCATGTACCCAGGTTTAAGTACAGGTTGTATGAACACCATCATGCAATTCGGTACTGATGAGCAAAAAAATACCTATATGCCTAAACTGGTTGAAGGTACTTGGTCTGGCACAATGTGCTTAACTGAACCTCAATGTGGTACAGACTTGGGGCAGGTGAAAACCAAGGCAGAAGCTGCTGCTGATGGTACTTATAAAATCTCTGGTACTAAAATCTTCATCTCTGCAGGTGAACACGATTTAACAGACAATATCATTCATATCGTACTTGCGCGTCTTCCAGATGCACCTGCAGGTACTCGTGGTATTTCTTTATTCATCGTACCGAAATTCATCCCGACTGCTGACGGCGGTGTAGGTGAGCGCAATACCGTTTCTTGTGGTTCAATCGAACACAAAATGGGTATCCGTGCTTCAGCAACTGCTGTATTGAACTTCGATAACGCTACTGGTTACCTCATTGGTGAAATCAACAAAGGTTTACATGCAATGTTTACGTTCATGAACACTGCTCGTATTGGTACAGCGATTCAAGGTATTGCACATGCTGAACTTTCTTTCCAAGGTGCGTTACCTTATGCGAAAGATCGTATGTCTATGCGTGCCCTTTCTGGTAAGAAAGAGCCTGAGCGTGTAGCTGATGCAATTATTCACCACGCAGATGTTCGCCGCATGCTTTTAACTCAAAAAGCGGTTGCAGAAGGCGGTCGCGCAATGATCTATCATGCTGCAAAACTTGCTGACAAAATGACTGATGCTCTTGTAAATGGCGACCAAGCTGCTTATGAAGCTGCTGATGACAAACTAGGTTTCTATACCCCGATTCTTAAAGGTTTCTTGACTGAACTAGGTTTGGAAGCTGCAAACCATGGGATCCAAGTATATGGTGGTCATGGTTTCATCAAAGAATGGGGTATGGAACAAATCGCACGTGATGCACGTATCTCAACATTATATGAAGGTACAACGGGTGTCCAAGCACTTGACTTATTAGGTCGTAAAGTTCTTTTAAGTTCAAAAGGTAAAGTCGTTCGTGACTATACTGCTGAAATCTTGAAATTCTGCGCTACGCATGCGCGTAACAAGCATTTACGTCGTTTCGCTTGGGACTTAACGAAGCTTTGCGCTCAATGGAACACATTAACTGTTCGCATCATGCTTGCAGCTCGTAAAGACCGTGACATCGTATCTTCTGCTTCTAATGATTTCTTGATGTTCTCTGGTTATGTGATGATGGCTTATTTCTGGGCTCAACAGGCAGTGGTTGCTTCTGAAAAACTGGAAGCAGGCAACGGTGCTGAAACTCCTGAATTCTATAAAGCAAAAATCAAGGTTGCTGAATTCTACTTTGACCGTTTTTTGCCACGTGCGCAAGGTCATGCAGAATCAATGGTTTCGACTTCACGTACCTTGACTTCACTTGCACCAGAACACTTCAGCTTTGATTACTAATCGGGGCTGACAAAAAAGAGCGCTTGATGCGCTCTTTTTTTATTCTCAATTTTTTATTCCGCCTTTTCAAAAACATAGGCTTTCTTGGGAAATGGATATTCTTTAAAAAACTTGCGGTTGCGCCCCTGATCCCCATTCCAGATTTTATCCAGATCCATCACAAGACTCTGATCCTGATTGATCTGGTAATATAAATTCACGTCAGCGGCAGCACAGCGCACCACAATCTCTTTTTCCACTGGCTCAACATGCCACTGCACCTGCTTACAGGTTTGCTCAATTTTGGCAACATTACGCGATAAATCTGAACCCAGGCGACCGAAACTGGTATTGGTCCAGTAGACAGAGCCATCCTCCAGCAAGTTCATAATATATTCCGCTTCTTTCTCTTTATTGACACAACCCGCGAAAGCATCGGTACATGGAATACGCGCATGATAACGCCCCACATAGGCCAGTTCAGTTTCAGACAGCTTAGTCGGTGTATGCTTGTGTGTCACAGGACGAGGCAGGGTGACCTGTCCAGCAACCTGGGTTAATGACATCCCCTGCTGCGGGTCTGATTCCATGATTTCATGACTCGGTTGCGTCTGGGCCTGTTGTTTAGCGGATTCAGGGTGATGGCTATCACAGGCACTCAACCCAAAGCTCAAGAGAGCACCTACGCTAAACCACGATAAGAATAACCTGAACTGCATATCCATAAATCTCTAACATCGATATCGTGACCATTTCACCTCACCATTCCAATAAATAAACTTTTTGGAAAGATCAAAACGATTGAACCGTTTTGTTATATGCCTCCAAAAGTCCATTCGTGGAGTATTTTGATAAGAGCGAAATTTCGATTAACCCAAGCCATATGCTTTAAGTCGGTGCATTTTAGGCGATACTGTCGTTTTTTCCATCAGCCTTTTACACACCGTAACGATTCTCCCATCTGTTTAAACTTTAAAAAAACCAGTTCATCCCTATCTCATTATTAACAGCGATTTATCATGAATGAAGTCTCATTCCGTTGCTGTATCAAATATTTTTGGAGAAAAATTAAATGGCCAATTCTGGTTTATACCGCTCAAACCAACAAAGCATGATCGCTGGTGTAATGGGCGGTATTGCGGAACGTTTTGGTTGGAATGCAAACTTGTTACGCCTGATCTTTGTGGTGATTTCACTCATGAGCGCCGCTTTCCCAGGTATTTTGGTGTATTTAATCATGTGGTTAGTCATTCCAAAAAGACAGGCGAATCGGGTTGAGCATGTACAAGGTTACAACCAACCTGTTAAAACAGTGTATGAAGATCAAGGAATCAAACGTTAATCTTATTTTTTAGTTTGGTCGCTACGGTTGATTTACCCCTAATACAACCGTAGCTTTTTTTTGCCTGAATCAGGTTAAAACATATTGCTGGTTGGGGAGTTGCTGTAATGCTGGGATCATATCCGCACGACTAATAATGCCAATCAAATGTTGATTTTCCACGACAGGAATATAATTAAAAGATTTCTCTACAAAATAAGGTACTAAATCCTGAATTGGCTGTGATGGCTCCACAGTGACGACACGGCGACTCATAATCTGTCTCACATAATGCTGCCATGAATTTCTTAGCTCTTATTGAGTTCAATGCTATTGGCATACCAATATTTTTTAGTGTCACAATTCTTAGGCAGAGCATCTAACCAGTTAGCGTTAGAGATTTCTGATAATTTAGCAACAGAACCTCCTACTAGGGCTTGTTGAGAATTAACAAAGGCTACTGATTAATTTATAATAGTACTATGGATAGATACATACTTACTGATGCCCAATGGGCAAAAATGGAACCTTTTTGCCTAGGTAAAGTGACCGATCGAGGTCGTAGTGGAAAAGATAATCGATTATTTTTAGAAGCAGTCCTATGGATTGCCCGTACAGGCAGTCCATGGCGTGATCTACCTGCTCATTTTGGTAAATGGAATACCGTCTTTAAAAGATACCGTGACTGGGTGAAAGCTGGTGTATTTGAAACTATTTTTGCATCTGTAAATGAAGATGTTGATTTGGAATACGCCATGATTGATGGAACGATTGTTAAAGTTCATCGACATGGGCAAGGTGCAAAAGGGGGACTTTCAAACAGTCTATAGGTAAATCTCGAGGTGGAATGACCTGTAAAATTCTTGCCTTAGTGGATAGTCTAGGCAACCTCATTAAGTTTCGATTAATGCCTGGTCAATATCACGATTTAGTAGAAACTAAACCTTTAATTGAAGATATTGATTTTCAAGCATTACTGGCTGATAAAGCATTTGATGCAGATTGGCTCATCCAAGAACTCAATGAACGTAAAGTGAAAGTGGTGATCCCACCCAAATCTAATCGAAAAGTAATAAGAGCATTTGATACGACTATGTATAAATGGCGTCATCTCATTGAAAACTATTTCTGTAAGTTAAAAGAATTTAAACGTATAGCGATGCGTAGTTGTAAAACAGATACGAGTTTTGAAGCCATGATTCAATTGTGCGCGAGTGTAATTAACTCTCGATAATTCTCAACAGACCCTAATTCAAAACGGACCCAATAGCCGACATATTTTCCCAGTTGGCAAAGTTCTGAATGGAAGACCATTCACATAAACGTCACCTCATGACGCATAACATCTTTATCGATCTTAATTTTCAAATCATGAAATGTTAGCTTTGAAATGATGTTGTCACAGAGGTGTTTGATATGTCTGATCGCATTCGTGAAAAATTACAAATTCTTGCCGATGCAGCTAAATATGATGTGTCCTGTTCCTCCAGTGGTAGTGACCGTAAAAATAAAGACAAAGGTTTAGGCGATGCCAGTCGGGCAGGGATTTGCCATAGTTATACCGAAGATGGTCGTTGTGTTTCTTTACTGAAAATCTTGTTCACTAATGTCTGTATTTTTGATTGTGCTTATTGTGTGTCACGCCGTTCTAATGATGTCAAACGTGCTGCATTTACCGTGCAGGAAGTGGTTGACCTGACCATTAATTTCTATCGTCGTAATTATATAGAGGGATTATTCCTTAGCTCAGGAATTTTTAAATCCGCCGACTATACGATGGAACGGATGCTTCAAGTGGTGAAAAAGCTACGTCTCGAAGAAAATTTTAATGGCTATATTCATCTCAAAACTATTCCAGGTGCATCGCCCGAACTGATTCATGAAGCAGGGCTTTATGCGGATCGTATGAGCATTAATCTGGAAATGCCAACTGAGATCGGATTAAAAGCGTTTGCCCCTGAAAAATCACATCAAGAAGTACAAAAAGACTTGGGGCTAGTGCGAGATCGACTGATTCAGCTCAAGGAAGAACGCCAGATCATCAAGCATGTGCCGAAATATGTACCCGCAGGACAGACCACGCAAATGGTGGTCGGCGCACATCAGGAAACTGATCAAGACGTACTTGTGATGGCAGATCGACATTACAAGGAATTTAAACTGAAACGGGTATATTTCTCAGGTTATATTCCAATCAACACAGAAAATAACTATTTACCAGCGGTCGGTTCGGCGCCGCCTTTATTAAGGGAAAATCGGCTTTATCAAAGTGATTGGTTGATGCGTTTTTATGGTTTTGAAGTCAATGAAATCGTCAATGAAAAACACCCACATTTAGATTTGGATGTAGACCCCAAACTGAGTTGGGCGTTGCGTCATCCCGAGCAGTTTCCAGTGGATTTAAATCGTGCTGACTATCGCATGATCCTTCGTGTACCAGGCATCGGCGTAAAGTCAGCCAAGAAAATCGTGCAAGCGCGTCGTTTTGGCAAGATACATACTGATTTATTGAAGCAACTCGGTGTGGCGTATTCACGTGCCCAGTTTTTTATTCGCTGTGAAGACAGTCCACGGTTTCAAAAGGAACTTTCTACGACTGATATTCGTCAGCAAATATTAACGCAGGGTTCATCTAAATACGTTAAACAACTGTCACCGCAATTGAGTTTAGGATTTTAAACATGCTCAGTGATGCGGTGGTTTATTACTACTTTGATGGCTCTATGGTCGGTTTACTCAACTGCGTATTTCGTGCTTTTCAATTCAAAGAGTTTCACGTGCAACTGTGTTTAAACCAAGGTGCACAGCATGGTTTATTTGCCACTGTAGTTGAAATTCCAAATCACGAGCAACATGCAGCACGTGTTTGGTCAGCTTTACAGCAGAAACTTTCGCATTCATCTCTGAGACAATTTTATTTTGCTTATTTGTCGGAATCGTTGGATGCCTATCAGCATTTATTTAATTACTGTATCTATGTTTTTCGGCATCAACATTCAGTCGAAAAAAATTACTCTCATCCCAGTGTTTTAGCGATTTCGCAATGGACGAAAAAGGTCGGGCGCGAAAAGCATCGTATGGAAGCTTTTGTGCGGTTTAAGAAAACTACAGATGGTTTATTTTTAAGTTTAGTTCGACCTGATTTTAATGTATTACCTTTGATACAGCCGCATTTTAAGCGTCGTTATCAAGATCAACGTTGGCTCATTTATGACGAACAACGCAAATATGGTCTGTATTATGATTTAAAAGAGATTCACGAGGTTTCTTTAGAAGCCAATCAGATTGACCGTAATATCGAAAATGGTGCCAGTCAAAATTTCCAATTAGAATTAGATGAACAAGAAGAATTATACGATCAGCTTTGGAAAGATTATTTTAATAGTATCAACATTAAAGAACGTCAGAATGTGAAATTGCATGTGCAATATTTACCTAAACGCTATTGGCGTTATCTCAATGAAAAATATGTTTAAGGCATTTTTTTGATTATTATTTTAAAAATACCAACATAACAAAAGAGCACATTCATGACTAAATTAGTCTTAAAAACAGCGGTACTGATCATGGCTTGTTTGAATACTTCGGTATTTGCCAAAACGCAAGATAAAGCGATAGATCCTTATAGCGAATGTATCGATGACACCATTCAACAGCTAAAACTGGGGAATATTAATAATGCTGTGGTGGAGATCTGTAGCACCAGAACCAAAACTGTATATGCAAAGCAGATTGTGCAGTTATTGGATCAAATAAAAAAACAGAGTCAGGAATACAAGCAGCCTGAACGCTATCAGGACATTATGAAATCACAACAGCTCTGGAAAAATTTTGTCGATCAAGAGTGCCGTAATGCTGGTGCTTATATCGGTTCGCCGATGTATGAGTTTTGCCCCATGCAAAAATATGCAGAGCGATTGGAGCAATTGGAGGAGTATTTAAATTGACCTTGATAAGTTTTCGTTATTATTTAAAACTGTAATTTAAATACATCTTCAGTCTGAGTCGGCGTATACTGCTGCAACCAATGAAACAACACTATTCCAGCAAGGTGCATTGTGAGCTTTACCCAATCAGACTGGCTAAATTTCTTAAAACCGAATTACAAAATATTACCTTTGAAAGAACGTTTACTTTCAGGATTTGGTGCGCTTTGCGGTTTGGCAATATCGTCTTTAATTAGTTGGTATGTATTGGGCGGTATGAATGCATGGTATATCGCACCGATGGGTGCATCGTCAGTGCTTCTATTCGCGGTTCCCAACAGTCCACTGGCACAACCCTGGAATGTGGTTGTTGGAAATACGCTGGCAGGGATTATTGGGGTGGCCTGTACTCAATATTTGCCTGATCTGACCAGCGCATTTAGCGTGGCGGTTGGGTTTGCTATTTTTATGATGATGACTACAGACTCCTTGCATCCACCGAGTGGGGCAGTGGCGATTACCGCAGTTTTGGGTGGTGAGGCAGTCCATCGTCTAGGATTTCATTTTGTACTGTATCCCGTGCTATTGAACTCGATTTTACTGTTGCTATTTGCGGTATTTTTTAACCGTTTAATTGGGCGGCATTATCCCATTACTGCGCATGTCAATGAGCGTTCCAAAGACCCGACCCCAACACAGAAAGTCTCGATTCAACCCAAGGATATTGAATATGCCCTGGAGCAATACACCGAGTTGCTCGACATCAGCCAATATGATCTGGAAAAAATCATTCTGGAAGCACAGGAACACGCAAGCGAACGCCTGAATAGTTACTTTGTCTGTGAGGATATTATGAGTCGGGATGTCATCAAGCTACATGAAGATGATGATATTCATCAGGCCTTAGAGAAGTTCAAGCAAGTTAATCTCATGAGTCTGCCTGTCGTCAATGCGGGGGAAGAACTGGTTGGAACGCTGGCCTTATATGAGGTGGTGGAATGGTTTAAGGGTGCCACTGATCCAAGAAATTCATGGCAGCATTATGTGAGACAGATTATGAGTCGCCGTGTCGTCACTGTGGAGCCATCACAGCCAATTCAGGATTTAGTACCTTATTTTGTAGAGAAATCTTTTAATTATATTCCTGTCGTGGAAAATCAACATTTGATTGGCATTATTAGTCGTGCGGATATGATCGCTGCGCTTCAACAACAGCTCAGTCGTCAAAAGCTTCAATTAGAATAAAAAAAAGCTACGGTTGTAAGTCACTCCTAAAAAGTAAACAAGTATTTATTTCCAAAACCCCTTGAGATACCATTTACCCATTGTACAATCTCATCCGTAGGCATCCATTTAAATTCACGCCATTGATATTTCATTGATCGCCATAACATTTCTATACGATTTAGTTCAGGGCTATAAGGTGGAAGAAAATATAGCCTCACATTGAAATCTTGTTCCAGTAAATCACGCCATGCCTGCATTTTTTTGCTTTTATGGATAGAAGCATTATCCACAATCAAAGTGAGGGGGATGTTGTATTTCTCTTTGATCTGTTTGGCAACACCCATCACATAAGCATAAAAATACTCACCTGTAACAGATTCCTGTAAACATGCTGTGACAAAATGTCCTGTCGATAATAAGGCTCCTATGATATTGACTCGTTTGGAGCGAATCGCTGTGACTTGATGAACCTGTCCTTTTATTGTCCATGCATAGCGATTATCAGGGGTAGAGCAAATTCCTGTTTCATCAACATAGCCCAATATAATCTCACCCTGTGCTGCCTGTTGTCTTAATTGGGCTATGTCTTGTTCTGCTTGTGCATAACGTTCAGAGCATCTTTTTTTTCAAGCTGTGGCGTGTTCGTTTATAAACGATACCTGATGCTCTGAGGAATCGTCTTAGCGTTTCCTGACAAATTTCGATTTGATATTGTTCATATAATCGCTGTCTGATTTGTTCTGAGTTTAAAGTGTCGCTATCAATCCACGATAAAATCTGTGCCTGATGTACAGCTTGTAATATTCGTGGATGTCCAGAACGCTTACCCTCCCAAATCGCTTCTATTTTATGGTGTCGCCAGTTTCTGCGGTGAGTACGAATTGTTTCTTCCTTTACTCCATGTAATACGGCAATTTCTTTCACTGTTTTACCTTGTGACAACCACAATAGGCTTTGTTGCACAAATAGCTAACACTATGATTTTATTATATTTATTTTTATTAAAATTCTAGGAAAAACCTTGGAAATCAGTATTTTGCAAAATATTTATGCAACAAAGCCACCACAATATGGTTTGTGAGCGTTGCCTTTCTCGCCAATGCTTTGCATGTTTGGCTAAATGTTCTAGTTGATCCCGCTCGTCTTGTATCAACTCTATTGCTTGAACATAGGGCATCAGGTTATTCTCAAAGTTATTTTTTATATTATTACATGTTTAGTTGGGTGGTGGAACTTAAAGGATTACAACGATTTTCTTAAAATACACAAAAGCTTTTAAAAAGTATTTAAAAAGAATAAAAGAGAAATTTTTTTGCAATTTATACTTTTACCATAAAAATACATATATTTTGTCTAAATTAGTCTAGGGTCTGTTGAGAATTACAGAGAGTTAATTACACTCGCGCACAATTGAATCATGGCTTCAAAACTCGTATCTGTTTTACAACTACGCATCGCTATACGTTTAAATTCTTTTAACTTACAGAAATAGTTTTCAATGAGATCACGCCATTTATACATAGTCGTATCAAATGCTCTCATTACTTTTCGATTAGATTTGGGTGGGATCACCACTTTCACTTTACGTTCATTGAGCTCTTGGATGAGCCAATCTGCATCAAATGCTTTATCAGCCAGTAATGCTTGAAAATCAACATCTTCAATTAAAGGTTTGGTTTCTACTAAATCGTGATATTGACCAGGCATTAATCGAAACTTAATGAGGTTGCCTAGACTATCCACTAAGGCAAGAATTTTACAGGTCATTCCACCTCGAGATTTACCTATAGACTGTTTGAAAGTCCCCCTTTTGCACCTTGCCCATGTCGATGAACTTTAACAATCGTTCCATCAATCATGGCGTATTCCAAATCAACATCTTCATTTACAGATGCAAAAATAGTTTCAAATACACCAGCTTTCACCCAGTCACGGTATCTTTTAAAGACGGTATTCCATTTACCAAAATGAGCAGGTAGATCACGCCATGGACTGCCTGTACGGGCAATCCATAGGACTGCTTCTAAAAATAATCGATTATCTTTTCCACTACGACCTCGATCGGTCACTTTACCTAGGCAAAAAGGTTCCATTTTTGCCCATTGGGCATCAGTAAGTATGTATCTATCCATAGTACTATTATAAATTAATCAGTAGCCTTTGTTAATTCTCAACAAGCCCTAACTCGAAAATTAAAAAAAAGCGTTTAAATAATTTATTATCAGAACTTGTCGCTGAAACGCTTGAATCCTTTGCACTGCACCCGAAAATCCTTATACTTAAGCACAATTTTTGTTTGATTCCAGTGGATGCACCATGAGTCGTGCTATATCGCATATTGATACATTTCAGGGCTTAATTCTTGCCCTACAAAACTATTGGGCGGAGCAAGGCTGCGTCGTATTACAACCATATGATATGGAAATGGGCGCAGGGACATTTCACACTGCAACTTTCTTACGCGCATTAGGCCCAGAAACTTGGAACGCGGCTTATGTTCAACCTTCACGTCGTCCGAAAGATGGTCGTTATGGTGAGAACCCAAACCGCTTACAACACTATTATCAGTTCCAAGTGGTACTTAAGCCAAACCCAGACAATATCCAACAGCTTTATCTTGATTCGTTAAAAGCGATCGGCATCGATACACTGACTCACGATATTCGCTTCGTAGAAGACAACTGGGAATCTCCAACACTAGGCGCTTGGGGCTTAGGTTGGGAAGTTTGGTTAAATGGTATGGAAGTGACTCAGTTCACTTACTTCCAGCAAGTCGGTGGTGTTGAATGTTACCCAGTAACAGGTGAAATCACATACGGTTTAGAACGTCTTGCGATGTACCTGCAAGGTGTTGACTCGGTTTACGATCTGGTTTGGACTAAAGGCCAATTTGGCACTGTGACTTACGGTGACGTATTCCATCAAAATGAAGTTGAGCAATCGACTTATAACTTTGAATATGCCAATGTTGAAAAAATGTTTGAATTATTCGATTTCTATGAAGCGGAAGCAACTCGCTTAATGGAAGCTGAACTGCCACTCCCTGCCTATGAGCAAGTGATTAAAGCATCACATTGCTTTAACTTGTTGGATGCACGTGGCGCAATTTCGGTAACTGAACGTCAACGTTATATTTTACGTGTACGTACTTTGGCGCGTTCAATTGCACAAAGTTATGTGGCTGCGCGCGCGAAACTTGGTTTCCCAATGGCAGAACCGCATTTGCGTGATGAAGTATTGGCTCAACTCAAAGCGCAAGCCGAATCTGTTGAAGCTTCTAAAGCCAATTCAATGGGTATTCCTGGTATTCAGAATGCAAACTTAGGTTAATTAACTAAACGCATTCAATTAATTTTAAGGATAACAGAATGAAACATACCGTATTATTTGAATTAGGTTGTGAAGAACTTCCACCGAAAAGCTTAAAAACCTTACGTGACGCACTCAAAGCAGAAACTGAAAAAGGCTTAAAAGATGCAGGCTTAAACTTCGCTGCTATCGAAGCTTATGCTGCACCACGTCGTTTAGCGCTCAAAATTGTTGATATCGATGCGGCTCAAGCAGATACACAAAAACGTTTTGACGGCCCTGCTGTACAAGCGGCTTATGATGCTGAAGGCAAACCGACCAAAGCACTTGAAGGCTTTATGCGCGGTCAAGGTATCACGGTTGATCAACTTTCGACGTTCCAAGCAGGTAAAGTTGAAAAAGTATGTTTCTTGAAAGATGTCAAAGGTCAAAGTCTTGATGTTTTACTGCCACAAATTTTACAAACTGCATTGGATAACTTACCAATCGCAAAACGTATGCGTTCAGCGGCAAGCCGTACTGAATTCGTACGTCCAGTAAAATGGGTGGTATTACTCAAAGATGATCAAGTGATTGACGCAACCATTCAAGATCACAAAGCAGGGAATGTGACTTATGGTCATCGTTTCCATGCGCCTGAAGCTGTAGTTTTGGCACATGCAAACGACTACTTAACAACATTAGAAAATGCGCATGTTGTTGCCAACTTTGAAAAGCGTCAATCAACGATTCAAGATCAAGTGAAAAAGTTAGCTGACGAAGTCAATGCCATTGCAATTGTCCCAGCAGACTTACTTGATGAAGTGACAAGTCTGGTTGAATGGCCAGTTGCTTTACGTGCGACTTTTGAAGAGCGTTATTTAGCTGTTCCACAAGAAGCCTTGATTACCACGATGCAGGACAACCAAAAGTATTTCTGTTTGATCAATGCTGAAAGTAAATTACAGCCTTACTTCATTACCATTTCAAATATTGAGTCAAAAGATCCGATTCAAATTATTGAAGGCAATGAGAAAGTTGTACGTCCTCGTTTGTCTGATGCAGAATTCTTCTTCTTACAAGACCAAAAGCAACCGCTTGCATCTCGTAAAGAAAAACTCGCGAATATGGTATTCCAAGCGCAATTGGGTACGCTTTGGAACAAATCAGAACGTATTGCTAAATTAGCCGTTGCACTATCACCAATTACAGGTGCAAATGCAGCCGATGCTGAGAAAGCTGCGTTACTTGCGAAATGTGACTTAACCTCTGAATTGGTGGGTGAATTCCCAGAACTTCAAGGGATTGCAGGCACTTACTATGCCCGCCTTGAGGGTGAAAATAACGAAGTTGCTGAAGCTTTAGGTGAGCAATACTTACCTAAATTTGCGGGTGATGTCTTACCGCAAACCAAGACAGGTACAACCATTGCCCTTGCAGATCGTTTAGATACACTGGTTGGTATTTTCGGTATTGGTCAAGCGCCAACAGGTTCTAAGGACCCATTTGCATTACGCCGTTCTGCAATCGGTATCTTACGTTTAATCATTGAAAATGAACTTGATGTGACCATCGAAGAATTGGTGAACTTTGCCTTGCAAGGTTATGGCGACATCATTAAAGATCACGATAAAACCCGTGCGGATGCAGTTGCATTCCTTGAAGGTCGTTACCGTGCCAAGTATGAAGACCAAGGCGTAGCGGTTGATGTGATTCAAGCCGTTCAAGCACTTGCGCCAAAATCTCCTCTTGATTTTGATAAGCGTGTAACTGCGGTCAATCATTTCCGTACATTGCCAGAAGCGGCTGCATTGGCTGCGGCGAATAAACGTGTTGCCAATATTCTTGCCAAAGAAGCAACGCCTGAAGGTGCTGTGGTTGAAGCCAATCTAGTCGAAAATGCTGAAAAAGCACTTTATGCAGAGTTGTCTGCCCTCACGCCTGTGGTTCAGCCGTTACTTGCTGCACGTAACTATACAGAAGCGTTATCTAAGCTTGCTGCTCTTCGCGCGCCAATTGATGCTTTCTTTGAAGGTGTAATGGTTATGGCAGATGATGCAGAGTTAAAAGCCAACCGTTTACGTTTACTCGCTCAGTTGCGTGATTTATTCACAGCGATTGCAGATGTAAGTGTATTGCAGGGTTAATGTTAAGTCATTGATGAATATGATAGACCCTGCTATAAATTAGTGGGGTTTATTTTTAGAGGCAATAATGAGCAAACTTTCTCAACCACAGCGTGTATTTGAGCTTTTAAAACAATCACCGTTAAAAAAATTTAAAGCTCGAGAAATTGCCGAAGGAATTGTTACTTTATTTCCTGAAGATTATGTAGAAAAACGACAAAATCCACGCTTCAATACTGATGAAGACCTCATTCGCCAAGTATTTACAGAAATTGGTGCTATTAAAAATAGCATTATCAAATTATCACCGTTTATTCATGTACAAGATAAACCTCGACCTCGTGTGTATTGGTACGACCCAAATCATCAAGCCGAACACTCTGAATCTTTTGCCAATGAAGAATTAACTTCAACAGAAAATATTGAAGATGCTGAAATCACCACTCCACTAATTAAATCAGGGAATCTATCTGAACATGATTTATACCCTATTCTTATCGAATTTTTAAAATTAGAACTCGGTTTATATTGTCTTAGAATTGATGAAAAACGCTCTAAAAACTCTCGTGGGCAAAACGGCAATCAATGGTTACACCCCGACATTGTTGCCATGCAACCTTTAGATAAACACTGGCATGAACTCGTTAAAAGCTGTGTTAAACATGGCTCTGGTCAAAATGTGCGTTTGTGGTCATTTGAAGTAAAAAGAGAACTCAACAGTTCCAATATTCGCAGCAGCTTTTTCCAAGCAGTCAGTAATTCCAGTTGGGCAAATGAGGGCTACCTCGTAGCAACATCTATATCAACAAATGAAGTTGAAGAGGAGCTGCGAATGCTTTCGGCTTTGCATGGTATTGGCGTTATTTTACTCACTCCAGAAAATCCGACTGAAAGTGAAATTTTACTTCCTGCCAAACGCAAACAAGAACCCGACTGGCAAACGATAAATCGAATTTTGAAAGAAAATAGCGACTTTAAACATTTTATTGATTTAGTCGCAAATTACTTTCAGACAGGTCGCACCTATCAAGAAAATTGGAATAAATAAGGCATAGGACATTTGCCTACATTTAGCGATATTAAAAGTAGGCAAATCATCATCCTTGCGACTGATTCATACAAAGGACACCAAAGCACAACGGTTTAAGCGCTGTATCAATTTCACATCACCTACATTCTTTTCTTAAACTTGGCGATAAGCTATAAAACTCTGACTGCTCAAAATTGCTAAAGGACAAAAGATGATGACTCAACTACAAACACTCTGTTTAAGCACCGTACTGCTTGCATCGTCTTCTCTCTGGGCAAACGATACAACTTCCACCACCACAAACGCATCAAGTACAGCATCATCTCCAAGCCTACCTTATGGAGATAACCCAAGCTTAGGCCGTGTATTACTGTATAAAACAGGTAAAGGCTTGCAAAATCTAGGTGACTCAATTCAGGGTGCATCTGAAAACACCTCTCAGAAAATGAGTGAAAAGTGGAAAAGTACCAAGGAATACACTGCTGAGCAATCAGTCATTGTTCAGGAACAAACCGAAAAAGCCAAACAATATACTGCTAAAAAATGGCAGGACACCAAAGATGCCGTGGTTGGAACCAATGATGGCAATGTGCCTATTGAGCGTGCTGAACTGAGCCAACCTTCATCAAATTAATACGATTTAACAAGATTTACAGGAATGAATGAAACAATGACTATTACGCCTTTTAAAACCATTTTGCTTTCTTTAATCAGTAGTATTGGTTTCACTGCATGTTCTACATTATCCACCCAAACCAAGCCACCTTTGCAACAACTGCAACAGGTTCAGAACATTGATGCCCTACCCGATACCAAGACCAATGCCGCATCCTTAAATAAATATAAGGATCATTGCACGATCCAGTTTACAGGTTATTTTGATGGTGGTCAGAGCACGGAATCGTGGGAATTTAAAGGCAATCAGTTGAGTCGGGCTTTTTCTGAAACATATCAATATGTGCCGAATCGTTTATTCAATGCGACCACTGAAAAACCTGTATTAGATCAGAAAACGCGAAAAACCACAGTGTTTGATATTCAGAAACCTGAGGTAAAACAGAACTTTGAGAAGTTAAAAAGCCACTTTAACCAAACTGCTTTAGAACAGTGTGGCTAAGTTTGCCATCTCCATAATTTCTCTCCAGAGTGTTTTTAAGCTGTAATGTGCTTGTAAATTTTTGCTGAAATCCATACATTTCGGCTTTTTTGCCCGCTATGATGCAGTTGCGTTGATGAAGTACCCCCCAAACGGTACATCGCTTAAGGAAATCGCAATGAAGAAAATGATCAAAACAGCTATCTTGACAACAAGTATTCTCGCTTCTGCCTCTATTTTTGCACAAAACGTCGGGGTAAATGCCAATGTCGGTACCAATGCCAAAGTGGGTGCAAACTAGTCTTTTCAATTCAATCTAAAAAGCTCTCTGCGATTGTAGAGGGCTTTTTTACTTACGATTCAGCAAGATGTAGGTGAGTTTGCTCTTCTACATTATTTTCAACAAACTGACTTAACCCCTGTGCATCACAACTCAAGCTCAGTTGTTTATAACTGAGTTGATAAAATTCAGGATAGCGTTTAAAAATCAATAAAGACTGATCCAAAGCCAAAGCTTCACCGACTTTCACTAACTTATGAATCCCACGATCATTCATCGTCAAAACATAAGATTCTGCATTTAACTCAAGTTCAACAACGGCATTCGCACTGACTTTCAATGGCAGCAAGTATTGTTGATTCGCCTGAATTGCTTCAGCGTTATAAGCCTCTAGCTTTAAACTGACTAAATTAAAAACCAACAATGTATTTTGAATCGTGCGAATGGTTGGCACTGAGCTGTCCATCTGTTGGATAAAATGCGGATGAATACCTAACTTCCGTAAATTTTGCTCAGTACCCTGTTGTAGATTAAATAACTGTTGAACCAATTTTTGCTTAAGAACAACATCAAAATAACGCTCATCTAATTCAAAATCGTTATTTTGCAAGATTCGCAATAAAGCCTGATGATGTTTGGTCAATAATGCATCTAATACATAGCGATAGTAGAACTTGCTTTGCTTTTTGACTTCCCTCACCCGTTTATAGAAATAGGTGATGTCAAAAGGCTGCTCAACAAAATCATTGAGTAATTGCGAACTTGCCAAAACCGAGAGTGCTTCATGCCCTGTAAAAGGCAAGTGAATCACATGCATATGTGGTAATAAGGGCTGTATTTTTAAGAAATGTTCTTTATCTTCTGCATAGTATGGATCATAGACAATGATGTATTCACGAGATGAATCCACTTCATCCGCCTGAATCTGCATATCCTGATGCAATGCGGCATCAAAAAATTCGGCATAACGACGATCATGAACCACATCAGGGTCTATCGAATATTGTGGTACAAAAGCAACGATTTTATGCATATTCAATAAATTAGAATATTTAATCGCGGCATAGCCCCCCATTGATCCACCGTAACCCACAATCTGCTTAAACTGAACTAAGATCGGCTGAATCTGTCGCTGCATCTCAAGCATGCTGCTTTTAGGAAACCAAGATTTCTGTTTTGGCATAATGCCAATCACATTGTATTGATATTTGAATAATGATTTTTCAGCATTAATCGACATGCCTTTGGCACGGCTAATCAGATCACCAAAAGAAATCACCAAAGTGTCACTTGAACCTGTTAAAAAAATAACGCGAATATGTTCATCTTCAAATACTATTTGCTTATCCATGCTCACACTAAAAAGTTGATCCTAGGCGGGTATCAAAAACGCATCAAATGAGGACTTTGCCAATTCATTATTGCGGAGTATCTTATTTTATAGAGATAAGACAGATTAAAAAGCGCAAAAAATGACACAATCCCTACATCCATCTGCGGCAAAAGGCTTCGGTTCAGGTGCTGAACTGTATCAGCAGGTCCGTCCCAGTTACCCGCAAGAAATAGCGATTTGGCTACAAGATCGCCTCCAGATAGGTGAAAGTTCCACTGTTATTGACCTCGGTTCTGGGACTGGCAAATTCTTACCTTACCTCATTCAAACTCAGGCAAAAGTGATTGCGGTGGAACCCGTGGCGGAAATGCTGCAACAGCTTCAACAGACCCATCGAACAGTTGAATGTGTACAGGCTTACAGTGACCAACTGCCTTTGCAAAATGAATCGGTTGATGCCATGGTTTGTGCCCAGTCTTTCCATTGGTTCTCAAACATTGAAACACTGACTGAAATGCATCGTGTATTAAAACCATCAGGACATCTAGGACTGGTCTGGAATCAACGCGATATTCAGGTAGATTGGGTCAGGGCATTGGCGGATGAAATTGCCCCATTTGAGGCGGACACCCCACGTTACCATAGTGAAAAATGGAAACAGGTGTTTGAAAATCAGGAATTATTTAGGTTTATTGGGCTAGACACATTTCAGTTGCTGCATCGGGGAACAGTTGAGCAGGTGGTCAGCAAACGCCTGCTGTCCACCAGTTTTATTGCAGCAATGTCAGCACAGCATCAACAACAGCTGAAAGCAAGGTTTGAACAAATTGTATTTGATTTTACAGGCCTAAGCACACAAGATCAGATAGATTTTCCTTACACCACTTTTGCATATCATTTTCAGAAAACATCAAATTCATTATAGATCGAGTTGACCATGCCAAACATCAAAACAATATTTGCAATAAGCTGTGTACTCAGCACCGCCCTACTGCTCAGTGCCTGTAACAAGGACCAACCACCTGCCCCAAATAATGAAAAGCAAGGCAGTTCAGTCAACAATTCAATTGGCGAACTGAACCAGACACCCATCAAGCAATTCCCCGCCACGCCTGATGATGGACATGACATTGCCATTCTGGAAGATTATGACCAGCGTTTTACCGCAATGAGTGACAGTATGGAAATCGAGTTGGCGAAAATGAAAGAGGCCAATACACTGACACCAGAATTTGAACAGCAGCGCCAGAAAGATAATATCCACTCTGCATTGACGATGCTAAAAGAGCTGGAATTAAAAACCGAGCAAGGTCGCTATATTCAGGGTGTGTTGTCGGATTACTGGCAGAATCAGGCCAAAGCTCTGGAGCAAAGCACTTTATCTGGTTCAGGCACAACCGACACAGGCAAACAGGTGGATCAGTTAAACCAGTACCTGCATGCACAAAGCCAGTTGCATCACTGGAAAAGCACTCAAACTGCTGACTCAAAAATGCAAACCGAATAAAACCTATAAAGATGTAGAGGAGCATTTAGCCCCTCTATATCTTAAGAAAGATCCAATTTAAATCTTCTGCTTCTCAATCCACTGGATGGAATTCACACGGAATAGCTCGCAGGCGCCATCCCCTGTATCTGTGGGGGTCAATGACGACTTCCACACCAGCTCCTTGTCACGCACCTCAACCAGCTCACCTTTGAGCTGCACCAAATCACCGCGCTTTACCTGTTTAATCTGCTGGGCAATCTTGGGAGTGGCGGGAATGATGTGCATATTCGACACCATTTGCATGGCCTGATTTGCAGGAACAGGTAGCTTATCTATTTTCCAATTCAAATAGCGGTCATATTGATTTACTGAGATTTTACGTGCGATCTCGGGCTTGGCAAACAAACCCCAACTCACGGCATAATCAATCGGAGAAAATTTTGCTTGTTCGTCATCTTGGTACATTTTAGAACCAAGAATACGGAAGTTGCCATAAAAAGGCTGTAACACAGAGATGGACTGGTCTTTTAAAATAGGCGATAAACCATTGGCAATATTATATTCCGCACCACGGGTGGATGCATGTGCCTGTCCAATTGCAGCCACCATGCATAAACTGATCCATAGGCTTTTGTTCATGCTGAGCATCCTCAAAAATAACGCTTAAAACTTAGAAAATCACTTCTGTTCATAGTATGCTTAGAGCATGCAAGAAAGTGCTTTTTTTGGTAACAGTCAAACGCACTCTGGTCATATTTTTGTGACGACTCCACTCCCTTTTTTTAAATCAATGAATGGAACTCTATGATTTATCAATTTTATCAACGTCGGGTTTTCCCGCACCTGCTCAATCAGGTCATGCAAACCGCCAGCCTGATGGATAAACGCCGTGAACTGCTGCTGCCGATTGAGGGCGAAGTGCTTGAGATTGGTTTTGGAACAGGTTTAAACATTCCATTTTATGGCAATGTCGATGTACTGTACGCGCTTGAACCGAATCCAGACATTTACCATCTGGCGATTGAACGGGTTCAACATGCACCCTTCCATGTCAGGCATGTGCAGTCCCATGCAGAGAAACTACCTTTTGCCGACCAGTCTCTGGATCATATCGTTTGCACATGGACACTATGCAGTATTGCCCGACTGGATCAGGCACTGGCAGAAATTTATCGAGTGCTGAAACCCACGGGAACTTTTCATCTGGTTGAGCATGTCAAGCATCCCAACTCGGTCAAGATGCAGTCTTTACAGACCTTGCTGACCCCAATTCAGAAATGTATTGGCGATGGCTGCCACCTGAATCGGGACATTGAACGCAGCCTGCAACAAGCAAAATTCAAGTTTATTGAAAAGCAATATTTTGATGCCGAGGGCATTCCAAGCATTGCACAAAAGATGCTGATGGCACGGGTACAAAAACTCAATTTTGAGATTACGGATTAATCATTAAAATCAATACGCAGGGTTTCAAAGCGCACCCGTCCCTCACGTATCGCTTGGGCAATGGCCTGCTGTCCCTTGCTCAGGCGGGCACTGCCACTTTTAATATCCAGCAGGATCACTTCAATGTCTTCGGCATCACCATCGCCATCACGGAAGTCGGTATAGCCATCAAACACCACATAATCCACGGGGTCACCCAGAAACTTGGCATCACTGGGAAGATACTGGAACTCAGGCAAAATGGGGGCAAACTGCTCGGCCATTTTACCCTTTAATACCGCGCGGCTGGTGTTGACACTGCGCTTCTGCGCGTCAACCAGTGCCTGTTTATGTGCCAATTCAAGTTCAGCAATATATTGTTCATATTCCGCCTGAATACGTCCATTGCGTGTGCTGGATAATATAATGGTGGTGATCACCACACCAATACATCCGCCTATCAGCATTGCCAACCAAACCGACATAAAATTTCCCTCTGTTCTGAGCCTAAATTGTAACCTACCACGCTGAAAAAGATGCTAAGGTAGAATGGAATATAAGAGGCTCGTTAAAACGCAAATTTCATGAAAACCATATTAATTGCAAATCAGAAAGGCGGTTGTGGCAAGACCATGACGGCGATTACCCTTGCTGCCGCATTATCACAAAAAGGCTATAAAGTTGCGCTAGCCGATGCGGATAACCAGAAATCCGCCTTACAATGGCTCAAGCAGCGTCCTAAAACGGCGACCGAAATTCAGAGTCTGGACTGGCGACATGAGAAATCGATTGGTGAGGCACCCAAGAATCTGGACTACCTGATTATTGATGCGCCTGGTGCCCTTTCAGGGGAACATGCGGAACAACTGGTTAGTGAAGCACATGCGATTGTCACGCCATTACAGCCGTCGTTTTTCGACATTGACAGTACTCGTCGCTTCCTTAAGCATTTACAAGACATTAAACGGATTCGTAAGGGCAAAGTTCAGATTCTGCTGATTGCCAATCGGGTCAAGCCAAACAGCGCCAGCTCCAAGGATATTCAGGAGTTCTTCAGCAAGATTGAGCAGCAGCCTGTGGCATGGATTTCCGAACGGAGTGCCTATGGAACATTGGCGATGCAGGGACTCAGTATTTTTGATAAGCCACAGAAGAACTTTGTCACTATCCAGAGTCAGTGGCAGCCTGTTTTAAATCAGTTGGTGGATGATCCAAGTCAATGGTTTTAAACCACCTTGTTCCATCACGCCAGGATGGAACAAGGTATAAACCATTTATGCAACTGCACCGACTAAAACCTATCTTTATTTAGGTTCAATAAAAGGTGCGGGATTTGGACTAGGTTGATCTGTGTCATCACCCTTATCTTTCAGGTTATGCCTCATTTCATCACGATCCAGGTTTTCCATAGCTTTACGGATGTTTTCGTTACCGTGACTGCCATCATTTGACTCGATTGCCTGTTCACGTTCCGCACCTTGCTGCTGTACTGCATTTTCAGGATTTTTAGAAATATCTTGCTTTTCTATAGCCTGCTGTAATTGATCACTGTCCGTCAGACCTTCCACTTGCTGATAACTGAGCTTATCACCGTTCAAAAGAGCAGCCACTGCACTTTCGGCTTGTGTACCATTGCTGCTATTCTGTTGTGAATGATGGTCCTGACCTGTTTTTGGAGAGGTATTGTCCTGATTATTTGAATGTGTCATCGAACTGCTCCTTAAATTCACTTTATGCATGTATGATGAATTCAATATAACAATACGCTTTGTAAGTCTTTACCAACTCCTGTATTAAAATCGATAGTAAATGTTGCTATGGTAAGTTGCTGTATTGCAGCCTTAAAACTTTGGTAAATGCAGAGATATACATATTGCCGATCATGGACCACTCCATTGAAAATAATCGTCTGGCTGAAACATACCATCAACTTTATCCTCCTCATTTCATCCAGATATTTAAACGTGAAATTACCGAATGAAAATTTTACTGGACCCATTTTTCAGTTAATATGATTTTATCCAACTTTTATCTTTAGAGACGGACGCTTGTGCAACAATACGCTCCCACATTACAACGTGTTTTATTGTTTGGACTGTTCTTTGTCTTAATCTATTTGGGATTCAGTATTCTCAAATATTTTATTGTGCCTGTACTTTGGGCAGCAATTATTGCCTACATGACCTGGCCTGTGTATTTATGGGTACAGCGCCGTTTCTTTGGGGAAAATCGCCCCACCCTCAATGCCACCATCATGATCAGTCTGGTCATTCTGGTGATTGGGGTTCCGTTTATTTGCGCCATCTTCATGCTGCAACTGGAAGGGCGTAACCTCTATTTTAATTTACAGAGACAACTGTTTTCAGGACATATCCAGATTCCTGACTTCATTAAAAACTTGCCTGTGGTGGGCAAGGATATTAGCCGTACCGTGAACGAACTGAGTAATGACCCAAACAGCATTACCAAGAATATTGCGGAATGGATTCAGGGTCATTTGAGTTATGGGCGTTTTGTTCTCAGTGAGATTAGCCGCAACCTGGTCAAATTGACGTTTGCCATCATGACCCTATTCTTCTTCTATCGGGATGGGCAGATGATTCTGGCACAGGTCAGCCGTGCCATGGAAATGGTGATTGGCCCACGCGTACACCACTATCTTGACACCATTTCAGAAACAACCCGTGCAGTGGTATATGGCGTAGGCCTTACTGCGGTTGCACAGGCCCTTTTGGCAGGTCTCAGTTATTTTGTTGCGGGTATACCGAACCCAATGCTGCTGACGATGGTCACCTTTATTTTAGCCCTGATTCCATTTGGCACCCCTGTTTCATATCTGGGTGTGGGACTGTGGCTATTTGCGCAGGGACAGACTGTTGAAGCGATTGGTGTGATTGTATGGGGTTTGCTGATCGTCAGCAGTTCTGACAACGTGATTCGCCCACTAGTGATTTCAGGCGCAACCCAGATTCCATTCCTGTTGATCATGTTCGGTGTACTGGGTGGAATCGCAAGCTTTGGTCTGGTTGGCCTGTTTATCGGTCCAGTCATTCTGGCAATCCTGTTGGCGATTTGGCGTGAATGGCTGCATGAGAATGTGGAAGAACCCGTTGCCACACTTGAGACTCCATCTGAAACCAAGTAAGTTGATTTAACCTTTTTGTTATCAAATAATTAAAGAAGCTTGCGAGTTCCCCCAAACTTTGCTTGAATTTAATTGATAAAGATAATCAATTAAGGATGCCTCGCAATGACTTCAATAATTCAAAAGTTTTCCCTCCTGGGTTGCCTCGGCCTAAGTATCGCCGCCTGTTCATCGGTTAATCTGGATAACAACGCAGATAAAATCCAGACACAGCCTACATCATCAGACCAAAAACAGCTGATCACGGTTCATCAAGTGGATGCCAATGGTGTGGGTGCCTCCATTGGCACCGTGTCTTTCCAGCAAACACCGAAAGGCCTGCTCATCACCCCTGCACTTGGAAAGCTTTCCCCAGGTGAGCATGGTTTCCATATCCATGAAAATGCCTCATGCGAAGCTGTTAAGAAAGACGGTAAAATGGGAGCCGCCCTCGCTGCGGGTGGACATCTCAATCCAGAGAAAGTTGCCCATCACGGTACACCACTGGATGGACATCTAGGTGACCTACCTGCCCTAACCGTGAATGACAAGGGTTTTGCAACAACGCCTGTGCTTGCGCCACGCCTGAAACTTGCCGATATTCAGGGGCGGGCAATCATGATTCACGCAGGTGGCGATAACTATTCAGATTCACCTAAGCCTTTGGGTGGTGGCGGAGATCGGGTTGCCTGTGGTGTGATTAAGTAAGGATATTTAAATACTGTGGGTATTCTAAAAGATATCCACAGTTGTGTTGATATTTTAAACAGGAGTTTAATGGCTGGGATCATCTCCCAGCTTTTTATTAATGAATCCCCTCAGCTTGACGTTCCAGCATAATCTGTTTCAGTACCGCCCGTGGCTGGGTAAACCAGATGCCAATCAACCACCAGAAACAGTGTTCCTAGCAGCATAATTAGCAAACCCATCAAGATGGTTTTACCCAAGGGAAAGCGGTCAATGACCTTGATCAGGATAATGTTGCCCGCGATTATACGGTTTAACGTCATGTTCTGATGATTTGTTGTCATGTTCTATTCACAAAAATAACCAACTCGGGTTCGTTCCATTTCCCATAAACGGAAATGGAATCATCACCACAAGACTTTATGGTTGAAATTTAAATTTTGATGTCATGCTGTGAGAAAGCATGTGATAAATGTGAAAACAGCGTATTCACAGGGCGTATATAAGAAAAATGATTTATTTACGTGAGGCTGGTAAAATTTTTTACCTTTTGGCCAAATTTCCAGACGCAACTTTAGCATTTTTTCAAAATGACCGCAATTTGTACAATCCGAATGATTGTTTAGATATGTGAATAACCGAAAAGTTATCCACAGTTTTGTCTATCTTTTAGGCTACACCACAGCTCACAGATCAATCATGGACAAAGCGCAAACTGGAATTTATCGGCATTGTCTCCCCTGGCACATTGATAACTTTGTTTCTTGTTCACGATCTTCCAGACCTCCTGATCACGTTTCAACTGGTATTGAGTTCGTACCGCAATCACTGAATCATCCTGCTGGACCTGTTCAACCGTCACCTGTGCATCGGTTGGATTCTCTGCACTGTTAAACTGCTGGTCTATTTTCAAGTTGGTTTCATCATGAAACAGGTTTGGCTGATCTAATAAAACCACATGCATTGCGGTACTTTTTTGCACCGCCGCCTGTTGCTGCGACTGTGCAATAGGTGGGTTACATGCTGCCAGCAACAGGCTGCATCCCAGCATCAACCAGATTTTATGCATTTTGTATCATTCCAATTTGCCCGATTCATTTATGCTACTATGCAAAACTTATTTGCCAAGCAATAAAATGTTATGGCTTGCAAAAGATTTGTTGTCATGATCAGATAATTGATAATGACATAAAGTATTAAAAAGACTGATTTTATAACATCAATATCACAATAGATTGGGCGTCATGATATGGCAGATTTAGTCAGAAATTTAACGATTATTTTACTCGTGGGCAGCACTTTGGCTGGCTGCTCCAAAAAAGAAGAAAGTGCGGCAAGCGATGCCGCGGTTGCCACAGAAAGCGCAGCCTTAGATAGCAAAGCAATTCACACCAACGCCACCAAAAACCCAGAACAACTGGTCAGTACCCAGCAAAGCGCCCTAGAGCAAAGCCGTCAACTGGTCAAAAGTGCTCAACTGCAATTTGAAGTGCAAGATGTGTTAAAAACCACATCAACCCTGGAACAACAGTTATTGCAATACAATGGCTACATCGAAGAAAAACAGGTCAATTATCAGGTCAGTGACAGTTCCCAGCGTAACCGTATTGATGGCAGTGTCGACATTTATGAAAAGATCACGCCAACCGTACAGCTCACCGTACGCCTCCCCAATGACCAAGTCACAACTTTTCTGAATAATCTTCTGCCGCTTATGCTGAACTTTAACAGCCAAAGCTATGAAGCAAAACGCTATGAATTAAAGCGACTCGAAGAAAAGCTCAATACCGCAAACCAAAGTAACAGCCCATCCAGTGCGGTCAACAACCAACTGCAACAATTGACCGATTTGGAAGTCAAAGACCGCCTGGCTTATAGCACCATTCGGCTTGAGTTCTATCAACAGCCGAAAGTCCGTAAACGCCATGATTTAAATATCCATCGCATCGCTACATTGGACAGTGATCCATTAATGACACGAATTGCAGAATCATTCAAAGTCGGTTTAGCTTATTTTAAAGAAACCCTACTCTGGCTGATTCAATTCTGGGCATTTTATCTGGTCATATTTGCCATTTGGATGATTCGTAAAGTGTATAAGGCAAGAAAGCACAGCAGCTAATTATTGATTTTTGATCAATAGTATTTTGCTAATTTACGCATTTTCACTCATGAATAGATTCCCTAAAATGCATTCAAGTTTTAGCAATCTATTTTTGAGTATCCCATGAGCAATATTCTAATTATTAACGGTGCCAAACAATTTGAACATTCCAATGGCGAATTGAATGACACCCTCACCCAGTTTTCTGAAAGCCATTTAACAACGCTGGGCCATACCGTACAGGTCACCCGTACCGACAGCGAATATGACATTCAGGCCGAAATTAAAAAATATTTATGGGCGGATGTGGTGATTTACCAAATGCCAGGCTGGTGGAAAAGTGGTGTGATCAGCATGGTATTGAGCATGTATTTACCCAACCAGGCCATCCACAGCAAAATGCATATGTTGAGCGATTTAATCGTAAAGTACGTTATGAATGTCTAAATCAATATTTATTTCGAGATCTGAGCGAGGTGCAGGACTATACAACTAACTGGCAGTACTTTTATAATCATGAACGACCTCATATGTCAGTAAATGGTTGTCCACCTATTTTTAAACAATAACAAGGGCTTTAGATTTTCTACCCATTAATTCAATTAAAAATGGGGGTATTACCCCTCTACTGATAATAATGAGCTTGTACTTTTTCCTGACTTTCAGTTAAAGCATGGCTATTCTTAATAGCAAGAATATTTAAAATAGAAAATAATAAAATATAGTCAAACTACTTTATTATCCATACAGGATTCGAAAAAAAATCGAAATAATTCATCGATTGAGTTGTATTAGTTCTATAATGATTTGACTATATGAGATATTTTCATTAAAAGTCGTTGTAATATTAAAGTTCGGTTACTTATTAAGTTCTAGGTATAACAAAAAAGCGCATCTTTCGATACGCTTTTAGCAGAAATTCTTTTATCTAATCAAGCATTAAAGATCAAATAATTTCCCAGGATTCATAATCCCATTCGGGTCAAATGCCAATTTCAATGCTTTCATATATTCAATTTCTTCAGGTGAACGTGAATATTCTAAATATGGTTTCTTGGTCATTCCGACACCATGTTCGGCAGAAATAGAACCATCATATTTTTTCACGGTCTCAAATACATATTTATTCACCACCTGACACTTGGCAAAGAATTCATCTTTGGTCAGATTTTCAGGTTTTAAAATATTTAAGTGCAGGTTACCGTCACCAATATGACCAAACCAGCAGATTTCAAAGTCTGGATAATTATCCGCAACGATCGCATCAATCTCTTTGATAAAGGCAGGGACATGCGTAATCAACACTGAAATATCATTCTTATAAGGAATATACGGCGCAATCGATTCCGAAATATCTTCACGTAAACGCCATAGGCTCTGTGCTTGTTCTAAGCTTTGGCTCATTACACCATCAATCACCCAACCTTGTTCCATACAATGCTCAAAAATCTGCATTGCTTTGTCCATAATCGGTTCATATGGCGCTTCAAATTCGAGTAATACATAGAATGGGCAAGTTGTTTCAAATGGACGCTGTACATGACCACGATCCAAGACTTTTTGCATTGCCACTTCACCAAAAAACTCGAATGCAGTTAAGTCGATTTCTTTTTGGAAAGCATGTAATACAGGCATTACCGCTTCAAAGTCAGGCGTACCCAATACCATGACTTGTAAGTTTTGTGGCTTACGCTCAAGTTTAATCTCAGCCTCAGTCACCAAACCTAATGTGCCTTCACCACCGATAAATAAATGCTGCAACGCATAACCCGTCGCATTTTTAATCATGCCTTTGTTTAAACGTAAAATATCGCCTTTACCCGTCACAACCGTTAAGCCAAGCACCCAGTTACGTGTCATACCGTATTTGATGACTTTAATACCGCCTGCATTAGTTCCGATATTTCCACCAATTTGACTAGAACCTGTAGATGCAAAATCAACTGGGTAATACATGCCTTGTTGTTCGGCATAGTTTTGCAATTGTTCAGTCACAACACCCGCTTGAACGCGAACCATACGATCTGCTGGCAAAAATTCCAAGATTTGATTCATCTTGTCAAAGCTGATCACGATCTCGCCATTGGTTGCCACCGCACCTGCTGAAAGTCCTGTACGGCCACCTGATGGTGTAATTGCTACATTGAACTGGTTGGCAAGTTTCACAATCGCCTGAACCTGCTCCGTGCTTGACGGGAAAACGATGACTGATGGGTTCGGGTCAAAATGTTTAGTATGGTCCCGCCCCCAGTTTTGCAGACTATCGGCATCGGTTTTAATACGGTTTTCACCCACAATTGCCGTTATTTGGGTCAATAACTCAGGTGTTAAATCAACTGAAGCATTCATCGTTTACGGGCCTAGCAAGAAATAAATATCGGATTTCTGGGTAGCAACCTCATGTTTTTAAAAACATTCACAAGATTACAGCAACATCCAGAATATAGAAACGCCACAGGACGGCACAACCCCTGTCTTGTTGAGGTTTGACCATCAATTACTGCATTTTACATTGAAGCAGGCAAGGGATAAAGCTCAGGATCACGATACCATCACAACAAAATGTGTATCAGCCATAAAATTCCTGTAAAGCTGAAAAATTATCAGCAATTCTGCTGTGGTAATTTTAAAGCAAATATCTATAACTGCACGCTCTATGCTATGATACGGCACCTAAATTTTGGCCTTTGTAGCGGAGCCGTAATGAGCCAACATCTTTCTCTACCTAAAGACAAAATCCGTTTTCTTTTATTGGAAGGTGTGCATCAAAATGCCATCGATACCTTAAATGCAGCGGGTTATACCAACATCGACTACCACAAAACTGCACTTGAAGGCGAAGCTTTGAAAGAAGCGGTCAAGGACGCTCACTTTATTGGTATTCGTTCGCGTACTCAATTGACTGAAGAAATCTTTGAAGCAGCAAATAAATTGATTGCGGTGGGTTGTTTCTGTATTGGGACCAATCAGGTTGACTTAAAAGCGGCAATGTCGCGTGGTATTCCTGTGTTCAACGCACCGTATTCAAACACGCGTTCAGTAGCGGAACTGGTTCTTGCTGAAGCCATTTTATTACTGCGCCGTGTACCTGAAAAATCAAAAGATACACATGCAGGTGGCTGGAACAAGTCTGCGGTCGGTTCGTTTGAAACACGCGGTAAGACTTTAGGTATCGTTGGTTACGGTTCAATTGGTTCACAACTTTCTGTATTGGCAGAAAGTCTGGGTATGAAAGTCATCTATTTTGATGCCGTGACCAAGTTACCGTTGGGTAATGCACGCCAAGTGGGTTCTTTAGATGAGCTTTTGGCAACTGCTGATGTGGTTTCCCTACACGTTCCAGATGTGCCATCTACACGTAACTTCTTCAAGAAAGAACAGTTTGCACAGATGAAAGAGGGTTCGATCTTCATCAATGCGGCACGTGGCACCTGTGTCATCATCGAAGATTTGGCTGATGCGATTAAATCAGGCCACATTGCGGGTGCGGCGGTTGACGTGTTCCCGAAAGAGCCTAAAGCAAACGGCGAAGAATTTGTTTCACCACTTCGTGGCTTAGACAATGTGATTTTAACCCCTCACGTAGGTGGTTCGACCATGGAAGCACAGGCGAACATCGGTCTGGAAGTTGCTGAGAAATTTGTGGCTTACTCAGATAAGGGTATGACGCTATCTGCGGTGAACTTCCCAGAAATCGCATTGCCATTGACTGAAGGCCAACATCGTTTACTGCACATTCACAAGAACATTCCAGGTGTATTGTCCAAAATCAACACCCTGTTTGCTGAACAAGGCATCAACATCTCAGGTCAGTCTTTAATGACCAAAGGTGACATTGGTTACCTCGTGATGGATGTAGATGCATCTGCTTCTCAGGAAGCACTTGATACCTTAAGCCAAGTTGAAGGTACGATCCGCGTACGTGTATTGTTCTAATCAGGACAATTCAGGAAAGGCCACAGTTTAAGCTGTGGCTTTTTTATGGGCGCAATGATTTTGGCTGTCATCTTTAAAATCTGGAAGATCAATTTCAGCAATATACGCTGGAAAGCAATCCTCAGCTACGGCATGGCCCTCGCGGGGATGAATGCCTTGTTTTATTTATCGCTAGAGCGTTTACCTTTGGGCTTAGCGGTTGCCTTTGAGTTTATCAGCCCTTTAAGTGTTGCACTATTTCATGCACGACAGCGCTATGATTTTATCTGGGTGGGCTGTGCCATTCTAGGCTTGATATTGCTATTTCCTCTACAACAAGCACAACAACATCTAGATTTAATCGGTGTATTGTTTGCGGTCTGTGCAGGTGCATGCTGGGCATTTTATATCATTGCAGGGCAAAAGCCCTCTGGCATTTCTGGCAATCATACCGTTTGTTTGGGGATGAGTATTGGCATGTTATGCTTGCTGCCTTTCGCGGCTTTCTCTGGTGCAATCGGGCATGTGTTTGAACTGCCAAATTTATATTATTTTATTGGACTGGCAATTTTAGCCAGTGCCCTACCATTTTCATTAGAGATGATCGCGCTGCGCAATTTAACACCTCTCAGCTTTGGAACCCTAATGAGTCTGGAACCTGCTGTGGCAGCCTTGTCTGGATTTATTTTTCTGGGTGAAACATTACTGTGGAATCAATGGCTGGCCTTGATGACCATTATCATTGCATCCATTGACTGCACCGTGACCACCCAGCATGCCCGTCAGCAAAAAGAGGCCCTATGAAAAATCTCCAATTGCTTGCCGTGCTGTACATGGTTTTATCCATGGTGGCCTACCAGATCAGTGCCTCATTTGCCAAACAGTTGATTGCAACCCTTGATCCATTGACCGTCACGATTTTAAGGCTCTGTTTCGCCACGGTTCTGGTTGCGGTCATGTTCCGTTCATGGAGGATTTTATCCAGACTTAAACAGCTCAAATGGCGAGACTTGTTACTTTACAGTGCGTCTTTAGGCTGTATGAACATCCTGTTCTACAGTTCTTTAGGAAAATTGCCACAGGGAATTGCTGTGGGGCTGGAATTTATTGGACCCTTGGGTCTGGCCCTGCTTTCCATTAAACAGCGTAGCGATTATATCTGGGTGGCTTTTGCGATTTTAGGGATTGCCCTGATGGTGCCGTGGCATGATGCCAATGCCCAAAACTTTTCCTATCTCGGCGCGGCATGCGCACTCGGGGCTGGTTTCTTTTGGGCCCTGTACATCTATTTCGGGCACCGTGTGGTTCAGCAAAATATTGGCATGCATGCGCTGACCATTGCCATTGGCCTATCCGCCCTCACTTTACTGCCTTTTGGTTTGTGGAATAATGCACCCGCTTTGCTAGATACCCAATACTGGGGCAAGGCATTGGTCATTGCCCTATTGGCAACCGCCATTCCCTATGCGCTGGATTTGATGGCACTGAAACAACTCAGCAAATTGAGTTATGGCACCCTGTCGAGTTTGTCACCTGCTTTGGCTGCGCTCGCAGGCTTGGTGATATTACATGAGCAAATCAGTCTGCTCCAGTGGGTTGCATTGTTGTGTATTATTGTGGCGTCTATCGGGGTGACGTTTCGTCGAAAAAGCCCCACCCCATAGACTTGAATCTAAATACTCACTCATTTTTATTTCGGTTTTTCGGCCTTTTTATATTTCCGATATTCTGCCAGATACTTCTTGCCCAAAGTTTCTTTTTCTTTGTCTGCTAGAATTTTACCCGCTTGTTGGAAAAATTTATGCTCTTCTTCTTGCAAATGATGATGCACGGTTTCACTGAGTTGTTTGGCAATCCCCAACCAACTTGGACTACTCATTTCAGTCTCTTCCAGTTTCTCGACCAATTCATCCATTTCATGATGCTCTGCTAAAGCATGACGTGTGATATCCAGACCAACATCATCAAACATTAAAGGAATATAAAGAAAACGATCTTCTGCAACTGAGTGGGCATAGAGTTCATTTTTAAGATCTTCAAATAATTGTTTTCTTTCTTCACTCATGCCACTGGTTTTGATTAATTTTTCGGAAAGATCACGTTGACGCTCATGACTTTCTCTTAGTGCTTCAAAAATATTCATCCATCACCTCTGTTGTTATTGTTTATTGTTGGCTAGCTGAACAGCAAGATGCGTTGAGATCACATCCTACTGTTTGACTTGACTCGCCTTTCATACTAGAAAGTGTCTATTTTTTAAACAATTTCGATTTGCGTATCTTTGTGTATAAGAATGTTATCTTTCACCTCAACTTATACTGCTAAATGCTGCATGTTTTATTATAGGTTCAACAGGCGTTTTGGTACAAGGCGTTTTTTATCGGTGATTTCCGCCAGCCCTAGACAGCGTTCGCCATCAAATACCAGCACCTCAGCCGCCGCCTCATGCTCAATATTGCTTTCCTGACCGTTGCAAAAATACTTTTCACGGCCCTCGGGTAACTGTACTTTGGGAAAATGCTCAACAGGTGCATAAACAGGTAGTAATAATGCATCACGCTGTTCCAGAGTCAGACTTTCCAGATATTCAATGCTATAGTCTGGATTAATCTCAAAATGCCCTGTTTGAGTACGATGCAATTTTGTTAAATGTCCACCGCAGCCCAAAGCTTCCCCAATATCCTCCCCCAAAACACGGATATAGGTTCCCTTGGAACAGGTCACGTCCAGAGTCAAACTGTCTTCAGTAAAATCGATCAGGGTTAATTCATAAATCGTGACTGGACGCGCTTCACGTTCAATTTCAATCCCCTGACGCGCTAACTCATACAAAGGGCGACCATCTCGTTTCAGGGCTGAATACATCGGTGGCACCTGCTGAATGTCACCACGAAATTGCGCCAATACCTGTTCAATTCTTTCCGCCGTTAATGCAGGCGTCTCTCTCTGCTGGAGAATCTCACCCTCAGCATCGCCTGTGGTGGTGGTTTGCCCCAGCTTCACCGTGGTTTGATAACGCTTGGTTGAATCCAGTAAATAATGTGAAAACTTGGTCGCCTCACCCAGACAGATCGGTAACAGGCCTGTTGCAAGTGGGTCCAGGGCTCCTGTATGTCCTGCCTTTTGCGCATTAAAAAGACGGCGGACTTTTTGAAGTGCGCAATTGGAACTTAAACCTAAGGGCTTATTTAATAAGAAAACACCACTCAGATGGCGATAAGAACTTTTTTTCATAAATGAAAAGTCAAACTATAAAGCGGTATCTTATCAAAACTATTCATCGGATTTTTAAAAATTACGTGCTTAAAAAAGCAACAAATATGATAAATTTATTTTCGTTTTTGAAATTTAAAGCAAATGGATTATGCTGAATGAATAAAATTAGAAAAAAAATATTCTTATTATGTAGCTTCTTGATCATTTCAGTTTCAATGCTGAGTGTTGTGTACTGGTTATACCCTCAAGATCAGCAGCCACAGCTCGAATCAACTGGTCAATCCAGCAACACCTTTAATTCAGCAGACCATTCAGATAATTCAGGCCAAGCACATGCAAGTGACGCAGCTTTTAACAGCACAAGCCAAATGGATACTGAAGTCAATTGCAAACTACAGTTTAATGCATCGCAAAAATTGGTCGTGAATGAGCTGACCCGAGACTGCTTTGAATATTTCATTTCCCAATATGGCGAACGAAATATTGATGAAATCCGCCAGAGTTTTCAGCGCTATGTTGCCAAAGGTTTTCAGGCATCGGAGCAGCAGCAGATTCAGGAATTATGGTCACGTTATTTGAGCTATCGGGAACAGCTGAGCAAATTGCAGATGAATCAGCCTGCTCAGGAAAGTTATGGCTATTTTCAGGCAATCTTCGATGCAATGCATGACCTAAAGCAGCGTTTCTTTTCTCAAGTTGAAATTGAGGGCCTGTTTGGTACAGAGGACATTTACCAGCAATACACGCTTGACCGTATGCGCATTTTAGAAAATAAAAACTTGGATGCCGTCAACAAAGCCAAGCAGCTACAACAGCGCTTTGACCAACTTCCCCATGATTGGCAGGAAAACCTCAAGGATTTGTCCAAACTGGAAGATTTACGTTCCTTAACTGAACAGATCAAGGCCAGAAATGGTTCAGCACAGGAATTGCGGGATATGCGGGTCAACCTGGTTGGCGAAGCTGCCACCCAACGTCTGGAACAACTGGACCAGCAACGCTCAGACTGGAAACAACGCGTACAGTCCTATCTGGATGAGCGCAAGACCATTGTGGACAGCAATATGAGTGCATCGGCCAAAGATCAGGCCATTCAACAGCTCAAACAGCAACAGTTCCAGTCCGCACAGGAACAGCAACGTCTACAAACATTTGAAACGGTTTATGACCAAGGAGGCCCCTTACCCTTTAGCAACTAGCAACACCTAATACAAGACATTGAAATAATGTGATTTAGCACGGATGCAATGTCAGTTCGCAAGAACATGAAGCCCCATATGAAAAACAAAAATTGAGAGTAATATCATGCAAAAACTTATTCGCTATCTTGCCGTATCCATTATGGCAATCAGTGCATCAGCCAGCTACGCTTCCAACGCCACCCAGGTCAAGGAAAGCTTTGTGCTCTCCAGCTATGCCAAAACCAAGTATCCCATTGTTTTTGTACATGGGGTGGCAGGTTTTTCACGCGTTGGAAGTGACCCACTAGGCGTTGATTATTGGCATCAAATCCTACCTAACCTTGCTCGTAATGGTGCAAATGTCTGGGCGACACGCCTTTCACCTTTTAACTCAAATGAAATTCGTGGTGAACAGCTAGTACAGCAGGTTGAGGAAATTCTTGCCATTACGGGACAGCAAAAGGTCAACCTGATTGGTCACAGTCAGGGCGGCCCAACCATTCGCTATGTTGCAGGCGTCATACCGAGTAAAGTGGCCTCACTCACCAGTGTCAGTGGTACCCATAAAGGCTCGCCTGTCGCCAGCCTGATCACGAAAGTAGATGGCACGGGATTAGGTACTGCTGGCGCGGCTGTTGTCAACTTTTTCTCTGGTGCAATCACCTAGGCACAAGGACTTGATGCTAAAAGCTATCCACATAACGCGATGGCGGCAGGACGCAGCATCTCGGTTGAGGGCTCAACGGCATTTAACACTCGATTCCCAATGGGTGTACCAACCACAGCCTGTGGTGAGGGCACTTATCAGGATAAAGGCATTTATATGTATTCATTCTCTGGCACACAGGCACTGACCAACATCCTTGATCCACTTGATCCATTGTTTACAGGAACGAGCCTGATTGTTGACATCAAGGGTGACAATGATGGTATGGTCAGCCGTTGCAGTGCCAAGTTTGGTAAGACGGTGCGGGACAACCTACCTTGGAACCATGCTGATGAAGTCAATCAGGTGCTGGGCTTGAAATCAATTTTCGCACCTAACCCAGTGGATATTTACCGTCAACATGCCAACCGCCTGAAATTGCAGGGACTATAAAACAGGTATAAAAAAATGCGCCAGATGGCGCATTTTTTTTGCTTTAAAACGAGGCTAAAATTAACCTTGTTTACGCGCTGGCAACTTCTCACGAATACGTGCAGCTTTACCAGACAACTCGCGTAGGTAGTAAAGTTTAGCACGACGAACGTCACCACGACGTTTCACTTCGATTTTAGCAACGATTGGAGAGTGAGTTTGGAAAACACGCTCAACACCAACACCGCTAGAGATTTTACGAACTGTGAAAGCAGAGTTTAAACCACGGTTTTTCTTCGCGATTACAACACCTTCAAATGCTTGAAGACGCTCACGGTCACCCTCTTTTACTTTTACTTGAACGATAACAGTGTCACCAGGAGCAAAAGCAGGGATATCAGTTTTTAACTGTGCATTTTCAACAGCTTGAACTAAAGGATGTTTACCACTCATTGTGGAATCTCCAATATGTGCGGGAGAGAAGAGGTCTCTTACACCGCTGGGAATAGAGGCTAAGGCGCATATCTCCCGTTTAACTTTCCCTTTAAAACAGAATGTCTTAAAGAGCCTATTTTTAACTTAAACCAGGTTTAAGTAGAACTCGAAGCGAAGCTTCTCGTCTGGTGCAAGGATCAACCGATATAGGTTTAATCCTGCGAATTTTGTAGCCATTTTTTTTGCTGCTTGCTCAACTCGAATTTTTCCACCAACTCTGGTCGACGGTCCAAAGTACGCTGATAGCGTTGCAAAAAACGCCATTTTTCGATATTGGCATGATGTCCTGATTTAAGTACCTCAGGCACATCTAACCCCTCGAAATGGTCTGGCTTGGTATATTGTGGACAATCAAGAAGACCATCCACAAAAGAATCCTGTATCGCAGATTGCTCATCAGACATGACATTTGGCAATCGACGAATAATGCTGTCCAGCAATACCATGGCAGGAAGTTCACCACCCGACAACACGTAATCCCCAATGGACCATTCCTGATCAACATAATGCTGGATTAAACGTTCATCGACCCCTTCATAACGCCCACACAATACAATCAATCCATCGTAATCAACGAATTGTTGTACTGCCTGTTCATTTAAAGTTTTACCTTGCGGTGACATATACACCACTGGGGCATGAACACAGCCTGCTTGTGTTGCAAGTTGTTTAGCATGGATAATTGCTTTTGCCAAAGGCTCTGCCATCATCACCATACCAGGACCACCACCGAAAGGACGCTCGTCCACCCGTTTGTAGTTGCCCTCTGCAAAATCTCGCGGATTAATACAAGTGACTTGTACAATCTGTTTTTTTGCGGCTCGACCGCTAATCCCGTACGCTGTAATCGCTTCAAACATTTCAGGAAACAATGTGATGACTGCAAAAAACACCGCAGACTCCTTAATTTTCCTGCTGCGCTACCATCCTCTAAAGAGTTAGTAATCTACGCCCCAATTGACGTAAATGCGACCAGCTTCAAGATCAACACGCTGTACCACATCTTTATGCCACGGAATCATTCGCTCTTCGGCATCAATACTGTCAGCAGTCGCCTTGACCACCATGACATCATTGGCACCTGTTTCAAAAAGCTCAAAGATTTGACCGAGGTTGACTTCCTGTTCATCATCACCAAGACCTAATACCATTAGACCTTTTAAATCTGACCAGTAATACTCATCCACATCTGCTTTTGGAAGCTGTGATTTGGCAATCCAAATATTTGCACCAACTAAGTTTTCCGCACCAGTACGATCACTCACACCCTTTAGCGAAACAACCAGACCTTTGCCATGTGGTTTCCAACGTTTTACATCTATGGTTTGCCAACCTGCCTTGGTCTCAATGTACCAAGGAAGGTAGTCAAATATATTGCTCATGGGTTCAGTATTGGAGTAAACCCAGAGCCACCCATTCAGTCCATAAGCTGAACGTAACTGTCCAATCTGAATACGATCTTCGGGTACATTCTGTGTTGGTGTCATGGGCTACCTACTACAATACTTATGCAGTAGTCGCAGCTTTTTTAGCTTGAGCAGCTAAAGAAGCAACACGTTCAGAAGGCTGAGCACCTTGTGAAATCCAGTGGGCAAAACGGTCAGCATCTAAACGAACTTTTTCCGCTTGACCTTGTGCAGTTGGGTTAAAGAAACCAATACGTTCAATGAAACGACCATCACGTGCATTGCGGCTATCAGTTACAACGATTTGATAGAATGGACGTTTTTTTGCACCACCGCGCGCTAAACGAATAACAACCATGAGAACAACCTTATAATTTTTACGGATTATCCCTGCGCCGACCATCGGCAACACTTCAAACCCCTTTCATAGAGGGCGATATTCTACGTTATTTCCACCTCGAAAGAAAGATTAATTTAAGGCTTGTCCATAACTGTGAATTTAGTTTATGTATTTTCAATTTTTCTATTAGTAGATTTAATTAACATACAATTTAGAACACCATTCAATCCCTCATCTAAACAAGAAAGAATAATAGTTTGGATGTTAATCTTGAGATCAATCCCACGATGATGTTGCTGATGCTGTTGTACACTTCGGACTATTTTTTTTGCTATTCGTCCAACATTTTTCTCCTCGCTGATTCAAAATTAAAGTACCATCACTCATTTGTATTGTATTTGCTATTGGCACCGCTGTTAATGTCCAAATCTCTATATTCGGTTTGTTTGCATAAGGTTTTACCCAACCAAGGCTTAATTCATAAAATGCATTCCCTGTATACGGAATTTTTACCTTATCATTTGCGTCTACAGCTATCCCTAGGTCTCCCAATTTAACCTTTGTACCATTAGGCATATAGCTAAAATTAGAAATTTTATATTTTTGCAGACGGCTCACTATCTCCACCATCTCACTTTTTGCCTCAGCCCTATGCGTTCTGCGCACATATTCCTGATATGAGGGGTATGCCATAGCAGCCAAAATACCAATAATAGCCACCGCAATCATCAGTTCAATTAAGGTAAACCCTAAACTTCTTTTATTTACCATGGCTCACTTCCTGTGCTTATAGTGCCGCAAGTTGAATAGTTCACATTCGCTTTAGTTTTATTTTTACATTTGAAGCCTGAACTATTCAGTAAGAAATTAAAATTTCGGTTATTACTCGTCACTGCACGAATAACCCAACTTTGACCTGCCGCTTTACACTGTGGAGGAGTGCTGCTATCTTTTGCATCCAAAGTCAAGCTGGGATCAGCACCATCCCGAATCTCAAAACTATAAGTTGGCACGGTTTTAGCCGTCAGGCTAAAACATTGATAATTAAAATTTCTGGATTTCCATTTTTCCAATTCATTCGCTAAACGCTGAATTTCCTGTTGTGCCTGTGAAGCCTGAGCGCGGCGTATATAGGATTGATAGCTTGGTATAGCGAGTGCGGCGAAAATCGCCACAATCACTAACACAACCATTAACTCAATCAGGGTAAAACCATATTCAGATGATCTACTCTTTGGTTTCATAAATCTCTGCCTTATTGGGTTCGTTCATACCAACGCTGTGGAATTAAACACATTCGTGTTTGTTCACCAGTACTTGAGCCACCTGTTACCGTAATGGTCATACGCCCACCTGTGCTGATACAATAGTTCGATGCGCTGCTCTTTTCTTGATCTTTGGTTTCGCCCCCACCTGAGCCATTGCCTGAACCATCGCCACCACCATTTTTATCATTTCCAACCGTAATTGTATGGATCCCTGCGCTAATCATGGAATGCGTTGTACCAGTTACATCACCTGATTTACACTGACCATAAGGTAAACAGAATGTGGTCATCAAGCTTGCACCCTTAACCCCTGCACCACAGTCACCTGCAAAACCATCTTTACTGGCATCAAAGGTTGAAACAAATAATTTCTTATTCAGAGCTACAGGTGTACCAAAAACTTTTTCAGTTTGTTTGGTATAACTATCGCATTTACCATGACCTGTAACGCACTTAGTAAACTGATAATACCAGCCATTGCTACTTGCAGGTGCTTTAAGTGTTGTATCATCTTTCCGATCATCATCCGTAATTAAACGCAAACCAGACGAGTTATCGGCTAAAAGGTCTTTTGTTGTCAAAGAAGTCGCACTATATAAGTCCTTGCGAGCCACATCTTTATCATAAATGTTATAAATCGCATCGTAATTATAGCTGCTATCGGCAAACAGTGGTTTACTGCGGTTGCCACTGCCTTGCGAAATTACTGCAAAGATACTGCCGTTGTTACTATAGAGTGAGAATGCAGGCATATCATAAAAACGTGAACTCTTTCCGTTCGCCTGATGCCCATTAAAGAGACGTACAGGCGTTTCTGCCCAACTGCCAATGGTATTTTGACTATTATCAAAATCAACACGGAAAATCTGACCACCCAGATCACCAAAATAGATATGATCAATCAGATCATCCCCATTTCGGTCAACCGTACGGATTGCACTGACCACACTATATTGCATATTTGAGCTATTGGTTCCTATTGTACCGCTGGTCGTACCTGCTGCGCTCGTTGTGGCATTGGCACTTGACCACCACAATAAATCACCAGCCTTACCTGTTGATCCCTTTTCATCTTCGGCGCGGAACATATACACTCCCGCCCCTTCTTTACTGGTTTGGTCATAAGCTGGATCTTCATAACCCATATCATAACCACCACCCACGAACATGACACGAGTCCGTTTACCATTCCAGTTCACAAAGCCAATACTTGGTTTAGACCAACTTTGTCCCATACAACCCAGTGGGTTACTATTGCTACAGGTTCCCGATGGATCAATATGAAATTTAAGTTTAGGAGAATCAATATCTCTTAAATCTAGTGCGTAATAGCTTTTACCTCCCATACGCAAACCACCATAGACATCCTGCACGCCCTTTTGATTTCCCTTACCGTTACCAACAGTCAAATTTCCTGAACTGTCAATAACGTATTCTGTATAGGCTGTCCAAGGACCATCGATACCATAATATAATTTACTCGTACCACCACTGGTTGACTCTGGTTTTAGGAAAGCATCTCGCTGATTGATCACCATTTCATCAGGAACAAAAGCAAATTTCTCCTTACCTGTTTTGGCATTGACCACTTGTAAAAGACCTTGTGTTGTACCAAATAGTACATAATCTTCGCGGTTAGTTGAATCCATAATTTTGGTCGTGGTATTGAATTTAAGCTTACCTTTATTAGTGATCAAAATAGGTTGTGAATGCATCGCTGCACCCATCTGACGGAATTCAGGAGTTGTTTTTAACATATTAATATCTGTTGATGGGTTGGTTACATCATCAATGTTATAACCTAGCAAACGCACCAAATAACCACGATATGGATCATTTTGATAGTTGGTATCATTCAGATCAGTCGGTTTCACCTGACGCAAACTATTATTGTTTTCTCCAAAGGTTGAGCTACTACCAACACCACCGAGGTAAACCCGATCGGTGAGTAACTTACGTTGAATTGTACCATTTTCTGGGTCATTCAATGGGTCAGTTCTTAACAATAACTGAGACCATGCACCACCACGTAAGGCAAACTTGGTACTACCCACAGTATATTCATCGGCATCTTTTACTTTCGGATCAATATCAGTTGACCAGGCGTCATAGTTATCCAGCAACTTACCATCAGCATCAACAATCTTATTGCCATCTTTACCTTTTAATATACCATTGGCATCCACTAGATACTTTTTCAGGTTCCCTGTCCACAACTGGTAAGATTTATCAGGAGTTGGCTGAAACTGCTGATAATAAGCATCATCCTGTAATAACGCAGGGTTTAATGCATCTTTAGGAATTGTTGGTGAGCCTGTAGTTACAGCAGGTATTGTCGTTGTTAAACTATTAATAAAGTTATTGACGCTATCGACTACATCTTTAGAATTATTACCTTTATACCAGCCACCTTCACCCACAATCCCCCAATAAGCAGCTTTCTTGGGATCGGTATCAATCGTACCTAAAGCAGTAATGTTTTGGTCTTTGGTTTTATTGGGATCAAAAGAGTCTACGCTCACAAATTCGCTACCAAACCCAACAACTGCTGTTTTGATTTTTAGACCACTTGGATTGAGAGCAGTATCAAGTAAAACTTTTGCCATCTTATGGTTACAGTCCCACGATGATCCATCACAACTAAAGGTGCTGCCTTTACTGCCCAAGGCATTCTGCATCAGAGCCAAAGACTCTGTATCCTGTGTAGGATATCCATCCGTTAGTACATAAATACCCTGCCCACTACATTGCTTACTTGCATCCGTCTGAGTAAAAGATGAGGGAGGTACATATAAGGTTTTTTCTTTATTTTTAGTTGTATCTGAAGAGTATTTAAAACCACTCCCTGTATAATTAGTTACAATAGTTCCCGTATAATAAAAGCCATTATATCCCCACAAAGAGCCACTCGTTCCCTTTGTGCCTGAAGGAGGGGTGCCATTATACCAATCATCCCCCCACCCCTCTTTACCATCCTTACAATCACCATTACTCAACCAAGCTTGACATTTTGCATAATAGTTATAACCATTATATTTCATGCTAAAATAAAGCTGCCCAACTTTATCATTCGTCCCATTGGTATTGGTCCCCATCAAATACGATACAGTTTCAGCATAAGAACGAGCCGTAGGAGTCCAAGTTTTACCTTGTAACCCTTTTACAATATTCAATAAAACATCTCGTTGCGTAACACCATCTACAGGTGCATCCAAACGACGTGCAGGCACCAATACCGCCCCTGTAGTTGCAGTATTACCATCAGCATCGACTACCCCTAGAGTAGATAAACCAATAATTTTATCATCGCCAAGGCGTGTAATCTTTTTATCTGGATTTCCATACAGCAAATCGACCATGCCATCTTTTAAGCGGGTAATACGGTCATAAAATCGTTCTTTTTGTGCTGTGTAGTAATACACATAATCATCTATTGCCACCTGTGAAATATCATCGTTCGAAATACCCTGTGGAGCATTCTTGCTTTCTTGACTCCAAACACATTGTGTATAATCGGACTGCGGATCTTGACAGGTTTGATAGTATCTTGTCTTTTTCTTTTTATATGAACGGAATTTATAAATACGGTCTGAACCAACAGCAAGGCACCATTGACGCTGGTAACTCGGTCCTCCAGTAATTGGTGCTTCTGTTACTCTACCACGCTCAGACTCTGTTACACCTTTCGGTAAATCACAAGCATAACCTGCTTCATCGCGATTATAACGGCTCATTGATCCCGAAATATCGAGCAAAAACATCAGCGTCACATTACCAGACTTCGCCTGCTGATACACATCAATATCACTGGCTTGAGTAACGCCACTAGAGATCATCATGGTACTTACTGCTGCAATACTGGCTACAAGCAGACTACGGCGATGGTTTTTTGTGGCTAATTTAGACATCTTTTTCATCTCACTTGCTCCTATTAGATAAAATCTTGCGCAATCACATATTCAGTGACACTTGATTCAAATGGGACGTTTAGTTTACTTAAACAGGTGGTGACACTATCTCCCATACTATTACCATCGCTGTCTTTTGCTGGTGTTATTGTTGCTGGGATCGTTGGGTCATTCATATGCTGGCTAAAACATGCATCTATCTTACTTTTGTCAATACTCGTCAACGTAGGCATGACCGATACAGATAAAACCTTTACTGGTTTACTCCGTTCAAGTTTGACTGTTTCATCATCTGTTCCCAAAATTTGTCCATAAAATGGATCTTTTTCGGCTTCACTTGAAAATTTCACCGCAATTTGCGTCATGACTGCTTTACGCCCACTAGTAAAGAAATTACCCGTAGTTGCAGTCGCACTACAAAAACCGTCTTTACCTAAATCATCATTTTTAGGTTTGGTATCGGGCGCATTCCATTCAATAATACTGGCACGGGTAATATCAAAAAAGTCTTTTTGATCTGGGTCTGCACCACGGTAGCAAAATACCAGCTCTTTATCCTTATTCGCTGCTCCACTGATATAACCAAACATGCCACTACTCGATAAGCTTTGAATAATATTATTTTCCTGCTCTACATTAAAAAATGCCGAATCTGAATTTTGCAACATAAGTTGCTGTGCCTGACTGTTGGTCGCAATATTCAGCGCCACCATACTTTGCCGCACCGCCAGGGTCGCAATAATGGTAATCGCAACCAATAAAACCATAACAACAATGAGCGCCGCACCGCGCTGGGCTGAATACTTCATCTTCATTGACCTCTCTCCCCAAAGGCATTGCGCAAGGCTACCGTTTGTGAAACAGCTTGACGTACATACTTCGGTTTTCCTGTGGTCATCACCGCTTGCACATCCTGATCAAGAACAGAAAAAACTTGGTCTTCTTTTAACGTTGCATCATTTCCCACACTCTGTGATGAACGTGCCAAAACTCCGAATTGAACGGCTAAAATACGTGGTTTTGGACTCGTAAGCTTCATATAGTTTTTAATTGAAATATAACGATGGTTACCCGCATTTTCTATGCCCAACATGACATGAAAATAATCCACACGCTTCATAATGATTTGACCAGCATCACCATAATTTTCAATTGCTGCTGGGTTAGTATCATCAGTATACCAGCCTGAATCACAAGCCAAAGCAAGAGGGGTGTTCGGTTCATTATTGGCTTTATTATCATCCTCCCTTAGGAAATAACGTTGTACAACCATACGTTGAGGTCGATCTACAATGACATCTTTTCCATCTTTATCTTTCTTTTTTTCTTTGACTAAGAAACGGATTTCCGTACCCTCACAGTCGAAACCACCCACCCATTCGTCATCTAAAGTTTTTTCGTCACTCCCCGTAGTACCTTTATCATCTAATATATATTGAGGTTTATACTGGATTACCAATTGGTCACTTTTTGCACCTACCCCCCCAGTTTGAACATTACTTGGTCCAATTTCACTCTGTGAGAGTAACTTTACCGCCGCCGTTGATCCTGTAATGGTTTTAGTCAGGTTACTGAGTAAGGTTACACCATCGGTATCTTTATCCGCATTCTCCGATGAGGTTAACACCACACCCCCAAAATGAGTGCGGTCATTCATCAAAGAACTGTTGGTATTTAAGTTTATATAACGTAAGTCTTTGGTAATATATCCCAGTCCAAAGTTTGCATTGTCCTGAATATCAACGACTCCTTGCTGTAATGAATACGTCTTTTGGCCTGTCAAAAATAACATTACAGCGGCTGAGGAAATAACTAAACCCAAAGCAAGTGCAATCATCAACTCAAGTAACGTTAAACCTGTCTGTTTAGACAATGGTTGTACTTCCATTTAATATACCTCCATAATCAGACAGGTTGAGGCTGGGTCGTATGCTTCCGCCACCGTACAATCGCCCTCATTAGTATTGCTACCATTGGTGGGTGCGGTATCTCCCCAAGCCACATAAATACATTGGCGTGCATCACTGTTGCCTTGACATTTCAGTAGATTGACTGCCATACCCGTTTTTTCGGCAGATTTCGTAATTTGGGCAACATCATAATCTGCCATTTCACTTGCCGTACATTCTTCATCTGAGCAGTCCTTATCACTACTTGACTGATTTTTTGCACTTTGTAATTCGCTAATATAATCTGTCATTGCACCACGGTTCACTCGTATCCGCTCGGCAAAATCACGGGCGAGATTAATAGCCTGTATTCGAGCCCCACCCTCTGTCGTTGCTTCAACTGCACGGTACTGTAAAGCAACGAAACCCAACACCCCAAGCATAAGTACCAGTAGCGCTACTAAAATCTCAACCAAACCTGCACCGCGCTGTTTTGAAAATGTTGTCATTAGCACGTTCCTTCTACAGTTTGTTGGATAATCCCCATAGGTGAAATACTCACCGTTTTTGACTTCGAACCATTCGCCTTATCACAAATTTTGAAGTTGATATCTGTTGTAGCTCCCACAACACCACCATTTAGATTAAATTTAATTTGTGTTACTGTACTTTTTAATACCGCCTTGCCTGATGGTTGCCAATTCAATTGCATTACACTATCCGCAACCTGAACTCCTGTATTGCTTGAACTTAATTGTACTTTAAGCCCTTGACGACGCTCTATTACAGCTTTTGAACGTGCAGCATTGAGTACTGTAATAAGCTCCTGTGCACTCCTATTTAAGTTTTGTTTTGCAAGCATATTGTTAAAAGATGGTGCAGCCATCGTTGCAACAACTGCCAGCACAACAATCGTCACCATCAATTCTATTAAGGTGAATCCCCGATTTTCCCCCATCGCTTACACCCAACTCTTTTAAAATTCCTTACTCTATATTAAATTTATTTTTTACAGAACCAATACAAAGCAGATAAGAGTAATAAAAAAACGGATGGAGTGTCGTCCATCCGTTTTGAGTTCACATTTTTCTATACAAATTAGGCCTGAATCACTTGTATCCGTAACTCTTTAGGTAGACTAAACGTAATATTTTCCTCTCGCCCTTGAAGCTCTTGCGGAGCGGTCGCACCCCAATCCTGTAACCGCTGAATGACCTGCTTGATGAGAATTTCAGGTGCAGATGCGCCAGCTGTCACACCAATTTTACTATCTGGCTTAAACCAATCTTTTTCAAGTTCATCTGCATTATCGACCAAATAAGCTGATTTACCCATACGCTCAGCCAGTTCACGCAAACGATTTGAATTGGATGAGTTTGGCGAACCCACGACCAATACGACATCACATTTCTCCGCCAAGTCACGTACCGCATCCTGACGATTCTGTGTTGCATAACAGATATCATCTTTACGTGGTCCCTGAATCTTTGGAAACTTGGTTCTTAGGGCATCAATTACTTTGGCTGTATCATCAATCGAGAGTGTGGTTTGGGTCACAAATGCCACTTTTTCAGGATGTCTCACCATTAAGGCCTCAACATCCTGTTCATCTTCAACCAAATAAATCTTTCCACCGCCAGATTTATCATATTGCCCCATTGTGCCTTCAACCTCAGGATGCCCCTCATGCCCGATCAGAATGGCTTCGGTGCCCTCACGCGCGTACTTAGTCACTTCAATATGAACCTTGGTGACAAGTGGGCAGGTTGCATCAAACACTTTTAAGCCACGGCGATCCGCCTCCTGCTGTACAGACTTGGAAACACCATGTGCACTAAAGATGACAATGGAATCATCAGGAACCTGATCAAGCTCATCTACAAAAACAGCACCACGCTGACGTAGGTCATCCACCACAAACTTGTTGTGCACCACTTCATGGCGTACATAAATAGGTGGGTTAAAACACTCAAGGGCTCGATTGACGATGGCAATCGCACGGTCAACACCAGCACAAAAACCTCGTGGATTGGCGAGTACAATTTCCATAACATCCCCTCTCATCATCTGAATATTTACGCCAAACTATTTCGTTTCATGGCACGCTACACTACAATAGCCAAGATATTTTATCATATCAGGAAAAATATCATGTCGGGTCTATTGTTTGTCGTTTCTGCGGCCTCAGGAACAGGCAAAACCTCCTTGGTTAAAGCCCTACTCGATCGTGTCAGCAACTTGCATGTTTCTGTCTCACACACCACACGAAGCCAACGTCCTGGTGAGCTTGACGGTGTTCACTATCATTTTACTGATACTGAAACATTTTTGGCCCAAGTTGAACAGGGCGGTTTTATTGAGTATGCAGAAGTATTCGGAAATTATTATGGTACGTCTCAGGCTAAGGTAAAAGAACAATTACAACAAGGCCACGATGTATTACTCGAAATTGACTGGCAGGGTGCTGAACAGGTACGTCGGCTTTTCCCTGAATCAAAACAAATTTTTATCCTCCCTCCAACCCAGTACGATTTAAGACAACGTCTTTCCAACCGTGGTACAGACTCAGTGGATGTGATTGAACATCGTCTAAGCTGTGCAGTGGAAGATATGCGTCATTTTGCCAATTTTGACTACGTGATTATCAATGACGATTTTAACAAGGCCGTTCATGATTTGGAGGCGATCATCACTGCCAACCGCTTGGTCACCACACAGCAAAGCGCCCGCCACCAACAACTCATCGCAAACTTGATTACGCTTAATCGCGACTGACTTTAATCGGGAATGGCTTGAGTCTTGCATAAAAGCCTTTTATACTACTCAGTCTTTTAAATTGTGATGTTCAGACGAGACAACTTATGGCACGTGTAACCGTTGAAGATTGTTTAGACCATGTAGATAACCGCTTCGAGTTGGTACTGGTGGCGAGTAAACGTGCACGTCAATTGGCACGTCAAGGTATTGAACCAACTGTAGAATGGGATAATGACAAACCAACCGTGGTTGCATTACGTGAAATCGCAGTGGGTCATGTCACTAAAGAGATTCTAAAACAACGCGACCAAGACTATCAGACTTCAAACCTTGACATGGTATTGTCTACAAATTCATTAAATTTAGAAGGCTTCACTTTCTAAAACGAATTTGCTTTGCATAAAGCCCATTGTGAAGACACTGGGCTTTTTTGTTTTGAAAAAAACTGCTTTATATATTGATAAAAGCAATATGCTTCATTGGAAAAATCTACGAGTTTTTATAATGAACAAATTGACAAGTTTCACAATATGCTTTTCATTAGAGACTAGTGTCATTTTATTCTAATTCATATCAAAAAGGTGTTTTATGCCAGGCGAAGAGGTCAGCCAAGCCAAGCAACAACTCAAGGTCATTATTGAAGCCTATCTTAAGGATAGTGATGTTCAACACGTGCTTGCTGCCTGTGATTTTGCCGATTTAGCGCATAGTGGCATCACCCGTAAAAGTGGAGAACCCTACGTTCTGCATCCGATTGCTGTCAGCTGTATTCTGGCACATATGCGTCTTGATGCGGATACGCTCATGGCAGCCTTGTTACATGATGTGATTGAAGACACGGAATTCTCCAAAGAAGAAATTGGCCAGAAGTTTGGGACTGTGGTTGCGGAACTAGTTGATGGTGTAACCAAGCTCAGCCATTCCAGTGACAAGGAATATAACAAGGCAGCCTCTTTTCGAAAAATTCTGCAAGCCACCTTACAGGACCCACGTGTCATTATTATTAAACTCGCCGATCGTTATCATAATATGACCACATTGGGTGCGTTGCGCCCAGACAAGCGCGCACGCATTGCACAGGAAACCTTTGATATTTTTGTACCAATGGCTCGCCTTGTCGGTATGAATGAAATGGCGGACAATCTGGAACATCTGTGTTATCAGAATCTTGATCTGGACATGTTTAATGATGTGCAAACTGCATTGCTGGAAACCAAGCCTAAACGCTGTGAATATCAGGCGGTATGGGAACAGAAATTAACTAATTTGTTAAAAAACCATGACATCAAAGGTCGTATTAAAAAGAAAAACAACAATATTGAACTGTTACGCCACTTTGTAAAAAATGAGATTGACCTAAACGAACTTAGTCATAGCCATGCCTTTGAAATTATTTTACAAAGTATTGCAGACTGTGACCGTCTGGTAGATGCGCTAAAAGACAATTTTCAGGTTCTACAATATGAGGACCATATTCGCCGCCCTTTACCTGGTGGCAACCAGTCCTTAATGATCAAACTGAAAGGTGAAAAAACCATCCTTTCATTGACCATCCAGACGGAACTGATGCGTAAGGCTGCCCGCTTTGGCGTGGTACTGGGGGAAAATGCGCCTCAGGCTTGCCGTTCAGCCATTCAGGCCTCCATGCAGAATCTGAATACCCTGATTGATAGTGACTGTGCCAAAACCACATTTAGCGATTTGCTTGACTATCTGCATCAGGAAAAAATCTGGGTATACACACCACATGGGCAATTGCATGAACTGCCTCAAGGTGCGACTGTGGTGGACTTTGCCTATTCTGCTAGCCTGTTTCTGGGTAACCATGCGGTAGGTGCCAAGGTTGATGGTGAAATTCGCCCTCTTTCCACCCCATTGCATAGTGGTCAGGTCATCGAAATTATTACCGATGTACTGGCAACCCCAAACCCTGACTGGCTGAGTTTTATTAACACCCAGAAAGCACGTCGTGCCTTGCAAAATATACTGAGGGAACAGGATATTGACGAACAGCGTCTGGTTGGTCAACAGGCGCTCAATCGTGCGTTAAAGCTGTTTCACCGCTCAATTGATGACCTTTCCCAAACTGACTGGATTAATGTTTTAGAATGGCGACATTTGAGCAGTAAAGACACCTTATTTGAACAAATTGCGGTGGGTGACCTATTGCCCCAACTCGTCGCAAACCATCTATTTTCACAGGATTACCATTCACAGCATCATGAAGCATCTGACCGCTTGATCCTGGGTACAGAAGGGGTTGATGTCAAATATGCACACTGTTGCAATCCCGTGTTGGGTGACCCGATTCAGGGACATTTATCTCGACGTGGCTTAATTGTGCATCGCTCGCGCTGTCGTAATTTACTGCATGAACAACAACTGCATCCAGAAAATATCATGCCGCTGCATTGGCAGTCTGAAGAGGTGGATGATGTACGTTTCAGTGCCTATCTCTGCATCCATATGATCATGAATGATGAACAGATTTCAGAGTTGATCTACCAATGTCGTAAAGCCAAAATCGGGGTGGAGACAGTCGATTCCCATGATCAAAAAACCTACGTAAATATTGTGGTCAGCAACCGTAAACAGATTGCCCAAATCATTCGTGATCTGCGTATGCACTTTGGCTTTCCGCGTATTGAGCGCCTAAATATGCCTATTGTGCAGGCTGACGTTGCCAAAGTCGGCTAAAGTATTTCTAGGCAAACATATACTAGAGAAATATTGAAACTGATTTGCCAAAATAAAAATTTAAAAACAATAACGACTACACAGTATTCAGCAGTTTCGCACCTATACTTTTGTGTTAAAGTCACAGGGTTGCAAGATAGAAAAAATGACATAGGAGAGCTTAATGCCACGTCAAGTTATTCATACTGAACACGCCCCTGCTGCTATTGGAACATATTCTCAGGCAATTCTGGTTGGCAATACGCTCTACCTTTCAGGACAGATTGGTTTAGACCCGTACAGTATGGAGCTTGTAGAAGGGATTGAAGCCCAGATTCGCCGAGTATTTGACAACCTTAAAGCGGTCTGTGCCGCTGCGGGCGGAAGTCTGGCAGACATTGCCAAGCTGAATATTTTCCTGACAGACCTTTCCCACTTTCAACTTGTAAACCAGATCATGGGTGAATACTTTGCTCAACCCTATCCAGCACGTGCTGCACTTGGTGTGGCAAGCCTACCTAAAGGAGCATTGGTGGAAATGGATGGTATTGTCATCATTCCATAATGATCTTAAATAAAAATAGATATTTATCAATGCAGTAAGTTTTAAAAAAATACCACCGATCAGGTGGTATTTTTTTATTCAAATTCCCAATGATAATAATCCCACTTCCAGAATGAAATTCATTGACAAACAATAATAATTATCAATAATAACAATTATCGTATTTGTATTTGTGGATCACTCCCATGTATGTCTGTTTATGCCGTGGAATCACAGATCAGGATATCAAGGATGCCGTTGCAAATGGCGCTGAAAGCTATCGTGAAATTCGTGATTTACTCGACTTAGGCACCTGCTGTGGTCGCTGTGCTCCAGAAGCTCGCAACATCATCAGTGATGAGCTTGCTGAAATTGCCGCACGTATTTCTGTTGCTGCTTGACATCCTCCCCGACCTAAAGGACGGGGATTCCTACTGCTAGATGGCAATGTCCTGCCACGAAACAGATACTATAGTTCTCTGCTTCTTATTCCAATGTAGTCCTACCTTTCGGATTGCAAAGAGTGCACGGATTACAATGGGGAAAACTGTTTTTTTTCGTGTTGTATCAGTCTGCTGACTAAAAATATACAACGTAATTATCATAGCACATGGATTACTAGATTCAAATGTTTTTAGCAATCCTAGCCAATCCCCACAAGGGGGACTAGCGGATTGCAGCCTTATATCCTCGGGCTAAACCCCGAGGTTTTACGGCTATTCGGATAAAAATCATAATAATATCAGGACGTTTTTGATTGTGATTTTCATTTGCTGTTCTATAAAGCACTCGCCAGATCATTATTTGTTGATTAAAATCCTATAAATTGCCTCAATAAAGGCATGGGTGTTTTTGGAGTAAGGGCAATGAAAGGCAATCGTGAAGTCATTAATCAACTGAATCAGGTGCTTTATCACCATTTAACTGCAATCAACCAATATTTTTTACATTCCCGCATGTTTAATGATTGGGGAATCTCGCAATTGGGTTCAGTCGAATATAAAGAGTCCATTCGCCAAATGAAGCATGCGGACAAGATTATTGAACGTATCTTATTTTTAGAGGGATTACCGAATCTACAACACCTCGGCAAGCTCTATATTGGTCAGCATACCGAAGAAGTTCTGAATTGTGACATTCGCAAGGTTAAGGAAAATATAGCCGCAATTAAACAGGCGGTTGAACTTGCAGAAGCTCAACAGGACTATGTGACCCGTGACTTGGTACAGGAAATTCTAGAAAAAGAAGAAGAATATTGGGATTGGCTCGATACCCAACTCGGCCTCATTGAAAATGTCGGTATTGAAAACTATATCCAAAGCCAGATTTAAACAGTCAATTTAGGCTGAAACCGAAGCAATCTTTGCTTTCAGCCTAAAACTAAACTTAGGTAGAGGCTGTTATTTTAAACTATGATTTAATTCAATAATATCAGCCAAGTCCATCTGCTCTCCATACAACTGTTGCAATATAAAAAGTTGCTGCTCTGCTTCAGCCATTTTCTGGTTGTAAACCAATAACTGGGCATATTTTTTTAGGTTATAAGGTGTTGCCTTGTTCTTAACCATATCACCCCACTGCATTAAATCCTGATCCGACATAGACACGGTTGGTTTTAGTGCAATCCAAACCAGACGTTGCTGGAATTGGCTAAGTAATAAAATACGTGAACTCCCCATAATTTCTACTGTAGGTTGCTGCCCCTTGAATAGCAATTGGCTGTTTTCCTGATAAACTTTATAGTCCCTCCAGATCATGAATAGCAAAACCAGCGAAATCACCCAGCAACCACGAATCACATTTTTATGAAGCGTGATCCCTTTTAGGTTAGGCGTTTGAGCCTGAATCAATCCCAACAGAAAGCCCATAGGTAATAGGAAATAGGCATAACGCTGTGGAAATTCAAGCATTGCATGGATCAGGATGGCACTCACCATCAGCATCGCGATAATTGAAATAGTGTCTTTGGTATTTTTATTGAGCCAAAGCAACCATACTGCCATATAGGCAATAATCAAAAGTCCCAGTGGAATGCCATTCCAAATTAAGATGTCCAGTAACACATTGTGCCCACTGGTGACCCATTCATGTGACGGATGCAGGGGGAAAACCGTCATCTGCGCTACACTGGTTTGATTCCAGCCATATCCCCACCACGGCTGTTCTTTTAATGCCAAAAGCATTTGAGTCCAGATTTCGAAACGCAGATAGCCCGAACTTGCTCGTTCTACAATGCTATCAGCCTCAATGACCGCCGTTCCTGTAGAGCTTTCAATTGCATGGGTAAAGGCAGGAATCCCCCAAGCTGCTATTGCAAAAAACCCAATGCACCATAACGACAGCTTGAGAACATTTAAACGTGGAGTTTGCTTAAACTGTTTGTAAATCCAATAGATGAAAATAAATAAACATACTACCCATGAAGTTCTAGACTGGCTCAATGCGATAGCAAACAGGATGATCAAACTTGTACAACCAAGCAGCCATACAGAAGCTTTATGTTTTTCATATAAATATAAAGCGCCCATTAACCCCATCACTAAAAAAGTCGCCATATTATTGGGCTGACCAAAATTGGCATAGGGACGATTGCCTTTAAGCTGCATAATGCCATGTAGACTTGATTCAAGTCCCAACCATTGCACCATCGCCATCAGACTGGTAACACTCGCGATAATAAGTAATAGCCAACAAACCTGTTTCATCAACTGTTCACGAGCACTTGGTTGTAATGATAGGTTATACCCCATCACCACCATGACCCAAAAACCCAATAGATATACTGTACTCAATAAGGCAACACTAAAATCAAATACTAAACCAAAGCTCCACTGCAATAATGGAACAATAACAACTGGCAATATATAAAGTTGCAGCTTGGGAATTTGAATATTTCGATTGAGAAAAAGTGCAACTAAGGCCAATGCAGCACCAAAAGCCGCTAGCTCACTGGAAAATGTCACCCAGGGATAGGTGTGAAATGGTGATAGCCAGGCAAAACCAAGCAAGAGGCTAGCGAGAATGAGACATACTGTGGGCATAATTTATATGGACAAAAAAGGCTTAATGAATTATATCGTTAAGCCTTAACATAAAAATCAAATATAAGATAAAAACTACAATTTACTTCCAAGGACGAAGGTCTACAATTTTTACCACTTCACCTTTTTCTTTATTGATAAGAACTGTCATATCCACTGCATTGGCTTTTAGAGGAACAAACGCAGTTGCTTGGGGATACTTAGATAATGTCTTTTCTACCGAAGCTTTATCGTTAAACTGGTATAACGCATCCAAATTTTGTGCATGTTGTTGGATTTGGTTTTTTGCTTGATTCAGTTCTACATAGCGTTCTGGACGCTGTGCAATAGAAATACCACCTAAAACTTCTGCAAACATTTCATCATTGCGTTGTTGTGTGTCTTTGGCAAATTCAGTGGCAACATATTGCGGTTTAAACCATGAAGGTTGTTGGAATTGTGGCTGTACTTGCTGAATATTCGTATCAACCAATTCATTTTTTCTAACCAACTCAAAACGGTCTACATTGTAAACCAACCATGCGGGACGACCTTGTTCGATACTAAACACCCCATAACATAAAGCCGCAATTTGAATAAATATAATTACACTTAGGTCAAGTTTAAGTGTTTTTTTGCCTTCTTTATAGACCAAGCAACCCAATAAAGGCCCAATAATCACATCAATAGCAAGCATCATCAAAAAAATATGCGTCACCCCGACGGCAGTGGCTAGCGGTGCTGGATACCAAATAAAAAACACTAGTCCAACCACAACAAGAGCAAGCAGACAAGAAAGTACTAAATGGCTGAGGAAAAACTTTAAACGTTTGGACATTCAAATCTCACGACATTGATATTTTAAAATAGTTGATAACCATACTCCCAAAATCGGGGTGGTGTTGATGGTAAACTTTCAGATAAGGCAGATGTATAAAAAAACAAATAAATAAAAGCCAGAGCAATTAAAATATAGGCTATATACCCAAAAACTTGAGAAACTCTTGAAGCTTCATATGTTGATGGGTGAAAAGAAGCCGCACGCTGAAATTCAGGATTTTTAAGTAAAAAGACGAATAACCATAAAAGTGCAACTTGTGTAACAGGATAAATATGTATACCTGAAAAAGATAAGTCGATACTTACTGCTATAAAAGCTGAAATTACAAAATAATTTTCCTTAAGATTCCATTTTATTCTTTTTAAAATATTCCAAATGACTAAAATAAGAAAACCAAATCCTATTAAGCCTGTTTCTGTTAAAACTTGAATAAATAAATTGTGTGGATGTGCTGAAATCACACCTGAGTACTGATCTAATTGATAAAACCCGCATCCAAAGATTGGATTTTGTGACCAGCATTGAAAAGCACTTACCCAAAGCTCATAGCGTCCACTCGTTGATTCTCTAACAATTGACCTTACACTAGAAGTAGAATGACTTGAAAAAAATAAAATAGAAAAATATGTGAGCCATGTAGCAGCATAAGTGAATAATAATTTAAATCGTACAGCACGGTTAAACATACATACGCATGCAATAAAAACACTATACGCTAAAGCTGTTGAACGACCACCATCTAAAAGAATAGATAAAAATGCCAAAAATAAAAAAATTAAATAGATATTATTAAATTTTTCTTGTTTTAAGTAAAACCAAATTGCAAAAATAGATAACACTAAAAAATAGCTATTATAGACTCGGATGTTCCATGGCATAGGATACCAATTTTGATAAACTCCACTTAGCATAAACTCTGTAATAGCAATAGGTAGCATCAAAAAAATAGAAAAACTTAACCAGATTACAAGTTTGGATAAAAACTCATTGTAATTTAAATTTAAAAAAGCCTTATAAAGCAAATAAAACAAAATAAGCTCATAAAAAATATAAGAATAATTTGACCAAAATAAAAAACCTAACAAGGTAAAAATAAGAAAACAAAACTCATATTTAGAAAAGTAGCTTTTTTTTTGAATTAAACTATAAAATCCTAAACCAATTAACAGAAAAACTTCTAAAGTTCTTAATTCATTATAAAAATTAAAACCATTTATTGAGACACCTAAGATAAATAAAAAAAAATAAAGAGCTACGAGTAGCTCTTTATTTTTTAAATGTTTAATCAAATTAGACATTAGGTTCCGCGGCAGTTAGCTGGTAAAAATTTTTCTGGTGTAGGTTTAGTTCCAGCAGAAGAACAAGTCCATGAAACTCCTTTTGCCGTATCACCAGTTGCATTTAATTGGAATGTAGTTCCATTAGCATCTGAATTGATATTCTTTAATTCAACTGCAACTACTGCGTGAGTAGGATCAGTTCGAGTATAAGTAACGCCAGCAACGTAATCACCAGCTGGTGTTTTATTTATCCCTGCAGCGTCTGCATCAGAAGGCATTACACCTTGAGATGTAAAAAACTCTGAAACACTAGTTTTCGCAGATGCTAAAGCACCAACAGCTTCGGTGACTTTTGCACGCGCTGTATAGTCAGTATAAGCAGGAATCGCAATTGCAGCCAAGATACCAATGATCGCTACAACGATCATGAGTACATTACATTCCATAAGTCACTTTATATGGACATGCATCAACCCATTGAATTATCTTGTTTTACTTCATTATTCATTTTGTCCATATGGACATGCTTTTAAAAGGACAAATTTTCCCAATTTGTCCATATACGAAAATGGCTTTTACTCAGTGCGATAGGATGAATTTTTATACTGTTGCACTTGCCGCTTGAATCCACAAATTTTGATAAGCTCAAAACAGAATAAAAAATCCAAACTCATTTATAAGCCAACTTATGTATTTCTTCTTTCTACTGACGAATCACACGTCTTACATGAATTATCACAAAGCAGCGCATGACTTCATCATCACCAAATTGCATAAACAAAACTTTTACAGTTGGATGAGGTATTTTCGTTCGATTATCTTGAAATCTTTCAGCCGTTTCACTCTATTACTCTCATGTATGAAACATTCCGCATAAAACAGCACTTGCAACTTCAGATTGCTTTTATAGCCACACAAGCAATCATGACTAAACCAAACCAATATAGTTGTCTGCTCACTTAGATGCTAATAATTTAGTTTTTCCTACTACAAGCAATCTTCATATTTACATCTCTAAAAACCGACAAAACTGACATTCTATGTCACTTAGTTACATAAAATTATCTCATGCTTTTTTGATTTTTTTAATCCGTTAAACAATGTATTGATTTCATATAGAATTATTGGATAGTATGCTTTGGCACACTTTGTGCAGACTATAAACTAGCTTACAAAGCTTATAATTAAATTAACAAAACATTTGTGGAGAATGTTATGAACGCTCAAAAAGGCTTTACATTGATCGAGCTGATGATTGTAGTTGCTATTATTGGTATTTTGGCTGCGGTAGCAATTCCAGCTTACCGCGAATATGTTGCAACTTCTTATGGTTCTGCAGCCATGGGAGGATTAAATAATTTTGTTCCTAAAGCACAAGCATGTATTCAAACTGGTATTGGTTGTGATTCTTTGAATACAGAAATACCATCTGGAGCTGCACCTACAACAGCAGCAACACTTCCAGAAAGTACAAAAATATACAGAGGAACTACTGCGGTTGCAGAACAAACTGGAATAACGCTAACTGCTATGAACAAAGGTTGTAAAGTAGTTGCAACTATTGGTTCTGATGGAGCTGTTGCTTTCACGGCTGCTGCTGCTATAGCATCAGGTGCTTCAGCAACTGATGCTCAATGTCAAAAAGGTTCAAAAGCACCAGCTGCATAATAAAATTGACGGTCTGAAAAACGCATCAAATTTGATGCGTTTTTATTATCATAACTATAAAAGGAAACATTTATGTCTCTGAAAGCTCTAAAAACAGATTTATCACCATGTGCACAAAAGAAACTTAATTCATTTAAAGCTTCGGCAAACCCTAGCATGAATAAAAATTTTAATTCAAGTGATGAACTTAAATGGTATGATTTCATTTTACAAGTTCATTTAGATAAATGCGAAATAGACTTTGATGTTTTTCAACAATGGCTGATGCAAGATGTCAAATTCTCTGAAACAGCAGCAACCATTCTAACTGATCGTCTAAGTTCAGGTTTGTCTCTACTCAAACATTATAAAAAAGACGACTTCACCTAAAATTAATTGACCGCTAATTCTTCATTTAGCAGTATATCATTTCCTACTTATACTTTCTGCCTCAACTCAAAATTTTCCAGCAACAGGGAATTGCACTTTTCCAGCAGTTTTTCATAATCTTCTTTCAGCTGCTCATAATCACTTTTCACCGCTTTGGTCTTAGTTTTCGCTTGCTCAATTTGCTGGGCAGGCGAAAGAAGATTTTGCCCTGCTGCCTGTGCAGCTTGCTCAATTGCCTCAATTAATGCTGCATGACGGCTCTTTTTAATCGAGCCTCGTTTACGTCCAGCCTCCATTGCAACCGTATCGTTATTAATGGCAGACCCTTTAGGCAAGACGGTTGGCTTATTGGCTTTTAATCGCTCTAAAGCAGCGTAATAATCATTAAGTGCACTCATATTTTACACCTCAATATTAATCGTTTTAATTTTTTGAATCATTTTGTTTAAAGCCAAAATATCGCTGTCCATTTGCCCGTAAAGCAGACTGCTCTGTGCTTGCATATCTCGCTGCCGTTGTAGTCGCTGAACCGCTTTTTGCATTTTTTCAGCACTTGTTGCATCAAACACAGCATGGGCACAACTCAAACAACTGGTAATCGCAGTAAATGAAATTTTTTCGCAAGAATCAGGATTAGTACAAGCACCCAAAAGACTCGGTTTGTAAGCAATTTCCCCTTTTTTCATGCGCTTAATTGCTTCATCACGGTTTGGAAATACTGTGAGTAATTGCTCGCGGTCTTTTTGTAGCTGCAAATAGGTTCCTGCCCCACCAAGTAAACGGCTAGCACTATTAATTACACCATCTTCAAACTGAGCATAAGAATGCACCAAGCGCTGATATTCCAGCTCTTGAATAAATTCCTTTTGGCTATCACTGGCTAAAATATTCGGGGCAAATACTGCGTTTTCTCGGTAATATAAAGTCATCGCTTCGGTTAAATGCTTATATTGAACGGATAAAGCACCTAAACCAATAACACCTGAACGCGCACCATACACAGCTAATGAGCGCCTAAATTGATGGGTACAGATATTCCAGTATTCACCTAGTTGACAGTCCTTTTCTTCACGCCAATTGCGAAAACCATCAAAGGCTTCCAGTTCAGCCAAGTCACTTTCACAGATGCGCAACTCATCACCAAGTAATGCCGAAATATGGTTCAAGTACTCGTTAAAATTGGACTGTGTTCTAGTCGGAGCACCTGAAAAATTGGAAATAAAATCCGTTTCATTTTCAATATTTCGATTATTTTTATGCCGATGTTTTTGTGAATATCGTGTTGGAAATAAGGGATATTCACGAGGGTTAGAAAAATCGTAATGCGGATTAAATAAAGCGTAGATTTCACCAATACTTTGTGCTGCATGTACCCCAAACTGAATATCTTCAAACGTAATCCAATACGTCGATTTATTTCCACCACCATGCAACTTGGAGGTATAACCCATGACAACATGCACAAGATGCTCATTACTTTGAACAGTTTGATAGCAGTCATAAGACAGTTGATTCACCTCATTGTCCCGCATTCCTGTAAACAAGTGAATCCACAGCTTAGCCATACCTTGAATCAAGGTGATATAGCGAGTCAAATTGGCATGTTTGCGAATCTGATTATTTTTAAAAAGTGCAGTTAAACCAAGTAAATCACGAGCATCGGCAAAACTTATTGCTTTTTTATAATCTTTAAACTCACGTGGCATACGTGCAAAAGACGGCTCTTGTTGAATGCGCTTAAACCACTGATGTAAAGCAGGTGCATAATGATTAAACTCATTCAATTTCTCTGCTAACCCATTAATTAAACTTATATAAATACGAGATGGAATCAACTTGGTTTGCGGACCTACTTTGCTCGACTGCAAGCGTATTTGTGCAGCGAGCCTTGCTAAATGCTCAATCGGTTGATATGTATTAAAAGCTGGAATTAATAACGGGTACTGCTGCTGTAAGGCAAAACAATCAGTTAAAAATGCTTTGATGTGATTAGCTCTTTGGTAACTGATGCCAGCATAAGCATCTTGTACTTTCGCAATATAGGCTGCATCACTAAATAATTGTGTCAAGGTGCAACCATTGCGGTAAGCAATTGCAGCAAACTGTCGCAAGACAAGATGGCGTTGCTCAACACTTTTAATAATCGACTTACCTGTTTTGATGTAGAGCAACGCAAAAATAATTTTTTTCATTTCAGCACGTATTTGACAGAAGAGAAAATCATTCTCACGCGCATTTTTCAACCAACTTTTAAAATTTAATTTACAGTGACACTTCGGTAGATACGGTGAAAAGTCCCAAACATCATCGACAAATTTAGACAGTGTTGCTCCATTTGACATACGGGATAAAATAAAGCTTGTGGGAACACTCAGCTGATTATTCTGTAAGTTGTACTCATCAGGTAAAAACAGTTCAGCAATACCCAATGAATACAAATATGAATTAAATGAACTCATACGATCCATCCCAAATCAAGTAATAATTCAAAATGATTAAGCCAATAGGCATCTAAATCACCACTTTCTACTTCTTCTTGAATTAAAAAAATACGGTCACGCAGACTTTCATAACTATTTGATAAATCATTAAGTACTTCATCAATTCGATGTAAAACTACACCGAATTGTGACTCCCATTTAATCAAATCCGTGGCTTTTTGTTTGATGTAACCCAATAAGCTTTTTAATGACAAAAGTTTACGGACATCTTCATCATCGGCATGAACTGCATAATGCTGACAAAAAAGACAGTGTTCAAATTGCTGACAATTGGGTGTTGGAGCTTGGTCAGTAAAACCTAAATCTTTTTCAGGCTGTGGAGCTGCTGCAATGCATGCACCGACAGGCAAGGTTTGAACATCAACAGCCTCATCTAGTGTTTGCACCGCAATACGTTCAACCGTTCGTGTTTTCGCAACGGCAACATCCCGCAACTCATGAAAGAATTGAGAAATTTGCTGAGCTGCATCTTTGAATGACGTACGTGCATAATTATTTTTTGCCGTATCGAGTGAGTGACCCATGACTTCAGCTTCAAGCAGTAGATCACCATCGCTAAACTCAACAGTTTGACTGCTTTTATGCTTACGCCACTGTTGCGGTGTAATCCAGAGTATTTGAGGGAAAATGCGTTGTAAAAAGTTTCTGAGTAATTGCAACCTAGCACTTCCAATCGGCACAAGACTTTGAATTTCATTACGTTGTGGAAAGACAAAATGACAGGTTTCATCTTGGATATACCATGCTCGAAGTTCTAAAATTTGTCTAAAAATAGGTTCAAATTTCACCCCAAACTCAGGCTGAACTTCTTTCCCACCAGCACGGCTTTTTGTGCCCGAAAATCTCCGTCCCTGAGTTGAAGGTAGGATTTTCATCGTATCCAGTTGTAACTGCTGAGCTGTATCTAAATTAGCTCCCGTTTGTGCAATAAACAACAACATACCAATGCAAAGACCATAGGAGGCGAGTCGCTCTCGCTCAGTATGTCGTTCATCTTTATTACGCTCTTCAAGCTTACGAATCGCTTGATTACGATTTTCACGTAAGCGCTTTCGATGTTCACTATCCTCAGCAAGCCCGAAATCCACCAACATTTTTGAGAAATCTGGAATAGCTGAATATTTAGATAAATAGCTGTGCATATCAAACTGAATATGTTGTTTTTCAGTTTGATGATGAAAACCAGAATAAAAATAAAAGTTCTCTTCATCCACCGATTGAAAATGTGCTGGAAAACTCCCTTCTTGCACCACGATACGATGGATTTCAAGAAAAATATTTAACAAAGTGGCATATGTCTTTTGATGATCCTCCTGTGCAATTGGTAAAACAGGAACGTCATAACGCTGTGACTGAACTTGCATTGCTTGACTAACAATATCAATTTCATGACAGTCAAATACATATGCTATTAGCTTTGCTGCATTACGCTGATATTGCTTTGCTGTATGCGCAGCCAAGTTATCGTCATCAGTGTCAGTAAGAAGAGTCCGATCCACTAAATGTTTACTGTAACGACGATACGCATCGATCACACTGTCCTTATTGGATAAATCAAAATTTTTCTTTTGCTGATCAATCCAGTCCAAAAATATTTTGATGATGGAATAGAACAACCCTTTTGATAGGTCCGATCCATCCATTTGCAGTAGATAATCGGTAAAACATTTTAAAAAATAGCGTCTTTTTTCATCAAAAGAAGCAGCAAGCTCATGGTCGGATATATCGGAAGAACATGCTCTTTTAGCAAAAAAGAATGTACCAATATCTAAAGTTCTAAAAGAAAATGAGGCCGTTTTATCTTTCAGCACGAGTATTAGGCGCTCATGCTCAGTAATCTGCTTATGAGTATCAGTGATATGTACAAACAATGGAGTACGAATAAAATTCATGACAGATCTCCTATTGAATTAACAGAAGACATCACATACTTCATTAAACTTGATTCATACTCATGCTGAATTTTACTGCGCCATTGCAAGCGTGATTTATAGTTCAAGTACTGTAAAGTGGTACTGATATTGCGATGACCCATGCGAGCTTGCACATATTCGACAGCGGTCATCGCCGAGTGTCCTTCGGGCAGGTGCTGTAATTGGCTTTCCAGTAGATTCATCCCAAAACTGGCACGTAAGTCATGAAATTTAAAGCTTGGAAATTGCGGATCAATCAAGCGAATTTCAGGCAATAACACACCTTTTAAATAGCTGCGTACCGCTTCGCCTTCATAGAGCTTAAGCCTAGCCCTAGATGAGTCAGAAGCTTTAATCCTCTCGGTCAGCTCTTGCTGCTCTACTTTACTTGTATAAAATGGTGTCCCTAATTTTGTGAGAAACACATAGTTTTCATCCGATTCGCCATAGTTTGACTTCTGTCTACGCTGACTCGCTTGCTCACTATTGATATAAATTTTAAGATCTTGCGCCAACCAATGCGGAATTAGCAGCGTCATTGGCTTTTGAAATTTGCTATCAATGCCTGTCCCTGCCCCAACAGGCAGACGGATAAAACCCTGACTATCAGGTTCACGACCAATTAAGTTTTTGATTCGTAAAGTACAAATCGTTTGTAAACGAGCACCTGTAAACAATGCAAGATAAAACATCAACTGATATTCTCGTGATGATTTTTGCAGTGCTTTCAATATGACTGCTTGCGATTCAACACTGAGTGGACTTAATTCGCCACCATCGACAATCGCTTCAGAATTTGGGGCTTTGGCTGGAACGTGAATCGCAAGATCATGCGACTTAATTGCCATTTTTCGACGTGCGCCAAACTCATTGTCTACCGCAATATATTTGTAGACATCTTGAAATGGCAGTCCGTAGCGTTGATGATCAACCAAATCTTCTGTGACAAGAAATCGATAAAAATTTACCACTGCATTAATTCGACCACGTGCAGAACTGGCTGAAATTAGGCCTGCATTCGCTTGCTCAATCAAACGAGTACGATATTTAAAAATCGCATTCGACTGTTTTAGTTTGTGGAATTTCAAACAGTCCAGCTGTTCATCTTCAAGAAACCGCTGAAAATCAACCAATTGATTCGCAATCGAAGCAAATGTTTTAAAATCATACTGCACTGTTTGTTGTAGTCTTTTCAGTAAATACAGATTAAAAATTTCTGACGGACAACCGTCTCCCTGAATAATCACAGGGAATTCAAGGTACGCATCACCATAATTTTCAAACTCGGCATCATTGAAACAATGGTTTGCCTTAGCCAACCTCAATAATTGAAATTTTTTGATGGTCACAACTTTAGCTTTCGACTGGTAACGTGACTGACCATTTTTAAGTTTAGTGCTCATTTTGAGCCTCCTGTTTATTAAAAAACAGGCAAAAAGTGATCTTGAGATAGGATTGACAAAAATGTCCCTATTCATCAAAATACAAATGTCTGATCAGCAATGAAGACATTCATAAGAGCTCATGTTCCCGCATGAGCTTTTATACTTTTTGCCAAATGAAAATAATGACTTTTAAAATTTAGCCCACAGCATCTATCTCTTTTGTAGCATTTTTTGATTTATACTTGACAAATCATTCAAATAGCCTTGGATTTTAAGTTCTCTCATAATCAGTACTGAAGACTGTGCATCAAGACTTCTTAAATGATCTGAACAATATCGTTGATAAGCCTCACGAATTTCAGGATTCGGTAGCCGAACCAAGAATGGCTTTCCTTTCATATCGTTTACCCTTGCGTGTTAGTTCATGATTATCTCGAGCGTGTTACACTATGTAAGTATCGCTAACAAATTAATATTAATCGTTTGATTAATTTAAATCAATAGGATTTATCCAAATGAATAAGATTTTTTTAACAGAAGAACGTAATAGGTTGAATTTAAAAGCAAAAGATGTAGCTGAATTTGTTGGTGTAGCAATTCCTACACAGTCTAATTATGAAAATGGCAAACGCTCTCCAGATGCAGAGTATCTTGCTAAACTTACGGAATTAGGCTTTGATATTAATTACGTTTTAACAGGAAAAAGAGAGTCTTTAAGTCTGACAACACAAGAAAAAATGCTGATTGAATTATTTCGGCAAGCATCAGAAACTGTACAAAGACATATCTTGGCAGGTTTATTAACTCAAAATACTCCAGAACCACCTAAGGGTAATATTGTTACGATCGGTGACTCCAATACTGGGAATGTTGCAGGAAGAGATATTACTCTTAAATAAATAGCTAGGATTCTTATGACAAATAATTCTGTTTCTGTCGGTCATTCGAATACAGGCAATGTATGTGGTGGCAATTTAACAATTAATCACTCATTACCATGTAAAAATGGTGATGGGATGCTTTCTTATGAAGACTATCAGAGATTTCCTTATTGTAATCAATGTATCTCATCATTCCGTAATCAGACATTTTTTCGCTATCAAAAACATGCTATCGCAATTTGTTGGGTAATCTTTACCTTAGTAATCGGTGGATTCTATTTCATTATGGGACGTTTACCAAATTTTGCGGGTATTATGTTTCAGAAACATAATTTAATGGAGCCTTTGATCCCATTAATGTCAACATTAATTTTATGTCTTGTAATTTTTTGTCTAGGTAGAGCTTATGCTAGATTTTTAGCAAAAAAATATATCAATCAAAACTTCAGCTATCACTAACATAAAACTTTGCTCACTCTAGATTATTTTTAAATTTATCAATAAATTATGGACCACTTAGTTCCCTGCTTTACGAGTCTTCGCTGTATTCAAATAAATCTTGCATATTACAATTAAAATATTTACACAAGGTATCAGCGACTGAAAGTTCAATTCGTACTGCACGATCATAGTAAAGACTTGTTAGCGTATTACGATTGATACCAGTCGCTTGAGCTACCTCACTTAGCTTTAAAATTTTTCGCTCACCCATCAAAGTTGACAACCTACATCTAATCATAACAACCTTTAAATTAAAAAATTAACCTACAGAAGGTTAATTTAACTTGATAAATAACTTTTACCATGATAATTTAACCTGCAGCAGGTTATACTGTTCTATTAAAAACAAATTAGCCATTCTAAGTTTTATTATATAGTTTTTTAAGGAAGTTCAGCTATGAATAACTACTTTTCACCAAAATTCTCTGTTTCAGAAGAAGTTCGCTCGACTGCTGTTGTGATAATCAAAGAGTTTAATATTGATCGTACATTTGATTTAGCTTTATTTCTGAATGTTAACCCCAACTTAAATGACCAAGATGCGACTTTAGCCTGGGTGAATTATTTTGAAAAAAATCAACATGATCTCAGTGACTTCAATCATGTTAGACGCCACTTTATGAAGAATTTTCCTAAAATCATGTTTGCAGATTTCAGTGAATAAAATAATCAAAGGGAGATATCAAATATCTCCCTTAATTTTTTAGCAATGCTCTTATGGTAATCTCAACAAAAAGTAAAATTTAATTGGTTGTAAAAATATGGAATCATTTATAAAAGCAGGCCATATTGAGCCATCGGTCATTGTTTTTGACGTATTTGGCACACTTGTAAAAATAGGGGAAAGACGTTCCTCATATAGAAAATTAATGAAATGGCTTAAGGAAAATGGGCGACAGCCAAAACCTGATGATGCCAAATTTATTATGTCCCACAATTTAAATTTGGCAGAGCTTGCAAAGCGATTAGCGGTAAATATTTCAGAGCAATTTCTGCAAGAAATTGAGCATGATTTAGACGAAGAATTAAGATCTCTCGTTCTGTACGAAGATACACTATCAACTTTGGAAGAATTAAAGAAATTAGGATTCAGATTGGCATTATGCTCAAATTTAGCTATGCCATATGGAAAAATTGTTTCTTCATTATTACCGCCCCTTGATGCTTATGCTTGGAGTTATGAAGTGGCGGCAATTAAACCTGAGTCGAAAATATATCAATCACTCATTGAGCAACTAGGTTGCCAATCTTCAGAGGTGCTATTTGTTGGGGATACAGCACTTGCAGATTTTACAGGACCGACAGCATTTGGTATGTCTGCTAGATTGATCAATCGTAAAAATGGTCAAACATTGGCAGAGGTTTTAAACGACATACTTTAACAACGTCATGGACGTCCCCCTAGTAGTGAATACTCACAGCTCCTCATCTTTCCATTTTTTAAAATCTGCAATTCGTTCATCAAGCTCCAGAACCCATGTTGGTTTTATATGTGGCACATCTGGACGCTCAACACCTTGATGGTCAAAAAACTTATACACCATTGCCGCCAACTTGATAAACGCCTGTTCAAACGTATCTGCCCAAACATCTAAACGATAATCATGATAATGTTCTTGGTATAATTTACCACCATCTTCTAATTTATTGAGATGTGAGCCAGTCTCTAAATAAATCACTAATTTCCCATCATCTTCATATACACCGTGATAAACATTTTGGCAATGTCCCCATGTATTCCAGTGCCATGATGGTAAGTCGCCAGTAACCGTCCAAAAGGCTGGGTGTGTATCAATAAAACGATAGGCAGTTAAAAAGTCCGTTGGATTTGTGAGATATACTTGCTCATTTTCAAAGGCAGTCTGTAAAGCAGATTGTAAATGCTCAAATTTATTTTGATCGATATAGGAAAACTAATGTGGTTCCGTTAATTAGACCACTCAATTCAGTTTTATAAGTGATAAATCCGCTCTAAATATTTAAATTATGCTGCCATTACTTTTAGTAAATGTTGATCATAAAATTCAT
>NZ_KB849434.1:139932-171885 GCF_000368425.1 Acinetobacter sp. CIP 102637
GAAAATACGGTGTGCAAGATTAGGCTTACTGGTATTGGGTTTTGGATACAAGGCATGTATTCCCATCAAGCGCATTAAACGTCGGACTTTACGCCGACCTATTTGATGCCCTTGACGCTGTAGCATATCTCGTATCATTCGACTGCCCATAAATGGGTAGTCGAGATGAATTTCATCGATTAGACGCATCCAACTCAAATCAGTTGATGAAATCTCTTTGGGCTTGTAATACAACGTACTGCGATTGATTTGAATCAATTGCGATTGTTGTCGTACCGAAAGTTGATGGGTCTTATCGATCATTTTTTGCCGCTCAGCTGCCCTATTTTTCTGAGCGCACCTTCTAAAAAATCAATTTGCAATGCCTGATGTCCTATCTTGGCATGTAGAGCTTTGAGGTCAATCTCTGGTTCTTGTTGTGCTGTTGGTCGTGAAAAAATATTGACTGATTGCTCAAGCAGTTGATTTTTCCAATCGATGATTTGGTTTTGATGTAAATCGAATTGAGTAGAAAGTTCAGCGAGTGTGTGGTCGCCTTTAATTGCTGCGAGAGCAACTTTAACTTTAAACTCTGCTGAATGATTACGACGTTTTCTTCGTGTCATGGTTGACTCCAAAAACAAGCATTTCCCATGCTTATTGGGGAGTAGATTATCACTTATAGGCGTGGTCTAAAATCCTAGAACCACATCAAACAAACGACTAGAAAGATGCTCAGAGGTTTTAAAAAATAGGCCGCCATTTTCTTTATCCTCACCAAAATACTGATAAACCTCTGGTAGAATCTGTAAATCTGTCGGTTTGACATGATGGATCTGGTGTTGTGTGTCTTTTAAGCTATCGTGAATTGTTTCCGTACGATCAGGATAAGTGACGACAAGTTTCGTATCTCGCAGTGATAAAATTGCTGGTTCAGTCATTTGAGGTAACTGTTCTAATAACCAGTCTGGTAATTGTTTTAATTCAGTCGATTGCATTTTTATTTATCCAATTTTTTAATAATTTCAACTTGTTATATACGTTACACAACATAATTTGTGCAAGTTAAGTATAAGTTAGTCCATAGGAGTATATTGTCACACAATGGCTTCGACAAAATTAAGAACAGAAATCAAACCACTCATCGTTTCAATTTGATGAATTGGGATACCGCTAGTGACTCTATTTTCGGACGTTAAAAAAATCTTCATCGCAGCCTGATCACCGCCTGTCAAAGCATGCAAAGCCTGATATAGACGAATCAGCAACAGTGCTAATTTCCCCTGTTTAGAATTTGGATCTAATTCAGGTTGGTTTTGCAATTGAGTGATTGCCTCGACATCCATATCTAGCACTATTGCGAGCTGAGACTGACTAATGGAGAGCAGTTTAGCAGCCCTAAGTACTGATTTTCCCAACACAACCGTTGGTACAGCCTGCTGTTCCAATAACGTCATAGCATCACCTCAAGCTCTAATTTTACTGATTAAGCCTTAAATCTAACAATATCATACAAGCTTAATGATTAAAGCCCTTCGATAACGTAGCATGTCATCAATCATCTCAATGAGGTTCAAATTAAATTATAAATACCCTAAAACTTGCTCATTTTCTTAAACTTCGCTTGTTTATCTTTTCTATATAAGCCTCACATTGAGCAGCTAAACCAAAATGATATTTTAAATCACTTTCCACTCTTGCTGTCACATACTCAATACTTTGAATTTCACGCTGCTGAACAAAAACTTGAATCGCGGGATGTAACTGTTCTGAGCAACTGGCATCGTTGCTAAAGTATTTTAAGGTCTTGGTATTGGCAAAATATATTGCAGCAAACAATCGCCCATCTTTAAACACAATCGTGGATGAAGCATCTAAACTACTTCCAGACCTACCTTCATAATACAAAGCTTCGTCTGTTTTCAATAAATAAGGCGCTGAATAATGTTCAAAATTAGCTTGGAATTTTGGGTAATCATGCTTTAACAATGTTTGAAGTTCTGTTTGGATTTTTGGCTTCAAAACAATTTGAGGAATTGATGAAATATCTGAATATTGAATTAAGTCTAGTTCTTGAGCATGAGTAAAAACGGAGATTGAAAAAAGTAGAAAAAGATAATATTGATTCTTCATATCAAATTTATTATTTTTATGTCCATATTGACTTACTTATGGATTGTTCATTTTATATGGACACTTATGGAGTATCGATTAAGGTAAAACCCTTTTGCATTGTGTTCATAACATTTCTCCAATGTATAAATTTTTATAAGCCTTTCGAGCTACTTTGTATTTAGCATGTTCTATGCCAATCCTTAGCTTAGCCAATTTTAACGCAAAAAAACAGAGACTTAAACAATTTTTCGATTGCTCACATATAAATCAATATTGACACAAGGAGAAATAAAATGACAAAAAATGTCAGCTTCAGCTCTTTATCCTTTATGTTCGAGAGTATTAATCTTGATTATTTTCTAATTGTTGTAAAAATGAGCGAAACAAATCACAAAAAAATTCTTAATAAAGATCAAAATTTTTATCAACCGTTTATCGGAATAAGAAAAATGGCTATTCGATACAACTTACCACATACAGATCAGTATATTTACAATCCATTCCAAAAAGAAAAACAATAACAAAAAACCAATTTATTTCAATATAATAGGTTCATTAGGCAATTCATTTTCATCATACAAATCATTTTTTACATAGTATTGATCCAGTACTTGACCAATTTCATTCACGCCACTAATTACAGCTCGCAAATATTCTTTTTGAGCCAAGGTAACAGCGATATTTTGGCAAATTTCATTCCACGTCTCAGTTTGTGTTGCATTTTTTAAACCACGGTCAATCACAATCTCAACTTTTCGCTCGCAAAGGTTCAAATAAAGCAAAACCCCACTATTCAATTCAGTATCCCATACCCCTAATTCGGCAAATAGCTGCTGAGCACGTAATCTGGTATTTTGATGATAAGCCTGTGAACAAGGAATATGTCCCTCTATCACTACCTGAATTTCACCGACATGACCTTTTTCAGCCTGTTGCACAGCGTTGGCTATGTGCATTCTATCTTGCTTATTGAAATAACGATGCGTAGAAGATATATAAAGGAAGTGTTTAAACCAGCGTTTTAAACTTGGTTGAACATGCTCATCCAGTTTAGGCTGGGTAATAATCTGTGTTGTATCTGTTTTTGTTACCATGAGCCTGATGCTCCTCCCCCACCAAAACTGCCGCCACCACCACTATAACCACCGCCGCTGCCACCGCCAAAACCTCCCCCTCTGCCCCCTCGTCCACCACCTGACAAAAAGGCTTGAAAAATAAGCTGGGCCAATGAAGTAATCAATAGAAAGAAAATTCCCACACCAAGCAATAGACTCATCACCAGACCAGCACCATTAACCAGTCCCGCAACCGTTGCTGCCACAGCCGCAGTAGATGCACTTAAGCGTTTTCCAACAATCAGTGAACCAATTACCCCTGCAATTAAAATAAATAGCGCCATCGTAAGCGTATTATCTTTGGCTTGTTGTGCTTGAATTGCCTGCTCATGGCGCTCTTTGAGCTCTTGAGCAGATTGTTGAGCGATCTCTGGATCAAGATTAACGATACGGCTAATTTCATCCAACCCAGCTGAAATTCCTTGAGCATACTGACCTTGTTTAAAATAAGGTGTAATTTGATCACGAATAATGCGGCTGAGTACTACATCAGGTAATACACCCTCCAAGCCATAACCTGTCAATATCTGGATTTTACGATCGTTGATCGCAATCGCCATTAACAAACCATTATCACGTTTAGCAGAACCTAATTGCCATTTTTCACCTGTACGCAAAGCAAAATCAAAAATCGCTTCCTGACCTGTGGTGGGTACAATAATGACACCAATTTGAGCTTTACCTTGTTGATAAAGGGCTAGAATTTTTTGATTGAGTTGCTGGATTTCAGCCTCGTTCAATATCTTAGCTTGATCAATCACAGGTTGGTTTAAAGTGGGTAAACCACGTATAGATTCCCCATCCGCCATATCATTGGCAACTGTAGGTAGTACGGGAGGCTGTTCTGTGGTTGTCGATGACTTATTTTGTTGCTGATGTTGCTGAATCATTTTTCCAGCAACCACTAGATCACCCTGATCTGTTGCAGTGGCGGTCTCAGCCCAGGTTGTATGTTGAAAACAAAGCATTGCAAAAATGATGGTTAAAACATATTTTAATTTTTGCTTTAACTTGATCAACATACGCCCCTCCTAAGCCGAAAACAATTTCAACGATTAATTAAATGAAACTGTTGGCGCCTGTTGTGCAGATGAGTCTGCCTTAAAGTTTTCCTTGGTTTTCATCCCAATCACTTTTGCTGTCATTGCTTGTGGGAACTGACGCACATATGAATTGTAATCTTGCACTGTCGTAATATAACGGTTACGCGCAACCGCGATTCGATTTTCTGTACCTTCCAATTGTGCTTGTAAATCACGGAATTGTTCATTGGCTTTTAAATCTGGATAATTTTCAGAAACAGCAATCAAACGAGATAATGCACTTGTCAATTGACTTTGTGCTTGTTGATATTTTTCAAATAGCGCTGGGTCTTCTAAAACTTCTTTATCCACTTTTAAACCTGCCACATTGGAACGAGCTTGCGTAACCTCTGTGAGGACTTGCTCTTCATGTTTGGCATAGCCTTTCACTACATTGACAAGATTAGGCACAAGGTCAGCACGACGTTGATACTGGTTTTGTACTTCAGACCAGGAAGCATTGACCGCCTCATCTTTCACCTGCAAGGTGTTATAGCCACAGCCTGTGAACAATAAGGTGCTTGCCAATACAGTTGCGAGCGCAGTTTGTTTGATCACTTTCATAAAAATTTATCCTCAGGTTTTTCTTTATATTTTTCAATAATTCATTGTAATGTGATTTTTGTTCTCTGTGTAACATTTATTTGTTGAAATCTTTATATCATTGCATAGAATCATCGGAGAACTGTAACCGTTGTACTGTAACCCCCAATGCATTGGGAAGATTTAAATAATTTTCTCTGAATTTACATTTACAAGAGCCATCTTGATTGCCTGCACAATTTCCTGATTGGTCTTCGAGTATCATGCTAAAAAATGATCAGGGACAGGGCGGAAAGCTTATAAGATTTGCTAAAACTACCAAAAAGATAAGCTAAAAAAAATAAAGCCTGCATAAGCAGGCTTTATCGCAATCAAACCAAAAAGATTAATTAGACACCTAAGTAATCTAAAATACCTTCTGCTGCTTGGCGACCTTCCCAAATTGCAGTCACAACCAGATCAGAACCACGCACCATATCTCCACCTGCGAAGATTTTTGGATTAGATGTCTGGAATTTAAATTCTTGCTGTTCTGCCGCAACCACACGACCTGAACCATCTAAACTTACATTGGCTGAACCAAACCAGTCCGCTGGACTTGGACGGAAACCGAAAGCAAGTAATACTGCATCAGCTGGTAAAACCTCTTCAGAACCAGGAATTGGCTCAGGGCTACGACGACCACGGCTATCAGGCTCACCCATCTGTGTAGTGACAACCTTAACACCAGTCACCTTACCATTTTCACCAACAACCTCAATTGGCTGACGGTTGAACAGGAATTTCACGCCCTCTTCATAGGCATTTTTCACTTCGCGTGCAGAACCCGGCATGTTGCTTTCGTCACGACGGTAAGCACAGGTCACATCATGTGCACCTTGGCGTAATGAAGTACGGTTACAGTCCATTGCAGTATCACCACCACCCAGAACAATCACCTTTTTGCCATCTACACTGATGTATTCACTTGGATCTTTTTCCCAGCCTTGGCAACGGTTTACATTCGCAATCAGGAAATCTAGGGCATCGTAAACACCATCAAGATCTTCACCAGGGAAACCACCTTTCATGTAGGTATAGGTTCCCATCCCCATGAACACGGCATCGTATTCAGCAAGAAGTTGTTCAATCGTGACATCAACACCAATTTCAGTATTTAAGCGGAATTCGATACCCATCCCCGTGAAGATTTCACGACGACGTTTCATTACATCTTTTTCCATTTTAAATTCTGGAATACCAAATGTAAGTAAACCACCAATTTCAGGGCGCTTGTCAAATACCACTGGTTTCACACCGCCACGGGCAAGAATATCAGCACAGCCTAAACCTGCTGGACCCGCACCAATGATGGCAACTTTTTTATTCGTCCATTTAACGCCAGACATATCTGGGCGCCAGCCTAAAGCAAAGGCAGTATCGTTGATATATTTTTCAGCATTACCAATCGTGACTGCACCAAAGCCGTCATTTAAAGTACAAGCACCTTCGCATAAACGGTCTTGTGGACATACACGACCACATACTTCTGGCAAGGTATTGGTTTGATGGCAAAGTTCGGCCGCTTGGAAAATTTGACCTTCTGCAATCAGCTTTAACCAGTTTGGAATGTAGTTATGTACTGGGCATTTCCATTCACAATACGGGTTACCACACCCTAAACAGCGGTGAGCCTGGTTTGCAGCCACTTCCGCTGTAAAAGGTTTATAAATTTCCACAAACTCTGCTTTGCGGACAGTAATATCTTTTTTCTCTGGATCTTGACGTGGTACATCCAGAAATTGAAAGTCATTATTGAGGCGTTCTGCCATGTCTCTCTCCGTGGGTAGGCGCAGCGATGTCTCTCATCTCTGCACCTGCCTATGTCTTTGCAGTCGTGGAATTATTGTGGATCAGCTTGGGTTGTTTTCAAAAGCGTTTGCAAATTAGCAGCTTTTGGTTTTACAAGCCAGAACTTACGACTATAGAAGTCGAACTCATTACGGATTTTGTATGCCCAAGCACTTCCTGTCTCTTGAATATGTTCATCAAGAATACGGAGGAGGTTTTCTTTATGATCTTCCATCGACTCGGTAGAGATACGATTTAAGTCAATCAACTCATGGTTATAGTAGTCAACAAAGTCGTTATCAAGGTCAAGGACATAAGCGAAACCGCCTGTCATACCCGCACCAAAGTTATGACCAACTTTACCTAAGACAGTGACCACACCACCTGTCATATATTCACAGCAGTGATCGCCAGCACCTTCAATGACTGCAAAAGCACCTGAGTTACGAACAGCGAAACGCTCACCCGCAGTACCCGCAGCAAATAACTTACCGCCAGTCGCACCATACAAACAAGTGTTACCGATGATTGCAGTATTTTGCGTTTGGAACGGCGAACCTTTTGGTGGGAAGATCGACACACGACCACCCGCCATACCTTTACCCACGTAATCGTTTGCATCACCTTCAAGTTTGATATGCAGACCACCAGCATTCCAAACACCAAGTGACTGACCCGCTGTACCAACAAGATTCATCACCACTGGGCTGTTTTCCATACCCAAGTTGCCATAACGACGAGCGATCTCACCTGAAATACGTGCGCCGATTGAACGATCACAGTTACCTACGGTGAAATTAAATGAACCGCCTGTACCTGCTTCAATTGCTGGCAACATCTCAGCCACCATTTTCTCAGCTAAAACACCTTTATCAAATGGTGCATTACCTTGAACTTGGCAATACTGAGCTTTGCCTTCAGCAGATGGATGTGAAGTCAATAAAGCACTAAGATCAAGATGCGCATGCTTTTCAGTTTCTCCTGGTAAAACTTCAAGCAAATCAACGCGACCAATCAAATCTTTGAGTGATGCAACACCTAGAGCAGCTAACCATTCACGTGTTTCTTCTGCAATAAATTTGAAGAAGTTGATCAGCATTTCTGGTTCGCCAATATAGTGCTCTTGACGTAAATGGTCTTGCTGAGTTGCAACACCCGTTGCACAGTTGTTTAAGTGACAGATACGCAGGTATTTACAACCTAAGGCGATCATTGGTGTAGAACCAAAACCAAAGCTTTCAGCACCTAAAATTGCTGCTTTGATTACATCCAGACCTGTTTTTAAACCACCATCAGTTTGTACACGAACCTTACCACGCAAATCATTTACACGAAGTGCTTGATGCGCTTCACTTAAACCTAATTCCCATGGTGAACCCGCATGGTGAATCGATGAAAGTGGTGATGCTGCTGTACCACCGTCATAACCAGAAATGGTAATGAAGTCAGCATAAGCTTTTGCCACACCTGCCGCAATTGTTCCTACACCTGGTTCAGATACTAGTTTTACCGATACCATCGCTTGAGGATTGACTTGCTTCAAGTCAAAGATCAACTGAGACAAATCTTCAATTGAGTAAATGTCATGATGTGGCGGTGGTGAAATCAAAGTCACACCTGGCACCGAGTAACGTAAACGTGCAATTAAGCCATTCACTTTACCACCTGGTAACTGACCACCCTCACCTGGTTTTGCACCTTGTGCCACTTTAATCTGCAAAACTTCAGCAGAAGTTAAGTACGCTGGTGTTACACCAAAACGACCCGATGCAATCTGCTTGATTTTTGAGTTACGAATCGTGCCGTAACGTGCAGGATCTTCACCGCCCTCACCAGAGTTCGAACGACCACCAATCGTATTCATCGCAATTGCAATTGCTTCATGTGCTTCTGGAGATAATGCACCCAAAGACATGCCCGCAGAGTCAAAACGAGGTAGAATCTCTTCAATCGTTTCAACTTGATCAATCGCAATCGAATCGGTTGTTTTTAACTTGAATAAGTCACGAATCGTAGCAACTGGACGGTTGTTTACTAGCTCAGCGTATTCTTTAAAGTCTTGATATTGACCTGAACGAACCGCCTTATGCAATGAGTTAATCACATCAGGGTTGAACGCATGATACTCTTTACCGAATACGAATTTGAGCAAACCACCCTGATCAATTGGTTTACGATTTGACCAAGCTGTGCTTGCCAATTTTTTCTGGTCATTTTCCAAGTCAGCAAAAGTAGCCCCTTGGATACGGCTTGGTACGCCAAGGAAGCATTTATCGACCACCTCAGAAGAAAGACCAACCGCTTCGAACAACTGACCACCACGATAAGAGGCAACTGTTGAGATCCCCATTTTAGAAAGTACTTTCAATAAGCCTTTCTCAATCCCTTTACGGAAATTCGCTTGTGCATGGATTGGGTCACCCAATAACTCACCTTTGGCAACCAAGTCATTGATCACATCGTATGCCAAGTAGGGATAAACTGCTGTCGCACCAAAGCCAAGTAATACTGCAAATTGGTGCGGATCACGGGCAAAACCTGTTTCAACCAAAATGTTCGCATCAGTACGCAAACCCGTTTTAATCAAGTGATGATGTACCGCACCTGTTGCCAATGCCGAGTTTGCAGGCAAGAAACCTTCACGGAACTTTTTATCCGTTAATACGATTAAGGTTTTGCCATCACGAACCGCTTGCGCAGTTTCTTCACAAATACGGGCAATCGCTGCTTGTAAGCCTTCAGCTTCAGCATAGTTCAGATCAATATCAACCACACCATAGCCTTCGCGCTCTTTTTCAACATCGCGAAGCTGCTGCATTTTTGAATTAGACAATACAGGACTGGAAATAATGATGCGGTCGGCATGCTCTGGACCTTGCTCGAACACGTTCTGTTCACGACCTAAACAAGTTTCCAATGACATCACAATCGATTCACGTAATGGATCGATTGGCGGGTTGGTGACCTGAGCAAACTGCTGACGGAAATAGTCAGAAACATGGCGCACTTGACGAGACAATACTGCCATTGGGGTATCATCACCCATTGAGCCGACAGCTTCCTGACCGCTTTCTGCGATAGGACGTAACAGTTGATCGCGCTCTTCAAATGTTACCATAAACATTTTTTGTGCTGCTTTTAACTTATCCCCTGTAAGGCCTTGATCCAAAAGTTGTTCTTCAAGCTGGGGATTGGCCTGTAAGCGAATCGCATGATCACGCAACCATTCACGGTATGGACGCATGTTCTTAAGATGATTGCTGACATCTTTGGTATCTAGCACTTTGCCAGTCAATGTATCAACCACTAGGATTTGACCAGGACCAACACGACCTTTAGACACCACATCTTCTGGCTCATAACCCCATACACCGATCTCAGATGCAAGTGTGATGTAGTCATTTTTAGTGATGACCCAACGCGCTGGACGCAAGCCATTACGGTCTAGCATACAGATGGCATGACGACCATCCTGAATCACCAAACCTGCTGGACCATCCCAAGCTTCCATGTGCTTAGAGTTGAATTCATAGAATGCACGTAGATCAGCATCTAAAGTTTCAACATTCTGCCATGCTGGTGGAACCAACATACGTAGCGCACGGAATAAGTCCATTCCGCCACCCACAAGAATTTCAAGCATGTTGTCTAGGCTTGATGAATCCGAACCAGTACGGTTTACGATCGGATTAAGCTCAGTTAAACCTGGCAATAATGGGTTTTCAAATTTAGGCGTACGTGCCAAAGCCCAGTTACGGTTTGCTGTAATGGTATTAATTTCACCATTATGGGCAAGGTAACGGAATGGTTGTGCCAATGGCCAACGTGGCAAAGTATTGGTCGAGAAACGCTGATGGAATACCACGATATGTGATTTTAAGCGCTCATCAGCCAAGTCGGTATAGAAGTCAGCAATCGCTGCTGGCATCATCAAGCCTTTATAGCTGATGACTGTGGTCGCCAAAGTGGTGACATAGAATAATGGGTCGTTTTGTAATTGTTGTTCTGCACGGCGACGAGCTAAAAATAACTTGCGGTTAAATTCAACTTCAGTCAAACCCATTGGGCAGTTAACTAAAACTTGTTCAAATGCTGGAAGTGATTGTAATGCAATTTCACCTAAAGCATCATTATTTGTTGGTACAACACGCCACGCCGCAACCGTTAAACCTTCTGCTGCAATTTCTTTATTTAAAATATTTTTGGCATTTTGAGCTAAAGCAGGGTCAATATTTAAAAATACAGTACCCGCAGCAAAAATCTCAGTAAGATTAGCACCTAACTTCTGAGCTTCGTCACGAAAGAACTGTTTCGGCATAGCCAATAGCAATCCGCACCCATCTCCCGTTTTACCATCTGCGGCAATACCACCACGGTGCGTCATGCAACTTAAACTGTGAATCGCGGTTTCGACCAGATGATGGCTTGATTCACCCTTCATATGGGCAATCAGACCAAAACCACAGTTATCCTTAAACTCATCAGGCTGATATAGACCTTGAGCGGGAGCTACAGTATTAGGCGATGGCATGTGCATAGCGTACCCTTCTTTCAACATGGCTCTTTCGAGCAACAAACAATCAATTCATTTTCTGCGATATTGTCGATTAACTCATTTAAAGTTCAATGCTTCGCAAAAAAACATTTTCACTGGCGGATTTGCAAATATACGTCTTTCTTATGCAAGAATCAGCGTATTTCACTATATAAAGTGTTTTCAGTTATTACACTTTAACAAATACTTGTAAAGTATAAAAAACTTTCTATTTCACTCAATTAATGAATCTTTTTGCACAAAAAAGGGTAATGAGTAGACAAATTAGCATCATAAGAAAGCAAAAAATATGCCAAAAAAATAAAAATTTACTAAATCATTAAAAAAATTAAAATAACTTTAAATTATAGAAACTAAGCCCTAAACACCAAGAAATGAAATTGCACCAAAAAAAATCACAGTGCCATAAAAAGAATCAATATTGTTTCATATTGGTGCAAAATTAGTTGAATGGATCACTGACCTCTCTTCTCTCGGAATCTGAATTTTCTTTTAATTTTTCAGAACTGGAAATAGGTTGAGCTGCAGACTGACTCTGTTTTACATTTACAACATTCCCCTGCGCATCACGTTGTATCACTGTCGTTTTCACGGTTGTCGTTGGGTCGCTTAATGTCCGCTCCCCCCCAGCCAACACTGTTTTTTGTGATGTGTTGGCACCAATCAGCAGAGTTTCATCAACTTTTGGAAGGGCTACTGGTTTTAATTGAATTGCATATAATTGGTTTGCAGCAGATTTTAACTCATCAGAACCCAAATCATTTACAAAATCGGCGTAGGCCGATAACTGCTGTGCTTTTGGTTGAATGGATTCGGGTAAAACCAGATTCAACTGTGTAAATTGACGGTTGGCATCTTCTGAATTCGCAAATATTCCATAAGCCAGAACGTACTGCTCAGCCTGGTCCTGCCCACTCAAACGAAAATAAATGAATTTTTTCCGATCAGGACGACTTAAAAGAAAATTCTTCACAATCGCCTCATCTGAACTACGGAAAATTTCCATGGTCCATTGACGCTGATTTTCCTTGATAAACTTTGTGCCACGAAATTCAGGCGCATGCTCATTAGACACCACCACCCGTGTGGTTAAGTCCAATGGTTTTACCTCATCAGAAAAGGCTCCCAAATGGGCGGTCGCAGCAACTTTCTCTGGCTGAATCTGCACCTGCGCTTCAGTTTTAGCTGGCTGCTCAACCTCTACCAACGCTTTATTATCTGTAATCGCCCAAAAAACCAATGCGGCAATTAAACAAACCAGCGCAAAAACCAGCCAACTGTACTGTTGAATATTTTGCCAGATTGATCGTGACACAGCCATGCTTTTCCCAAATGTTTAATTATGCAGATTGATTCGCAAGAATGGATTGCTTCATGAGCTCAATATCAAAGTCCTTGGTGATGACAGCCTGCCCCAATTTCTTAAGTAAAACCAGGCGCAACTGACCATTTAAGACTTTTTTATCATGTGACATATAAGCCAGAAAATCTTCTAATGGAATTTTTGGACATGATATCGGTAAATTGGCACGTTGAATGATATTTTTTGTACGCTGCACATCTTCAGCTGAAATCCAGCCCAGGCGATGGGACAAATCCGCCGCCATCACCATACCTGTTGCAACGGCCTCACCATGCAACCAGGTTCCATAGCCTAGATAGGACTCAATCGCATGACCAAAGGTATGACCCAGATTTAATAGTGCCCGCTCACCCTGTTCTTTTTCATCATTGGCGACAATCCTGGCTTTATGTGCACAGGAACGATATACCGCCTCCGCCAGCAGGTTGGCATCACGTCCTAGCAATGCATCCATGTTCTGCTCCAACCAGACCAGAAAATCCACATCACCCAACAAGGCATATTTAATCACCTCAGCTAAACCTGCAGAAAGTTCACGGTCAGGCAAAGTATCCAATTGGGCCATATCTGCCAATACGACTTGAGGCTGTTGAAAAGCGCCCAGCATATTCTTGCCAAGTGGATGATTAATTCCTGTCTTACCGCCTACGCTTGAATCCACTTGGGACAATAAGGTGGTCGGTACCTGAACGAAATTTACCCCACGCTGAAAACAGGCCGATGCAAAACCAGCCATATCTCCAATCACACCACCACCCAAAGCCAATACGGTGCAATCTCGGTTAAAGCCAGCTTCAAGCAATCCATCAAAAATCAGGTTTAGATGCTGAATATCTTTATATTGCTCACCATCAGGCAATATACATTGTGCAACCTGTTTATCCAGAGCACTCAATGCGTCCACATAATGCTGCATATATAGAGGCGACACTGTTGTATTTGAAACCAGCATCACTTGTCGACCATGGAGATAAGGTTTAAGTAATTTTTCAGGATCTAAATGACTGCCAATAAAAATCGGATAACGACGCTCACCTAACTCAACATATAATGTTTGCATATAATTAAACCACTAAAAGAATCACTTGACGGACCGAGATAAAATAATTTGGAGAATCCGTTGTGCTAAATCACGTGCAGCACCCTGATTTGTCTCAATAATATGATGTGCAACTTCACGATATAAAGGATCACGTGCAGTCAATAACTCTCGTAGTTTTTGTTCTGGATTTTCGACTTGTAATAATGGACGGTTTTTATCACGATAGGTTCGCTGTAGCTGAAGTTCTACAGGTGTATAAAGATAGACAACAATACCACGTTGTTTAAGGAACTCTCGATTCGCAGATTGAGTAACCGCTCCACCACCCGTGGCCAAAACCAGTGCGGAGCGCGTAGTGAGTTCATTTAACACATTGGTTTCACGTAGTCGAAATCCAGCTTCCCCTTCTTTCTCAAAAATCCAGGGAATGGTCGCACCAGTTTTCCGCTCAATTTCATGATCACTGTCAAGAAAGTCTCGCCCTAACAACTCGGCTAAATGTCGACCAACTGTTGTTTTTCCCGCCCCCATTGGCCCCACCAAATAAATATTTGGCAGGGTTTCAAACGCTTTGCTTGGCAACGCGCCACCTATATTCATTGCAACTATTGAAAATATATTAATGATTTCTGGTCAAGGTGTCATTAACAATTCTCGGGGTCACAAAAATAAGTAGTTCACGTTTATTTTCAGTTTTCGAATCACGACGGAATAATTTTCCAAGATATGGAAGATCACCCAAGAATGGCACCTTAGTTTGTTTGTTTAGATTTTCTTGTTCAAAAATACCGCCCAATACCACCGTTTCACCATTATTAACCAAGACATTAGTATTCACCATATTTTTATTAAAATAGAATTGTCCTTGAGGGGTTACACCAGCAATACTATCTTTCTTAATATCAAGATTCATTTGAACCTTTCCATCTGGTGTAATACTCGGCGTTACATCTAAACTTAATACCACATCTTTAAATTCGATTTTCGGCGTAGCATTTGCCCCAGTACCCGTTGAGGATGAAAAAGGAACTTGAGAACCTGACTCAATTTTTGCAGTTTGTTTATCCGCAGTCATAACTTTAGGCGTTGAAATCACTTCGCCATAACCATCCGCCTGAACCGCAGACAGTTCTAAATCCAACATAAAATCAGACAGACTAATTAAACCAAAAGCAATACGACTCGCACCTACTGCTGTTGCACCCAAATCAACATTCAGGTTACTTGGACGTTCAATTTCATATTTATAACCGCCTGTTTCGGAATCTTTTTCTGGTTCACGCAGGTTCCACAAAGTGGTATCGCTACCACCCACCAACAAATTACTATTATTAGTAATACCCTGAGAAAGCACGCCCCACTTCACCCCCATCTCTTTGGTAAAGTCGGTACTTGCACTGACAATACGTGCCTCAATCATTACCTGCTTAACTGATACATCCAGCAAATCAACCATTTTACGAATTTGATCAATTTTCTGCGAAGTATCATTGATAATGACAGTATTGGTACGCGGATCAGTTGATAATGTACCACGTGGACTTAACAGACCATCTACCAAAGTATCATTATTCGCCATACCTGATGAATTGTTGTTATTGCTACTATTTTTACCTTGCGTAATCAGTTTTTCAATATCAGCCGCTTTTGCATAGCTCAAGCGAATATATTCAGTTTGAAGAGGTGCCAATTTAACACTTTGTGCAATCGCTTTAGCTTCTTCTTCTTCTGCCTTAATTAACTCAGAAACAGGTGCAATCCAGATCACATTTCCATTACGGCGTTTATCCAAATTTTTAGTTTTCAGTACGATATCTAAAGCTTGGTCCCAAGGTACATCTTTTAAACGCAGAGTAATATTACCTTGTACAGTATCAGCCGCTACCATATTGATCCCAGTAAAGTCTGCAAGGAGCTGCAATACACGGCGTACTTCGATATCCTGAAAATCTAAAGAAATCTTATTACCTGTATAGATTTGTGATTTTGCTTTTGCTGGAGATTTATCCTCTGGACGTTTTAAACTAATCGTTAATTTATTTTCTGCTTGGTAAGCCATATACTCATAACTGCCTGCAGACTGAATGGTAATAACACCATTACCTTTATCATTATAAGCATCCACACTGGCAACAGGGGTAGCAAAGTCATTGGTATTTAAACGACGTGCCAAGTGAGCTGGAATTTTATTACCCATTGTACGCACAACAATTTTACTGCCTTGTTGCTGCACATCAACAGGGGTATTACCTCCCAAAAGGTCAATGACAACCAAGCCCTCGCCATCCTTGCCTCGTTGAAATCCAATATTAGATACGCCTTGTTGAGGCTGACGTGCTACCGCAGGCGTATTCGTTGCCGATGGTCGAACTGAATTAATTTTGAGGACAAAAGTATTCCCTTCTATACGTGTAGTAAAAGCACCCGCATCTTTTAAATTCACAATCACACGGGAACGTTGATCATCCGCAGCAACCTCAATGGAACTTGCCTCGCTGGTTGAAACTGGTATCGAGGTCTGTTTTAAACTTTGTTGTGCCTTATCAAAATCCAGGATCAAACGGGAAGGTTGCTCAAGCTGATAGGCCTGTGGCTGAGGCGGCAAACCATTAAACATGACACGAATTTCTGTACCCTGATCGGCCAAATTCATTGGCACAATATTGGTCATACTCACTTGTGCTGATGCAACCTGCATGATTGCAATAGCAACAGCACCCATAGAAAACTGACGGAATGCATGATTCATGGTCTTCGCTTCCCCAAATAAAGAATCTTTAAACTGTTTTTTCATTGTTATTCCCTTAATCTACTGTGCTGGTCCAATTAAAACGAGTGTTCTAGGCCTTTCCACATAACCCTCTCGCCCATCTGGCACAATCTCCACCAAATCAATCTGAGTTGGACTAATTTTAATAATACGTCCCTGATTCATACCCAGATAACTACCTACCTGAACACGCTCAATCTGTCCATCAGGCGTTTGGATTAAGGCAATTGTATTATTGGATTTACCGCGCATACTGCCTTTCATATTCAGCGATTCCAAAGCATAACTCTCTAATGGCTGTGGCTGACGATTAAAATTAGGATAAACACGCTTACCTGCCATAATCTTAAGTTCAGCAGCCAGAGAACTTGGCATAAACGGGCTTTTTAACTGATGTGCTGCATAGTTAAATAATGGTACAGGTATAAATATAGGTGCAGGTTCAATCGGTAAAGGTGGCTGATTGCGAATTTCTGCCATCTGTTGATTGACTGCATCAATACGGGAATCACATCCGATCAACGACATGCCAATGAAGAAACATAGTAACAACTTATACTGGTTCATTATTACTCTCCTCCCTGAGCAGGTGTAGGTTGATTACTACCTGTTTGAGGTGCAGCAACCGTATCACTATTTGTTTGCTCATCAGCACCTATATAACGATAGGTTTTTGCTTTTATAGTATAGTTAACAACAGGAATATCAGACTTTTTCTGAGTATCTTCTTTGGCCTCAACCGTAAAATCATGCAAGGTTACAATACGTGGCAAGGCAGCAATCCCAGTTGTAAACGCCCCAAATGCATGATAATCCCCCGTAGCTTCAATACTAATGGGCTGCTCAATGAAAAACTCTTGCTTAACTTCATTTTCCAGACGAATATTTTTAAACTTCAAGCCAGAGTTCACACCAGTTAAGTTAATGTCTTCAACCAGACTTGGAATTTCAGTCTCTTTAGGTAACTGTTCTAATTGCTGATTAAAGTTTGCTTCCATTTCCTGTAATTGTGTTTGATATTGTTGCAGATTACGTAATTTTGAGTCTTTTTCCTTAAATTCATTTAATAGACTTTGTTCTTTTGCCTGTGCATTTGCAATGGCTTCTAACTGTGACTTAATGACCACAAAATAACCAAGTGCCAGTACAGCCAAGAAGATAAAAATCCAGCAAGTAATCTTAACAGATAGGGGCCAACTGCCGTAATTATTCATATCCAACGTATTAAATTGTTGGAAGAACTGCTCTACAGTCATCTTCTTTTTCTTTATAGCCACCGTCTCTTGATTTAAATCATCTGACTTCTCTAAGTTCATTGCGCCACTCCTGATGCTGCTGGATCAGCTTCCGCAGTTGTCCCTATTTCCCCTAAATCCACGGTTACAACAAAGCTTCCATAGTTTTCTTCAACACGTGGCACAAGAGATGCTGCTGTTTTATCTTTTTTCTCTTCAGCTGCCAGAAATGAATTCATAAAGGCATTGCGATACCAAGGTGATGCCTCAAGATTACGCAACAGTTCAGCCACTGTATTTGGACTTTCCGCCTTTCCTTCAATGGTGAACTTATCCCCTGTACGGGTAAATTTAGTAAGATACATGGTCGGTGGTGTTACACGAACCAACTCATCAACTAGACGCACGGTAATTGGACGTTGCCCCTGTAACCCCTGAATCAGCTTCATACGCTCGATAATTGCATTACGGCGCTCTTGCAGACCGTCTAGTGATTTTAACTGGGCATCCAGATTTTGGTTGGTACTGACAATCAATTGGTTGGCCTGTTCCTGATCATCCAGCTTCTGATCAAAATACACCCAACCAGAAAAGACTGATGCAACCCCTAATGCAGCAACCCCAACACAAAATGCAACAAATTTTTTCTTTCGTTGTTCTCTTAGCTCATCACGCCAAGGGAGTAGGTTAATCTTTGCCATTAATCAAAACTCCTCAATGCTAGACCACATGCCACCATTAATGAGGAAGCATCATTTTCAATTTTTTTAATGTCAATCTGGGGAGAAAAGCCCATTTGTAAAAACGGGTTGGCAATCGTGACGCGATAACCTAGTTTTTGTTGTAGTAATTTTGCCAGACCTGGGATATTCGCATTCCCGCCAGCAAGCAAAATATGATCAATTTCATTGAATTGAGAAGAAGAGAAAAAGAATTGAAGTGAACGAGCGGCCTGTTGAACTACTGCATCAAGGAATGGTTCCAGTACTTCAGTGTCATAGTCATCTGGCAATGTTCTTTCTTTTTTCGCACGGCCTGCCTCTTCGAAAGACAAACCATAACGGCTCTGAACATCCTGAGTTAATTGTCGACCACCAAACACTTGTTCACGAGTATAAATAATCTTGCCTTTCTGCATAACAGACAAGGTCGTCATGGTATGACCAATATCCAAGATACCAACGGTATTTGCGCCCATTGGCAATGTATCGGCAAATACGCTAAAAGCACGTTCCATAGCATAGCTTTCGACATCGGCAACTTTAGCGACTAGACCAGCAAGCTCTAAAACTTCAACACGGGTATCCACATTTTCAGTTCGTGTTGCCACCAAAAGCACATTAACTCGGTTAGGGTTTGCCAGACGGTCGGGCAGAACCTCAAAATCAAGGCTGACTTCATCCAAAGGGAACGGAATATATTGCTCAGCGTCCATACGGATTTGAACTTCTCGCTCCTCATCCGACATATCAGCATCCATTTCAATGATTTTATGAATCACCATTGAGGTAGGCACCGCAATTGCCACCTGAGTAGTGTGAGGGTTCGCAAGGTTAACGACTCTTTCAAGTGCGTCAGCCACTGCTTCTGGATTGAGAATGCTTTTTTCCACCACACTATTTTCAGGCAGTGGCATCACAGCATAACTTTCAACCCAATATCTACCGTTCTTTACAGAGAGCTCTAATAACTTAACAGTTGTCGAACTAATATCGACCCCTACTAACCCCTTACTTGGTTTACGATATAACCTGAGCACAGTTCTTTCCTATTTATTTTTTTATCCCCAAAAGTACAACTCACTAATCTGTTTTGGTCTTTAATTGATACGGATACAATATCTCATCTAACAATCCGTATGTCTAAAGGATATACTGACCATAATTAGTTTGCCATTCGCTCTTATTAAAACTTACTTATTATGAAAAAGCTATCCAGTTCTGGTATTGTTCGGCCATTTTTTTTGATCCTTATTATTATCTTAGTCTCACTTCCTATGGGATTTTATGGCATGTATCTCTATCTAGCACCCTCTTTGCCAGATATGAGTTCATTAAAAAAGGCACCTTTATTAAAACCATTGCAAGTCTATACGGCGGATAACAAGCTCATTGCTGAGTATGGTGGCAAACTCTCCATTCCCGTAAAGTATGAGGAAATTCCTACCACCTTTATCCATGCTTTTCTGGCTGCTGAGGATTCCTCTTTTTTTGAACACAACGGTATTAGTTTCAAGGGCTTGGGGCGAGCCTTAACTGAATCCGTGACAGGTTCGGATGTGCAAACAGGCGGTTCAACCATTACCATGCAGGTGGCAAAAAACTATTATTTAAGTCCTGAAAGAACGCTGAGACGCAAACTCACCGAGGTGTTTCTAGCCCGAAAAATAGAGCAAAACCTGACCAAGCAGGAAATCTTAAGTTCCTATGTCAATAAAATCTTTTTAGGCAAAAATGCTTACGGCATCGCGGCGGCGGCAAGAATCTATTACAACAAAAATATTAATGAATTAACTACAGCACAAATGGCAATGATTGCGGGCTTGCCAAAAGCACCTTCCAAATATAATCCTGTGGTCAACCCAGAACGTGCGCTTGAGCGGAGAAACTGGATTCTTGGTCGCATGCTGCAATTGGGTTATATCAATCAAGCCCAATACCAGAAAGCTGTTGCCGAACCGATTAACCTCAACATGATTGACCGTTCCGTAAGCAACGTCTTTCCTTATGTGGGGGAAATGGTACGGGCCGAGCTGGTTGAGCATTTTGGTGAACAGGCAATTGATTCTGGCTATAAGGTCTATACCACCATTGACAGTAATCGCCAGCGTTATGCAGAGGAAGCTGTTCAGGAGGGTCTGGAAGCATATGACCGCCGTCATGGCTGGCGCGGTCCTGAAGCGCATGATAAACCACTCAACCAGTTTATGGCCTATGCCAATACTTATCCAGCAGAAGTAATTAAGGTCAATAATAATTCCTTTGATGCATTAATGCAGGATGGGTCCACAGTTACAGTGAATTGGTCAGGCATGTCCTGGGTAAGACCTTATCGTAATGCCAACAGTGTTGGTGGCGGTCCCTCAAATGCTTCACAAATTGTAAAAGTAAAAGATATCATTCGCCTGCGCCCAAATGAGAACAAGAGCGTCTGGTCTTTGGTTCAAGTGCCTAAAGTTCAGGGGCAATTGATTGCCATCAATCCAAATGACGGAGCAATTGAAGCGGTGGTTGGCGGTTATAACTTCTATCAATCCAAGTTTAACCGTGCTGTACAGGGCTGGAGACAGCCTGGTTCAACCATTAAACCTTTCGTTTATGCACTTGCAATAGAACGTGGCATGACCCCGTACACCATGGTGAACGATAGTCCAATCACCATTGGCAAGTGGTCCCCCAAAAACTCCGATGGACGTTATTTGGGGATGATTCCACTCCGTCGTGCACTCTATTTATCACGAAATACCGTATCAGTACGATTATTGCAGAATGTGGGTATTGAGCGTGCACGCCAGCTATTTATGGATTTTGGTCTGGAAGAGGAACAGATTCCGCGCAACTACACCATTGCACTGGGAACTCCACAGGTATTGCCTGTGCAAATGGCGACAGGTTATGCCACCTTTGCCAATGGTGGCTATCGAATCCAGCCTCATTTCATCAAGCGAATTGAGGATGCATCGGGCAAGGTGATTTACGAGACCAAGCCTGAATATGCATGCATTCCATGTATTAATGATCCCAATGCCTATAATGGGCAACAACCTGACGAAACTCAAAAACTGGAAGAGGGAGACGTTAAGGAAATCACCAATCAGACTCTGGATGATGCAACTGCTGCTTCTGAAACCCAAATTACAGCTACAGACCCTGATAAAGCAAGCAAAACCACCAGTGACTATCGTCAGGCACAACGTATTTTAAAATCAAGCTCGGCCTATGACATGGCCAATATCTTACGTGACGTGATTCAGCATGGTACAGGTCGTGCCGCACTCAAAATTGGTCGTGATGACCTAGGCGGCAAAACGGGAACCACCAATGATGCCAAAGATGCCTGGTTCGCTGGCTTTAATGGAAAATTAGTCGCAATTGCATGGGTCGGATTTGATCAACCACGCACCCTAGGTCGCCGTGAATATGGTGGGGTCGCAGCCTTGCCTATCTGGACCAACTTTATGGCGAACTCACTCAAAGATACGCCATCTGCCTGGGTACGTCTGGATAAGGAGGCAAAAGAGCCTATTTCCCGCGATAAGCTACAGCAAGGCGACGACAAAAAGGAATATCGCGCCTCTCCACCGTTGGCACGTCCATTGTACCGTCCAGCACCACCAGTACCTGATCGCTCAGCACAAAATGACTTCTCAGACCTACCTGATTCAACCTCAGGTGAGGAGCAAATCATGGTGCCAACCCAAAAACAGCCACCAACAATGGGTTCCTCTCAACAGAATCCCCCACAAAGGGATCAGATTGAAAACCTCATCAATGAAATTCAGTAAAACAAACAGGCCATCAAATTGATGGCCTGTTTGTTTTCTGGAAAACATAAATTTGAAATGCGGCTGTCACTGCAAAATACTGTTGTTGCTCAATCGCCTTTCGCCGTTCTGGATTGGCTTTATATGCATAAGGGGTCATGGCAATCAGGTTCTTTAATGCCTGCTGATCCAATGACAAGGGTGCTTCAACAAGCTGTTCATGTTTCAATTCAAATTCAGCATTTAGTTGCTCAACAAATTTCTGCGGCTCATGCAGATTGACCTGTTCAAATAATGCCTCACGCAATGCATAAAGATGTCTTGGTGCAGGTGTGGCAATGATTAGATAACCCTCATCTTTCAATACCCTTGTAATTTCCTGCTGAGGAATGGGACTAAATAGGCTGGTACAGACATCAATTGAATGATCCTGTACAGGTAATATTGCCCCTGTACCCACCACCCAGACTACCCGTGAATTGAGTTTTGCTGCCCTTTGCACTGCGGTTTTGGCAATATCGACACCAACACAGTGTTTTGTCCAAGGCTGCATGGCATGGGTATAGTAGCCCTCGCCACAGCCAATATCCAGAACCGCTTTTGGCTTGAGTTGTTGCAGCAACTCCACCATCACCTGCTGTAAGGGCTGATAAAAATCTGCCTGTAAAAATTCTCGGCGTGCCAGTACCGACTCTGGCGTATCCCCTGGGGTTTTACTGTGTTTATGCTGGACCACATGCAGATTGGCATAGCCTTGTTTGGCCACATCATAATGATGCCCTTTTTCACACTGCCAAGAATTTGCGACCAAATTCAATGCTTCGCGACAAACAGGACACATCAATACACTCATCTATTTTCTCCAAACATAAAAAAAGCTGGTATTCACCAGCTTCTCTCTTGAATCATGGCTTAACGTAATTTTAAGGTCATTAATCCCAACACAACCAGGAAAATGGTAATAATCCAGAAACGGATCACCACCTGGGTTTCTTTCCAGCCCTGTTTTTCATAATGGTGATGCAAAGGCGCCATGAGGAATACACGCTTGTTCCGCATCCGCAATGAACCAATTTGCAGGAACACCGAAACCGCTTCCATCACAAATACACCGCCCATAATCGCAAATACGATTTCCTGGCGAACCATCACTGCAATCGTTCCTAGCATTGCACCGAGTGCCAATGCCCCCACATCACCCATAAATACCTGTGCAGGATGTGCATTGTACCAAAGGAATGCCAGACCAGCACCCACCATGGCAGAACAGATCACCACCAGTTCCGATGTATATTTTACATAAGGAATATGCAGATAGTTGGCAAAACGGATGTCACCTGACAGATAGGCAAACACACCCAGACCTGCCGCAACCATGACAATTGGCATAATCGCCAGACCATCCAGACCATCGGTGAGATTCACCGCATTGGATGCTCCGTTAATCACCAAATAGGTAAAGCCAATAAATGCCAACCCTAATGGAACAGCCGAAAGTGGGATGGAAAGGTTTTTAAAGAAAGGGATCAACAAGTCCAGCATATTCGCAGTATAAACAGGATTATCCTGTTGTTTGGCAATCATATATAGGGCAATACCTGCACCAAGCGAAGCAACTGAAGTCCAAAAGAACTTTTTACGTGCAGGTAAGCCCGCATTGTCTTTATAACGAACTTTAATCCAGTCATCTGCCCAGCCAACCGCACCAAATACCACCATCACACCAAGAACAATCCAGACATAAGGATTGGATAAATCTGCCCAAAGCAGTGTACTAATGCCAATTGAGAGCAGGATCAGGATTCCCCCCATAGTTGGCGTACCCATTTTCTTGGCATGGTTTTCAGGTGCAAAGGAACTTACTGCCTGACCATATTTTAATGCCTGCAATTTACGAATCATCACTGGGCCTAATACCAGCCCAATTGTTAAGGCTGTCAGTAAGCTCAATAAAGAGCGCAATGTTAAATAACGAACAACTTGAAAGGAACTGTTATAGTCCGCCAATTGCTCAAATAACCATAACAACATTTAAATTTTCTCCATCAAATCCGCCATCAACGTTTCCATATGGGTATAGCGCGACCCCTTGAACAGGAAACTGATCGGCTGGTGTTGATGTGTTTGAACTAAATTAACTAAAAATGCTAAAGCCTCTGCCTGTGTTGCACATGCACATAACTTTTCTGAATGCGCCGAACCCTGCTGGGCTGCCGTGGCAAACTCACCCACAACAACCAAATGGTCGAGTGGCAACGCTGACAGATCACGACCCAGATCATGATGCTCCTGCCAACTGCTGTCACCCAATTCGCCAATATCTCCCATCACCATGACTTTTAAGCCCTGCTGCTGCAACAACACCTGTGCTGCGGCACGCATTGAAGTTGGATTGGCATTATAGGTGTCATCAATAAATAAACAATGTTGCTGCTGAATGAAATTCAGACGGCCTTTCGCTCCCTGCGCCTGCTCCAAACCCTGAACAATATCATCCAGTTCGATACCAATCGCCAAGGCAAAAGCCGTTGCCGCCGCTGCATTCTGCACATTATGCGCCCCTGCAAATGGCAGGCTCACTGCTCGGCTACCTTGCGGGGTATGCAGGTTAAATTGCGCAGACTGTGGATTAAGTTGAATTTCGCTTGCATACACATCACCGCCCTCGCCAAAACTCAGGATGGGGTGATTATCTGCATTTTGGCGAATGGTGGCCGTGAAATCATCATGTGCAGGGACAACTGCGGTACCGTTCGGCAAGATATGTGTGTAGATTTCTGACTTGGCACGGCAAATTCCATCACGTCCACCAAACTCACCCAAATGTGCTGTTCCAATATTCAGAATCCCAGCCACATGCGGTTGTACCAAATTTGAGGTGTAATCAATCTCACCCTGATGACTGGCTCCCAACTCCATCACTGCATACTGATGTTCTGGACGCAGTTCCAGCAACATCATTGGAACGCCCAAATCGTTATTTAAATTACCACGTGTAATCAACGTCGGTGCCAAACGAGAGAGAATACTCCCGAGCATTTCCTTAGTTGTTGTCTTACCACTACTTCCAGTCAATGCGATCACTTTCAGATGTGCATTCTGTTTACGACGATAGGCGCCAAGCTGCCCCAAGGCCACACGGGTATCTTTTACAATCAGTTGGGCAATATCCGCATCAACTGGTCGCTCGACAATGGCGATCTGGCAACCCTGTGTCGCCACTTGCTTTACAAAGTCATGCGCATCAAAACGCTCACCCTTTAATGCAAGGAAAGCATCACCCTCTTCCGCATGACGTGAGTCAGTCAAAATTCGCTTAATTTCCCCTTGAGGAATCTTATGCTGATGCCATTCACCCTGAGTTGCCTGTTGAAGTTGCTCTGCGGTCCAGGGAGTGAGTGGAACGGTACTGGTGGTTGAGGTATGCATGGTTTTTATTTACCTTTTGACCCTATTGTGCAGGATAAGCCGAATCTACAGAATGTGACTGTGCAGCAAGCGCTGACTGTACTTCCACCACATCATCAAACCAGTGACGGACCCCATCAATTTCCTGATAGTTCTCATGGCCCTTGCCTGCAATCACCACAATATCTCCTGCCTGTGCATGTGCCACCGCAAATTTAATCGCTTCACGACGGTCATGGATTTCATGCACAATATGATCAGCAAAATCAATTCCCTGCTTCATATCTGTAAAAATCTGTTCAGGATTTTCAGTACGTGGATTATCAGACGTTAAAATCACAGGATTGGCATGATCCAGTGCGGCCTGAGTCATGAGGGGTCGCTTGCCTCGATCACGATCACCACCACAGCCAAATACTGCCCAAAGCTGTCCAGTGACATGCCGTTTTAAAGTGGTTAAAACCTGAATCAAGGCATCAGGGGTATGCGCATAATCTACCACAAATAAACGCTCGGCATCCTGTATCACCTGCATCCGCCCTGGTGCACCCTTGAGCTGTGGTACAAACTGCACCAGATCAGCCAGGGAAAAACCTGCATATTCTGCTGCAATCAGGCTCGCCAATAGGTTTTCAACATTAAAATGCCCAAGGAGTGGACTTTGAACTGTATAACGACCCGCTGGGCTAATAAGCGTAAAACTTGCCCCACTCAAACGGTATTGCAAATCGGCGATATGATAATCGGCATTTGTCTGTGTCAGGGAATAAGTCAAAATTTTTGGCTGGGATGGATTGGCTTTGGCTGCATCCAGCATGAGACTGGAATGGGTATCATCCAGATTAATGATGACGGCTTTTAAGCTTGTAAACCTGAACAGTAAGGCCTTTGCCGCAGCATAGGCTTCAAGTGTGCCATGATAATCCAGATGGTCACGGCTTAAATTACTATAAACCGCAATTTCAATCTCACAGCCATTCAAACGGCCTTGCTCCAGACCATGTGAACTGGCCTCAAGTGCAACAAAACTGGCACCCTGTTTGGCATAGTCATGCAATGCGTTCTGCAACTGTAAGGCGTCCAAAGTGGTATGTGTTGATGGCGTAAGGTTTGGCAGAATGCCATTGCCTGTTGTTCCCATCACTGCACAGCCTTGGCGCTGCGAGCTAATCAGTTCAGCAATCAGGCGTGATATGGTGGTTTTACCATTGGTTCCTGTGACTGCAATTCCACGCAGCGCTGTTACAGGATCGACTACCTGTAAATATTGCTTCTGCCATTCACCCATTAAATAACGGACTTCGGGACAAACCCATTCATTTGCAAGACCTAAATCTGTTTCACTTATCACCGCCAATGCACCCGCATTCAAGGCATTCTCAGCAAATAGACGTGTTTTTTCAGGTTGGCTATAACTGTTTAAGGCAATAAAGATTTGCCCCGCTTCAAGCTTACGGCTATCCAGACAGAAGCCTTTAAACGGTTGTGTATACCAAGCCGCATCTATGCTGATTTGATGTATCTGTTGAAAACTAATCGACATAATTTACCTACGGATTGGGTTTTGTGGGGTATCGAGTGGCTTATCCAGTGGAACATTGAGCAGACGTAAAGACTCCTGCATTATTCGTGCAAACACAGGCGCGGCAACCAGACCTCCGTAGTAACGGCCTTGCGGATTTTCCACCACCACAATCATGGCCAAACGTGGATCACTAATCGGTGCAACCCCTGCAAATAAAGCACGATACTCATTATTGGAGTAGCCTTTACGGTCAGCACGCAACTTGTGTGCCGTACCTGTTTTACCCCCCACACGGTAGCCAGGAATATTGGCCTGGGTCGCTGTTCCGCCTGGCATGGTAACCTGTTCCAGCATCATCAACACTTGATCGGCAATTTTAGGATCAAGCACCTGTTTACCCTTAGGTGGCTGATCCAGTTTATGCAGACTTAATGGTACTTCCACCCCATGATTTGCCAACACGGCATAACCTTGCGCCAACTGCAAAATTGTTGCATTTAAACCATAGCCATAAGCCATAGTCCCCAATTGTGATAGATTCAACTTATCACCTGAGTACAGCAGACCTGCACTTTCCCCTGGAAATTTAACATCTGAACGATGCCCAAAACCGACCCGACGGAAGAACGAGGGTATGGCATCTTTAGGCAACGACAAGGCGAGTTTGGCTGACCCCACATTCGAAGATTTGACGATAATGCCTGTCAGGGTCAATGCACCATAGTTATGGGTATCGCGAATTGTATGTGAACCCAAACGCATTGAACCTGGTGAGGTGTTGACAATGCTGTTCGGCGTGTATTTGCCACTTTCTAATGCCGCCGCAACGGTAAACGGCTTCATGGTTGAACCTGGCTCAAACATATCAATGGCGCCACGGTTACGCATCGCGTCCTTATTGGAAAGCCCATTTTTATCATTCGGGTTATAGGATGGCCAACTGGTCATTGCCAAGATTTCACCCGTTTTCACATCCACCGCTATCGCGGTTGCTGAACGTGCATTATTCGCCACCCCAGCGGCGGTCAGTTCACGGTACATAATGTACTGCAAACGTGAATCAATACTCAGGGTGATATTTTCGCCCGATTCAACTTCCTTAATGACTTCTGAAACTTTTAAACGGTTGCCTTTTTTATCCCGAATAATTTTTTGTTCGCCATCCAGCCCTGCCAGTTGCTTGTTCAACTGCATTTCCAGTCCCTCAATCCCTGTTCCCTCACTATTGGTCAGGCCAATAATCTGGGCATTAGGCTGGGGTTGCGGATAGTAGCGTTTATAACTTTTTTCCGCGTAGACACCCTGAAAGTTACGCTTAACAATTAAGTCAGCCTGTTGCGGTGGAATTTCTTTTTGCAGTACTAGATAACGTGACCGTGGACGATCATTCATCTGCTTTTTCAGGCTTTGACGATCGATACCCACTGCGTCTGCCAACTCATCCAGATTCAGGTTTTTATCAGGCAATTGACGTTTTAATTTACGACTGGTGGGATCTTTTTTAAGTTCAGCCATCGTTTCATCATAAAGCTGTTTGGCTTCCCAATAATCCCTTGGGTCGATGACAATCTTCATAATCGGGGTGCTGATCGCCAGTGGCACACCATGACGGTCGCTGATCACTCCACGCATTGCTTCTAAACGTTCAGTCCGCAGAATATTGGCATTGGCCTTGTTCTGCAAGAAATCCTTATTGACCACCTGTACATAAAAAGCGCGCGCCACAATCACCACAAAGCACAGCAGCACGGTTCCCCAAAGCAAGTAAAATCGCCACATATCCAGCGCAAGCGTGGGTCTTTCCGAAATGGACTGCTGTTTTTTTCGTATTGGTTTGCTTCGCTTATCTGCCATACAGCATGCCTTATTTGTCTTGCTTTGAAGTCATAGGTAAAGAAATCACAACCGTTTGTGCCGCAGGCGGTGAAAACATGCGCAGTTGCGTGACCGCACGGGAACCAATCTGTGCCGTGGCACCAAAGGTTTGTTGCTCAATCAGCAAACGGCCCCACTCTGCGTTTAAGTCATCCTTTTCACGCATGTAGGCACTTAAGTCACGATAATCATGGCGATACTCAAATACCTGAAACACCACCATCATTGCACTGACAAACACCAGTGCAACAAGTACAGCGTAAACAACAACCTTTTTTAGTCCCTTGCTGCCGCTTGATAAAATATCATCATTATTGTTGTTATTCATTGTTTGCCTTTCTGCTCTAAACGCTCCGCCACGCGCAGCCATGCGCTCCGCGAACGGGGATTTGCCTTGATTTCCGCTTCACTGGCGCGAACACGTGAAACTTTTTTTAAACGTCGGGTATCCACCTGTGCCTGTGGCATGCCCCAGCCTGAATCTTCAGCCAGACTCGATTCTTTTTGAATAAACTGCTTGATTAAACGGTCTTCCAGAGAGTGGAAGCTGATCACCGCCAACTGCCCTGTTGCCTTGAGCAATTCTACCGCCTGCGGCAGGAATTTCTCAATATCATCCAGCTCCTTGTTAATGGCAATACGAATGGCCTGAAAGCTACGGGTTGCGGGATGCTTATGCTTTTCCCATTTTGGATGTGCGGTTTTGACAATTTCAGCAAGCTGCGCGGTGGTGGTGATTTCACCCGCCTGCTTAATTGCCCTGGCGATACGGCGACTGTAACGCTCCTCACCATATTGATAGATAATATTGGCCAGTTTTTCTTCTTCGATTTCAAGCAACCATTGTGCTGCTGTTGGACCTTGCGAATTATCCATCCGCATATCCAGTGGCCCGTCCTGCATAAAGCTAAAGCCACGCTCTGCCTGATCCAGCTGCGGCGATGACACGCCCAAATCCGCCATAATACCATCGACTTCAGTAATGCCGATTCTGGCAAGCTCAGCCTGAATATCGGCAAAACTGGCATGGATGATCCTGAAACGGGAATCTTCCTGTTCCAGTTGTGCCGCAACCTCAAGCGCCTGGGGATCTTTGTCAAATGCGTAAACACGCGCATTTTGATCCAGCTTTGAAAGTAACAGTCGGGTATGTCCGCCACGACCAAAGGTGGCATCGACATAAATGCCTGTGTCGCGACCTGCCAATACGCCATCAACGGTTTCATGAAGTAAGACAGAAATATGCGACATAAGAAATAGATCAATAGCTAAAAATGTAACTGCACATTATTACCTTGTTTTATGCCAGTACCAAACGACTTTTTGTAGAGAATTCTTAAATTTCTATAGATAAAACCGTTTTCTTCATCTTTTTGGCAAAAAAAAGCAAATACATGCTGTGTATTTGCTTTTCACGTTTATTGACGCTGCTTTTGTTCTGAGTGTTTATTGCTTCTCTGAATAAATCTGGTCGAAGATCGCACCATTTACAAAATGGGTTTTCTGCGCCTTTGCCCATCCACCGAAGACATCACTAATGTTAAACAACTTAATTTTTGGGAATTGTGCTGCATATTTTGCCGCAACCTGAGGATTACGCGGACGGAAATAATGTTTCGCCGCCAGCTCCTGTCCCAAAGGTGAGTACAGGAAATTTAAATAGCCACGCGCCAACTGGCGGTTTCCATTTTTATCCACGGTCTTATCAACGATTGCAACCGAGGGTTCTGCCAAAATTGAAATGGATGGATAAACAATTTCATATTTATCTTTGCCGAGCCCCTGAGTCGCCAATAAAGCCTCATTTTCCCAGGACAACAGCACATCACCAATACCACGCTCAGCAAAGGTGGTTAATGAACCACGCGCACCAGAGTCCAGCACCTTGACATTTTGATACAGCTTTTTCACCAGATCACGTGCTTTTGCATCATTCCCACCTGGCTGCTTCAATGCATAGCCCCAGGCAGATAAATAAATCCAGCGTGGCGCACCCCCTGTTTTTGGATTGGGGGTAATAATTTCCACACCCTCTTTGGTCAGGTCATTCCAGTCCTTGATGTTTTTAGGATTACCTTTACGTACCAAAAAAACCACGGTTGAGGTATACGGTGCGGAATTATCCTTGAACTGTTTTTGCCAGTCCTTTCGAATCAGGCCTGCATTGGCAATTTCATCAATATCATTGGCCAGCGCCAAGGTCACCACATCCGCCTGCAAACCATCAACTACAGACCGTGCCTGTTTGCCAGAGCCGCCATGAGATTGCTTAAAGTCAACTTCCTGACCTGTACGTTGTTTCCAGTATTGTCCGAATGCCTGGTTGTATTCCTGATAAAACTCGCGTGTTGGATCATAGGAAACATTCAGGAAAGTTGTTGCCGCATGTGCCACTCCACCCAGTCCCAATGCCAATACAGCAGTCGCAATTAATTTTTTCATTGACCAATTACTCGTTTTTCGCCCCATTGACGACCACTATATTTCTTTATAATTATTTTACAATCATATGGTTATACTAATAATTTGTTTATTATCCAGTTTTAGAGATATAGTAAAACCGCCTACACTTAGTAAAAAAAAAGCTAAAATTGATAAAGTTTAATAAAATAAAGAATAATGACACTTCTTCACGCTTTCTACATATTTGCCTGCTAAATTTAACTTGCACACAAAGTAGCTACACAGCTTTGACATCCTCCCCGACCTAAAGGACGGGGATTCCTACTGCTAGACGCTCATGTCCGAGCGCAAGAATATTCAGTGCGGAATTTACATCCCGATCATGGAGCGTACCGCACTCCATACACTGCCATTCTCTTATTCCTAAGCCTGCTCTACCTTTCGGACTACTACAGCGTGAGCCACAGCACGAACAAGTTTGGGTGGTATAGGCCTCATTGACTTCTTCATACCATGCCCCTGCGTTCTCGCATTTATACTTGAGCATGGTTCTTAGTGTTGTCCAACTTGCATCTAATACAGACTTAGCTAATTTAGTCCGTGCTAGTGCTTTGGCATTCACATTGCCAA
>NZ_KB849434.1:171895-270247 GCF_000368425.1 Acinetobacter sp. CIP 102637
CTAGACGCTCATGTCCGAGCGCAAGAATATTCAGTGCGGAATTTACATCCCGATCATGGAGCGTACCGCACTCCATACACTGCCATTCTCTTATTCCTAAGCCTGCTCTACCTTTCGGACTACTACAGCGTGAGCCACAGCACGAACAAGTTTGGGTGGTATAGGCCTCATTGACTTCTTCATACCATGCCCCTGCGTTCTCGCATTTATACTTGAGCATGGTTCTTAGTGTTGTCCAACTTGCATCTAATACAGACTTAGCTAATTTAGTCCGTGCTAGTGCTTTGGCATTCACATTGCCAATGAAGATTGCTGCATGTTCATTCACCAGTTTATGACTGAATTGATGCAACATGTTTTGACGTATATTTTTAATCTTGGCGTGAATCGCTTTGACGCGCTTTTTATTTCTCGCACGTTGAGCTATGCCAAGTTTTTGTTCATATTGCCGATAGATTTTAGGGGCTTTGAGCTTTACTCCATCTGAACAAGTGGCTAAATCCTTTAAACCCAAGTCTATGCCAATTGAGGTTTTAGCGCTGGTTTTCTCTGTTTTAATTGAATCAACTACAAGACAGACATACCAACGCCCACGACTATCCTCTACAAACGAGCCTGTTTTAACATTGTATTTGCTTAGTCCGTAGCTGTCCCATAGTTTGAATTGATGCTTGCCGTATTGAACATATCCATCAGCATATTTGATTGCTACTTTCTTGAACGGTATCCAGCCCAATGAACGCCTAGCTGATTTTTTATTGCTGACTCGCCATTTTAATTTTGCTTTTTTGAATTGCTTTCTGCGTGTAATGAGTTCTTCTGTTATGGCTTGAATGGTTTGACTATGCAAATTGCATTCTTTCGATGTGCCTTTCGTGTATTTAGCAATATCGTATGCTGAAAAGAATTGTTGTTTTCGTTGTAGATGTTTAAAACACAAATCATTCACGTAATTCCAGACAAAATTCACCTCAGATGCCATCTGATTTAGCACCTTGCAATGTTTGTCTTTTATGCGTAATTTAAGTGTTTTCATACTTAAAATATATTTGGTCTATGAGTAATAGTCAAGAGATTAGAACAGGTCGCCACTGTGTTTTTAATATGCACGTTCATTTAGTCTTTGTGGCTAAATATCAGCGTGATGTTTTTACTAAAGCAATGCTTGAAACGATGCGTGAAGTATTTGAGCGTGTATGCTTGGACTTTGAAGCTGAGTTGGTAGAGTTTGACGGTGAACATGACCATGTACATTTGCTCGTCAATTATCCGCCTAAAGTCGCTATTTCTAGTTTGGTAAATAGCTTGAAAGGTGCATCTAGTCGAATTTTACGAACCAAACACCCTGAAATTAAAAGCAAATTATGGGGTAATGCCTTGTGGTCGCCTAGTTACTTCGCTGCATCATGCGCAGGTGCGCCTATTGGGATTATTAAGCAGTATATTCAACAACAGCAAACACCGCATTAATGGCTTACGCCAGTCGCTTATATCCTCGGGCTAAACCCCGAGGTTTTACGCTCCAATGGGTAAATATTGGACATAAAATTAATGGAACTTTATCTTTTTTTGCAAAAATGTGATGCCATTCCACTTTTTCATTAATATTTATGTTTAAATTGTATCATTAAAGCAATAGTATATTTGCTTAGTTAGTCTTTTAGACTCGAAATCATGTAGGGGCGTATCAATGCGAGCATTAAAATTAAAAAAAACACTATGCTTAAGTCTATTTTTGGCATGTTCAGTCCAGTTCGGGCATGCTGCTGCAATTAAAGAAAGCAGTAACATAAAAACGATTGATAAATCGACCTCATCTTCACTTATCGGCAAGGCGCTGGATCAGCAAAAACGCAACATCAGTATGATTCCAGCGACAGATGATGAATTGAAAATGCTGAACACCATCCGCACCACGCCAACACAGAATTTCTTTGCAACGCAGAACCAGCGTTTTTCACGTTTTGTGCAGAGCCTGTTCCAGCAGCAAAATTCCTGATCTTTTAAATATGTAGTCCCCTTGCATGTTTAAATGAGCCTAGTCATGTCGTGACTAGGCTTTTTCGTTATAATGGTGTCAATTTTATTTTAAAAACTCATTTCTCTATGAAAGTTCGTACCCGTATTGCACCTTCTCCTACAGGCTTTCCGCATGTAGGCACTGCCTATATTGCCCTGTTCAACCTGTGTTTTGCCAAACAGCATGGTGGTGAGTTCATTCTCCGTATTGAGGATACTGACCAGCTTCGCTCAACGCCCGAATCTGAAAAGATGATTCTGGATTCTTTACGCTGGCTGGGTCTGAACTGGTCGGAAGGTCCAGATGTGGGTGGGCCGCATGCGCCTTATCGCCAGTCGGAACGGATGGGGATCTATAAGCAGTATGCTCTGGAATTGGTTGAAAAAGGTCATGCTTTCTACTGTTTTGCAACCGCGGAAGAACTTGACCAGATGCGTGCTGAACAGCAGGCGCGTGGCGAAACACCAAAATATGATGGTCGTGGGCTAAAATTATCACAGCAAGAAGTGGAACGTCGTCTTGCTGCGGGCGAGCCCCATGTGATCCGCATGAAAGTCCCTGAACATGGTGTATGTAAGATCAATGACCTGTTGCGTGGTGAAGTGGAGATTCCATGGGCACAGGTGGACATGCAGGTATTGTTAAAAACTGATGGCTTGCCGACCTACCATCTTGCCAATGTGGTTGACGATCACCTGATGGAAATCACCCATGTATTGCGTGGTGAGGAATGGCTACCTTCCGCACCAAAGCACCAGTTGCTGTATCAATATTTTGGCTGGGACATGCCAACCCTGTGCCACATGCCTTTATTGCGTAACCCAGACAAATCAAAATTGTCTAAACGCAAAAATCCAACCTCCATCAACTATTATCGCGACATTGGCGTGTTACCAGAAGCCCTACTCAACTATTTAGGCCGTATGGGCTGGTCAATGCCAGATGAGCGTGAGGTGTTCACCTTGGGGGAAATGGTGGAAAACTTTGATGTACAGCGTGTTTCACTAGGTGGTCCAATCTTTGATGTTGAAAAACTCAACTGGCTGAATGGTCAATGGATCAAGGCACTGACTCCTGGACAATTGCTGGACCGTTTACTGGCATGGAAAAATGACCGTCAAACGCTGGAAGATATTGCCGCCGCCATTCAGCCACGTATTAACCTGTTGTCTGAAGCAGTAAACTGGGCAGGTTTCTATTTTAACCACATGCCTCAAATTAGCAAGGAGCAGTTTGAAAGCAAGAAATTGACTGAAGAACAGGTTCGCCAAAGTCTACAGTTTGCCATTTGGCGTCTGGAAAGCCAGTTCACCTGGAACAATGACACAGTCAGCCAGACCCTGATGGACCTGGCAAACCAGATGGAAGTGAAGCTCCGTGACTTCATGCCTGCATTCTTTATTGCGATTGCAGGTTCAACCAGCTCCACGCCTGTCATGCAATCCATGGTGACTATTGGGCCTGACCTGACCTTTGCCCGTCTACGCCATGCGCTTGAGATTATTGGCTCTCCAAGCAAGAAAGAACTGAAAGTTTGGGAAAAGTTGAATGAAACGCTGAAATTGCCGAAAAATGATGCAAACAGTGAAAATTAATTCAATCTAATCATTGACGTGTGATGGCAATCCTCCTAAGATTGCTGTCACACATACTGGGGTCATAGCTCAGTTGGTAGAGCGCTACAATGGCATTGTAGAGGTCAGCGGTTCGATCCCGCTTGACTCCACCAAGTTTCTTATGTGTATTTTTCATCTGCGCCATGCAGATAAATGACTGCCTCACCTGTCCCTATCGTCTAGAGGCCTAGGACATCGCCCTTTCACGGCGGTAACCGGGGTTCGAATCCCCGTAGGGACGCCATATTCTGTTTATCCAATAATTATACTTTTCTCTCAATCTTTCCATTATTCAGATTGCACATTTCCGAATTTTCCATAAAATAGCCGCTTCTCCATGCCTGGACAAATTGTGCTATGCAATCTTCCAACTCAAATGCGAATTCAGAAACCAAGGCACTGAAACGTGCGATGAGTACCCGCCATTTAGTCATGCTTTCTTTAGGTGGTGCAATTGGTACAGGTCTATTTCTTGGTTCTGGTGAAGTCATCGCCCAAACAGGTCCAGTAGCTGCCATCATTGCCTATATTTTAGGTGGCCTGATCGCCTATATGGTCATGCTCTGTCTAGGTGAACTGGCGGTACACATGCCTGTAGCGGGTTCCTTTGGTGCATATGCGCAAAAATACATTGGTCCAGGTACGGGATACATGATTTCCTGGGTCTACTGGCTGACATGGACCGCAACCCTAGGGACCGAATTTACGGCTGCGGCCTTGCTGATGCAGGAGTGGTTTCCACATATTTCCATGTGGATCTGGACCATTATCTTTGCCATCACCATTTTTGCATTGAACCTCAGCTCAACCCGTATTTTTGCTGAATCTGAATTTTGGCTGGCACTGGTTAAAGTGGTGACTGTGGTTGCCTTTATTATCCTGGGTTTGCTGGCAATTTTCGGCCTGATTCCTTTCCACGGTGCCGAGTCTGCCCCCCTATTCCACAACCTTACTGCGCAAGGCTGGTTTCCCCAGGGACTGGTTCCAATTTTCACCACCATGCTGATTGTAAATTTTGCCTTTTCAGGCACTGAACTGATTGGCGTAGCGGCAGGTGAAACTAAAGACCCTGCGGTGAATGTGCCAAAAGCCATCAACGCCGCAATCTGGCGGTTACTGATTTTCTTTGTCGGCACCATCGTGGTGATTAGTGCCTTATTGCCATTTCAGGTTGCAGGCCTGGGTGGTGAAAGTGTAAGCAACAGTCCTTTTGTGACTGTGTTTAACTACATTGGTATTCCTTATGCCGATGACATTATGCGCTTCGTGATTATTACCGCACTGTTGTCTGCCGCCAATTCTGGTCTGTATGCAGCATCACGGATGATGTGGTCATTGTCCGCCCAGCGCCAGCTTCCACAAGTGTTCTCACGCCTGTCGAGTAGCGGTACACCTGTAATCGCGCTGGTGGTCACTATGTTTGGTGCAATTCCAGGACTGTTATCAGAGCATTTTGCCCCTGAAACCATTTTTAAGAATTTACTCGGTATTGCCGCTTTTACTATGGTGATTGTGTGGATGAGCATCTGCTGGAGCCAGTTCAACTTTAGACGTGCATGGTACAAGGCTGGTCACTCCGCAAAAGACCTCAAGTTTGCTGCGCCACTTTATCCGATTGTTCCGATTCTGGGTTTTGTCTTCTGCTTTATTACAGGTTTAAGTATGGCGGCAGATCCTGAAATGCAGGCTGGCTTTATCGGATGTTTACTGTTTATTGCAGCCTGTTATCTCAGCCATTATATTTTCTATCGTGACCGTACATAAAATTGGCTCAATAAAAATGCACTTGCACTTCGCCAAAGCTTCAATCGCTTTGGCTTGCTCAAGTTGCATTTTTTATCTCCATAAAAGGTGATTTGGCTGAAACAACTGACCTTAAAACCATTTTTGCTTATTTATTCCGCACAACGCTTTATTTTTAGACACTTATCAAGTTTTTCTGGATTTTCCTGAGAAAAGTGTTTGACACCCTATGCAATTCAACCTAATATACGCCCACCTCTGAAACGTCCCTATCGTCTAGAGGCCTAGGACATCGCCCTTTCACGGCGGTAACCGGGGTTCGAATCCCCGTAGGGACGCCAAATTCTAAAAAGCCACTGCATTGACAGTGGCTTTTTTATTGGACATATGCAATTTACAGGGCGTATACAATACGCCCCTACCCTAATCTGTTCCGATGCCAACCTGCACTTCCAGCCGTCCAGACTGTACCCGTAAGCCTCGGATCTCAAATTGATCAACTAATTGTTGTACCAATTCGCGGCTCTCTTGCAAAATATTAAGTCCTGGCAAAATACTGAAATCAGTCAAGCTTAATAGCTTATCGACCATCCATGAACGGTTGTTAATAAAATCAATAAAGCCCGCTTCCTCAAGGTCGATATACCAAATGCGGTGCCCCTCTTTCTGGATGCCTGGCACATCACGGATCAGGTGATTAATTAAAAAGGGAATCGGCAAGGAATTAATGACTTCAAAGCTGACATTACCCACCCGACGTGCCGCCCAGTTGGTTAGCGTGCCACCATGACGGATTTGCAGGTCCAGATGTTCATCAATCTGGCGTAAACGCAGATATTTTTCCTGACCAATGCGACATTCCAGCACATTGAACTCAAGTGAAAGACGATAGAGAAAACGGCGGTAATGCCCGTCCAGTTCAATGTGAAAACGGTCATTGCCACATTCCACCTTGATATCATCAATTTCCGCCCGATTGATGCGTTTACGCAATTGGCTGTTCAATAACATTTCAGGCAAATACAGGGTAATTGCCCCCTTACCCAGAGATGCCCTCGCCATTGCCAGTGCAACCTGACGTGCTGCCTCACTAGTCTCGGAAACCATGTCACGCACGGAGTTACGCATTCCCTCCACTCCCCGTTTGGTATGGTGAGTCACATGATCCAGGGCAGCGTCTGCAACGCCTGCTATGTTACGGGATGTGTCAGTGGCAAACTCAACCGCATCCTGCGCGTGTTGCAGGGTCTTGTTGATCAGCCGACGTGACAGCGATGGTTTTTCACCCGATTCATCTGAGTCTGCTGGCATAATATCAAACATTGCCTTTTTATCATCTTGTCGATTCAAGATGTTCTCCCTCTTCCCTTTCTTACTGGCCCATTTCTATGGGCTACACTCTACTTTCTAAACTTATTCAACGTTTTTTCTAGATTAGCATGCAACGCATGGCAAATTGCGTCTTTTTGTTGCGTAACTTCAAATTATTTAATGCACCAGACATACAATCTCTAATAAAAAAAACGTTACTTTTCATCTTCTTTGATAGATATATTTTCAGGCTGTTCTGGTCGTACCCACACCTGTTCCAGACGGATGGTTTTATACTTGTCCAAAGCCTGCTGGAGTAACTCAATCTTTTCTCCCACACCCTCAAGCTGGAAATAAACAATTTCCCTCAGCGCCACCCATGCAGCCTGCATCCTGTCAAAATCATTGCCCTTTTGCAGTTTTTGCTGCATCCAGTTAAACAGACCCTGAGCCCGCTGCTGCTGTTCAAACTGATAGACAAACAGCCCACTTGATAGTGCTCCCTCAATCGTCTGTTCACTTAACAAACCTTGTAGCTGCTGCAACCGTTTAGTTTGTTGCTCAAGGTAAGCCTTTAGCACATCCTGATGGAACCACTGGGCAAATGCAGTCATTTCTGCAACCACCACATCCCGCTGCTCATATAAGGCCGTTCTTTCAGGATGGTATTTATCCAAACGAATATCGCCTAGATAGGCCATTAAGCCCTGCTCCAGAATGGTCTGGATTGAACCGAGATTTAAACAGCTCTCATGCAATGCCTCTGTATTGGTCAGTGTTGTTGTTAATTGCTCGGGTTGGTTCAATAATTTCAAAATATCAGGATTGGCCTGAACAGCAAGCCATAAACGCCCAAGTTGTTGTTCAGCATGATCCTGTGTGATTGTCGAATCATTTTCAGGGTTTAAAATACGTTTTAACGCTGCCTGCATGTTATTTGAATGAACCAGGCTCGCAACAATGATCTGATCCATTAAAAGCTGGGGCGCGCTGGCAATCACATCCTGACTATAAGGAAGATGCAATTCTCTTCCTCCCAGTATCCCACCCAAAGATTTCCCCAGCGAATTTAAACCACGCCCCACATCTGCCAGAATATTGGTTTCAGTTGCCCGTTTCTGCAAGATATTGGCGGGTAACAACAGACTCACTGCCCGCTGCAACAGCATGGCATGGGTTTTCTGGTCAATCACTTTGCCATATTGGTTTAACAACTCAACTGCATATTCCACATCACTGAGGTGTGACTTATATTCAGGCTGGTTCCGCTTAAGCAGGCAGTCGATATAGCCATAAAAGGCAATTTCATTGCGCTGTGTGGATTGTTGCGCTGCCCATTCATATTGCGTGATGGCCTGCCTATATTGCCCTGCACCTGCATAGGACTTCGCCAGTGCCACCGCATGCTGGGCACTTGGATATTTCTGCTGAAAATGATGAAGCAAATCCAGTTTAGGCTGCTGGTCCAGACATGGGTCAAGCTGACGCAAATAGATGTTGATTTGCTGCTGGGTCGGTTGTGGCGTGATGAAGTTTAGTCGATACATCAGGCATTGTTCATACCAGGCATGTTTTCTGGCATGGGTTTCATAAGCAGGAATAAACTCATCCTCAACCAATTGAATCAGCTGTGTTGAATACAGAATGTCCTCTTCTGTCTCATGCCTGAATTTCCATTGTTTTGGCAAAGACATCTTAAAGAGCCGTAAAAAGAAATTGGCACTGAGATCAGGACTTTCCATACTCACCAGCATCAACTTGTCCTGAGTGGAAAGATGTTCTTTTCCCTTTTCAATCCGTGACAAACGCAATTTTAGAATTTTGGTGGATAGCATGCGTTTCCTTTCACAACCGTAAATAAACCCTACAATAAAACTATCATGACTGATTGTAGTTTTGCGAACAGGTTTAGACGAGCTGTATATAGACCTTTGGCTTAACTCCAGCGCTGATTCGATAGCAGTTAAAAGCAGAAAATAAGTAAAATTATGTATTTGAATAATTCAGGATTTTAGCTTTTGCATAATTTTCGCTAAAATAGCCAAAACACTATAGGAATCCTCTATGCAATACCGTTGCCCTAAATGTCAAAGCGTGAAAATTATGCCTGTCAGTCAGGGTGCCAACAGCCCTCGTCCCAGCGTACCAAAAAGCCTGGTGCTTCTCGTTCCCGCCATTTTTATTTTACTGGTTTTGGTGTTGATCAGTGTTGGGATGTGGGTTTTTGGTGATGGTGCAGGACAAACACTGCAAATCGCAACCGTTGCAGTATTTGGTGTTTGTGTAATTGCAGGTGTTCTGTTCTGGCGTGATCTGCCAGATTTTAAAATCTCCATGCAGGCCTTTATGCAGGCGCAAAAGCACTGGAAATGCCGTGACTGCAATCACCAATGGCAGAATTAAACCACATAAAAGAAGTAGGTTTCACATCAGCTTAATGCTGATGTGAATGACCATGTTCCTCATCTTCATCATGTTGATGCGTATGCTGGCAATTCATTTCTGCATCATCTTCAATTTGTAATGTCACCTCAGCTATACCATGTTCATGTGCCAACATTTCAGTCGCAGCTTGATGTAATTGCTTACGATCAGCATTTGGTGCAAATAAATGTACGGTCAGATGAATATTCTTTGAGGTAATCGCCCAAACCTTAAGTTGATGAATACTCTCAACACCCTGTAACGCCAATAAGTCGTTACGCAGTTTTTCAATATCCACTTCTTCAGGTACACCTTCAAGGAGAATATTGATACTTTGACGAAGCAAAATCCAAGTTCTTGGTAACACCCAAAACCCAATTGCAACGGCAATAATCGTATCAACCCAATACCAATTGGTGTAGTAAATAATGACCGCACCAATAATCACACCAACTGAGCCAAGCGCATCACTTAACACTTCCAAATAAGCGCCTTTCATATTCAAACTTTCGGCTGCACTCGACATCAAAATCTTCATGGAAATAAGATTAATGACAAGACCCAAAGACGCAACGATAAGCATGCCTACACTTTGAATCTCAGGAGGTTGTGTAAATCGTTGATAAGCTTCGTAAAGGATATAGATTGCAACAAAAAATAGCATGGAAGCATTAAATAACGCCGCCAAGATTTCAAAACGCTGATAACCAAATGTGCGTTTATTATCTGCTGGACGTTTAGCGATTTTAATCGCAGCCAAAGCAATCGCGAGTGCTGCCGCATCAGTAAACATATGCGCTGCATCGGACAGCAATGCCAAACTTTGTGTAATTAAACCCGCAATAACTTCGACGATTAAAAATGTTGTTGTCAGCACCAACGCAATCGTCAATTTTTTTGCGTTGCCTTCAGTAACTACAGCATAACTATGATCATGCCCTTGATGTCCACTCATATTGGACTCCTTATCATTATCGGCGTAAAACCCATAGGGGTTTTACAAGTCAGCCAAAGTTGAAATGCTTTGGCTGGTTTAGTTTCTTCTTAATAAAATGCTTTACTAAGAAGATAGCATAAATGGATTAGATTGCGGTTTCCTGACTTTTTGCTTCCTTAGCTTCATTCATCCAGCGATAAACTACAGGCAAAATCAGCAAGGTCAGCAAAGTCGATGAAATAATTCCACCAATCACTACCGTTGCCAATGGACGCTGCACCTCTGCACCAGTACCAGTCGCAATTGCCATTGGAATAAAGCCAAGCGAAGCAACAAAAGCCGTCATTAATACAGGACGTAATCTTAAGATTGCTCCCTGCCATGTGGCTTTATGCACATCAAACTGCTCACGAAGTTCTTTAATAAAACTCAGCATCACAAGACCATTCAATACAGCGACACCTGACAGTGCGATGAATCCCACACCTGCCGACATTGACAGTGGAATATCCCGAAGCCAAAGTGCAACCAAACCACCAGACAATGCGAATGGCACGCCGCTAAAGACCAATAAACTTTCTTTAAAGTTATGGAACACAGCCATCAATAAAACAAAGATGGTAATTAACGCGAGTGGAATCACGATCTGCATACGTGCTGCAGCAGAAGCCAAATTCTCAAACTGCCCACCATATTCCAACCAATATCCCGCAGGCAAAGGTTGTTGTTTAAGGGTTGCTTGTAACTCTTGGACAAATGAACCCAAATCACGCCCTTCCACATTGGCAGTCACAATGACACGACGTTTACCATTTTCACGTCCGACCTGATTCATACCTGAAATGGTTTCCACCTTGGCAATATCTTGCAACTGGATCAAACCACCATTCGGCAATTGAATAGGTAACTGCGCTAAGTTCTGTGCTGTGCGTTGTTCATCGGGTAAACGGATTTCAAAATCAAAACGGCGGTCACCTTGTAAAATCTGACCGACATTCTGACCACCGACACTCGCTGCAACAACATCTTGAATCGATTTCACAGATAAGCCATATTGCGCTGCAAGTGCATTATTGATATCGACATTGAGTACAGGCAAGCCCGTCGTTTGCTCAACCTTAACTGCAGTCGCTCCCGAGATTTTCTGGACTTGTTGCGCAATTGTCTGTGCTTGAGTATTCAGCACATCCATATCATCGCCAAAGACTTTGATCCCGACATCACTACGTACACCTGAGATCAATTCATTAAAACGTAGTTCAATCGGTTGTGAAAACTCACTGTTGTTGCCTGGAATATTTTCCAGAAATGCCTGCATCCGTGTCCGTAACTCATCAATAGTTTCCTTTGGATTTTCCCACTGATCTCGTGGTTTTAATAAAATCACCGCATCGGAAATATTGGGTGGCATTACATCCGTTGCAACTTCAGCCGTACCTGTTCGAGCAAAAACAGCTTTAACTTCTGAGAAATTCTTTAAGATTAGTTTTTCAGTGTTTTCCTGCATTCTTAAAGATTGTTCCAAACCTGTACTTGGAGAGCGCATTTGCTGTAAAGCAAAATCCCCTTCACTCAATTGTGGTGCAAACTCACTACCAATTTGCGTGGTCAATACACCAGTCAAAACTAAAATACTCACCGCTAAAGTCACAACCACCATCTTAAATTGATATGCCCAATCTAGGATTTGTTGATATTTTCTTTTTAGCGCTTGCATCCAACGAGATTCTTTTTCTTTCACCTCACCTGTAATAAATAACGCCACAGCCGCTGGAACAAAAGTCACCGACAAAATCATCGCACCCAGCAATGCCATTACCACCGTCATTGCCATTGGATGGAACATTTTCGCTTCTACACCTGTCAAAGCAAAAATGGGTAGATACACCACCATAATAATGGCCTGACCAAACAGGAGTGGTTTACGTGCTTGCTTGGCTGCCAAAAAGACTTCTTTAAAGCGTTCTTGTCTTGTTAATAATCGCCCTGCATGATGTTGGGCTTCTGCGAGCCGTCGAATACAGTTTTCGACAATCACTACCGCACCATCGACAATAATCCCGAAGTCTAATGCGCCTAGACTCATCAAATTGGCACTAATATTTTGCTCAGCCATTCCTGTTAATGTAAACAACATCGAAAGCGGAATGACACAGGCAGTAATTAAAGCTGCACGAAAATTACCTAAGAACACAAAGAGAATCACGATGACGAGGATCGCACCTTCAACCAAGTTCTTTTGAACAGTTTTAATGGCTTTATTGACTAAACTGGTACGATCATAAACCGTTTCAATTTCAACCCCTTTGGGTAAAGTCGGCTGAATTTCTTGAATTTTTGCATCTACCGCTTGGGCAACGGTACGACTGTTTTCGCCCATCATCATCATGGCGATACCTAATACCGTTTCTTCGCCATTATAGGTTGCAGCACCTGTACGTAAATCATGCCCAATCGCAACCGTTGCAATATCGGCTACACGTATAGGTAAACCATTTTTGACACTTACGGTAATATTTTGGATATCTTCAACTGTACTGAGCATGCCCGGAACACGGACAGTAAGCTGCTGACCATTTTCCTCAATAAATCCCGCACCACGGTTTTCATTATTTTCCTGTAGAGCTGTTTGAAACTCTGTCAGTGAAATTTGAAGCTGCTGCAAACGTTTTAAATCAGGAGAAACGATATAGGTTTTGTTGTAACCACCAATACTATTGATTTCAGCTACACCTTTCACTCGCTGCAATTGCGGACGCACAATCCAGTCTTGGATCTCGCGCAAATCCATAGCAGTATATGGCGTACCATCTTCTTTTTTGGCATCAGGTTTAGCTTTAATCACCCACTGGTAAATTTCGCCCAAGCCCGTAGAAACAGGTGACATGAGTGGATCAACTGCATCTGGCAACTGCCCATCGGCTTCTTGCAAACGTTGATTAATTAACTGTCTCGCCCAGTAAATATCAGTGCCATCTTTGAAAATAATAGTGACTTGCGATAAACCATAACGTGAAATTGAACGAGTTTGCTCTAAGTTTGGAATCCCTGCCATGGCGGTTTCAATCGGATAAGTAATCCGCTGTTCTACCTCTAAGGCAGTATAACCATTCGCTTGGGTATTAATTTGTACTTGAGTATTGGTAATATCAGGAACTGCATCTATCGGAAGCTTTTGATAGCTCCAAATACCAACTGCAATCCACGTCATCACAAATAGCATCACCCAAATGGCATTACGAATCGAAAATTGAATCAATCGATCAAATAAACCTTCAGGCTTGGGGAATTGAGGAGAGTTAATGCCCATGTTCAGCCTCCCCTTTTTCAAGTTCTGATTTCAACAAGAAACTACCTGTTGCTACATAAGACTGGCCCGCACTCAAACCTTGGGTAATTTCGACCCATTGTCCATCTTGGGTACGTTGACCGATCTGAACAGGAATCGCTTTGAAATCAAAACCCTTTTTCTGATTCGGTTGGGCAACGAAAACGACATCTTTACCGTCTACCTGCTGAATCGCTTCAGAACTCACGCGAATCACAGATGATTTTGAACCTGCTTGTAGTTCAACATTCACCATCAGATTTGGACGTAATTCAGTCGCATTCGACAATACTTTGGCACGAATCTGTAAGCGCCCCGTTTGAGCATCTGCCTCCGTGGTTAGGCTCTGAACTTGGGCATTAAAAATATTGCCTGTTTGTAGCGATTTAAAACGAATTTGCTGATTGGGTTGCACATTGATATTCGCCATAGTCGGCAACACAAATTCCAACCAAAGTTGATCTAACTGATCAATAGTAAATAGTTGATCTGCAAGTTGAACATTTTCACCAATGACAATGTCTTTATTACTAATTACACCACTGATCGGTGCAGTTAGCGTATAGCGACCACTTGAACCAGAAGCTGCACCAAAGGCGCTAAGACGCGAACGGGCTGCCTGCACCTGAATCTGTGCTTGACGATAAGCATTGTAGGCACGTTGATAATCTTGTTTGGCAGAAATACCTTGAGACCATAAACTACGTTCACGCTCATAATCCTGCTTTGCCAGCTCCAGATTGGTCTGGGCAATTTGTAAATTGGCCTGTTGATCCACCAAATCAGGAACAAGCAGATTTGCCAAAGCCTGACCACGTTTCACTTGCTGACCCAACTCAACGTAGACCGATTCAACACGACCAGCAAAACTTGGTGAAACATGCGCTTGCCGATCTGTATTCACGACCAATTTTGCAGGAAAAGTTTGAACCTGATTCACTTCACCCAATGCCACTTGTGCCAATTTGACACGATGCTGCTGCATTTGCTCTGCGGTTAAACTAAGGCTTTCTTCAGCCTCATGTTCCTCGCCATTTTCATCATGAGCAGATTCAGCTTTTTCACTTTCCTGATGAGCATGTTCTTGTTCACCCTGTGCAGCACTTTCAGCAGTTTTGCTCTTGTTATTCCACAATAGTCCGACTGCCAAAAGTATCGTCAGTACGGCAATCACCACAATCCAAAGCCACTGAGAAGGTGTTTTTTGTTTGATATTCATTTCTTATTCTCCGACTTGGCTTGGGAAAGCGTTACTTTGTTGCCAAACACGTTGATTCAATTGCATCAGTGCATCTTTGGCTGTGATTTGCTCGACAGGAAGACCCATACGCGCACTTTGAACTTCTACACTCAACTGCCATGCTTGTTTAAGGAGTTGTACTTTACGCAAGCGAACATCTTGTAATTGGGTGGTCGCTTGCTGCACGTCAGTCACAGCAAATTTACCAAGACGAAAACCTTCTAAGGTTTTTTGCTGAACTTGGGTTGCCAAGGGCACCTGCTGATCATTCAGTTGTTTAAATTGCATGTGTAAGCCACGTAATTCTGCAAGACGAACATCGATATCCATCTGGTTTTGTTGACGGTAGAAACGCTGTTGCTGTTGAATCAGTGTTTGTTTGGCCTCTGCAATCTGAATACCGTATTTTTGTGGATTAAAAATATTAAGAGGAATCGCAACGCCTAAACGAATTTGATTTTCAGTGTTTTGATCTGCTGATCGAGTCCGATTCACCCCTAAGGTCATAATCGGCTGAGGACGAGATTTTGCTTTGAGCTGCTCGATATTGGCTTGTTGACGTTGTGTTTCTAATTGCAAACTACGCTCAAACAAATTCTCAATGTTTTGTTCATCAGTCTTCACAGCTGTGGCTCTTGCCCAAAGCTCATTGACAGTTGGTGCAATCATAAATTGATTCGCATCACTGCCCCAGAAACTGGCTAATTGTTTCTGTGCGACTTGCAGCTGTAAATCAGCCTGCTGAAAAATACGCTGATTCTCTAAATGAGCCATACGCACACGTTCGACATCAACTTGAGCAATACTACCGGCCTGATAGCGTTTTAAAGTGGCATCTAAATTTTGCTGACTCACTTGCAACTGTTCTGCGATCAATGACTTTTCTAATTGGAATAACGCCACTTGCGACCATGCGTATTGCACAATCAAATCAAGTTTCGCATTGTAACGTTGCTGTTCAAGGTCAACTTGTGTTGAGGAAAGTTGAGCAACTTTTTGTGCTGCTCGACGCTGACCAAAAAGATCCAAAGCTTGCGAAACACCAATTGCTAACTCTTGATCTTTGTTACTTTGTAAGCCTGTTTGTTCAACAGAAATACTTGGATTCGCCCACAAAGCGCTTTGTTTAAGCTGCGCACTTGCCATTTGTTGCTGTGTTTGCCAACTTGACTGATTCGCTTGATAGCTACGAATCTGTTCAAGGATCTGATCAAAACTAGCATTTCTTTGCATAGCACGATTGGGTGACTGATTGGCATCCAACAATGACTCTGCTTGCACAGATTGATTAGAAATCACCATTGCCAGTGTTAGCAAAAGTACTGAACATTTTGATGAAAACGCATAAGCACTTGGTTTTAGTGCATACGACCTAAGCGTATTACTACGCTGATTAAAACTGGAAGACATAATGAAGCCCCGCAAATAAAGGAAAATTGCGGTGGGCTATTTTTCGGCTACCCCACCTATAGCGGGGTAAAAAGCGGCGGTGGGTTTAATCTAGATAAATGCGGGGATTGGTAGGAATTCGACCAAATATAATTCTGCTTAAATTCTTTGACTCTAAGCAAAGGTTCATCAAGTTGCTGCTGTGCTTCAATCATCACAACATGAAAACAAGATGGCAAATGATCATGATGATCTTGCAAGCTCAAAGGCATTGGTAAATCAGTCGTATCCTGATTAATCGAATGGATATGCTGTTTCGTTACAACCTCAGCATTCGCAGGAAGATGATGACCAAAATGACTATCTAAGATTGACTGTTGACTAATATTTTCATGTCCGCAATACGCGGCAGCCACATTCCAAAGACTTTGGAATATGAACAAACTCAGCAAGACGGAAATGAAAAGAGTAGAATGGCGCAAAAGTTTCTCTTTAGACAAAAATTGCTCAAATGGACTATAGCAAGTAAGTTCGATGTAATAAAATTACATTTAGCAAGATAAAAATAGAAAACAAAGTAAATCTGACTGCTTTAAAAAATAATTTAACTCATCAATATATTTATCTTCATGAATAGGAAACTGATTATTTAAATAATCAGTTTCCTAAAAAATTATTTACATTCACAACTTAAGTGAGAATGATGATGCTGCTTTGTAGTCTTGGTTTTCATTTCTTGCTGAGACTGAATATTTTTTCTAGAAAAATTAATCCGCCATCTGCATTTGCGAGGGTTGCAGAAAATAATAAAACTACTAAGCCTAATTTTACATTTAATTGAATAGACATACTCATTACCTCATTTAAATATTTCAGATTTATTTAAGGATTTAATCCAAAAATAAAATTAATTTGACTTATGCTTTCATCAACCGACCTTAGTACTCATTAAAAGGTCTAAAAAACATAAGGATTTCTTTGCTACTAAAACCAACTGAACAATGAAGGAAGCACACCATGTAAACGTAGCTCTTCAAAAAGCTGAACTAAAGCTGCAACCCAGATAAACCAAACCACTTGCCCCAAAAAAATACGGAAATGTTTTGGAGATACTTGATAAAAATCAGGCTCTTTAAAGTTTTTGAAGCTTGGTAAAAAGCGAGGGGTTGTGCTTACATAATCTGAATATCTTGTTCCATATTTTTTACTCAAGAACACTTCTTCTTGACGCATAACATAATGGTAATAACCAAGAAAATAGATCGTAAATAAGATTGGGAAGACAAACGTCTCTGTCAGAAACATGATGCCAACGCCGCCTAAATAACTAAATAGATATAGTGGATTTCTACAAAGAGAATATGGACCTTCGGTCACTAATTTTGCATTCTTAAATCCTGAAATATAAAGACTGCACCATATTCTCCCCATCACACCAATGCCTACAAATAGCCATCCGAAGAACCATAAAATATGTTCTATAAATGAAGACTGGAAATGCCATTCACTAGAACTCAATGCAAGAATAATCGCCAATGTAAATCCAATAACTCTTGAACTCACAGTCCGAACACGTGGGGAAAATAAAATATTCATTTTATAAACCTCAATGACTGCAAATCATTAAAGATGAAATAGGAACTTCATTAAAATGATATTTTTGCTGATGAGGAATGGAGGATGAATACTGGAACAAATTGGATTCATGAATGAAGGAAACGTTCCGTAAAGATTTACAAAATCTTGATAAAACTGTAGATAGCATCGTCTTATCAGCATAAGGATGTGGACGTTTCCGTGAGTAATCTACAGAGAAGATCGTTGTACTGTATTTACAAGTATAATTAAGCATAGAATAACCCTTTGAAATAGATATATTTCTAGTGGGTTATTTTTTGGCTACCCCACTAATAGCGGGGTTGATTCAGGTGGTGGATTAAATTCAGATAAATAAGGGGATTGGTAGAAATTTGCCCAATAATACTTTTGTTTTAATTCATGTGCTCTGAAAATTGGCTCATTTAGTTGTTGTTCTGAAGCTAAAAAGACTACATTCGTACAGGTTGGCAGATGATCATGATGATCGGTGACATTAATAGATTTCGATGTATCTGAAACCTTTAAAACAACCTCAGCATCACTGCTATTTTTGGTTGAGCTTTCAGAAAAATGATGACCAAAATGCGAATCTGAGATAATTTGTTCAGTTGGATTTTCGTGCGTGCAATAAGCTGCAGCCACATTCCAAATGCTTTGGAATATGAACAAACTCAATAAGACTGTCATAAATACAGCAGAACGTCGCACGTTTGATCAACTGTTCAAAATTTATTGAAGCATAGCAACGAAAGCTTATGTAATAAAATTACATTATTAAGTGAGATTGTTTTAATTACGTAACCAATCTTATAAATCCATTTTTTGTCCTTCAAATGATAATCTAAGCAATAAAAAAACCAGCCCGAAAGCTGGTTTCTTTTAGTTTACGGGCAATTAACCTGTAATCTTCTTATATTTGGTGCGTTTCTGGGCCGCATCTTCACCTAAACGAGACTGACGGTATGCTTCATATTCTGCATAGTTACCTGTGTAGAATTCTGGCTGTTCATTTTCAAATGACAGAATGTGCGTGGCAATACGGTCAAGGAACCAACGGTCGTGCGACACCACCATGACGGTACCAGGGAATACGAGAATTGCATCCTCAAGCGCACGTAAGGTTTCGATATCCAGATCGTTCGATGGCTCATCCAGCAGGATCACGTTCGCGCCCATTTGCAGGATTTTCGCAAGTTGTAAACGGTTACGCTCACCACCAGACAATTCACCTACACGTTTTTGCTGATCTTGGCCTTTAAAGTTAAAGCGACCAATATAAGCACGCGATGCGATTTCATAATCACCGATTTTTAAGATATCCAAACCGCCAGAAACTTCTTCCCATACAGTTTTGTTATTATCCAGGGTGTCACGAATCTGACCCACATACGCCACTTTAACCGACTCACCCAAAGTCACCGTACCTGTATCAGGTTGCTGTTCGCCAGTCATCATACGGAACAGTGTGGTTTTACCTGCACCGTTTGGACCCACAATCCCGACAATCGCTGTAGGTGGTACAGTAAAGCTCAGGTTTTCGTACAATAGGCGACCGTCAAATGATTTACTAATGCCTTCCACTTCCACAACTTTGTTGCCCAAACGTGGACCAGGTGGAATGTAGATTTCAGAGGTTTCATTACGTTGTTGGAACTCACGCGAGTTAAGTTCTTCAAAACGCTCCATACGCGCCTTGTTTTTCTTTTGCTGACCTTTGGCATTTGAACGAACCCATTCAAGTTCTTTTTTCAATGCCTTGGCAAAAGACTCTTCTTGCTTATTTTCTTGCTCTAGGCGGGCATTCTTCTGCTCTAACCAAGAAGAATAGTTACCTTGGTAAGGAATCCCCATACCACGGTCAAGTTCAAGAATCCACTCGGCCACGTTATCCAGGAAATAACGGTCATGGGTAATCGCAACGATGGTGCCAGGGAAATCTTTTAGGAAACGCTCTAACCAAGACACTGATTCAGCATCTAAATGGTTGGTCGGTTCGTCCAGAAGTAACATATCTGGCTTAGACAGCAATAAACGACACAGTGCAACACGGCGACGTTCACCACCTGAAAGTAATGATACATCTGCATCCCAAGCTGGAAGATTCAAGGCATTTGCTGCAATTTCCAACTGGTTATCTAAATTATGTGCATCCCAGGTCTGGATAATCGCTTCCAGTTTTTCCTGTTCTTTTGCAAGCTTGTCAAAGTCAGCATCAGGATCAGCATATTCAGCAAATACCTGATCAAGACGCTCTAAAGCATCCAGTGCTTCACGTACGCCATCTTCAACGTTGCCACGAACATCCTTGCTTGGATCAAGTGGCGGTTCCTGTTCCAGATAGCCGATCTTGATTCCTGGTTGGGCACGGGCTTCACCTGAGAAATCTTTGTCTACGCCAGCCATAATACGGAGCAAGGTCGATTTACCTGCACCGTTCAAACCAAGCACACCAATTTTTGCGCCTGGGAAAAATGATAAAGAGATGTCTTTTAAGATTTCGCGCTTGGGCGGAACCATTTTCGACACTCGGTTCATCGTATAAATATATTGGGCCACGCAGGACTCCTCAATTGAAAAACCAATACATCGCAAAAAAGCGAATGAATAATCGGGCGTATTATACGCTGAAAACCCGATCAACTTGAAGTTAAGATAGGATTTGTTTGTCTCGAACAAAGGATTTTCTTTTTCAAGACATTGCAGCGTTGCAAAGACCTTGCCAGGAAAAATACAGACACCGTTATCGTCATCTCATTTATATGAATAAAAATGCTAAAAATCGCATAATTTATGCAACATTTTGGATAGCTTTTCGGCTACACTCGATCAGTATTTAACTCACGTAGATGATGTAACCATGACCTATAAAGATGAAACCTTAGCCATTCATGCAGGATATTCACCAGAAGCCACCACCAAGTCAGTGGCAGTGCCAATCTATCAAACCACCTCCTATGCCTTTGATAATACACAGCATGGTGCAGACCTGTTTGACCTAAAGGTCCAGGGTAATATCTATACCCGTATCATGAACCCAACCACGGCGGTACTGGAGCAGCGGATCGCGGCACTAGAGGGTGGTATTGGGGCGCTTGCCGTGGCATCGGGCATGGCCGCGATTACCTATGCCATTCAGACCATTGCTGAAGCTGGCGACAACATTGCCTCGGTTTCAACCCTGTATGGCGGCACTTACAACCTGTTTGCCCATACTTTACCGAAACAAGGTCTTGAAGTTCGCTTTTTTGATTATCAAAACCCAGAAGCATTACGCTCCATTATTAATGATAAAACCAAACTGGTGTTTGTTGAATCCATTGGTAATCCACTTGGCAATATCATTGATCTGGAAGCGATTGCCAAAATTGCCCATGAATATGGTGTGCCTGTGATTGTCGACAATACCGTAGCAACGCCTGCCCTGCTTAAGCCATTTGAATTTGGTGCAGATATTGTGATCCATTCCCTCACCAAATATATTGGTGGTCATGGCAACAGTATCGGTGGTGTGATTGTTGACAGCGGCAAGTTCCCTTGGGGTGAGTATCCTGAACGCTTTAAGGCACTGAATACCCCTGATCCAAGCTATCACGGTGTCAACTATGTTGAGGCATTGGGTGCGGCCGCCTATATTGCTCGCGCCCGTGTGGTGCCTTTACGCAATACTGGAGCGGCCATTAGCCCACTCAGCGTATTCCTGATCTTGCAGGGACTGGAAACCCTCAACCTGCGCATGGAGCGCCATACTGAAAATGCCATCAAAATTGCTGAATACTTAAAACAACATCCAAAAGTGAAATGGGTGAACTATGCAGGTCTGAAAGACCATCCACAGCATGACTTGGCACAAAAATATGTGAAAGGGAAACCATCTGCGATCCTTTCCTTTGGGGTACAGGATGGTCTGGAGGGCGGCACTCGCTTTATTGATGCATTACAGCTATTTACACGTCTGGTGAATATTGGGGATGCCAAAAGTCTGGCCTGCCACCCAGCAACCACCACCCACCGCCAGCTCAATGAGGAGGAACTTAAATCGGCAGGGGTCAGTGAAGACTTGGTTCGCTTGTCCATTGGTATCGAGCATGTTGATGACCTGATTGCCGACCTTGAACAGGCGCTTGCTCAGGTTTAAAGTCAATAAAATCAATGAGCCCTTAACATAGGGCTTTTTTTTATATGCAAAATTCGAAAAAATATAATATCATTTTCAACTATAGGTTTATTTTTTTAGAGTTTTTACTCTAAAAAATTATTAAATTTCAAACATTTGAACTAGACAAACAAAAAATGTCGGTTAATATACATACAAAATAAAATGCAGTGCCTAATCACAACCATAACGGCAATGCAAACAACATGTTGATTAATGTAGGACACGTACATGAACGCAAAACTTAAAAAACTTTTTCAGCAAAAAGTCAACGGTAAAACAATCATTGTCACTGGTGCATCGAGTGGTATTGGTTTAACGGTTTCAAAATATCTTGCTCAAGCTGGCGCTCATGTGTTGTTGCTTGCACGTACCAAAGATAAACTGGATGAAGTCAAGGCGGAAATTGAGGCAGAGGGTGGCAAGGCATCGGTCTTTCCATGCGATCTCAACGATATGGAATCAATTGATGCTGTGTCAAAAGAAATTTTGGCAAGCGTAGATCACATTGATATTTTGATCAACAATGCAGGACGTTCAATTCGCCGTGCTGTACATGAATCAATTGACCGTTTCCATGATTTCGAACGCACCATGCAACTTAACTACTTTGGTGCAGTCCGTTTGGTCCTTAACTTGTTGCCACACATGATGCAACGCAAGGATGGCCAGATCATCAACATCAGCTCAATCGGTGTGCTTGCCAATGCAACCCGTTTTTCGGCTTATGTTGCATCTAAAGCTGCATTGGATGCGTTCAGCCGCTGTTTGTCTGCTGAAGTGCATTCACACAAGATTGCAATTACTTCAATTTATATGCCTTTAGTGCGTACTCCAATGATCGCACCAACCAAGATGTATAAATATGTTCCAACGCTTTCACCTGAAGAAGCAGCAGACTTGATTGCTTATGCGATTGTGAAACGTCCAAAGAAAATCGCAACCAACCTGGGTCGTATTGCTTCAATTACTTATACAATTGCACCAGACATTAACAACATCCTGATGTCAATTGGCTTTAACTTGTTCCCAAGTTCAACTGCCTCTATTGGTGAACAAGAGAAATTAACGATCATACAGCGTGCCTATGCCCGCCTGTTCCCAGGTGAACACTGGTAATCTGTCCAGTCCAAACCTCAAGAAGCAGCGTCTCAACAACGCTGCTTTTTTTATTTGTCCAATTAGCCCCCTGCTCCATGATTGATCCAGTCAGCTGTTTTGCGAATGGCGGCCGTTGCACCTGGCCCAATGGACACAGCATTTTTCTATGGTCAGGAACTGCCTGAGACAGTGGCCTATCACAAATCTGCTTCAGCTTTAGGTGGCTTAACCAAGATTGAAGATATTGAGCCTTTGGTTCGCTTCTTAGCTTAGTTACTGACGGCTAGTGGATTACGGCCCAAACGATTTTTGCCAATGGTGGTTATACCACACGTTAACAGGCTTTAAATGGGGCTTGTGGCAAATTTCATATTGCCCAAGCTTGCTAATTCAACCAAAACACCAAGGCATAAAAACACGTCAAACTCAGGATAATGGTCAATAAGGTATGTCTGACCTTATAGGCAATCACAATGGTTAAAATCATGGCCAGAAAATAAGGATTAAGTAATGTTTCACGAAATACGCCCTGCTCATCCATAAACACAATCGGGGTGGCAATCGCGGTCAATAAGCATGGTGCAGAATATTGCAAGGACTGTTGAAACCATTTGGGCAAACGCAAGGGAATATTCGGTTCGAGCAAGATATAGCGGTTCATAAACACCACAATTGCCAAAATAATCAGGAGAAACCAACTCATGCCATACGCTCCCGAAAATTCTGCAAGCAGGTTGCAGCCAACATGCCAATCACCCCTGCCAAGATGGCTGCACTTTTAATGCCTAGACTCAGAAAAATCAAGGTCAACAGTACCGATACCAACACACCGACCAAAGTATTTATGTTTTTAATAAACGGAATCACAATCGCGATAAAAGTTGCAACAATGGAAAAATCGAGATGATATTGGTCTAAATTTGGCAGAGAGGAAGCCAGCACAATACCGCCAACACTAAACAATACCCAGGCCAAATAGAAACAGCTACCTGCCCCAAGCAAAAAATAAATATAATGTTCACGCTTATGAATACCAACAGCAAACAATTCATCAGTCAGCAAAAAACCAAATAACAAACGCTGTTTTAAGGGCAGTCTGGCAATTTCTTCACGAAAATATAGGGCATATAAATAATGCTGTGTGGTAATCAAAAATACTGAAATGATGATGGTCAGTGCTGGCGTACCCGCCATGACCAAACCCAGTGTCATCAACTGCGCTGCACCCGCAAAAACCAGTGCAGACATTCCTATGGCTTGCCCAGTGGTCAACCCTGCCTGAATCGCCATTGAACCTGCCAGCAAGCCCCACGGTAACACTGCCAAACATAAGGGAAGTATTTTGATGCCCCCTTGTAAAAAAGCACGCTGGGGGGAAGAAAGACTTTCAGCAGAATCTGGGGACATAAGAACAACAAGTTTGCGTTGGGAACTGAGGAATTATAATAAAGTTCAAAATAAAAATGGAAAAATCATCTATTTTGAATGGCGGATTCAAGCGGCAAGTGCAACAGTATAAAAACCAGCCATAACTTCACTCGGTGTATACCAACCTAGGGTTTTTCTAGGACGATGGTTGAGTGCAAATTCTATCTGCTCTATTTGTTCCTTTGACACGTCATCAAACGATGATGATTTTGGCAGATATTGACGGATTAAACCATTCGTATTTTCATTTCTAGCTCGCTGAATAGACTTGTAAGGATCAGCAAAATACGTCTCTATGCCAGCATCAGTAATTCTTTTGTGTTCGGAAAATTCTTTGCCATTATCAAATGTCACACTATAAGCATGGCTCATTTGTAAACGATCTAGTGCACAAGTAATCGTTTGAGAGGATGCTCTCGTTGGCCCTAAATGAACAATATGTACATACAGGCTCTTTCGATCAACGAGAGTCAATAAAGCACCTTTATGATGTTTACCAATCACCGTGTCACCTTCGAAATCTCCTAAACGTTGTCGTTGATCAATGACCTGGTCTCGGCAGTGAATACTTGTTTTATCAATGATTTGACCCCTACGATCCGTGTTTTTGTAACCGCGTTTTCGATATTTCTTCTGATGCCTTAAGTGTAGATGAAGTTTACCACCTTTTGATTTATCTTGATAAATGTACTGGTAAATCCACTCATGTGAAGGTACATCCAGCCAACCGCGTTGTGTTAAAGCACCTGAAATTTGTTCGGGTGACCAGTCCAAACCAATCAAATAATCAATATAAGCGAAGGCAAATGCTGTCATTGATGATGAAGGACGGTACCGTCTTTGACTTGCAAATTTAGCTGCCTGTTGAGCTCTATATCCACGTTGCCCAGTATTTCTTTTTAATTCACGGTAGATGGTTGATCGTGAACGTCCTAACTCCCGAGCAAGGGTAGCGATTGAACTTTTACTTTTCAAAGTAGCATAAATTTCGTATCTTTCATCTTGAGAAAGTTGGGTGTATTTCTTCATTGTGTGCTTTCCAATTGCGAGTTGAAAAAGTCTAATGATTCTATGAATACACCTAACTTTTTCAACTAATTACAAATGTGTTGCACTTGGGATTTGAATCTGCGAATGTAAAAAACCTCCCGAGGGAGGTTTTTTACATTATCAAAAATTGTAATAGACTTATTTCGTCCCTTTAATTCCCGCCTGCAACAACAAGGCACCTAAACCACCAATTTTTTGCTCTTGTGGTTTTTCAGTTTTTGGCTTGCTCTGTTGTGGACGCTTAAAGTCACCTTCTTTACGTGGTGGACGCTGTCCCTGTGGCTTAGGTTCTGAACGTTCCGCACGGTCTTGCTGTGGACGCTGCTGTTGGCGAGGCGCTTTTGCAGGTGCAGAACCCTCAGCACGCATACTCAGGTTGACGCGGTTACGTTCCACATCCACCTGCATCACACGCACCTGCACGATTTGACCTGGTTTCACCACTTTATGCGGATCAGAAACAAATTCATTCGCCAGCTCAGAGATATGAACTAGACCATCCTGATGTACACCCACATCGACGAAAGCACCAAAGTTGGTGACATTGGTCACCACACCCTCAAGCTGCATACCCTCAGTAAGCTGGGCAACTTCAGTGATATCCTCACGGAATTTGGCAGTGCGGAACTCTGGACGTGGATCACGGCCTGGTTTTTCCAGTTCTGCTAAAACATCCTGAATGGTGGGTAAGCCGAATTTGTCATCCACAAATTCATCCGCTTTGACTTGGCGAATGATTTCAGTATTGCCAATGATATCTTTTACGGTTGTTGCTTTTGCCGCAACAATTTTTTCCACCAAACCATAGCTTTCAGGGTGAACAGCAGATGCATCCAATGGCTCTGAACCATTCTGAATACGCAAGAAACCTGCTGACTGCTCAAACGTACGTTCGCCCAAACGTGGTACTTTCTTCAATGCCTGACGGTTGTCAAAACGACCATGTTCTTTACGGTATTCAACAATTTGCTGGGCAATGGCCTTGTTTAAACCTGCAATATAGGCAAGGATTGCTGGAGAAGCGGTATTTACATCAACACCCACCGCGTTCACACAGTCTTCCACCACGGCATCCAGTGTTTTTGCCAAACCTGTCTGGTTCACATCATGCTGGTACTGGCCCACACCAATGGATTTTGGATCAATCTTCACAAGTTCGGCCAACGGGTCCTGCAAACGGCGTGCAATCGACACTGCACCACGAATCGACACATCAAGCTCTGGCAATTCTTGCGAAGCGAGTTCACTTGCTGAATAAACTGACGCACCTGCCTCACTCACTGTGATACGTGTCAGCTTCAGATCGGTATTGGCAGCCATCATCTCAGCAACCAATGCCTCTGTTTCACGGCTTGCAGTTCCGTTACCAATCGCAATAAGTTCCACGTGGAACTCTCGACACAAACGAGCAAGTTCCGCAATAGCACCCTCTTTATCTTCTTTAGGGGCAAATGGATAAATGGTGCTGTAGGCAAGCACATCACCCGCATCGCTGACAACAGCAAGCTTCACGCCTGTACGAATACCAGGGTCAACACCCAAAGTGGTACGGCCACCCGCTGGTGCAGAAAGCAGTAGATGGCGCAGGTTCTCAGCGAACACATCCATGGCTTCCGCTTCAGCAGACAGACGTTTATCTGTTAGTAATGAGTGTTCAATCTGTGGGCGCACCTTGCCCAACCAGAACAGTTTTGCTGTTTGCTTTAAATAGTCCTGACGGCTTTGTGGCTGTAGCGTTTCAAGATTGTATTCGGTTTCAATACGTGCCAATGGTGCATCATCTTCACCATCTACTTTCAAGCCCAGTACATTTTCCTGACGACCACGCAGCATCGCCAATAAACGGTGTGATGGTACTTTGTTCAAGTTTTCAGAAAACTCAAAATAATCACGGAATTTTTTGCCCACTTCTTTTTTATCTTCAGAAGCAACCGCACTTTTCAACACTGCGGTTTTGGCAAAGCTTTGCTTTAACTCAGTGGTCAAGGCAATGTTTTGCGCCCAGTCATCAATCAGAATATGCTGGATTGCATCAAGCTGGCTTTCAACATCTGGATAGTCTTCATGGCTAAAACCAGCCAATGCCTCAGTTGGATCAATTTGATCTGCAATAATTTTTTCAGCAATTGGTCCTAAACCCGCCTCTTTCGCCTTAAATGATTTGCTGGTCCGTTTTGGACGGTAAGGTGCGTAAATTTCTTCCAGTGCGTTCTTGGTTTCTGCGGCATTGACACGCGCCAATAAATCATCACTTAATTTATCTTGTTCTTGTAAAGACTGGATCACTTTCTCACGACGTTCGTATAAATCACGTAAGTAAGTCAAACGTGTATCAAGTTGACGTAATTGGGTATCGTCCAAGCCTTGCGTGACCTCTTTACGGTAACGTGCAATAAAAGGAACGCTAGCGCCTTCATCAATTAAACGAATAGCAGCTTCTACTTGGTTTGGACGTACGGCAAGTTCATTTGCCAACTGCTGAACTAAGTCAGTCATCGTGATTGATTCCACAAGGGTTAAGTCTAAAAGCACTGATTATAAAGTTCATGGCCATAAAATCCACTATTGTTTTTTTGAATATTTAATCAGTAGTTTTTGCAAATCCGTCAATGTTTCTAAAATAACGGCGTTTTTTAGGCTAAATATTAAAAAATAGGTTGATTGTCATCATTTTGCCTGTATATATTTGGTATCTATCTCTTGATTTTATTGGCAATATTTGTTGCTTTATAACATAGCCAAAACTGTGCAATGAATCGTATACTTCAGGGTCTATTGACATTTCACAATCGCATTGCATAAAGACGATGACAATAAACGATAAAAGGAGCACATCATGAGTTTAGTTGTACCTGCCGAATCAACGGAAACCGTACACCATGAAACCGATCGGGTCGAACGCATCCTAGTCGTCGATGATGATGTGCGCTTGCGTACACTGTTACAACGTTTTCTTGAAGACAAGGGCTTTGTGGTAAAAACCGCACATGACGCCACCCAGATGGACCGTTTGCTACAACGTGAATTATTTTCGCTTATCGTTTTAGATTTTATGTTGCCTGTTGAAGATGGTTTAAGTATTTGCCGTCGTTTACGTCAATCTAATATCGACACCCCAATCATCATGCTGACCGCACGTGGCAGTGACTCTGACCGTATTGCAGGTCTGGAAGCAGGTGCAGATGATTATTTGCCAAAGCCATTCAACCCGAATGAACTGTTGGCCCGTATCCGTGCGGTACTGCGCCGTCAGGTTCGCGAGGTGCCAGGCGCACCAAGCCAGCAGGTTGAAGTGGTCAGTTTTGGGCCGTGGGCACTGGATTTGTCTACACGTACTTTAACCCGTGAGGGACAGGTGGTCACATTAACCACAGGTGAGTTTGCTGTACTCAAAGCCTTAGTTCAACATCCACGTGAACCATTAACGCGTGATAAATTAATGAATTTAGCCCGTGGCCGTGAATGGGGTGCGATGGAACGCTCGATTGACGTACAGGTTTCCCGTTTACGCCGCTTAATTGAGGACAATCCTGCCCGTGCCCGCTACATCCAGACCGTTTGGGGCGTGGGCTACGTTTTTGTTCCAGATGGTGCTGAGTAAGTGCGGGAAACTCAACCTTGAAGCTTGAACCGATTGATCCACAAGAATTTACCGACTTTGAGACCTACTCTGAAAAGCCACGGACCCAGTGGGAACGTTTTTTAGACAAGATCAAGCCACGGTCTGCCGCAATGCGTACCACCGTACTGGTACTGTTTACGGTGTTCTTTAGCCTATTCATGTCCTTGTGGTTCTTTTGGCGAACCCTCTATCTTCCTGAACTGCAACAGCATGCACGCTATCTGGCCATTGAGCTGGAACTGGTCAACAATCCTGACATTCGCATCCTACACCGTGATAATGAAGTCGATATCGACACATGGCTAAAAAACCGTATTGGAATTGAATATGTCACCGATCCAGCAGAATTTCCAAAATTAGAAAATAAATTTCTGGCTGAATTTTTCACCAATCAAATTGAGAAAAAGCTTGCCAAAGAGCTGGGCATCGAGAAAGTTACCGTTTATTTTAAATTCAAGCCGATTCCACGTATCTGGATTCAGACACCTGAAATGAATGGCAACTGGGTCAGGGAACCCCTCAAGACTTACACCAACTACAGTGTTGAACTGATTGCATCATGGCTGTTTGGTGTGCCGCTCCTGTCCTCCGCTATTATCCTGACCTTGGTGCGGCAGATGAACCGCCCCTTGCGCCGTCTACAGAATGCAGCCAACAACTACAGTAAAACAGGCAAGGCACCCTATCTGGATACCAACCACGGACCACTGGAAATCCGTCAGGTCAATCAGGCCTTTAACCACATGGTATATACACTGGAGCAAACCGAGCGTGATCGACAGATCATGCTGGCGGGCATCTCCCACGATTTGCGCACTCCATTAACCCGTATTCGCCTGACCGCGGAAATGCTGCCTGATGAGTTTTTCCGTGAGGGGCTGATTTATGATGTGGATGATATGGATGCCATCCTGAATCAGTTTATTTCCTATATGCGAGATGGTTCGGATGAGGAGCTGACGGATACCAATATCAACATCTTGCTGCAAGAACTGGTGGTGCAGTTCAAGCCGCTGGACATCCGTTTTGAGGCACAGGAACTTCCCGTGATTCCTGCACGCAGCCTGTCACTCAAGCGCCTGATTGCCAACCTGATCAATAATGCCAAGCGTTATGGTGCCGAACCCATCGAACTGTCTGCCAGTCATGTCGACCAGTATATTTTAATTACTGTTGCAGATCATGGTGAGGGCATCCCGCCCGATCAGGTGGAGGAACTGATGCAACCTTTTGTACGTGGCAATTCCGCACGTACCATTCAGGGAAGTGGTCTGGGCCTTGCCATTGTGAAACGTATTGTGGATATCCATCATGGACAGATCAACATTCGTAACCGAGAACAAGGCGGTCTGGAAGTGGTGATTTCCCTACCTATTCCCACACCCGAAGATGAATCACATAGCAATACCATCGACAAGATCAAGCAAACCCTAAGCGGTCATTTCTAGACATTGGCATGACCGCCAGCTGACCTTTCCTCTTGTTGATAAAATTATCCTCCATTTCACCTATTAGACCTTAGCCTTAGTTCAATTCACTTTTCACATTTTAGCGCTAAAATCCATATCCAATGAAAATCAAAATTGAGAATGGATGATGTCTCTAGATCGTATTCGCCTTGCCTCACTGCATGACAAAGTGATGAGTGCCGAGCAGGCTGCCAGCTTTATTGAAAATGACATGACCGTGGGCATGAGTGGTTTTACCCGCGCAGGCGAAGCGAAAGCCGTTCCTCAGGCACTTGCTGAACGTGCCAAGAAAAATCCGTTAAAAATCACGTTAATTACAGGTGCAAGTCTAGGTAACGACCTCGATAAACAGCTCACTGAGGCAGGTGTATTGGCACGTCGTATGCCTTTCCAGGTGGACAACACCCTGCGCCGCGCCATCAACAACGGCGAAGTGATGTTTGTTGACCAGCACCTGTCTGAAACTGTGGAGCACATGCGTAATCTGCAACTGAAAAAACCAGATATTGCGGTGATTGAGGCGGTGGCGATTACTGAAGACGGTGGCATCATTCCAACCACATCGGTGGGTAATTCAGCCAGCTTTGCGATTTTTGCTGAAAAAGTTATTGTTGAAATCAATACCAACACCAGCATCGCCTTTGAAGGCCTGCATGACATCTACATTCCAACCTATCGTCCAACACGCCAGCCAATTCCATTGACCAAGGTGGATGAGCGTATGGGAAGTACAGCCATCAATATCGACCCTGCCAAAATTGTCGGTATTGTATTCAATGACACCCTGCTGGATTCGCCATCAACCGTCACCCCGCCAGATGACGAGACGCAAGGAATTGCCAATCACCTGATCGCCTTTTTTGAAAAAGAAGTGGCTGAGGGTCGTTTACCGAAAAACCTAGGACCTTTACAGGCAGGTATTGGTTCGATTGCCAATGCGGTACTGACGGGCTTAAAAGATTCTCCTTTTGAAGATCTGGTGATGTATTCAGAAGTCTTGCAGGACTGTACTTTTGAATTGATTGATGCTGGAAAAATGAAATTTGCGTCAGGCTGCTCCATCACCCTGTCACAGAAATATGGCGAAAAGGTGTTTGGCAATATTGAAGCATATCGTGACAAGCTGGTGTTGCGTACACAGGAAATGTCCAACCACCCTGAACTGGTTCGCCGTTTAGGCATCATTGGTATCAATACCGCACTTGAGTTTGATATCTACGGCAATGTGAACTCAACACACGTTTGCGGCACTAAAATGATGAATGGGATCGGCGGTTCAGGTGACTTTGCCCGTAATGCACATTTGGCCATCTTCGTAACCAAGTCGATTGCCAAGGGTGGTGATATTTCCTCTATCGTGCCAATGGTCAGCCATGTTGACCACAACGAGCATGATGTGGATATTTTGGTGACTGAAATTGGACTAGCAGATTTACGTGGTCTGGCACCTCGTGAACGTGCCAAAGTGATCATTGAGAATTGTGTACATCCGCTTTACCGTAACGCACTTCAGGACTATTTTGAGCGTGCCTGTGAACGTGGTGGACATACACCTCACCTGCTTCGTGAAGCGCTGTCTTGGCATGCAAACTTTGAAGAAACAGGCCATATGCTGGTTAGTAATATTGAGGTTGCTAAATCAGCTTAATTTATCATTAAGTCAATAGAATAATTGCCAGCTTGAAAGCTGGCTTTTTATTGTCACTCTTAGATTATAAAAAAAGCCCCAAACTTTTGTTTGGGGCTTTTTGAATATGGTGGCGGGACCCAGGATCGAACTGGGGACACACGGATTTTCAATCCGTTGCTCTACCGACTGAGCTATCGCGCCAATGGCGTGTATTAAGCCGCATATCAGGCAAATAGTCAATAACTATCCTGAGCTTTTGTTTTAAATGACGATTTTTCACACAAAAACCCCAGGCAAAAAAAATCCCTGATGGGATCAGGGATTGAAATTTCAAATTCATGGTGGCGGGACCCAGGATCGAACTGGGGACACACGGATTTTCAATCCGTTGCTCTACCGACTGAGCTATCGCGCCAAAGTGGGCATATTAAACAATGTTTGTCAAAATCCGTCAAGTCAATTTGTGGATTTTTCTATTAACTGTTTAATTTTGCTACAATACTGAACAGGAATCTATTTTCAGCTAGATCTTGCCCAGATGCGACAGGCAACGGTGAATCGCGCCACAGCCTGGCTCAAACTGCTTCACGCCCTGCTCCTCTTCAATGCGGCAAACCTCCTCAACCAGACGCTCCGCCACGCCGCGTCCACGATTGGCAGGGTGAACCACAATATATTCCAGCACACGGCTTTCACCTTGTCCTGTTGACCAAATTGCACCTATAATTTTGGTGTTAAATTCAGCGGTGTAAACTGTGGTATATTGTTGCAGATCTTGTTCAAGTTGCTGCATTGCATCTTGCCCATCACCAAACTCTGGGCTGGTGTCATAAAGTCGCTCTAGCTGGGTACGAATCCCTAGATTATCTAGAGAACGGTAAGCATGTACGGTAATAGGCATTGATTAACCCTCCTGAGCAAACTATGATGCTGTCACTTTTTCGTCACAGCGAAACTATCGGTTTTTAATTCTATCATTTTTGACGTTTTTTGAGGAACGTGTCCATGACGCAACGTATCAGTGAAGTGGTAAGAAACACCAACGAAACCAAAATTCGAGTTCGTCTCAATCTCGATGGTACTGGTCAAGGCACCCTCAACACTGGAGTTCCATTTTTAGACCATATGATTGATCAAATCAAGCGCCATGGTCTATTTGATATCGACATTCATTGCGATGGTGACCTTGAAATTGATGATCACCACACCGTAGAAGACTGTGGAATCACGCTGGGACAAGCCTTTGCGCAAGCTTTAGGTAATAAAAAGGGCTTGCGTCGTTATGGGCATTTTTATGCGCCACTCGATGAGGCACTGTCTCGTGTTGTTGTTGATCTATCTGGTCGTCCAGGTTTATTTATGGATATTCCATTCACTCGCGCTCGTATCGGCACGTTTGATGTCGATTTGTTCTCTGAGTTTTTCCAAGGTTTTGTCAACCATGCGTTAATGACCCTGCATATCGACAATCTAAAGGGTAAGAATAGCCATCACCAGATCGAAAGTGTGTTTAAGGCATTGGCTCGCGCATTGCGTATGGCCTGTGAAATCGATCCACGTGCCGAAAATACCATTGCATCTACCAAGGGGAGTCTGTAATGACTCGCATTGCATTACTTGACTATGGCATGGGCAACCTGCACTCTGCGGCGAAAGCGCTAGAGCATGTGGGTGCAACGGTTGATGTCACCAATGATCCAAAGCTGATTGCCAAAGCGGATAAGATTGTTTTTCCAGGTGTTGGCGCAATGCGTGACTGTATGCAGGGTATGCATGAGGCAGGCATTGATGAGGTGGTGCGTCAGGCGGCGTTTAACAAGCCTGTACTGGCAATTTGCGTGGGGATGCAGGCGCTGTTGCAACGCTCAGAAGAAAATGGCGGCGTGGATGCACTCGGTATTTTTGATGGTGTAGTGAAACACTTCCCTGAAATTCCACATTTAAAAGTACCACACATGGGCTGGAATCAGGTTCACCAGCTTGATCCAGATCATCCGATGTGGAACAACATTGAGCAGGACGCACGTTTCTATTTTGTGCATAGTTATTATGTTGAGCCAAAAGATTCAGCGATAACGGCGGCAACCTGTGATTATGGCGTGAACTTCTGTACTGCGATTCATAAGGACAACCTGTTCGCAACCCAGTTCCATCCAGAGAAAAGTCATACCGCTGGTTTACAGTTGTTAAAAAACTTTGTGGAATGGAAAATTTAAGTTAAATCAAATATCAATGGAACAGCAGCAATGTGTTAAATAAATCACGTTACATGGTCAAAAAGCCAAGTTTTCTCACTTGGCTTTTTCATTTCCATAAAACTGTTTAAGCTCAACCAAAAGTTTTGAGTTTCATAAAATGGAAATGCAGCAACAAACAAATCCCCTATGCGGCGGCAGATGCCTATGCAGCCCTGCTGATCTTTGGCCATCTTTATACACAGCAGTTACTCAGCCCACAACTCCAGCAACAAATTAATAGAATACTGGATGATTCAGTATCCAAGACTTAGAGATCGCCCAATACTTTGCTAATATGTAGCCAATTTAAACTTTATGATGACGCTAGGAGCGAAAGCATGCTAATCATCCCTGCAATTGACCTGAAAGATGGTAAATGTGTTCGTTTAAAACAAGGACGTATGGAAGACGATACCGTTTTCTCTGATGATCCTGTCGCAACTGCACAACACTGGGTGGATGAAGGCGCACGTCGTTTACATTTAGTGGATTTGAATGGTGCTTTCGCAGGCACGCCCATCCATAAACCTGTGGTTGAGGCGATTGCCCGCGCCCAGCCTGAGCTTCCAATCCAGATCGGTGGCGGTATCCGCTCCCTGGAAACCATCGAGCATTATTTAGAAGCTGGCGTGTCATTTGTGATTATTGGCACCAAAGCGGTGAAAGAGCCTGAGTTTGTGGAAGAGGCATGCAAACGCTTTGCAGGTCATATCATTGTTGGTATTGATGCCATCAACGGTATGGTCGCAACCGATGGCTGGGCCAATGTGACCGATGTCAAGGCAACTGATCTGGCCAAGCGTTTCGCAGATGCAGGGGTTTCCAGCATCGTGTATACCGACATTGCACGTGATGGCATGATGCAAGGTGTCAACGTTGAGCAAACCGTGAGTTTAGCGGAATACTCAGGCCTACCTGTGATTGCTTCAGGCGGCGTGACCAACCTTGATGATGTCCGCAACCTGAAAGGCCAGAAAGGTATTTTAGGCGCAATTACAGGCCGTGCAATTTATGAGGGTACCTTGAATCTGCGTGAGGCTCAGTTATTACTGGATGAAGATCGCCTCTAAACAAAGCACTAAAAGAAGAGCGGTCAGGCTCTTTTTTTATTTGTGAGTTGAATAAATTGCCTGATCCATACTGGAACAGATGATTTCTCTTGCATAGACGCTATCCGTTTATACACAATATAAAGTTGATTTTTACTGTTTTTACACCATGCCAACCCATCTCGCCTCCTCTCCCAGAGCCGCCCAGTTTGCGCTTATTTTTATTACCATGATCTGGGGCAGCACATTTCTGGCTGTGCAATACGCCCTGAATTTTAGTAGCCCGATGTTTTTTGTCGGCTGTCGTTTTGCTGTTGCAGCCTTGGCAATCCTACTGATCTCGATCAATTCCATTCGCGGGTTAACCCTAAAGGAAACACTGGCAGGCAGCGCAATTGGTGTGGTCATCGCAATTGGTTATGGCACACAAACCATTGCCCTACAGACCATTCTCAGCAGTGAATCGGCCTTTCTTACTGCCCTGTACGTTCCACTGGTACCCATCCTGATGTGGGTTATTTTCCAGAAACGCCCCAGTTTAATGACCTGGGTGGGCACAGCACTGGCATTTACAGGTCTGGTACTTTTAACAGGAAATGGTTTCTCAGGTATTCACCTCACTTACGGGCAGGTGCTGACCCTGATCTGTGCCTTTGTGATTGCCCTGGAAATTATCTTGATTGGTTATTTTGCTGGAAAGGTCAATCTCAGGCGGGTTACGGTGGTTCAGCTTGCCGTTGCCTCACTCCTCTCCTTTGCCAGTATGCCTATGGTGGGTGAACACAAGATTCCTGAATTTTCATGGGCGCTACTGATGATTGCTGTGGCTCTAGGTTTAGCCAGTGCCCTGATTCAGTTCGTGATGAACTGGGCACAGCGTATGGTTGATCCAACCCGTGCCGCAATCATCTATGCAGGTGAACCTGTCTGGGCAGGTTTATTTGGGCGGATTGCGGGTGAGCGACTACCTTTACTGGCCTTGATGGGAGGTTTAATGGTGGTTCTGGGGGTGTTGGTCAGTGAGTTAAAATGGAACAAGCCCAAATAAAAAGAGCGCTAAAAAGCGCTCTATGCTGCTGATGACTCTTTCTTTTTGATTAACATACACGAATGCACATGCTCAATAATCATGCTTTATCCTATTTTATTGGTACATGGGTTTATTATCATTCAATGCGATTAAACCACGAATTGCCCGATAAACAATCCAGACCCACGCGGCAAAAATCACCAGTACACAAAATACCGTACCAGAGAGCGCAACGCCAGCAAATGCATTGGCATTGTCCCCTGTAAAGAACAGGAAGAAGAATGGAATAAAGGCGATGATGTTCCAGGCCAGATACCACCAGAATGTACGGATCTGCCAGGTAAAGTGGCTTTCAAAGATTGAGCCACGCACATCACCACGCTTGACATAGTTAATAATGAGCGCAATGACCGCCAATAAACCACCAGAAAAAATCGCAATAATGTAAAGCACATAAAGAACCAGCGTTAAAGTACGGTTCGGGTCTTGATCAACGGAATAATTCATTTTTATTTATCTCCAGACACGCCCTCAATAAAAGACATTGAGCGGCGAAATTAACCAGCATATCAACAGTATATGAAAGGCTATGGTACAGAAATAAATCTTACGGAATGGTTGTTTTTGTGTTTTATGTCTCAGTTTTTGCTGAGCAAGCCACCCTCCACACCAACCACCTAAAGAATCCACGATATGCAAAGTCTGCTCTGGAATACGTCGATTCCCCAATTGTGCCGCTTCTTTATCCTGTGCATACAGCCAATAGCTCAGGACATTCATCAGGCTGACAAACAGTAGCGTATAGGGCGGCAGCAATTTACTAAAGCTTACGATCAGCATAAAAACGATATAAATCACGATACCCACCTGCATCGCCGACCACGCTTTAGACTGTTTTGGCAGAGCTGGTTCAGCCCGATGTTCAAGCACCTGTGACGCTTTCAGGTAGGTCACCTGCTGGGCACGATAACGCCCCCGCTCATCCAGAATCACGGTATATTCCAGCGCACAGCCCACTATCGGGCGTGGCCCTGTACGGGCAAAGTCCTTGATGTGCAGGAACACACGCTGCTTATGTGCATCATTGGGTTGAATAAATCCATAGCCCCTATCATCAAACCATTCCACCAAACGTCCCTGATCTCGCATATTCCTATCCTAAACCTAACACTTGTTGTAAACGGTCTTGTAGCATCATACGCATTTCTATCGGGTCTTTTTGCAAAATATCCTCCCCTGTGCGCCCCTGCTCGGCATTCTTCTGGGCTACCTGCAAACGCATACACCAAAAGCGGCAGGCCGCCATTGCCAGAAAAATATCTAAACAAGCTAACTCATCTTGTGTCAGTGGGCGCACTTGTTGATAGGCGGTGAGGAATGTCTCTGCTTTTTCCATATCCAAATGTGCCTGCGGATAACTGGTACAGAAATCATTGATGCTAATGGCAATATCAAACAACCATTCATCCTGATTAAGCTCATAAAAATCGAGGATACCGTTGAGTTGACTGCCCTCAAACAGGGTGTTATCCCGAAATAAATCTGAATGGATAAAGCCTGTTGGCCGATCTGGATATTCCTGACTAATCACCTCAAATAGCTGAAATACCTGATCTAAAAGTTGTTGGTCTGCTAGGGGCATCTTGGAGCGTAATTGGCTTGCAACCTCTGACCAATAGGCATGATTGCGATTAAAATCACGTTGTAATGGAAAATCCTGTAACGCTAGATGCAGTTTGGCCTGCGCCTGTGCAATCGCCTGCACCTGCTCAATGCTGGCCTGCTCAGGATGCTCACCCATTAAACGTGGCGCAATCTGGGCGGGTTTGCCTGCAATGCTATGGATAGCCTGACCGTGATGTTTCAACGGCACCGCGACAGGTACGCCTGCCTGCCCCAAACAGTCCAGCACGGGCACCAGTTCAGCCGCTCCCTCAGTATCCAATTCCTCAAAAACCGTTAAAACATACTGTTTCTGTGTATGATCCACCAAAAAAAAGTTGGTGTTTTGAATACCGCCCTGGATTGGAATCAGGTCAATCACCGCCAAACCATAAGGCTCGGCAAATGCCTGCACTTCTTCTAAACTCAACGGGGTATAAACCGACATGGAAAACCTGCAAAATATCACTCTGATTTTGATAGAATACCCGTTCCCTCCATGAAGGTGTAGCACCAGAGTCGGTCTCCTTTCTCTCTTGGCGATTTTTTGGAAAATTTTATGCTCGCAAAACGTATTATCCCTTGCTTGGATGTTGATAATGGCCGAGTCGTTAAAGGCGTTCAATTCCTTGATATTCGTGACGCAGGTGACCCTGTTGAGGTTGCACGCCGTTATAACGAACAGGGTGCCGATGAAATTACCTTTTTAGATATTACTGCTACCCATCATGGACGCGATACGACTTACCGTACGGTAGAACGTATGGCTGAAAGCGTGTTCGTGCCTTTAACTGTGGGGGGTGGCGTGCGTAAGGTTGAGGACATCCGTTTACTACTGAACGCAGGTGCCGACAAGGTTAGCATCAACTCGGCTGCGGTGTTTACCCCTGAGTTTGTGCAGGAAGCCTCACAGCGTTTTGGCGCGCAATGTATTGTGGTTGCCATTGATGCGAAAAAAACTGGCGAAAATAAGTGGGAAATTTTCACTCATGGTGGTCGTAAGCCAACAGGAATTGATGCGATTGAATGGGCTGTCAAAATGGCGGACTTCGGCGCGGGTGAACTGCTGGTAACCAGTATGGATGCCGATGGCACCAAGGCAGGTTATGACATCGCCTTAATGCGTCAAATCAATGATCGTGTCAGCATTCCAACCATTGCTTCAGGTGGTGTTGGAAGCCTACAGCATTTAGCGGATGGGATATTAAAAGGCGGTGCGGATGCCGTATTAGCAGCATCTATTTTCCACTTTGGTCAGCACACCATTCCAGAAGCCAAACAATATCTGGCTGAACAAGGCATTGAAATGCGTTTGTAAGCCCTGTCATAGGCGTAGCTGGGTTTTGGGTTACGCCTTAATTTTTAAAAGAATAAAAATATGTATGATACTTTACTCTGGACTGTTATTTTTACTTTTGCAAGTTGCATGTTTTTTCTGTTTTCAATATTCACTAAAATCTAAAGATAGTGATGAACGTCACCTGCTCACAGGTTTAAGCCTGCAAAACGAGTAGGCAAAAAAATACCTTGCCTAAGCAAGGTATGGAAAAATGCGTTTATTCAACGCTAGAGGGTAAAAGAAAATATAGCTATCTTGAATAAATTCCGAGCACTTTCAATGCCTGAGCTAAGATAGCGGGATAATGCACAAAAATATTGACATTAAAAACAGATTTTATTGACAATTCACGACATGGACGACTGAAGTATTGTCGTGATTCGTCAAAATTTTGGTGCTTTATTGTCACACTTCGCATTTTTCACTAAGCAACTGATTCTTGTTGCTCCGCATCGGCTACAGGTGGTGTCACTAACTTTGGTTTTTGCTCAACCCACTTCGCAGGGAAAACCGATTCAATCGCTTGAGTCAGCGCTTTGGAAAGTGGCGCAGGTAGAGGTAAACCGAGTGGATTGGCTTCTTTTAAATCAGCAGATGAAACCACGCGTGTGCCCATGACATAATCAAACCATGGACGGGTCACACACCAATTCGCATCTTGATTTGAGTTCATGTGATGATCATAATGCCAGGGAATACGTTTTTTTGCCCATTCTGGCTCTAAATGAGAACGGCGATGCACATAATAATAATTACCTGCACAATACCAGAATGACAGCGCCATCCCTTTGGAGAATGGATAGGCTGCCGCACTCAACACGGTTGCAACCACAGCCAATGACATAATTTCATTACGTGTACGCCAACTGTCTAGACCTTCCACATAACAATCATCAGAAAAGTCTTGTTTACGGACTTCACGATGATGTGCCCAATGCGATTCCATCTGTTTTGGCGTTGGACTGAAACGTGGCTTGCCTTTACGGTGTACCCCATGCAATAGATATTTATGAGCAAACCATTCATATGCATTTACAACTGCCAAACCTGCAACAAAACCCTTCAACATGGTTTTCTCCAAATGTTTCCTTATTTTTTTAAAGATATAAATTTTTGTAGGCGAAGTATTGACGATACGATATATTTATATTGACAAAACACGACAGAATAAGGAGTAGACAGGATGTCCCAACTCAAGAACTATACAGGCTCTGTTTATGGCGGATTAGGGCATTTATTAAAGGCTTATTGCGAAACAAAAAATATTGAAATTCCTGAGCAATTACAACAAGTCCAAAATCTTGAACGTTTTGATTACGTCATTTGGCGTGACTTACTTGAAGATCTTAATCGTTTAAATCCCAAGACAGGTTTAGGCTTAGAAATTGCAGAGCACGTACAACCTAAACATTTAGGAATTATTGCTTATCTCGCACTGTCATGTGAAAACTTGGGCGAAGCATTGGCGCGTTATCATGATTTTCATCGCTTAATTTATGATGGTAGCCCTCTCGTCGTTGAATTTAACCCACCCTACGCATCAATCCGCTGGGAAGCTCCAGAACCCAACCCAACCCAATTAACAGATGAAATTGCAATTGCGCTGATGGTGCAATTCCATAAGTTATTTCTGTCAGGTGAAGATCTCAATCTACACGAAGTGCATTTTGTGAATACCGCACCGAAAAACATTATGGTTTATGAGCAGTATTTCCGTTGTAAAGTCCGTTTTGATCAGCCTAAAACTCAGCTACTTCTACCTGTTACCGAAGCCTTTAAGCCACTTCGAACAGGAGACCACACCTTACAGCAACTGCTTTTACAGCAGGCACAGGCACTTCTGGACAAGCTACCCAACTCGACCCAACTCGACCAACGCTTGCAGCACGCCATTTTGACAGGCCTGCAAAAGAACCAATACCAGATCGACTTTATTGCGAGGAAACTGGGAGTTTCGGTTCGGCAGTTACAACGCCACCTGCAACAGCAAAATGCCACTTTTCAGGAACGGGTACAGGAAGTTCGCTTTATGCTGGCAACTGAATATCTAAAAGACCCACACCTGAGTTTACAGGAGATTGCCCTGCTGCTTTGCTATTCAGAACAGAGTGCCTTTCAGCGTGCATTTAAGTTTTGGACTGGTTTAACCCCACAACAGTGGCGGAAAGACAACACAACTTACAATTCGTAATAAATTTCGGGGCAAACTAACGGTTTCACAACTGATCATTATTTTTACACCATTTATACAAGAGCGTACAACCTGTGTGAATTACTTCACATTTATTTCACAGGTCTTAAACATATCCATAATAAATTTTTGGATGGTTACTTTTTTATTTTTTTATAAATTGTGTGGTGATAAAAATGAACAAATATTTAGCAGAATTTCTCGGAACCTTTTGGCTCGTATTTGGTGGTTGTGGTAGCGCAGTGCTTGCAGCTGCATTTCCAGAACTTGGAATCGGTTTCTTAGGTGTTGCTTTTGCTTTTGGTTTAACTGTTTTAACAGGCGCTTATGCCTTTGGTCATATTTCTGGAGCGCACTTTAACCCCGCTGTCAGTGTGGGCTTATGGGTGGGTGGTCGTATCGAAGCCAAAGATTTAGCACCTTATATTATTTCGCAAGTGCTCGGTGCAACATTCGCCGCATTTATTCTTTACATTATCGTCCAAGGTCAAGCTGGCTTTTCAGGCACAGGTGGCTTCGCAACCAATGGTTATGGTGAGTTATCTCCAAACCACTTTTCTTTGGCTTCAGCATTTTTAATTGAAGTGGTTCTGACAGCGGTTTTCTTGATTATCATTTTGTTATCTACACATAAGAATGCCCCTGCTGGTTTTGCACCGATTGCGATTGGTTTGACTTTAACTGTGATTCATTTAATCAGTATTCCAGTCACCAATACATCTGTGAACCCTGCACGTAGTACAGGCGTTGCCTTCTTTGCAGAAACAGCAGCATTAAGCCAACTTTGGTTGTTCTGGGTTGCGCCAATTATTGGTGCTGTGATCGGTGCAATCATCTACAAGGTGGTAAGCAACGAGAAAAACTAAGATATATTGCAATAAAAAACAGCCTGATTAGGCTGTTTTTTATTTATAGAAATGGGTTTTCTATCTCTTGTTCAGGTCGACGTTCTATCTTCGCAGGCAGATCTTGCTGCTCTAATGCTGCCACAAGCTCATTCACAAACTGCTGTAAAGCTTTTGCTGTTTTCAGACCCTCTTGATCTTTGGTGATCTGCAAATTGCCGTATAAGCTCACGCAATCTAAATCATTTTCTAGTGTCAGATCATAAATCGCTGCTGACTCATTTCCATTTTGAAAAGGCTTAAACATTTTTTCTCTCATTGTTATTGTCAGTTTTACACCATGAGCGAAGTGCGGAGACTTTGCAATCTTCGCTACATTATCTCAACAATTGTAAGAAATACTGAACTAGGGCATCGACTAACTGCTTGATTAATGCCTGTTTAGTTTCCTCATCGATCTGTGGGAATTTACTTTCAACAGCTTGCGTTTGTCCTGAGGTGAACTGTTTTTGCTGTGCTTGAATACTGGCATTATCCGCTTCATCTGCGCACTGACTTTGGCCATCCCAATGCGAGTAACTGATCTCTCTATTGGCTTTTACATTTTGCGCAGTGAGTGGAAGATGATAAACATTCCGCTTCTGTTGTTCGGTCAGCTGCGGAAATAAATTGATTCCCAGTTTCTCTTCTAGATAACAGATACTCACCACTTTCACCTGCTGAGAATTATTGTTCGGAGCGTAATAAGCACCAATAATCCCCTGCTTGGGCAAATAAACTGCCTTATATACCGCCGTTGGTACAATCACTCCACTACCAATCGTTTTTAATCTTTTACCTTCAAAAACTGGCCCAGTGAGTACATAAGCATCTTTATGATGTTTGGTTACGACTGCTCGAACCGCCTCTTCTAATTTACGCCAAACTTCCTGATTATTTTTAGGGGCCTGTGGCACCATATTAGCTAAAGAGAAACTATCATATTGTGCAGCGGTGTTATTCATATCGCCATTTGGCGCCATGTGCCCACGGTCATAGCCTGAACCACGGTAGTCTGCTAACAATGCACGATGAGCGAGAGGCACTCGTGTTTCTTCATGAAAACTATCTTCGCGTTTAATCTTGATGCTTAAACGTTCAGGTGTCAGATATTCCGCTGACCACAATGGTGTTTTTGAAATACCTGAATACATCACGTTAAAGTCATTAAAGCACAGCGCATAACTATCTTTTTTTAGACTTTCTTTTGTAAATAAAGGAGGAACATCTCGATAAAATTGTTCTAAACAAGCCCCATGACTCGATGGCAAAGGAATTAATTTAGAAATTTTTTCATTACCAAATGCAATTGCGAAACTGCCTGTTGCGATCAAAGCAAGAACAATTTTTCCAATATTCTGGCTTAAAAAATTAGCTTGAGTTTTAGCCTTTTTGCTTGGTTTCTTTGCCATAACCACATCAAGATCAACATGAACGCGAAGCTTAACAATTCAGGAGCATGCTGTATATTGCGCTACCGCCTAGAACGACACTTTATGTCGCAAAACTGTTCACTTGATCAGCAGACAATAAAAAAGGCACTCGAAAGTGCCATTTTCCATACAGGTTTTCACTAGATCTCGATCTGGCTACCCAGCTCTACCACACGGTTGGTCGGAATCTGGTAGAAGTCACTCACAGGGCTGGTATTACGCTGCATTGAGATAAATAAGCGTTCGCGCCACGGAGACATACCATCTCCCACACTATGAACAATACGATCACGTGAAATAAAGAAGCTAATTTGCATCAAATCGTATTCAAAGCCTAATTCTTCGTAAGCTTGAATCAAGGCTTTTGGCACATTAGGTTCATCTTTAAAACCATAGAAAATTTTGATGCGATAGAAATGTTCATTCAACGTTTCAACACTAATTCGCTCTTCTTGAGGGACAAATGGAACATCTTCAATCACAACAGTGACTAAAATATTACGCTCATGTAGTACTTTATTGTGCTTAATATTATGTAGCATCGCATGTGGAACAACATTAGGCGTTCCTGTTAAAAAGACTGCATCGCCAGGTACCCGATGAACATTGTTCCCAATACTTTTCACAAATAAATCGAGTGATAGAGTGTCATGTTCAAGTTTAGCAAAAGTAAGCTCACGCCCACGTTTCCACGTCATCAAGATCGTAACGGCGACTGCACCGATCAATAACGGTACCCAACCACCTGAGAACATTTTTAATGATGCTGCTGCGACCAGTACGGATTCCAAAATAAAGAATGGAATAATCAACAGCATCACCTTTGGTAAGCTCCATTTCCATGCATAGTATATGAATACAGCAACCAAAATCGTGTCGCATAACATGGTTAAGGTCACAGCCAAACCATAAGCACTTGCGAGGTTTGAGCTAGTTTTAAAAATTAGAATTAAGATGACGATCGCAATCAGCAATAACCAATTCAGAAATGGCACATAAATTTGTCCTTCTTCAGAATCAGAAGTATGTTTAATGCCTAAACGTGGTAAATAACCCAATTGGATTGCTTGACGTGCTAATGAGAAAACCCCAGAAATAACGGCCTGCGATGCAATCACAGCTGCCATCGTTGCCAAGATAATCATTGGGTACAAAGCCCAACTTGGGACTAGTAAATAGAATGGATTTTCAATCGCCGCAGGATTGCGAAGTAACAGCGCACCTTGTCCAGCATAATTTAATACAAGGCAAGGCAAAACGACACTAAACCAACCGAAACGAATTGGACGTGGTCCAAAATGCCCCATATCTGCATATAAGGCTTCACCACCTGTGACCGTTAAAACAACAGCACCCATAATAAAAAATGCTTGTACAGGATGAGTGAAAATAAACTGAATTGCCCAATGAGGACTAACCATACCGAGTACGATTGGTGTTTGTACAACGCTAATGACGCCCAAGATCCCTAATGACAAAAACCAAAGTAACGTAATTGGCCCAAAAAATTTACCAACAAACGCGGTTCCGTGTTTTTGCATTAAAAATAATGTCGTTACAATCACGATTGCAATTGGCACAATAAAAGGATCAAGTACATTGGTTGCAATTGATAGACCTTCAACAGCGGAAAGTACTGAGATTGCAGGCGTAATAATACCGTCACCAAAAAATAGCGATGCCCCAACAAAACCAATCGCAATTAAATAAATCTTTTTACTGTCGGATATTTTTGCTTTGCGTAGATTCAAAGCAAGTAGAGCCATGATTCCACCTTCACCATTGTTATCCGCACGCATAACAATCGCGATGTATTTAATACTAATAATCAGCATTAAACACCAAAAAATAATCGACAAGATTCCTAATACATTTTCAGGTTGAATTCCTAGCCCATGTGCAGCATGGAAGGATTCTTTCAAAGCGTACAAAGGACTAGTTCCAATGTCTCCAAATACGACCCCTAAGGCTGCCAGCGTCATCGCAGGCAATGCGGCTTTTTTTGCGGTACTTTGCATATATTGTCTTCAATATAGAGCGTTATAGCGCAATATTATCACTAGCCAAAAAGTTTTTCTGCAAATCTATGCTGTAATAACTTGGCAGCTCGCTTTTTTTTGGTTACTATCGCACACCTTGGTGAGGTGTCCGAGTGGCTGAAGGAGCACGCCTGGAAAGTGTGTATACGTTTGCGCGTATCGAGGGTTCGAATCCCTCTCTCACCGCCAAGTTTACTTTCTATGATATCTCATAGAGTCCTAAAAGCTTAAATCTAAAGGGTTTAGGCTTTTTTTATTGCCTTATGTTTTCCAATTAATCCTATTGAATCCTGAGATAGTTGGGGGTATAACTGGGGGTATAATAAATTACCCCCATTTTTATACCCCCAAATTTCTACGGAAACTGCTGCAATGCTTACAGATGCTCAGGTTAGAAAGATAAAACCACTTGATAAGAAAAAACGTTATTCAGATGAAAAAGGACTATATTTAGAAGTCACTCCGTCGGGTGGAAAATTCTGGCGTTTAAAATATCGGTTCAATGGTCGCGAAAGCACTTTAACCATTGGAAGCTATCCAGAAATATCCCTTGCTCAAGCTCGCCGTACACGTGATGAAGCACGTGTTCAGCTTTATAAGAATATCGACCCCAATGCTTTGAAAATGCAACGATTACAACAAACGGATGAAAGCATCCTATTTAAATCCCTTGCGATGGAGTGGATGGCAGATCGTAAAGCAGTCATTAAAGAAACAACTTACCTACGTGATTTGTCTGTATTTGAAAAAGACCTTTTCCCTGCTTTAGGTGATATGCCTATTGATCAAATTAAGGGTAAAGATGTGCTTATTTGTGCAAAAAAAATTGAAGCACGTGGTGCATTGGAAATGGCAAAACGTTCGATTCCTTTATTCATCCCATAGATTTTGATCAATTAAAAGCCATTAAACTATCAAATTCATTTGTTTATTTTTTCACTTGTTTTTTTCAACAGAATCTGTAAAATTCACGCCACGTTGCCGGCATAGCTCAGTTGGTAGAGCAACTGACTTGTAATCAGTAGGTCCACAGTTCGAATCCGTGTGTCGGCACCATTAAATTCAAGAAAGGCTTAAACTTTTAAGGTTTAAGCCTTTCTTATTACCTAGTTTTTAACTGCACTCACCTGAACATAACGCACCAGACCATCTTGATAGAGTTTTTGGCACAACTTGGCCGTCATTGCTATTTTGAGTTGGGCAAAATCAAAAGGCTTGTTCCTTGGTCTTGGTGACCGTGTATCAATATATTGGGCAAAACCTTTCAAAACAGGTTCTGAAAAATCTTGAATGACAATGTCCTTAAAACCACGCTTTACCAGTATTTGAGAAAGCTGCTGCTCGTCCATCAAATGCTGCCATCTCACATCAGCACCTTTTAACAGATAGCGATATTGCTGTTTGTGTAGATAGGAACAATGTTGCCAATCATCCGACCACATCAAATAATGAAAGGCAATTCGCCCTTTTGAATTCAAAACAAAAGAAACTGAATCCAGAAATAAATTCAATTCACTGTGATACGCAGCATCAACACATACGGCCACATCAAATAAATTTAAAAAGTGCAGCGGCCTTAAATTCAAAAAAGAACCACAGATGCTTTGCACCTGTGGCAATTCCTTTTGAATTCGCTGAATGTAATCTTTCTGTAATTCAACTGCACTCAATTGTTCAATATGATAATGATTAAGCCAGTGCAATAAACTAGCACCTTGCCCACAACCAAGGTCTAAAACACGATCTGTCGACTTGAGCTGAACAGATGCCGCGATCTGATCAGCTAGGTTTTGACATGCCAGTGGATAGTTATGCTGTTGACCTTGCCAATACCCCAGATTGCTCCAGGCAAGCAATGAATCATCACCCAGCCGTTTGGCATCAATTGCATATTTATGCCCAATGACTTTTTCGATGAATGCCTGTCTAAAAGTCGCCATGTTTAGTACCCGAGTTCAGGTGCCACCTTGACTTTGGGTTTAAGCCCAACAAAAGGCAATGGCGCACCCAGGATTTGGGCAATATGCATGGCAGAGGTCACGGCGGACTCTAAAATTGGCAGGCCATCACATGACCATGAGCCACAGTAAAACACCTTACGGTTCAACTGTAGGTGTTGTTGCTGAATTTTTTTGTTCAATGCCACAGTTTCAGAATCCACTACCGCGCGGGTCAGTTTCACTTTGGAAATAATTTTTTTGGGATCAATCTCAATCACAGGACACCAAGTCTGGAAAACCGCATTTTTACCAACCAGACTGGGTTCAATAGAATTAATCCATACCGTAAATTGCTGGCGTGTAAACTTTCGGTCCATCATATAACTAAGTACTGCCCAATCCTTACGGCGCTGAGGCATGACAATCGGGTCAGTGTGAATCACCAAATCCCCCTGTTCAAACCTAAACTGTTTTAACAGGGCAATATCTTCAGCAAATTGTGGCTGCTTGAGGAAACCCTCAATGGCAGGCGTTGGGGTGGCAATCACCACACGGTCAAATGACTGGCTTTCGTCCAGCGTATTTTCAACCCTTACCTTGTCTCCCTGCTCTTCAACTTTCTGAACCGCTGAACCACTATAAATGCTGATTCCCGCGATTAGGCGATCCACCAATGCAGGTGTGCCCCCTTTCATACGCAACAGTGCCTCACCCTCAGTGAGCTGGCGAATAAATTCCAGTAAAGGTTTGGCAGGCCATTCACCAATCGTTTTTGGATGACAGGTGCAAATTGTATAAAGCACCGGCATTACCGTGCCGTGCCAGAACACTTCCTCAATATGGTACTGATTCATGAACTCAGCTAGGGTGATGTCCTGATTGTCCGACTTAAAGAACTGGGTGATGGCGGTCTTGAGTTGCAGCATGCCCTTGACCAAACGCCAGCCATACTGCTGTATGCCCTTGCGGTTGTTGATAATCGGAAAATTGCCAATACGGCTACGCGAGGTGGTCAACCATGTATCGGTTTTATCTTCAAACAGCCAGCTACAGGCCATAAAGGTTCGTACTGGAAAGGTTTCTATGCCTAAATAGGTTGCCAGACTGAGCGTGTTTTTCCAAAGCTTCGGATTCATCACCCGTAATGGCGCGTCAATCAGGCCTCCTTCAAAATCAATACTGTGACTATCCATGCCTCGACCAGAGAGGGCCTCAAAGATAGTCACCTGATGTCCAGCATCCTGTAGGATTCTGGCGGCAGCAAGCCCTGCCATTCCACTGCCAATAATTGCAATATCCAAAATTATGTCCCATCAGTTGATGATTTTTCTTGATTATGACTGATCATCGGCTCAAACGCCGTATTAAAAAATACCAGATTCAGCATTTAGGCCAGAATTTTGTCGACCAATTATTTGTCGGTTATATTTACATTTTGACAAAAATTGATTTTACACGCTAAATAGATGAAAAATAAAACTTTATTAGATCAAAACCCACAAAAACATACAGATCGTACTTTATATATCCATTTTTTGCACTATAGGGGCCTTTGCAAAGTATAATTTTAGCGCTATTCTGATTAAACAATAATGAGAACAGAGTGACATAATAAACTGTACAAGAATAAGTGACCAAATATTAAAAAAATCAATAGAGAACCTTATAGCGAGAGCCCATCAGTCAAACAGAGTGATGGGCTTTCTTATATAAATAGCTGATTTATCCTAGTTAATAACTCTCCATGATGCTCAGTTGTTGGGGCAAAACGGTAAGGCGCCGCATAATCCAGCAACAGGAAAGGACTGATGCTTTGCCCTAGGCGATCATAGGAAAACAGGTTGTAGACTGGGAAGCCATCACCCACCCAATGCATGTACTTATTTTCATAGATACCAATAATCTTTTTCATCTCTGTACTCCTATTCATTTAGAAGTTCTGGTTTTGGGTTTGATTTTACGCCTTGCAAGTTCAGGCTTATAGCTATGGAAATACAACACATGGTCCTATTTACAGAACGAGGTATGTTTGTGAGAACCGAAGTCAAATATGAATGAGACAATCTCCTAGAAAAGAAGAAGCTAATGAAAATAAAAAAGGCATAAAATTTAATTTTATGCCTTTTCTTGAGGGTTCTACGATGATCTAAAATGGTAAATCATCATCTAAATCCGCAGGGGCAGCCGCCGCAGGTTGTGGTGCTGCTTTTGGTGTATTAAAGCCATTGCCCGCCTGTGGGCTACCTGCATAGTTGCCCTGGTTTCCACCAGCAAAGCCACCGCCTTGACCATAACCATTCTGGTTATTGTTAAAGCCCGTATCCTGGTAAACGCCACCCTGATTGTTATTGTTGTTAAATCTTGGCTGGTTGAAGTCATTGCCACCCGCAACCCCCTGTTCACCTTGCTGACGTGAATCTAGCATCTGCATTTGGTCACCACGGATTTCGGTGCTGTAGCGCTCCTGACCATTCTGGTCCGTCCACTGGCGTGTGCGTAATGAACCTTCAATATAGACTTTTGAGCCTTTACGCAGGTATTGTTGTGCAATCTCACCCAAACGGTTGTGCAGCACAATGCGGTGCCATTCCGTTTGTTCCTTACGCTCACCTGTATTCTTATCTACCCACGACTCACTTGTTGCAATCGAAAACTGGGTTAATGATCCACCATTTGGAAAGGTTTTAGTTTCTGGATCTTTACCTAAAGTACCGACTAAAATAACTTTATTCACACCACGCATTAGCTGTATTCATCCTATGTATTTCTGTGTTTTACTTTATAAGAGTTATGCTTAAATGGCTACCTCTTTGCCCAACAAGTGCGTTAAATCTTGTCGCCCAGCATCATCAATACACTGTTTATCGACCTTAATATAGGCAACCTGCTGCTCGGGCATCACCACCACTTCTTCAATACCACGAATTGCCAATAGTTTTGAAGTCCATTCATCTGTTTGTACCCCCTGAGGCAGGGGCAATACAATCGAGGATAAATATCTTGGCTGCGCCAGCCCAAAACTAATCAGCAGCCATAGTATAGCAATCCCCGCCAGCACACTCCACCCGAGCGCAGTATTCTGTAACATCAAAAGCTGTCCACCCAGCGTACCGCCAAAGAATGCACCCAAAAACTGGCTGCTGGCGTTTACTCCCATTGCGGTGGCCTTGGACTGGAGGGGTGCGGCCTTGGACAACCAGGATGGCAGCAAGGCTTCCATCACGTTGAACGCAATAAAGAAAATGCCCAGCCCAGCCAGCAGTACATATTTGGATTCATAACCGAAGATCAGGATCAGCAAACCACCAATAATGCCTGCAATTGCAGACAGGAAAATGCCGCGCATCTTGCGGTATTTTTCCGCAATGATGATACTTGGAAAGGCAAAAAACAGGCTAATTACTAGAAGCGGCAAATAAACCAGTCCATGTTTGGCCAGTGGAATCTGTGCATATTCAATCAACTGTGATGGTACATAGATAAACATCGCAGTTAGCAACAGGTGCAGGGCAAAAACCGATACATGCAAGCGGTTCAGGTCGCCCATCTGAATGACCTGTTTAAGCTGATTCAGATAACCTTGCTGATAGTTTCGATGATGTCGGGTCACTTTCGGAACCAGCAACAACATCAGGATTGCCACCAGTCCCATTAGTGTAGTGACAAAAAATAATCCTGAAATCCCCACAATACTGGTCAGCCACGGTCCCAGACTGAATGCCACTACAAAGGACAATCCAATGCTCATGCCCATCGCAGCCATTGCTTTGGTTCGCTGCTCCTCACTGGTGACATCCGCCAACAATGCCATCACCACCGCTGACACCGCACCCGCGCCTGCGATGGCACGCCCAATAATCACCCCATAAATGGTGTCAGAGAAGCCAGCAATGGCCCCGCCCAATGCAAACAGCAACAGGCCCAAAACAACCAGGGGTTTTCGGCTAAAGCGGTCGGCCAACAGGCTGAATGGAATCTGCAGGATTGCCTGGGTTAGGCCATACACCCCGACAGCCAAGCCAATCAGGGCTGGCGTTGCATATTGATAGGATTGTCCTGCCACTGAAAACACAGGAATAATCATGAACAGGCCCAACATGCGTAAGGCAAAAATGCTACTTAGGGCAAAGGTTGAACGGCGTTCTAAAGCATTCATTGTTGATAAGACACTGTAACTGACTCAGCGAATTATAAGCCATTCGCCTACAAAGGTTGTAAGGAGATGATGAAAAATCTGGCAGAAAATTCCACAGCGTTTTTGAATTTATCTGGTTCAACTGAAAATAGGCTTAAATCTCCCAAGGGATTCAAAACAAATGCCCGTCAAGATTCTGCTATAGTTTGAAAATCATTGATGGAATAACACTCGCATAGGCTCAGTTCATGACGTTTTCCCAAGAGGTTTGGCAACGTAATCTCGATTTATATCAAAAAATATTGGCACTACCTTTTAATCAGGAGCTTGCCGCTGGCACACTAGACAGTAAGGCGTTTTGCCATTATGTCATTCAGGATGCACATTACTTACTGGCTTATGGCCGCGCACTGGCTGTTGCCGCAGCAAAGGCCTTTGACGCAGATGACGTGATCCAGTTTTCCGAGGCCGCCAAAATTGCGATTATTGTGGAGCGCAGCCTACATAAGGATTTCATGCAGGCATTTGGCATCACTAAAACTGAGTTTGAAAGCACGCCTTTAACCCTTGCCTGTCATCATTACACATCGTTCCTAACTGCAACGGCCTGGTCGGAAAGCTACCCTGTGGTTTTAGCCGCCCTGTTACCTTGTTTCTGGATTTATGCAGAGGTTGGCAACGATATTGTCAGCCAGTCTGTGGAAAATAATCCCTATCAGGCATGGGTGGATACCTATTCAGGTGAAGAGTTTCATACAGCCGTACGCAACGTGATTGCAACCGTTGATAAAGTGGCCGCACGCTGTGATGCGGATACTTTGGCAAAAATGCATGCAGCCTATAGCATGGGTGCAAAACTGGAATGGCTCTTCTGGGACAGTGCCTATCAGCAAAGAGAGTGGTTGGGGTTGGACCACGCCTAAAACATTTCATACAGACATAAAAACATTTCCAGCACTAAAATATAAACATGCAATATAGCAATCAACGCAATTAAAATTGTTCCCAACATTTTATTTTTTCCTTGTTTTACCGCTTATACAATGGATTTAAATGTAGCACTGATCTATTTCAATTGCTCAATCGGCAATACGATTTGTGTGACTTTCCAGCTTAAGCCTTGTCGCTGCATTGTGACTGTAACAGGAGGTTTTGGATACGGATATTGAATCTGGACCACAAAACGATTAAATGCCTGATATTTACCTCGATAAGACAGCTTTTCCTTTGCTTGCGCTCCTGCCTGTGTTTGCTGTTGTTCGGATTGTTCAGGCTGGGTTTGAAATGGCAAACTTTCTTTTAGCTTTTTTCCCTGTAAAAGCATGGCAACTCCTTGCGGACTGACCATCACATCCACCATTTTATCCACCATCGAAGACGCCAGTAAGGCACCGAAAGCGGCAAAGCCACCCTCCGATGCCTGTGCATGTTCTGGAAATTTCTTTACGAGTTCGGTATTCAACTGATCCTTGATTCCCTGTCGAACACTGGGAAAATCAACATAGGCTGCCAGTGCTGCACTGTCTTCATTCTTCAATGCCTGACGGATTTGGTAAATTGCCAGATAGGGAGATGTATATACAAAAGCGAAAATCAGTAGAACAATCGCAATAATAGAAACTTGCAGTTTTTTTGACATGATGCCCTCAATTTTTGGAATTTATTTTTGAATAAATGGTCTGTAAATCTCAGCGATAAACCTTTGGGTCAGATAAGAATTTCATGTTAAAAATATATTTGAAATCATTAATCCGACACAATCTGACGTTTAAAATCGTTTTGTTACAGCTTGAACAATTTTAAATCGCTATTATATACACGTTTTATTCGCACAATTTCGAGATGTATTTATGAGTCAAAGTCATATCCGTATTCGAGGCGCACGTACCCATAACTTAAAGAATGTGTCACTCGATATACCACGTGACAAATTTGTGGTGATTACGGGACTTTCTGGCTCAGGTAAATCATCACTGGCGTTCGATACCCTGTATGCCGAAGGTCAGCGCCGCTATGTTGAGTCACTTTCGGCCTACGCACGCCAGTTCCTGTCACAAATGGAAAAACCCGAGGTCGATTCAATTGAGGGCTTGTCTCCTGCGATTGCCATTGAGCAAAAGTCGACCAGCCATAATCCACGTTCAACCGTGGGAACCATTACCGAAATTTATGACTATCTGCGCTTGCTGTATGCACGTGTCGGTACGCCATACTGCCCTGAACATGACCTGCCAATGGTGGCTCAGACCATTTCAGAAATGGTTGATGCAGTCAAGGCACTGCCCGAAAGCACGGCACTGATGCTGCTTGCACCTGTGGTGCGTGAGCGTAAAGGTGAATATAGCCAGCTATTTGAACAGTTACAGGGTCAGGGCTTTGTTCGTGCCCGTGTTGATGGTGAAATCATTGATATTGATAGCCCGCCTGAACTGGACAAAAAGAAAAAACATAGCATTGAAGTGGTGGTGGACCGCTTTAAGGTACGGGATGACCTTGGCAACCGTATTGCAGAATCCTTTGAAACTGCTCTACGTTTAGGCGGCGATATAGCGATTTTATCATGGATGAATGGCGAACATCCTGAACGGGTTTTCTCTGCAAAGCACTCCTGTCCTGAATGTGACCGTGCGGTGGCTGAACTTGAACCACGTTTGTTCTCATTCAACAATCCATTTGGTGCCTGCCCTGTCTGTGATGGTCTAGGCACACGTAGCCATTTCAGTGCAGAAAAGCTGATTCCAAACACTGAGCTTTCCATCAGTCAGGGTGCAATTCGTGGTTGGGACAGACAACGTCCTTATTACTACACCATGCTGCAAAAAGTCGCTGATCACTTTGGCATTAGTCTGGATGAGCAGTGGAATAAGCTGGATAAGGACACCCAGAAAAAATTCCTGCAAGGCACAGGCAAAGAGAAAATCGACCTGAGTTATATTGATGAACGTGGTCGTAAACACACCCGTGTACAACCATTTGAGGGAATTTTGCCACATCTGGAACGTCGTTACCGTGAAACCGAGTCAAACTACGTTCGTGATGATCTGGCGCAATATCTTTCCAATGCCGCCTGTGATGCCTGTGGTGGTTCACGTCTGAATGAAATCTCACGTCATGTTCGGGTCAAGGATAAAACCATTGCACAAATCACCAAAATGTCGATTGGCGATGCAGAAAACTACTATCAGGACCTCAATCTTGAGGGTGCCAAAGGTGAAATCGCCGATAAAATCTTTAAGGAGATTCGTGAGCGTTTACACTTTCTGGTGAGTGTTGGCCTGAATTATTTGAGTTTGGCGCGTTCCGCGGAAACCCTCTCAGGTGGTGAAGCACAGCGTATTCGTCTAGCCTCACAGATTGGTGCAGGCTTGATGGGCGTAATGTATGTGCTTGATGAACCGTCCATTGGTTTGCATCAACGTGATAATGATCGCCTGTTACAAACCCTGATTCGCTTACGTGATCTGGGCAATACCGTACTGGTGGTCGAGCATGATGAAGATGCGATCCGTGCAGCTGACCATATCATTGATATTGGCCCAGGTGCGGGGATTCATGGTGGTGCCATCATTGCCGAAGGAACGTATGAGGAACTGGCCAACCATGCCGACTCCCTCACAGGTCAGTATTTATCAGGCAAATTAAAAATTGAAGTGCCAAAACAACGTACCCCATCGCCACGCCCAAATGAGGTGATCAAGCTGTCTGGCGCTAGTGGCCATAACCTGCAAAATGTCGATCTGACCATTCCATTAGGTATTATGACCTGTGTAACAGGTGTTTCAGGTTCTGGTAAATCAACGCTGATTAACCGTACCTTATTACCTTTGGCTGCCACGCAACTGAATGGCGCAACCACACTCACTGCGGAAAAATTTGATTCGATTGATGGCTTGCAGCATCTGGATAAAGTGGTTGATATTGACCAAAGCCCGATTGGGCGTACCCCACGTTCGAATCCTGCGACCTATACAGGTTTATTTACCCCGATTCGTGAATTGTTTGCGCAAACCCCTGAAGCCAAGGCACGGGGCTATAGCGCAGGCCGTTTCTCATTTAACGTGAAAGGCGGACGTTGTGAAGCCTGTGAAGGCGATGGCATGATCAAGGTGGCGATGCACTTCCTGCCTGATATGTATGTGCCTTGTGATGCCTGTCATGGCAAGCGTTATAACCGCGAAACGCTGGAAGTGGGTTATAAAGGCAAAAACATTTCCGATGTGCTGGAAATGACAGTCGAGGATGCGGCAGAGTTCTTTAGCGCGATTCCCATGATTCACCGTCGTCTGCAAACATTGATGCAGGTGGGCTTAGGCTATATTCGTTTGGGTCAAGCTGCAACCACACTTTCAGGCGGTGAAGCACAAAGGGTAAAACTGGCGCGTGAACTGGCAAAACGTGATACAGGTAAAACCCTGTATATTCTGGATGAACCGACCACTGGCCTGCATTTCCATGATATTGCCAAGTTGCTGGATATCCTGCATGAGCTTCGCAACAAGGGAAATACCATTGTGGTGATTGAACATAATCTGGATGTGATCAAGACGGCTGACTGGGTGATTGACCTTGGTCCTGAAGGTGGTTCTGGTGGTGGTCAGATCATTGCCGAAGGTACACCTGAGCAAGTCGCTGAGGTTGAGATTTCACATACGGGGCATTTCTTAAAGCCGATGTTGAAATAAATTTAACAGGTTCTCAAACACTGGCGTAAATTTCGGTTGATTTTGTCTCACCAGCTTAAATTTACGCCAACTCCCTCAATGTTGAGCTGATGCTTTTGCCAGTTTGGGCTTTAAATCTGTCCCCAATTGCAGCGCGATTACATCAAAGCCATTTTTCTGTAGTGTGAGGATGGTTTCATTGATTTGCGCATCCACCACCTGCCTGAATGTCTGCAATTCTTTTTTATTTTTATCCAGTTCATTTGGATGGCTCGACATCAGCTTGTTGCTGGGGGCACGCAAACTGGTAATCTCAGTCAGCACCTGTTGGGTTTTAATATATTCCTGATGACTCTGGATAATAAGTGGAATGGAAATATAGAGGATCGACAGGATAATCACGACCATACAGGCAAAAAAAAGCTCAGCCTTGGGGAAAGCCGAGCTAGTAAAAAAGGATGCATGACACATCGAATACTCGAGAAAATGTTATGAGGTACAATGCAAATACCACACCTCTTCCTCACTATTATGTGAAACACATCTCAAAAAGTAAAGTCGATTAAACAGATCAGATTTAAATTTTTCATCGTTTTTGTTAATCCTTTTTAAAAAATCCAGCCTTTTGTTAACCTGGTTTTATCTATCTTATCCAGATAGTCCGCTTAAATTATAAAAACAAACCACATAAACACAGGAAAAGTAGATTCTATTCACACTTTTTAAGCTTAATTATGTAATTTTTCTGCCTAGATTAAATGCAAAAACCGATTAACACCATCGAATAAACCCATAAAAATAAACGATTATGACCATCATATTACAGCGATTTCAAAGATGAAAAATTCATCTATCTCATTGTTAGTTATATATTTCGTGTCAGGTTGCCAAAATAAAATATATTTGTCTATTTTTTAAGCATCCCTTAGCCCTTGATTGTTCGTTTATCGGAGTAACCCATTTATTACATTGACTTCATATTTTGTTACAATACAATGAATCCTGTTTTTAGATGTATATCTTTTTTTATTAATGCTGGAAATTCGTATGAAAAAACTCGGTTTAGCCACTGCTTTAGTATTAGCCATGACCGGTGCTCACGCTTACCAATTCGAAATTCAAGGTCAGTCTGAAGCCCTAGATTCAAATGATGAAAACAGAGATTATAACAACTTTACTGTGGGTGGACAGGCAACCTACTATTTCAATAATGTAGATGCATCTAAAGGTCCTTTGGCAGAAGCTGCTTTCCTTAACCAGGCTTCAAATGTTGCTGTTGGATATAACTTTGCAAACCTTGACGACGTTAAATCTCAAAACGTGGGTATTAAGGCTGAAGCTTACCTGCCAACATCATATATGCCTGCATATGCAAGCTTAAGCTACAGCGCAACTGACAATGACGGTAAATATGGTCTTTCTGATGACCGTGGTCAACGCTGGGCAGTTGAGTATGGTTCTGTTATCGCACCAAATTTCCTTGTGGCTGTAGGTTATACCAACGTTGTTGAACAAACATCTTTAGATACATTCACAATCCTAAACAGTGGTTTTGCCAAAGCGGCTGGTGAAACAGCAACCATTGCTGAAGATCAGGATGCAATCACTGCACGTACTAAATACGTTGGCGCGATCACAGGTACGCCAATGTCAATTGGTTTCGAAACAGGTATCGTTTACGGTCAGGACACTGCGTACGAGTTAAAAACTGATTTGTACCTAAACTCACAATTTAATGCTGGTGTTTCTTATGCTGAATCTAGCTTTGCTGGTTCACCAGACTCAGCTTGGGGTGTGAATGTAAACTACTTCATCACTCCAGCGATTGCGGTTGGTGCAAGCTATGTAAATGCGAATGCTGTAGGTTCTGACGCAGATATGCAAACTGTTGGCGTAAACGCGAAGTTACGTTTCTAAGATTGAATTGCGGTTCTATCCAGAACCCAGATTGATCATAAAAAAACCAGTTCATTTTGAACTGGTTTTTTATTTTAGAAGAATCGGAAAAGTCTTTCAGTTCCCAGCTACAAGACTACATCTTCTTGTCTTCAATATTTAAGGCACTAATCGCCAAAACCGCCTGAGTACGGTTTTGTACGCCAAGTTTACGGAAAATGGCGGTTACATGCGCCTTGATGGTTGCCTCGGAAACTTCCAGGTCATAGGCAATCTGTTTATTTAGCAACCCCTCAGCCACCATCATCAACACGCGGAACTGCTGCGGGGTCAGTGACTGTAAACGCTCTGCCAGTGCGGTTTCGTCCGCAGCCCTTGGGTCAAATCCCGCATGAGTCGGTAAATTCGGTGGCAGCCAGATCTCACCCTCCAGCACCTGCTTAATGGCCTCGCCAATATGGCTGGGGTGTGAGGATTTTGGAATATATCCCATTGCCCCGTGTGCAATTGCCCGCTGGATAATCGACACTTCCTCATGGGCAGAAACAATAATGATCGGAATCGCTGGATACTGTGCTCGTACATACACCAGTGCAGAAAATCCAGAGGCACCTGGTAGATTCAGGTCCAGCAATACCAGATCGGGTTCCGCCCCATGCTCCAGACGCGCATAGAATTCGTCAACATCAGCAGTTTCCTGAATCTGTGCCTGTGGCAGGCTATAACGAACCGCTTGAATCAATGCATGTCTAAATAAGGGATGATCATCTACAATTAAAATATTCATAAGTGCTTTACGCAATCTGTAAGTACGTCAATGTACTGTGTTTATTCAAATTCAATCTATCCTAGCCTATTTTTAAATAAACCGCAGGTCAAGCACAAGACCTGATTTATTTCCTTTTCCAGCAAAATAAATCGAATATTTATATAATCCATATCCTATTTATTCAAGAATAAAGCCCTTAAAGAAATATTGAATAGAAACATGCAATTAAAACCAACTAAATTCAAGCCTATCATTATTTTTAGATATATCCATAAAAAAGATAAGCTTGCAGCATTTCCTTATTTTACAGCCAGCATATTCAGGTAGATAAATAGGGGCAATTCAGGAAAACTGTCCAGGCCCAACCATGCCAAATCACCAGACAATCGCCACTCCCCTCAACATTGTTGCCGTTTCAGGCGGGCTAAATAGTCCCTCTAAAACTGAAAGTTTAATTCAGGCCATCCTTGATGAACTTTCAGAAGCAATCAGCATTAAGGTGCATTTCATTAAACTCAGTGAAATTGGTCCTTTATTGGGTGGCGCCATTTACCGTAACCAACTACCACAGCGTGTACAGGATGACCTTGCCGCAGTTGAGGCGGCAGATGCCCTGATTGTGGGCACACCCGTTTACCGTGCATCATTCACTGGTTTATTTAAACATTTCTTCGACTTTGTTGAACAGACTGCTTTAGTCGATGTTCCTGTATTGCTGGCGGCTTCAGGTGGTAGTGATCGGCATGCACTGGTGCTGGAGCATCAGCTACGTCCGCTATTTAGCTTTTTTCAGGCACAGACCCTACCGATAGGCGTATATGCCACCGATCGGGACTTTACACCTGAATACACGGTAAAAAGTGAGCAACTGTCAGACCGTGTGACCCTGGCTGTAGCGCGTGCCTTACCAATTCTGGAGTGGGCGCCTGCCAAGGGTCAGCGTGCGGCGGCAACCAGGGCAAAAACCGAACAGGCCAACCAGAATCTCGGCATTAACAAACAGATTGAACAGGCGGATGTACTCCCCTCAGCGGCAGTACCTGATCTGGATGCGGCAGAATCCCGCCTCCATCCAAAACCACAAAAAAATCTAAACCACGTTGCATAAAGAAATAATTCGTTTTTAGACTTGATAAGAAGAAAAATAAAGTAATGGCAAGTATTATTGCCCCATGACTCGGCTTGGGGCTTTTTATTTTCGGCAGGTTTCAATTTTCCTGGCTGACCATTAAATGCTGCTCATAAAAAAGAGCGTTCACTTGAACGCTCTTGTCTTTTATTATTTGGATAAGGCGGCTTATCTGTCTGGATAAACCGTTGCAATGAGGGCATCCACCACCGCTGGTTCAGCTAGGGTTGAGGTATCACCCAGTGTATCTAGTTCATTGGCGGCGATCTTTCTCAGGATACGGCGCATAATCTTGCCTGAACGGGTTTTTGGCAAGGCAGGTGCCCAGTGCAAGGCATCAGGCGTTGCCACTGGTCCAAGTACCTTACGCACCCAGTTGACCAGCTCCTTACGCAATTCCTCTGATTCAGCGACATCAGCCTGTAAGGTGACAAAAGTACAGATTCCCTGCCCCTTGATGTCATGCGGCATTCCGACTACCGCAGCTTCGGCAACCGCCTCATGTGCAACCAGGGCACTTTCAATTTCGGCTGTACCTAAACGGTGACCTGAAACGTTGAGGACATCATCCACACGGCCAGTAATCCAGTAGTAGCCATCCTCATCACGGCGCGCACCATCGCCAGTGAAATAGCAGTTTTTAAAGGTGGAGAAATAGGCTTCAATAAAGCGCTCTGGATCGCCCCAGATAGTCCGCATCTGACCTGGCCATGAGTCTTTAATCACCAGATTGCCCTCATTCGCTCCTTCCAGCTCATTGCCCTCACCGTCAACAAGGGCAGGCTGCACCCCAAAGAATGGACGGGTCGCAGAACCTGGTTTCAATGCGGTTGCACCTGGCAGTGGTGAGATCAGGATTCCACCTGTTTCAGTCTGCCACCATGTGTCCACAATCGGGCAACGGCTTTCACCAACGACTTCATAGTACCAGTTCCACGCTTCTGGGTTGATTGGCTCACCCACTGAACCTAACAGGCGCAGGCTACTGCGGTCACTTTCACGCACATAGGCATCACCCTCGCGCATCATGGCGCGAATGGCAGTTGGTGCGGTATAGAGGATGGTGACATTGTGCTTGTCAATCACATGGCCGATACGCGCCCATGTTGGATACTGTGGAATCCCCTCAAACATCACCGTTGTGGTGGCATTGCTGAGTGGACCATACAACAGGTAGCTATGCCCTGTAATCCAGCCCACATCTGCGGTACACCAGTACACGTCATCCTCTTTAAGGTCAAACACTTCCCTAAAGGTGGTGTTGACGTAAACCAGATAGCCACCCGTGGTATGCAGCACCCCTTTTGGCTTGCCTGTTGAACCAGAGGTGTAAAGGATGAAAAGTGGGTCTTCCGCTTTCATCGGCTCAGGCGGACAGTGCTCATCCACTTCCATAATGGCAAGGTGATACCAGATGTCACGCGCCTCATTAAACTGAATCGGGTTGCCTGTACGGTGCACCACAATTACGTTCTCTACACTGTCTGTTCCCTGAATATCCAGGGCGGCATCAACATTTTCTTTCAATGGGATCAGCTTGCCACCACGCATTCCCGCATCGGCGGTAATCACCAGTTTGGCCTGACTGTCCTCAATACGGCTTGCCAGTGAATCGGGTGAGAAACCACCGAACACCACGCAGTGCACCGCACCAATGCGGGCACATGCCAGCATGGCAATCGCAGCTTCAGGCACCATTGGCATGTACAGCACCACTCTGTCGCCTTTTCGAATTCCTTGTTTCTTCAACACATTGGCAAAACGGCACACCTCATCATGCAATTCGGCAAAGGAGATGATTTTATGGCGTGATGGATGGTCACCTTCCCAGATAATGGCAGGTTTTAATGGATTATCCTTGAGATGACGGTCCAGACAATTTGCGGAGACATTCAGCTCACCATCGGCGAACCATTCAATCCTGAAGTCATCCTGACTAAAACTGGTATTCTTGACCTGGGTAAAGGGCTTAATCCAGTCAATCTTTTGCGCTTCTTCCGCCCAAAATGCTTCAGGCTGCTCAATGGAATGCTGGTAACGTTTGAAATAGTCTGCTTCCGAGATTCTTGCCGTTTCTTTGAATTTATCAGGCACTGGGTAGATGTCTTTCATAGCTTACTTCCTTGGTTTTTTATTTCATACCCTAGATGATCACATCTATTCTTCTGGTATGTTTTGTTCTCTCTTGCAGTATGGACAACATTTACAAGACTAAACAATGCGGCTTTGGTCGTAGGAATGTTACGCTCAGTTTATTTTCAAAAATTTACTCAAAATAATTTAAATTTGAACTGCTTGTCTATGTTTTTTGTTTTTAAAATAAGTGATTATTTTGATCATTGGCCATACCTTAAAAGATTTAATAAACAAAAAATAGGAAAATATGATGTTGAATCCTCCCCTCTCCTCCCAGACACAGCCTATCAATGACCATCCCTTATCCGCTAAGGGGCGGTTTAACCGACTCAGCTATCTGGGCTGGTATGGTCTGCTCAGCCTGACCTGCATGGCGGTTTTGATCTTCCTTATGCTTATGCTGTTCACTGGCATTGTCAGTATTCACAATGTCAATCTGGACACCCCCATGCTGTCCGCCTTTCCAGACCTTATGATATTCGCCATGATTGCACTGTGGTTTGCAATGGTTTATTTCCAGATTGTTTTCCTGATTCGTCGTCTGCATGACCTCAACAAAACAGGCTGGCTGAGCCTGCTGCTGCTCGTCCCCCTTATCCAGTTGCTGTTTACATTCTATGTGTTACTTGCCCCAGGTACGCCCTATCGCAATGATTATGGCGATATCCGCCCATCCACCACATGGGAAAAGCTGCTGGCATGGATCGTGATCATCCTGAGTATCTTGATGCTGCTGTTTATCTTCGTGTTTTTCTATTATTTTGCCAGCCCAGACTTATGGGAGGGGCCAACACAGATGATCCAGAACACCACTGAATACTTTTAGGTTTCCAGAGCATAAGTGGGGTGAAACAACAACTGAACTTTACATGCATATTTGCGATAAATTTATTATGATTGCTTCCCACTCCATTCCCACTTTGCGAAATAGAGATTTTTCTGTGGCAAATGAACAAACAACACTGACCAATGTCGCCAAGGACACAGGTGAACTGATCCAGAAAGCAGGTGCCAAAACCACGCAGACTGTATTGGCTCATACTGAAAAATACCATGATGCCTATACCACGATTGACAAGATCATCGACAGTTTTTGGCAGCGGGTTCCCTATATCTGCATCGCGATTGCGGTGTTTATCATTTTTTGGCTGCTAACCAAGCTTTTTAAATTTTTCGTGAACAAAACACTGAGCAACCGATCATATGCAAAACAGAATTTGGTTTTAGTCCTACACCGCGTTGGTGAGACGTTCATTTTATTCTTTGGTTTCCTGATCGCGCTGGTGATTGCTATTCCAGGGTTTACCCCAAGTCAGTTGATCGGGGCGCTGGGGATTGGTTCGGTCGCCATTGGTTTTGCATTTAAGGACATCTTCCAGAATTTACTTTCAGGCGTGCTGATTCTACTGAGTGAACCTTTCCGCATTGGTGATGACATTGTGGTGAATGGCATGGAGGGCAATGTTGAGGATATCCAGATTCGTGCCACATTCCTGCGTTCTCCAGATGGCCGCCGTATCGTCATTCCCAATGCGACGGTCTATACCAGTGCCGTGACGGTAAACAATGCCTACCAGCGCCACCGTTGTGAGTTTATGGTGGGTATTGGCTATGAAGACAATATCCAGCAGGCCAAGGACATTATCCTGAAGATTCTGGACCATAACCGTAACGTGCTGAGTCAGCCTGCCTTTTCAGTAAATGTTACCGCACTGGCCGACTTCTCGATTAACCTGACAGTACGCTGGTGGGTCAACACCACTGAAACCTCAACTGGAAGCTCAATCAGCGAAATTCAGGAACTGGTGGTGGCAGCCTTTGATGAACAGGGTATCTCAATTCCCTACCCTGTACAGGAAGTTAAAGTGTATCGTGGTGATCAATCAGAACCAATCAACGAACCAACCACCTAGATAAATAATCGCCCTAAAATATGCGATACCGCCGTTTCAGTTCGTAAAATTCGGTTGCCTAAGCGCCTTGCTTGGCAGCCATTTTTTTTGAACAGATCAACCTCAAAAGGAATAAATCCGCCTTCTGGCCCAACGATCAGGCAACATGAATGCTGAATCGCATGTGGCATCTGCTGTTCTGCATAGGGATGTGCGACATAAGCAGGTTTTTGATCCGAAATAAATGTAGGCAAAACATCTTCAACAAAAGGTTTAAACCTTTTGTAAAGCTGGATTTCTGGCTCGATAGTATCACCAGCCTGTTCCAGCCCCAGCGTTACATAATCATCCAGATGCTGTAAAAATGGGCTTTGCCAATAGCTTTTATCCACCCGATAACTATGGATCAGGCTAATCCGTTGCACACCCAAAGTCACCGCATCCATCACCATACGGCGTAATACTTTGGGTCGTGGCAAGGCCAGAATCAAATGTACAGGCAACTTTGCAGGCACGGCTTCCACCTGAATTGGCCTGAGTAAAATATGTTGTTCTGAAATCGTTACAACTTCGGTGAGATAACGCTGACCATTGCGGATACCCACCTTTAAGGTATCTCCAGCATTTAACTGCACATGCTGGCTTAAATGTTGCAGTTGTCTTGGACTTTCAATTTTCCAGAACTCGGATTGGGTTTGTTCAGCTTCAAGTAAAACAATATTCATGATGATGCGGTTTGCTGTAAATAGTGGTCAAGCAACTGGATATGTTTTTTTAGAGAACCCTTATTGCGCTGCAATACCTGTTGAGCGTGCGCAACCTGTTGTTGGGTTTGCACTGGATCATCCAAACAGCTTAAAAGTTGCTGTGCCACTTGTGCTGCATTTTCTCCAATTAAAATTCCCTGCGCTGCCACAAATTCATCGACAATACTTTGAAAATTAAAATAGCGAGGACCAATGACTGTCGGGATATTCAGCACCATCGGTTCCAGAATATTATGTCCTCCCCCAGGTTCATTCAATGAACCACCGACAAAACAGGCCTGACTCAAGGCATACCATAACCACATTTCACCCATACTGTCGGCAAGAAAAACCTGTGTATCGATTTGAATTGGCTGTTTAAGACTACGACGTTGCGTATTTAAATTTAAACTCTGGCAAATTTTATACACCTCATCAAAGCGCTCTGGATGACGCGGTACAACCATACATAACAAATCAGGGTTGGAATTTAAATGTGTCTGTAATTGCTTAAGTAACTGTTCTTCTTCAGGTGCATGTGTGCTGGCTAAAGTAATTATTTGACGTTTCTCTAACTGCCATTCCTGTTTTAACTGTTCAGCTTGCTCAATAAAGGAGTTCGGAGCACTAATATCAAATTTAATATTTCCAACAACCTGACTTTTGCTTTGATCTAACCCCAAATCCACATAACGCTGTTGTGTCGTGATATCTTGAGCCAATAACCATGTGAGTTGCTGCAACATCGGCTGTGTTAAACGACGAACTTTGTCATAACCTTTCGCTGATTTTTCTGAAAGACGAGCATTCAATAAGATACATGGAATTTGCTTCTGTTTGGCTTGTGCGATCAAATTTGGCCAAATCTCAGTTTCAACTAAAGCAAGAATTTTCGGTTGATACAGCTCAAAAAATTGTTTCAGTAACGGCTTTTGATCAACAGGCAAATAGACTGCCTGAAAAAGTGTCGAATATTTTTCGTAAAATAAACTCTTGGCTCTGGCTTGCCCTGTTTTTGTGGTGTTGGTTACTAAAACCGAATGTCCAAGTTTTAGATAGTGCTCAATCAAAGGTTGAGCAGCGTTGGTTTCTCCAACTGATACTACATGAAACCAAATCGTATTTAAATTTTTAGGGGGTTGAAACGGTCCAAAACGCTCTAGGCACTCTTGCTGATATAGCGCATCACTTTCAGCCCGTTGTCTTATTTTCCAGCGATAGAGCGGTTTGAGACATACCAGTAAAAAGTTATACCAGAACGGGGTTTGCTGTACTGCGTTGTGCTGCGCCATCCGAGACCAAGATTTACAATTTGATTTCGTTCATTATGCGGAATTTCAAAAAAAAACTCATGCCATTTTGGTAAATGACATGAGTAATTCTAAAAACGACTTAAGCTTCCAGTTGTTCAAAAACAGGATAATCGGTATAACCTTCGGCACTCGGACCATACAAGGTATCGAATTGAACCTGATTAAGCGGTAGATCATTTTCCAAACGCTCGAATAAATCAGGATTTGCGATATATGCTAAACCAAATGCAACTGCATCCGCTTGTTCAGTTGCTAAAATACGCTTGGCTGATTCTGGCGTTAATTTTTCGTTGGCAATCCAAGCACCTTTGAATTTAGGACGCAACTTTGGTTGTAAACTATCCTCAGCTTCGTACTCGCGAGTAAAGATAAACGCAACATTACGCTGATCCAATTGCTCAACCACATAACCAAAAGTCGCTAATGGATCTGCATCACCCATGTCATGTGAATCACCACGCGGTGCCAGATGCACACCCACCCGACCTGCACCCCATACCTCAATAAAGGCATCCACAATTTGCAACAACAAGCGCGCGCGGTTTTCAATTGAACCACCATACTCATCATCACGATGATTGGTCGTACTTTGTAGAAATTGATCGATCAAATAACCATTGGCTGCATGCAACTCAACACCATCAAAACCTGCTGCTTTCGCTAACTCAGCCGCATGTTTATATTGTGCGACGATTTCTTGGATTTCTTCATGCGATAAAGCACGAGGTGTAACGAAAGGACGTTTCGGACGCAGTAAACTCACTTCCCCCGCAGGTTGAATCGCACTTGGTGCGACCGGAATATCACCATCCAATAAGTCAGGATGTGAAATACGACCGACGTGCCATAGCTGAACCACAATCTTTGAACCTTGCGCATGCACAGCTTCAACAATTTTGTTCCACGCTTGAGCTTGTTCTTGTGACCATAAGCCTGGCGTATTGGCGTAGCCAACAGCTTTCGGACTAATCACCGTCGCTTCAGTAATAATTAAGCCCGCATTGGCACGTTGTTGATAGTATTCCAGCATTAAATCGTTTGGAATACGCTCAACACCACTACGAGCTCTGGTCAAAGGTGATAAAACCAAACGGTTTTTAATCGTAAAATCACCCACTTGTAACGCAGAATTTAGTTCAGCCATGATCGCCTCAATTTACACTTATTCAGTTAAAGTGTTTGTTTTAAATGTTCGATATATTGCTGAATCAAAGCTTCATTTCTGGTGAAATAGGACCACTGCCCATATTTCTCAACCTGAATCAAACCTGCCTGCTGTAACACAGACAAATGATTTGACATGGTTGATTGTGCAACTTTGCCTAAACGTTCAATGTGCCCTGCACAGACACCACGTTCAAAACTGCCACCACATTCCTGCACAGGCAAAAATTGCTCAGGCTGTTTCAGCCACTGCAAAATCTGTCGGCGTAATGGATTGGCTAAGGCTTTGCTTATAACATCAATATCCATAGACTCATCACATTTTCAACAGGCAAAACTTCGTTCAGCACCTAAAATCAGTATATCGAATTTAATAAATATTAATATCTATTTTTTACGATATTAATATCATATTTTTCCGATTAACTAAAATTTGCTGAACGAAAATGCCGTTTTAAAGTTATAGACCTTGTTTCAAACTTGCTTCAATAAACCGATCTAAATCACCATCTAAGACTGCTTTCGTATTTGAATTCTCAATACCAGTACGCAAATCTTTAATACGTGAATCATCTAAAACATAAGAACGAATCTGACTTCCCCAGCCAATATCTGACTTTGAGTCTTCTAATGCTTGAGCTGCTTCATTACGTTTGCTCATCTCTAACTCATAGAGTTTGGCACGTAATTGCTTCCACGCATGATCACGGTTCGCATGCTGTGAACGTTGGTTCTGACATGCCACCACGATACCCGTTGGTGCATGAGTGAGACGAACTGCCGAATCGGTTTTGTTAATGTGCTGACCACCCGCACCCGACGCACGGTAGGTATCGGTACGGACATCCGAGGGATTAATATCAATTTCGATATTGTCATCAATCTCTGGCGATACAAACACTGCCGAGAATGAAGTATGACGGTTGTTATTACTGTCAAACGGTGACTTACGTACCAAGCGGTGTACGCCACTTTCAGTTCGTAACCAGCCATAAGCAAACTCGCCATCAACACGGATGGTTGCAGATTTAATGCCTGCCACGTCACCATCAGACACTTCCATCAATTCAGCTTTAAAGCCATGACGTTCGATCCAACGCAGATACATCCGCAGTAACATCGATGCCCAGTCTTGTGCTTCCGTACCGCCAGAACCTGATTGAATTTCAAGGAAACATGGATTTGGATCCATTGGATTACTAAACATGCGGCGGAATTCTAAATTACCTAAAGCCTGTTCAGCACTATCAAGTTCAGCCTGAACATCTTCCAGTAAAGTTTCATCATCGGCTTCTACAGCCAAATCAAGCATGGCTTTGGCATCATCTAGCTGCTCTGCAAGACGATCAAATACACCTAAAGTATTTTCTAAACTGCCCTTTTCTTTCGCAATCGCTTGCGCACGACTCTGATCATTCCAAATCGTTGGGTCTTCTAGTTCTCTTAAAACTTCTTCTAAACGCTCAGCCTTTAGATCGTAGTCAAAGATACCTCCGTAGTGTTTGGCTACGATCAGATAAATCTTTCAATTGGTTTAAATACGGATTAATTTCCACGCGTCTTTTCTCTCAATATTTTTCACACAATTCACTATTTTAACATAACTGCCCTATACGACACAGCCACCTGATTTTGACAAGTTTTATTGATAAGAAGAATTTTTTCAGAATAGTTTTTCTAATGGATTAATATTTATACTTATCTGTTTTTTTCATAGAAATGAGTAAAAATTACACGAAAAACACCAATATACACAATATCTCCTAAGTTTTAATAAATCAAAACATTTAAAAATTATTAATAATAATCAAATAGATAAAATGTAAATTTTACAATTCACTTACATTTTTAATGTTAAATTACTTTCCAGCAATTGACGATCATTTTTTTTCCACTAGACTAAAAGTTGTAACAAAAAATGTAATCAATATTCACTTGGTTCATTATCTCAAAAGGGGCATAACCATGAAAAAATTAGCAATTGCATCGGCACTGTTATCTGTACTTGCAGTGACAGGAACCGCTCATGCGTATCAAGCTGAAGTGGGTGGTTCATATACCTATACAGATTGGGACGATTTTGATAGCACAAACAATTTTGGTGTGGATGGGACTTATTATTTCAATCCTGTGCAAACCCGTAACGCACCACTTGCTGAGGCTGCGTTCTTAAACCGTGCCAGCAACGTGAATGCAAAGATTGACTATGCCAGCAATAGCGGTGTGAAAAACTCTGAATATGGCGCTGGGGTTGAATACTTCGTACCAAACAGCGACTTTTACTTAAGTGGTCGTTTGGGCCGTACCGAACTTGAAGTGGACAACACCCCAGTGGATCGAAAAGTAACAACTTATGGCGCTGAAGTGGGTTATTTACCAGCACCAGGCTTGTTGCTTGCAGTGGGTGTGACTGGCTACGATGAGAAAGACGGTAAAGATGGTGCAGACCCAACCGTGCGTGCCAAGTACGTGACTCAGGTAGGTGGCAATGACGTCAACCTTGAAGCCTACGGTGCGTTTGGTGACCTGGATGAATACCGAGTTAAGGGTGACTACTATCTTGACAAAACCCTCAGTGTCGGCGCTGACTACTACAACAACGACTTAACTGATCGTGATGAGTGGGGTATTTCTGCGAAGAAATTCTTCAACCAGCAGGTCAGCCTTGAAGGCCGTATTGGCTTCGGTGATGACTACAATACCTATGGTATCCGTGGTGCATACCGCTTCTAATTCTCTCCAGAGAGAATATAGGGTCTGTTGATCTTTAACAGACGCTAAGGAATCCACCCTTTATGGGTGGGTTTTTTATTGGCTTAAATATACAACCTGAAGTTGCAGGCTGGTGATACCATTAAAAACATTGCGTTCCAGCGTATACACCAGGTCGACATAGCTCAGCATCGGATTGAACTCAAAACGGTCTGCCGCATTGAAAGCAATGGCATCCACAACCTGCTGTCCGAGCGCCAGTTTTAGCTTTAAATGCTGGTCTTTCAACCAGCGATAGTCGATGACCTTAAAGCTTCCCTCAAACTGTGGCAACGGAAACTTCTGTCCCCACGGACCAAGTTGTTCGATCTGGTCCAGTGTGCTAAGGCTCACTGCCATATCAGGTAATATCCCATCCGTCCACAAGGTTGCCTGAAACAACTCCTGATCCATTTCAGCAATATATTGGGTGAAGATCTGCCTAAATTCCTCAAAATGGGCTTTATTCAGGGTAAGGCCAGCGGCAGCGGCATGTCCACCAAAATGGCTGACCAAATGGGGATACTGCTCCGCCACCTGTTCAATGGTGTCGCGAATATGAATACCCTCAATGGAACGCGCCGAACCCTTGATATGAATGCCATCCTCATCAGGGGCAAACACCAGACTGGGACGATGGAACTGTTCTTTTAGACGCCCAGCGACAATCCCTATTACCCCTTGATGCCACTGTTCATCAAACATCACCAAAGCCGCGGGTAAATGTTCCGTTTCCAGTTGAATATGTTGTAAAGCACTGAGCGCCTGCTGCTTCATCGCGCCCTCAACCTGACGGCGCTCGATATTTAACTGGTTTAATTGCTGGGCAATTGGATAGGCAGTTGCCATATCAGGCGCAAGCAGGCACTCGATCCCGATTCGCATGCTTTCCATGCGACCCGCCGCATTGATACGTGGTCCAAGCACAAAACCCAGATCCTGTGCTTTTAAGGTTGCCGCATCTCTTTTAGCAATATCCAATAATGCTAAAATTCCTGCACGACATTGATATTGCTGAATTCGTTTTAAGCCAGCATCCACTAAAATACGGTTATTATAATCAAGCGATGCAACATCAGCATAAGTCCCCAATGCAACCAAATCTAAATACTGAGTGACTTTACTAGTACTTTTTCCCTGCTGAGAACGGTAACTGGCTAATTTTGCTAGTACATAAAACGCAACGCCAACACCTGCAAGTGCTTTACTTGGAAAAATGCAACCCAGTTGATTCGGATTGACCACTGCTTCAGCGTTTGGCGTAGGTTTTGTCGTCAAATGATGATCGGTAATGATGACCTGCATCCCTAAAGCTTGGGCAGTCTCCACCCCTGCATGGCTCGATATACCATTGTCCACGGTAATCAGTAAATCTGGCTGATAGGTCTGCTGTGCCAGTTCAGCAATTTTAGGCGTGAGTCCATAACCGTACTTAAAGCGATCAGGCACTAAATATTCAACGTTCGCCCCCATTTCTTTAAGAACTAAGATCATCAATGCAGTACTGGTCGCGCCATCGGCATCATAATCACCAATAATTACGATCTGTTTTTTTTGATCAATCACTTGATCAATTAATTCAACGGCTTGATCTAATCCTTTGAGATCAGGTGGCAATAAATGCTTGAGTTTTAGCTCAAGCTCTTGTTCCGATTGCACTCCACGTCTCGCCAATATCTCAGCAATAAACGTAGGCACGCCCTGAAATTGTTCAGGGCGTGTCAAAAATGGTCTTTGTTGAATTTGAATCATGGTCATTTATGGCATCAAGCGTTGAATAATCCAAAGTCCGTTACGTTTTTCATAACTTAAACGATCATGTAAACGATTCGGACGCCCTTGCCAGAATTCATAATAATCAGCATCTAAGCGATAACCACCCCAAAATTCGGGTTTATCCAACTCAGCTTCATGTACTTGATTTTGTAAGTTTTGAAAACGCTGTTGTAATAACTCACGGCTTTCAATGACACCACTTTGTGGCGTACTAATATGTGCTGCAATTTGACTATCACGTGGACGCTTGTGGTAATAATCCGTCGATTCCTGTTCTGGAATCTTGGAAACCTGACCACCGATACGCACCTGACGCTCTAAACTCGGCCAGTAAAATAAAATTTCAGCATAAGGATTTTCCGCAAGGTCTAATCCTTTCTGACTATCATAATTGGTGTAAAAATCATAACCAGCTTCTGTCGCACCACGTAACAAAACAGTTCGCACGTGTGGGCGACCTTGAGCATTTGCTGTCGCCAAAGACATCGCATACGGTTCATGTAATTGAGCAGTGAGTGCATGATTGAACCAATTCAAGAATTGCTCATGGGGATTTACACTCATCTGGGATTCGTGTAACTCACCTTGTTCATAACTTAAACGAAGTTCACTCAGGTCTTTAATGACATCATTCATTATTACTCTCCTTTAAGCAGCTTGAGCATGAGCTCTGACTGCATCGGCTAAATGATTTGCGATGGCATCCACTTCCTGCTGTTGATCTCCCTCAACCATGACCCGAATCACAGGTTCAGTACCTGATTTACGAATCAAAATACGTCCACGACCTTTCAATTGTTGTTCAGCTTTCTCAAACTCTTCAACCAGCGCAGGGATTGAGTAGGGCTCAATCATCTGTTGCAAACGAACATTGATTAACACCTGTGGAAATAATTCAAAGTCTGCAACTAATTCATGTAATGCTTTGGCTTGCTCAACCATCACCGTTAACACTTGTAGAGCGGCAATAATCGCATCACCAGTTGTGCTCTTATCCAACGTTAAGATATGACCTGAAGGCTCACCACCTGTGACCCAACCATTTTCTTCTAATGCCTGTAATACATAGCGGTCACCGACTTTTGCGCGCACAAAACCGACATCCGCTTTTTGTAATGCTAACTCAAGTGCCATATTACTCATGACTGTTCCAACAATACCTGCTGGTTTATTTTTAGCCTGAGTAGCAAGGATATACAGAATATGATCACCATCTACCAGTTGACCATTTTTATCTACCATCACGACACGATCTGCATCACCATCAAACGCAATACCTAAATCGGCTTGGTGATCAACCACGGCCTTTTGTAGAAATTCAGGATGGGTTGATCCACAATTTTCATTGATATTTAAACCATCTGGTTCATTAAAAAGCGGGATTACTTTTGCACCTAGCTCTCTAAAAACTGAAGGACCAACGCTATATGCTGCGCCGTTAGCACAATCCACTACAATTTTGAGATTACTAAGATCGAAGTGATATGGAAATGTTGATTTACAGAATTCGATGTATCGACCATTTGCATCTTTTACACGAACACTTTTACCTAGGTTAGCCGTATCATCAATCACTAAATCTTTTTCTAATTCTTGATTGATCTCATTTTGTAAGGCATCTGGGAGTTTTTTACCTTCACTTGAGAAAAATTTAATCCCATTATCAAAGTAAGGGTTATGTGATGCTGAAATCACAATACCTGCATGTGCATGTAAAGCACGTGTTAAATGCGCTATTGCAGGTGTTGGTAATGGCCCAAGTAAATGCACATAGACACCTGCGGCATTTAGGCCTGCTTGTAAAGCCGCTTCCAGAATATAGCCTGATAAACGCGTATCTTTACCCATAACCACAATTGGTTTGTTTTTAGGACTATTTCTTTTTAATACTTTTCCTGCTGCAAATCCTAATTTTAATGCAAATTCAGGGGTAATCGGCATTTGTCCAAATTTGCCACGAATTCCATCAGTTCCAAAATAGCTCATTCTTTACTCGCTTTCTTATCTTTATATGACGTATCGTCATATTATTTTTCATCTGTTTTACTTTACACCAAAACAAAAAAAACCGTCAGTGGACTGACGGTTTTTTTATTGCCAAAATAACTAAAGATCAACCTACACGATAGTTTGGTGCTTCTTTAGTGATTGTCACATCATGAACATGTGATTCCGACATGCCTGCCGAAGTAATTTTCACAAATTTTGCATTTTGACGAAGATCTTCAATCACAGATGAACCTGTATAGCCCATAGAAGAACGCAAACCACCCATCATTTGATGGATGATATTCCCCATTGGACCTTTGTATGGAACACGACCTTCGATGCCTTCTGGTACCAACTTTTCAGCACCTGCTTTAGAGTCTTGGAAATAACGGTCAGCAGAACCTGTTGCTCCCGCCATTGCACCTAACGAACCCATACCACGATACGCTTTATAGTAACGACCTTGGAAGAATTCCACTTCACCCGGCGCTTCTTCAGTACCAGCAAGGAGTGAACCGACCATGATCGTGCTCGCACCTGCGCCAATCGCTTTCGCCATATCGCCAGAGAAACGAATACCGCCATCTGCGATCAATGGAATTTGATCTTTTAATGCATTGGCAACGCTATCAATTGCCGAAATTTGCGGCATACCGATACCTGCCACAATACGAGTGGTACAGATCGAACCAGGGCCAATACCCACTTTAACGGCATCTGCACCTGCATCTAACAATGCTAAAGCTGCATCACCTGTTGCAATGTTTCCACCAATCACTTGAACTTGAGGATAGTTTGCCTTTACCCAACGTACACGTTCAATCACACCCGCTGAATGACCGTGTGCAGTATCCACGACAATCACATCTACACCCGCATCGACCAATGCTTCCACACGGCTTGGTGTTTCTACGCCTGTACCAACTGCGGCACCAACACGTAAACGACCAAGGTCATCTTTACAGCTGCTTGGATAGCTTTCCGCTTTACGGAAGTCAGTAACTGTAATCAAACCTTTGAGTTCATTGTGTTCACCAACAACTAGAACTTTTTCAATACGATGCTTTTGTAGCAATGCTTGAATATTTTCTTTCGACTCACCTTCACGAACAGTCACTAAACGGTCTTGACCCGTCATGATGTTGCTGACGGGTTGTTCAAGATTGGTTTCAAAACGAGTATCACGACCTGTGACAATCCCCACAACTTTGCCATCTTTTACAACAGGTACACCGCTAATATTATTGGCTTGGGTAATTGCAATAAGTTCACGTACTGTCGTTTCAGGCGTTACTGTGATTGGGTCTTTCACCATTCCAGCTTCGAATTTTTTTACACGGCGTACTTCCGCAGCTTGTGCAGCGATATCCATGTTTTTATGCAAAATACCAATACCGCCATTTTGCGCCATTGCAATCGCCATACGAGACTCAGTCACCGTATCCATTGCAGCAGAAACGAGAGGGATATTAAGTTGAATTCCGCGAGTTAAACGTGTCTTTAAGGAGACATCTTTTGGGAGAACAGTTGAGTAGGCAGGAAGTAATAAGACATCATCGAAGGTCAAGGCTTCTTGAACGATGGTCAGCATAACAATCTCACTGGTAATTTCCGTGAGCTATTATAAACAAATTTTGCCGTGATTTTCATTTTCTATGATGAAAATAATTTATAGGCACTGACTATCCCTGTCCTGCCTTAAAAAATTCTAACTGATCTCGGCTGGAATACTGAACACATATTCATTCATCAGGTCCACCCCACATTCAAGGCCCTCAATCCAGTCCAGAAACTGGTTGATCATCTCTTTTCCAACAAATGCGGTGCCATGCTGCGGCACAATCATGTCGAGGTCCATTTGGCGAACCATATTGACCCACAAACGAATGACCTTGTTGGAACACATATAACGCTGATGGAAGCCTTTCATCTTCTTGATATGAGCTTCAAAATCGGTAATCGGCTGGTTGGCATCATCAACAATTGAGGCGCCCATATCCCCTGAAAAAAGAATTTTGGCGACTGGATCATAAAACTGGAAATTACCCACCGAATGCAGGAAATGGGCTGGAATGGCAACAATCGCAGACTCACCCAATGCAATCACCTGACCTGTATCAGGTAGCTCAATCAGTCGTTCCTCCCAGTCTCCTTTCATGCGGTCGCTCATAAATGCAGAGTTTAAGTGCGGTAAAAAGCGTGCCCATAGCTTGGATGCCACCACCTTGGCATCAGTGTAGACCAGCCAGCGCGGCATTGAGGTAATGATGTCAGGATCCTGATGCGATGCCATAACATAGTCCAGGTTTTTCAGTTTAGTATAGCGATTTAACTCCATGGTTAAGGGCACATAGGTCAGGTCTCCCCCTGGATCAAGCACTGCGGCGCGATCATGGTCAATAATCAGGAACTGGTTGGCCTGAATGCCCTCACCTTTCACCAAACTGGTAAAACTAATGCATTTATGTGTGCCATTATCAAATAATATTTGCGATGTAGTCCGCTCAAAGCTCATAACAACCCCAGAAAAAACCTTTAGATATGAAATATTTTAATTCCATAACAAAATAATGGGGTTTAGCCCATGTTTCAATCTAATATTGGACTTTTATCGTAATTTATAAGAAAAAACCCATAACAAGGTATGGGTCCTGTTTATATGCCTGGGAATGGGTACTAGAAATAATAATGCTGCACCAATGCCGAAATACCCACAACAAGGAAGATCACGGCACCAATTTTATGAATCAATGAGATGGGGAGCTTATCTGCCAGTTTATCGCCAATAAATACTGCTGGCGCATTGGCAATCATCATCCCTACCGTTGTTCCACACATCACCCAAAACACACTGTCAAAACGTGCCGCAAGGGCAACCGTGGCAATCTGGGTTTTATCACCAATTTCTGCCAGAAAAAACAGGATAAAGGTTGCACCAAACACACCAAATCTCTGCCATTTATTGATGCTTTCAGTTTCATCACTCAGTTCATCTGGGATCAGCATCCAGATCGCCATGCCAATAAAACCAAGGGCAAGAATCCACAATAGAATTTCAGGACTCAATACTGTAGTGATCCATTGTCCCAACACAGCCGAAAGACCATGATTGATGGTGGTAGCCAGTAAAATGGCAATTAAGATGGGAATCGGTTTACGAAAACGCGCCGCAAGCAGCAATGCCAGCAGTTGGGTCTTGTCACCCATTTCAGCAAGGGCAACAACTGAGGTGGAGATGAGAAATTCATACATGGTTGAATGCTCTGGCTAGCAAAATATACCGATGACCTATCCCTCCTGCTAGCCAAAATCAAATGGATTGATTGCAGAGTGATAAATCAAAGGTCTTGCCAACAAAAGCACAGCTGAAAAGCTGTTTTTGGTTCTTTGCTATGATGACCATGTTCTGTTGAACAATTATGTTGATCATCACCTCTCTACTTTGCGTAAAGAGCGGCTACTCCCCAATGAAGTGGTTTTATTTTACCAAAGAATTAAATCGTTTTAAATCATCAAACCCAAAATTTTTGGTAAGCCCAGATCAACACACGAAAACAACCCAGTAAAAAAGCCAAATAGACACTCAGGCCAAGAAAACCAAAGCTGCCCCAGCCACTTGCGCCACCCATATGCTGTGCCTGATATTCCATTGCCATGACCACCGTCGCCACCAGCATTTCCAACCCCATGACCACATACATCACCCAATTGCATGGAAAATGCAGGAAGCTGACCCACAATCCCATCAGGATAAAAACAATGAGTAGCAATGGCAGCATCACCCGCTAAATCACCAACATCCTTGCACCAATTCTAAAAATTGTTTTGAATAATGAATTTTTATTTTATCGCAATTGCCAAATAAATGATCATCATAAAAAGAAAAACCCGCCTGAGCGAGGTATTCTTAAATCAATTATTCGTTAGAGCAACAAACTTCGAATATCTTTTAATAGCTTGGTCAATTTATTAGTAAAACGCGCCGCATCCGCACCATTAATCACCCGATGGTCATAGGACAGTGACAGAGGTAACATCAAACGAGGATCAAAGTCTTTGCCATTCCACACAGGCTGCATGGTTGCAGGTGAGATACCCAGAATTGCCACTTGAGGCCAGTTCACCAATGGCGTAAACGCTGTTCCACCAATACTACCCAGACTGGTAATGGTAAAGTTGGCCCCTTGTAGGTCTTTTGGTGATAACTTACGATCACGCGCTTTTTGACTTAGCTCAGCCAATTCCATCGCGATTTGCTTAATGGATTTCTGGTCAGGATTACGCAATACAGGAACGGTCAATCCATCAGGGGTTGCCACCGCAATGCCCATATGAATTTCGTTACGCAGCAGCACCGACTTCTGGTCATCTGCCAAGTGCCCAGCAAAATAAGGCTCCTCTTTCAGCAAATGGGCAACCGCTTTGGCAATAAAGGCCAGGATGGTCAAGCTAATGCCCTGCTTTTTAAAGCCGTCTTTAAGTTCGCCGCGCCATGCTTCCAGTTCAGTGATATCCGCCAAGTCAAACTGTGTCACTTGAGGGATGAAGTTATTTAATGACAATTGCGGCACAGACACCTGCTGCAAGCGTGTCATTGCCTTTACTTCACCACCGCCAAAGGCACTAAAATCTGGTAATGCTGGTAAACCAGCAGTGACTGCTGCCGCTTGGGATGAGGACGCAGCCTGTGGCACGGTGAGTCGTGTTTTCACATAGGCAAACACATCTTCTTTCATCACACGGCCATGCTCACCCGAAGCTTTTACCTGAGCAAGCACCACTCCCAGTTCACGCGCCAGTTTACGCACGGCGGGGCCTGCATAGACTTTGGCATTATCTGCTTCCTGTGCCTTGGTCAGTTTCTCTGTCTGCACAGGAGTGGCTGGTGTCGATGCTGTCGGTTGTGGCTTCGCTGTGGCTTTACTTTCTGCTGGAGCCGCTGCCTTGGGCTTTGCTGGGGCAACCTCCTCGCCACTCACCTCAATGATTGCCAGCGCCATGCCCTGACGGACTTCCTGATTCGGTGACACATGGATGGCTTTCACAATACCCGCAGATGGGCTTGGCACCTCAACCGAGGCCTTATCAGACTCAACCACACACAGGCTTTGCTGTGCTTCGACATGGTCACCCACATTCACCAGAATTTCTGAAACCAATGCCTTTTCCACACCCAGATCAGGCACGGTAATTTCCAGTTTACCTGTTTCTGTACTGGACGAGTCAATGTCCTGCGTTTTATCTGGTTTGGTTTCTGGTTCAGATGGCGTATCGGTGTGTGTAGTCTTGACCTGAATCAATACCACACCCTCCTTAACGCTGTCGCCCTCCTTGATCTGGACCGACTCAACAATACCAGCAACTGTACTGGGTACTTCCACTGTAGCTTTGTCCGACTCAACCACCACAATGCTCTGTTCAGGTTCAATCTGATCACCGACTTTCACCAGCACTTCCGCAACCAGCGCCTTTTCCACGCCAATATCTGGAACTTTCACATCAAGCACTTGGCTGGAAGCTGCTGCCTGAGTAGTTTCAACTGCTGGCTTAGCTTCTGGTTCTGCTTCCACCACAGGCTTTTGTTCTGCTTTTGCTGCATCGGACTCTGGCTTATCCTGCGCAGGTGATTCAGCAGTTTGAGATTCATCTTCCAGCTCGATCAGTGCTACGCCCTCGGTAACTTGATCGCCTTGCTGAACCAAAATATTTTTGACGATGCCTGCCTTGGTGCTTGGCACTTCGACCGTTGCCTTGTCGGACTCCAGCACCAAAAGGCTGTCATCAACCGCAACATGATCACCGACTTTCACCAGAATTTCCGCAACCAGCGCCTTATCTACGCCAATATCAGGTGTTTGGATTTGCATAATCAGTTCCCCTCACCTGCTTGATATTCATGATATTCAGCCACCGCCTGCACCTGAGGATGCTCTTGCGGTGCCCATGCCACTGGACGATCTGTATCCAGCTCAAATGATGAAATCGCATCCTTGACCAGACGGTTTTCCACCTCACCTTCATCTGCCAGTTTCTTCAGGGTTGCTACCACGATATGGGCCGCATCTACACCGAAATAACTACGCAGGTTGCCACGGGTATCCGAACGGCCATAACCATCGGTACCCAAAGTCACGTATGGACGGTTGTCTGGTAGATAGCCACGGATTTGCTCGCTGTAGGCACGCATATGGTCTGTCGCAGAAACCACAATACCATCAGTATGGCGTAACTGTTTTGATACCCATGACTCTTGTGCTGTCTCTGTCAGTGGATGTAGACGGTTATATTCATCACATGCCATCCCATCACGCGCCAGCTCATTAAAACTGGTGACACTCCACACATTGGAATGAATTTGATATTCATCACGCAAAATTTTCGCGGCTTTAATCACTTCACGCAGAATCACACCTGAACCGAGCAATTGAACAGTTGCCTGCTCATCTTTCTCTAATAAATACATGCCGCGTTTAATGCCCTCTTCAACCCCCGCTGGCATTTCAGGATGCTCATAGTTTTCATTCATCACCGTAAGATAATAGAACACCCGCTCCTGATCCTGATACATGCGCTTCAGGCCATCATGCACAATCACCGCAAGCTCATAACCAAAGCAGGGATCATAGGCAACACAGTTTGGAATGGTACTCGCCAGAATATGAGAATGGCCATCCTGATGCTGCAGGCCCTCACCGTTCAGTGTGGTACGGCCAGCGGTTGCGCCAAGCAGGAAGCCCTGCGCCTGTGCATCACCCGCTGCCCATGCAATGTCACCAATACGCTGGAAACCAAACATGGAGTAGTACATATAAATTGGAATCATCGGCAGGTTATTGGTTGAATAACTGGTGCCCAATGCCGCCCATGCGCTCATTGCACCCGCCTCGTTGATGCCTTCCTGTAGCATGTGGCCATCTTTGGCCTCACGGTAGTTCATGAGTTGCTCATTGTCTTCGGGCGTATATTTCTGTCCGTGTGCCGCATAAATGCCCAGTTGACGGAACATCCCCTCCAGACCAAAGGTACGTGCCTCATCGGGTACGATCGGCACCACATGGTCCTTGATGGCCTTTTCCTTCAATAATGCCGAGATCAGGCGCACCATCAGCATGGTGGTGGACTGCTGCTTCTCACCACTGCCTTTCAATACAGCATCAAAAATGGAAAGCTCTGGAATTGGTAGAGAGGTGCTGTTCTTACGGCGCGCAGGCAGGTAACCCCCCAACGCCTCACGGCGTGCTTTCATATATTTCAGCTCAGGCGAGTTTTCCGCTGGGCGATAGAATGGCAGCTCTTCAAGCTGTTCATCATTGATCGGCAGATTAAAACGGTCACGTACATACTTCAATGAATCAAGCTGCATTTTCTTGATCTGGTGGGTTTTATTGACCGCCTCGACTTCATCGGACAAACCATAGCCTTTAACTGTCTTGGCTAAAATAACGGTTGGCTGTCCCTTGCTCTTGGTTGCCTCCGCATAGGCGGCATAGACCTTGTATGGATCATGTCCACCACGGTTGAGTGCATCAATATCTTCATCACTGAGATTCTTGATCAGTTCAGCCGCTTCTGGATATTTGCCAAAGAAGTTTTCACGGGCATAGGCACCACCTTTCACCTGATAGCGCTGGTAATCGCCATCCACTGCTTCTTCCATACGTGCCTTTAATGCCCCTGAAGTGTCCTGGGCAAGTAACGGGTCCCAGTGACGACCCCAGACCACCTTAATCACACGCCATCCAGCGCCACGGAAAATCGACTCCAGTTCCTGAATAATCTTGCCATTGCCGCGCACTGGTCCATCCAGACGCTGCAAGTTGCAGTTCACCACCCAAACCAAATTATCCAGCTTCTCACGACCCGCCAGTGAAATGGCACCCAGGCTTTCAGGCTCATCCATTTCTCCATCACCCAGATAAGCCCAAACCTTGCGGTCTTCTTCCTTGATCAGGCCACGATTCATCAGGTATTTTTGAATGTGTGCCTGATAGATCGACATAATGGGGCCAAGCCCCATCGACACGGTTGGGAACTGCCAATAGTCAGGCATCAGGTAGGGATGCGGATAACTTGGGAGACCATTACCCCCCACCTCACGGCGGAAATTATTGAGCTGTTCTTCGGTTAAACGGCCTTCCAGAAAAGAACGCGCGTAGATACCAGGTGCACAATGGCCCTGATAATAAATCATGTCACCGCCGAAATTATCCGAGGCGGCACGGAAGAAATGGTTAAAGCCCACATCATACAAGGTGGCGGAGGATGCGAAGCTGGCAAGATGTCCGCCGAGGTCATCGCCGGTTTTATTGGCACGCAACACCATCGCCAGGGCATTCCAGCGAATCAGGGCGCGAATACGGCGCTCCATGTCCTGGTCACCTGGCATCGCAGGTTGCTCTTCAACTGAAATGGTGTTGAGGTAAGGTGTATTGAGACGTTGGATTGGAACATGTTTTGCAATTGCCCGTTGATATAGTTTTTCTAGTAAGAAAGCGGCGCGTTCCGTGCCCATATGTTGTAGTACTGAATCAAATGCTTCTTGCCATTCCTGGGTTTCCTGCGCGTCAGAGTCGCCATAAAACGCCATACAATTCACCTTTTCCCTTAAGTCATTTTGTCGGTACTATTTCTATCATGTTTTACTTTGATAAGGGTATTGCCCCAGATGAATATAAAACTCCTTATTATTTTCTTACTAAATAGTCATTGACCTAATTCAAACAAAAATAAAAAAAATCGCCAATAAGGCGATTTTTCAGAGTATTTATATAAAACTATTAACAAATTAAATTACGGTAACATTGCAAGATAGGTTGATGGATTTTTACGTTGACCATCCTTAACCACTTCAAAATGTAAATGTGGTCCTGTACAACGGCCTGTACAACCGACATTGGCAATATGCTCACCTGCATTGATACGGTCGCCTGCATTCACCAATAGGCGTGATGCATGGGCATAGCGAGTGATATAGCCATTGCCATGATCAATTTCAACATATTGCCCATAACCTGTACCCCAACCCGATTTGGTTACCACACCTGCACCTGTAGAGTAGATTGGTGTACCTGATGGTGCCGATAAATCAACACCTGAATGATGACGGGTTGAACCCAATAAGGTTCGGGTTCCCCAAGTGGAACTCACACGTCCTTCCTGTAATGGATGGCTCACCATCCACGAATAACCTGTGTTTGCAGAGAATGTCGGTGCATTGTCCTGAGGGGAGATTGCTGAACGACCATACTTCTTCTCTATGGTTGCGTTGTTCAGTTCAATGGTTTTTTCACGTAGTTTAAGAGACACGTTCGAAATGGCTGGCAGATCCAGATCATCTGGATGAGTATATGAACCCTGTGCCAAGGTTTGCGACAACTGTTCTAAACGGTCACCCTCTGTTGCCTGGGTGATATTCTGGTAGTCTGCAAAAGCAACTGAAGCAGCTGAAGCAGCCAATGAAAATGCCAGTAAAATACGACGCGTATGATGCATAAAAAACCTCTTGAAACCGTCCTTAAAAAGTCCCTTTATCATCTGTTCCTTGATCAGAGTCGAACTAAACGCTTAAGATGGACACACAACCTCCGAGGAAGTTCACATGTCTGAACCTAGCAACGTTTTTCAACAAAAAGGACAACACGTAAAAACTGGAAACTTAACGTTTCTAACGACGCAAGTTACCCAATGGAAACAACTTACCAAAATTATTCAACCCTTGCTGCCCCAACCCGAGCAATGGCAGGTTGTTTGTTATCAACATGGTGTCTTGACCATAACTGGTGAAAATCAAGCAATGATTAGTCAACTCAGTTATTTACAAAGCAACTACGTTGCACAGTTAGCTCAATTAGAAAGCCTCAGAGAATTACGAAAAATTCAAGTTCGCCTAAGAAACAAAATGAATGTTCTTCGTGAACCTCCTCGACTATCTAAAACACTTTCTTCAGAAACCCAAGAGCAGTTACGCAGCGCCGCTGAATATGTGAGCGACCCTAAGCTTAGCCAAGCTTTACTACGTTTGGCAAGCAATAAAAAGTAAATCGCTTATCTTAAGCATTGCAATACAAATCTGCTTATGTGACAAAAATCTCAGTTTACATTGATACAATATAATGTTACCAAGAAAAGACAATGACTTACGTCACACTCACATAAGGAATCGGACAGTCATTCTCGTTATTAAATGTTACAATTTCATAGCAGTCTGGATCATTCTGAACATTGCGCAACAACTGGTTATTCAGCGCATGCCCCGATTTATAACCATCAAACTTGGCAATCACCTGATGTCCCAGCAGATACAGATCACCAACCGCATCCAGAATTTTATGCCTTACAAACTCATCTGCAAAACGCAGTCCTTCTTCATTGACCACGCCTGTATCATCAACGCCAATGGCATTTTCCAGGCTAGCACCAAGTGCCAGGTTGTTGGCTTTCAAGTAATCCAGGTCTTTCATAAAACCAAAGGTTCTTGCCTCACTCACTTCATAAACAAATGTTTCCGTTGAGAAATCAATGGTGGCCGACTGGTATTCCTTGGCAAAAGCAGGATGGTCAAAATCAATAGTGAAATTCAGCTGAAAACCTGCATGGGGGGTAAAGATCGCACGCTTATCATCAAGCAATGCCTCAACAGGTTTTAAAATGCGAATAAACTTTTTGGCGGCATCTTGCTCGGCAAGTTCACCCTGCATGAGCAAATAAATAAATGGTCCCGCACTGCCATCCATGATGGGTACTTCAGAGGCAGACACCTCAACAATCAGGTTGTCGATGCCAAGCCCTGCTATCGCACTCATGACATGCTCAATGGTTCCCACCTTAATGTCTTCACGGACAAGGTTGGAACACATGAATGCTTCCTGGATCAGCAAGGCATTTGCAGGGATGTCAACAGGTGGGTTCAGGTCAATGCGGCGAAAGACAATGCCTCCATCAATATGGTGTGGAACAAAATTGATCAGCACTTTTTGACCACTGTGCAGACCAATACCGCTCGCTTTCACCACACGCTTTAGAGTACGTTGTTTCACCATGCCATGCTAACTTCATTTGCAAAAACCGATATAACTTAGCATATTTTGCCATTTTTAAAAAATAAAAAAGGGAGCAATTATTTGCCCCCTTTCTCTAAACATATGATTTTATTATTTACGCTGCTGATTTTTCAAGTAATCCTGAATACTCATAGGCGATGAACGTGGCGTGGAACTCGGTGCCGCGGTTGCAGGCGCCTCAGTCGTGGTACGCTTACTGATCGCAGGTACATCATCTTCATCCACAGGTTGTTGGGTTTGAGCGATTGTTGTTGGCGTATGAGTGACTGTACGTTTTTTGGGTTCGGTATCATTCGCATTACGTGTCAAACCTGTTGCAATTACAGTCACACGCAGTTCATCACGCGCATCAGGATCAAACACTGTACCATAGAAAATTTCACCTTCATCCAAATCAACAATCTGGTTGACTACTTCTGAAATAATGTCAATTTCGCGTCCAGTAATATCTTCGCCACCTGTGATATTCACCAAGGCACCTTTTGCATTGGTGAGGTTCACATTATCAAGCAACGGACTACGGATAGCCTGTTCAGCCGCCTGACGAGCACGATCTTCACCACGTCCTGTACCCGACCCCATCATTGCGTAACCGCGAGTACTCATAGCTGTTTTCAGATCAGCGAAGTCGAGATTCATATGACCATGGTTCACTACAAGATCAAAAATACTCCGTACCGCATTAAGTAATACATCATCTGCCTTTTTATAGGCATCTTTCATTGAAATATCACCATAAACGCTCAGTAAGCGTTGGTTTGGAATAATAATCAATGAATCAACATGCACTTCTAAAGCTTCAATACCTTTTTCTGCTAACTTTTGGCGGCGACGACCTTCAAAATTAAACGGGGTCGTTACAACACCAACTGTCAGAATCCCCATTTCTTTGGCGACCTCTGCAACCACTGGAGCGGCACCTGTACCCGTACCGCCACCCATACCAGCGGTGACAAAGACCATATCGGTGCCTTCAAGGTGCTGGCGAATCACTTCACGACTCTCTTCACCAGAAATTTGCCCCATCTCTGGTTTACCACCACAACCTAAACCACGTGTACTTTGTTCACCAATCTGAATTTTAAAAGGTGCATTCATGCTATCCAGTGCCTGTTTATCTGTATTGGCACAGACAAACTTTACACCCTGAATGTCAGACTGCACCATGTGCTGGACAGCATTACCACCACCACCGCCAACCCCAAATACTGTGAAACGGGCTTGACCGTTGTCATCGTCTAGTTCATCTTCTATAAATTCAAATGAGGCCATGACCTTTAGATTTCCTAATATATAAATGGCAGTTACTTCAGCCCGTTACTGCCCTGATTTTTAAAACAACTGATGTTTAGGATGCTGTTCAATAATACCGAGCTTGTCAAGTCCAGTGACTTACGATTACAACTTCCTAACAATTTCCCCCAAAATCCCTACAACTTAAAAGATCGCTTTCAGTTTGCTGTTCAATGCGTTCCAGCCATTGGCAACCCGATCCATAAAGCTACGGTCATTTGCTTCTTCTGGCTCCTCCACCGCATCCTGCAAGTCACTCTGGCTAAACATCAGCAAACCCGCAGCGGTTGCGTACATGGAACGGCGCAAGGCTGGCAAGTGCTGGTCATCGGCATAAACCTGCAAGGGTGGATTACCGAGGTGTGCGGACACTCCAAGCATACGGCGGGCCAAATTGACCATACCCTCAATCTGGCAGGCATCGCCTGTAAGTACCACTCCATGATACAAGCCATGAATCGCGCCACTATGTTCCAGCTCTTCACGAATTGAGGTGAAGATTTCTTCATAACGTGCAATGATAATTTCTGCAAGCTCAATGCGACTGATGGTTTGTGTGCCATCAATGCCCTGCACCTGAATCATGTGGTCTGGCTTCACCACACTCAGGTCTACACAGCCATGCAGAATCTTGATACGTTCGGCTTCTTCAGTGGTGGTCTGTAAAACAGCGGCAATATCGCGGGTCACATTTTCACCACCACGTTGCAAGGTACGTACTAATGCCAAACGCCCATCAAGATAGACGGCGAGATTGGTAGTGCCAGCGCCAATATCAACCAAACACACGCCATATTCTTTTTCATCTTTGAGCAAACTAGCTTCAGCCGTAGCTAAACTAGATACCACCATTTTCTCTACCCCGATATTCGCACCTTTCATGGCACGATCAAGGTTTTGCATGGTACTAATCGGCATCATCATCAATTGATAATGCCCTGTCATGCTATGCGCCGACATATTGACTGGGTTCTGCACCCACTCACCAGAGTTGCCCAGCTCAAAACCAAGCGGCACCGCACTCGCAAGATAATAATCTGGCGAGATATGGCTGGCTTTTGCCAGTTCCAAAGCCCGCACCACTTCATTGGTTGTAATAATATGATCATGGTTGGACACAGGGGTACGGCCCGAAGCATAAAAACTCTGCAACTCTGTACTTGGAATGGACACCCACGCACTGTGGATACGGCACTCTGCCATATCCTCGGCCTCAGATACCGCATTTTTAATGGCGGCAATCACCTTGTCCAGACTGACAATCTTGCCTTTAACCATACCTCGGTTGCGAGCAGTTGCCATGCCAATGACCTGAATCTTATCTGGCGCATGGATCTTACCAATCAAGACTGAGACCTTATGGGTCCCAATATCAATCGCAACAACCGAGGGAACAGCTTCACTCATTACTTCAATACCATATCTTTTGTTGTGTAGTACGGGGGATAATCTCCCGTTATTTTTAAGCCACGTATTATGGCTTTGCCTGAATTGCACCTGCAAGCTTTGTGTCATCAATCGTTACAACTAACTGACCGTTGACAATCTTGGGCGGTACCGCGTTCTTCCACTGAATGGCAAGGCCATTGCGGTAACGCAGGTCAATCGCCGAGATGTTTGACCATACAGGTTTAAGATCCATTTGTGCCAAATGGCTGAGTCGCTGCAATTTGTTCATGGTCTGGTCCTGATCCACAATGATACGCAGACCCGAATCAAACTGCATAAACCATGTCATGCGCTCGGTTAAATACAGCTCTTTTAAACGCAGGTTCGCTGGATGAAACAACTGGTTGATTTCATTATAGCGACGCATCATCATTTTGGATTGGCTGACTGGACCATGAAGCAGCGGCAGGTTTGGGTGTGTTTTAGGTACTGCCTCGCTAAACACCTCACCGTTGTCACTAAGCAAACGCCCTGTTCCCCAGCGTGCAATTGCGTGGCGTGGCATCACCCGCACCCGAATCGCATTTGGCCAAGCTCGTGACACCACCACACGGTCAACCCATGAGACCTTTAAAGCCTGGTCCCGAATTTGTTCTAAATCTGAAGTAAAGTAGTTGTGTTTAATAATCGGACTTAAGTGCTGTGCCAGCTGTTGATTTTCAACATCTGAATTGGTCCCAACAATCTGCAATTGCGCCACGGTTGCATCAGTCATCACTTTATACAAGCCATAAAGACCGATTGCGAGCACAGCGAAAGCGATCAGCAACAGTATCCACCCTCCCGCATTCACCATTTTTTGCTTGGGTGATGGCGGTTTCTCGTGGATAGAACTGATTGCTGCCCGTGGTTTGCGGCGCATGGATGCAGGAAGTTGAGCCATGAATTAAGCCGACTTCGCCAGGGTTTGCTCTAGGATCGCAACACACAGTTGATCAAAACCATAGCCCACCGCCTGGGCCGCCTTAGGCACCAAAGAGTGGCTGGTCATGCCTGGTACGGTATTCACCTCCAGCAACCAGAAGTTTCCATCCTGGTCCTGCATGGCATCAATACGTCCCCAGCCCTCTGCACCAACCGCCTGAAACGCGCGCAGACAAAGCGCCTGTAGGCTTTTCTCCTCAGCCTCGCTTAAACCACAAGGAATCCCATACTGCACATCATCACGCTGATATTTCGCCTCATAGTCATAAAAGGCAACATCTGCTGGCGGCTGCAAGCGAATCACAGGCAATGGCTGACCATTCAGGAATGAAATGGTAAATTCACGGCCTGTAATCCATTTTTCGGCCATCACCACCGCATCATGCTGTGTGGCTTTTTCAATTGCGTTGGCAAAATCCTCTGCTTTCTCAACCTTGCTCATACCGACACTTGAGCCTTCATGCACAGGCTTGATAATCACAGGCAGGCCTAAATTCGCGATCATCGCATCTAAGTCAGAATCCTTGGTGACGATGCGATAAGGCGCTGTTGGCAAGTCACTGCCTTGCCAGACCTGCTTGGTCTTGACCTTGTCCATGCCAATTGCGGAGCCCTGTACGCCAGTCCCCGTATATGGAATGTTTAGCCATTCAAGAACACCCTGAATCTGGCCATCCTCACCACCACGACCATGCAGCACAATAAAGGCACGGTCATAGCCAACCAGTTCCGTCACGCTACGATTCTGTGGGTCAAATGCCTCTGCCTGTACACCCGAACGCAACAGCGCCTCTAAAACAGCCTGACCACTATCCAGTGACACAGCACGTTCAGCTGATTTCCCACCAAACAACACGGCAACTTTGCCGAATTTTGCAGCATTTGACACGTTTATATCCTTAAAACTGTAAAACTTTTAATATTCACAACACACATTATTTGGCATACAGGCGATGCTGGGCCAATTCTACCGAAATTGCGCCCACGTTACCCGCGCCTTGTGTTAATAACAAGTCATTCGCTTGTAACACTTTTTGTAAAACATTTGGCAAATTACCTTCAACGGGATCAACCAAAATCGGTTCAACTTCACCACGTAAACGAATACTGCGTGCTAAAGCACGGCTATCCGCACCCACAATCGGTTTTTCACCCGCTGGATAGACTTCTAACAATAATAGTTGATCCACCTGCGACAGCACATCGACAAAATCATCGAAACAGTCACGGGTACGGCTGAAACGGTGTGGCTGGAACATCATCACCAAGCGACGGTCTGGGTGGCTGGCACGGGCCGCCTTAATGGTTGCTTCAACCTCTTTTGGATGGTGGCCATAGTCATCCACCAACTTCACCAAACCCTCGCCAACTTCAAACTCACCCTGAACCTGGAAGCGACGGCCGACACCGCTAAAGCCCTCCAATGCGCGACAAATCGCTCCATCAGAAACGCCCTCATCAGTTGCCACACCAATGGCCGCCAATGCATTCAGGACATTATGCAGACCTGGCTGGTTGATGGTGACACGCAATGGCTCACGGTCTTTACGCAACACAGTAAAGTGCGACTGCATGCCATCCTGCACCACCTCAACCGCACGAATATCATTATCCTCACCAAAACCGTAGGTCAGGATTGGACGGCCAATACGCGGCAGAATCTCACGGATATTGGCATCATCACCACAGACCACCGCCAAGCCATAGAACGGCAGGTTATGCAAAAACTGGATGAACGTATCCTTTAACTTGTCAAAGCTACCCTCATAGGTATCCATGTGGTCGGCATCAATATTGGTGACAATCGCCGCCATTGGCTGTAAATACAGGAATGATGCATCCGACTCATCGGCTTCCGCCACAATAAAACGGCTTTCGCCCAGTGCCGCATTAACCCCTGTACTGTTTAGCAAACCGCCAATCACATAGGTTGGATCAAGGTTTTCCTCAGCCAGCATGGTGGTCAACAAGCTGGTGGTGGTGGTTTTACCATGTGTACCCGCAACCGCGATGCCATGACGGTAACGCATCAGTTCACCCAGCATTTCCGCACGGCGCACAATCGGGGTGCGTTGCTCAATGGCCGCCTTGATCTCTGGATTTTCAGGGTCGATTGCCGTTGAAACCACTAATACATTGGCATTCTTAATATTGTCGGCTGAATGCCCAATATAAACCTTGATGCCATTTGCTTCGAGATGCGTGGTGGTTTTGGACTCCTTAATGTCCGAACCCGAAATTTTATAGCCCTGATTTTTTAGAACTTCGGCAATACCACACATCCCTGCACCACCAATACCAACAAAGTGGATATGTTTAATACGGCGCATTTCTGGCACTTTAATCAGCTTTTTGGATTGGTTTGGATTTGTAGGAGACATAGATAAACTCGAATTACAATTTTTTAATCAGATCAACCACATGCTGAGTTGCATTCGGTTGTGCTTGTTGGCGTGCTTTAATTGCCATTTCAGAGAGTAGTTGGCGATTTAATAATGTGGCTAACAACTCATCTAAAACAGCGGGTGTCATGTCTGCTTGCTGGCAAATCTTGGCAGCACCCACATTTGCCAGAAATTTGGCATTAGCCGTCTGATGGTCATCCACCGCAATCGGCAAAGGTACAAAAATTGCCGCAAGGCCCGCGGTCGCCACTTCCGTTACCGTCAAAGCGCCAGCACGACAGATAATCAGGTCAGCCTCACTATATGCCTTTGCCATATCATGAATAAATGGCTCAACCTGCAGCTGTAGGCTTTTAGGCGCATCCTGGTAGCGAACACGGGTTAAATCCTGCTGGTTCTGCCCACATTGGTGAAACACCTTTAAAGGAATATTCACCTTGCTTAACGCCTCAGGCAAACGCTCATTTAAAGCCTGCGCACCCAGAGACCCTCCGACAATCAGAACACTAAGGGGCTGCTGCTCCTGTTCACGGGTCTGATAACGCCATGATGGATTCAAAATCGCAGAAATTTCCGCACGCACAGGATTGCCTGTGGTCACCACTTTATCACTAGTTGGGAAAGTATTTGGAAAAGCCTGACAAACTGTTGTTGCGATACGCGCCAATTGCGTATTGGTAAATCCCGCAATGGCATTTTGCTCATGAATCAGGATCGGAATCCCCAAGATACGTGCAGCCAAACCACCTGGTCCAGCCACATAGCCACCAAAGCCCGCTACCGCATCAACCTTGAGCTGCCGCATATAGCGCATTGCGCTCAGGGTCGCCTTGAGAATCTTGAAAGGTGCGCTGATTTTACGCAACAGGCCATTGCCACGCACACCCTGAATGTCAATTTGATAAATTGGAATATTTTGGTCTTTGAGTAACCGATTTTCCATACCTGTAGGCGTCGCAAGCCACGACACCTGACAGCCTTCCTGTTGAAGTTGTTTTGCAACAGCCAGTGCTGGAAAAACATGCCCACCTGTACCAGCGGCCATCATCATGACATGTTTGGGTTTGTTCTGCGGTGAATTGGTCACGGTCTAATTCTTCAACTCAAAAAAGAAAGTTATCGTCTATTGTTTTCGGAAGTTATTTTAATCCTAAAGCTTCATTCACGAAAAGCGAATTTCACCTGTTTACAACAGAAAGCCCCGCTTTTTTCAATTGTTTATTAAAAACAGGGGAGCACTACATCCCATTGCCCATTTACCTTGCAATCAGCGTCAAAAACAAATGGGCAATTCGGTCAATAAACAGGGAGTCTAGTTCTGTCGTCCAGCCTCAAGCACAGTAAACAAGTCATCGGCAATTGAGGTGCCAAACTGGGCATCAATCTCCCGAATACAGGTTGGACTGGTGACATTAATTTCAGTGACATAATTTCCAATCACATCCAGACCGACAAACACCAGACCCTTTTCACGCAGGAAAGGTCCAACCTTTGCAGCAATCATTTTGTCATTGTCAGTCAGTGGACGTGCCTGCCCCAAACCACCTGCCGCCAGATTGCCACGCACCTCACCATTTTGTGGAATGCGCGCCAGACAATAAGGAACTGGCTCACCATTGACCATCAGGATACGTTTATCGCCTTCGACAATTTCAGGGATATAACGTTGCACCATGATTGGACGTGTTCCCATTTCCGTCAGCATTTCCAGAGTCGAACCAATGTTCACACCGTCCTGATACAGGCGGAAAATTCCCATGCCCCCCATGCCATCCAGAGGTTTCACAATCACATCACCATGCGCCTTGATAAACTCACGAATCAGGCTTTGTTGTGATGTCACCAAGGTCGGAACTTGAAGTTCTGGAAACTGGGTCGCAAACAGCTTTTCATTACAGTCACGTAATGACTGGGGTTTATTGATGATCCATGCACCCTCACGCTCCGCCTGTTCCAAAATGTAGGTAGTGTAGACAAAGTTCATGTCGAATGGTGGGTCTTTACGCATCAGCACCACATCATAAGTAGCAAGTGACTCTTTTTGTTTCTCGCCCAGCTCATAATAATGGCTGTAGTCTTCAAACACCTTTAATGGTGAGATCAGACCGAATGCCTTGCCTTGTTCGATATATAAATCCTGTTGCAGTGCATACCCCAGCTCATGTCCACGACGGCTTGCCGCCCATAGCATTGCCATGGTTGAATCTTTCTTGAGATTCACAGTTTCAATTGGGTCCATCACCACAAGTACACGCATAACCTGACGCTCGTATTTTTAATCTTACCGAAAAGTATAACCAAGTTTTCTGCTTATGGCTGAACAAGTTATGTAAATATTAAATAATAAAAAATCTATTTTATTCAATTAGCTATAACATTATCATCTTTCTTTTTCAATTATGGGCAGGTTTGGGAAATGTTTGACTCGTTTGAGTTCCAGCCAGATACATTTCCCAACATGCGAATACTGCCTTATGACAATAAACGTTGAATATCCTTGGCTATTTTTTCTGGTTTGGTGATTGGCGCATAACGTTTCACCACCTCACCTTTTTGATTGATCAAAAACTTGGTGAAATTCCATTTTATACTGCTTCCCAAAAGACCTTTGGCCTCTGAGGTTAAATACTGATAAAGCGGATGGGCAGTTGGTCCATTGACATCAACCTTGGCAAACATGGGGAATGACACGCCATAGTTGCGCTGACAGAAGCTGCCGATTTCCTCATTGCTTGATGGGTCCTGATTGGCAAACTGGTTACATGGAAACCCCAAAATCACCAAGCCCTGCTGTTGATAGTCCTGATATAGCTTTTCCAGGCCCTCAAACTGTGGGGTTAAACCACACTGGCTTGCAGTGTTCACCACCAGCAGCACTTTGCCTTGATAGTCTGCGAGGTCCTTTTGCTCACCCTCTAAAAGTTCAGCCTGAAAATCATAAATCTTGGTCATAAAAATTCTCTCTGCAATAAAACTTGTGCCATTCCCAAAGTAGCTTTGTTTATTTGTTAAGCTATAGCACAAACAATATTGCACACAACTATATTGTGTGCAAGTTAATTATACGCAATATACTTTTTGCGTTTTTCAATTTATACTAATTTGCAGATATTGCGACTTTAAAAGGACTGGATCATGACTGAGATTGCCTACTTGGAAAATCAAGTCTGTTTTGCCATGTACTCCGCCACCAATGCGATGATTCGTCAATATCGTCCCTTGCTTCAGGAATATGACCTGACCTATCCGCAGTTTATTGTGTTGCTGGCGTTGTATGAAAAAGACAACGTAACCTTGTCTGAAATCGGACAAAAGACTTTTTTTGATTCGGGAACCTTAACGCCGATTATTAAAAAACTGGAAGAAAAGCAGTTTTTAAAGCGTGTTGCGGTTAAAGAAGATGAACGCATGAAAAAAGTCATTTTGCTGGAAAAAGCGCTTTCGGCAAAAGATGAAATTACCCTGATTCCTTTTAAACTCGCCTGCTCTTTGGGTATTGAGCCCAATGATTTGGTGGCGATTCATAATCTATGCCATCGTTTTTTAAAGGGTTTAGAGGATTCTAAACTTGAAAGTTTGGGTGAATAAGTAAATGCAACAGGCCATTGTTGGATTTCATCTGGATAAAGAGAATCATTGGGTAGCAGAGCTTACCTGTGGGCATGGGCAGCATGTATAGTCAAATCATTATAAAACTAATACAATGGTGCAATGAGTTATTCAGAACATTTTAGACGTAAAATTTTAGCTAAGCTTGAGGAAGGTTATTCTATTCGAGCGGTAGCTGCACAATTTGAAATTAATAAAAATACCATTGTTGAATGGAAGAAACGTATAGAGATTAAAAAAACTCGTGTACGTAAACCTTCTAAAATTAACGATGATGCTTTACGTGAAGATGTTGAAAAGTATCCTGATGCTTATCAATATGAACGTGCTGCACGTTTTAATTGTGGTGTTTCATCTATTGGTGCTGCATTAAAGCGCTTAAATATTACAGTTAAAAAAAGACGTTAAGCCATCCTAAAGCAGATACAAGGCTTAGGGATAAATTTATTCAGCAAGTGAATGAATTAGAAAAAAACCACCCGATTATTTATCTGGATGAAAGTGGTTTTAAGTCACATGATTATAGACCTCATGGCTATTCACGAAAAGGAGTACCCTGTTTAGGGCAATATAATTGGCAATTAAAGAATCAGACCAATGCCATTGGAGCAATCCATAAAGGGTATTTATTTTTAGTCGGTTTATTTGACTGCAAAATCAATTCAGATGTTTTTCATTTTTGGATTGAGCAATTCCTCATACCAGCATTACCTGAAAATAGTGTAGTGGTTATGGATAATGCAGCATTTCATAAAAGAGCAGATATTCAGGAGTTATTGGAACAACAAGGGCATAAAATTCTTTGGCTTCCTGCATACAGCCCTGATTTAAATCCTATAGAACAGATGTGGGCATGGGTTAAACGTAAGCGTAAAGAATGGTTGATCGACTCAGTCGATGAGTTATTTCGAGTTTTTTTCGAATCCTGTATGAATAATAAAGTAGTTTGACTATACGCCATGATCCACCTTGGCAAAATCGCCCTTGGGTTTTGACTGAGCAAGGGCGTAATGAAAAATTAGGGGTGATATTGGACTAAGAAGTTTGATGAGATGTGATTCGCATAAGAGATTTTATGTTAAATAATAAAAGGCTCTAACTGAGAGTGAGAGCCTTTATTCTTAAATTTTTTTATCTATTGTGATAAACCATGTGCCGTTATTACGCTCATAAAGTGGTAAATTGCTGTCAATTTTTTGATATCTATAATTTAACTTGGGAGTAAAACCTTTCCACTGCCATTGCTTACGCCAAGTAGCTATACCAAATTCATATTCACTGTCTTTGCGTTGAATACCATACCAAATATTATCTGCTAAAAAATTACGCTTAGAATAACGTATGTTGCTACTAATACCCAATGAGTCCCCAAAGTATAAAAAACCACTTCGTATACCTTTCTTATTGGATGATTCTGCTTCGTCCGCTAAGCGATCTTGCATCCAGTCTAAGCCACTATATATGAGTAATTTTGATTTCGGTTGATACAGCATCAATGCAGCCTGACTATTAGCATGACCATTATAATATTGTGCAAGATCTGAATCCTGATATCGTTTTTGGATATGAGATGTATTAGCAGAGACTTGCCAACGATCTGATAATAATCGGTTATATTCTAATCCTGCACCATAGTTATGACTGTAACGACTATCACCTAGTATATTTTGCCCAATAAATGGAATTATGCCTAAGGATTGCTTAAGATCTTTATACTTGTAACCAGTATCGATACGTAAGGTTTGCTCACTAAATTCTGTATTATCCCAATAATAAATACCGTTTAATGTTGCATTAAAATATACATAATGATTGCTCATCATATTTTGTTCACGTGATGCATTCAGCGTATAACCGATACCTTCTGCCTTTTGTGGTAGTGATTCCTGATCACGTATGAAAGTTGCTTCTCCAATAGAAATCTCTTTTATACTCGATGTTTGATTAACATTATCTGTTTTTTCAAAATTAAAATTTACGTTTGGTTGCCATCCTTGAGACTCTTCCATAGTACTCAATAGCTGATCTATTAATGCTTGGATCTGAGTAGGAAGAAAAGGTCTTACTGCTCTAAATTCATTTTTAGCTTCAGTATATTGTTTATTTTCAAATAACATCATGGCTAGATCAAAACGGGGATAATATAAATTTGGATTCTTTGTAATAATCTCTTGGTACATTTCTATGGCTTTCTTTTGCTTTCCTTGAAAACGATATAAAGCACCTAAGCCATATTCGTATAAAATGTGATCGTAATTATCAGTTTTTCTGTATTTATCTAGTAGTTTCTCAAGTTCTTTCCAGTCTTTATGAATAATTGCTTGATTAATATAATCTTCTAAACTTGAGTTTGGAGGTAGTGTAGAAAGATTTAAATCTTTATCTACTGTTTTTTTAAGTAATAATTCAGGTTGAATAAATGAATCTTGCTCAAAAAATACCGTTTGAGCTGGTAGTAATTCTTGAGAAAATGCAGTGCTAGAAAATGTTACTGAAAGAATGACTAAATATTTGATATTCATCAAATGGCTACCAATAGAATGACAAAAACCGTCTGAAAATATAGTTAATTTCAGACGGTCTATAGATAAGTGGGGACTAAAATAAGATTTTATTTAGTAATTTCACCACGGGTACCGCCAAAACCAACGGTATCTTTACCATTAAAGATAACTTTACCAGCAATTTCTTCAGCTTTTTTGCCATAAAAGTCTAATGAATATGTACCAGTATTAGTTAATTGTTTAGCTGTTGAAGTGATTCCAGTTCCAGAAATAGAACCTTGTTCTAGGCTAATAGTATTACCTAAGCCAGTGATTGATCCTGAACCTAAGCGATCAGTAAAGTTAATATTATAATCTAAAGTACCTTCAGCCAATTTCGATGTTGTCGAAATAGATGGGATCATTCCGCTGTAATCAATAGTTGTCGTATCAATATAAGCACCATTAAATGCTTTACCTGTATAAGTAGCAGTACCTAAAGTTGGTATTGCATCAACAGTTGTTTTCAAACCTTGGATTTTAATATTAGATGTACGATCATCGCTTATTAATGCGCCAGTCTTATTGTTATAAGAAAGATCGCCAGAATAATTACCTAAAACAACAGAATAGGGCTGATTATAAACAACAGACTGTGTACCCGATGCTGTAGTTATATTATTAGATTTAGCTTTCCCACCATTAAAATTAGCTGTAATCGTGTTAATTGGGTAGTAACTAGTAAGACCTTTTGCGTCATCAATTTCTTTTTGCTTTTCAGCAGCAGCCTTCTCAGCAGCAGCCTTTTCAGCAGCAGCCTTCTCAGCAGCAGCTTTCTCAGCAGCAGCCTTTTCAGCAGCAGCCTTCTCAGCAGCAGCCTTTTCAGCAGCAGCCTTCTCAGCAGCAGC
>NZ_KB849434.1:270637-437234 GCF_000368425.1 Acinetobacter sp. CIP 102637
GCAGCCTTTTCAGCAGCAGCTTTCTCAGCAGCAGCCTTTTCAGCGGCAGCCTTCTCAGCAGCAGCTTTCTCAGCGGCAGTCTGTTCAGTAATTACTGGAGAAGTAGATGTTGTTGAATGACTTCCCCCACTACTACAAGCAGCAGTACTTAGTGCCAAAATAATAGCAGCACTTAGCTTTGTTAAATTCATTGATTGCATAGATACCCTAAATTACATTATGGATTTAATGTGTAATTAATGTTTGTTTGTATTACATTACGTTTCAACTTATTATAGTAAATATCTAACTAAAAAAAAATGAGTATTTTTAAAAAAAATTTTTTTTATAAGTATTTAATTTTAGACCTCTTGCGAAAGTAAAAACTGCCTCAATATAGATTTCATGAAATATCAGAAATTAAACCGTTTTTCAGATTCTGAATTCAAGCGCTTGGTTGGCGTACCTCGACCAGTTTTTAGTGAAATGGTCGAAGTTTTAAAAGAAGCAGAATCACTTAAAAAGAAATCTGGGCGTCCTCATACTTTAGCTATAGAGGATCAATTATTATTAACACTCAATTACTTACGGAATTACAGCACTCAATTGGAATTGGCTGCAAATTACCATATCGCTGAAAGTAATGTGAATCGAACCATTAAAAAGGTTGAAGATGCATTAATGAAATCAAGGCGTTTTACCCTGCCAAAACGAAGCATTACCACAGCAGACGAACAATTTAACTGGGTAATTATTGATGCGACAGAATGTTCAATAGAACGCCCGAAAAAAAAATCAGAGTAAGTTCTACAGTGGTAAAAAGAAGAAACATACGTTAAAAGCCCAAGTGATCTATCATCCGAAGAGCAAACAAATCATAGGAGTAGATATATCGTCTGGCAGTCAGCATGATATTAAATTGGCAAGAAAAACAGTTAAGAAATTCAAACATTGTGACTATGTTATGACCGATTTAGGGTACTATGGGTTAGAGCAAGATGGCTTTAAATTATTGATGCCAATAAAGAAAAAGATTTAGAATACTAAGTGAACGCTATCGAAATAGACGAAAAAGATTCGGTTTACGCATTAACTTAATCGCTGCACTGGTAAACTGGATGAACTTGCAATAACGACTTTCGCAAGAGGTCTGATAAATTATCAATATTTTTGATATTAATGAATACATGATAAATCAGGTTTAACACGAGTTTTTATACCGATGGTTAAATTTCACTAAGAACCAAAAAATTAATATATGTTATTAAAATTAAAAAATTGGAGCCTAAGCTCTCATTTTTATCGATGATTTTTTAAATCTTCTAACATTGCTTCACGCAGAATTTCATTCATTCGTGTTTGATAGCCTTTGCCTTGAGCTTTAAACCATGCAAGTACATCAGCATCTAAACGGATGGAAGTCAGTTGCTTCACTGGGCGATAGAATTGATTATGGCGTACAGCATTGCTCCAGTCTGTAATTTCAGGAATATCTGATAGATCTAGCTGATCATCAGGACCCGTCCCTTTAGCAAGCAAGCGTTCAATTTCAGCATCTTGCTTGTCGCTGAATTTTTCATTCAGTTCTTTACGTGAGTATCTAACCGTGCTCATATTTATCTCGCTCCGCCTTGGTGACTTGCCTTGCACTAATGATTCGTATGATTTCACAGTCATCTTCATCAAAGATGGTGTGAGCTACTAAGAGCATTAGTACGCCTTTTACTTTTCCAATGGTTTGCCAACGTTCTTCACCATCGGTATGTCTGTCCTGGATTGAGATCCTTAATGGATCATCAAAAACAAGGCTTGCAGTTTCGAAAGAGATATCATGCTTTTTCTGATTCTTTCGATTCTTAGCCTCATCCCATTCGAAATACTGTTCCATAAAAAACATTCAAATTTGTATATACAATAATGTATCACAAAATTGTATCACTCAAGTTGAAAAGCGTAATTTTTAGTCAAATTTATTGGCAAGAAGTATCAAAACCGCTCATAAAAAAGCCGACTTGTTTCAAAATCGGCTTTTTTATGTTTTTTAGATTTTTATGGTTTAAATAAGTATCTGATATTTATATTAATATACAGGTGTACTTCGTATAATAGCCATTATGTTAAATGGATAGTTATTTAGTGGAAAAATCAAGTTTTTGAAATTTCAAATTGAAGTTTTTTCGTTCAATTAGTAATTGTAATTTATATTCTATTGAATAACTATTTCATAACTTTTCCTATCATATTTGGCTGCATACGTAGCTACTTCTTGATTAATCTCTTTATGATTTTTATCTAAATATGAAAAGATTATTGAATCCTCATTGTGCCGCTCGTAATTGATGGCGTATTTATATTCTGAATAAGGATAAAGAGTACCTAAGCTATAAGTTTTTTGAGCACTAATATAAGTTACTTTAAGGTCTGTAATTGGATAATCAGTCTGATTTTTAATAAAAATATATCCATCTTTTTCAAATGGCTGGCATCCTATAAGTAGAACTAATGTAAGACAGTAAAATAGGCTATTCTTCATTTTGGTAGTTCTTCAATTGGTCTTATGAGTCGATTAATAACTATAACTTTTGAGGTATCACAGCTATGATCTACTTCAGTTATCCAAGAATAATTATTTTTTTCTAGAGGATAGGATTCTCCGCCTCCATATGCTGCTTTATCACCTAAAAAATAAGTATCCGAATCTACTTTTAGGCTCTTAGTTTCCGTATCCCAATCCAGAGTTTTTGTAGCAAAAATTGGCAGAACTTTAGAGCCATCAGCATGTTCTAGGTATAGGCATTTACCTTCCCTAATAAGCTTAGCCTCACTATAACTTGCATTATCTGCTCCCCCCGTATATTGAATACGTGGAACAACTATATTTGATTCAATTTTTTCTGTAACTGGACTGCAGGCTGCAAGTAAACTTAATAAAATAAATTCTAATCTTTTCATATTAAAGGAATTTTTTGAGAAAGTAATAGAGAAATTAAAGCAAATTATTCCAAAAGGCTCTGATTAAAAATTGTTAAAATTAGTAGATATATGAGAGGAAATTATGAAAAAATTTTTATACTTCAATTGCTTATCTTTTATTTTTACTTATTTATCTTTGTTTTATCAGAAATATACATTAGTGGATCGTATAGTTGTAGACAAGCTTGGAAAAGTTAAAGTCATTGGAGGAGGATTTCCCTTACAGTTTTTAGTAGATGGTGAAGTATCTCCAGGTGGGAGTATAGCGCTAGATCCTTTAAATATTATTATAGGAATAGATCAATTTATCTTCTTATATTTTATTTTTGATTATTTGTTCTGGATAAGTATTTTATTTGCTTTTTACATAATTTTGAAAAGGTACAAACTAAAACAGATTTTCTAAAATTAACATAATACACCTTATACGAAATGCTTTAAATTTTCATATAATTATCAATATCTTAGTTAAAGTCGTTCTAGGGTTCGGCGCACTGGAACGGCTTTTACATGATTTTTCACGTTCCACGCTTATTTTTCAATCATTATTTCCAATAATTCGTTAATTAAACTCAACAAAAAAGGAAGCCTCAGCTTCCTTTCCTACACCTAAAACTTAGATGCCATATTTTTCACGATAAGCCTGCATATTTGCCAAGGCTTCTTTCTCGCCTTTGGCATCCAGATAATCCATTAAATCTTTCATGGTAATCAATGCATGCACAGGGATTTCCAGTTCTTTTTGTACTTCCTGAATTGCAGAAAGCTCACCTTGACCACGTTCCTGACGATCTAGCGCCACCAAAACCCCTGCAATGGTTGCTCCCGCATTTTTTAAGATGGTCACAACTTCACGAATCGCAGTTCCCGCGGTGATCACATCATCAATGATCCAGACTTTCTGGCCAGCAACCGATGCGCCAACCAACACACCACCCTCACCATGATCTTTGGCTTCTTTACGGTTAAAGCCCCATGGCACACTCTTGCCATGCACTTGCGACAACGCCACTGCGGTAGCCGCCACAAACGGAATGCCTTTATAGGCTGGACCAAAAATCACCCCAACATTGTCACACTGAACCAATTTATCGGCATAGCCCTGCGCTAAAAGCGACAGTGCCTCACCATCATTCAGTAAACCCGCGTTAAAGAAATAAGGACTGACACGACCTGATTTTAAGGTAAACTCACCAAATTTAAGCACACCACGTGATAATGCGAGTTCGATAAAAGCTTGCGGATGAAATGACACAGGCGTTGTCATATAAGGTGCTCCAGATTCTTTAATTGAGGTTAAACAGACGTATGATACCAAAGGATAGCTATCCAAGTGATGTAAAAATTCTTCGAGTGGTTTCAATTAACGTAAATGGTCTACGTTCATCTGTGACCAAAGGTCTGCTGGAGTGGTTAGAACAGTCCGATGCGGATGTCGTATGTATGCAAGAAAGCCGCATCACCCATGAACAGTGGACCGACAAATTCAAGCCTAAAGGCTGGCATACCCACCTGTTCCCTGCCGAACGTGCGGGCTATGCAGGTACGGCGATTTACAGCCGCCTCCCATTTGTTTCAGTACAAAACGGTTTGGGTTTTGAACTGGCTGATTCGCAGGGGCGTTTTATCACGGCTGAATTCGATCTGGGATTGTCACAGCCTGTTCATATTGCCTCGCTATACTTGCCATCAGGTTCAAGTGGCGATGAAGCACAAGCCCGTAAGGATTTGTTTCTACAAGAATATGCCCAAATATTAAAACAATGGCGGGATGAGAACAAATCAATCATTGTGTGTGGCGACTACAACATCGTGCATAAGCGCATTGATATTAAAAACTGGTCAGGCAACCAGAAATCTTCAGGCTGCTTACCGCATGAACGGGCATGGCTTGATCATATTTATGATGAACTGGGTTATGTCGATACATTCCGCGAAGTGCGAAAAGAGGCGGAATTGTATTCATGGTGGTCAAATCGTGGGCAGGCACGTGCAAAAAATGTAGGTTGGCGGATTGACTATCAAGCCTGTTCACCTGACTGGAAGATGCGGACTGCAAACGCATGGGTGTATAAAGAACAATGGTTTAGCGACCATGCCCCTGTCATCATTGACTATAAAATACACGAATAAGTGAACACTTGTTCACTTTGACCGCCTCTTTGGCTGACAGATTGTGTCGTTTTTTGTGTATTTTTATTTATCGGCTGTAACGGCATTATAGCACCACGGCACAAGGAAGCGGTCAGGATGACCAAAAAAGGATAGGAAGCCGTAGGAAGACAAAATAAACTTAGTTTAAGTTTATTTGCATGGATGAGACATTGGACGTTGAAATGAGACCCGCATGATCAGGAAGATTAAATGCGGGTTTTCTCTTTTTAAATCTTAAATATTTTTCACCCCGTTTGTCTTTAGCTTTTTTCATCAAAAAGCATGATTGATTTGATCATTTTAATTTTGCTCAACACAATGCATCAATTTACTTGATAAACAGGGTCTGTTGACCATTTCAAACATGCATTGAGTTATAGGCTAAAAAACTCAACTGGCAAATGACCAGCTTTTTGCGTTAGGCTTTCAGTCATATCTTTTCTTGTTTTCTATGGTTTTCAGTATGTTTAAAATTTATGGTATTAAAAACTGCAATTCGATGAAAAAGGCCTTTGATGCCTTACAGGCAAAGGGTATTGCCTATGAATTTCATGACTACAAAAAACAGGGAATTGATGCTGCCACTTTAGCGCTTTGGCTGAAAGAAATGGGTGCAGATAAGGTGCTGAATAAAAAAGGTACAACTTGGCGCAAGTTATCTGAAACAGAACATGCCCATGCCAGCAGCAACGAGCAAAACCTGATTGAGACCCTCATTGCCCAACCAAGCCTGATTAAGCGTCCAGTGCTACAAACTCCACAGGGCTTTATTATTGGCTTTGATGAGGCGACTTACCAGAATCTCTCCGCTTAAACAGAAAAAATAAAAAAACCGAGTCTCAGGACTCGGTTTTTTTCAGTTCAAACTCAAATTAGTTGGCACGAACCCAGGTCTGGTTACGGCCTAGAGCGGCTACACCAATATAGCCACGCAGTTTAAGCTTTTTACCACCCTCGATGATTTGAGCTTTCAACTTATAGGTCTTGCCATTTTTAGGATCAATAATTGTGCCATTGTCATAATTTGTTCCACCCACGTTCTTCAGATTACGCACAATCGCCATACCTTTAAGAGGTTTGTTGTGGTAGGTTCCTTCACATTTAGAACAGGCATCTTCCTGCCCTGGAACTAAATACTTTTGAATAGACGCTGTTAACGAACCGTCCTTTTGCTCAGTAAACTTCACAATCGCCTTTGGCTGCTTCGTTTCATCATCGATTGTCTGCCAAACGCTACCGTTTAATGCATCTGCCGCATTGGCAAAAGTTGTTAAACCGAGCAATCCAAATGCTAAAGCAATTTTCTTCATTTTTGTAATATCCTTAAGGGGTCTTTTCAAGACTAAGAGTATTGAGAATTTCTATCAATATTGCAATGCTTGATTATGACTATTGGGTATAGCCTGAGCAACAACAAAACATTGCTGTAATTACAGCGCAAGGCACATGAGTCAAAACTCTCTTAGTTATATACTGAACTAACAATATGGAAAAATTATGAAATTTGGTACTGTTTGGAAATATTATTTTACTGAATCATTACTAAAAGCGACCATTCGTACGCCGAGTCAGTTTAATTTAGCCCCGAATGCTTTGCGACCTTTATTAGACCAACTTTGTCGTCTATTCCCCCAAAATCCCACAGTACAAATTCGACCATTGCGCTTAGCAGGCGTGCGTGGTGAAGAAATCAAGGCACAAGCGTCTGCCACACAACTTATTTTTCATATTCATGGCGGTGCTTTTTTCCTGGGGAGTTTAAGTACGCATCGGGCCCTCATGACTGATATTGCTGCGCGCACGCAAATGCAAGTGGTTCATATGGATTATCCACTTGCGCCTGAACATCCCTACCCTGAGGCAATTGACGCCATTTTTGATGTCTATCAGGCGCTTCTGGTACAAGGTATCCAACCCAAAGATATTATTATTTCGGGGGATTCTTGTGGTGCCAATCTCGCGTTGGCATTGTGCTTACGATTAAAAGCACAACCTGATCTCATGCCAAGCGGTTTAATTTTAATGTCACCCTATTTAGATCTGACCCTCACCAGTGAATCATTACGCTTTAACCAAAAACATGATGCTCTGCTCTCTATTGAAGCCTTACAAGCAGGAATTAATCATTACTTAAAAGATGGTGTACAAGCGGATGATCCGCGTGTTTCTCCTCTATTTGATGATCTTAAAGGCTTACCGCCAACACTGGTGCAAGTCGGTTCAAAAGAAATTTTACTGGATGATTCAAAACGCTTTAGAGAAAAAGCTGAAAAAGCTGGAGTCAAAGTACACTTTAAACTTTACACAGGCATGTGGCATAATTTCCAGATGTTCAATGCATGGTTCCCTGAAGCAAAACAGGCACTGGCGGATATTGCGGATTTCGCCCATTCACTTGACCGTGACTAGGCCGCTTAAATTTTATGCAAAAATGGTCAGCTATGGCTGACCATTGTCACTGTTAATTTAATTTTGTCATCATAAAATAAATCTGATTGGATATTCACATCACCCCCCTTTTTTCAAAAAATTTTCCCGTTATAATTTGCATTAAAAAGCCTAGAGCTAGACTTTTTTCTCATTCCAAAGATGTTATTGTTATTTTAATTATTATTCTTCAATATTTTGAGGACAACTCTACAGTTTCTACGGAATCTCATTGCATATAAGGATGCATGCCAATGGTCAAGATTCGTTTTAATAGGTCAACTGACACAAAGAGATGGGGCCTCAGGCTTTTTTTGGAACATCAAATTGTAGTCAATTGGACCATACTTAAAAAAAGTATTTTATTACTGATACTTGCTGCTGTTATGAACCTGTTCTGGATCAGCTGGGATATTTTTATCCTCACCCATCCAGCATATTCAGCATGGGTACATTTAAACCTGGTCTGGTCTCAGTTATGGACCAGCCTGATTATGCTTGTGGTTTTAGTGGCCATCATTTTTCCCTGCCACTTTTATAGGGATCGGAAATGGGCAAAGGAGTTTCTTCCCCTCATTACGGTGCAGGTCTTTACCGCAATGCTTTGCCATAACAGCTATCTGGTGGGAAGCTTTAGTCCAGCAACCATGGTGGGTTATGTCAGCGTGGTGGGTGTGGGCTTGATCCTGTTTAACCGTAAAATGATTTACTATGCCCTTGTGCCTGCCACCATTGCCCTGTTGTTCTGCAATTATATGAGCATTATCGGGGCACTCACCTACGCCCCTCTGTTTAAGATGGCGGAAATCAACAAGGTTGCCATGCATCCTTTCTGGGTGGGCAGCATGATGTTCTTCCTTGTTCCGATTATGCTGGCCTGCCTATTCCTGTTTGAGGTTTTGCTGACCCAGTGGCGCACACGGGAAACCGCCATTCAGCTCCTCAGCCGTCTTGATCCCCTCACCAATGTACTGAACCGACGCAGTATTAGCAGCTATCTGGAAAAGCTGCATCAGCAGCCAGACCCGTTATATTCAATTGTGCTGCTCGATTTAGACCACTTTAAGAATATTAATGACCAGTTTGGGCACAGCATGGGCGATCAAGTGTTGGTTCAGGTGGCAAGATGTCTGGCATACAACATTCGTGACCTGGATGTGATTGGGCGTTTTGGTGGTGAGGAGTTTATTTTGCTACTGCCGAACACCACGACGGCACGGGCACAAAGTGTGGCGGAACGCTGCCGTCTTGCAATCTCCCACTTGAACTTTATCACGGAATATCAGCAGGAATTTTCGGTCAGCGCCAGCTTTGGCATTAGCAGTTCAGTGAGTGCGGATGAACCCCATTTAATCATTAGTCAGGCCGACCAGGCTTTATATGCGGTCAAGGCAGATGGACGGAATCAGGTGAAAATCTTTACTGATCTTGCCATTGATTAAAGGTATTTCCAGCCATTTAGGGGAAATGGCTGGAAATTTTTCATATTATGCAGGTTGGAGTTCTATTCAACTTCGATATATCCCTAGGCTTTATTTATCAATTTTTCCAGATTTTTAGGGTTTTAAATATTCATCACGACTTTTTCGATAAGGCTCATCAAACGCCACAAACATCTGCTCCTGTCTGACTTCCGCAATCCACTGCTGCACGGATGCCAAAGACAATATCTTTTGCATATAGGCCTGGCCTGGCTTGACGCCGATAATGGCAGCTTAAAACACTCAAAGCGCATCACCACAGGTGCATAGAATGCATCGGCAAGGCTAAACTCACATAAAAAGCTGTCCTCAGCTGGACGTTCAGACCAGATTTGCTCAATCCGTGCCACATATTCACAGATGGCCAGACTGTCCCAAACCACCAGTTCCTCATCCAACAGCACTAACCTTAGCTGTTGGGTTCAGCTTTAAAATTTCTGTCTAATGTCGTGAGTTGTTGTAATAATTCGTTCTTTTTAAATGCGCCTGTCAAACGGAGCGGACGGATTTCCTGTTGTTGAAAGTTCAGGAATAGATAGGTCGGTGGGCCTAAAATATCCCATTGATTGAGCAGTGCCTGATGTGAGGCATCATAATGGCTTAAATCCAGTTTAATCAAATAGTAAGGAGCTAAAGCCTGTTGCACCTCAGCATCCTTTAAGATGCGATGTTCAATCGGCTGACAAGCCACACACCAATCTGCATACACATCAATCACAACGGCCTGATCTTTTGGTGCGTTAGCTAGAATCTGCTCAAACTCAACAGCGGTTGTTGCGACATGCCACTCTGCTAATTTATCTGCCTGAACTGCGCTTAAATTTTGAATATGTTGATATTGGTTAAAAGCTAAAAACGGAACTGAGATCATCAGCAACAATGCATATAACCACTGTAATTGTCCTTTCTTCACAAACAGACGATATATCGCGAAACCAATAAATGCCATGCCCAATATAAGACTAAGTATTTGAATCGCTAATTCAGGCAACAACGGACGGATAAAATAAATACTTAAAGCCAACATCAAAAAGGCAAAAATCACCTTAATCTGGTGCATCCACTCACCCGCTTTCGGCAAGGCTTTCGCCCCCAACACGCTGGCAAGCAACAGTGGAATCCCCATGCCAAAACCCAGCGTAAACAGCAATAATGCGCCCTGCCACTGGTTTTGGGTCTGGGAAATAAACAGGAGTGTGCCTGCCAAGGGTGCGGTCATACACGGCCCAACCAGCAAGGCGGAGATCATGCCCATGACACTGGCACCAATCAGGGTTCCACCCTGCTGTACCGACTGCATACGATCCAGCCGATTAAGCAGTTTTTGCGGTAGCTTGATCTCAAACAGGCCAAACAGGTTTAAGGCGAACAGTACAAACAACAGGCTGAAAGCAACCAGTGTGGCAGGCTGCTGCAACCAGCGCTGGAAGTTCAGTCCAGCCGCCGAGGCGATCAGGCCAAGTACCGCATAGACCATCGCCATACTCAGCACAAAGGTCAGTGCAATTGTCCATGCCTTGACCCCTTTATGTTCACGAACAATCAATGAAGTCAAAATCGGCAGCATCGGCAACGAACATGGCGTAAACGCCAGTAAAATACCTAGACCCAGAAACAACAACAGGCTGTAGGCAAGGGAATGTTGTTCCAGCGTGCTTGACCATTTCTGATCTTGCGCCATACCAGTTGAATTGTTGGAAGATATAGAAACGGTAGCGTCTGATGTTTCCGCCCTGTCATTTGCGGCTGTCTGGGCATTTAAGGCATTGGCGGAACGGGCGACATCCAGAAAGCGTTTTTGTGAGTTTAAACCTGTATTTTCCATGCTGACCAAGCCATCGGCATCGGTCTGGAACTCAATGTTTTGCGGTGGATAGCAGATACGGTCTTTGGCACAGCCTTGCCAGCTCACCCGATAATGTTGTGATGCCTGCGTGGCAATACTGAATTCAACCTGCTGGTAATACACCTGGGTATGACCAAAATTTTCATCATACTGGTCAACCGCCTTGGGTAAATTCAAGGCGACCGCTTTATTGCCCTGCTGAACCTCAAATTTGTGTTGATACAAATAGTAGTTGGGCTGAATGGTCCAATGCAGGCGTGCCTCATTGTTTTTGGTCGATTCAACCGAAAATGTAAATGCCTGTTCTGGGCTGAGCAATGGCGCTAAAACATTATCCTGGGCATGGATGAGTGTCCCACATAACAACAGTAAACTGCCAAGAAAATAACGGATCAGCTGAAAACTGTAGCCGCCCTGAACACACTTTTTCATTATGTTTTCTCTGCTTTCTCTCCAGCACTCCCTATGCGCAACAGGAATTCAAGGGAGGAACATGGAGAGAGGTTTGATTAGAATAGGACCGAAACGCCAAAACCACCGTTATAGCTTTTGCCACTGCCATTTAAATCGACACCAACACTGGCATCCACTTGAGCACGGTCATTGATGGCATAAACCAGACCCGTACCTAAACCATATTCATAGTCCTGACTTTCCGCCTTACGGTAGATAAACTCTGAGAAACCAGACAATTTACCTGCAATTTTATAGTCAATGGTCGGAACGGCGGTGACTGCCCAATCACTGTTCTGCGCCTCATAACGCATGGTAATGGATGTACCAACCAAGTCACTTAACTCATACGCCACTGCCGAAGTCAGGCTATAGATATCGTCATGTGCAGTGAACTCGTCATTGCCCGTTGCAATAACCGCCTCAGCCAGCAACGCCATGCTTAAACGGTCATCCTTTAGGTCAATCGCCTTTTTCAAGCCAATGCTGACATCACCCAAACCATGAGTTTCCTTTTTCATGCCCGCATATTTGTTTTGCTGCCAGACAGGTCCCTGCCAGCCTAACTGGAGTTCAAGGCCATCGGTTAAACCTGTACGCAACAGCATGTCAGCATTGAGTGTTAGGGTTTTGTCTTTTGCCCCAGCGACATTGTCCTGCTGATAGCTGACAGAAGGCAATCCCTGCTCCCAAGCCAGATGACCCACTGGTGTAATCCCCGTGCCCATGCCAGCTCCATGGCGGTCAAAAGAAAAATCCGCCGCAAAAGCTGTGCTGACCATCATTGAGGCTGCAATAAAGCCCAATGTTTGAAGTGTTTTCATCATTCTCCCCTTTTTCATTCTACTGGCTAGGCTTATGCCGTTAACTCTTTTGACATTTTTGCGCCATGGCGACGTAGCAATTCTAGTGTTTCACGCTCTTCCTGCAAGGACTCCGACCAGTCAATTTCATCAAAATCGCAGTCAAAGAATAACTGGCTAATGGATGACAAAATGGTGAGACCCTCTTCATCGCGAGTATTTGGATCCACCTTTTCATCCAGTAGACGCTGTACCATAGGCACACAGGCCGAGCTTGCCGCATCCCAAAGTGGTCCATAAAATTCCTCGGCATCCCATAAATGAAGATTGGCTTTCGCTTGAATTAATGCTTCTAAAATGTCTTGATAAACTTGTAATTGTTGTTGTTTGTCTGCTTCAGTCAATGGCTGACCTGCTTCATAAGCTTCACAGACATTCTCCCACCAGACAAATAAGCCATCACATAAAATAGAGACTGGGAAACCATGTTCTGGATCAATAAAGTTCGGGTCGAGTCCTTCAGCAAGTAAAGATTGCACTTGGGCTAAATCGAGTTGTTGTATGGCTTGCACCAAGGCCTGATGCTGATTGCTTAACATGACCAATTCTCACAATATATTTAATGTTTCTATTATGCCGAATATCCCAACAGGTTTTTATAAAACAGCCCAAAAATCATGTATAAATTTGATACACACATAAAAAAAGCCCACTTTGGGCTTTTTTTATGCATATCTACCTATGCTTCTTTCAGGTCTACGTCATCATCGACATCAATATATTTTGGCAAGCCACCACGATGATGTTCTTTTTTCTCATATAAATGTTCCAAACTGCGTTTTAGTTTATCAATCGCACCGTGGATGGAGGCATCAACATTTGCCGCCTTGTTTGTCACAGCAACAGGTTTCAGGCCTGCTGGACGAGCCTCGATCGTACAACGTTTGTCATCATCGCCCTTTTTTTCCCCATTTTCATCACTAATATAAACCAAAAAATGTGTAATACGTTCGCTATAGCGTTGGAATGCTTGCATAAGTTCTGCACGGACATAACTAATTAAACGTTCGCCACCTTGAATGTTCTTATCTGTACGGACTTCAATATTCATAAATATCTTCCTCTCTTTTCTGTGAGACGGTTCTACTAAACTTTTTTATTTAGCACGCTTTGAGCATGCATTCATTCAGTGCAGTTGTATATTTTGATTATGTAAATGCTTGTGGTCTCCTTGCTTCACATCTGTTGCTTTTCAGTAGTTAAGAAAATCTTGTATAACTCCAATATCTGTCTTTCATCACAAATATGCAAGCTGATTTTTGACATTTTTATTAAAACTTGATCAAAAAGCAGCCTAATACCATCTCATTCCTGATTTGCCGTTCCATACAAATTTTTTGAGTAGTTGGTCAAATTTGGCTTTATTTTTGCTTAATTCCTTGTATGCTTGACACGCCATTTTGGGGGGGATTTTTTAAATGCAATTGAAGCAACTTGCAGCGACTTGTTTATTGGTATCTACAGCAGCTTTCGTTCAGGCAAAGCCTATTTGGCAAGATTTTAGCCTCACTGGTTTATACGGCGAAAACTACGAAGTTGTCGATGAAAAGCAAACGACTTTAACCATTGAATACGCGGCAAAAGTAAAATATGCCGATGTATTTTTCTTTATGGATCGCATGCGTGGTGGCGACGATCATAAAAGCACCTATTTCGAACTCTCTCCACGTTTAAGCCTAGGTGAGATTTCTGGTCAGAAGCTTGCTTTCGGCCCAGTAAAGGATGTGTTGGTTTCAACAACATGGGAAAGCAATAATGATGACTTTTCTAGTTTTGATAACTTCTTATACGGCGTAGGTTTCGATCTTGCAATTCCTTATTTCCAATATGCGAATGTCAATTTCTACCGTGCCAGCAATGAAAACACTGCTGATGACTATCAAATGACCATTGCCTACGCATTGCCATTTAAACTGTCAAATGAGGATTTTCTGGTGGATGGCTTTCTTGACTGGTCTACAGGTGAGAAAGATCATGCCAGCGAGCTGAACTGGACCACCCAATACAAGTGGAATGTCGGTAAGCATATTTCACCAGAAACACGCCTGTATCTAGGTATTGAACATTCGGTTTGGAATAACAAGTTTGGTATTAAAGGTAGTGACGAAAACAATGTCAGTGCGTTAGTGAAATATCATTTCTAAACAGTCAGTCAATTGAAAAACAGCAAGCTTAGTCTTGCTGTTTTTTTCAATCACGCATATTCAGAAGATGTGAACTTTCTTTTATTTTCTCATGTCATTCGTTCTTAAGCTCGCAGCACACAACTTGAATCCCCGTTATCAGATTCGTTTTGCCACAATGGATGATTTAGCACAGATTCTCGCTATTTATAATCATGAAATCCTCACAGGGACAGCCAACTGGAATCATCAAGCCGTTGCTTTAGAACAATACCAACAACGTTTTCAAGACATGCAACAGCGGCAATTTCCAATGATTGTGGTTGAAGACCAACACCATAATAAAGTTGCTGGCTATGCCTACTATGCTGCATTTCGTAGTATTAGCGGCTATCGTCAGAGTATCGAACATTCTGTTTTTGTTGATCCAAGCTATGCACGTCGAGGTCTAGGCAAAGCCTTGATGCAACAACTGATCCATCTCGCGATACAACAAAACATGCATATCATGGTGGCCGCGATTGATAGTAAAAATATGGGTTCAATTGTGCTACATGAACAGCTTGGTTTTGTACAAACAGGTTATATGCCACAAGTCGGACAAAAATTTGGACAATGGCGTGACTTGGTTTGGATGCAGCTACAACTTTCAACTACTCAATAAAAAAGCCTCTTACGAGGCTTTTATTAAATCGCCACCAACTCCCTTATCCCCTTTTCAGGCATTTCTACCCCTTGCCCATGTGCAATCACCTGACCACGCGCCATCACGGTATAGTTATCCGCAAGCTCTTCAGCAAAATCATAAAACTGTTCCACCAAGACAATCGCCATTTCACCCTGATCCCCCAGTTTACGAATCACACGGCCAATATCTTTAATAATCGAGGGTTGAATCCCCTCAGTTGGCTCATCCAAAATCAAAACACTGGGCTCAGAAGCCAACGCTCGCGCAATCGCAAGCTGCTGTTGCTGACCACCTGATAAATCTCCACCACGGCGGTGTTTCATTTCATCCAAAACAGGAAAAATTTCGTAGAGATGGCTCGGTACTTTTCGGGTTTTTGCACCTGAAAATTTCGCCATGCCAATTAAAATATTTTCCTCTACCGTCAAAGTTGAAAAAATATCTCGTCCTTGCGGTACATAGGCCAATCCTGCACGTACTCGTTGCTCAGGGGACATTTTGGCAATATCTTTGTCATCTAGCAAAATCTGTCCTGATTTAATCGGGAGAATCCCCATCAAGCATTTCAGCAACGTGGTTTTACCAACGCCATTCCGTCCTAGAATCACACTGCATTCACCTACAGGCGCTTGAAATGACACATCACGAAGAATATGACTACCACCATAAAACTGGTTAATTTCTTTCACTTCTAACATGGCGGTCTCCTAGCGTCCCAAATACTTTTCAATCACATCTTCATTGGCTTGTACCTCTGCCAATGTGCCCTCTGCCAAGATTGCGCCCTGTGCTAATACCGTCACTTTTTCGCTGATGGTGTCAATAAAGCTCATGTCATGCTCTACGACTACAAGCGTATGATTTTTTTTCAATTCCAAACACAGTTCAGCCGTCCGTTCTGTTTCTGCATCGGTCATTCCTGCTACAGGTTCATCCAATAAAATCAGCTTCGGACGTTGCATCAATAGCATGCCGATTTCTAACCACTGCTTTTGACCATGAGATAATAATCCTGCGGGCTTTTTTACAAATTCCTTTAAGCGAATTTGCTCCAGACTTTCCTCCAGTGCTAACTGCGCTTGTGGATCAAGTCGGCTAAACAAGCTTTTTTTCACTCGCTTATCACGTGGTGCAGCGAGCAGTAAATTTTCCATGACTGTGAAATTTTCAAATACCGTTGGTTTCTGAAATTTGCGCCCAATCCCAGCTTCCGCGATTTCCTCGGTACTCATTTTGGCAAGATCATAGTTTTGTCCAAAAAAAGCAGTACCAGTGGTTGGACGCGTTTTACCTGTAATCACATCCATCAGCGTGGTTTTACCTGCACCGTTTGGTCCAATGATGCAGCGTAACTCACCTTCGGCGATGTACAGCGATAAATCATTGAGGGCGCGAAACGAATCAAACCACACACTGACTTTTTCCAGATATAAGGCGATGCCATGACTAAAATCTGCACCTTGGATTTTGGCACGACCATAGCCCTCACCAAGTTGACCGCCATGTTGAGCTGAGTCTACGAATAAATCACTCATTTAATTGCTCTCCTTCTTAAAACGATCAAATAAACCAATCACGCCTTTCGGTAAGAAAATCGTCACCACGATAAATAAAGCCCCTAAGATCAGTAACCAAGCTTCGGGAGCGGCCACCGTGAAATAAGTCTTCACCGCATTGATTAAACCTGCACCAAGAATCGGTCCGATCAAGGTACCACGCCCCCCTGCGGCAACCCACACTGCCATTTCAATCGAGTTGACTGGATTCATTTCGCTTGGGTTGATAATGCCCACCTGTGGCACATACAACGCCCCTGCGATACCTGCAATTACCGCAGACAGTATCCATGCTGACAGCTTGTACCACAGCGTACGATAACCCAAATATTGCAAACGGTTTTCGCTGTCACGAATCGCCCCCAACACACGCCCGTAAGGACGATTCATCAGTTGACGTAAGCCGATAAAGCACAGCATCAAAACCAAAGCGGTGACAAAACATAAAGTGGCACGCATCGGCGCAGAAGTAATATCAAAACCCAATAAGGTTTTAAAACCCGTGAAGCCATTGTTACCACCAAAACCTGTCTCATTGCGGAAGAACAACAGTGCCGCTGCAAAGGTCATGGCTTGGGTAATAATTGAGAAATACACACCCTTGATTTTTGAGCGGAAAGCAAAGAAACCAAAAATAAAGGCAACTAAGGCAGGCACAGATAAAACCAAGATCATCGCCCAAGCAAAATGCTCAGTTCCCACCCAATACCAAGGGAGTTCTGTCCAACTGAGGAAACGCATAAAATCAGGCAGACCATCGCCTGCGGCTTCGCGCATCAGATACATACCGAAAGCATAACCACCCAAGGCGAAATATAAGCCATGCCCCAAGCTTAAAATCCCTGCATAGCCCCACACCAAATCCAGTGCCAACGCGACCAAAGCCAAGCACATGATTTTGCCAATCAAGGTGATCCAATACGCTGACAGATAAAATGCCGAATCAGGGGATAACAAATGCAACCACGGCAAGCTCAATAACACCGCAAAACAAATGGCAATCGCAATTGCGCTATAGGATTTATCTGCAAATAAAGAAGTGATTTTCATTGACTTACTCCACGAAACGACCTTTGATGGCAAACAAACCTTGTGGACGCTTTTGGATAAACAAAATCACAAGAACCAAGAGAATAATTTTTGCTAAAACCGCACCTAAACCAATCTCCAAAACTGTACCGCTAATCCCTAAACCTAAGGCTGCAAGTACCGCACCCCACACTTGCCCCACTCCGCCAACCACAACGACAAGGAAGGCATCAATAATGTAGTTTTGTCCGAGGTCAGGCCCGACATTCCCTACTTGTGCTAACGCACAACCTGCCAATCCAGCTAAGCCAGAACCTAAACCAAATGCCAGCATGTCGATACGTGCAGATCGAATGCCCACGGCACGCGCCATTTGACGGTTTTGTGTCACAGCACGAACAAATAATCCAAAACGGGTTTTGTTTAATAAGAAAACGAGTAGCAGTAACACCGCCACAGTAAAACCAATAATCGCAATACGGTTATATGGCAACATCAGGCTTGGCGTCAGGGCAATACCACCACTGAGCCATGCGACATTCGACACTTCAACGTTCTGTGCGCCAAAGATCATCCGAACCGATTGCATCAAGATTAAGCTCACACCAAAGGTTGCCAATAATGTTTCCAATTGGCGACCATAAAGCGGACGAATCACAGTACGTTCAATCAACATGCCGATCAGCGCACTCACCAGAAATGCAGCAGGAATCGCAGCCAATAAATACCAATCGACTAAGCCTGCAAAGTGCGTTTTAAAAAAACTTTGAATGACGTAAGTGGTATAAGCACCGATCATGATGAGTTCACCATGTGCCATATTGATGACACCAAGCAAACCATAAGTGATCGCAAGACCAAGCGCTGCTAAAAGTAAAATACTTGCGGTACTGAGACCCGAAAATACATGCCCTGACCACTCACTGATTTGCAAACGGGTTTTAATTTTATTTTGTGCTTCAACCAGAGCCGTCTTGAGTGCTGGATTGCTCTGCGGTTGCTCTAAGCTTTGTGTGATTAAAGCATATACATCTGGACGATTTGAATTCGCCAAAACTTTTACCGCTTCGATTTTGGTAAATTCATCTTGGCTATTAAAATCTAAACGAGCTTTCAGTTGCGCTAAACGGGCTTTAACACTTTCACTTTTTTCATTGAGATAGAGTTGTTTGATCGTTGCGACATCAAGCTCATCCAAATTATTTTCTAAAATATCAACAGCGGCTAAACGTTGTGATGCATCATCAGAATTCAATTTAACTTTGGCTTGTCCGAAGTTCAGTGCCTTACGCAAGGTATTAACCAGCGTTACTTGAGATAAATCTGAGGGCCAAGTGTCGATGGCTTGCAATTGTGGATAACTTAATAATTTTTCATCGTTTTTTAAAATGTAAGTATGACCTGAACTATCGGTATATAACTCATTTTGATCAATATATGTCACCAACTGATCGAGTTGCTCAATACTGGCTGGCCATTGATTCAACATAGCACGACGAGTAGCAAAATCAGATTTAACAAAAGTTTGGATGGCATCCTGAGAAGTTGTAGACGTCACAGTTGTTGGTGAAGTAACTTCTGCCCATGCAGGATTAAACATGATCTGTGCCATGATGCAGAGCATTGCCAAAACATAGTGTTTCGCCATAAGACTCCCCTTATATTTTCTATTTAAACCAATCAATCAGAAATAAAACCAAGAAAAAACTGCTGCCGAAACAGCAGGTTGCATAGGAAAATTATTTAGGAATGTATGGGCTCCAAGGCTCAGCTTTGATGGTTTGAGGCGTTTTATAAACCACATCAAATTGCCCATCACCACGAATTTGCCCAATCATCACAGGTTTATGTAAATGGTGATTGGTTTCATCCATTTTGAGGGTATAACCCGATGGTGCTGCAAAAGTTTGACCTGCCATTGCATCACGAACTTTATCAACCTCTGTAGAACCTGCTTTTTCAACCGCTTGTTTCCACATATTGATACCCACATAGGTCGCTTCCATCGGGTCGTTGGTCACAACTTTGTCGGCATTTGGAAGCTTGTACTCCACTGCATATTGTTTGAATTTATTCACAAACTCGGTATTTTTCGGATTTTTAACTGACATGAAATAGTTCCATGCTGCCAAATGCCCCACCAATGGCTTGGTGTCGATACCACGCAATTCTTCTTCACCCACCGAGAATGCCATCACTGGAATATCAGAGGCCTTAATACCCTGATTACCCAACTCACGATAGAAAGGAACGTTGGAATCGCCATTGATGGTTGAAATCACCGCAGTCTTTTTACCTGCAGAGAATTTCTTGATATTGGAAACAATGGTTTGATAGTTGCTATGACCAAACGGTGTGTATTCTTCCATGATGTCTGCATCGGCAATGCCTTTAGACTTCAAGAATGCCCGTAAGATTTTATTGGTCGTACGTGGGTAGACGTAATCTGTACCAAGTAAAACGAAACGTTGTGCTTTACCGCCCTCTTCTCCCATCAAATACTCAACTGCAGGAATGGCTTGTTGATTCGGTGCTGCGCCTGTATAGAAAATATTTTTTGATTGTTCCTGACCTTCATATTGCACTGGATAGAACAATAAACCATTCAACTCTTCAACCACAGGAAGAACCGACTTACGTGATACTGATGTCCAGCAACCGAAAATAACGGCAACTTTATCTTGAGTAATTAACTGACGCGCTTTTTCAGCAAATAGCGGCCAATCCGATGCTGGGTCAACAATGACAGGTTCGAGTTTTTTACCCATCACCCCGCCGTTGGCATTGATTTCATTAATGGTCATCAATGCAGTATCTTTCAGAGAAGTCTCAGAAATCGCCATCGTGCCTGAGAGTGAATGTAAAATCCCCACTTTAATCGTGTCACCGCTTGCTGCAGGTGCAGCTTTCGTTTCAGTTTTTGTTTGTTCTGTTTTTTCTGCTGGTTTTGAACAACCGACCAGTCCTACCCCATCATGGCTGCCATAAGAACGGACATTGATAATTTATTTTGCATCTTGTTTCTCCCCACACATGGATATTGTGATTTTTACTGAGTGGAGTTAATCAATTTCTATGCCAACAATTTAAATCATTGTTTTATTTTAATATTTATAAGATAAGATAAATAAGAATCCAATCTTGTATACAACATTGCATACAAAAAGAACGGGATGAACTAAAATGATGCAGATTAATTTATCCTAAATATGGCTAGACCCTAGATAAAGAAAAGCCAAGCATGAGCTTGGCTTTTAATCTTTCAATTAAAAAGAATTAAACAACTATATCCGCTAAATTACCTTTTTGCTCTAACCAATGCTTACGATCACTCGAACGTTTTTTTGCCAGCAATTTATCTAATAATCCTGCGGTAAAATGCGCATCATCCAAATCGAGTTGGACTAAACGGCGGGTATTGGGATCCATCGTGGTTTCACGCAATTGACTCGCATTCATCTCACCCAATCCTTTAAATCGAGTGATTTGCGGATTTTTATTGCCTTTCACTTTTTTCAAAATGCTTTCGAGTTCACTATCATCCAACGCATAATAAACATCTTTACCAATATCAATACGATACAGTGGTGGCATTGCGACAAACAAATGACCATCTTCAATTAAAGTCGGGAAATGCTTCACAAACAACGCACAGAGTAATGTCGCGATATGTAGACCATCCGAGTCTGCATCGGCAAGAATACAGATTTTGCCATAACGTAATTCAGATAGATCATCACTACCTGGATCAACCCCTATGGCAATCGCAATATCATGTACCTCTTGAGAAGCGAGCACCTCATCCGAAGATACTTCCCATGTATTTAGAATTTTTCCTCGAATCGGCATAATCGCTTGAAAATTCTTGTCACGCGCTTGCTTTGCACTTCCACCCGCAGAGTCTCCTTCGACAATAAACAGCTCACTGTCTTCACGGGTTAAACCCACACAATCTGCCAGTTTTCCAGGTAATGCTGGACCAGCCACAATCTTCTTACGTTCGACTTTCTTAGCTGCTTTTAAACGACGTCCAGCTTTGGCAATTGCCATTTCAGCTAACTGCGTTGCAATCTCAGCATGTTGGTTTAACCATAAAGCAAACGCATCTTTGGCAATATTGAGCACAATATTGGAGGCTTCACGGCTCGATAGACGTTCTTTGGTCTGCCCTGAAAATTGTGGCTCTTGGAATTTTAAAGATAGAATGAAATTGACCCCATCCCAAACATCTTCTGCCGAAAGTTTCATATTACGTGGTAATAAATTACGTAATTCACAGAACTCTCGTAACGCCTCCGTGACCCCTGAACGCAATCCATTGACATGGGTTCCCCCTTGCGCGGTTGGAATCAAATTGACGTAACTTTCTTGTATTTGTTCACCACCCTCAACATTCCAACAGATCGCAAACTCACAAGCTGCTCGCTCTGCTTGTCCACTACTGACAAAGGCAGGATCAGGCAGAATCTCCCGATCCTCAAGTTCATCCATTAAATAGTCGACTAGACCATTTTCAAACTGCCATTCAATTTTTTCGTTATTAATTTTATCGTCATAAATAATTTTTAAACCTGCCGCTAAAACGGCTTTAGCTTTCAAATTATGCTTCAATGCTTTTAGTGCAAATTTTGGACTATCAAAGTATTTTGCTTCTGGCCAAAAGCGAACGGTTGTTCCTGTCGCACGTTTCGCAACTTTACCTTCTAACACCGATAATGGTGCAATAGGTTCACCTTGTTCAAACGCCATTTGATACAAGTTACCCTGACGTTGTACAGCAACCTCAACGCGTGTTGATAAAGCATTCACGACAGAAATACCGACACCGTGCAACCCACCTGAAAACTGATAGTTATCGGTACTGAACTTACCGCCTGCATGCAGTTTAGTCAGAATAATTTCTATCCCACTTTGTCCATATTCAGGATGAATATCGACTGGCATACCTCGTCCATTATCTTCGACTGACAATGAACCATCTTCATATACGGTGACACAAATTTGATTGGCATGTCCTGCAAGTGCTTCATCCACTGCATTATCAATCACCTCTTGCGCCAAATGGTTTGGACGCGAGGTATCGGTGTACATGCCTGGACGACGACGAACTGGGTCTAAACCAGAAAGAACTTCAAGGGATTGTGCCGTGTATTGTGTCACTTGGTCTGACTTCCTTATTAGAGGGCTGCCGATAAAAATTCGAGGATTAAGGGTAGTTTTTCTTCAAAATCATCCATTGCATGATTACCATCAGCGTCGGTTAAAATCAATGCAGATGGTTGTGCTGCATTATAATAACGTTGTGCTTGACGATAATCCAAGACTTCATCACCTCGTTGCAACAGTACAAGAATTTTATCAGCATGCTTTAACTTCGTGTCAGCAATTGATTGTAATTGCTGCAATTGGTCGGCATCGAGTGTCCATGATTCAGTCACCTTGAGTGGAATTTGCTCAATCCCAAACAAATCCTTAAACAGTTGCCATGGTTGCATGGCTGGATTAATCAGTACAGCAGGACAAGCATATTTAGCGACAAAATATGTCGCATAAAATCCCCCTAAGCTACTTCCAACCAATGCAACGTGATCGAGTGGTAAACTTTCAATCAACTTAGAAATATCTCTTAAAACGTGTTTAGGCGGTTTATTTAAATCAGGTAAATGCACATCAGCATGCTCGACAGTTGTGCAATATTGTTGTAATTGTTGCCCCTTTTTTGACATGGGGCTGCTCTGAAAGCCATGTAAATAAATAATTTGCATATGCACCAAAATAGACAGCAGTTTTACTTATAGTAAAATAAATCACATTATTAAGCACAACAGTTAATCAAATAACAATATAAATTACATTTAAGCTTGATATTGTCTGACATAAAAAACGATAGTGCACTCCGTTCATCAGTATTCTAAAAAAATTACTTATGAAACAAATAAGATGTAAGCGTTTGTTGTAGTTTATCTAAACAGTATTAAACTGAATAACATCAAACCTTCGGTATACAAAAGGATGGGGAAATTAATATGCCAAGTTTAACACCTCTGCATGAAACCTACTGTAAGTGGGACCGTACCCCCCCAAGTCAGGCAGATGTTTTGGAAGGTTTCGCACAACTTGTGAGTACTAGTTTAAGCGGGGTTCATGAATTGTTGCAGTTGGTACAAACTGAAGTGTTACGGACTACGCTCGGTTTAAGTGCACAAAAAGCCAGAAATTTACAAAAACTTCCACAATTACAAAAGTTTTATCATTTTTCCTATGATGCCATCCAAAAATATGGTCGCTGTTTTCTTGCACCAAGTCTGCGCCGCATCATTGAACGATTCCCAGTCCTACATGACAAACCCCTGACACCGACCCTACATTTCGTGGTGGGGGCGCTGAATGGGATCTTTGGGGATTTTTTCCTTAAGCAGCATAATCCAATGGCTTTGCCGATGGTGCTGTATGACCATTATGGATCACTACAGCAAGGTGAGTTGACTGGGCGTGTGGTGATTTTGACCCACGGTCTGTGCATGAACCATTTAACCTGGTCAAATCAGCGTTATGGCGGTATCGGTGAACGGTTACTGGCACAGCGTGACAACAACACCATGCTGTACCTGAACTACAATACAGGACGACGCATTTCCGCTAATGGCCATAGTTTTGCCGATACGCTTGAAGATCTGGTGCAACGCAATCCACGCATCACCAGTATCGACCTGATTGGCCACAGTATGGGTGGGCTGGTTTCACGCAGCGCGCTGTTCTATGGCAAACAGAACCTGTATCAATGGGTTCATATGGTTGAGAATCTGGTTTGCATTGGTTCACCTCACCATGGTGCAGCGCTTGAGCGTTTCGGTTTTGTATTGCAGGACAAACTTGGTGCATTTCCTTTTATTAACCTGATTGGTCAGTTGGTCAATATCCGTAGTAACGGTATTCTGGATCTGCGCTATGGCAGTGTCCGTGATGACGACTGGGAACATAATGACGCACGTATCGGGTTTGCAGACGACAACCGCAAACCTGCGCCATTACCCTCTCATATCAATACCTTCTTAATCGCAGGTACTTTAGAATTTGAGAAGTTGCGCAACAAGGCACTCAAGCTGATTGGAGATTCAATGGTCAGTGTCAAGAGTGCTTTGGGAGAGCATCCAAACCCTCGTTTCCAGCTTAAATTACCAGAAACGCATAAAGCTGTGTTTTATGGACTGAATCACTTTGAAATTCAGTATCATTCCAGTGTTGCGGAGCAGATTACCCGCTGGTTATATCCTGAAGTGGGTGAAGTGATTGAAGAAGGCGTTCAAACACATATGGTGAATATGCAACATAATTATACTTTCGATGATTTAGACGGCATTGTTGAGACTTAAAGTAAAAAGCTCGGCCAAAGCCGAGCTTTTTTTATTTAAGCTGCACGATAATTTCTAAACAGTTGCCATAAACAGATCAACAGAATCAGGCTGAAATAGAGCAAAGACCAGACAGGCAATGACTGTCCCAGAAAAGTCCAGTCAATTGCAGCACATTCACCCGATCCTGAAAGCACTTCCCTAAACACCGCTTTCATTGGCAGGGCATCAACTAAATAGTCCAAGCCTGGACCACAACTTGGCACCTTATCAGGTGGTAAATGCTGTAGCCAAACATGACGAGATGCCACGCCGACTGACCAACCGATGGATAAAGTCGCTAATAGTGCATAAAAACGTTTAAAGCCATTTGAAATCGGATTATGAATAAATGCGACTAAGGCAATCAATCCCATTCCAATTAAGCCAATACGTTGGAAAATACATAGTGGACAAGGCTCTAAACCTTGCACATGTTCTAAATACAACGCAAACGAGATACCAATAATACTCGTTAGTACCAGTAATGCACTAACTAAGCGGTAAGTCCATCGCATGAGAAGTCCTCTAAAATTTTAACGGTATTGTGCAAGATATTGTTCAAAGCTGATGTCGTTATCTTGTTCAAGTTGCACCTGTTTTTGCAACGATGTTTGCGCTAATTCTGCAAAATATTGTTGTCTTTCTGCACTCAGCTGATGTTGCTCATAACGATTGACATGTTGTTGAGCCATAACACTCCCAAAGCTCCATGTCCCACCATGATCCAAAGTATCTTTAATCACATGCGCGGAAAGCGTATTGTCAACATGATCTAAACGCTGCTGCATCACTTGGATTGCCTCAGAATATAACTGTGAACCATCCATTTGATCTAACAAAATAGCGCAGTCTTGAATCGCATTTAAATGACGCTGAGCCCAATCATGAAGTGAAACTATTGTTTCACCTTCTATAATTTTAGCATCTACTGCACGTCCACGATTAACCACTTCAGTTTGATTATGATCAATTTGCTCTTGCTCTTCTGCAAACAAATCAGGACTGTCATTTAATAAACAATACAATGCTAAACTTTCAAGAAAACCCGCTGAAATTTCATCAATTCCAATCGCACTATAAGGGTTCACATCTACAGCACGTAATTCTACATATCCAACACCACGATTCTTCAATGCTTGTGATGGAGTTTCACCCGCTTGTGGTACTTGCTTTGGGCGAACTAGACTGTAGTATTCATTTTCAATTTGCAGCACATGGTCATTGATCTGAATCGGTTCACCATTCTCATCATCCAGACCTAAATTGGTAAATTCAGGATAAGGGGTATGCACCGCTTTTTGTAATCCCTCAAGATAATCGTGTAGATCGTTGTAATGAATACCTAATTCTTTTTGCGCTGAATTCTGGTATCCCAAGCGCCCCATGCGTAATGCAGTGGCTTCTGGTAAATATAATGTTCCTTTAACCAAAGGCTGCAAGTGATGCTCACGCCCTGTTAAAAAGCAACGACAAACCGATGGGCTTGCCCCTAAAAGATACATAACCAATGGGGTAAGTCGGATAAAGTTCCGAATCAGGCCAAAATAGCGGTGACTACGGTAATCTTGCGGACTGAGCTGCTTTAATTCTGGATTGCTTTCATGTTGCTGCAATACTACAAATAATTGATCAGGAAAAGATAAATTGTAGTGCACCCCTGAAATGGTCTGCATACGGCGACCATAGCGCACACCCAAACCACGGCGGTATAAGGTTTTAAAGCGGCCAATATTAGAAGTGCCGTACTGTGCTAATCGGATATTTTCTTCATTATCATCCAACATACACGGCATGGACAGTGGCCATAGACGCTCACCATCTTCTAGCTGCTGATGTACCACGCTATGAATATCCCTGAGTTCATTTAACGCGGCGGCAATGCTAGTTTGTGGGTTGGTGATAAACTCCATCAACGCTTCGGAATAATCTGTGGTGATATGTGGATGGGTCAGTGCCGAGCCTAAAGCTTTTGGATGATTTTTTTGTGATAAAAATCCATTGCTTTGCATACGCAGACTTTCACGCTCTATACCACGCAGCATCCCCTTGAATAGCGAGGCATCTACCCACGTTGGTATCACAGAGGCGGAAAGTGTGCTGGGTTGATTCATATTATATGCTCGCTTGTTCAAGATCAGCCGACCAACGAAATGGCAACGACTTTGTCGAGTAGATTGGATTTGAATAATAGCAATCCTTTCGACTCAGCCAATTATAACGACAATTATGGCCTAGTCACCTGATTGTATTGGTTTAGCTTGGCAATTTTTAACACAATCCGATTATATAAAACACGCTGAAATTGTGATTTTATTAAAAATAAATCTTCCGATGGATATCCACCCATGCAAGCCCAAGACATTCTTGATTTCTGGTTTGATCCTGACCACCGTTCACTCTGGTTCGCCAAAAGTGATGAATTTGATGCAAAAATTCGTGAGCGTTTTCAAGCAATTCATCATCAGGCTATACAGGCTGAACTGTGGTCATGGCGCAAGACCGCCGAGGGACGCTTGGCAGAAATCATTGTGCTGGATCAATTCTCCCGAAACCTGTATCGCGACCAGCCACAGGCTTTTGCCCATGACAGCATGGCACTGATGCTGGCGCAGGAGGCGATTAGCCTGCAACTGGATGCCCAGCTCAGCCCTGATCATCGCTCATTTTTATATATGCCATTTATGCATAGTGAATCTAAATTAATGCATGAGTTTGCTTTAAAACTGTTCCAACGTTTAGGGAACGAAATTAATTTGAGCTTTGAAAAAAAGCATAAAGTGATTATTGACCGTTTTGGGCGCTATCCACATCGCAATGCGATTTTAGGGCGAAGCTCAAGCGCAGAGGAACTTGAATTTTTAACCCAACCGAACAGTAGCTTTTAGGACCATCTTCCCAGACGCTGAAAAACAGGAATTGCCTATGAAAACCTTATTGATGTGCACACCGCTCCTTGTCGCACTGACATTTACAGGCTGTGCCAGTGTCCCATCACAACCCAGAACATTCGACCAACTTGGACAGTTCACCGCTTATCCATTAAATAACAAAACTTACCGTGTGGGTTTTCAGGCTGATCGTAATTTGAGTTATGGTACAGCCGAGGAGATAACCTTGTTAAAGGCGGCACAAACCACTGTCAAAAACGGTTTCCGTTATTTTACCGTTGTTGATGATCCAAGTAATGCACGTCACAAGACACAACGCCAAGCTGTGATTTATCCGACACCCTCTTATTACCCATATGGTTATTATCGACGACATCCCGCCTTTTGGCCTGATCCATTCTATGATATGCCTCAAGTGGTCAATCTTGATCCAATCCAAGTGTCGTATACTATTGAGTGTTTTCAGACTCAGCAGCAATCGCCTGACGCATTTGATGCGCACCTCATTTTGCAATCATTAGGGCAAAAATACGGATTGAGTCCAACAGGAGACGTGTTGCAGCCCCCTGCGCCATCTCAAAGCAAAAAGTAAATTGATAAGGATGACTCAATGAATTCAGTCGAAGAAATTCACGTACCGAGCCTGCAAAGAAGTAAGTACTTCGCCACTATGGCATTGATCATTGCGGTTGTAGCATGGATTGGCTTAATGGTCGCGGCGCATTTTTTACCTGAATATAAATGGGTCATTCATATTTTTATGTTAGGTGCGGAAGCAGGTGTAGTTGGTGGGCTGGCTGATTGGTACGCTGTCACTGTACTTTTCCGCAATCCTTTTGGAAAAATGCCTTTACCCAAACTATTGCGTGACCATACCGAAATCATTCCACGGAATAAAGCGCGTATTGCAGAATCAATGGGGCGTTTTGTACAAGAAAACTTTTTATCTCCTCAAATCGTTGAACGCAGTTTAAAAAATGCTGACCTCTGTTTGGCCGTCGGTCAATGGCTAGCCAACCCTCAAAATAACCAGCAAGTCGTACAGATGATTCAACATACTGTGCCGAAAATTTTTGAATTTGTGAGCCAAGATCAAATTGCCCACTTTGTGCAAAACAATAGTGTGCAATGGATACGCAGTACCAAAATCAATAAACTCGCCAGTGAAATGTTACGTGCTGTTTTAGAAAATGATTTCCATCAAGACGTATTACAACGCGGTCTTGATCTGGCACATGAGTGGATGGTCTCTCATCCTGAAAAGGCACGAGATCTATCACGTAAACTGTTCCAAGAATTAGGTGTTTGGAAACTAGCCAAAGGCGCAAGCTGGATTGGGATTGATGTGCAACAACGGACCATTGACTCACTGATTGAAAAAGTTGAATCGATGTTGGCCAATCCTGAACATCCATGGCGACAAGACATTGAAACAACCACACATAATCTGATGTTGCAGCTTGCGGACAGCAACAGTGAAGCCAGCAAGCGCTTAAATCAGAGCAAGGATGATGTGCTGGACAGTCCACAGGTGCTGAACTTTATTAGTGGTGCTGTGGCAATTTTATGTGATGCGATTAAAACGGATTTAATGCAGGAAGATTCTGGTATTGCAACGAATTTACAGGCTGCGATACAACAGCTTGGTGAAAGCTTGATTCAGAATGAAAAAGTACGTCAGGTTCTGAATGAAAAAATGGTCGGTTTGGCAACCAACTTTAGCGAACAATATAGCGACAAGATCATCCGTTATATCAGCGAGCGTATTCACGAATGGGATTCACGCGAAATGATTGCCAAAATCGAAAGTGAGGTGGGTGGTGACTTACACATGATCCGCGTCAATGGCGTGATTGTCGGGGCGTTTATTGGCTTGGCACTGGGTGTAATCCGTGCTGTGGTTGAGAATGTTTTGTAAATGGCAACAGAACGATGGGGGGAATTTATTCCTCATCGTTATGCAGATTGCGCCAGTTGTTGCTTGCTTTGCTGGTAATATCGAACCAGTGCATCGGTGTCCTGCTTTAAGAACGCAGTGAGGTAGGTTTTGACCTGTACCAGAGAAAGCTGCTTAAACTGAACCGTCTCTTTCGCCTGAAGCGTAATCAACCCAAATATTTGTTTTTTAGCAACAACTACAGGAATGTCTGTCTTGACAATAAAGTTAAGTTCTTGAAATGACCCATAGGTATTCAATACGATTTCTATGGTCTGTTCTGTCTTTTCATCGGTAATGGTAAACGTTGGGCTAGCACCATCAAGCTGTAGCCAACGGCTTAATTGTTTTTTCCAGCCCATTTTATCAAAACGAGTTAATACCCCAATGGTATTCAGTGCCTCAAGCTGCTCTACATCTTTTAAATCAATATGATGTGGGTAGCGTATTTATAGATCGAAACTGTCCATTACTGAATGCTCTATTTGACAAAAATAGTATTTATTTTAATCACTATCTGTAAATTATATCGCTTAAAAAATAAAATTTAAACACCATATATATTTGAAAATTAACAATTAAATTTACAATTTCAAATCAAAAATGACCAATTTTGTCAGTATTGTTTTTATTAAGACACCATTCCAATATTTCTCTTGATCTGAAACACATGTTTCAAACCAATAAGAGACATATCTCTTTTTATTTAGAGGTCGATAATTTGGAAAAGGCCGCTCTTTCTCGATACAATCAGTCCTAAATAAAACATCAATCAGGTTAAAAACCATGTTGCAGCTTCAGTCAAAACTCCCAAGCCAAGGCGTGACTATTTTTAGCGTGATGACTGAACTCGCACAACGACTGAATGCCCTGAACCTGTCACAGGGCTTCCCCGATTTCCCTGCTCCACCTGCATTGCTTGAAGCGCTGAGCCAAGCCACGCTTTCAGGTTATAACCAATACCCTGCGGGAGATGGTGTTTTAGTCCTCAGAGAACAACTGGCCAAACAGTTTTTACAACGAGATCAACTGCAACTCGATCCTGCCACCGAAATTACCATTACCCCTGGCGCAACCATTGCGATTTTTTGTGCCATTCAAGCCTGTATCCATGCAGATGATGAAGTGATTATTTTTGACCCGAGCTATGACAGCTATGCCCCTGCGGTACAACTGGCAGGTGGAACATCCATTCATATACATCTGGAGGCACCGACCTTTCAGGTGGACTGGCAACAGGTTAAAGACCGCATCAATACCAAAACCCGCATGATCATTGTCAATACGCCACATAACCCAACGGGTGCGATTTGGTCAGAACAAGACTGGCATCAACTGATTGAACTCATTCAAGATAAAAATATCGTTGTGCTCTCTGATGAGGTCTATGAACATCTGGTTTTTGATGGACAAAAACATTTTAGTGCACTGCAATTCCCCGAATTACGTGAACGCAGTTATGTAATCGGTTCTTTTGGAAAAAGTTATCATGTCACAGGTTGGAAAACGGGTTATTGTGTTGCCCCACCCAACCTGATGCGCCTGTTCCGTCAGATTTATCAATTTGCCAACTTCTGTGGCACCACACCTTGCCAGATTGCGCTTGCTGATTATATGCAACAGCATCCTGAGCACATTCAGGAACTCCCACATTTTTATCAGACAAAACGGGATCTTTTTAATACCCAAATTCAAAACTCACGTTTCCAATTTATTCCATCACAAGGCACTTATTTCCAAAATCTCGATTATAGTGCGATTCGCCCTGACTTGAATGATGTGGAAATGTGCCAATTCCTCGCAGAGCAACACAAAATTGTCGCGATTCCTATTTCCGTTTTTTATCAACAAGCGCCCGAATCACTACGCCTGATTCGTTTCTGCTTTGCCAAAGCCGACCAGACCCTGCAACGTGCAGGCGAAATTCTAGCTCAGTGCTAATCAACAAAAAATAAACCGAATAATCATGACTTCAACCTGATTGATGATGGTATGGTGAAAAAAATAGATGTTTCAGGATGAAGCATGAAGGAAACTGAATGACACCACACCAACCTCTGGTGATGCAGCCAAACCTCTGGAAAACATTTTTTGTCTTTCTGGTTCCCTTGATTGCCACCAATATTTTGCAAAACCTGTCGGGTACCATCAATACCATCTTTGTCGGACAAATGATGGGCGTGGATGCCATTGCCGCCGTCTCAGTATTCTTTCCAATCCTGTTCTTTCTGCTTGCCTTTGTCATTGGGATCTCGGCGGGAACCACCGTGTTGGTGGGACAGGCATGGGGTACCCAGAATCTTGAGAAAGTGCGCTGTGTGATTGGTTCGACCCTGTTCATGACCATGATTGGCGGTAGTGTGATTGCAGTTTTAGGCGTGATGATGGCTGAGCCCATGTTGAAATTGCTGGGTACAGATGTCAAGGTCATGCACCTTTCACTACCCTTATGTACAATGGATGCTGGCAGGTAGCCCACTGTTGTTTGTCTATATTATCTACACCTCAATTCTTCGCGGTGTCGGTGACAGTGTGACACCATTGATTGCTTTAAGTCTGACCAGCCTGATTGGGTTGGCGGTCACGCCTGTATTGCTAAAAGGCTATTTTGGCTTTCCTGCCCTCGGGATTATTGCGCCAGCCATCGCCACCATTCTGGGCTATGCAGCCGTACTGGTTTTTCTAGGGTTTTACCTCAATTATAAAAACCACCCACTTAAGATTGACCGTGCGCTTTTACAGCATATTCGCCATGATGCCACACTCAGCAAACTGATCTTAAAACTGGGAATTCCAACAGGCATCCAGATGGTCACAACATCGCTGGCAGGGTTAGTGATTATTGGCCTGATCAACCATTACGGCGCACATGCCACTGCGGCTTATGGAGCAGTCAATCAGGTGCTGAACTATATCCAGTTTCCAGCACTGTCCATTTCAATTGCAGCCTCTATTTTTGCCGCGCAGGCGATTGGTGCTGGCAAGCCCGATTTATTGGCCAAAGTCACCCGTACTGCTTTAGGCATGAACTTCCTGTTTACAGGCAGCCTGATTGCTCTCGCCTATTTATTCTCAAAATATTTAATGGCACTGTTTATTATCGATCACAGCGTGATTGAGCTTGGACAGCAACTGTTGTTTATTGTGTTGTGGTCAATTTTATTCTTTGGTGCGAGTGCTATTTTTGCTTCAATCATGCGGGCCAGTGGAACGGTGAATGTCCCAATGCTGATCAATATTTTGACCATCATCCTGATTGAGGTGCCATGCGCGTATGGATTCAGCAAACTTTGGGGCCTGTCAGGCATCTGGATGGCCTATGCACTGTCTTTTGTGTGCCTGTGTATTTTTCAGGCGAGTTATTATCAGTTTGTCTGGAAAAAATCCAGAATTGAAAAGTTGATTTAGAAGGAACTATTCTTAAATTCAAGTAAAAAGCCATTCTGTTTAGAATGGCTTTTTCTATCATGATGCCAAGACTTACATCATTTTCGTTGCAATCGCTGCAAGACGTTGATAACCCGTTGGGAATAAACGCTGGAAAGAATCCACAATACGCGCATCTGTACCGATCAGCAGACGGCGCTTGTCTTTCAATACCGCATTAAGAATTTGACGGGCCGCCTCTTCTGGTGGCGTACGCAGGAACTTGTCAAACTGCTTGATGGACTTGTTCGGGTCCATACCCAGACTCTTCAGGCTGTCATTCATTTTCGCCGCTTTGGCAATATTGGTACGGATACCCCCTGGGTGTACACACAGTGAACTTACACCACTCTTTTCAATATCAAGTTCCTGACGCAATGATTCAGTAAAACCACGTACCGCAAATTTTGTTGCATTGTATGCAGATTGTGTTGGTTGCGAAGTTAAACCAAAAATACTGGAGATATTGATGATATGACCATCTTTGGTTTGCTTAATGAATGGTAAAAATTCTTTGGTGCCGTAAACTACGCCCCAGAAGTTAATTCCAACGATCCACTCTAAATCTTCATAGCTTGCGCCTTCAACAGTTGAGCCCAAAGCCACACCCGCATTGTTGAAGATCATATTCACTGAACCATGATCCTGTACCGTTTCCTGTGCCCACTGTTTCACCGCATCACGGTTTGAAACGTCAAGCACTCTGGTTGTTACAGTCACTGGATACTGTTTCAACAACTCAACAGTTTGCGTCAGCCCCTTTTCATTGATATCACTCAATGACAAATGGCAACCCTGTTTAGCCAATAAAATTGCCAATTGCTGTCCAATCCCAGAACCTGCACCTGTGATCGCTGCGACTTTATTTTTAAAATTTTTCATTGCCTATCCTTTGTATTGCGAATGATATGCACACATTTGTCTTGATCATGTGCAGTTTAAGCTATAACCAATATAATTTTGACAATACTGGTTGTCAATATAGTACACTACAGCTTTAAGACAAATGGCAATAACCAACACCTTACATGTCATAATAGGCCTATTTACACTTTATGGCTGAACATGGTTAAAAGAGACAAGATGGATTTTCAAAATTTGGTTATGCTAGGCACAACATTGTTGAAACAGAAATAAGTATCAGCTACATGATTTAAAGACTTTTTAGGAAACGGTTTTCTCAATGGCAACTCAAGAACGATCGACACGCAAGAAAAATACGGCTGACACTAAAGAACGCCAGTTCAAGGGCCTCTCCCTGACTGAGCGCAAGGAGGCACGCCGCGAAAAACTGATTGAAGCAGGCATTGCCATGTATGGCACACAGGGATTCTTCTCCGTGACGGTCAAGGATGTCTGTAATGAAGCCAAGCTGACAGAACGCTACTTTTATGAATCATTTAAGAAAAGTGAGGAACTGTTCCAGACAGTTTTCCTGAAAATGATTGAAAAAATGCAGACTTGCCTGACTCAGGCGGTACTCATGGCCGCGCCTGAACCTAAGAATATGGTCACGGCCGGGTTGTCTGCCCTGCTCAGTGCCATCAAGGATGACCCACGCATGGCGCGAATCATTTATATTGATGCCATGTTGGTGCAGGATTTACATAATCAGACCACCATTCAGGAAACCTTGACCCAATTTGATCGTATTATTCAAGCATTCATGATGATTACCATGCCAAATGCACCCCAAAGTGGTGAAGAGGTTTCTCTCATGGCAACAGGACTGAATGGCTATGTCACACATATTATCATCCGTTGGGTTTCCGAGGGTTTCAAGCAGCCACTGGAGGACGTTTTGTCGGCTTGCTGTGCAGTATTCCTGTCTTTTATTGAAACCACAGCCAAAAAAAATTAAAGTCATTTTACAGTTTTATGACATGAGCCGTGCCAAAACTGAGGCAGATTTAAACAGATGAATTTGATAGTTTTATTGACATTTTAACTGTCATCGTTTGGTCACTACCCTGCCCTCAAATTGTCACAATTTATTGCTAAATTCGACTTTATCAGCTCTTTTGCAATGATATTGTCATAATTAATCTTTGTAATAAGCCTGTCATAACTAAAAAACCATATTTAAGGGTATTGCGCTGTGAAAGATGACTATATTTTAATTGTCGATGATGAGCTACCAATCCGCGAAATGATCCATACCTCTCTGGATATGGCGGGTTTCCAGTGCCTACAGGCGGAAGATGCCAAACAGGCACACCAGATCATCGTTGATCAGCGTCCTGCACTTATTTTGCTGGACTGGATGCTTCCTGGCGGAGTCAGTGGTGTGGATTTGTGCCGCCGCCTGAAACGCGATGAGAATCTGACAGAAATTCCCGTGATCATGCTGACTGCGCGTGGTGAGGAAGACCACAAGGTTCAAGGGCTGGATGCAGGCGCCGATGACTACATGACCAAGCCATTCTCCACTCGTGAACTGGTGTCACGCATCAAGGCGGTGTTGCGCCGTGCCAATGCACTCAGTGGCGAAAAAGTCATTGATGCTAATGGGCTGATGCTTGACCCTGTGAGCCAGCGCGTCAGTTTTGGCAACAGCATTTTGGATATGGGGCCAACCGAGTACCGCTTGCTGGCTTTCTTCATGACCCATCCTGAACGTGCGTATACACGTGCACAATTACTGGATCAGGTTTGGGGCGGTAACGTCTATATTGAGGACCGTACCATTGATGTGCATATCCGCCGTTTACGCAAAGTCTTAGAACCTTTTGGGGTGGATCGTTTTGTACAAACAGTACGTGGCACAGGCTATCGTTTCTCTACACGCGCTGATTTGGCGGCAGGTTAAAATCCTTTATGTATGAACCCTATCCCGTCCCTGAACTCGCTCGTGAACACCAGCGTTTTCGCTACAGCAGTTTATGGACGTTTGCAAAACAGGATTTAAGGCTGCTGCTGTTTTTCTTATTGATTGCAAGCTTGATTGGATTCGGGGTCGGATACTTCTGGAGCTGTGTTTTTATCGCGTTCGTGGTTTTTTTTGCCCTCCAGCTACGCTCGCTTTATCTGGTCAATGACTGGATTTCCAATCGCCCCTACGATGTGCCACCCAACCTCAATGGTATCTGGGGTGCATTGCTGTTCAATGTCTACCGTGCCCAGCGTCAGGAACGTATTGTTCAGGCGGAAATGGTCGGACTGATCGACCGCGCCCAATCATCTCTGGTGGCGTTGGCTGAGGCAGTGGTTTTGATTGATGACCAGCATCAAATTGAATGGTGGAATCCCGCTGCGGAAAAATTACTGGGGATTAGCCCATTGGACCGAGGGCGTAACTTGCTGGCGATTTTACGCCAACCCAAATTTATTGAATATTTCAAGCATAGTGATCAGGCACCCGATGGCATTCGTCTACAGGTCAAAATGGATGAAGAACATTATGTACAGGTGAAACTGACCCGTTTTGGGGGTGAAAGTCGGTTGCTGGTCGCCTATGACATTACCCGCATGCACAATCTTGAACAAATGCGTAAGGACTTTGTCGATAACATCTCACATGAACTACGAACGCCATTGACCGTGCTCAGTGGCTATATCGAAACCTTTACCGATCAGGATGACATTACCCCACGCTGGAAACGTGCCTTTACCCAAATGCAGTCACAAACCAAGCGGATGAATGCATTGGTCAACGATTTATTATTACTCTCCAATTTAGAAAATAATAAGAAAGTGGCAAAAAATCAGATTATTGATATGGCCAATTTAATGAACCAGATCTTCGATGATGCCCGTGCCTATAATCTGGATTATGGTCATACCCTGAATCTGGATATTGATAGCCACTGTGACCTCATCGGTTCAGATATGGAAATTGCCAGTGCATTCAGCAACCTGATTACCAATGCCATTAAATACACCCCTAAAGGTGGCATTATCACCATTGGCTGGCATGAAGATGGTGATCACGCCTACTTTACCGTACAAGACAATGGGATTGGCATTAACCCCAAACATCTACCCCGTTTAACTGAGCGTTTTTATCGTGTTGACAGTGCACGTAGCCGCCAGACAGGGGGAACAGGTTTGGGCCTCGCCATTGTCAAACACGTGCTGATGCAGCATGGTGCACATCTGGAAATTAGCTCGAAAGAAAACGAGGGTTCAACCTTTACTGCGGTTTTTCCGAAAGAACGCTTGTACCGTATGGTATAAAGAGCTACCCACGTTGTACCAAATGTAAAAAAGCCCGACATCCTGTCGGGCTTTTTTGTATTTCGCACTTTAGGTATAACTCCTGTCCTACCTCACGTCCTGATGCCTGAACTTATCATTTTTGTTTTATGTTCTGGAACTTCCTGTTCCTGATGAGTTAATATTAGGTGATTTTCTGGAGTATGGAAATGCGCCATTGACTGGAATCAGTGTAAGAAAAAGCGTACAGAGCTAGTTCTATGCTTAGCAAGAAATATTAAAACTGCGTAAAAATGAGCCAACATGTTTCCAAGTTAGCTTGTTGCTTTTTTAAGATGATAAAGAAATTAAATAATTGATTTTTAAATATTTAAATTTAATTTATTTCGTATAACAGCCGTTATGCTAATTCTAGATAAAGTTAAAAGTATCAATATAAGATTATCATACATCAAGAATTTCTTTCAAATTCTATATAATTTAAGTTGGCAACTTCAAAGCATATGAAATACAATGCTTTTTTTCTGAATAAGTTTTTTATGTCTGATAAGAAAAGTAAATCTGTTGATGAAAAAAACAGAGTCTCTGATGAAGAAAAGAAGCCTAATAAGTTTTGTCTATGGGTTAAAAATGTTTTTACGTGGATTATTAGTTTTTTTCTCAATTATGTATGGATCGGAATAGTTTTATTACTTATTTCTATTGTTTTAGAAATAGAAAATCCATCTACTACAAGACATTACCTTATTAATATAGCTATCTTAGTTTTTAATTATGTTGGTGTTGCAATTATCATTTCTGCAATATTTTCATTTGCATCGGGTACATCTGCATTCATTGATCAGATTAGAGGATTACTTGAAAGTATTGTTATTAAAAGAAATTTTTTAAACAATATTGACTCTGCATCAAAGAAAGATGTTCTTAAAACTTTGATTCAGCCATCAATTGCAGAGACTAATAATTATCCTAACATTGGGAATTTTTATGGCTTTTTTATTGATAAAGCCCTAGATATTAATAAAAAAAATGTACGAAGTAACTATACAGTTATGAGTCGTGCATACTTTGATAAAACAAAAAATAAAATAGCCATAGAAGGTAAATATAGCTATAGACTTTATCCATCAGTCGATGGGTATGGAGACATCACAATTGGTTTAGACGAAGCTATGCCAGATAATAAATGTACTTTTCTTAGCATAAGCAGTCCAACTGGTTATATGCAGACTTTCAAAGAAGATGATTTTAAATATGAAAAAAATATTAAAGAAGGAAAACCTACAAGAGAATGTAAAATAGTCATTAATGATTATGAGAATATGAGAGATTGTAATCATCTAGATGTTGATCTAAATGTACAAGAATACGGTGAAGATCATTGGATATTATTAACATTTAAAGCTCTTCAGCCTACCGATGGTTTTCGCTTTTATTTAAGATGTGATGATGACCTTTTTATTAAAGACTATTCCGTTTTTGTAGTAGGTGCTAAGTACGATGTGCAACATAATCTATCAAATTCAGACAAGGAAATTACTATTACATGCAACCAGTGGATTAACGAAGGTTCGGGTCTATCTTTAGTTGTTGGTGGCTCCCATTTAGCATAATACGCCTTATGCGAAATATAAAAATAAAAACCCTTTAAAAATTTAAAGGGTTTTTATGATTCCAAAATTAAACCATACGCCCCAACCGCTCACCCATCACTACAGTAGAATTGGCTTTAAACTGCTCTTCCCACACCATTTTATCTTGTTCAAATAAAACAACGGCTGTTGAACCCAAGTAGAAACGTCCAAGCTCCGCACCTTTATCCAGTTGCAGTTGATGATGCTGTAACTCAACTTTACCTGATGGCTTCACCCTACCTGTCGCAACGGTTTCAATGCCAGCCACAATCATCGCACCCACCAACACCACCGCCATACGGCCCAGCTCAGTATCAAACAGGCACACCATACGTTCATTACGGGCAAACAAGCCTGGGACATTTTCCGCAGTTGTTTGGTTTACTGAAAATAACTCGCCTGGAATATATAAGGTTTCCGTTAATGTTCCAGCAAATGGCATATGTACGCGGTGATAGTCTTTCGGTGATAAATAAACCGTTGCAAATTGCCCATTCTGGAATGGTTTGGCCAATTGCGGATCACCAATCAATTTCTCAACAGAAAAACTTTGACCTTTGGCCTGAAAAATATCGCCAGATTCGATTTTACCTAACTGCGAAATCGCACCATCCGCAGGGCTAACAATACTATCGGCACGCTCATCTACACCACGCACACCCTGTTTTAATGCACGGGTGAAAAATTCATTAAATGATTTATACTGATTCGGATTCGTTTGTTCGGCAATGCTCATATCAATGCCGTATTTTGCTTTGAACGCCTGAATAACAGCAGTTTTCACCAAAACATTTTCACTTGCGGCAACCTTGCCAATGACACGGCTCAGTTGATGTTGTGGCACAAGATTCTGTACTTTGATAAAAAGTTGTTTTTTTAAATCTGCTGAAAAACTCAAGATGGTGACTCCCCTGAAATAATAGGACTATCGAGGCGATTGCCCCATTCACTCCACGCACCATCGTAGGCCCTGACTTGCCAATTGAGCAATCTTGCCAATATATACGCCAAACCCGAACGGTGATGCGACTGACAGTAGACCACCACAGGTTGTTGTAAATTAAAGCCTAATTGCTCCAAACGTTGTTGAGTGCGTTCAAGCGGGTGTAATTTTAGATGATTTTCACGATTAAGGGCAGTACTCCATTCAAAATGCAGTGCATTTGGGATGTGACCCCCACGACGCGCAGCTAAACGTAGTCCAGTATATTCTTCATTGGTACGACAATCCCAGAGCTGAATATTCTGTTCTTGAACCTGCTGCAATAGCTCGTTGTATTCAATCCGATGCTGTTGCACACTATCCAGATCAACCTGTAGCACATCAGCGACAGGGATGACTTTTTCAACCATTGCGGTGGTGGGTAGACCAGCGCCCAACCAGCCATGAATTCCGCCATTGATCAAACTGGTACGGGTAAAACCAAGACAATCTAGATTCCAGATCAGTCGCCCTGCCCAAGCACCGCCCTCATCATCATAAACCACGACATGATGCTGCGGTGAGATATTCAGCTTTTCAATCAGGGTTTTTAATCCCTGTACATCGGGCAATAGACCATTGGCCTGTTCCTGTTGCGCCACCAGATACTTTGGCTGCAAATGAATCGCATGCGGGATATGTAGTTGCTCATAAACCGATGCTCGGCTTAAATCAATAATACGAATCAACTCGTGCCCCAAGTAGGGCACAAGCTGTTCAGGTTCAATCAGTAAATCAAGTTTAAAGTCTACATCTGTCATGGTTAGGGGTCTTGTCGCCACAGCACTACAATGATTTTAACATAGCCGACTTTTTATCTTTGTCTGATTTTTTGCATTGGTTTAGCCAAAAAGAAGTATAGACTACATCGCTTCCTCAATTTCAAACACCTGACGCAAATACGCCAGAAATGTATCATTATCGGTCATGGTTTTTCCTGGGCTGTCCGAGATCTTCGCCACCGACTGCCCATTACATTCTACCAGTTTTAACACGATATTCAGCGGTGTCTGCCCCATGTCATTGGTGAGGTTGGTGCCAATCCCAAAACTGACCTGAAAACGGTCCTTAAAATATTGATGCAATAACCATGCTTTTTCCAAATTAAGGCCATCACTAAAGGTTAGCATTTTGGTCTTGGTGTCAATCTTTAATTGACGATAATGTGCATAAGCCTTGTCACCCCATTCATAGGGATCACCACTATCATGGCGCAAACCATCAAACAGCTTGGCAAAATAAAGATCAAAATCACGCAGGAACGCATCCATCCCCACCACATCGGTCAGGGCAATCCCCAGGTCACCCCGATATTCCTGTACCCATGCCTCTAGCGCGGCTTTCTGAAAATTGCGCAACCGCACGTCCAGCGCCTGAAATGCCTGTAAAAACTCATGGGCCATGGTTCCAATCGGGCTGATACCCAACTCTTTCGCCAGCAGTACATTGCTGGTGCCACGGAATACTTGCGGTGCAGCATCATGAAACGCCTGCACCACATGCTTCTGCCAATCAAAACTATAACGGCGACGGGTGCCAAAGTCTGAAACCAAGAATGGGGGATCATTGTCCTGCTGTTGCTGGGCATAGTGTTGCAGTTGCACCAGCTTGTGCTGTAAGCGACGTTCACCTTCCGCCAGTACCTCATCGGTACGGATACGGCGGAAATACAGTTCATTGACAATGGCCAAGACAAAAATTTCAAACATCATGGCCTGCACCATCGGCCCCTCAATCCGAATATCCAGCCGCCCTGCCGCATCAATACTGGCCTGAATAAAACGTCGCTTGAGCTGGAACAACTCCAGATAGTCAACAAAGTCGCTCTTGATGAAGCGCAGTGAACGGAGATACTGCAATTCATCCTCTTTAAAGCGAAGTTCACACAGCAAATCGAGCTGATGGTTGAGATCACCCAAAATTTCCGTCAAGGGATAGGCGGTATCCTCCAGATTTCGGCAACGGAATAAATAAACACTGTGCGTTTGTGGAAACTGATGCAGCACCACTTGCAGCATGGTGAATTTATACAGGTCGGTGTCCAGTAAAGATTGAATAACGGCAGACATAGGCGATGGTTTTGACCAATTCTTTTGCAATATCAGTTGTTATACAACCAAATGGCTGGGATTGAATAGTAGACTTTTGCTGCACAGTCAATTTTCAGGTTCATTTGTCTGCTAGAATTCCCTGTCTTTTTCATCTATGTTTCAATGTTATGCGCGCATTAATTCAACGGGTACTCGAAGCCAGCGTTGTGGTTGAAGGACAAACCACAGGTGAGATTCAACATGGCTTACTGGTATTTCTGGGAGTGGGTAAAGAAGATACTCTTGAAAAGGGCCAGAAGCTGATTGACAAGATTTTAAAGTACCGCATCTTTGATGATGAGAACGGCAAGATGGGCTGGAATGTCAGTCAAGCCAATGGTGGACTTTTATTGGTTTCACAATTTACTTTGATGGCACACACCCAGAAAGGGCTGCGCCCAGACTTTGGACCTGCCATGCCGCCAGCCGAAGCGAAAGCTTTGTATGAGCAATTGGTGGAATATGCGCGTCAACAATTTACTCATGTCCAAACAGGTATTTTTGCTGCTGATATGAAAGTTCATTTAATCAATGACGGACCAGTGACCTTTAATTTGGAGATTGAATAAATTTCGGCGTAAAAAAACTCCCTATTTGGGAGTTTTTTTCAGGTCGTTTATTTGCCTGTTTTTTCTTTAATAAAGGCACGCACCTGACGAATTTTTTCTTTTACAGGTTTTGGCACTTTCGGTGGAATCAATTTTGCCGCCTGATTAAACCAGACCAGCAGGCTGAAGTCACCTTCCATTTTAATGCTGCCATCCTGCATGCCTGTCATGAATGCAGTTGGATCGCCTTTCACCAGCGTTTTCACACCCTGCTCACTTGAAGCAAACTGCAAAATAAAGTCAGCCTTTTCTGGGCTGCCCGCAACTGTATCAATCTTGCCACGGTTGACAATAATCTGACGTGCCAACCCTGCATCTGTACCAATCTGGATACGAAATTCACGGTCATGAACCAATTCAATAAACTTTGGGCTGGTACGTGCCAATTGCTTCATACGTAACGCCAAACCTGCCACCAACAAATCTAACGGATCCGTGCTTACATCAACAATAGGTAACTGAATCACAGGTAAAGAAGAAAGCTTCATGACATTTATGCCCACAGTATTATGATGAAAATTAAGACAACTGTATCCTAGCACAATTGTTGCAAAGGCGGTAAAAGCTTTGTTTCAGAAAGTTAGTGCAAAAAAGGCATGTCAAGCATGCCTTTGATATAATTGATATTATTATGGATTATCTGCTAGAGCATTGTTGTTGGTCATCCTTGTACACAGGGGTGTGTTCAATATACTGACGTTTCGCCAATTGCTTTTGTGTTTGTTTGTCTTCACGTAAAAGTATGAATGTCACCGTTACCATCGCAAGGCTTAAGGCTGTCAAATAACTATAGGCGACCGACATGTCGAACATGGTTTGCACCCCAAAGCGCACCATTTCCAGCAATCCCCAGCACAGCATACCTGCCAACATAAAACCTAGCCAACGACGATAAGGAGAAAAGAAAACAGCAATAACTGCGACAGCGATCAAGCCAAATCCAACCCACATGGTGAAATTCGCTGCTTCCATATAAACCTCCGTCTTAAAAAAATTAGTCTGTTCTGTTCAGACCGCTATTGTTGTGTAATTTCTAACGCTTACTAACTCATTGCATTTAGGTCTTTATGCATTATGGAAGTTTTTTTTAAGAAGAAAAGAGGTAAAAACCAATGCTACGACACAAGCTGTCGCAATATGTTTTTGTCATTACACATTTTAAAATCATCAAACATCAATATTGCTATATGGCATCAATTACCGCGTGTCATTACAAATAAATAGCCGATATTTTTTGTGTAGAAAAACTTTTTCTTGAATTTTTTTATCGTTGTATTTCTATACATTTAGACATGATTATGAACAAATCATGACACCATAAAAATGCACCATATCGTGACAAAACGACATGATGCACAGGAAGTGTTTTAAGCTTTTAAGCGCGATTTAAGTCTTTATCGTGCATACCCAATAAGTACAACACACCATCTAAACCAACACTTGAAATTGCCTGATTGGCATTTTGACGAACCAATGGTTTTGCGCGATACGCCACACCTAAGCCTGCAATAGACAGCATTGGCAAATCATTTGCTCCATCGCCTACCGCCATCGCTTGCTCTAGTGAAATACCCATTTTATCGGCAAGTTGACGCAGTAATTCAGCTTTTCGTGCGCCATCGACAATCGCACCTTTAACCTCACCAGTGACTAAACCATCTTGCACATCTAAAATATTGGCATGCACTTCATCAATTCCGAGCTTGGCCTGTAGGTATTCAGCAAAATACTGGAATCCACCCGACAAAATAGCGGTTTTGTAGCCTAATGCTTTCAGGGTTGAAATCAGACGCTCTGCGCCTTCGGTCACAGTTAAACGTTCTGCAATTTTTGGTAGAACCGAAGCATCCAGACCTTTTAACAAGGCAACACGGGCGCGGAAACTTTGCTGAAAATCCAGCTCCCCCTGCATGGCTCGCTCAGTAATTTCAGCTACCTGAGCACCCACACCCGCCTCCAGCGCCAACTCATCAATCACTTCCTGCTCAATCAGGGTTGAATCCATATCGAAGCAAACCAGACGACGGTTACGGCGATAGGCATTGTCTTCCTGTACCGCAACATCAATATTCAGCTCACCTGACAAACTCAAACATGCAGCTCGCATCGCTTGTGCATCCAACATTTGTCCACTTAAACCAAACTGCACACAGGCACGGCGCGGAAATGGGCTATTGGTTTCCAGATCCATTCGACCCGACAAACGTGTCACTGTTTCAATATTAAAGCCCTGACTTGACACAATTTTGGTCACTGCCTGCAAATGTGCCGCCGTGAGTTCTGGGGCAAGCGCAGTCACGATATAGCGGGTTCGTCCACCCTCACTCACCCATTGTTCATATTCTGCGTTAGAGATTGGTTTAAATCGCACAGTTAAGCCAATATCATGTGCTAAAATCAGGATCTCTTTCATTGCCAATGCGGTTGCAGTCTCATTATCCGATGCCACAACAATCCCAAGGGTGAGTTGATTATGGATAACAGCCTGACCCACATCGAGTATTTGCAAAGAATGTACGGAGAGCACCTGCATTAATCGAGTAAACTGATTCGGTTGATCTGGTCCTAAAAAGGATATAAGAATGATTTCTCGCATGAATTGACTCGTGGTTGAGCGACAACTATTGTATGTAAGAATCATAACATAACCTGACCTGAATCTATTTGACTCTTATTTATCTTGGAAGTTTAACTTGAATGCGCCACGCCAAGGGCTATTTGCTAGCCTGCTGATCGTAAGTTTTGCACTGCATACCTTTTTACTGGTGATTGCAACGACACATCAACTCAATGAAAACCGCGCCAGTCAGGGACAACTGATGACCAGTCAGCTTGTGGCAGATAGCCTTTCAGAACTGGAACCCGCCAACACGGTCTCATTGGCACTGGTGGCCAACCGTTATGCAACCAACCCAAGTGTCGCATCCATTCGTATCCTCGATGCCAATAAACAGGTGCTTGCAACCAGTGGTATGGCCAAAACCCGTCAGGGTGAAGTCTTTGTGCGTGATGCCCTACAAAATGAAAAGAAAGTAGGAACGGTCGAAATCACCTTGATCCAGCCAAGTATTGGTGAAATCTTACGCACACAATGGCTGGCGATTTTAGCATCATTGTTTATCCACTTCCTGATTTGGCTGGCTTACCGTGCCATTGCCCGTCCAACACGCAGTGAATATTTAGCCCGTATCAATCAGGAAAATCATCTTAAACATGAGATTCAGCGTTTAACTCAGGCATTGGTACTGGAAAAACAGAACACCGTGACGCTGGTCGCACAAGCCCAGCAACAGGCAAAAGCACAACCAAAATCACGGATTGAAAAGAAGCCAGCCGAACAAACCCAGCTTGACCACGCAACGCTGGCGCTGAATATCCAGTTTTATGATCCAAAGCAGTTGCTAAGCAGTGTAAACCAGTCAGTCTCGGTTCCCTACTTCAAGCTTTGCCAGTTATTTTTAGATAAAAGTATTGATCTGTGTAGTAGACATTATCAAATGGATGCCTCACATATTCATGTGGTACAGCAATTTAATGCCGAGGGTGCCACATTATCAACCACACTGGAAAAGCCACATGCGCTTGAATGCCTGATGATGGTGGGTGCAGTGTTCCAGTTGCTGGCAGAGGTGCTGTACAAGCGATACCGTGAAGATAAACGCTTTGCACTACAGACCCGTGGCGCGGTGGCAAGTGCGGTGGATGCGATGCAACTGGACGCAATTGAGGCATCTAAACGCCTTACCCAGCATTTGCATGCAAAAGAGGCTGCTTTGCACCTGAGCCATGACCAGCTTAAAACCATTCAAAACAGTTATGAACTGGTGGCAATGCCAAACCCAAGCAATATCATGACCCGTCATGCCTTTATGATTAATGGGATGAATGAGCAGTGTGCCACTTTGGCGCAAAATCTTCGCACTGAAATCCTGATGGGTAAGAAAGCAAAAGTTTCAAGTGAATCTTCTGATATTCCAGCGTCATAATCCATTATCATCTGTTTCCTGATTACCCTGATCGCTTTTCTAAGGCATCAGGCTTTTTAATTGATCAAGAAGCACAGGCGAAATTTGTTAAAATGCGGTAAACTATGCGTGGTTTATCGAATATGAGTGCCTTGAAAGGCAATAAAAAGGTGAAAGCGAATGCCGCTGAGTCGTGTTGAAGAGCTTGTCGCAGATATTCGTGCAGGCAAAATGGTCATCCTGATGGATGATGAAGATCGTGAAAATGAAGGTGATCTGGTCATCGCCGCAACGCATGTGCGCCCTGAAGATATTAACTTCATGATTACCCATGCACGTGGTTTGGTCTGCCTGACGCTCAGCCGTGACCGTTGTAAACAACTGAATCTTCCGTTGATGGTTGACCAGAACGGCGCACAGCACGCGACCAACTTCACCCTCTCAATCGAAGCAGCTGAAGGCATCAGCACAGGCATTTCCGCTGCTGAGCGCGCGCATACCATCCGTACCGCGGTTGCGGCACATGCCAAGCCAAGCGATATCGTTCAGCCAGGCCATATTTTCCCATTAATGGCACAGCCAGGTGGCGTACTGCACCGTGCAGGCCATACTGAAGCAGGTTGCGACTTAACCCGTCTGGCGGGTCTTGAGCCAGCGTCCGTGATCTGTGAAATCATTAATGATGACGGCACTATGGCGCGTCGCCCTGATTTAGAAGTATTTGCAGAGAAACATGGCTTAAAAATCGGTACGATTGCGGATCTGATCCATTACCGTATGACCAATGAACAAACGGTTGAACGCCTGTCCCAGGAAACCATTAACACTGAATATGGTGCGTTTGAACTGTATAAATACCGTGAAATCGGCAGTCCAGACATCCATCTGGCGTTAGTGAAAGGTGAACCAAAACAAGGGGTCACCACAGTTCGTGTGCATGGTTTCAACCCTGTACGTGACTTGCTAAAACTCAATAAAGCAGATGGCTCCACTGCATGGAGTCTGGACCTCGCACTGAGAACCATATCAGAGAGCGACCGTGGAGTGCTGGTATGGATTGGACAGGACCATCTGGAAGATCTCGGTCATGCAATTCATCACCTGAATCAACCAATGCCTTTGAAATCCAATGCCGCCCTCTCCCAGCAATATCAGACCATTGGTGTTGGTGCACAGATTTTACGTGATCTGGGTGTTGAGAAAATGAAACTGTTGAGTTCACCACTTCGTTTCAATGCACTATCAGGATTTAATTTAGAGGTAGTGGAATACATCACTGCCGATCAAGTCACAGCAAAATAATCGAGGTTGTTATGGCAATTCGCCGAATTGAAGGTTTACTACATCTCGCAAGCGAAGGTCGTTATGCGATCTTGGTTGGTCGTTTCAACAGCTTCGTGGTTGAACATTTACTGGAAGGTGCGATTGACACCTTAAAACGTCATGGCGTTGCAGAAGATGCGATTACCGTGATTCATGCGCCAGGTGCGTGGGAACTTCCTATCGTTGCGAAAAAGCTGGCTGCCTCAAACCAGTTTGATGCCATCATCGCTTTAGGTGCAGTGATTCGTGGTAGCACTCCACACTTTGACTTTGTTGCGGGTGAATGTGCCAAAGGTCTAGGTGTGGTTGCACTTGAAAGCACTATGCCTGTAATCAATGGTGTGTTGACAACAGACAGCATTGAGCAGGCAATTGAACGTTCTGGTACGAAAGCAGGAAACAAGGGTAGCGAAGCTGCATTGACTGCAATCGAAATGGTTAACTTATTAAAGGCAATTTAAAGCATGTCGCAAACACTTCAGGCCGCTTATGCAGCGAAACGCAAAGCACGTCGTTTTGCTGTACAAGGGATTTATGAATGGCAAATGAGTCAGAACCCTGTCCATGAAATTGAGGCACGCACCCGTGTTGAAAATGCCATGCACAAGGTTGACCTTAACTATTACCATGAATTGCTCACTCAAGTGGTTGCCCAACATGACGCTCTGGATGAGTTGCTCATCCCTGTCCTTGACCGTGAGTTAAATGCCCTCGATGGTGTGGAACTTGCCACTTTACGACTCGGTGCCTATGAATTACGGGATCACCTCGAAGTTCCATACCGTGTAGTGCTGGATGAAGCGATTGAGCTGGCAAAACACTTTGGTGGTGCGGACAGCCATAAATACATCAATGGTGTACTGGACCGTCTTTCCTCAAAGCTTCGTGAAACTGAAAAACAGCAAGCTAAATAACAGGCTTGTGTCATGGCTGAGTTTTCAATTATTGATCAATACTTTAAACGTGCATCAAAATCCGATGTCAGTTTAGGAATTGGTGATGACTCAGCGATTGTGACTCCTGCTCCCTCACAGCAACTGGTGATCTGTACCGATACACTGGTTGCTGGTCGACATTTTCCAACCGATACCTCTGCCCATGCCATCGGCTGGAAAAGTGTGGCGGTCAATTTATCTGACCTCGCTGCAATGGGTGCAAAACCGCATAGTATTTTACTGGCATTAAGCCTACCAACAGTTGATCATGGCTGGCTAGCTAGCTTTAGTCAGGGCTTGTTCGATTGCTGCGATCAATTTGGTGCTAGTCTGATTGGTGGTGATACCACACAGAGTTCCCAACTGACCATCACGGTCACGGCACTGGGCTGGATTGAACAGGGTCAGGCCATTACCCGATCAGGTGCACAAGTGGGTGACTACATTTGTGTCAGTGGTCAGATTGGCGATGCCGCATTTGGGCTACAGCATCTTGGCCATGCCCTACAGCAACGACTTGATTATCCAACGCCACGTTGTGTTTTAGGACAACAACTCAAAGGTCTGGCCTCCAGTATGATTGATGTTTCGGATGGATTGGCCCAGGACTTGGGACATATTCTGAAGGCGTCCAATGTCGGTGCAAAACTGCAACTTGATCAGCTTCCGATTGATGAATCACTCAAAAATCTGGAAAAACAGCAGGCATGGCACTACGCCCTTGCGGGTGGTGACGATTATGAGCTGTGCTTTACAATATCACCGCAAAATTTTGAAAAACTACTTCGACAACAATTAGATGTTCCGCTTACAATAATTGGTGAAATCACCCAACAAACTGGATTGTCATTTGTGTATATGGGTGAAAATCACCCATTACCTGTTCAGGGATATCAACACTTTGCATAAGCCACCGATTCACTTTAAACAAATGAGCTGGTTCAACCGCTGCATCGTTTTTTGCGGTGTCGGTTTCGGTTCTGGCTTAGCGCCCAAAGCCCCTGGAACATTTGGTTCAGCCTTTGCCCTGCTGTTTGTACCATTGTGGCTACAATTGGGTTTCTATGGCAGCTTGATTGCCATCCTGATCATGTCGATTGTCGGCATTTATATCTGCGGACAAACCGCCAAAGTCCTCAATGTGCATGATGACGGACGTATTGTCTGGGATGAGTTCGCAGGACAGTCCATTACTTTCCTGCCTTTGCTTTATTTACAGCAAATGAATGGGTTGTGGGTCATTGCTGGATTTGTATTATTCCGTATATTTGATGTCTGGAAACCATTTCCGATTAGTTGGGCAGACCAAAAAGTTACTGGTGGTCTAGGGATTATGCTTGATGACATCATTGCAGGTCTTTGGGCTGCGCTTTGTATTTTTATGATTCATTTTTATTTTTTGACTTAAACCATTGATATTAGGGTTAGTTATGTCAACAACTGTTATTATTCTTGCCGCAGGGAAAGGAACGCGAATGCGTTCACAAATACCAAAAGTACTACAACCCCTTGCAGGTCGACCACTTTTAGGACATGTGATTCAAACCGCAAAAAAATTGCATGCTGAAAACATTATTACCATTTATGGACATGGCGGTGAGCTGGTTAAGCAAAGTTTTGCCAATGAACAGGTTGAGTGGGTTGAACAAGCCGAACAATTGGGCACAGGTCATGCAGTGCAAATGACATTACCTGTTTTACCTCAAGACGGTATTTCGCTGATTTTATCGGGTGATGTACCTTGTATTCATGCAAATACCCTACAAAAACTATTAGATGCCTCTACTCAGACAGGCATTGGCTTAGTTACGCTTACCGTAGAAGATGCAACAGGTTATGGTCGCATTGTCCGCCAAGACGGTAAAATTCAGGCCATTGTTGAACATAAAGATGCCAATCAAGAACAGCGCCAGATTCAGGAAATCAATACAGGCATTTATTGCGTTAGCAATGCCAAGCTGCATCAATGGCTACCAAAACTTTCCAATGAAAATGCGCAAGGTGAATATTACCTGACCGATATTGTTGCGATGGCGATTGCGGATGGTCTGGAAGTTGCCTCAGTTGAACCAGATTTTGCGTTTGAAGTTGATGGTGTGAATGACCGCATACAACTTGCAACTTTGGAACGTCAATTTCAGCAACAACAAGCAAAAGAATTGATGCAACAAGGCGTACATTTAATTGATCCAAATCGTTTTGACCTGCGTGGAACTGTGAAATGTGGTCAAGATGTACAAATTGATGTCAATGTCATTATTGAAGGTGATTGCGAATTAGGTGACAACGTTCAACTTGGCGCAGGCTGTATTTTAAAAAATACCCGTATTGCCGCAGGTACCAAAGTTCAGGCCTATAGCATTTTTGAAAATGCGGTTGTGGGTGAAAATACCCAGATTGGGCCTTTTGCCCGTTTACGTCCTGGCACAAATCTGGCCAATGATGTGCATATTGGCAACTTCGTCGAAGTTAAAAATTCAAATATTGGACTCGGTTCTAAAGCCAATCACTTTACTTATCTGGGTGATGCTGACATCGGTGCGGATTGTAATATTGGTGCAGGGACAATCACTTGTAATTATGATGGCGCAAATAAACATCGTACTGTTATTGAAGACAATGTATTTATTGGTACCAATAACTCATTGGTTGCACCAATTAAAATTGCTCAAGGTGCAACCACAGGTGCAGGCTCAACCTTAACTCGAAATGTGGCTGAGCATAGTTTAGCTGTCGAACGATCTAAACAGTTTGAGAAAGCAAATTATCAACGTCCCCAAAAGCTGAAAAAATAAGAGGATAAAATTATGTGTGGTATTGTTGGTGGCGTTGCTGAACGATGTGTAACTGATATTCTGATTGAAGGATTAAAACGTCTTGAATATCGCGGTTATGACTCTGCGGGTTTAGCGTTATTGAATAATCAACAAATCTTACGCGAACGTCGTGTAGGTAAAGTTGCAAATTTAGCTGAAGCAGTATCTGAGCAGCATTTGACTGGTCATGTAGGTATTGCACATACCCGTTGGGCAACCCATGGTAAACCGACTGAAGATAATGCTCATCCACATGTTTCAGGTGATGTGGCTGTTGTACACAATGGTATTATTGAAAATTATCAGGAACTCAAAGAAGAATTACAGGCTTTGGGCTATATCTTTACGTCCCAGACCGATACCGAAGTGGTTGCACATTTAGTGCATGATGCACTTAAGCAAACCGATAGTTTACTTGAAGCCGTACAGAATATTGTTCCTCGCCTTAAAGGTGCCTATGCACTGGGGGTTATTCATACGGGTCATACCGATGAGTTGATCACTGTACGGGAGGGTTCCCCTCTGGTGATCGGAGTCGGGATTGGTGAAAACTTTATTAGTTCTGATCAATTGGCTTTATTGCCTGTAACCAATCGTTTTGTTTATCTGGAAGAAGGCGACATTGCCCGTTTAACCCGTACCAGTATTGAAGTGTTTGTCAATGGTGAACTGGTCGAACGTCCTGTCAAAGAACTGGATGCCACGATTAGCAATGCGTCTAAAGGTGAATATAAGCATTATATGCTCAAGGAAATCTATGAGCAGCCAGAAGCAATTCAACAAACGATTTCCCAGGCATTGAATGGTAATACGTTACGTGACGATTTCCTTAATCATGCCAATGCGGATTTTGACAAAATCCAGCAAGTCCAGATTATTGCCTGTGGCACCAGTTATCATGCGGGCATGATTGCCAAGTACTGGTTTGAACAGTTGATCGGTGTACCTTGCCAGGTCGAGATCGCCAGTGAATTCCGTTACCGCACGCCAGTGATTGTGGCCAATACACTGTATATCTGTATTTCCCAGTCTGGTGAAACAGCAGATACACTGGCAGCGTTACGTGAAACACAAAAACGCGCCAAGGTACAAAACCTTGACATCACCACCATGACAATCTGTAACGTTGCCACCTCATCGATGGTGCGCGAAACCAATCATCATTTATTGACACTGGCTGGTCCTGAAATCGGGGTTGCTTCAACAAAAGCATTTACCACACAGCTTGCCGCATTAATGTTGCTCATTCTCAAAATTGGTCAAGTCAAACAGCAGCTTGCGACAGATCAGTTGAATGAGATTGTGGAAGCATTATGGCATTGTCCAAAAGTGATTCTGGATACTTTGCAGCATAATACTGAGATTTTGCGTCTCTCGACCCTCTTTGTTGAGAAAAACCATTGCCTTTTCCTGGGACGTGGCACACATTTCCCAATCGCGCTGGAAGGTGCATTGAAATTGAAAGAAATTTCATATATTCATGCCGAAGGTTATGCAGCAGGCGAACTGAAACATGGCCCATTGGCTCTAGTCGATAATGAAATGCCTGTGGTGATCCTAGCTCCTCAGGATGAGATGTTGGATAAACTCAAGTCGAACATGGAAGAAGTTCAGGCTCGTGGCGGTGAGCTGTTTGTATTTGCTGACCAAGACAGTGGTATTCACGGTAAAGACCGTCAGCATGTGGTTCACATTCCATCTGTCAATGAATGGCTGGCGCCAATTGTTTACAGTATCCCTGTACAGCTTCTGTCATATCATGTCGCTGTATTACGCGGAACTGATGTCGATCAGCCACGTAATTTAGCGAAGAGTGTGACTGTAGAATAAAATGATAAAGTAGAAGGAAGGTTCGTGTATGAGAGTAATAAAGTTTCATACTAAGTAATAAAGTCTCATACTGAGTAATAAAGTGTAATACTGAATTGCTCAAAAAATCCACACAAGCTATGCTCTAAACAACATGATGTGTGGATTTTTTTATGGCCAACTTTAAGAACACACAAAATCATGAACTCAAAATTCAAAAATGGATTAAAGAAGGACGAGGACAGGGTTTTGGAAATAGCTATAAACCTTGGCTCACAATTCGAGATGTGAGTTCAGAAGGTCGATCTCACCGAGTTTTTGGTCATAAAAGCCAAAGAACTTATCACCTTCTCTCTGATCTAGAACTTTCTACTTTTCTATTACTAGAATGGCATTCAACGACTATCGATATTCGAGAACAATATCCCTTAGACCTCGAACAAACTCTAGAAATTGCGAAGACAATTGGAATCCCTCACCCTAGATTTGGGAAACATTATCAAATCATGACAAGTGATTTTTTAGTGGATACACATAATTCAATAACACCTAAATTTGTAGTCCAAGTTAAGTATTCAAATGCTCTCAATGATCCACGCACAATAGAAAAAATAGAAATTGAGCGACAATATTGGAAACAGCAAAACATACCTTTTTATATTTTTACCGAGCACCAAGTTCCTAAAACTGTCAGCCAGAACATTCAATGGTTATACAGTTCAATAAATACTCTGGAACTAAGTGAACAAAATACGTTAGATAAACTTAACTTTTATGCAGATATTTTCATTAAAAATAAATCTAAAAAGATTAATGAATTAGCGAGAACCATTGATCAAAAGTATCATTTTGAGTTAGGACAATCGTTAAGAGAAATTAGAGACTTGCTTGCTCAAAGGTATTTCATATTTGATCTTAATATTTCTTTTAAGGATTTAAATACAGACCATATTCAATTGGGCGAGCTTAATATTTGGAATGAGGTACTTCATGCTGAAAATCAATGAAGTATTAAATTTTGAAAGCTCTTTATTTAGGATTTTAACTATCCTACCTGACTCTGTGATTTGGATTAGTCTTGACTTGGAAAATGCTTTTCCAATTGAAGTTAGTAGAACAGAAATCTTAAAAGGTTTGGAAGATGGCAGTATTGAAAGAGCAATAGACCCACATGAGTCACTTGCTTTCATTCAGCCTGAGAAGGAATCAGCACAAGAAATAAAACGTGACCAAAATTATGCCCTTATTTATCCTCTGATCTCTCATGAATTATTTTATATTCCAGTACAAAGAGGAAAAATAATTAGTGAAATCATGAATCAACATGAAGTCACCAAACAAACTATTTATCGCTTAGCTCGCAGATATTGGCAAAGAGGACAAACTCCTAATGCATTGCTTCCTGATTACAGAAATAGTGGAGCTAAGGGTCAAAAAAGAACAGCTAAAGACAAAAAATTAGGTCGACCTCGTATCTATAATAGTGAACAAGGCATTAATGTTAATGAAAACATTGAAAAACTTTTCTATCGAACCATTAAATTATTCTTTTTAAAAGACAATAAACATTCACTCCCATTTGTATATCGAAAATTTCAAACCACATATAAAAATCTCTATCCTGATACAGCCGAATCAGATATCCCAACAATATGGCAGTTTAAGTATTACTACGAAAAAGAATTCAAAAAAATTGAAAGCATAAAAGCTCGTATTAGTACATCCAACTACCGCAAAGACTATCGTCCTTTGCAATCAACATCTAACGCTCAAGCCTTAGGCCCTGGTGCACGTTATGAAATTGATGCCACGATCGCTGATATTTATCTTGTTTCAAATTCAAATCCAGAAAGTATCGTTGGTAGACCCACCATTTACTTTGTGATTGACGTCTTCAGTAGATTAGTCGCAGGCTTTTATATAGGTTTTGAATCACCTTCATATTTAGCTGCAATACAAGCATTGAATATAGCGATGACCGATAAGGTTCAGTATTGTGCTGAGTATGGGATCTTAATTCAGCCAGAGGATTGGCCAGCTGTTGGTTTACCTGATGCTTTACTCGCGGATCGAGGAGAACTACTCGGCTATCAAATTGAAGCTTTAGAAAAAACTTTCGCTGTAAGACTCGAAAATGCGCCAGCAAGACGTGGTGATGCTAAAGGCATCGTGGAACAAGCTTTCAATACATATCAGGCTTATTTTAAAAAAGAAGGTAAGGGAAAAGGTGTTGTTGAAGGCACCACTGTAAAAAAGACTGGTGGTAATGATTACCGTCAAGATGCCACATTAAATATTCACCAATTTACTGAAATCATTCTTGCCTGCATCATCTCGCATAATCAATTTCATGTGCTAAAGACGTATGATCGTGAGCCAGACATGCCTAATGACTTACCAACCATTCCCTTACATTTATGGAATTGGGGTATTCAAAACAGAACTGGAAAATTGAGGAGTGTTCCAGAGGAAGCACTAAGAATTGCATTATTGCCACGTACTAAAATCACAATATCAGACTTAGGCATCAAAGCATTTGGTCTTTACTACCTAGCCAAAGAAGTACTCGATCTTGGTTGGTTACACCGTAAGACACAAAGTTCTCGTCCTCAAAATTTTGAAGCTGCCTATGATCCCTACTCAATGAATAAAATTTATATTTTTCCAAAAGATAGTAGTCTTGAATACTGGATAGGGTCTCTCTCCGATCGATCGAGAGAATTTATGGATTGTACTTTGTGGGAAGTTAAAGAAAGGCAAAAAGCCCAAAAAGAGCACCTTGTACAGCACGAACTAGAGGCTTCAAAAAAACGAAGAGAGCTTGAAGTATTTATCAGTGAGAAACTTAATACTAAGCATCTGAAGAGCCCAATTAAACCATCTCAACGAATCGCTGAAATCACTAAAAATAAAGCAAAAGAAAAAAATATTGAACGCAAAGCTAAGGTAAAACAGCAAGAAATAGTGGATACAAATATTATTCCAATGCCTAAACTGAAAACCTCAATTAAGCCTCAAGATGCTGAAGCGGTTCATTATCCAGACTTAACAGACGAATTATTTGGTGAGGATGACTAAATGACTTTGCCATTAAATTTTATTCAAGCACGTTACACGCCTAGTTTTGGTGAATATAAAGACAATCCATTTATTGAAGCTCTACCACCAATCATGCAAGAAATTGCAGATATCAAAGCTAATCTGATTGGTAAGGTGGACTTTAACCCTGAGGATATTCTGAGATCTAAGAACGAAAGAATTCATCTTTCATCTCAACTTCTTCATCAATTTTTTCAACCGATTACTCGGCATATTTCATTAGAACAAAAAATTGCAATATTAATTCGTCAAGGCTATGTCGGGCGCAATATTGCTGATGGGAAATTGCACCAACATTTGCAAAACGGTTATGAGCGTATTATCTCGGGAGATATTAATGCCTTTCGTTTTGATGCGCCAAAATCTACAGCTTTAAGCTATTCACTGATCGGTTGTTCAGGAAGTGGCAAAAGTACAACTCTACAGCGAATTCTGAACCTGTATCCTCAAGTGATTTATCATGAAAAATATAACTTCACTCAACTCGTTTATCTCAAAATAGACTGCCCTCATGATGGCTCATTAAAAAATCTATGTTTGCATTTCTTTAAGGCAATTGATGTTGCATTAGGAACAGATTTTGAAAGAAAAGTTGCCTTAAAAAGATTAGGAATCGAAGCTCTACTAAACTATATGCGTCAAATTACCAATACCTATGCTATTGGTGTACTCGTCATTGATGAAATCCAACACCTGAGTGTTAAAAATTCAGGTGGTGCTGAAAAAATGCTGAACTTCTTTGTCACCTTAATCAATGTTGTAGGTTTGCCAGTGGTTATGGTCGGCACACCCAAAGCCAAATTTATATTTGATGGAGATCTGCGTTCAGCGCGCCGTGGGGCTGGTTTCGGAGCTGTTATATGGGAACCTATGAAGAACAATCCCCCATTATCAAATACCGCAACTAGAACAGAATGGATGGCTTTCACCAATGCCCTATGGAAATACCAATGGCTAACCAATAAAGCACAACTCAGTGAAGAAATTCGAGACTGTTGGTATGAACTGTCTCAGGGCGTACTGGATATAGTCGTTAAACTTTTTGTTTTGGCTCAATGCCGAGCGATCATGACAGGACTAGAAAGAATAACGCCGAGTTTGCTTAGACAAGTCTATGAGGATGAACTTAAATTTGTCCATCCAATGATAGAAGCGCTTAAGTCTGGGGATCCTAATCGCATTGCACTTTATTCTGACTTAACTATTCCATATGTGGACAAAACATTACTTCTACTTCAGAAAAAAATAGAAGAAGAACAAGAAAACGTTGAACAATATAATGGAAATGTACATGCACAAAGATTGCATAATCTACTGATTGCCACTGGATATCCAGAATCTAAAGTAATTTCTGTAATCAAAAAAGCCTTTGTCGATTTCCCTCATCTCAATATGCAAGAGCTCATGCCTATCGTTTCGAATTGGCTCACTGAAGTTGAGGCGAATAAAGAAACAAAACCAGAAAAAATGAATCTCAGAAAAATAAAACAAAGTGAATGGATAAGCTTACCGTCAGATGATTTAAGGTTTAAGTTTTCTCAAAAGCAAAAATCCCAAAATTTTTATGACGTTCTTCAATCGAGCGATTTAATTTTTGATACTCAAACTTGGGTGCAATCAATGTAATAGTGAAATTGGCATGTTGAATTTTCCTACACCATATCCCAATGAATTAATTTATAGCACGATAGCTAGAGCTGGAATTCATCATGCTATTACAAGCCCTAAGCAATTACTTGAAGAAGTATTTGCTAATCGTAAGGTTATTGCCACGATTGATTTACCTAGCCATCTCATATGCCTGTTAACGCATTTATCACCGAACTACACACTTGAAAAGATTGTTTATGAACATACTCTTTTTCCAATCCACGCTCTATTTTCTCCTGAAAATACACGGTTAAAATGCCTTCACTGGATGGGGAGTCAATCAAAAGGTTCTATCCATTTAGCATTAGGAGTTGCGGCATCCAAAGTTAAGCAGATAACAACTCATCGCTATTGTCATCATTGCTTAGAAGAACAATATCACCAATATGGAGAATTTTTTTGGTCAAGACTTTGGTACATTCAAGGCGCGAATTGCTGTAGCAAACATAAAGTTACATTGTCAGAATTTTTACCACCAGCCCATTTGAATGGACGACATCAATTTATTCCTGCAAGTTTTATCTTGGATCGCAAGCAACCTTATACCCCTGCTCATGAGTTAGATCTAATCGTGAGTAGGCGTGTTGATGAGCTGTTAAACCTTCCTCCAACAACATCACCTACCTTTCATCAATGGAGTCAATTCTATCAGCGTACTGCAAAACGATTAGGTTTCAACAGAGGTTTTAAACACATTGATCATTCAAAAATTCATGTAGCAGTTATAAAAACATGGGATTTAAAATGGTTACAGCAACATCACCTAGATGAACTGGAGTCTGAAACATGTTGGCTTAGAGCTATTTTTAGAAAGCATCGTAAGTCATTCAGTTATCTTGAACATATTATTGTCTTAGAGACGTTTTTACCTAAATGCTGGACATGGGTAGCCATTCTGGATGAAATTCATCAATTACCTGCTAAGCACTCGAATACTGATACACCTAGTGAAAGAACTAAATACAAAGACATATTGATACTCAAAGAAAAACGTAATGAATGGATGTCTTTGATTAAAAATTTTGGAATAAAGCCATCTAGAGTCAAAAATGCAGCCTTATATGCATGGCTTTATCGCAATGATAGAACTTGGTTACTCACAAAAAATAAAAGCTTTCACGCTTTGCCCACAAGTATTCCAAAGAAAGTAGATTGGCCTCTGAGGGATTGGGACATGGTGAGGCGATTATTCAAAATATTCTATCAATCATTAGACGATTTGAGTTTACCTAGGCAATCTAGAAACTGGTATCTCAAACAACTACCGCAACACTCTACCGTAGAGAAAAACCTATATCAGCTGCCCTTAACACATAAATTTTTGAGTACTTTTTCAGAAGATATTAGCTCTTATCAAATCCGAAGAATCACTCGAACAATTATTCAATTTCAAAAAAATAATCAACACCAAGCGAGTTGGCAATTATTACGATATTCAGGATTAAGTGAAGAACGATTAACAGATGAAGCTCTCAAATTCCTAAATCAAATGAAAAGGATTAATCATGGCTAAGATAAGTCACATTGCTAAGAACATGAAAATAAAAAAGATTAGTTCTTTATTTAAAAAACATAACTCAGGCAGTTGGGCAATAAATCTAGCTTTGGAAAATGAAAATAAAATATGTGAGACGACTTTCACTAATTTTTCTAATGCAAAATTATTAAGAAAAAATAGTCACATCAATCCCACTCAAGAATATCCCAAAGGCTACAATTTACGCTTTAAAATTAGTTCAACTCAAGATTGGCTATCCTCTGTCAATAATACAAACTTATCAAAAGGAAAGTTTGTAGAGCATTATTTCTTGTTTGATGCAGTCCGTGTGGATCAATTCGGTCAGCCAATGTCTGAAAAGATCAAAATTAAACTTCCACAATTTGAACTTGCTCGATCTCTGTTTTTCTACACTCCATATTTAGCAAGATCAGCAATTATAGAGAATAGTTTGAGTATCGATTTCGATATTGTTTCAAATCGAGATCACTACCTCATCAATATTTTACCAGCTTGCTCATACCCTATTTCTCATTTCAATGATTCAGGTATTCGACGCATCTTATCTTGGATTCTTCTTGATCCTGATATTCGACAATCTTTTGAAAGTATCAGTCAGTTTTGTACCAAATATGGCTATGACGTTGACCAATACCGTATATGGAGTTTTTGTTTTAATCCGCCTCAACTGAATGGAGTGATTTTTGATTCATATGGCTATTACAAGGCTGAAACTTCAGAGTTTTTTGTCAATGAAATATCAGGTTTTGAAAAAATCTCAAGTCGAATTTCTAAAGAAGTTGAGTTCTATAGCGATAAATTCATTGAGTCTAAATCAGGGGGGAAAAGTGAAAACTCTTCAGGAACTAAAAATAATGGAAAGGAACCGACCATCAAAGATGAGGAAGATGGTAATAGCGATGATGTTCAAATCATAGATGTTGTACCGACACACTTCGACTTCCTAGAAGCCATTGAAACAAGGAAAACTTCTAAAAAAACTAGGCATAGAAATCATGGTGCAAAAGATCAAGATTTCCTATCTACAAATCCATCATCTGAAGTTAGTACCAACGAAACTATTTCTGAAGGCTCTGTCCCCTCTGCTGAATTTAATGGTGTTGAAGATGAAACTGAAGATCTTCATTTGTATCTTGATCGTTTCTCTGCATTTCAACAAATGATTGATTTATTTTGCAAAGAAAAATCGGTTAAAAATTTTAGCTTTCAACTTCACAAATTACCTAACATTCAAGGCCACTCCAAACATATAAAGACTGATGGTAATCCTAGATGTGTCGCAGAAGTCAGTTTCCAGCTTAATAATCAAAATATTGTGATCTTAGAGGTTGATACTTCTGACAATAAGAAACCACTTTCAACTCGGGTTTTATCACTTAAAGACTTGAATCAATGGAATCAAATTGATCGTGCAAAAGTACTTGAGCTGATAGTCACTCAATGCTTACGCTGGCCAAAAGGAATTTTTAAAAATATTTGCTATAAAAATAAGACGCTTAATCATCCTCGGATGAATGCAAAAAAACAGGAAATATCCGAACAAGAATTAAAAGGATGGATGGAACGTTTAGAATCTAATATTTTATCGTAGGGCAAAATTACTGTTATACTAAACACTGATAATCGATTGATAAAAAGACTATTTGGCTAACTGCCGATTTGGAAGTTAAGGAAATTTTATGACTAATCAATTAAATTTTAAGGTTAGTTCGGGGTTAAAAAATATTATTGGTCGTGATTTAATTATTAACGATACCGTAGCTATTTTTGAATTAGTAAAAAATTCATTTGATGCTGATGCTAAAAAAGTTCAACTCTATTTCGATAAAGAACGAATCATGATCATTGATGATGGTCATGGCATGACATACGATGATTTGGTCAACAAGTGGTTATTTGTTGCTTATTCGGAAAAGAAAAAAGAAAATCAGCTAAATCATACTGACTATCGTCATATTGTTACGAATAAAAGTTTCGCTGGTAGTAAAGGGGTAGGAAGGTTTTCTTGTGATAGATTAGGAACAAGTCTAAAGCTTCAAACAATACATAAAGATGCTTTAGACCATAGTGAGATTTTGGATATTGAATGGGATATGTTTGAATCGGATGATCTCAAGCGATTCGAATCAATAAAGGTCTATAATAGCTCTGATTCTAGATTTCATCTAGAAAATATTGATTACTCCTATGATTTATTCAATAAATTCTCATTAAATAAGTCTTTAAAAATTCCAGAACATGGAACAATTATCGAAATAAAAAATTTACGTGAAGTTTGGGATAGAAAAAAACTACTAGATCTTAAAAATTCTTTAGCGAAACTTATTAACCCATTTAAGCAAGAAAGTGATTTCGAAATTATTATTTATGCTCCTGACGAAATAGATAAGGATAATAAAGAATACCAAGATAAAAAAAACTCAGATGAATATATACCTTTAGTAAATGGCTCGATCCAAAATTTTATTTTTGATACATTACAATCTAAATCAACTTACTTGGATGTTAACTTTACCGATAATGGTGAAACCATTACTTCGACCCTTAGAGATCGTGGGGAATTAATATATAAAATTAAAGAACCTAATGATTACACAAATATAAAAAATTCAGAATTTTCATCTAGTATTTACTATTTAAATACAGCAGCAAAACAAACATTTAAACGACGAATGGGCCTAGCATCAGTATCGTTTGGATCAATTTTTGTGTTTCGTAATGGCTTTCGCGTCTACCCTATTGGTAATGAGGGGGATGATACTTTTCATCTGGATAGAAGAAAGCAACAAGGTTATGCCAGATATTTAGGTACACGTGATGTTATAGGAAAAATTGATGTAAAAGGTACTGAAGAACAATTTAAGGAAGCAACCAGCAGAGATCAAGGACTAATTGAAACGCCAGCATATCTTCAATTAGAAGAATGCTTTATGGAAAAATGTATTAAACGATTAGAAAGCTATATCGTTGATGTTACTTGGAAAGATAGTCTTGATAGAGAATTAGATACTCCTGAAAGATTAAATACAGATCTTGCTAAAGCACGCATTATACAAATTGTTTCGAAACTAGCTAATTCAAAAAAAATAGAATTATTAGAATATAGTGAAAATTTAATTACGATACTTAATGAGAAATCAAAAGAATTTGAAGAGTCTATTGAAGGCTTAAAAGCAGTTGCCCGCAAATCTAATAATAGAGAACTATGGGAAAAAGTTAATAAAGCTGAACAGAGATATTTAGAGCTTAAACAAGCCGAAATACAAGCTAAAAAGGAGGCTGTAGAAGCTGTAGAAGCCAGAAGACTAGCTGAAGAAGAAGCAAGAAAAGCAAATAAAGAACGCCAGGAAGCTGAAAAACAGAAGCAGGCGGCTGAAGAGGCAACAAAACAGGCTGAAGAAGAGAAACAAGAAGCTTTATCTGAAAAAGAAAAAGTTTCTCTAGCATATGAAGAAGAGAAGAAAAGAAATCTATTTCTAACAGCTAATTCATCATTAGATAAAGATAATATTGTTAATCTCATGCACCAAATTGGAATTTACGCTTCAACTATTCATACTATTCTTACAAACCAAATTGATAAACTAAATCATGATGAAAAATTCACTAAAGAAGAATTAATTAATATATTTGAAAGACTAACATTCAAAAACCAACAAACATTATCGGTCTCCAGATTTGCAACGCAGGCTAATTTTAGAATTCAATCAGAACAAATTACTGCCAACTTAGTTAATTTTTTTGAAGAATACTTGTTAGCAATTTGTAGTATATATACTGGCGATACATTAAAGATTACTTTTGATACTGATATTGACTCATTTGAAAGAACATTTCTACCGATTGAACTTTCAATGGTCATTGACAATCTTGTACATAATTCACGTAAGGCTAGAGCAACTACTGTTAATTTTAGCTTTAAAAAAATAGGCTCAAAACAAATTGAAATTTCTATAACCGATGATGGTCAAGGCATAGACTCATATGAAAAAAATAGAATATTTGAGAAAGGCTTCAGTACTACTGATGGTTCTGGGCTTGGTCTCTATCATGTGAAATTTATTATAGAGCAAATGGGTGGAAGTATTTCTTTAAACGAAGACTACCATAATGGTTGTCAATTTATAATTAGGCTAGTATAAGATGCGTTTAGATTACCAGATATTGTGGTTTGAAGATCAGCAAAATAATGTTGAGGAAGTAGCAAAAGGTCTATCTACTAGATTAAGTCGTCTAGGCTTTAATTTAAAAGTACAATGGATTAAACCTGGAAGCGACCTCAATAATACTTTCGGCAATATAAAGAATATAGTTAATAACTTTGATCTCATCTTACTTGATTATGATTTAGGTAAAGATAGCTTCAATGGTGCTGATATTGCAAAAAAGCTTAGACGTTCAAATTTACTAACAGATATTATTTTTTACAGTTCAGCCTCACCTCATAATTTACGCCAGTTCATGTTTGACTATCACGTGGATGGTGTCTTTTGTATTAATAGAAATAATTTACAAGGTGAATCATTCGAGATCATACAAAATAGAATACGTAAAATTCTTGATATTAATCATATGCGCGGAATTGTAATGGAGGTTGTAAGTGAATTTGATGAATCAATTAGTGATTTAACAAAAAATCTTGAATCTAAAATTGATTGCAGTGAAAAAAGAAAACTCATTTACTCATTCATCCAAGAGAGGATTTCAACTTTAAGTGTAAAAAATGATACTCAAATAAGTAATATCATTAATAATGAATCTGGTTGTAATTTCGAAGCTCTTATGAATCATAGAGCATGCAGCAGTTTCATAAAATACGAAGTTTTAAAAAAAATGTTGGAAGATTTAGAAGACAAATATAATATAACGAATATATTAGAAGTCTTAAAAAAATACAGTGAAGACGTTATAGTACCAAGAAATGAGCTGGCGCATGTAAAACCAACAGAAGAAAATGGAAAAACTGTTTTTAAGGTAGGTGATAAGCTGTATGGCGAAAATGAATTTAAATTGTTACGTCAAAACTTATTAAATCACCGAGATAATTTTAACGATCTTAAAAATTTGCTTATTAATGGTAACCTTGAAGAAGTCCAACGTGAATAGTCCTGGTGCTTGAATCATAAATCCATTACACTTCTCTTGAAATTCTAATATAAGAACCTATTATGCACTTTATAGACTTGTTTTCTGGCTGTGGCGGACTCTCGTTAGGACTACTAAATGCTGGTTTGACAGGTCTTTTTGCCATTGAAAAGAATACAGATGCCTTTCTTAGTTTAAAAAACAATCTTGTTATACCTAATCCAAATTTGAAAAATACTTTCAATTGGGATTCTTCTCAAATTTCTATACAACACCATGATATTCATGAAGTCTTAGAAGAAAAAAAGGATTATTTAGCTCAATTAGGGAAAGATAAAATTGTTGATTTGGTAGTAGGTGGTCCACCATGTCAAGGGTTTTCAACAGCTGGAAGACGAGATCCAAATGATCCTAGAAGCAAACTGGTATACGACTATTTAAAAGTTGTCTCTTTAGTCCGCCCCAAGATTATTTTAATGGAAAATGTTAAAGGAATAACATATAAAATTAAAGATCAACCAGCCACGGCTAATAGCATCAAAAGTAACTTAGCAGAATTGGGCTATCTGCCAATAACATTTATTGAAGACTGTTCTGTATGGGGAGTCCCTCAACATCGGATTCGATTCATATTATTTGGTATTAATATTGAAGAGATAATTGGAGTCAATCCATCTTTATCTAAAAAACAAATATTAGATTTCAGCAAAAATGTAACTCCCTTATTTGAAGAGAAATTTAATCTATTTGCTAAAAACTTTAAAGCTAAGAAAAATTTGCCGATCAAAGTTTCTGCTCAAGAAGCTATTGCTGATTTAAAAACGTTAAGCAAATATAACCGTGCTTATAAATTAAAAAATGTCACTGATATTCCAAGTGATAGGTTCTTACAAATATCTAGTACGCATTGTCCTGAAAATTTAAATAGAAGTTATATTGATTTAATGAGGGATGGACTTACTGAAGATTTTTTACCAACAGGTTTACGCTTAGCTAACCATACTCCTATTATAAAGAATAAATTTAAAAGAATTTTAAGTGATTTAAATAACCCTAAACTATCTGAAAAATATCAATTAAGAAGAATGCGAACTCTGCCAAAAGATTATGTATTAGATACTTTCAATACTAAAAAGCAGATTACCAAAGTTTTAGATCCATCAGAATGTGCTCCAACTATAACAACATTACCAGATGATTTATTACACTATGACGAACCTCGTATCTTAACTGTTCGGGAATGTGCTCGTTTACAATCATTTCCCGATTGGTTCGAATTTCATGGCCCTTACACAACTGGTGGAGAAAGAAGAAAAGTAAGCTGTCCCAAGTACACTCAAGTCGGCAACGCCATTCCTCCATTAATGGCAGAGGGTATTGGGTTATTTTTATTAAATGAATTTAATAATATTTGTCATGAACTAAAAATAGAGTTACTTAATTATCAGAAAGATAATAGCTGAAAATCAAGGCAGTAATTTAGAGGGTAAAGTTTCTAAAGCATTTGCCAGTTCATAGATTTTTTCCAAAGTTAGATTAACCTCACCTCTTTCAATCCGTCCTAAATAACTTCTATCAATATTACAGAGCAATGCCAATTGTTCTTGTGACATGTTTCTTTCTTTTCTATATTTGCGGACTAATTGACCAAATTGAATAGTAAGTTCTGACATAAACATTCAAATGCTTAAAAAACAGAACTATCACTATTTGAGGACTATATATCCACGGATTATAATCCTCTTTTTAAATTTTCTAGTTTTCTGCCATGAAACAAATAACTTCTCCTATCTTTCAATCTTTTCTTGTTCTTCTAGACAAAAACCAAATTGATGGATGGACATCAAACAAAATTTGGAACACTTTGAATTTTTCTAAAGAAGAAAAGCAACAAATCGATCAACAACACCTTTATAGACTTCTCAGAAAGCTTGTAAAACAAGGTCATCTGGTCAAAAGCATCCATTCAGACAATCCAAGACTTTCAACATTTGCTGAAACAAAAAGTATGGCTACATTTAGAAAGCAATTTGAAATTCAAACCGTTAAACATGATTTAGGAAAACTTGAATTCAAGACCAAACAATTAAAAGAAAAGCAAAAGATATATGAAAACCAAATCAAAGCTTCTGAACAAGCTCTGATAGACTTTCCTGAACTAAAAACTGAAATCTTGAGAAGAAAAAACCAATTACTTCAAGATATCGAAAAAATGAAAGCATACAATGATTTTTTAACATCACTAATATGATATGAAAGTAGATTTAACGAGCCTAAGGTTTCATTTCAGTATGAAACTTTATTACTCGATAAAAAAGTTAAAGTAGAAGAAAAGATAAAGCTGAGTATGAAACTTTATTTTTTCTTCCCTTTAATGCGAATTCGAAATATCAATGAGATACGACCGGATCAGTATGAAACTTTATTACTCTCGTACAGTTCGCCTTTCTTCTACCCTTTACCATCATTTTCAACTATAAATTAAGAATTTAAAAAATTTATTTTATGCCACATAACGACTATTTTTATGATTTAGCAAAATAATTGAATTCAGGATTACCGCACCTAAAATAGAAATTAAAACCAGTTTCCAGTCCACAAAAAACAGTGATGTTAATAAGATCGCCACATCAATTCCCATCTGTACCTTTCCAGCTGGAATCTTGAAATGTTCCTGCAAATACAGCGCAAGCAGGTTGATGCCACCCAGACTTGAACGATGCCGAAACAGGATCAGGAAACTTACCCCCATTAGCACATTGGCAAAAATCGTGGCATAGATTGGATTGACCTCTGACAACTGAAAGAAATGGGGAATGGTTTCTGTAAACCCAGCCAGTAATGCCACCGCGACAAAGGTTTTCACCACAAGGGCAATACCCATCTTTTTATAGGCAAAATAGTAAAATGGAATGTTGATCAAGAAAAATAAGATGCCAAACTTGATGTCAGTGATGTAGTGAATCAACAACGACAATCCTGCCGTTCCACCTGTCATAATGCCTGCCTGCTGCAACAGGGTCATGGCAAACGATAAAATAAATGTTCCAATCAACATCGCCAGAGCGTCCTCCACTCTTGAGTGTTGGTCTACCACAGGCACGGCTGGGCTTAGCAAAGATACATGTTGATCAGTACTCATAACGGTATAACTCAAGAAAGAAGACAACAGCAGGGAGAGCATCCTGAATGTGGATGCGGATTGATATATTTGATCATTTTTATAGTTTTTACGCAATTTATTATTATATTTTTATCATAAATGCAATTTATAATTAAAATAACACATTAAAATACAAAAAGTTTGCGCTGTGATAACGTTATCTTGACTGGCATTATAAGGGTAGCAAAGTATTTATTATTTAATCGCAATGCCATTTTCCTTTAATTTTTCTAAAACAATAGATGTATTTAAATTACTGACTCCAAAGTTACTGGATGACAAAGTACCAATTAATTTCACCATTTCATCCAAACTCTTGACCGCAACTTTAAGTACAAAATCATAACTGCCTGTGAGTTTATGAATATCTTTAACTGCGGGCTCATGCAAAAGAAACTCAACAAAACGATCATGGGTTGCATCATTATAATTCTGCAATTTCACCTCAATAATCCCCATAATCGGCGTTGGGTCAGCATCCAGGGCAATCTGCGCATAATAGCCTGTGATAATTTTCTTCTGTTCGAGGTTAATCCGACGGCGTGAACACTGGGAAGTAGACAAGCCCACCAACTCAGCGAGTTGCTGATTGGCCAAACGTCCATTAAGCTGGAGGTGATGAATAATTTTGCGGTCAAAATTATCTATTTCTTCAGTCATAACACCCTCTATTACTATTCTAGTCCGCAAATACAATAAGGCATTTACTCGTGAACAAAAGTTTACGTTTTTAGCATGGCCGTCACAAGCCTAGGCAAGCAGGTTGGATGACTGTATCCGCTGAACCCCCTGCCCAGACATTTCCTGCCAGGCCTTTTGCAGTGAGCCATTCAAGTCAATCGCCTTACAGGCATCCTCAACCACATAGGTTTTAAAGCCAAAATGTACAGCATCCAAAGCCGTCCATGCCACACAGAAGTCCGTGGCAATTCCAACAATATAAACGGTATCCACCTGATGTTCCTTTAAATAGCCATTGAGACCTGTGGGTGTCTTGCGATCAGCCTCCATAAAGGCGGAATAGCTATCAATATCTGGATGAAAGCCCTTACGGATAATCAACTGCGCGGCTGGAATATTGAGGCTCGGATGAAATTCAGCATCATGGCTGCCCTGCACACAGTGTTTTGGCCATAGCACCTGCGTACCATAAGCCAGTTCAACCGTTTCAAAGGGCACTTTATCCTTATGGTTTTCCGCAAAGGAAATATGCTGTTCAGGATGCCAGTCCTGTGTCAGCACAACCGTATCGAACTGCTGCGCCAACTGATTAATCAATGGAATAATCTGGTCCGCATCGGCGACCGCCAGATTACCGCCAGGCGTAAAGCCATTTTGGACATCGACCACGATCAATGCGCTATGTCTGGAATGTTTCTGCATTTTATAATTCAACCTTAAGCTGCTGTTTTTACCTTACCCTGCTGCTGACTTTACCGCCACTGTTTCCTGAATTTTTATCGAGATGAATTAAAGTTTTCCACAGTTTGACTAAAGCATATTGTTCTTATGCGCTCGATCAGTCATAATTTGCATAATTGTCATTCAACCAAGCTCATTGCTGAATGACCAATCAAAATACTGCAACCATCCATTATTTCGTTTTTTATTCACTTCAAATTCGGATGGGAAAATAGGATATTTTTTTAAAATGACTCAGCTAGCACAGAATATTCAAGGCTCAATTGTCGCAATCGTTACCCCTATGTTTGAAGATGGTGGTGTGGATTGGAAGAGTCTTGAGAAGCTTGTTGAGTGGCACATCCAGCAAGGCACACATAGCATTGTCGCTGTCGGCACAACAGGCGAAGCCTCAACTTTGAGTATGGAAGAACATATCAAGGTCATTCAGGAAGTGATCCGTGTTGCCAATAAACGCATTCCGATCATTGCTGGAACAGGTGCGAATTCGACACGTGAAGCGATTGAACTGACTCAGGCAGCCAAAGATGTTGGCGCTGATGCAGCGCTTTTGGTCACGCCTTACTATAATAAACCGACACAGGAAGGCTTATACCAGCACTATAAAGCCATTGCTGAAGCGGTTGAAATTCCACAGATTCTTTACAATGTTCCAGGCCGTACTGGTGTCGACATGCAAAATGAGACAGTGATCCGCCTTGCTGATGTCAAGAACATCGTCGGCATTAAGGATGCAACGGGTGACATTCCTCGTGGCAAGGCACTCATTAACGGTCTAAATGGCAAGATCGCCGTTTATTCAGGTGATGACGCAACCGCATGGGAACTGATTCTGCTGGGTGCCAAAGGCAATATTTCCGTCACCGCAAATGTTGCACCTAAGCAAATGAGTGAAGTGTGTGAGGCCGCACTGGCGGGAGAACAGGCGAAAGCGCAAGACCTGAATCAGCAAATTGCAAATCTACACAATATTTTGTTTTGCGAATCAAACCCAATTCCTGTGAAATGGGCGTTGCATGAGATGGGCTACATAGGTACAGGCATTCGCCTGCCTTTGACCCCGCTTGCGGAACAATATCGTGAACCTCTTCGCAATGGTTTAAAAGTTGCGGGAATTATCTAATACGAGCAATTTATGATGCAATTACGTCTTGGTGTTGTCCTGGTCATTTCAGCTTTAAGTTTGGCTGGTTGTGGTCGTTTTGCCCTGAATAACCATTCTCTGGATTATAAAAAGGCGCAGGCACTTGAACCCCTCAAATTCCCTGACAATGCAACGGTCAGACCATTTACACCATTGTATCCAGCTCCTACGGTTGACGCGCTTGCCATCGAGCATGCGCCAAATTTTGTAAACAAGACGGGCAACCGTTATGCGCTTCCCCGTCCAGAGGCAATGCAGAGTTCAGGCAATCCTGCTGCAAGCACAACTGCGACTTTAGGTCGTCCACAACTGGTGATGGATGGCAACAAGAATCCACTGCTTAAGGTAGATGGACCAACCGCAACCGCCTGGCAGTATACCTTTGCAACCTTGAGCAGCCTCAACTACAAGGTGGTTTCACAGGCGGAGAATGGTTATGAGGCAACCATCAAGGTAGGCGACCAGAACTACCTGCTCAAGCTCTCTGCCGTAGGCACAAGCAACACTGTTGCCCTGTTTAAACTTGACACCACCTTTGCAGACCAAGCCACGGCAACGGAAGTGTTAACCCAGATTTACCAAAATTGGCCAGCCTAGTGGTTGACTAGGCATTTTCTAAATAAAGGTTCCCCCATGTTAAAACAAACCTTGCTCTATACTGGTAAAGCAAAATCTGTCTATGAAACAGATCATGCTGACCACCTGATTTTAGTCTTTCGTGATGATGCCTCTGCGTTCAATGGCGAAAAAATCGAACAACTAGATCGTAAAGGCAAGGTCAACAACCGTTTTAACGCCTTTATCATGGAAAAACTGGCTGAAGCTGGCATTGAGACGCATTTTGAAAAACTGCTTTCTCCAACTGAAGTGCTGGTTAAGAAACTCCAGATGATTCCAGTTGAATGTGTGATTCGTAACTATGCTGCGGGTTCACTGTGCCGTCGCTTGGGTGTTGAGGAAGGCAAGGAACTGACGCCACCAACTTTCGAATTGTTCTTTAAGGACGATGCGCTTGGCGATCCAATGGTGAACGAGTCTCAGGCGATTGCGTTGGGTTGGGCGAATGCTGAACAGCTTGAAAAAATGAAAGAGCTGACTTATCAGGTGAATGATGTGCTTAAGGCATTGTTCGACGCAGGCAACATGATTCTGGTTGACTTTAAACTTGAGTTTGGTGTGTTCCATGACCGTATTGTACTAGGTGATGAGTTCTCTCCAGACGGTTGCCGTTTATGGGATAAAGACACCAAGAAAAAACTGGATAAAGACCGTTTCCGTCAGGGTTTAGGTGGTGTAGTTGAGGCCTATGAAGAAGTTGCTGCACGTTTGGGCATCAACCTAGATGATATCTAAGCTTTTATAGAGCTTAAGTTTTCATATAAAAAACCAGCCATTTAGGCTGGTTTTTTTATTATCGGTCAATTGAACCTAGAACCGACTCGCCAATTGGTTTGAAATCTTGATTGCTGCATCATCCACATAACGGCTATACGGATATGCCAGCATAATACTCATGATCACGGTAAAAAGACTTGCCCATAGTCCCGCACCACTCAGGACAAAGAACACAAAAACCGCGCCTGTTCCTGAATAGAAAAATGCCAGCGGCGAGTTGTGCAACTGGGCGAAAAGAGCATATTGCGGAACCGCACTTTCACCAAAATTATGAAGTTGTGGAAAGAATGTCAGCGACAGGTGTGACAACACCACCGCAAGACAGGCAAGGCCCCGTATACTTTCCGCAGCATTAATTTTTTGGGTGGACATTGATGGAACTTTATCATCCGTGATAAACGGCGATGATGCGTTGTTTTATATGAAGTGTCTAGTATCACTATAAAAATATCTGTCCATTTGCCTGCTACATTATAGACCCAGACCAGCTCAGAGTTATTGCTGCTGCTGTTCCTGCTGCCAACGACGTTGCTGCAAACGTTCGCCCTCAACTTCACGCTTGTTTCTGGCAGATTCATACAGCTTAGTGCCTTTTAACTCAGGCGGCAGATATTCCTGCATCACAAAATGCTCTGGGAAATTGTGTGGATACAGATAATCCACGCCATAGCCCTGCTGTTTCATCAACTTGGTCGGTGCATTGCGTAAATGCAAAGGCACAGGCAAATTCGCTGTTTTATCTGCCAGTTCCAGCGCGCGATTGATGGCTAAATAGGTACTGTTACTTTTCGGGCTGGTGGCCAAATACACCGCACATTGCCCCAGAATAATCCGAGCTTCTGGCATACCCACCGCCTGTACTGAACGGAAACATTCGCCTGCCAGCAACAAGGCATTGGGATTGGAATTACCAATATCTTCTGAAGCGGCAATCAACATGCGACGGGCGATAAACACAGGGTCTTCGCCCCCCTTGAGCATGCGAGCCATCCAGTACAATGTTGCATCTGGATCACTGCCCCGAATCGACTTGATAAATGCTGAGATAATGTCGTAGTGCTGCTCGCCTGACTTGTCATAACGCGCAATATTCTGCTGTGCCACCCTGACCACGATGGCATTGGTCACGATATTTTCAATATCGGGCTCAAAGGTACTGGCAATCAGGTCAATCAGGTTGAGTGCTTTGCGGGCATCTCCTGCGGCAAACTGAACCAAGGCATCATATTCCTCAATCTGGATATGTCGTTTTTTTAAAAATGAATCAGTTTGAATCGCCCTATTGATCAGGGTTTGAATCGCCTCTGCATCCAAACTATTTAAGGTATAAACCTGACAACGGGACAACAATGCGCTATTGACCTCAAAGGATGGATTTTCAGTGGTGGCCCCAATCAAGGTAATTTTACCTTTCTCCACCGCACCCAGTAAGGCATCCTGCTGCGACTTATTAAAACGGTGAATCTCGTCAATAAACACCACAGGCGTGAGCAGATCACCACTTTCAGCAATCACTTCACGCAGCTCTTTCACGCCTGTATTCAATGCAGACAGGCTAATAAAAGGACGGTCCACCGCCTGCGCCAATAACAAGGCAATCGTGGTTTTACCCACGCCTGGCGGCCCCCAGAAAATAATCGATGGCAAATGTCCCTGATCAATCATCTGACGCAAGGGTGCATGTTCACCCAGCAAATGATCCTGCCCGATGATTTCGGATAAATCACGGGGACGTAAGCGTTCAGGGAGTGGAATATGCGTAGCTGACATCATCAAGGGCTTTCTGCTGTTTTATCCTAGTCTATTGCGTCTGGCGCAAATCTACAATTTGAATCTGCATGCACTGCGTCATTCTATTGCGCACTGCTTGCTTCAATGAGCTGCTACACATTGATATGGACATCCAGAAATTTCAGCATATCCGAGCTGGTGCTTTTTATGCCATCAGCTTCAGCATCAAACATGCCTGCTGACACTCGAATCGGCTGATCATTTTTATAGCCTCATGCGTATTGTGGCATCTGCTGTTCAGGTACATAAATAACTGATGTCACGCACCTAGCCTATATGTTGTAAATTTTCAAAAATTCAACCACAACATATTGTGGTGAAAGTGCCCAAAAATGCACTTACTGAGTAACATCAGTAATTAAGTTTATTTGGCACTCAGTTTAAGTAATTTTGCTTTAGGGCCATCTTCAATCACCCAGATTGAACCATCCTGTGCCTGATGCAGGCCACGAATACGCTGTTTCATGTCCAGTCGCTGCACTTCCTTAACGGGTTTAGCATTTAGGTCAACCACAATAATCGCCTCGGATGATAAGCCACCAATCAGGGCTTTCTGTTGCCATAAGGGAAATTGATTGCCTGTATAAATCATCAGACTGGATGGAGAGATGACAGGTGTCCAGTCAATCTCAGGTGCCTTAAACTCTGGTCGGGTATGATGATCAGGAATCGGCAAGCCTGAATAATGATCACCATTGGAGACAATCGGATAGCCATAATTTTCTCCTTTAACGATACGATTTAGCTCATCACCGCCTTTTGGCCCCATCTCCACCACCCAAAGCTGCCCCTGCGGATCAAAGGCCATGCCCAGTGGATTACGATGACCCAGTGACCAAATTTGCGCCGTGACACCGCCTTGCTGGATAAATGGATTATCTTTGACTGGCGTAGCATCGTCATTTAGACGCAGAACCTTACCTAGATTGCTTTGCATATCCTGAGCAGGATCAAATTTTTGTCGCTCGCCTGAACTGACCCATAATTTTCCATCAGGCCCAAACATCATCCGATGGCCGTAATGCCCCTGCCCTGAGACTTTCGGCACTTGTTGCCAGATGGTTTTTAAATCGGTCAGTTTTGGCTGTGCAGGATTGGATAAATCCAGCTTTGCCCGTGAAATTTCCGCTCCATAGCCACCCTGTCCTTTGCTGGCATAACTTAAATACAGCCAGTGATTATTCTGAAAATCAGGATGTAAAATGACATCGCCCAAGCCGCCTTGTCCACCATAACTCACCGCAGGAACACCACTGACATTGACAATACTTTTGGTTTTTGGATCGAATAACTTTAATTGTCCCTTACGTTCTGTGATCAGTAGATGCTGGTCAGGCAAGCTGGTGATGGCCCACGGTTCATTGAACTGGGCAATCGTTTCAACACGATAGCTTTGTGCGATATTGTTTTGGGCACTTGTTTGTGCCGCGTCCTGTTTAGGAGTTCCTGAATTGGTTTCACTGGAACCACAGGCCAGCAAAAATAAAAAACTGCTGCACAGAAAAGGGGTTGCCATCCATTTAATCACTGTCTATCTCCCTGTTTATACGATTTATTTTACGGAGATCAGCCAATAACAATGCTGTAGAAATGTTGCTTTATCAAATACCAACCGTTAAATTTGTGCTTAACGCACCCAGCGCACAATATAGTCCTCAATCTGTTCCTGATCGACCTCATCTTCTGAAATACAACGTCCAGCGGCCGATTTCTTCGCCTTGATCACACTCTGGCGTGAGCCTGTGTTCAGGTAATGCCAGGAGGGCAGGTTTTTCCCATCCTTTAAGCGACGGTAAGCACAGCTTGGAGGCAGCCATGAAATGGTCTGCAAGCGTTCTGGCGTGAGTTGGATACAGTCAGGCACCCGTTGCTGGCGGTTTGGATAATCTGAACAGCGTGCCGTTTTACAGTCCAGTAATTTACATGCCACCTTGGTATAGGCCACCTCAGCAGTGTCCTCATCCTCAAGCTTGACCAGACAGCACAAACCACAACCATCGCACAAGGCTTCCCATTCAGTCAGGCTAAGCTGCTCAAGTGGGTAGTGTTTCCAGAAGTTTGGACGGAGTTCAGATGACATAGGCCGTTTTTCAGTTTCAGTTTGAGCTGATTATAACATTGACCAGACTTCTGATGGGCCAGCGCAGTGATCTGTTCATTAACAATTCTTTAACTATTACACACTCATACCACAGAAACAGTACATTTTATTCAGAAAAGTCAAGATATATTTTAAACATAACGAAAAATTGAGGAGATATTAATATGTTCCGTTGGGCTATTATTTTTGCAGTTATTGCATTAATCGCCAGCTTGTTGGGTTTTGGTGGTGTTGCAGGTTTATCTAAAGACTTTGCTGTGATTTTACTCGTGGTTGCCGTAATTTTGGCAATTGTTGGTTTTATTTCCAGAGGTCGAGTCTAAAAAAATTTTAGAGAGAATAAAAAAGAAGAATTTAATATTCTTCTTTTTTTATTGATAAAAATCATGTTTCTATTTATTTCTTCTCCAGCAAACCATTATTTTTATGTTTTAATCAATGCATTCTAACAATACAGATCAGGACAATAGAATGAACTTTGCCATCCATACCCGTGAAATTGAATATAGCGCTCCAGATGGCGAACGCCTTATTGGCTATTTTGCTGCACCTGTTACAGATGAACCTGTTGCAGGTGTGATTGTTGCACCTGAATGGTGGGGTCGTAATGACTATACAGAACAGCGCGCCCGTGAGTTGGCGGAGCATGGCTTTGCTGCGCTGGCGATTGACATGTATGGCGACAAGAAAGTTACTACGGATGTACCACAAGCCTCAGCATGGATGAACCAGACTTTTGAACAACCAGACACCATTGTCAACCGCGCTCAGGCAGGCCTGAATGCTTTAGCAGCACAACCAGGAGTCAATGCGGAAAAGCTGGCTGCAATTGGTTTCTGTTATGGCGGCAAGGTGGTACTTGATCTGGTACGTTCTGGTGCTGATCTCAAGGCAGTGGCAACGTTCCATGCCGTGTTGGCGACTGGCACTCCAGCAGAGAAAGGTAAGGTGAAAGCTGAGATTCTGGTACTGCATGGCGAACTCGACAGCATGGTGACACTGGACGATGTGGCAAGCTTCCGTCAGGAAATGCATGACGCAGAAGTGGATCATGAAGTGATTATTTTTGAGGATGCCAAACACGGTTTTAGTAATCCGCTTGCTGATGAACGGGCCAAAGCCAATAATGTTGACTTAGGCTATAACGCCGAGGCTGAACGTCAGGGTCTTGAAGCCATGTATGAGTTGTTAGATAAGCATTTGAAGTAATCGGTAAATACAAAATTTAGGTTCTCGGAAATAGCTGCTAGTGCAAATCTGAGATCTAAAATTTTGAAAATATTTGCTCGTGCAAAGGCGGCATGGATGCCGCCTGTTTGGCTGCGGCATCAAGGATGTGCCGTCAGCCAAACAAAGGATTTTTGCTTACTTTTCATCCTTGAAAAGTAAGTCCAGCTGAAAGCTTATCCTAAAATTGGAGGAGTACTCGGCATGACTCCATTTAGAAGAAACTATACAGCCTCATAAGCCATACGAAATCAAATATAATTTGCGTAAGCGATGCCTTATTTTTGACGGGTCAAAAGTAACAAAACCCCTCTCCCCATTTCCGCTATACTACCCCTCTGCTTTTGATTGTTCTGATTCATGCCTGATTTTTCATTTTCTGACGCACTCCTGACATGGTACGACCAACATGGTCGCCATAACCTGCCCTGGCAAATTGCCGATAATCCCTACAAGGTCTGGGTCTCAGAAATCATGCTGCAACAAACTCAAGTTAAAACTGTTCTGCGATATTTTGATCGCTTTATCGAAAGGTTTCCAACCGTAGACGATCTTGGTCAGGCCAGTTGGGATGAGGTTGCCCCTTATTGGGCTGGTTTAGGCTACTATGCCCGTGCACGCAATCTGCACAAAGCCGCAGCCATCGTCAGTCAGCAAGGCAAACTTCCTGAAACACTGGAACAATGGATTGAGCTGCCAGGCATTGGCCGCTCTACTGCGGGCGCACTGATGTCGCTGGGTTTAAGACAATATGGCGTGATTATGGACGGCAACGTGAAACGGGTATTGGCCCGTTTCCTTGCCATCGAAGATGATTTATCCAAGCCACAGCATGAGCGTGCTTTATGGCAAATTGCGGAACAGCTGTGTCCGAAAGAACGTAACCATGATTACACCCAAGCAATCATGGATTTGGGTGCTACCGTCTGCACACCTAAAAAGCCTTTATGTTTATACTGCCCAATGCAGCAACATTGTCAGGCCTATCAACAAGGGCTTGAACAGGAACTGCCATTCAAAAAGGCCAAGAAACCCGTTCCTGTCAGAACGGCTGATGTGGTTGTGATCCAGTCGGGTGATGAATGGTTTTGGCAACAACGTGAAGCTCATGGTCTATGGGGCGGATTGTATTGCCTGCCGATCATTGAGCAGGCAACTGAATTACAACAGATTGAACAACAATTTAAGCTGCAAGCTCAAGTATCATCTTTGCAGATTAGCCATAGTTTCACTCATTTCACATGGGTGCTCAATGAAAAACTGTTCCACGTGGAACATGACCAAAAAGAACAGCTCAGCATTGAACTGAATGGAATATGGCTCTGTCCAGAAGCCGCGATTGCCAAAGGCATTCCAACGGCCATGAAAAAACTGATTACAGCCAAACAAAAGGCCTAAAACCTGCATGCTGTAAATTCGAACGCAAGGAGTTTGTGTGCGTTACCCGATTTGCTATACGGTTCTTGCCATGCTGATGCTAATCTTTTCAGCATGTACCACTGCACCAAAGAAGCCTGCATCCTTGCCAAATGCACAGGTGAACAAACTTAAAATGATGCGTCTGGACAGCCGCCTGCCTGTTCCTGTCAAGGGGATCAGTCGCAATCAATTGCGTGATACCTGGGGTTCGGCACGCAGTCATGGTCGCAGCCATGAAGGCATTGACATCATGGCGGAGCGTGGCACGAAAGTGTATAGTGCCACTGAGGGCTTAGTGGCTGATTTACGTAATAATAATTTAGGTGGTAAGGTCATCTGGATTCTTGGGCCATCTGGTTCTTGGCACTACTATGCCCATTTAGATGGTCATAAACGGGGGCTTAATGTGGGGGATTATGTTCATAAGGGCGACCTCATTGGTTATGTGGGCAATACAGGCAATGCCCGCCACACTGCCCCACATTTACATTATGGTATTTATTTAAATGGCAAAGGGCGTGGTGCAGTCAATCCATACTCATATTTACGTTAGGAACACAGCATGTCAGAAGCATTGATTGAACGACTGGTTAAATTTGCAGAGTCTGGAAATCAACAGAAAATCATCATCAATGGTGCAAGCTATCAAGGCTGGATTATGGAAATTACCGAAGATGCTCTGCTGATTAGCACAGGTTTTGCAGATAAATCAGGCAAGGACTTTTGGCTTAAATTTACTGATTTAACCACAGCGGAATTGTATTATTGGGATACCCGTCAAGATGACTGGGTCACATTCAAACTCTAAATTTTTCCCTGATAATAACAATAGGAAGCATCCAATATGACAATTCAACGCTGTGGCTGGTGTTCCTCTGATCCGCTCTATATCGCCTACCACGATAAAGAATGGGGCAAGCCCGAGCATAATGAAGCACAGCTGTTTGAGATGCTGTGCCTTGAGGGGCAGCAGGCGGGATTGTCATGGATTACCGTATTGAAAAAACGTGAAAACTACCGCACACATTTCTTTCAATATCCCATCACGCAGATTGCCACCCTCAGCGATGAGCAACTGGAAAATAAGCTTAGTCATGCAGGCCTTATCCGCCATTTAGGTAAATTAAAAGCCATTCGGGATAATGCGATTGCATGGCTCAAGCTTAAGGATGAGGTAGATGATGTCTCCTCTTGGCTTTGGAGTTTTGTCGATCATCAAACACCAAATAATGATGTGCTGAATTACCGTGATGCACCTGCACAAACCGAAATGAGCCAGAAATTGTCCAAATCCTTAAAAAAACGTGGTTTTAAGTTTGTTGGTCCCACAACTTGTTATGCGTTTATGCAGGCAGTGGGAATGGTTAACGATCACGAAAATCATTGTGAGTTTAAATAATCCATTCTTTATAAAAGGAAAATAATAATGAGTAATAACCAAATTCGTGCTTATGCTGCCATGCAGGCAGGCGAGCAATTGGTTCCTTATCAATTTGATGCAGGTGAATTAAAGCCACATCAGGTTGAAGTTAAAGTTGAATACTGCGGTTTATGTCATTCTGATTTGTCTGTGATCAATAATGAATGGCGTTCATCCGTTTATCCTGCTGTCGCTGGACATGAAATTATTGGCACAATTATCGCACTCGGTTCAGAAGCCAAAGGACTGAAACTTGGTCAACGTGTTGGCATTGGTTGGACAGCTGAAAGTTGCCAAGCATGCGATCCATGTATTGGTGGTCATCAAGTTTTATGTACGGGTGGCAGCGTTGCGACTATCGTTGGTCATGCGGGTGGCTTTGCAGAAAAAGTTCGCGCAGGTTGGCAATGGGTCATTCCTCTACCAGAGGGTTTGGATCCTGAAAGTGCAGGACCATTGCTTTGTGGCGGCATTACCGTGTTTGATCCTTTACTTAAACATCAGATCCAAGCAACACATCATGTCGGTGTGATTGGGATTGGTGGTTTAGGGCATATGGCCATCAAGTTACTTAAGGCTTGGGGTTGTGAGATTACCGCCTTTAGTTCAAATCCAGACAAAACTGAAGAGCTCAAAGCCATGGGCGCTGACCATGTGGTAAATAGTCGTGATGCTCAAGCGATCAAAGCGCAACGTGGCAAATTTGATCTATTGCTTAGCACCGTCAATGTAACCCTGAATTGGCAAGCCTATCTCAATACCTTGGCACCGAATGGTAGTATGCATTTCTTGGGTATTACCTTAGAGCCTATTCCAGTTTCTGTAGGTACTATCATGAGTGGAGCGAAATCTGTTACAGCTTCACCAACTGGGTCACCTTTAGCACTGCGCCAATTACTACAATTTGCCGCACGTAAAAATATTGCGCCACAAATTGAGCTATTTCCAATGTCTCAACTCAATGAAGCCATTGAACGACTCCATTCAGGTCAAGCACGTTATCGTATTGTACTTAAAGCAGACTTTGATTAAAGTGAATTCGGTTTAAGCAGATTTTAATTCAATCGGTTTTAAAATCTGCTGAATCCCAGACTTATATCCATTTACAAGCATCAAAGCATATAATGTTAAAGCAGCAAATATTGTAGTCAGTAGCCCTATTTTTGATCTGTGGCGAGTATGTTCAAGATCAAACTGGCTTTTCATCAGATGAAATGGAGCTGCAATCGTTCCTCGTTTTCTTAATACTGCACTATCAAAAGCATCCAGGGATTGGGGCGGTGTTGGCAGCGATTGGTTTAATCTTGGTGTTTATCCAGATCAAATTATCCTCCAAGGCAGATTCAACATTACAGCAATGTCCTCAGAGTTAAATGCCAATAAAAAAAGCCTGATTGAATCAGGCTTTTTTATTTATTTAAGCAAATCAGGTAGATGTGGCTGCGCATATAATGGATTGTAAATTTCTTTCTTCATCTTCATCAGCATTTGATACGGTTGCTGCTGCACAAACATATTCACAAAACTCAATGGAATCGAACCTGCTGGGTCGGCATAACCAGTAGTCATGACTTTAACCTTATTATTGGTAAGTCTTTGGAACGTCCAATCTCCTGTATATTGATTCAAACGAATCACATCAGGTTGTTCAGGGTAACTATTTTTAATCGCGTTATTCTTAATACTAATACTCCCATCAGCATTTTTATTCATTTTGCCTTTAATGACCAAGTCACGGTCTTTCAAAGGAAATGGGAAATCTAACAGCATATACAGGGTAAATTCCCCTTTCTTTTCATCCCGAGACAAAAGCTGTGCCTTAGCAACATAAGGTACCCATTGTGGTGTGCGTTCAACATCAAGTACTACTGCAACTGCCCGTTCCAAAGGTACATCAAAAGTCGTTTCTGCTTTGTACTGAAAGACAGGATTATTCTCTGTCTGATAGGTCCAGACTTTAATGTTATTGCGGTTTAGGCTGAGTTTGGCTGCGTCTGTTGCAGCCGTGGCTGTCAGGCTGGTGATACTGAGAAGTGCGGCAACAAGATGTTTTTTTTTCATGTCATGCTCAATTTATTTTAATGGTCGTGAGTGCCTGTTTCACCCCTACAAATGGAGGCTCGCCAGGCGCTGGATAGTGCGAAAATTGATGTGTTATACCTGAATATCGTTAAAGCCCAGAACATCTTTCATGTCATATTTACGAGCTTCACGGCCCACTACCCAGGCGGCTGCACGTACTGCGCCTGAAGCAAAGTTCATACGGTTGGTGGCTTTATGGGTGACTTCCACACGCTCCCCTTCACCAATAAACATCACCGTATGCTCACCGACGATGTCACCTCCACGAATGGTTTCAAAACCAATGGTCTGGCGATCACGTGGACCTGTATAGCCCTCACGACCATACACCGCCACTTCCTTGAGGTTACGACCCAAGGTATCAGCAATTGCCTCACCCATCATAAACGCGGTGCCAGACGGCGCGTCCACCTTATGACGGTGATGTGCCTCAATGATTTCAATATCAACGGTATCACCAAACACTTTTGCCGCCAGTTCCAGTAATTTAATGGAAACGTTTACACCCACAGAATAGTTCGCGGCATACACGACTGGTGTTTGTGTCGCCGTTTCATCCAGAAATGCTTTCTGTTCATCATTCATGCCTGTGGTGCCAATCACCATGGCCACACCCGCTTCACGGCACAGTTTCAAGTGCTGTTCGGTGGCGGCTGGTGCAGTAAAGTCAATCACCACATCACAGTCTTTTAAAACTTCACTTAAACTTCCCACCACCTTGATGCCCAGACTTCCCACACCCGCAAGTTCCCCTGCATCTGCACCCACCAAACTGCTTTCTGGACGTTCAACAGCTGCTGCCAGTTGGTAGCCTGCTTGTTGTACTGCTTGAATCAGAATACGCCCCATGCGTCCGCCTGCACCCAAGATTCCAATGCGTGGAGAAGTTGACATAATTTTTTCCCAGTCTTTTATTTAAACAATTCCGCTACTATAGCAAAACTCTGTGCCTACGCTAAAAATTTCCCATAAAAAAACCTGCCGCAGCAGGTTTTTCTGTTGCCGTCTATTAATCAAATAAGCGATCAAAGAATGATTTTTTCTTTGGCGATGAAGCATGACCATCACCATCAAAAGACGCTTGCAGCTCTTTCAACAATTCACGTTGGCGACTGTTTAAATTCACAGGGGTTTCTACCACGATACGGCACAATAAGTCACCGACCATGCTGCTACGTACAGGACGAACACCTTTACCACGTAAGCGGAATAGCTTACCTGTTTGAGTACCTTCTGGGATTTTTAAGCTGACACGACCATCCAGCGTCGGGATTTCGATTTCTTTACCTAATGCAGCATCTGCAATACTGACAGGCACATCCATATACAGGTCTGCACCGTCACGTTGGAAGACTTCATGTTCACGAACTACGACTTCAACGTATAAATCACCCGCCTGACCATCACGAATCGCTTCACCTTTACCTGTTAAGCGAACACGATCGCCATTGTCCACACCTGCAGGAATAGTGACTTCAAGCGTTTGCTGGCGGTCTGCAACGCCTGAACCATGACAGGTGTTACATGGATTCTTGATGATTTTGCCTTGACCGCGGCAAGTACTACAAGTTTGTTGAACCGAGAAGAAACCTTGCTGCATACGTACTTGACCAGCACCATGACAGGTACGACAGGTTTCCACATCATTTGGATTCTTAGAACCTTTACCATCACATGTTTCACACGGCGCTGGTGCAGTAAAAGTAATCGTTTTTTTCACGCCTTTGACTGCTTCTTCAAGCGTCAATTCCATCACATAGCGGAGGTCTGAACCACGGCGCTGGCGTTGTTGCTGGCGACCACCACCACCGAAAGCACCACCAAAAATATCACCAAACTGGCTAAAGATGTCTTCCGCACTAAAACCACCACCGCCACCGAAACCACCCTCAAAGGCACTATGACCAGCACGATCATACATGCTGCGTTTTTCGCCATCAGAAAGTACTTCGTAAGCCTCTGCTGCTTCTTTAAACTTTTCTTCCGCCTGAGCGTTATCTGGGTTACGATCTGGATGATACTTCATCGCCAACTTACGATAGGCTTTTTTAATCTCATCATCACTTGCGGTTTTCGAAACGCCTAAAACCTCATAATAATCACGTTTAGCCATGGTTGGCGATGCTCCTCACGGAATTTATTCAAACTTGAAAAAACAAATAGGCTCTGCTGACATTTTATTTCTAAAGTCAACAAAGCCTTAATAGGGCCTGTACAATACGTTTACAAGAGTGATTGTGATAAAAAAAGCGATAAATTTAGAAAACCGCTTTATTTCTAAAGTATCTGGCAATACCTTTCAGCCATGCATTCAACAGAAATAGCCATGCAATCGAGCTAAACACCACACCCACAACCGTCATGGCGGTCACCCAGAGGGCGCTGTTCCAGACAAAAAAGAACAGTGGAATAAACCACAGGGCAGCAAAGAAAGCCATCAGAATAAACAGCAGCACATTACGCATAATCCACAGTGCATGCGCGTGTATCCATACTTCAGCATTATTCGCAGTCGCAACTTTTCGTGCCAGCAGATACGCAAACACTGCAAACACGATTGTAAATAATGCAAGAAACATGAACACATAAGATATCGCCACATAGCGGCGATGCTGCTCAATACTGTCTTGCCCCATGCTCTAGATCACCTCATTCACCGCATTTTGCCAAAACAGTCATGCAATGAAATTCAATTATTTTTTGGTCTTAAAATATAGGTGCTACTATATTAAAATTTTCAATATTTCGCACCTTTATTCACAAAATAATTACGATAGATGTGTTGCTTTCTTGACCTTAAACCAAGCGGCATAGAGTGCAGGTAAGAAAAATAAGGTTAATAAGGTCGCAACAATCAAGCCACCCATAATCGCAACCGCCATCGGACCAAAGAAAATACTGCGTGATAATGGAATCATCGCAAGTACTGCGGCAAGTGCGGTTAACACAATCGGACGGAAGCGGCGCATGGTGGCACCAATCACCGCGTCCCACGGTTCATGCCCTGCCTGAATGTCCTGCTCAATCTGGTCAATCAGGATCAGCGAGTTACGCATGATCATGCCAGACAGGGCAATGGTTCCGAGCATGGCCACGAAACCAAACGGTTTATTGAACAACAACAGGAACGCCACCACCCCAATCAGGCCAAGCGGTGCGGTCAGCAAGACGATGGTCGCGCGAGACATGCTACGCAACTGAATCATCAACAGGGTCATGACCACCGCAAGGAACAGTGGCATACCTGCATTCACAGAATTTTGACCTTTGGCCGACTCCTCAACTGTACCACCCACCTCAAGTAAATAGCCATTTGGTAAATCGGCACGTAGAGTCTGCATCTTTTCCGCCAATTGCTGAACCACTGTTGCAGGTTGTAAATGGGTACGAATATCCGCGCGAACGGTAATCGTCGGTAAACGATTACGATGCCAAATTAAACCTTCTTCAAAACGTGACTCAATTTTTGCTATTTGTGCTAGAGGTACAGTGGTTCCTTTGGTGGTTGGCACGGCTAAATTTGCTAACGAAGCCACTTCGACACGTTCTGACTTATCACCACGTAAACGAATTTCAATGAGTTCACGTTTTTCACGATATTGATTCATCACCGCGCCTGTCACTGAGGCATTGAGGAAATTGGCCAGATCAACACTGGAAACGCCCATTTGACGCGCACGGTCCTGATCAATCTCAATGGCAATAATCTTGCTTGGTTCACCCCAGTCCAGATGTACATTAGTGGTGTTTGGGTCTTCGCTCAGCACTTTAGCCACTTTCTGAGCCTCTGCCCGAACCGTTGCCAAATCTTCACCTGAGACCCGATACTGCAATGGATAACCCACAGGTGGACCATTTTCGAGTAAAGACACACGAGTACGCACCTGAGGCAACAACTGCTTAATTTGTGTCTCTAAAGAACGGCGGATTTCATCACGGTCATCCAGAGAAGAAGCAAGCACCACAAACTGGGCAAAACTGGCTTGTGGCAATTGTTGATCTAAAGGCAGATAGAAACGTGGTGAACCTGTGCCGACATAAGCCACATAGTTATCAATCCCTTTTTGTTTGGATAGGAATTGTTCTACCTTATGTACTGCTTGTTCTGTCGCTGTTAGGGAAGCCCCTTCTTCCAGCTTTAAATCCACTAAAATTTCAGCACGATTCGATGGGGGGAAGAATTGTTGCGGTACCAACTTAAACATCGCAACAGACAACACAAAGATACCCACCGTAATAGCAATTACCGTTTTACGATAGGTAATACAGATTTCCACCACATTACGGAAAGACTGGTAAAACCTGGATTGATAAGGATCGTGATGCGTTCCATGTGCCTCAACCACAGGCTCAGGTTGCTTACGCAGTCGCGCCCATAGGCGTAGATACCATGCCGCTTTCTGCTGTTGTTTGGTGAAGTCAGGCAGTAGCTTCTCACCCAGATAAGGTACAAACAATACCGCCGCAATCCACGACACAATCAGGGCAATGGTGACTACCTGGAAAATGGAACGAGTATATTCACCTGTACCTGATTGGGCCGTGGCAATCGGCAGGAAGCCTGCCGCGGTGATCAAGGTTCCTGTCAACATTGGAAAGGCGGTGGTTTGCCAAGCAAAGCCTGCGGCCTTGAGTCGACTGTAGCCTTGCTCCATTTTGATCGCCATCATTTCCACGGCGATAATGGCATCATCAACCAACAAACCCAGCGCAAGAATCAATGCGCCTAATGAGATTTTATGTAAGCCAACGTCAAATAAACTCATCCCAGCAAAGGTCATTGCTAAAACCAATGGAATCGAAAACGCCACCACCAAGCCAGTACGGAAACCAAGCGAGAAGAAACTGACCAATAATACGATGATGACCGCTTCAGCTAAAACTTTTAAAAACTCTTGAATACTACGTTGTACTGCAACAGGTTGGTCTGAAACTTTTTGCAGTTTCATGCCCAAAGGTAAGCTTTTTTGTAGACTGTTAAATTCGGTTTCTAAATTTTTGCCCAATGCAATGATGTCCCCACCTTTACGCATGGACACCGCAATGCCAATCCCATTTTCGCCCATAAAACGCATACGTGGCTGCGCAGGCTCACTAAAGCCGCGATAGACCTCAGCAACATCACCAAGTTGAATGGTTTTATCACCCACCAATAACGGCATTTTTTTAAGGTCATCGACACTATGTAAGTGTCCGCTAACTCGGATTTGAATACGGTCTGTGCCTGTTTCAAAGAAGCCCGCACCTGCCATGTCATTCTGCTTTTGAATCGCTTCCTGAATGGCTGTGACAGGGACGCCAAGCTGCACCGCCTTGGTATTGGACAGCTCAATCCAGATTTTCTGGTCTTGTAGACCAACAAGATTCACCTTGCTGACATCCTTGACCCGTTGCAATTGTAGTTGCAAACGATCGGCATATTCTTTCATTACCGCATAGTCAAAATCTTTGCCCGTCAGGACATAGATATTGCCGAAGGTATCGCCGAACTCATCATTAAAGAACGGCCCCTGCACACCGCTTGGCAGTTGCGAGCGAATGTCATTGACCTTTTTACGCACGTTGTACCAAACGTCAGGAATCTGCTCAGAACGATAGGAATCCTTAGCAATAAACGTGACCATAGATTCCCCAGGCCGTGAATATGCCCGAATATTTTCATATTGCCCTGTGGTCATCAGTTCTTTTTCAATGCGATCTGTCACCAGGGTTGCAACCTCCTGAGCCGTTGCTCCTGGCCAATAGGTCTGCACCACCATCACTTTAAAGGTAAAAGGTGGGTCTTCGCTCTGTGACAGCTTGGAATAGGACATCACCCCAACAATGCCAAGTAACAGCATAAAATACAGAACAATGCCCTTATTCTTCAGCGCCCATTCTGAAAGGTTAAATTTCATGCTTAACCTCCCGCTTTTACCGTGACTTCACGATTATCACGGTCTACAGGATGAATTTTTTGCTGATCACGCAACAGGTGCACACCACCGACCACAACCCAATCTGAAGCTTTTAGACCTGAAAGAATAGGCACACTGTCACGGCCATAAGTTCCCAAAGTCACAGGAACTTTACGTAAGGTTTGATTGGCATTGACCACCCAGACATAAGCTTGTTGATCATTGGCAGTGACGCTGGATAAAGGCACGCTCAGGACATTGTTTTCATTTGCCACAAAGAACACTCGTGCGCTTTGTCCAAGTTGAATCGTGGACTGCCCCTCAAGCAATGAAACTTTCACGGTGAATGTTCGCGATTGGTCTGCAGCGGGTGACACCTCGCGGACTTTTGCGGCAAAACGTGTATCTGGCTGTGACCATAAGGTGACCCAGGCAGGCTGCCCCACCTTGAGGGTACTGACCGCCTGTTCAGGCACACCAAATACCACCTCACGCTCGCCATCAATCGCCAGTTGATAGGCTGCCTGTCCTGCCGCCACCACCTGTCCTGTTTCAATGTTGCGCTGGGTAATCACGCCATTTTTATTGGAGACCAACTGGTTATAGCTTGTTTGGTTGGAGGAAACCTCATAGTTTGAACGGGCCTGTTGCAGTGTTGCCTGTGCCGACTCATACTGGTTTTTAATAGCATCAAATTGTGAACGGCTGACCGCATTGACAGGCAAAAGTTGTTGATAACGCTTATATTCTTCCAATGCAATTTTTGCGGCGGCCTGTGCACTGTCTAGTTGGGCTTTGGCCGCATTCATTTGCAACTGGGCATCTTTCACATCCAGTTTTGCCAACACCTGCCCAACCTTAACCCGATCTCCAACATCGGCATAACGTTCGGTAATCTGGCCCCCGACACGGAATGCCAGTGCGGTCTGCTGTCTGGCCTGCACATCACCTGCATAGCTTTTCTGGTCAATATGGTTGCTACTCGGCTGCGTCACCATGACATAAGGAATTTCCTCAGTTCTGGGCACCTCTTTCTGACATGCGCTGAGGATGACACTACTGACAATGACTAACCCCAATATGATACGATTGATCTGATTCATCTATTTTGCGCTCTTATTCAAATTGATTTTTAGGGCGTGATATGGGCATTATCATAAATTGTTTAATTTTTAATTAATATACTCATGAGTACATTAAATAAAAATTAAATCTAGCAACCTGATTTTTTAATTGAATTAAAAGAGAACGATAACGTGCAGACAACCAGTGGTCGTCCCAAAGATTTAGAAAAAAGAGCCAGAATTTTGCAGGCTGCAAAATCTATTTTTCTAAAAATGGGTTATCATGCCACCAGCATGGACCAGATTGCCAAAGAGGCGGGTGTCACCAAGCTCACGGTGTACAACCATTTTCAGGACAAGGCTAACCTGTTTATCTGTGCGATCGAGGAAAGCTGTGAAGAGCCCATTCGGGCGAAACAGTTTGAACTCACACCTGAGTCCGACTTTAGGCAGGCATTGTATTTAATGTGCCAGCGCGCCCTGGGCATTATTTACCTGCCTGAAGCGCTGAAGCTGGATCGGGTGCTGTTTGAACTTGCTGCTGAACAAAGCCCCCTCACCCAGCAGTTTTTTGATGCCTCACACACACGTATGTGTAATGTCTGGTGTGGTTTTTTTGAGCAGGCCATCACACTCAACTTTATTCAGGCAGATGATCCCCTCAAACAGACCGAACTGATCGTGGCGCTGATGCTCGGCACACGTCATCACAAGGTTTTACTGGGTCTGGATTCGGTGCCAACCACGGTTGAAATTGAGCAGATGATTGAACAGGCCATTGAACTTTTTTTGCTTAAATATCAACCTAAATTTTAAAGAAATTTCACATTTCCTTACGTTCTCCACTTGGAATGTCTGACAATCAGGTTATAGTCAAGACATGAGCAGAGGAGAAGCATAATGACACAACAAATCACTGCGCCATTACGAGAAGATGTTCGTTTACTGGGTAATTTACTGGGCGAAACCTTAAAGCAGCATGCAGGACAGGATTTGTTTAATCAGGTTGAGCAGATTCGTGCCCTGGCCAAGGGTGCCCGTGATGGTCAAATCGAGGCGGAAAAACAGCTCGAACAACTTTTCCTCGGCCTAAAAGATGAAGAAATTTTGCCCCTGACCCGTGCATTTTCATATTTTCTCAACTTTGCCAACATCGCTGAGCAGTACCATGTGGTGCGTAACCGCCGTCAGGCTGAGTTTGACGAGCAGACATCCAGTCCAAACCCACTGACGCATCTCTTTGAAAAATTCAAAACCCAACAGATTAGTGAACAGCACCTGTTCCAGCAGATCTGCGACCTCAACATCGAGCTGGTGCTCACCGCACATCCGACCGAAGTCAGCCGCCGTACCCTGATCCAGAAATATGATGATATTACCGACTGCCTATCACAGCTTGATCAACAGAAACTCACACCGAGAGAACGCCAGCAGACCATTGCCACACTCAAGCAACTGGTGAGTTCAGCCTGGCAAACCGATGAGATTCGCCAGCATCGCCCTACTCCTGTGGATGAAGCGAAATGGGGCTTTGCCACCATTGAACAGAGTTTATGGAATGCAGTTCCAAAATTTATCCGTGAACTGAATGAACTGACCCAGCAACATTGCCAGCAATCCCTGCCTCTGGATATTGCCCCGATTCGTTTTGCCTCATGGATGGGTGGCGACCGTGATGGCAACCCCAATGTTACCCATCAGGTGACACAGGAGGTGTTGTGGCTGTCGCGCTGGCAGGCGGCCGACCTCTATCTACGTGATATTGAAAACCTGCGTTGGGAACTGTCGATTCAAACCTGTTCAGATGAACTCACTCAAGCATTAGGTTATGAACACCCTGAACCCTATCGTGAATATTTACGTGAAACCCGTGAACGCCTGAAAGCCACCCGTCACTGGCTGACACAACGTTTACATGGACTGGATGCGGATGACAGTCAAATCATCAAAACTAAAGATGAACTATTACAGCCTTTATTGCTGTGCTATCGCTCCCTGATTGACAGTAATCTAGCCGAAATTGCCAATGGCCAGTTGCTTGATTTCATTTACCGTGTCAATTGCTTTGGCATAGAACTGCTGAAACTGGATATCCGCCAGGAATCAGGTCGACATCGTCAAGCCATTTCAGCGATTACTGAATATCTAGGTCTAGGCAATTTTGAATCGTGGACTGAACAGGCTCGTCAAAATTTCCTGATCCAAGAGCTGCAGAGCAAACGTCCTTTACTCCCTAAATATCTGAATGAACCAGAGGGCAGCCTGATTCGGCATCCAGATGTGCTGGAAGTGTTTGCCACCATGCGTACCCTGGCTGAACAACCAGCTGAGAGCTTGGGTGCCTATATTATTTCGATGGCAGAATATCCAAGCGACGTCTTAGCTGTTTTACTCTTACAAAAAGAAGCTGGGATTCAGCATCCGCTTCGTGTGGTGCCTTTATTTGAAACATTAAAGGACCTGGATGGCGCAGCCAAAACCATGAACACCCTGTTTAATGTGCATTGGTACAAACAGCATATTCAGGGTAAACATGAAGTGATGATTGGCTATTCAGACTCAGCCAAGGACGCGGGCTTTATGTCGGCCAACTGGGCGCAATATCGCGCTCAGGAGGAACTGACCGCGATTGCCAAAAATCATGGCGTACAACTGACCCTGTTCCACGGACGTGGTGGTTCGATCAGCCGTGGCGGCGCACCGACCCAGCAAGCCTTATTTTCCCAGCCACCAGGTTCAATCTCTGGAGCAATTCGTGTTACTGAACAGGGTGAAATGATTCGCTTTAAATTTGGTTTAGAAGGCATCGCGCTACAAAATTTGGAAATCTATACAGCGGCAACATTAGAAGCAACACTACTACCACCGCCAGAGCCAAAGAAAGAATGGCGAGACTTAATGAATCAAATGACTGATTTATCGGTACAGGTTTATCGACAAACTGTGCGTGAAAATCCAAATTTTGTCAGCTACCTGCGTACCGTTACCCCTGAACTGGAGCTACAAATGTTACCGCTCGGTTCACGTCCAGCCAAGCGCAAGGTTAGCGGTGGCATTGAATCACTACGCGCCATTCCGTGGGTGTTTGCCTGGACCCAGATTCGCCTGATGCTGCCTGCATGGCTGGGTACAGGCACGGCGATCAATCAGGTACATGGACAACACCAAAACACCTTAAATGAAATGCTTGAACAGTGGCCGTATTTCCAAACTTTAATTGATATGCTGGAAATGGTTTTATCCAAATCTGATGCAGATATTGCGTTGTACTATGAATCTCATCTCACCCAAGATCAGGACTTAAAAGTTCTAGGGATTGAGCTACGCCAACGCCTGCAAAATGCGGTGGATACCCTGCTGAGTCTAAAAGGTGAGTCTAAGCTTTTAAGTAATAATGAAGTGCTGGACCAGTCCATGCAGGTGCGTAAACCATATTTATTGCCATTGCATTTATTACAGGCAGAATTGATGAAGCGTCGTCGTCTGTATCTGGCACAGCACCAAACTGAACATAGCCCTGTCGATCATGCCTTGATGGTCAGTATTGCTGGGATTGCGGCAGGGTTAAGAAATACAGGTTAATCATTTAAGCTGGCGCGGCACCTGTAAAGTCACTTGCAGATGCCGCATGTCTATTCAGTCATTTTTTATTGCTAAAAACCCATCTTTTTTATTTGTTGAGTGAAATAGTCAACTTTGTGTAAATCCACAATGAATATGGGTGCTTAGCTTTAAATTTATTTTACCAAATGATAAAAATAAGTATTTAAAACCACGATATTGCAGCCATTGCCCAACATGACCAGATGAAAGTTGCAGATCAGGCAGAGTATCATAGCGGCTGATTTATCTGATCAAGAGTTTATCTATGTCAAGTTGGTTTCCAAAATGGCAGCCGTATCAGGGAAAGATTGATCATCGCCCTGTTGCGACAAACGAATATTTACCGCCTTTACAAAGTGCGGTGCTCGGGGTTCAACACGCATTTGCAATGTTTGGTGCAACTGTACTTGCCCCATTGCTGATGGGATTCAATCCCAACCTTGCCATTTTAATGTCAGGGATTTGTACCATTATCTTCTTCCTGATCACGGGTGGACGTGTACCAAGTTATCTGGGTTCAAGTTTTGCCTTTATTGGTGTGGTGGCGGCCGCAACAGGTCATGTTACAGGTTCGGGGGCAAATCCAAACCTTGCAGTTGCACTCGGCGGCATTGTGGCCTGTGGTATTTTCTATGCCCTGATTGGCTTTGCCGTGATGCTGACTGGCACACGCTGGATTGAAAAACTGATGCCACCTGTGGTGACAGGCGCAATCGTGATGATCATTGGTCTCAACCTTGCCCCTGTGACCATCAAGGGTGTGGCGGGACAGCCGTTTGACATGTGGATGGCACTGATCACAGTATTGTGTATGGGCATTATCGCGGTGTTTACCAAAGGCCTGCTACAGCGTTTACTTTTATTGGTGGGTTTATTGATTGCATACGGACTTTATGCTGTTGCAACCAATGTGCTCGGCTTAGGTAAAGCCATTGATTTTTCTCAGATTGCAGCCGCACCATGGTTCGGTATTCCAAGCTTCTCACATCCAGCGTTTGACATGAATGCAATTCTGATTATTGCCCCTGTGGCACTGATTCTGGTTGCCGAGAATTTAGGCCATATCAAGGCAGTGGGAGCGATGACAGGCGAAAACCTGACCCCACAATTGGGCAAGGCCTTTGTTGCCGATGGTTTAGCCACCACCCTGTCAGGTAGTGTCGGTGCGCCTGGCATGACCACCTATGGTGAAAATATTGGAGTGATGGCCGTTACCCGTGTCTATTCAACCATTGTGTTTGTAATCGCTGGTGTGTTCGCCATTTTTCTGGGGCTTTCACCAAAGTTTGGCGCGGTGATTAGCACCATTCCAACAGCGGTTCTGACAGGTGCCTCCATCGTGGTGTTTGGCTTGATCACCATTGCTGGAGCGAAAATCTGGATCGAAAACAAGGTTGACTTCTCCAACAATAAAAACTTGATTGTGGCTTCAGTGACCATTATTTTAGGTGCAGGCAATTTTGAACTGCTATTTGGCAACTTTAATCTGGGTGGGATTGGCACAGCAACGTTTGCAGCGATTTTCCTGAATTTGTTGTTTAGCTTAAAAGATAAAAACTAAAATCGTGGGCAGCTTAGGCTGCCTTTTTTATTTATTCTTGGCTTTCCTGCTTATATTTTTCTTCCAGTACATTACTGATAATACTTTCAATCATCCAAACTCGATACAGGCTATTAAACACATAGCTTTGCCCATCAATCCGTAATTCCAGTACAGGAAAGTCGGGTTGGTGCTTCTGCTGGCATAGCTCATCATTCTGTTTTAATAAGACCTCAACATCCTGTTCGGTGACCTGCTCAATCTGCAAGCGCTTTTGCATCCGCTGAAAATGCGCCTTAAAGGATAAATCCTTGCCTCGTGTCCATACACTTTCCAAAATCTGGTGGATCACATCCACCTGCTGTTCCTCTGCAACACTGTAAAACAGCTTCGCCATTTCATAGGTGGCTTCTTTGGTTGGACGACAGAATGGGGTGAATGCCACCTGTGTACGTTTGGAAACACGAGTCGCGAGACTCCAGTCAAACCAGTCTCGCCCATGATAGCTCAGCGGATAAACGCTCAATTGAATATTATAATAATTGGCCAGCTCTTCCTTGATATAGGCCAGCAACAGCCAGCTCATCGGGTCTTCAAGCGCAATATACAAATCCAGCTCTGGTTGCAATGCCTGAACTTCTGCCAGTGCCTCACCATCATTGATCAGATGTTCACGCCATTCAATATGGTTGATCAGGAAAATTGGATTGCCCGTCAGCAGTTTTTGCTGTTTAAGACGGCGGGTTAGACGCAGCAAATCATCTACAGCCTGATATTTACGTTCGCCAAATTCGAAATAGCTGGCGGCTACAGGTACATCTTTAAAGATACGCTCAGGATAATCCTGTGGCGCCTGATGCTGGCTTGCCATGGCATACAGGGTACGCAACTTTCCATATTGCTGCTGCCACAGCATATGAAACACATCTTCAAGCAAATGCAGGAAATTTTGTTCTCGTAATGGGGTATTTCTTAAAATTGTCTCAGCCTGCTGTAAAGCTTCTGCACTAGGAATCTCTGGGGTGTCATCAAAACCAAAACGGTGCTGTTTGGCGAGGATTTTTGCATCATTTAGACAGTAACTTTGCCAATCCTGTCTGGACATGCCATTCGGGGGTTCTGCATCCTGTCTTGAGATAATGACTTTTAGGGGTTTGAGTTCATCACTCAAGATCTCATTGAGTTGATCAAGCTGCTGCACTGCCAGATAGCTATAAACATCATCCAAACGGAGGTAAATCGTTAAACCCTGTTCCGTGGGTAACACCGCCTGACGAGAGGGTTTTTGATAGAACCAACTCGATCGGATGGGATCAAACCAACGACGTAACAAAGACATGTCAATCGCCTCTAAGCGTAATGAATTTATAGAAAAGTAGATTATATTCTCAAGTTTACTGGCAAATGAGAATCAAGTGTATTCAGTATCTTATATTATAAAATGAGAAAAAAGTCCCTTTTTTATCAAAAGGGACTGAATGGGCTTACAAAACTCGTACCGCACCTTTTGCGGCACTGGTTGAATGCATCGCATAAATCTTCAAGGATTTAGAAACTTTACGTTTACGCTCTTCCACTGGATGCCAGCCTTTGGCTTCCTGTGCCGTACGACGGTGAGCCATCGTTGCATCATCTACATCAAGGTGAATGCTACGGTTCGGAATATCGATCTGAATGGTGTCACCATCTTCAACCAGACCAATCGCGCCACCCTCTGCCGCTTCTGGGGAAACGTGACCAATGGATAGACCTGAAGAACCGCCAGAGAAACGGCCATCGGTAATCAAGGCACAATCCTTACCCAAACCTTTTGATTTCAAGTAACTGGTTGGGTACAACATTTCCTGCATGCCTGGACCACCACGTGGGCCTTCATAACGAATGACAACGATGTCACCCGCCACAATCTTATGATCTAGAATCGCTTCAACCGCTGAATCCTGACTTTCAAACACGCGAGCCGTTCCCGTGAATTTAAGAATCGAATCATCCACACCCGCAGTTTTCACGATACAACCATCTAAAGCAATGTTGCCGTAAAGGACTGCCAAGCCACCATCTTTAGAGAAAGCATGTTCAGCATTACGGATCACACCTTTCTCACGGTCACCATCCAAAGTTGAATAATAACGGTTTTGTGAAAATGCCACTTGAGTTGGAACACCACCTGGTGATGAGCGATAAAACTCATAAACATCTGCATCTTCAGTGCGGATAATATCCCACTTGTCTAAAGCATCTTTGAGAGTAGGTTCATGTACCGTTGGGCAAGAGGTGTTCAGTAAGTGAGCACGATCGAGTTCACCCAAGATCGCCATGATACCCCCAGCACGGTGTACATCTTCCATATGCACATCCGACTTTGCAGGTGCAACTTTAGACAATACAGGTACTTTACGAGATAAATTGTCGATATCATCCATAGTGAAATCAACTTCTGCTTCATGTGCAGCAGCAAGCAAATGCAATACGGTATTGGTAGAACCACCCATTGCAATATCCAAAGTCATCGCATTTTCAAAAGCGGCTTTGGTTGCAATTGAACGTGGCAGAATGCTGTCATCATTTTGTTCATAATAACGCTTCGCAAGTTCAACGACTAAACGACCTGCTTTTAGGAATAGTTTTTTGCGGTTAGCGTGAGTTGCAACAATAGAACCATTACCCGGCAATGATAAACCTAAAGCTTCAGTTAAACAGTTCATTGAGTTTGCAGTAAACATACCCGAACATGAACCACACGTTGGACATGCCGAACGCTCAAATGCTGCAACTTCTTCATCGGTATAGCTTTCATCTGCTGCAACGACCATGGCATCAACTAAGTCGATTGCCTTTTCATCACCACGGAATTTGACTTTACCCGCTTCCATCGGACCGCCAGATACGAACACCACTGGGATATTCAAGCGCATTGCAGCCATCAGCATTCCTGGTGTGATCTTGTCACAGTTCGAGATACACACCATTGCATCGGCACAATGTGCATTCACCATGTATTCTACAGAATCGGCAATTAAATCACGTGATGGTAGTGAATACAGCATCCCGTCATGACCCATGGCAATTCCGTCATCAACGGCAATGGTATTAAATTCTTTTGCGACACCACCAGAAGCTTCAATTTCTCGTGCAACCAGTTGCCCTAAATCTTTAAGATGCACATGTCCAGGAACAAATTGGGTAAATGAATTGACCACCGCAATAATTGGTTTGCCAAAATCTTCATCTTTCATACCTGTCGCACGCCATAAACCGCGCGCGCCAGCCATATTTCTTCCATGTGTTGATGTTTTCGAACGATAATCAGGCATTTTTTATTCCCAACAAGTTTGTGCTCGAGAAGAATAGAACATTCTCTCTGGCGAAATGATACTGAGCTTTTCCCATCATACTACAAGTTATCGTTTAACTGATGACCAGCGAACCTATCTTTTTTTGTTCAAAGACAATTCCTTTCACCTAATTAGGGGCTAGTGGCTTTTTCGCTTATAATTTGCGATAAGTTTTATTTGGATTCCATTTGTGAAAATCATTTTTGCTGGTACGCCTGAATTTGCGGCAACCGCATTGGCGGCATTATTAAAAACATCACACCAGATCATTGCGGTTTATACCCAGCCTGACCGTAAATCAGGACGTGGACAAAAATTAACACCATCGCCTGTTAAACAATTGGCACTTGAACACAGTTTACCTGTCTATCAACCTTTGAATTTTAAAGCGTCTACTGAAGAAGGTTTGGCAGCTCGACAAGAACTTGCTGCTCTAGGCGCTGATGTCATGGTAGTCGCCGCTTATGGTCTGATCTTGCCACAAACAGTGTTAGATATGCCTAAATATGGTTGTTTAAACATTCACGGTTCTCTATTACCTCGTTGGCGTGGAGCAGCTCCGATTCAACGTGCAATCGCAACAGGAGATGCTGAAACAGGTATCACCATCATGCAAATGGCAGCAGGTTTGGACACAGGCGATATGATGTACAAAACCTATTGCCCAATTACTGCAGAAGATACCTCTGCAACCTTGCATGACAAGTTGGCAACTCAAGGTGCTGAAGCCATTTGTACCGTGCTTGAGTCAGAGCAAAGTTTGCAATCATTTATTGCCAAACGTGAAGTTCAAGATGAATCCCTGACGGTTTATGCACATAAATTAGTAAAATCAGAAGCACGTATTGATTGGACACAAACTGCAATCCAAATCGACCGCAATATTCGTGCGTTCAACCCTTGGCCTGTGGCTTTTATTCAATTGGATGAAAATAACGCCTTACGTGTTTGGAGTTCAATGCGCTCCGAGATCAGTAAAGCAAATGCTCAATTAGGTGAAATTCTTGCAATTGATAAGCAAGGCGTACATGTCGCTTGTGGTGAAAACAGTGTCGTGTGCTTAACCAGTTTACAGTGGTCAGGTGGTAAAGCGCTAAATCCTGTACAAATTGCCCAAACTCAAAAATTACATCTTGGACAAATTCTCCCATGAGCCAATCGAATCAATCATCTGCAAAAAATTTGAATCTGCGCGCACAAGTGGTCAAAACACTTTTGGCGGTTCAAAACGGGCAATCTTTGGCTTCTGTTTTAAATCAACATATCAATATCGTTTCTGAACGTGACCGTGGTTTATATCACGAACTTACTTTAGGTTGTTTACGCCAATGGTTTTCTTTAAAAGCAATTACCTTACCCTTACTTACGAAGCCATTGGACAATGAAGCGCTAGAAAGTTGTTTATATCTAGGTTTATATCAAATTTTATGTACGCGTATTCCTTTACATGCTGCGATTTCAGAAACGGTAAATGCAGCTAAGCAACTCGGTTTCGAACCCATGAGTGGTTTGGTCAATGCAATTCTGCGTCGTGTTTCACGTGAAACAGCTGAATTTGAAAGCGCTTTGAATAATACGCATGGTTTACCAAGCTGGTTATTCAAGCGACTTAAAAAAGATTGGCCTGAGCAAGCAGAAACTCTATGCCAAGCCTTAAAACAAGTGGCCCCTCTGACCCTGCGTGTCAATGAACGTCAAATCAGTCGTGATGAGTATCTTGATATTTTAGATGAAGAACAGATTGACGCCCGTCCTTGCACGCTTTCAGATGTGGGTATTGTTCTGGAACAAACAGGCAATATTACCCATTTACCAGGTTTTGAAGAAGGTGGTTTTTCTGTTCAAGATGAACATGCCCAATTGTGCGCGATGCTTTTACCCAATTTAGATAACCAAGTGGTTGTCGATGCCTGTGCTGCGCCAGGCGGTAAAGCTGCGCATATTCTTGAGCGATTTAACCCGAAAAAACTGATTGCGCTGGATCATGATGCCAAACGTTTACTGCGAGTTTCTGAAAATTTAGAACGTCTTGTATTAGATCAACATAATGTTGAGATCGTGACAGCTGATGCAACCACTTGGCAGGCACCAGAACCCGTTGATTGTATCGTGCTGGATGCGCCTTGTTCTGCAACAGGTGTGATTCGTCGCCACCCCGATATTCGCCTGCTCAGACAATCGACTGATATCGCACAGACAGTTGAATTACAAAAACAGATTCTTCAACAGATGTGGCAACAGCTCAAAGTTGGTGGAACGCTGTTGTATATCACCTGCTCCATTCTAAAAGCTGAGAATGAACAGCAAATGGCTGCATTCTTTGCGGAACATGCAGATGCAGAGGAAATCAAAATCGAAGCCAATTGGGGCATTGAACAGACCTATGGTCGTCAATTATTACCAACTGCACAATCAGGTGATGGTTTCTACTATTGTCAGATTAAGAAATTAGGCTAATAAAAAAGCAGGCTTCAAAGCCTGCTTTTTTTATTGATTTAATTCAAACAATTTAAATGGTTACGATTGCTGCTATTTCGCAGCATTTTCATCATAAAAAGCAAACAGGCTTTAACCTAATTATTTCAGAAAATCAGTTAATTTGGATAGCTCAAATACAATTATAATGGGTATTTTAAATGGCGATTCTGTCTAAACTCACTGATACACTGGCAATTAAAACAATTGAAGCCTATCAGCAACACCTCTCACCCATAAAGGGATTTAAATGCGCCGCGGGTCAGCTTTATGGTGGCACGACCTGTTCAGGTGCAGTCAAAAATATTGTCCAGAAACAGGGACTGATTTCAGGCCTGCCTGCGATCTACCGACAATTTTCCAGTTGCCATCAGGCTGCAAAAACCCTTGCTACATATCCCACCCAGCCCATGAATGCTTTCTGTTGCTGTGTCCTGCCGATTCCCTTGTAAATCTCCAGCTGATTTGAATTCGTATAAAAAACAGCCCTACATTGAGGGCTGTTTTTTTACTCATTTACTAAAGCGTATGCTGGTCTTTTACATCTTCCAGAACATCATCTGCTTCTTCTGGATGCTTCATCAGATGCAGAATGGACAAAACCAGCCCACCCCAAATAAAACCCATTGAAATAATCATCATAATAATAGCGGAAGTATTCATTCTACACTCCTAGCGATCTTTCATCTTGCTGAGCACCATTGCAACCACAGCACAGAAAATCACACTGCCCCATCCAAAGATGCCCAGTAAACTCATACTGTAGGTATCGTAACCATTTTTCACCAGATTAAATACCGTCATGCTTAAGGTGGTGAGCAGGATCAGTGAGGTAATCACGGTGAGGGTAAAATCCCATCCCTTGCCGAGTTGAATCGTTGAAATACGGTTGACATGGTCACGAAGCTCAAGCAGGGCTGAACGTTTAAACCACGCAATACTGATAATTGAAATCAATGCACCACCAATAATCCCGATGTTATTGATAAAGTGATCGACGATATCCACCAGTTTAATCGCATTCACACTTGAGAATAAGATCACTGAAACCAGTGCACTGCCCCCACCAATGATGGTTACTGCTTTCTTACGACCCCATTTCAACTTGTCCTGCATTGCCGCAATTGGCACTTCCAGAATACTGACCATGGAAGAAATACCCGCCACAAACAGTGAGGAGAAGAACAATAGACCAAATAGGTCAGCACCCGCACCCAGACTTGAAATGATTTTTGGGAATGCAATAAATGCAAGGCCAATACCACCACTGACCACATCCTGCACTTCCTTGCCTGCGGTATGCGCCATAAAACCCAATGCCGCAAAAATACCAATCCCCGCCAGAATTTCAGTTGACGCATTGGCAAAGCCAACGATTAAGCCAGAACCTGTCAAATTGGTTTTAGGCTTGAGATAGGAGGCATAGGTCACCATGATCCCGAAACCAACGGATAGCGAGAAGAATGTATGGCCATACGCCGCCAGCCACACTTTATAGTCCATCATCGCAGACCAGTTCGGAGTAAAGAATGCGTTTAAGCCCTCAACCGCACCAGGCAAACGTAGTGACTGAATCACAAGAATGGTGAACAGTACGAACAGCAACGGCATGAAAATCTTGTTGGATAATTCAACACCCTTTTTTACACCACCATATAGAATGACCAAGGTCAGCGCCCAGATTCCCACAATTGGCCAAAACAGGTGACTGACAAACTGAAAATCAAAACCCGTTGCCTTTGAAGTCTGTAAATAAGTATTGAAGAAGAAACTTTCTGGATCACTGCCCCACGCCTGACCGACTGAGAAATAGATATAACTTCCCGCCCAGGTCAGGACGCTGGCATAGTACAAACCAATAATGATACAGACACACACCTGCCACCAGCCAAGCGTCTCGCCGCCTTTAAACAGGGCACGGTAGGCTTTGGGTGGTGAATTACGCGCACGATGACCAGTTGCATAATCCAAGAATAAAAGAGGTAAACCAGCTGTAATCAGTGCGAGTAAATAGGGGATAAGAAACGCACCACCACCATTTTCGTAGGCAACATAAGGAAAACGCCAAATATTACCCAAACCTACAGCCGAACCAACGGCTGCAATAATAAAACCAGATCGTGATGTCCAGTTTTCACGAGAATCTGCCATATGACACCTAAATATATACCGCTGGCATTTTTCATACTGCGTTAGGTTTTATTATCCAACAGACATGAAAAGTGCCATAAAAATCCTGTTTTGCTTGCATGAAATTTCAACCTTGTGGGCCTCTCATTTTCATGAACAAACAAGCAAAAACCAAACCATCTTCCTTAAAGATTGGATTTTGTTTTTCTGCTTTTTAATAGCCGAACAATACCTGTTTTTATTTCTTTTTACTGTAATTTCTGTCTGAAAAATTATGTTTTTTAAATAATTGATTATTTTTCAACTGAATGTTATTTTAACCGTATAGTCAAATTATTGCCGTCCAGCATATAAAATATTCAAGTGAAATCCTCTTCCACCTACGCCTTTTGCATTTGTCCTTTTTATTTCCTTTTTAAAAAATTAAATTTAGATTACTGCATATTTTTCTGGATCACTATATGATTCGCCCAATCTTAGATGAATTCACAACAATTCATTACTTTTTTAGCGACTTAATTAGGAAAATTCAATGAAAGTATTAAAATTATCACTGCTTGCTCTAGGAATGGGCTTAAGCGGTTTGGCACAGGCAGATGTCATTGGTGTCAAGGGTGACCTAAGTTACTGGGCTTACGATGGTCAGGCCAACATGGCTGCGCAGACAGCGGCAAGTGATCAGGACCTTGAGCGTAAAGGTGCAGCCCAACTATCACTGGCAATCGAGCATCCTGTTCCACTTATTCCCAATGCCAAAATTCGCTATGTAAATTTAAAAACCCAAACTGAAAATGAAGTTGCTGGACAACCAGTCTATGACATTAACATGGATCATGCAGACTTCATTCTATACTATGAAATTCTGGATAATATCGTAAATGCAGATGTTGGTGTGGGTGCAACCACCCTGAACGGTCATGTCACCACTCTTGCTCTCAGGAAAACAGATATTGATAAGACCGTTCCTGTGATCTATGCAACAGCAGGTGCAAAACTTCCATTTACAGGTTTAAGTGCCAAGGGCGAGGTGCTGTATAGCAACTTCAATGATGCTAAGATCACCGATGCCCAGGCAGAACTACAGTACAACTTTATCGATAACCTACTGGTTGATGTGGGCTTAAAGGCAGGTTACCGTATTCTGGACATTAAATTGGACGACTACGAAAAAAATGACCTTAAATTTAATTTCAAGGGTCCTTATATTGGCTTAGATATCCATTTCTAAATATCAAGCCAGATTAAAAAGCGGAATCAAGTGATTCCGTTTTTTATATCTAAAACTATAGCTGAATACTTAATTTATCATCACACCTAAAACTATAGGAAATGAGGTTTTACAGATGTTTCCATGTGCTAATATTTTTAGAATTTAGCTATATAGATTCCTAAACCTCAATGTAAGCCGAAACCTACAACAATCGCAGAGATTGGCGAATATACCCATCTGGAGATTTTCACTATCATATAAAACATAGAGAGACAGGAAGTCTCATTCAGAACAACAAGATGCACAGGATGTGGTTGCTTATAGGAAATAAACGACAATAAACTGAATATAAAAGAAGCCCTGTCAGGATGATCGGGCTTCTTTTTTTTATTATTCTCACCCTGTAACAGAATTTGACAGGGTATCCATCGAGATACAATTCGCCGATGAAAACCCTACACTTTTCCTGCTTTTGCATTTTTAACCTAGAAATCAAATAATATTGAGGAATTTCACAATCTTCTTTGTTTATACTTTTCTGTATTTTCTTTTCGCATAAAAAAACACCCTCTCTGCTTTTGCGGAGGGGGTGTTTAGTATTTAAAAGCTGGCGATGACTTACTCTCACATGGCAAACGCCACACTACCATCAGCGCGAAGAGGTTTCACTTCTGAGTTCGGGAAGGGATCAGGTGGTTCACTCTTGCTATTGTCGCCAGCAAACTGTTGTGGTGTTTTGGGGTCTTATTGATCATGTTGTGTTTTCACTTCATGTCTGCCTTACTTACGAACCAAAGAGTTATTAACGGATTAGATATTGAGTCTAACTTTGTGTTCAGCATTTTAACTAGTTTTCACACTAAATCAAGTTATGTATTGAACTTATCTTGAATACAACAACTGTTTGGGTGTTGTATAGTCAAGCCTCACGAGCAATTAGTATTGGTCAGCTTCACACGTCACCGTGCTTCCACACCCAACCTATCAACGTCCTGGTCTCGAACGGCTCTTTAGAGGACATAAAGTCCTAGGGAAATCTTATCTTGAGGTAGGCTTCCCGCTTAGATGCTTTCAGCGGTTATCCCTTCCGAACATAGCTACCCGGCGATGCGACTGGCGTCACAACCGGTACACCAGAGGTTCGTCCACTCTGGTCCTCTCGTACTAGGAGCAGATCCTCTCAAATTTCCAGCGCCCACGGTAGATAGGGACCGAACTGTCTCACGACGTTCTAAACCCAGCTCGCGTACCTCTTTAAATGGCGAACAGCCATACCCTTGGGACCTGCTTCAGCCCCAGGATGAGATGAGCCGACATCGAGGTGCCAAACACCGCCGTCGATATGAACTCTTGGGCGGTATCAGCCTGTTATCCCCAGAGTACCTTTTATCCGTTGAGCGATGGCCCTTCCATACAGAACCACCGGATCACTAAGACCTACTTTCGTACCTGCTCGACTTGTGGGTCTCGCAGTTAAGCGCGCTTTTGCCTTTATACTCTACGCGTGATTTCCGACCACGCTGAGCGCACCTTCGTACTCCTCCGTTACTCTTTAGGAGGAGACCGCCCCAGTCAAACTACCCACCAGACATGGTCCTCGCCCCGGATTACGGGGCAGAGTTAGAACCTCAACATTACCAGGGTGGTATTTCAAGGACGGCTCCATTGGAACTAGCGTTCCAACTTCAAAGCCTCCCACCTATCCTACACAAGTAAGGTCAAAGTTCAATGTCAAGCTGCAGTAAAGGTTCACGGGGTCTTTCCGTCTAGCCGCGGGTACACTGCATCTTCACAGCGATTTCGATTTCACTGAGCCTCTGCTGGAGACAGCGCCGCCATCATTATGCCATTCGTGCAGGTCGGAACTTACCCGACAAGGAATTTCGCTACCTTAGGACCGTTATAGTTACGGCCGCCGTTTACTGGGGCTTCGATCAAGAGCTTCGCTTACGCTAACCCCATCAATTAACCTTCCAGCACCGGGCAGGCATCACACCCTATACGTCCACTTTCGTGTTTGCAGAGTGCTATGTTTTTAATAAACAGTTGCAGCGGCCTGGTTTCTGCGGCTGCCAACCGCTCAGGGAGCAAGTCCCATCACCGTCAGCAGCGTACCTTCTCCCGAAGTTACGGTACCATTTTGCCTAGTTCCTTCAGCAGAGTTCTCTCAAGCGCTTTGGTCTACTCGACCTGACCACCTGTGTCGGTTTCGGGTACGATTCCTGTGTAACTGAAGCTTAGAGACTTTTCCTGGAAGCATGGTATCAGCCACTTCACTGTACAAGTACAGCTTGCTATCGACTCTCAGCATAGAGCACCCCGGATTTGCCTAAGATGCATGCCTACTGTCTTCCACCTGGACAACCAACGCCAGGCTGACTTAACCTTCTCCGTCCTCTCATCGCATTACACAGAAGTATTGGAATATTAACCAATTTCCCATCGACTACGCCTCTCGGCCTCGCCTTAGGGGTCGACTCACCCAGCCCCGATTAACGTTGGACTGGAACCCTTGGTCTTTCAGCGAACGGGTTTTTCACCCGTTTTGTCGTTACTCACGTCAGCATTCGCACTTCTGATACCTCCAGCATACTTCTCAATACACCTTCTTCGGCTTACAGAACGCTCCCCTACCACGTAACTTAAAAGTTACATCCGCAGCTTCGGCACATAGTTTTAGCCCCGTTACATCTTCCGCGCAGGCCGACTCGACTAGTGAGCTATTACGCTTTCTTTAAAGGGTGGCTGCTTCTAAGCCAACCTCCTAGCTGTCTATGCCTTCCCACATCGTTTCCCACTTAACTATGATTTTGGGGCCTTAGCTGGCGGTCTGGATTGTTTTCCTCTTGACTACGGACGTTAGCACCCGCAGTCTGTCTCCCGGATAGTACTCATTGGTATTCGGAGTTTGCATCGGTTTGGTAAGTCGGGATGACCCCCTAGCCGAAACAGTGCTCTACCCCCAATGGTATTCGTCCGAGGCGCTACCTAAATAGCTTTCGGGGAGAACCAGCTATCACCAGGCTTGATTAGCCTTTCACCCCTATCCACAAGTCATCCCCTGGCTTTTCAACGACAGTGGGTTCGGTCCTCCAGTTAGTGTTACCCAACCTTCAACCTGCTCATGGATAGATCGCCTGGTTTCGGGTCTATACCCAGCAACTAAACGCCCTATTAAGACTCGATTTCTCTACGGCTCCCCTATTCGGTTAACCTCGCTACTGAATATAAGTCGCTGACCCATTATACAAAAGGTACGCAGTCACCGAACATGTCGGCTCCCACTGCTTGTATGCATGCGGTTTCAGGATCTATTTCACTCCCCTCACAGGGGTTCTTTTCGCCTTTCCCTCACGGTACTGGTTCACTATCGGTCAGTCAGGAGTATTTAGCCTTGGAGGATGGTCCCCCCATATTCAGACAAGGTTTCACGTGCCTCGCCCTACTCGTCATCATTATGTGTGCCCTTTCGTGTACGGGAATATCACCCTCTACGTTCGCACTTCCCAGAGCGTTCCACTAAAACACACATAACTTAATGGGCTACTCCCCGTTCGCTCGCCGCTACTAAGGGAATCTCAATTGATTTCTTTTCCTAAGGGTACTGAGATGTTTCACTTCCCCTCGTTCGCCTTGCAACACTATGTATTCATGTTGCAATACCTACCTTATGGTAAGTGGGTTCCCCCATTCAGATATCTCCGGATCACAGGATATTTGCCGCCTCCCCGGAGCTTTTCGCAGGCTATCACGTCTTTCTTCGCCTCTGACTGCCAAGGCATCCACCACATGCACTTAATTACTTGACTATACAACCCCAAACAGTCGCTAACCCTTACAAGTAAGGTTAGGACAGATTGCTATGCTCGTTTTTCAACTTACATCGCTCTCATCCAGTTTGTTGCTTCGTGAATTTAATCACCGTACAGCTTCAATCTAAATTCATATACCAAAACGCTTGATTCAGTGTTTTTGCTAGTTCTCATTTTGTTCTTTCGAACAAATGAGTGAACAATTTATTTCAGACTCAAATTCTAATCTGTTAATGATTAACTACCGCCTCGTCAGCGAATAGTAAACTGTGATAAATCACAGAAGTTAATAAATCTAAATCAATCTCTTGATTCACCTTATTTATTAAGTTCTATAATTTAAAAATATCTTTCACTACCATATTAGATCAGATACTACGCGCAGCATAGCTGCTTGTCTTGCGCTTCGGCAAAGCGTTGCTTTGCTGATCGAAGCTCTGGTGGAGACTAGGAGAGTCGAACTCCTGACCTCCTGCGTGCAAAGCAGGCGCTCTACCAACTAAGCTAAGTCCCCAGCTTACAATCATAATGAACGATATATCTTCTCATCTAGTAGCTTGTGATTATTCATCACTTCGTCAGTAGTGGTGGGTCTGACAAGACTTGAACTTGTGACCCCACGCTTATCAAGCGTGTGCTCTAACCAACTGAGCTACAGACCCTGAGAAATAAAAGAAGAGATCGTTGATCTCTTCTTTTATTTCGCAAGACAAGCGCAGCGCGTAGTGCACGACTTATCTCTAAAATTAAAAAAGAGAAACAATACTTTTTCTATCTTTCATTCGATATATCTCGAAGAACAACTTGTTGTGGATTCTTACCGATCGTCAATCTTTCGTTAAGGAGGTGATCCAGCCGCAGGTTCCCCTACGGCTACCTTGTTACGACTTCACCCCAGTCATCGGCCACACCGTGGTAAGCGTCCTCCCTAAGGTTAGACTACCTACTTCTGGTGCAACAAACTCCCATGGTGTGACGGGCGGTGTGTACAAGGCCCGGGAACGTATTCACCGCGGCATTCTGATCCGCGATTACTAGCGATTCCGACTTCATGGAGTCGAGTTGCAGACTCCAATCCGGACTACGATCGGCTTTTTGAGATTAGCATCCTATCGCTAGGTAGCAACCCTTTGTACCGACCATTGTAGCACGTGTGTAGCCCTGGCCGTAAGGGCCATGATGACTTGACGTCGTCCCCGCCTTCCTCCAGTTTGTCACTGGCAGTATCCTTAAAGTTCCCATCCGAAATGCTGGCAAGTAAGGAAAAGGGTTGCGCTCGTTGCGGGACTTAACCCAACATCTCACGACACGAGCTGACGACAGCCATGCAGCACCTGTATGTAGATTCCCGAAGGCACCAATCCATCTCTGGAAAGTTTCTACTATGTCAAGGCCAGGTAAGGTTCTTCGCGTTGCATCGAATTAAACCACATGCTCCACCGCTTGTGCGGGCCCCCGTCAATTCATTTGAGTTTTAGTCTTGCGACCGTACTCCCCAGGCGGTCTACTTATCGCGTTAGCTGCGCCACTAAAGCCTCAAAGGCCCCAACGGCTAGTAGACATCGTTTACGGCATGGACTACCAGGGTATCTAATCCTGTTTGCTCCCCATGCTTTCGTACCTCAGCGTCAGTATTAGGCCAGATGGCTGCCTTCGCCATCGGTATTCCTCCAGATCTCTACGCATTTCACCGCTACACCTGGAATTCTACCATCCTCTCCCATACTCTAGCTTCCCAGTATCGAATGCAATTCCTAAGTTAAGCTCAGGGATTTCACATCCGACTTAAGAAGCCGCCTACGCACGCTTTACGCCCAGTAAATCCGATTAACGCTCGCACCCTCTGTATTACCGCGGCTGCTGGCACAGAGTTAGCCGGTGCTTATTCTGCGAGTAACGTCCACTATCTCAGAGTATTAATCCAAGTAGCCTCCTCCTCGCTTAAAGTGCTTTACAACCAAAAGGCCTTCTTCACACACGCGGCATGGCTGGATCAGGCTTGCGCCCATTGTCCAATATTCCCCACTGCTGCCTCCCGTAGGAGTCTGGGCCGTGTCTCAGTCCCAGTGTGGCGGATCATCCTCTCAGACCCGCTACAGATCGTCGCCTTGGTAGGCCTTTACCCCACCAACTAGCTAATCCGACTTAGGCTCATCATTTAGCGCAAGGTCCGAAGATCCCCTGCTTTCCCCCGTAGGGCGTATGCGGTATTAGCATCCCTTTCGGAATGTTGTCCCCCACTAAATGGCAGATTCCTAAGCATTACTCACCCGTCCGCCGCTAAGATTAGGTGCAAGCACCCAATCCCCGCTCGACTTGCATGTGTTAAGCCTGCCGCCAGCGTTCAATCTGAGCCATGATCAAACTCTTCAGTTTAATATCATTTGTGCTTTATTCTAAGCACCAAATCTGGCTCATCAATTTTCTGACTAAAAATTCGCTCAAATAAACTTCGAGTAATTTCTACCATTCAATCAATGATAATATATCGATCAATCAATCAGTAAAAATCCACACAAGTTGTTCTTCTATTCTCTTAATGATCTTCTCACCGCTTCGTCAGCGATAAGTAAACGCAATGAATATCTAGCAACTTAACCGTTAAAGCTAAGTTCTTTTGCTTCATTGCGTTGGGATGTATGCATTATAGGAGATTTTTTTTGGTGCGCAAGTGTTTTCAAAGCACTGTTTTATTGAGTGTTGTTTTTTTACTCATAAAAATGTTTATATTTACCGCTATTTTATTTCATTTATATGAAAATAAAGCAGAAATATTTTATTTATATTTCTGTTTTGCTTTTTACTTTTTGTGTTTTATCTGAACACTGATAATTTTAATTGGTTGTTTTGGTACATTCTGGTGCATTCCATAGTTTCCAGTAGGTACTTTTACAATTTTATCGACAATGTCCATTCCCTTGGTGACTTTACCAAATACCGCATAACCTGCATCCATCGTTGAACGGTTGAGGAAGTTATTGTCAGCGACATTAATAAAGAACTGGCTTGTTGCAGAATTGGGATCACTGGTACGTGCCATTGCCAAAGTACCACGATTATTTTTCAGGCCATTACTCGCTTCATTTACAATAGGGGCCTTTGTGGTCTTCTCAATCATGTTTACATCCATGCCGCCACCCTGAATCATGAAACCTGGAATAACGCGATGAAAAATTGTTCCTGAATAGAAGTTACTCTTCACATAATTTTCAAAGTTCTTTGCTGATATAGGTGCTTGATCATCATATAGCTCTATTTCAATCGTCCCCATACTGGTTTTCATATCGACCAGCGTATTTGCAAATAAAGAACCACTTGCCAGAATTAGACTTGTTGCAATGAACAGCTTTTTCATAATTGCTTTTCTCGACCTGTAAAATAGATTTGTTGTAGCCCATCATCTTATGTTTTGCAAATCCATTTTTGCTATTTTTATTTGCTGTCTACAATAAAACACCCATGTTCCACGTGGAACATGGGTTCATACATGAATTAACTATGCTTATCCCAAAACTTCCTGAAGTTTTTCGCAATCTCGATGGTGTTGCGTTTTGCCTTGCTGGAAATTGGCGTGATGTTGATAAAGCCATGACTCTGGTCTGGGTAGTCCACATACTGGACCTTGACGCCATTCTGTCTGAGTTTGTGGCTATAAATCTCACCTTCATCATGCAGCAAGTCATGTCCAGCAGTAAGGACATAGGCAGGCGCCAGTTTTTTAAGATTGCCATAGGTGGGAGAAACAAGGGGATTATCCAAAGCAACATTGTGCTGGGTTGCATAGTATTCGGTCACATAATCGACATCCTTGCTGGTAAGGACCAGGCCCTGACCATAGGCATAGAAAGATGGGTGACGACTTTTGAAGTCAACCGTAGGATAGATGAGTAATTGTGCCTGTGGTGCATAGGATTTTCCAGCAGCGTGCTGTGCAACGACGGTACTGATATTACCCCCTGCGCTGTCGCCCGCCACAGCAATACGGTTTTTATAAATTTTAAGTTGACGGCGGTTCTGGTAAGCCCACGCCAAGGCGTCCTCACAGGATTGAATCAATTGTTGTGGTGATGCCTCAGGGGCAAGGGGATAGTCAATACTGAGCACTTGTACTTTTGCATACTTGGCAATAAGGCGACAGACTTCATCATGGGTATCCAAGCCACCCACCACAAACCCACCTCCATGATAATAGACAATCATTGGGAGTTTTTCATTGGGTGCGGGATGGTAGTGTCTCGCAAATACGGTTCCGCTTTGTAAAGGTAGGCGGATATCTTCAACAGATTCAATAGAGGTTGGTTTATTTAGGATCGCAAGCATTTGTGCATCGAACTGTCGTCTTGATTCAATCGGATCATCACCAATAAAGCCTATACGTCCCTGCTTGATCTGAGCGGCCACAATACATTTGGTAAATGCGTCCAAGTCTGGGTATTGGTAAGGGTATCCTAAAATCCTGGCTATCGACTCTTGTACAATCTTGGGCAGCTTATCAAGCGCTCGTGCAGCAGGACCTTGTCTTTTATCTAAAAATGTTTGAATTTTCTGAGGTAATGCTGACACGTTTTTCCCCTGTTCCGCTCTGTCCATTGTTCTTATCCTCTTTGACTATATGCCTGAATAAAGTCATAGATCAAGATCAAGCATTTAAAAAACATCTTGTAAACTAAAGGTCATATCTGAAAAAGTCATTAACCATTTTGCTTATCCATACTTGCTTTTTATGTCAATAAAAGTGATTTGCTTCATATATTTTCCCTCAATAACATCGAATACAAACTTTTTGTCTGTAGGGCAACATCATTGCGGTTTTGCCTATTAAGGCTTAGTATTGATTTGTTTGTCTCCTCTAATAGGAAACACTTTAAATTGCAATTATTGCTGAATAAACACCCTGGATTAAGATAAAATGTTGCACATCTTACAACAATCATAATAAACACGGATACCTTAAAAGCCATTCAGGTCTTTGTCTGGATTGCCATGATACCCATAACCACTACTGGACCCTGTTTGATACAGATCAGCAACCGCAAAACTATCCATTAAATGTTACGTTCAAAAGCAATGATGTGATTCCACTTCATCAGATCTGCTTCAAGGCGCAGGGCGTTGCCATGCTGCCCACCCTGCTGGTGCGACAGCATATTGCACAACAACGTTTGCAACAGGTATTTACAGATTTTTCTGCACCTAACCTTGTCGTTAGTCTATCATCAAGGCAACATTTACCGAAAATCACACAAGAATTTATTGCTTTTGTCATCGAAAACTTAAATTTTTACTTCAATCAGCATAATTAAAAGATTTAAATGAACCTGAACGCTTGAATTTTGTCGTGTTGCCCATACCTCATCCGTATCTATGAATGACCAATATGTGGCAGTTCAGGTTTAACCCGATGAGCACTTATGCCAAAAGGACTGTACATGTTTGAGAACTTTTTTAAACGGAGATCATCAATGGCTAATGAGCACAATGAGCAAGCTCAAGACATTCAAAATGAGCAACAAACTGAACAAACTCAAGCTGAAAGTGTAGAGCAGGCAAACGAGCTTAGCGTTGAAGATTTACAGGCTCAGATTAGCAAGCTTGAAGAAAGCCTAAAACTTGAAAAGGTGCGTACCGCAAATGCTGTGTATGAAGCACAAAAAAGTGTGGAGCGTATCCAGCGTGAATCGGAAAAGCACAAAGATACGGTGCTGGAAAAGTTTGCCAAAGAATTACTGGATTCTGTCGATAATCTTGAACGCGCAATTCAAGCCGCTGGCGAAGAACAGACACCTGTACTCGAAGGCGTGAAACTGACCCTGAAATCCCTTTTGACCACACTGGAAAAATTTGGCGTGGTTGAGGCGAATACCCAAAATGGCTTCAATGCCGACTTACACCAGGCAGTAGGTATTGATCCAAATGCCAAGGCCAATGAGATTGGTACAGTGTTGCAGAAAGGGTATACCCTGAATGGACGTTTACTCCGCCCAGCGATGGTGATGGTGGGTCAATAATCCACAGAGCAAAGTATTTATTTGCTCAAAAATGTAGAATTTTGAAAGTTTTTTGATTTTTTTTCATAAAAATGCTTGAAAAAAACCAATTGACTCTCATATCAAATAACAAGCAAAACATTGCAACAAAATTTTAGAGGAACACACCAAATGGCGAAAATTATTGGTATTGACTTAGGTACTACCAACTCATGTGTTGCTGTACTTGAAGGCGATAAAGTAAAAGTAATCGAAAACGCTGAAGGCGCACGTACAACTCCATCGATCATCGCTTATAAAGATGGCGAGATCTTAGTGGGTCAAAGTGCTAAGCGTCAGGCTGTAACCAACCCGAAAAATACATTATTCGCGATTAAGCGTTTAATCGGTCGTCGCTATGAAGACCAAGCGGTACAAAAAGATATCGGTCTTGTACCTTATAAAATCATCAAAGCAGACAATGGTGATGCTTGGGTTGAAGTAAACGATAAAAAATTAGCACCTCAACAGATCTCTGCTGAAATCTTGAAAAAGATGAAGAAAACTGCAGAAGACTATTTAGGTGAAACCGTTACTGAAGCTGTTATTACCGTTCCTGCTTACTTTAACGATGCGCAACGTCAAGCAACTAAAGATGCAGGTAAAATTGCAGGTCTTGATGTTAAACGTATCATTAACGAACCAACTGCTGCGGCTCTTGCGTTCGGTATGGACAAAAAAGAAGGTGACCGTAAAATCGCGGTTTACGACTTAGGTGGTGGTACATTCGACGTATCAATCATTGAAATCGCAGACCTTGATGGCGACCAACAAATCGAAGTGTTATCAACTAATGGTGATACGTTCCTTGGTGGTGAAGACTTTGATAACGCGTTGATTGAATTCTTGGTTGAAGAGTTCAAGAAAGAACAAAGTGTGAACTTGAAAAATGATCCACTTGCGTTACAACGTTTGAAAGAAGCTGCTGAAAAAGCAAAAATCGAGCTTTCTTCATCAAATGCAACTGAAATCAACCTTCCATATATCACCGCTGATGCAACTGGTCCTAAACACTTGGTGATCAATGTAACGCGTGCAAAACTTGAAGGTTTAGTTGCTGACTTAGTAGCTCGTACGATTGAGCCTTGCCGTATTGCGCTTAAAGATGCTGGTCTTTCGACTTCTGACATCTCTGACGTGATCTTGGTTGGTGGTCAGTCTCGTATGCCACTTGTACAACAAAAAGTACAAGAATTCTTTGGTAAAGAGCCACGTAAAGACGTGAACCCTGACGAAGCAGTTGCGATCGGTGCTGCGATTCAAGGTGCGGTATTGTCTGGTGACAAAACTGACGTTCTTTTATTAGACGTAACACCTTTAACTTTAGGTATTGAAACAATGGGTGGTGTATTAACACCAATCATTGAGAAGAACACCACGATTCCTGCGAAGAAATCACAAGTGTTCTCTACAGCTGCTGACAATCAACCTGCAGTAGATATTTCGGTTTACCAAGGTGAACGTAAAATGGCTCAACAAAACAAATTGTTGGGTAACTTCCAATTAGGCGATATCCCACCTGCTCCACGTGGCGTACCGCAAATTGAAGTATCTTTCGACATCAATGCTGACGGTATCTTAAAAGTATCGGCTAAAGATAAGAGCACGGGTAAAGAGCAATCAATCCAGATTAAAGCGAACTCAGGTTTGTCTGATGCTGAAATCGAAGCAATGATTAAAGATGCTGAAGCGAATGCTGAAGAAGACCGTAAATTTGAAGAGTTAGCGAAAGCGCGTAACGAAGCAGATGCTTTAGTCTCTAGCTCGAATAAAGCAGTTAAAGATCTTGGTGATAAAGTCACTGAAGATGAAAAAACTGCGATTGCTACTGCGGTGTCTGAGCTTGAAGCAGCAACCAAAGAAAATGATGTTGAAAACATCAAAGCGAAAACTGAAGCTTTACAAAACATCTTGATGCCAATCACCCAACGTGCTTATGAACAAGCACAAGGTGCTGGCGGCGCAGAAGGTTTTGATCCAAATGCATTCCAAGGTGGTGATGCGGGTCAACAACAAAAAGCTGACGATGGCGTTGTAGATGCTGAGTTCACAGAGGTGAAAGATGACAAAAAATAATTTGTCTCTTTAACAAAAGACCGCGCGAAAGCGCGGTTTTTATACTTTCTATTCTCTGTACACGACAAATTTCATAGGATCCTTGTCCTATCAGGCTTTTTCTTTCTTAAAATTGCTAGCACTTTCTTAAATTCTTCTTTTTTTCCAAAACCAATCAAACGTAGAATAGCCATTTGAACATAGTCCAAACCGTAGCGAAATAAACTTACTGAAAGTCGTCCATGCTTCTTTATTTTTATCGCTTTTTTTCGATCATGTTGCCATTCACCTGTTAAATAGCACCAACAGAAACCGATAGCTAGCACTGCTATCAATTTCTTGACTCGTCCAGGGTCTGTTAAACGAGTATTTTCAAGATTGAATCCACGTCCTTTGAGACAACTAAATAAGGTTTCGATTTCCCAGCGTAATGCATAATCACGAATAGCAGAAGCATTAAACATAGGAGAAACAACAAGTAAAAGTTCTCCATCTTCTAATCGTAGCGCACTAATATACAGTTTTACTCGACCAACCCAAATACGTCGTTTACGACATTCAGTTTGACCAACTTGAAGATGACGAAATAAATCACTAATTTTATGATTCCTGGCTAAGTGATTGGTCACAATAAAGTTTTTTTAACACGTATACAGAAGTTAATGTCATTTTCAATTAACCATGTAAACCATTTCTCACCGATAAATTCTCTGTCTGCGAACACATTCACAATACGGTCTTTACCAAAAATAGAGATAAAGCGTTGAATCAAAGCAATACGCTCTTTTGTATCTGAATTTCCACGTTTATTGAGCAATGTCCAAACAATAGGTATCGCTATTCCACGATAGACGATGGCTAACATCAAGATATTGATATCTCGTTTTCCCCATTTCCAATTGGTTCTATCTAAAGTCAGTTGCACTTTGTCGAATGAAAATATATTGAAAATTAACTGAGAAATTTGACGATAATCAAAATACTGATCTGCAAAGAAGCGTTGTATACGTCGATAAAATGATTGTGGTAAGCACTTGATGGGTAAGGCTTTAGATGCAGAAGAAAGATTACATGTCTGTTTTACAATTAATGCAATCATAATCAGTGTAAAACATTTTACATGTGACTTGTTCCACTTTAGATATTTGTTTAAGATGAGATGTAACTCATTGAAATGTGTCATCATATTCGTCGTCAGAAAACAAGTATTATGCCATTATTTCAATGAGTTATCTTTTTTTGTCGTGTACAAAGCTTTCTATTTTATTTATTTTGATCAAAATACAACTCACCCAAAATCGGCATAAATAATGGTTCGACTCCAGAAGCTTTTATTTCTTCTAAAAATTCGGGAATATTTACACCAGGTAATAATTTTGGTGGTTGATCAATAGGCGTGAGCATCGTATCCCAATGACATGGAATAATATATTTAGGTTTCAGCAAGCGCACGACATCTTTGACATAGTTCGGGCGATATTTGCGTCCAATCGCACATAGACAAACAATATCTGCTTGCCTCCCCTGTAATTCTTGTTCAATAAAATCAGCTGAATCAATATGCACCACACTGAGCTTGCCCGTATGAATCCACCAGTTGAAGACCTGACCATGCCGTAAATGATGAAATTTCGGCGGATAAGGCGGAGGTATGGTCATATCCCCTGGTAAAGGCACGCGACCAAACAAGGCTTTGCCATGAATGGATGGCAAACCCACAACTTGCCATTTTCCACAGTCAATGGTTTCCCGCCCTTTTGTTTCAAGCATCTGCTGTTCAAACAGCCCTGCTGAGCGTCCATACATTAAGCTGGCCTGTGAACCAATTAAGCGCGCACCCGTTTGTTTACACACCTCTGGTGCATCCAGAATATGATCGTAATGCGCATGGCCAATCAGCACCTCATCCGCCTGGGGAATATATTGCCTTACCAATGCTGGATCACTCAATAAAGGTTGGGTAAAGGTCTGCCACAGGCTTGGACGGCTAATAAAGGGATCGAGCACCACCGTGCGATGCTGGTCAGACAGGATAAATCCCGCTGTCCCCAAATACCTGATTTTTAAATTTTCAACTGTTGCCTGAGCTGGCGATGCAGCAGCCCATCCCGCCTCGGGAGCTTTAAGTAAATATTTCAGCATCCTCATTCCTTGGTCTTTTTCTATTCATCCATGTTTTATCAATTCATTAAAACAGAATCAGAAGAATGATTATATATTTTTCAGTGTTCTTGCAATTTTGTTATAGTTGACCGACTGAGCGTTTAGACAGAGATGTCTTGCACTGTTTTGCATCATATTAACCAGAAGAACATAAAATAGAATGACTCGTGTTTTTTTAATGTTGGGGTTGGCATTTTTTCTATTGTGGTCGGGTTATCAAACCCGCCAACATCCTCAACTCAAGTTTAATTCGCTCACAGATCGTATCACCCACCCTCTTGATACACGGCTACGTTATCGTATTGCCGAAGTTGACCCACGTTTTAAACTCAGTGTTGAGCAGGTCGAGGCGATTAGCCAGCAAGCCACGCAGGTCTGGAAAGATGGCACTGGAAAGGATTATTTTGTTTATGACCCGAATGCACAGCTCGCGATTCATTTAATCTATGATGAACGGCAGTATGAAAGTGAGCAACGTCGGGAACATTTAAGCCGACTCGAAACCAATCAACAGCAATGGCTAAATAAAAAGAAGCAGCTTGACCAGATCGAACAAGAAGTCCTGCAAAATAAACAGATATTGGAACAAAAACAGCTACAACTGGACCAACAGATTCAATACTATAATCAGGAGCGACAGATTGCCCAACGTAGTCCCTCCTCTTCTGTCAATGCTGAATACTTCCAGCAGCGACAACAGCATCTACAGCAAAATATTGAGCAACTACAGCAGGAAATTGGTCAATACAACCAAAAAATCAGTCAACTCAACCAGCAAATTGATGAACTGAATGCGCTTGACCAGCAATTAAATGCCTCTGTTAAGCAATATAAACAGCGTTTTCAGCCCCATTTATTTCATAAAGGTCTATTTAATGGCAAACAAATCCTGATCTATGAATTTGAATCGGAGGATGACCTACGCCTGACACTGGCACATGAACTGGGCCACGCGCTGGGTCTGCAACATACTGATGATCCCCATGCACTGATGCATCCAGTCATGAAAGATCAGGATATTGCCCACTTTCGTTTAACCCAAGCAGACCGCGACCTACTGCTGGCAAGATAATTACCGCATAGTCCGACTCTGTTAAAGATGGAAATTGTAATGGTCAAGTAAAATCAGACACAGGCATATTCAAAATCACTCATTTTTTGTTCAAATAAATTGGGGGACAAATAATTGAGTGTGGAATGTAATCGCACCTGATTATAAAACCTCGCAATGTAGTGCGTAATGTCTGTAATCGCTTCATCATGGTTGGCATAGTCCTGCCACCAAACACGTTCCATTTTCAGGTTTAAAAAGAATCGTGCCATTACCGTATTATCGTAACAAAGCCACTTATGGCTCATACTGCACTCAATCCTATATCTATTGAGTAAATCCTGATATTGTGTCGAGCACTACTGTGAGCCTCTGTCCGTGTGCATAATCAAGCCTTTAGGCGGTTGTCGTGTCGCAATCGCATGTTGTAACGCTGCACACACCAAATCCGCAGTCATGCGATTTGACATACTGTAACCCACAATCTTGCGTGAATATAAGTCGATTACCGCTGCAAGTAAAACACACCCACGATCCAAAATCCCTCATGTATCCACGTATCAAGCAACAAGATGCGAAGAACTTCTAACTCGCAGATGTCGATCTGGAACTACTCAGCTTTTCTCGTTGAGTCTCTGTTATAAGGATATGAGAAATCTATAAGCTGATGTTTTTAAAAAGATCGTAACAATCAGTCGATTCTTTTGATTTATTCATGTTATTGTGGTGTCAAAACATCATCTTAGTCTTAATGGAGATCAGCATGAGTTATTATCATATCCTCATTGAAGTGAATGACCACATCAGTACCATTGAACAGACTCGTGATGTTGAAATCCTGGATATTCAGGATATTAGTCCTTATCTCCACTCTATTTTAATCCCTTATTTCAATGAGCAGGAAATCGAGCTTGAAGATGAAAACGTTGCTTATGACGAAATCCTGCATCTGGAAGTGAAGCAGACCCTTTTACCGATTGAACATCTGATTGAAGAAGAACAAAAACAGTTGCCAAGTGACACTGATGTGACCATCACGGCCTATGAAATTTTTAATGACCGTGATTTAAGTCAGGATGTGACCGCGGTGATTTTTGATATTCTGGAAGCGGTTAAACTGGACGATGCGCCATAAGTAAAAAAGGTCTGCATTTTGCAGACCTTTTTTGATGAACACATTATTATTGCATCATCTGCTTGGCTTGTTCCTGACGGAACGCCCGTAAAATCTGCTGCCCTGCCCGACCTGTTGGTTTTAAACCCAAACGGGTTTGTTCCTGCTGAATCGCCTGACGGCTTTTATCACCAATCAAACCATCTACGGCCCCAATGTCATAGCCCCGCTGAATCAGGAACTGCTGGATTTCACGACGTTCTGCACGTGAGGTACCAGCATCATCTGTTGGCCAGGCAGTTAAAAAAGGTGTTCCACCCCTTAAACGGTCGGATAGATGCGCAATTGCCAATCCATAGCTTTCCGCTGCGTTATAGCTATAAATCGCATCAAAGTTTTTAAATACCAAAAATGCTGGGCCATTGGCACCTGCGGGTGTAATCAGTCCTGCTGGCGTACTGCCTGACAAATTGCCCTGAATCAATGCCGTACCATCCGTACGGGTTACGCCCTGCGCAATCCAGCTATTCAGTGACCTTTTATTACGACGGCTTTCGCCTGCAATTGACACACCTTGTGGAATTTTGACTTCAAAGCCCCATGGCATGCCAGTTTGCCACCCTGCCCGTTTTAGGAAATTGGCAGTTGAAGCGAGAGCATCTGTGGTGCTTGAAACCAAATCACGGCGGCCATCCCCATCAAAGTCCACCGCCAGACGCTCATAGGTGGATGGCATGAATTGGGTATGACCAAAAGCACCTGCCCAGGAACCATAGAGTTGATCCTGAGTTAAATCACCGCGTTGTAAAATCCGCATGGTGGCGAAGAACTCGCCACGGAAATAACTTTGGCGGCGGCCCTCACAGCTCAGTGTCCCCAAAGCCTGCAATAAAGGATATTTACCTGAAATGTCCCCGTAATTACTTTCCACACCCCACACTGCCACCACCGTTTCAGCAGGAACACCATAGGTCTGTTCCACACGGTTCAGTACCACACGATGCTGGGCCAGTTTTTGCTGCCCAGCCTGCACACGCTCGTTATCCACAAGCCCAGACAGATAATCCCAGATCGGGGTCGAAAACTCAGGCTGATAATTTAATTTATCAATGACTAAATAATCAGGACTTAAATTTTGTGTATAGCGATCATAGGTTGAGCCAGAAACACCTGAAGCAATTGCCTGGGAGCGTAAATTTGCCAGACAGCCCTGAAAACTGGAAGTTGACATATAGCTGCCTGTTACAGGTGCCGTCGTTATAGCGGTGTTGCTTGCCACCTTTGCACCATTAATAATGAGTTCTGCGTGTGCTTGATTAAAGAAAGCAAATAAGGCAGTGCCTATAAATAAACAAAAATGATGTTTCATGTCTTAACCAGAGTTTTTAAATTTAAATTTCTTATTCACCTTAACATGCAACTGCACCATGTTCCGTTTGCAATCGTAACTTTGAATTCATTTATTGTGTTTTAAATTTAAAACCTGCAATCATTTTTGAATTTAAAAATAATTCCTATATTTTGAATTCAAATTTCACCCTGTACTTTAAATTCAAAAACACAAAATAAATTTATCCACAATCCAGACTAATCATTTAACTTAAAATAAAAACACCATCATGATTTTAAATTTAAAAACTGACAGATATTTTGAATTTAAACTGCAAATGCTCCATTTACATCGTTTTAAATTCAAAATTGCAAAACCAAGTTATCCACACGCTCAATATTTTGCATCCATTTCAGGTTTTAAATTTAAAACTTTAAATTTAAACATCCGTCAATAAAAAAGCGACCCGAAGATCGCTTTTTTATCTATTGTGGATAAGTTTAGAGGTTCATATCCGTTGTTAATGCCAATGGCACAGGTAAAATCTGAGCTAATTGGCAGCATAACACGGTCAATTCATCACTATTGTTTGGCATCAAAGTAATATGACCAAGCTTACGACCAGCACGCTCAGACTTATTATAAAGATGTAAATGCGCGCCTTTGAGTGCTAAAACATCTTCTGATTTAGGGTGTTGACCAATGATATTGATCATCACTGTTGGACGCACAACATCGGTTGCTCCAAGCGGCAAGCCTGCTACTGCACGAATATGATTTTCAAACTGTGAGCAAATTGCGCCCTCAATCGACCAATGTCCTGAATTATGAACACGACATGCCATTTCATTGGCATAAAGCCCTTGTTCAGTTACGAATAATTCAAGCGTCAGCACACCCACATAATTAAGATGATTCAACAACCGAGTAATATAGTCTTGTGCAACTGGTTGTAAATCTGTGCTATTTGGTGCAGGAACAATCGAGTGAGAGAGAATACCATTGTGATGATGGTTTTCGGCGAGTGCCCATGTTTTGACATCACCATCTTGACCACGTACCGCAATAATGGATACTTCACGGCTGAATTTCACAAAACTTTCTGCAATCAAGCTTTTGGCAGGCCCTAATTCAGCCCAAGCCGTATCAATTTGATCCTCTGAACGTAATACAAACTGACCTTTACCATCGTAGCCACCTGTTACGGTTTTTAAAATGATAGGTAATCCAAGCTCAGCCACGGCTTGCTTTAAGCTCTCTAAGCTATCCACAGCACGATACGGCGCAACTGGAATACCAAGTTCGTCAAACAAACTTTTTTCTGCCAAGCGATTTTGTGCCGTCGCCAAGGCAAGGCGAGGAGGGTGCAGTGTCTTAGTTTGGGTCAAAACATCTACATCAGCAACAGGCGTATTTTCAAATTCAAGGCTGAATACATCGGCACTTGCGATGAAATCTTGTAATGCTTCTGGATTTTTACTTGAAAATACAGGACCTAAAATAGCTGCTGGGCAGTCTGTTTCGGCTTCGAAAAAGCTACATTGAATATTGAGTGGTAAAGCTGCTTGCGCCATCATGCGGCCAAGCTGTCCACCACCAAAAATACCGATGGTTTTATTCATGATTGGCCCCGTTATACTTGACCAGGAACGTTATTGTTCGATACTTTTTCCGTTTGAGCTGTGCGGAAATCAGCTACATTTTTAGCAATATCTGGGCGGGTTAAACCTAGAATTTGCGCTGCAAGAATTGCCGCATTGGTTGCACCAGCCTGACCAATAGCCAAAGTACCTACCGCAATACCCGCTGGCATTTGTACAATCGAAAGCAATGAATCCACGCCATTTAAAATTGAAGATTTAACAGGCACGCCAAGCACAGGCAAATCAGTTTTAGCAGCACACATCCCAGGCAAATGTGCAGCGCCACCAGCACCCGCAATAATTACCTGAATACCACGATCGCGTGCTGTTTCAGCATATTCAAATAAACGATCTGGCGTACGGTGCGCAGAAACCACCTCAGCTTCAAAAGAAACACCCAATTGTTTGAGCATGTTAGCGGTATGTTCAAGGGTTGCCCAATCTGATTGAGAACCCATGATAATTCCGACTAAAGGTTGGCTATCTGTTGCGACCGCATTCATTGGCTTTTCCAAAACATGATAAAAATAGGAAAATGTCTCGACTCACGCCAAGCACAAAGGAATAAACTGGCAAATATTATAGCGGTTTTTTCAGGCATCCCCAAATAAAGAACATCTGGGCAGTATCCGAAAAATTAGCTTTGGTTACGAAACACAAAATAGACACAGCCCATCAAACAAAACATCGCCCAGACATAATCCAGTTTAAAAGGCTGCTTAAACAGGAAAATCATAAAGGGCACAAATACAATCAGCGTGACCACTTCCTGTGTAATTTTCATTTCCCCCAGACTCCAGCCATGCTGACTTAACAGTTTGGTTGCAGGAATCATAAAACTATATTCCAGCAGGGCAATACACCAACTAAACAGGATCGCTTGCCAAAGCGGGGCATCGTGTAAAATTTTAAGATGCCCATACCATGCCAAAGTCATAAAACAGTTGGAAATGATCAATAGGCATAACGCCAGCAGAGGGAAGCTCAACATAATGTCCTTTGTAAAATAATATTTTAAAAATAATGGAATTTTATCATTCCTCAACGTCATTATAAGTAAAGAACAACAACGAATTTTGACTATCTTTTCCATAGCAGCCTTGCTATCTTTTGAGGCAAATTTTTAACTGCATAACACACGTTGATTGCGTGATTGGATAGAAGAGAGAAGCACGATGCATCTGCATATTTTGGGTATTTGTGGCACATTTATGGGGTCTTTAGCTCTATTGGCACGAGATTTGGGACACAAAGTCACAGGTTCAGATGCCAATGTTTATCCACCAATGTCAACTCAACTGGAAAATGCAGGCATTGAACTGATGCAGGGCTATGATCGTAGCCATTTACAACCGCATCCCGATCTTGTAATTGTGGGCAATGCCATGAAACGTGGTATTGATGCGATTGAATATATGCTAAACGAGGGTTTGCCTTATATTTCAGGTCCACAATTCTTGGCAGACCATGTACTGCAAGGCAAACATGTACTTGGTGTGGCGGGGACACATGGTAAAACCACAACCACGACCATGCTGGCTTGGGTGCTGGATCAGGCAGGTTTAAATCCTGGTTTCCTGATCGGTGGCGTACCATTGGGTTTTAGCGAAAGCGCACGTTTAGGTGGTGGTAAATACTTCTGTGTTGAAGCAGATGAGTACGACTCTGCCTTCTTCGATAAGCGTTCTAAGTTTGTTCACTATCACCCTAAAACAGCGATTTTAAACAACCTTGAATTTGACCACGCCGATATTTTTGATGATCTGGCTGCCATTCAAAAACAGTTCCACCATTTAGTGCGTACCATTCCAAGTGAGGGTCGTATTATTGCCCCGATTACTGAAAGCAATATTGATGAAGTACTAGCACAGGGCTGCTGGACACCTGTCATTCGTACCAGTCTTGAAGCAAATGACCAAGCCGCTTTATCTGCTGAATTGATCAGTGCCGATGGCAGCCATTTTAACGTGCTTGAACACGGCAAAGTAATTGGCGAAGTGAAATGGAATATGACAGGACAGCATAGTGTTGCCAATGCCTTAGCCACCATTGCCGCTGCTCAGCATGTGGGTGTAACCATTGAACAGGCTTGTAAAGCCCTATCTAACTTCGGTGGAGTAAAACGCCGTATGGAGCTATTGGGAACGGTGCGTGGCATCGAAGTCTATGATGACTTTGCCCATCATCCAACTGCAATTGAAACCACACTGGACGGCGCACGTAAGCGTTTAGGCGAGCGTAAACTTTGGGCGATCATTGAGCCACGCTCCAACACCATGCGTATGGGCAGCCACAAAGATGGTTTGGCACATTCAGCGCGTTTAGCCGATGAAGTGATCTGGTATCAACCAGAGGGCTTGGACTGGGATTTACAACCTGTGATTGCCGCATCCTCAAACAAGGCCGAAGTCAGCCGTTCTTTGGATGAGATCATTGCCCGTGTGGTGAATGAAGCAGGCGAGGGCGATGCTGTTGTGATCATGTCCAATGGTGGTTTTGGTGGGTTGCATCAGAAGTTGATTACCGCTTTATCGTAATCTAGCCTATAGCACACTTTCATAATTCAATCTTGTCACGGTATTTACTACCGTGACAGGCGGCATGGATGCCGCCCGTTGAGCAGGGGTGACATGGATGTACCCTCTGCTCAACAAAAGATTTTTTTTACTTTTCATCTTTGAAAAGTAAGGAAACGCCTATACCCAAACAACTCGACTATTCAGCCTATATGAGGCTATGAAATATTGCCGAATAAACATATTTGTCCATGCATTTAAAATTGCAATCAACTCAATTTATTCACCAGTTTTAAAGGCAAAATCTTCATGGCTATCCCCATTGGCAACCACGGCCACTGTGGTACATACGCTTTTACAGGGGCTTTCTCAATCGCTTTCACCAAAGCCTTGCAACCCGTTTTCTCATCCACCTCAAATGGTAGCTTTTTCGCACCCTCATTCATTTCCGTACGAATATAGCCTGGAAAAATCGTGGATACCTTGATTGGCGTATTCAACAGCTCCGCACGAATGCCCTCTGCCAAGTGTGCAACCGCCGCCTTACTGGCCGCATAGGTCGATAAATGCTTTGGTAGGCCACGTAGTGCGCTCATCGAGGAAATCACCACCAAATGCCCTTTATTCTGCGCCCTAAAGATTTCAACGGCCGCCTCACACTGCGCCAATGCCGAAATAAAGTTGGTTTCCGCTGTTGCTCGGTTCACTTCAAAATTGCCCTTACCAATACGGCGGCCATCACCCACACCCGCATTGACAATAATACGGTCAATCGTCCCAAATTCTTGCTGAAAGGCTTTAAACACCGTAAACACATCATCATAATGAGTCACATCCAGTACCTTGATACCGACCTGCACCGAATGCTGGCTTTGTAGCTCCTGTTTGAGTGTTTCCAGCCGTTCCAGCCGCCGCGCACACAACGCAAGGTTATAGCCTTTGGCTGCAAATTCACGTGCCATACCTGCACCCAAACCTGAACTTGCACCTGTAATTAAAATCGTCTTTGCCATGTCTGCCACCTATTGTTTTTTTAAATCCATGTTAAAAGTTCAGCATCATGTGCTTTTAAGTAGTGATGCTCATTAAAACTGAGTAACTGCAAACGCCCATCCACCCAACGCAGCGTGGTGATACTGGCATTGGTGATGGACCAGTTCAGTGCAAAAATCTGTTTGGCATGCAAACCCAAAACCTTGCCAACCGCCACAGAAATCACGCCGCCTGAACTAAATACCACGGCTTGACGCTGTTGGGTTGCATCAAGATGCTCACACAGGGTTTGCAAAGCAGTTTCTACACGGGTCTGAAAGCCTAACCAAGTCTCATGATATTCATGGTCATATTGCGCTCCAATCCAGCGGTCAATCGCACCATCAAAAATTTTGGCCAGATAGGCACGAGGATTGGCAACCAGTTCAACATCCTGTTTCAGCAATTCAGGTTGATTAAACCGTGGTTCGTATTGGGAAAACACATGCTGGTGATCAAACTCATTCCATGATGATTGGGTTTGAATCGGTACATCATGGAAACTTTTTGACAAGGCCAATTGCGCTGTTTGCTGATGACGCTGCATTGAACCTGCAACCACCAGTGGGGGATGTTTCAGGGTTTGCTTAAAAAAATCACCCACCACCTGTGCCTGCTGTTCACCTTTGGCCGAAAGCTGATCATAACTTGCCGCACCAAATGACGCCTGCCCATGTCGCACCAAATAAATTGTGCTCATCGTTTTAAAATATCCTGTAGTTTTGCGCCATATTCAGGAATCAATTGCTGTGCTTCAGCATTGTTTGCTGCAATCAGTTTTAACGCCCGAATATGCAAGGCATGAATCAAAATCCAGAAATCCTTAAAGGCAGGATTATCGGTTTGCTGGTGGTAATAACGATAATAAATCTGCTGTGCAATCACCGCCAAACGGAATAAACCAAACACTTCATAGAAAGCCCAATTTTCTGGTTGTAGGCCTGTTTTTTCCAGATAGTAGTCCACCACTTGCTGACGTGTCAGCATGCCTTTTAAGTGGGTCGGTTGACGGCGGCTGGATTTCATCAGGGCATCGTCATCTTCCTGAATCCAGTAGGCGAGGGCACTGCCTAAATCCATCAACGGATCGCCCAGTGTCGCCATTTCCCAATCCAGTACACCAATCACCTGAGTCGGTTGTTGTGGATCTAAAATGACATTATCAAAACGCCAGTCATTATGAATCACACAAGTTTTAGAATCGGCAGGAATATGTTCCAGCAACCACTGGCGCACAAAAGCAAAATCGGGAACATTCGGTGTTAAGGCTTTTTGATAACGCGCATCCCAACCCTCCACCTGACGGCGGCAGTAACCATCGCCCTTGCCCAGTTTTTCCAGCTCAGTACCCTGATACGGCACTTGATGCAACTCAATCAGCTTATCCAGCACATTCAAACACAACTGTTGAACTTGTGACTGATCCAATTGTAATTCTTTAGGTAGATTGGCACGTGGAATAATACCCTCAATCCGTTTCATCACATAGAAATCACAGCCAATTACACTATCATCCTGACACAATGCAATCATTTCAGGCAGGACAGGGTAGAACGGTGCAAGATGCTTCTGCACATTGTATTCACGTGCCATATCATGCGCTGATTTGGCTTTGGTGCCTTTCGGTGGACGACGTAGAATTAAATCTTGATTGTCGTATTGCAAACGATAGGTCCAATTCGAAGCACCCCCTGAGTATTGAGTGACTTGTGCCTGTCCTTGCAGATCTACACCTTGTTCTTTTAACCAGTTTTCAACAGCGGAAATATCCAATTCTTCACCGTGACGAACCTGACCGCCGATATCAATCATTGTCATTTTTTTTATCCTTATTAACGACCATAGCCACGTTTTTTCAATTCTAATTTAGCAATCATGCCCTTATGTACTTCATCAGGTCCATCAGCCAAACGTAAACTACGTGCTTGATTGAAAAATGCTGTCAGCGGAGTATCGCGTGATACACCTTCTCCGCCGTGAATCTGGATCGCCATATCCACCACATTTTGTAGGACTGTTGGCGCAACCACTTTAATGGCAGAAATTTCAGTGAGTGCTGCCATATTGCCTTGTGTATCCATCTTATAAGCGGCGTACAGGGTCAATAAGCGAGCTTGATCGATCTGCACGCGGGCTTCTGCCACACGTTCTAAATTGCCGCCAAGTTTAAGAATTTCTTTACCAAATGCCTTGCGTGACATGCCACGATCAATCATGAGTTCTAACGCTTTTTCCGCTGCACCGATACAACGCATACAATGGTGAATACGACCAGGCCCTAAGCGTCCCTGAGCAATTTCAAATCCTTGACCCGCACCACCAATAAAATTGCTCACTGGCACACGCACATTGTCAAAACTGACCTGTCCATGTCCATGTGGTGCATCGTAATCACCAAATACAGGCAACATCCGTTCAATCGTTACGCCTTGCGTTTCAATCGGCACAAGTACCATCGAATGTTGATGGTGACGGTCTTTGCTCGGGTCAGGGGTGTAGGCCATAAAAATAATCACTTTGGCATTGGGATCACCCAAGCCAGATGACCACCATTTACGCCCATTCAGAACAATTTCATCGCCATCCACCACTGCCGTGGCCTGCATATTGGTGGCATCACTGGAAGCCACGGCGGGTTCCGTCATACAGAACACTGAACGGATTTCACCAGCAAGCAGCGGTTGTAGCCATTGTCGTTTTTGCTCATCGCTACCATAGCGCCATAACACTTCCATATTGCCACTATCAGGGGCATTACAGTTAAATACTGTCGGAGCAAGTAAACTACGTCCCGTCAATTCAGCAATATGTGCATATTCCTGTACCGATAAACCTGCACCCAGTTCAGTATCAGGCAAGAACATATTCCATAAGCCTGCTGCTTTAGCCTTGGTTTTGAGTTGTTCGAGTTGAGCTGGCCACTGCCATTTAGTCCAGTCACCATCGACATTGAGTTGATGCACTTCATCCCAAAATGCTTTTTCAATGGGTTCTATTTCTTGTTGAATAAAAGCTTGCGTTCGTGTAATAAAATCCTGCGCACGTTCAGATAATGCAAACATCATCATTTCCCTTAAAGTAAAAATTTGGCGAAGCTTGATTCGCTGCTTTACATCACCATAAGCGAAAATTTATTATGAATGAAATGATTTTATTTTATGCAAAACTATGAATCAGATTCATAATACCAACCCACTGGAAGTGGCTCACTTTCATCGTATTGATATCAATCTGTATCCTCTTTTTATTGCGATTTTTGAACAAAAAAGTATTTCTAAGGCAGCTCAACTTCTTTGTATTAGTCAATCTGCGGTCAGTCATGCTTTAAAACGTTTGCGTCAGCAACTTAAAGATGAATTATTTGTGCGCAGTGGGCAAAAAATGCTTCCCACACCTTTTGCCGAGCAAATTTATCAGCCGATTCAAAATGCGCTGCTCACGATTCAGAATATTGCGATTCCACAGCAAGACTTTGTACCAAGCTTGCTGCAAAGCATTAAAATTGCCATACATGATGAAATTGAACCTATTATTTTTCCTCAACTGGTGCATCACTTTAGTCAACTCAATCTGAATATTCAGTTTTTGAGCTCCAAGCTGGACCGTAAAAATATGCTGGCTGATCTTTCAGCACAACAAATTGATTTTGTGATTGATCTGGTGCAACCGTATCAAGCCAATTTACAGTTTGAAAACTTAATTGACGATTATTTTGTGGTGTGTACACAGCAAATGCAGATGGATTTAACACACTATCTCTCCGCACCACATATCGGTGTATCATCAAGGCGCACAGGCTTATTGCTTGAAGATATTTATCTCAACCGCCAACAATTGTCCCGTCAAATTTTCCTGCGTTGCCAGCACTATGCAACCGCCTTGCAGGTACTGGCGCAATATCCAAATGCCATCCTGACCATTCCACAAAGTATCCTTAAACATCTGCATTATGCAGAAAATTTAAATATTCATCCGCTACCCATCGAATTACCTAAAATTAAGATGGGCATGTATTGGCATGACACAGTTCGGCACAATCCTCGCCATCAATTTTTACGCAACGAAATCCTAAAGATTTTTAATCACAATTTATTTGATGAAGATTTGCACATTGTTTAAAAGTGTGTAATTCTATAGCTACATTTGGATGTCATCATCCATAACAGAATTTGACAAGGGGAGTAGCCTCCTCCAAACCTAGGTAGTGTAGTTTAAATACTTAGGTGTCAGAGCTTCGTCATTACACTTTGCAAAAAGTCGGACTCTGAGCATCACAATCTATCGTGGTGTAGGCAAGACCTTGATCATGTTGAAACAGATGTTTTATTTCATTCATCTGGCAACTGGTCAGGGTTTTTTTATGTCCATTTGCCAGATAGGGAGTTGTGATGGAAACTATCGGCAATCTATGGCTGTATGTGGTGTTCTTCGGCATTGTGGCGGTCATGCTACTGGTCGATTTTTTAGGCTTTAAACAAAAACAGGGTCAGGATGTTCCGATCAGGCAGGCTGCCTACTGGAGTGCGGCCTGGGTCACTGTGGCGGTGCTGTTTGGTGGAGGTTTGTGGCTCTATCTACACCAAACCATCGGGATAACCATCGCCAACCAAAAAACCATGGAATACTTCGCAGGTTATCTACTGGAAAAATCACTGGCGATTGACAACGTCTTCGTCTGGCTGATGATCTTCGCCGCATTTGCCATTCCACCTGCACTGCAACGTAAAATCTTACTCTATGGCGTATTAGGTGCAATCGTATTAAGAACCATCTTTATTTTTATCGGTGCATGGTTCGTTCAAGAGTTTTCATGGGTTCTTTACATCTTCGGTGCGTTCTTGGTCTATACAGGTTTCAAATTCCTGAAAGGACAAGACGAAGAAAGCAATATCGAAGATATCAAAACTTTAAAATGGTTACGCAAACATATGCGTATCACGCCACAGCTTGAGGGTGAAAAATTCTTTGTTCGCCGTGATGGTTTGTTGTGGGCGACACCATTATTTTTAGTTCTGATTTTGGTTGAAGGTTCCGACGTGATTTTCGCGGTGGATTCCATCCCTGCAATCTTTGCCGTCACCAGTGATCCGTTCATTGTCCTGACTGCAAACCTGATGGCGATTCTAGGCCTACGTGCCATGTTCTTCCTGCTGGCTGGTGCCGCAACCAAACTGCATTACCTACCATATGGACTGGGCATCATCTTATTGTTTATTGGTGCGAAAATGTTATTGCTGGATGTGTTCCACATGCCAATCTGGATTTCATTGGGCTTTATTGTGCTGGTGCTCAGTATCACCGCTTATCTATCATTACGTCATAATAAAAAGCAGTTGCAATCTTAATCATTTGAATTCAGGCATTTGATCAATTCAGGTGCCTGAACAGTTAAATCATAAAAATAGACTGTCCGTAAAAAAAACAGATCAATATCATATGGCGGCTTAAAGCTTTTATCTTTCCTAATCAGAAACATAATACGGCAGTTTTGGTTCTGGACGTTACCTCGGCCCACAGTATTATCAGGGCAATCGGGAAGTATCCTTTCGCGGCAATACCCTATGTCCGCGCAGCAACCTTAGTGTCGGGCAGCCCATGATCTCAACCACGGCAAAAAGTTACTCTGCCTCCTCACCTGTTCGTGGTGGTTTTGGCCGTGGTGGTTCTTCGTTTGCTGGCTGATCAGGAAAACTGAAATTTTGTATGAAAAGAAAAATCCTCGCACCGCGTACCGACTGGCAGCTTGAGCACCAAAAGATTGGGGCAATCTGGAATACCTGATGGATACCGCTTATCAGGCGCAACTACAGGTCTCTGAACTGTCGATGGAGAATATTGGCTGGGATGGGCAGGGTTTTGTTGACCTGAACAATCGCCCGATTCATAACCTGTTTAAGCTTTACTCGTGGGAATGGATCTGGGAAAGCCTTGGTATTCCAGTAATACATATGTATTTTTCTCAAAGGGTATAATTATTGCTGACAATTTACCCATTTCCGCCCAAAAATAAAGTGAATTGATTCAATACATTACTCAAATTTACATACGTTTTAATAGTCTAAATTAGGCGAATAATCCAGTAAGCTGAATAAAATCGGGTACAATCGACGAAAAACATTGTAGGTTGTTATGACTTTGACTACTCCCATCACGGTCGTTCGTGGTCGCTTCCTGGATATCCAAAAAACTGTTTCCCAGGCACAAGATATTATTGATCAGGTTCGTTATATCGAAGATGGCGTACTAATCGCTAAACAAGGTCAAATTCGCTGGTTTGGCAGCTGGGATGATGCCCAAGCGCATTTACCTGCAAACGTTGAAATTCAGCATTATCCAGAGCAATTGATCATTCCTGGCATGATCGACACGCATATCCATTTCCCACAAACAGAAATGGTTGGGGCATATGGCGAACAGTTATTAAGCTGGCTCAATACCTACACTTTTCCCACCGAAATCCAGTTTCAAGACCCAAGTTATGCCCAAAAAATTGCTGAATTTTTTATTCAGGAATTACTTAAAAATGGCACAACCACAGCCTTAGTATTCTGTACAGTTCATCCTGAATCGGTGGATGCCTTGTTTGAAGCCGCAGCACAGCAGCAGATGCGCTTAATTGCGGGCAAGGTGATGATGGATCGTCATGCACCAGAAGCACTGTGTGACACAGCCGAGAGTGCCTATGAAGATTCCAAGGCATTGATTGGAAAATGGCATGGTCAGGGTCGTGCCTTATACGCGATTACCCCACGTTTTGCGCCGACCTCAACGCCTGAACAATTAGAGCGGGCAGGGCAGCTCAAAGCCGAATTTCCCGATGTGTATGTGCATACCCATTTAAGTGAAAATAAGGATGAGATTGCATGGGTCAAGGATTTATTTCCTGAGCAAAAGGGTTATTTAGATGTTTATCATCATTATGGTTTAACAGGAAACCGTTCGGTGTTTGCACATTGTGTGCATCTGGAAGATGCTGAATGGCAATGTATGCACGAGACCGACTCCGCAATTGCCTTTTGTCCAACCTCAAACCTGTTTTTGGGCAGTGGCTTATTTCCATTGAAAAAAACATGGCAACAGCAAGTTAAAGTCGGTCTCGGTACCGACATTGGGGCAGGGACCTCGTTTAGCTTGTTGCAGACCGTCAATGAGGCCTACAAGGTGCAACAGTTGCAGGGTGATAAATTGTCCGCGTTTGAATCGCTGTACCATGCAACACTGGGCGGTGCAAAAGCCCTCGACTTGGATAACAAACTTGGTAACTTTAATGTGGGTAAAGAAGCTGATTTTGTGGTGTTAAATCTCAAGCCAACCGCATTGCAGCAATTACGTCAGTCTCGTGCTAAATCACTTGAAGATAGTCTATTTGCCTTGTTTACCATGGGCGATGACCGAAATATTGAGGCAACCTATATCTATGGACAAAAAGCCTATAGCCAAAGCTAAAGTTTTGAATAAACGAAAAATTGGGTGGATTTTACTGGCAAGCTGCTGTGCTGCACTACTGAGACGTGACAGTCATCAGCCGAAAAATGATACATTTTCTGCACCATCAAAAGGTGCATGAATGGTGATTTTGTTTTAAAATCCGCATATTCACTCAAGATTTCGAGGTGTTGCAGGTCAACACCTTTTTTATTTCCCATTTTTTACGTTTTAGGAATCTGCCAATGACCATTGCAATGCGCATTATGATTTCCAGTGAAGAGATTCAAGCCAAAGTGAAACAACTCGGTGAAAAAATCAATGCACACTATGCTCAAAGTGACAAGGAACTGGTATTGATTGGTTTACTGCGTGGTTCAGTCATTTTTATGGCAGATTTGTGCCGTGCCATTGAAAAGCCGCATGAACTCGATTTTATGACCGTTTCAAGCTATGTCAACGGAACAACGATCTCTTCAAGAGATGTTAAAATTTTAAAAGACCTTGATGGTGAAATTCGCGGTAAAGATGTGTTGGTCGTGGAAGATATTATTGATTCTGGACACACGCTAAGTAAAGTGATGGAAATTCTACAAACCCGTAATCCAAACTCAATTGAACTGTGTACGCTGGTAAGCAAGCCATCACGCCGTGAGATTGACCTTGTAGTGAAGTTTTTAGGCTTTGAGGTTGAGGACCGTTTTATTGTGGGTTATGGCCTCGACTTTGACCAGAAATACCGTCACTTGCCATTTATTGGTGAGATTGGTCTTTAAATCCATATTCCTGTGCGCGGCCAAAGGCCGTGCTCTACTCAGGGGCTGCAAAGCTCCTTTTTTTATATCGCCCCATTAATCAAACACTGCTAAAGACTGCACAAAAATACGACATAAGTGGGCAATCCACTACAGACAAAAGCTGCTCTAATCAAGCAGGATAATTATGAATACCGTTGTTAAAACAAGGAGAAAAGACAATGTGGTCTCTAATTGTGGCGATTGTAGTGGGTTTCTTTGCGGGTTTGATTGCCCGTGCGTTGCACCCTGGAGATGACAAGGCAGGCTTTATTGTAACCACCCTGCTGGGTATCGCAGGTTCGTTGCTGGCAACCTACGGTGGCCGTTTGCTGGGCCTATACGGCGAAAATTCGGCGGCAGGATTTATTGCCTCTGTGATTGGTGCAGTGATTGTTCTGTTTATTTACAATCTGGTCAGCAAAAAAGCCTAAACCGTTTGAATACTCCCAATTCATGGTGTAATGGTTTGGGAGTTGTTTATTTATAAGCCCAGTTCTTTCCAGATCAACTGAATTTCCTCGGCACTCCGTACACCCGTCATTTTAAAACCCGTCTCAAAAATCAGGGTAGGGGTGCCCTCAACGCCCAGTTTACGTCCCAGTGCCAGATTACGCTCAATCGGGTTGGCACAGGTTTTTTCTTTAGGCTGTGCATTCTTCTGCAATAAGTTTTTCCACGCGTAAGCTTGGTTAGGATCACACCAAATCGATTTTGAAACCGTAATTGATTGTGCTTTTAATGGATAGATAAACGTATAAATGGTGACATCATTGAGCTTATCCAGTTCAGCTTCTAATTTCTTACAATAGGGGCAATTCGGATCTGAAAAAATAGCGAGCTGCTGTTTGCCATTGCCCTTTACCGTTTTTATTGCATCTTTTAAAGGTAATTGTTTCCAGTCAATTGAATTTTGCTTTAGAACCAAGTCCTTGGTCAGGTTCTTCTGGTCTTTTAAACGCACCATTGATCCAACCAACATATATTGCGCATTTTCATCCAGATAAATAATCTGGTTATCCAGACTGGCGCTGTATAGACCTAGCATTTCCGTGGCCTGAATGTTGCTGACCTGAATATTGGGATAATACCTGCTTAAATTGATTTTTAATGTCTCCACATTGGCCAAGCTGATGGCTGAAACACAGCTCAATAATGAAAACATGGCAATTTTTTTTAACATGGATATTCACTCAGGCACTGTTACGCTGGTTATTGTAATCCAGCTCCATTTCACAAACAGCCAAACTTACCGAGCAGCAACCAAAATCTAACCTGTGTCAAAAAGTTCCACGTGGAACATTCATTCTAAAATCATAGATTTTCATATTCAAAGACCCAGTTGTATCTGTGTTCAACGTGAAACACTTCCGTTGATTCTCAAAGAAACTCCTTAATACACATTCCAGTTTGGTAATAAACTGACAATAAATATCACACCAGGTTGACATATAAATATAAAACCAGAATAAGGTAGATCATCGCATTAAATTTTGGAATAATTCCACCACAACCGTGCATTGGGTCACATCCAGATTCACAATGATGCTTAAAATTCGTTTTGATAAAACCTATTTTCAAGGAATCTCATTTTAAAGAAACAGGGAGATGTTTTTTGCACAATGAGATTCAAGCCCAGATCACCCGAGTATTTTCAATTTTATCCAGTTTAGGTATAGCAATGTACAACGCGGAACTACTAGAAGAAGCCAAAACCTTTATGTTTCACATGCTCACCAAGGTGGTGGAGTATGGAGGCTCGGATTTATTCATTACGGCAGACTTTCCACCAAGCATTAAATTGCAGGGCCTGATGCGTCCTTTGGGGCAGCAGGCCCTAACAGCGGAAAAAACCAAGTTGTTTGCCTATAGTCTGATGAATGAAAAGCAGCGGCAGGAATTTGAAAATGAGTGGGAATGTAATTTTGCCATCAATGTTTCCAACGTTTCACGCTTCCGTGTCAATGTGTTTAAACAGCAACTTCAGACAGGGATGGTGATTCGGACCATTACTTCCGAAATTCCAACGTTTCAAAAGCTGAAACTTCCAGACTCCCTTAAAAATGTCATGCTGGAAAAGCGTGGCCTGGTCTTGGTGGTGGGAAGTACAGGCTCAGGAAAATCAACCTCCTTGGCTGCAATGATTGACCATCGTAACGAAAACTCGGCAGGGCATATCATTACCGTTGAAGATCCAGTGGAATATGTGCATAAACATAAAAAATCGATGGTGACCCACCGTGAAGTTGGGGTTGACTCCATACTTGGCACCATGCCTTAAAAAATACATTGCGTCAGGCGCCTGACGTGATCCTAATTGGTGAAATCCGTGATACCGAAACCATGGAGCATGCGATTGCCTTTGCTGAAACAGGGCATCTCTGCCTGGGTACGCTACATGCCAATAATGCCAACCAGGCCCTTGACCGTATTATCAACTTCTTCCCTGAAGAACGTCGTAACCAACTGCTGATGGATATTTCATCCAACATGAAAGCCATTATTTCCCAGCGTTTGGTACGCACCCAGGATGGTAAAGGCCGCCGTGCAGCAGTAGAAATTCTACTCAACACCCCCTTGATTGCCGAAAATATTCTCAAAGGCCACTTCCATAACCTGAAAGAGATTATGACCAAATCCCGTGAACTGGGTATGCAAACATTCGATCAAGCGCTGTTTGATTTATACAATGAGGGAGATATCAGTTACGATGAGGCATTGCGCAATGCCGATTCTGTGAATGAGTTACGCCTACAGATTAAGTTAAAAGGCAATCGCCCTGAAAGCTCAGTTGTGATGACACCCCTAAATATGGTGAAAGAAGAAACTGAACAACAAGAGCCTTAAAAGTTAAACAGCTTAGATAAGTATGATTTATCTAAGCTGTTCGTTGTTAATTCTGGCTATATTATAAAAAATAATAATCATTATTTAATACCCATCATGTGATTATAGGTCTTATTTATTAGATTCATATATTTTCAGGAATCAACCGTAAATCTATCTTTAAAATTTCCCCACGAACGAGAAATCTTATTTTTAAAGTGCTTCATCTTTTTAATGAGAGTCATGTCTTTATTTGATTGCTGTTTTAACTGCTCCTGTAATCTATCTTCTTTTTCACGCAGTTCAGCAATTCTCTTCTTTTTTGCCTGCTGTTCCTGCTGTAATTTATCCGCCACTGTTTGCCCCGTACCTTGGCAAGGCTTTGATTGATATATGATTGAGCCCTTTTCCGTACATTTATACACTTCTGTAGTTGCATACGAGGAATTCATCAACACTCCTCCAATCACAACAAAAGCAAGGCTATTTACTAGATATGACATAATATTCTTTAATAATAAACTTCTAAATTTTTAATAGATTAACAAAATGTTATTCTACTGTGATGAAATCGAATAAATTATATATCAACTAAAGTATGTTTAAATAAAAAAATATATAAACCATTAAGTCGATATATAGCTAAATTCTAAAAATATTAGCACATAGAAATATCTTTAAAACCTCATTTCCTATGATTTTAGCTGTGATGATAAATTAAGTATTCAGCTATAGCTTAATGCCTAGAACAGCTTTAATTGCTAAATGAATGAAAATATAGGCTCAAATTGAAATTACTTTCCAATACAGAATGAACCAAAAATCTTTCCGAGTAAATCATCAGCACTGAAATCACCAGTAATTTCGCCCAACGCATTTTGAGCCAGTCGCAATGATTCAGCTACCAGTTCACCTGCATTAAAAACAACTAACTGCTCACGTGCTTCAGACAAATAGCGCTGAGTACGCTTCATTGCATCTAAATGACGTGTTCGGGCGATAAAGGTGTCTTCTTCAGGCTGGAAGCCCGCATGCGCTGTAATCGCCTCTATGAGTGCCTGAACCCCCATATCTTGTTTTGCGGAGACACTGATATGACGGAAGCCTTGATAATCACTTAATGTAGCATCTTGCCCCGTTAAATCGCATTTATTGCCAATCAATAGCAAACGTTTTGGCTCAAGATGCTCTGAAAAATATTCATGCGCTAATTGCAATGGCTCATCACCTTGATTCAAGTCATACACCAACAGCAATAAATCCGCCTGTTCAATTTCCTTGATCGCACGACGAATTCCTTCTTGCTCAACGATATCGCCCGTTTCACGTAAACCAGCAGTATCAGTTAGGGTGATCGGCAAACCATTCAAACTGATCTTTTCATGCAGCACATCGCGGGTGGTGCCTGCAATATCCGTCACAATAGCACGTTCATGGCCCGCCAGTGCGTTTAACAGGCTCGATTTACCCGCATTTGGTTTACCCGCAATTACCACCTGTAAACCTTCACGTAATAGCTGTCCTTGACGAGCAGACTGCTGTACCGCTTGAACTGAGTCCTGTACCTCATCCAACAAAGCCAAAATCTTGCCATCAGCAAGGAAATCAATTTCTTCTTCAGGGAAATCAATCGCAGCTTCAACATGCAAACGTAAGTGAATGAGTTTTTCTAAAACTGTATTAATTTTGGTTGAGAATACACCTTGCAAAGAGCGAACGGCAGAACGTGCTGCCGCCTGTGAAGTGGCATCAATCAAATCGGCAATTGCTTCTGCTTGTACTAAATCCATTTTGCCATTTTCAAAGGCACGCATAGAAAACTCACCCGCTTTTGCAGCACTCGCGCCCAGATCGAGCAAACGTGCCAGCAAAGCATTTTGGATAACAGGGCCACCATGCCCCTGTAATTCCACCACATCTTCGCCCGTAAACGAATGAGGGTTTGGAAAACACAACACAATCCCCTCATCCATCACTGAGCCATCGGCATCACAAAACTGACGGAAACCTGCCATACGTGGAGCAGGTAATTGTTTATGGGTCAACTGTTCTGCAATCGCATAAGCTTTTGGTCCAGAAAGTCGAATCACGCCCACACCACCACGACCTAATGGGGTAGCTATCGCAGCAATTGTGGTTTGATGTTGCATGTTAAATTCACCTAAAAAACACAAGGGTTATAAAACAGGAACCCTAAATACAGACAAAGAAAAATCCGCCCAAGATTACCATCTTAAGCGGATTTATTCAGTAAAAGTTCGGACTTAAGCGCTCGGCTCAACCTTGTTGAGACGGTCTTTTTCGACGCTTTTGTTAATAAACCATTGTTGCAAAATGGTAATACTATTGTTGACGATCCAGTAAAGCACTAAGCCCGCAGGGAAGAACAACATGAATACCGTAAACATGATTGGCATGATACGGAATACTTTTGCCTGCATTGGATCCGTTGGTTGTGGGTTAAGCATCTGCTGAACATACATGGTGACACCCATGATCAACGGCAAGATAAACCATGGATCCATCGCAGATAAATCTTGAATCCAACCTAACCACGGTGCATGACGCAGTTCAACCGATTCCATCAATACCCAATACAAGGCTAGGAAAATTGGCATTTGCAATAGCAATGGCAAGCAACCAGACAGAGGGTTAACCTGTTCACGCTTATAGAGCGCCATCATTTCTTGTGAGAAACGCATGCGGTCTTCACCAAATTCTTCTTTCATGCGTTGCATTTCTGGTGCAATCACACGCATTTTCGCCATCGAACGATAACTTTTTGAAGAAAGTGGCCATAAAATCAACTTCACCAAGATCGTCAATAAGATAATTGACCAGCCCCAGTTACCAATAATGTTATGGAAGAATTGCAAGCCCAAGAACAATAATTTCGCAATTGGCCATAACCAACCGTAATCAACAGTTTGGTTTAAACCAGCAGCCAAGTCTTTGAGTTCAGATTGGATTTTTGGACCTGAATACAGTTTAGCATCCACTTCCATTGAAGTACCTGCAGGTACATTGATCACTGGAGAGGTGAAGCCTATGATATTCATGCCGTCCGTAGACTGACGTGACTCTAATTTTGCATTATATGGCTGACCATCGGCCTGAGTGAGTTTTAAATTCCCAGGAATCCATGCGCTCACAAAATAATGCTGAACCATGGCAACCCAGCCGCCTTTGGCTTCAACATTTAATTTTTCGTCATTAAAATTGGCAAATTTTAACTTATTATATGGCTCTTCAGGTGTACCCCATGCTCCACCTAGATAGGTACCTAGTGTGAAAATACCTTGAGAAGACTTCCCTGGATCATCAGAATTATCACGTTTCAGCTGACCAAACATTTGACCTTGCCAGTTTTGCTGGCTACGGTTAACAACTTGATGTTTAACAGTAATTGGGTAATCACCTTGCGTGAAAGTGAACGATTTAATCACTTCCACACCTTCAGGTGTTTTAAATACCAACGGCACAGTCAATACTTGATGTGTTTTACCATCTTTCGACGCTACACTTTTCGCATCTGCCAAGGTGTATGCTGTTTTCTCAACATCATACATTGGACGACCGCCACGGCTGCTATCTGGTCCATTTAAACCAATTAACCCCGATTGAGCGACGTAGGTACGTTTCGCATCGCTTTCCAGCATGACAAACGGTTTATCGCTGTCTTTGCTTTCATCATGGCTTAACAATTCAATACGGACAATATCACCACCTTTTGGATTGATCCACAGATGATAAAGATCAGTTTGTACTGAAATCAGTTGCTGACTCACAGATGTATTATGTTCTGTGGTTTGTGATGCAGTCACATTTGCTTGTGGCAAGTCTGAAGCCGCTGTTGCATTTTGAGCGTTTGGCAAATCTGCAGATACTTCATGTGCAGTCACAGCAGCCGCTTGTTGTTGCGGTGCTGGTGCAGCATGACCATAATCTTTTTGCCAAGCCAAAATAAGCAAATATGCGGTAACAAACATGGCTCCAAGAATTGCAAATCTGGCCCATTGTTGCATATCTATAATCCCAAATGGTTAGAGAGATTTTGCTTGAATAAACGATCACGAAAGGGTACAGCAACGTGATGCATTTGAGAATCTATTTGATGAAACGAAATAAAACGAAGTGCTTTGCGTGGTACTGGATCGTAGCCTGAGCCGCCCCAAGGATGACAACGGCAAATTCGTTTAGTCGATAACCAGACACCTTTGACCGCACCGTGTGTTTGCAATGCTTCAATCGCATATTGCGAGCAGGTAGGAATATAGCGACAACGAGGACCCAATAATGGACTAATAGCAATCTGGTAACATCTTATCAACCAATGTAGTAATTGTACCATTGGAGATCTCTAATTTTGTGAAGATGTTATAACAGCTTTTGAATGCTTTTTTGCTAAGCGTTGTAATTTTTGCCAAGCAAACTCTAATTGTTGATGTAATTCTTGATTTGCGATTGCTTCTATACCAACTTTAGGCATTACCACAATATCGATATCAGCATTAAATTGCACTTTGTGTAAGCGAAAGCTCTCCCGAGCAAGACGTTTTATTCGATTTCGTTCATGAGCACGACGTACTTTCTTTTTAGCAACGACAATACCCAAACGGCTATTTGGCTGTTCGGTTAATTTTGCTAAAAAAAGGAAATGGGGCTGGTGCACTTTAAAAAGTGCACCATCAAACACACTTTTATAATCTGCAGCACAACGAATACGAGATTCAATGCCGAAACTGTAAAGTGCCATCACCCAAATCTGGTCAGCTTAACAGTATTAAACAGTTAAGCTATGACGACCTTTTGCACGACGACGAGCTAAAACTTGACGACCTGCTTTAGTAGCCATACGAGCGCGGAAACCATGAACGCGTTTACGCTTTAATTCAGATGGTTGGAAAGTACGTTTCATATCGAAACTCCCAAAATGATCTTTCTATAAAGGTCCGCGATTTTATTGTGCAATGTTTACGCTGTCAATGGAAAATCAAAAACTTTACATTTTGTTTGTTCTGTTTTGAAGCAATAAACCTGCATGCAGTTACATGCTTTTATTGAAAATAAAAAATATACACAAGCTATCTGGTTAAATTATATCAGCATTCGTTTATTTTCCTAGTTTACAAACAGGTTTATCAACAACCCGCTTTCTAATTTAAATTTAATTCTTGGATTTTGAATTTAAATTTCGATATGCTCAGTTATCCACAAAACAGGTAAACCTTATAAGTAAATTCAAATTTTAAAATTTAAATTTATTCTTATTAGTGTCGATTTATTCTGTGGAAAGTGGTGTTTTTTTTTGAATAAACATAAATTTATGCTGTGGATAAGCATGTTTTTATCAATAATATAGTTTGTGGATAACTTTGAGCTTAAAATTATCCACAGCTTGTGCAAAAAGTTATACACATGCGGTTTTGAATTTAAATTTATAAACAAATGCTGTCTTTTTCAGCGAAAGTCTCATAAATTGTCCTGACAGATGTGGATAACTTGGTTAGAATGGCGACCCCTTTGAAAGATGAGGGTAACGGTTTTATTTTTGAATTTAAAATGGATAGATAGGGGATGCACATGCTCTGGACAGACTGCTTAACTCGCTTGCGACAAGAGCTCTCTGATAACGTCTTTGCGATGTGGATTCGTCCTTTGGTTGCCGAAGAGGTTGATGGAGTCATGCGTTTATACGCACCTAACCCTTATTGGACACGCTATATTCAAGATAATCATCTGGAACTCATTTCAATTTTGGCGGAACAGTTGTCTGAAGGGCGGATTCGTCAGGTTGAGATCCTGGTTGATTCCCGCCCTGGTACGATTTTGTCTTCCAGTGAGCAGCCAGCAACCACGACTGCCGCTTTAAATACCCAGACCACTCCAACACGTATCAAGAAAGAGCCTGATCTGGTCCAGCCAAGTCAAAACACAGCGAAAACACCAAAGAAAAGACAGCTCAACCCGCAATTTACTTTTTCACTGTTTGTGGAAGGCCGTTCCAACCAGATGGCTGCGGAAACCTGCCGCAAGGTTTTGACCCAGCTTGGTGCGTCTCAGCACAATCCTTTATTTTTATATGGTCCAACAGGTTTGGGTAAAACACACTTGATGCAAGCTGTCGGAAATGCGCTGTTACAAGCCAAGCCAAATGCGCGTGTGATGTATATGACCTCGGAAAGTTTTGTACAGGATTTTGTCAGTTCACTACAAAAAGGTAAGGTCGAAGAATTTAAGAAAAATTGTCGTTCTTTAGATTTGTTGTTGGTCGATGATATTCATTTACTCGCAGGTAAAGAGGCGAGTTTGGTCGAGTTTTTCTATACTTTTAATGCTTTACTCGATGAATCTAAACAAATTATTTTAACATCTGACCGTTATCCAAAAGAATTAACTGAGCTTGATCCGCGTTTGGTCTCTCGTTTTTCATGGGGATTGTCGGTGGGGGTTGAACCACCAGATATTGAAACCCGTATTGAAATTCTATTGAAGAAAGCTGAAAACAGTGGTGTCGATTTACCCCGCAACTGTGCCCTGTTTATTGCCCAGCAAGTGGTTGCCAATGTGCGTGAGCTTGAGGGGGCACTGAATAAGGTGGTGGCCATTTCCCGTTTCAAGGGGACAGCCATTGATCTGGATGTGGTGCGTGAGTCCTTGAAAGATGTGTTGGCAATTCGTGCCCGTACCATCAGTGTGGAAAACATTCAGCGTGTGGTCAGTGAATATTTCCGTATTCCACTCAAGGAACTGGTGGGGCCAAAACGTACTCGTATCTATGCACGCCCACGCCAGTTGGCAATGGGGTTGGCGCGTGAACTGACAGGCGACAGTTTTCCAGAGATTGGTATGGCATTTGGTGGGCGTGACCACAGTACCGTGATGCATGCCTGTGAAAAAGTGGCTAGCCTACGTGAGCAAGATCCAATTTTTAATGAAGACTATAAAAACCTGCTGCGTCTTTTACAAAGTTAATTCATTTTTCAGAGTTGCAAACTGCTTTTAAGTGCAGCATAGTACACTGCTAACATTCATATCGGCTTCTGTTGTAAGAGGAATAAATCGTGCGTTTGAAAATCGCTAAAGAAAGTTTACTCAATGTTTTATCGCATGTGGTGGGGGCGGTTGAGCGTCGTCACACCTTGAATATTCTTTCTAATGTCAAAATTCAAACCACTCAACAGGCTTTAACCATTACGGGTTCTGATTTGGAAGTTGAACTGGTGGCAAGCACCACGCTGGCTGAGGGTGCCTGTTTGCAGGCTGGCGAAACGACTGTTCCAGCACGTAAACTGGTCGAAATTTGTAAATCCCTCCCGACAGCAGCCTTGATTGACCTACAAATTACTGAAGACCAGCGTTGTATCCTGAAATCAGGCAATAGCCGCTTTGTTCTGGGTACGCTTCCTGCCGAGGATTATCCATTACTGACGACTGAAAACAGTCAGGGTACACAGGTGCAGGTCACACAGCGTGAATTAAAAAGATTGTTTGAAAAAACCTCTTTCGCCATGGCGGTTCAGGATGTTCGTTTCTATCTGACGGGTACATTGTTGGAAATTGATCAAAATCAATTGCGTACAGTCACAACAGACGGTCACCGTTTGGCATTGTGTGAAGTGTCGGCTTCATCGACAGCATCTGCATCGATTCAAGCGATTGTTCCGCGTAAGGCGGTTGGTGAATTACAGCGTTTACTCAGCATTGAGGATGAGCAACTGACCTTGTTGATTGGCCGTGAACTGTTAAATATCACCATCAATACGCCAAGCCGTGATAAGGAGCAGGGTGATATCACTGTTCGTTTTACCACCAAGCTGATTGATGGCAAGTTCCCAGATTATCGCCGTGTGATTCCGCGTGGTGGTGATAAGCATGTGCTGATTGCCCATGATCTGTTTAAACATTCACTGCAACGTGTGGCGATTCTGAGTAATGAGAAGCTGCGTGGGGTTTTCCTGAATTTTAGCCAGGATACCTTGCAGTTGCGTGCCAATAACCCTGAGCAGGATGAGGCCAGTGAAGATCTGGTCATTCAATATCAGGATGCGCCGCTGGAAATGTCATTTAATGCACAATATATTTTAGATGTCCTGAGTGTGCTGGATGGTGATGATGTCAAGATGAGCATGACCGAAGCCAATCAGTCGGTGTTGGTGCAAGACCCAGCCCATCCAGACCAAACCTATGTCGTAATGCCGATGCGGGTTTAATTGCGATTGATGGTTTGAGTTTTAAAACATGCAAATCACGCGTTTAAATATCGAACGTGTACGTAATTTAAAGGCGGTTGCACTCGGCGAGTTGCAACCGTTTAATATTTTTTACGGCGCAAATGGTTCTGGAAAAACTTCAGTTCTGGAAGCCATTCATTTATTGGCGACAGGCCGATCATTCCGTACCCATATACCAAAACATTACATTCAGTACAATGCAGACGATGCGCTTGTTTTTGCCCAATCCGCCAGTGAACGGATTGGTATGCAAAAGCTGGCTTCTGGTGAGCAGTTGATCAAGGTCAATGGTGATACCATTGCCACGCAGGGGCAGTTGGCAAAACTGCTGCCTTTGCAGCATATTGACCCACAAAGTACAGATATCATTGATCATGGAGCTAAACCAAGGCGGCAACTGCTGGACTGGTTGATGTTCCACGTGGAACCTGAGTTCTATTTTGCCTGGCAATATTATTCACGTGCATTAAAGCAGCGGAACAGTCTGCTGAAGTCACGGCGTAACTTGACCTTGGCTGATTTGGAACCATGGAACAAGATGCTGAGTGACTATGGTGAAATTTTGAATTCACAACGGGTCAGCATTGTGGAGCAATGGAACTATTTTTTTCAGGAAGATTTAAAGCAGTTGTTGCCTGATCTGGAGATTGTGCTGGAATACAATCCAGGTTTTCATACCGAGCAGGGACTGCTACACGATCTGGTGCAGCAGCATCAAAAAGACCTGGAACGGCGCTATACTGAGTATGGTCCACACCGTGCCGACCTGCGTTTAAAAACGGGTGGCGATGCCCTGCGCAGTGATGCTGCGGATGTATTGTCCCGTGGGCAAAAAAAGTTGTTAATCATGGCATTAAAACTGTCACAAATTGCAATGCTGCATGCGAGCAACAAGGAAACTGTGGTATTATTGGATGATCTGACAGCAGAGTTGGATGTAGCCGCACAACAGCGTTTAATTGAGCGACTGAGTCAGCTGGGAAGTCAGGTTTTTATGACCACCCTGGAACATGCGTCGGTATTAAAACACTTACATGATTTGTCGATTCCTTTTCAATTATTCCATGTTGTTCACGGTCAAGTCAGTCTTGCTGCACCATAATTTTATTTTCTCATCTTCAAATAGATCAATATTACTAGGGAGTAACCATGAGTTCAGAGTCTCAATCAGTCTCTCAAACAGAACAAACAAATGAAAAGGCTTATGATTCCTCTAGTATTAAAGTATTACGTGGATTAGATGCGGTTCGTAAACGTCCTGGGATGTATATCGGTGACACCGATGATGGTACTGGTCTGCACCATATGGTGTTTGAGGTGGTGGATAATGCCATTGATGAAGCCCTGGCGGGTCATTGTGACGAGATTCTGGTGACCATCCATGAGGATGAATCGGTCAGCGTGTCGGATAACGGACGTGGTATTCCAACCGACATACACCCTGAAGAGGGCGTGTCTGCGGCAGAAGTGATCCTGACTATCCTGCATGCGGGCGGTAAGTTCGATGATAACAGCTATAAGGTGTCGGGTGGTTTGCATGGTGTAGGAGTGTCGGTTGTCAACGCCTTGTCGAAAAAACTACAGTTGACGATTTATCGTGCGGGTCAAATTCACGAGCAAGAATATCAGCATGGTGATTCACAATATCCATTAAAGGTGGTGGGTGAAACAGAGCGTACAGGTACAGTTGTACGTTTCTGGCCAAGTGAACTCACATTTAGCCAAACGATTTTCAATGTAGATATTTTAGCTCGTCGTTTGCGTGAGTTATCTTTCCTTAATGCGGGTGTGAAAATTGTATTACGTGATGAACGGATCAACTTTGAACACGTCTACGATTATGAGGGTGGCCTGTCTGAATTCGTTAAATACATTAACGAAGGCAAGACCCATCTGAATGATATTTTTCATTTCACGGCTGATGCTGAAAACGGGATTACCGTCGAAGTTGCCTTGCAGTGGAATGACAGCTATCAGGAAAATGTACGCTGCTTTACCAACAACATTCCACAGAAAGATGGTGGTACACACCTTGCAGGTTTTCGTGCGGCGTTAACCCGTGGTTTGAACCAGTATCTTGAAAGTGAAAATATTTTAAAGAAAGAAAAAGTTGCTGTTACAGGTGATGATGCGCGTGAAGGCTTAACTGCAATTATTTCAGTGAAAGTGCCAGATCCAAAATTCTCATCGCAAACCAAAGAAAAATTGGTTTCGAGTGAAGTAAAACCTGCGGTAGAGCAGGCCATGAACAAAGAGTTTTCTGCTTATTTACTGGAAAATCCACAAGCAGCGAAATCGATTGCAGGTAAGATCATTGATGCAGCGCGTGCCCGTGATGCGGCGCGTAAGGCCCGTGAAATGACCCGCCGTAAGAGTGCGCTGGATATTGCGGGTTTGCCAGGAAAATTGGCGGACTGTCAGGAAAAAGATCCAGCCTTGTCTGAACTGTATCTGGTCGAGGGTGACTCTGCGGGTGGAAGTGCCAAGCAGGGTCGTAACCGTAAGATGCAGGCGATTTTGCCGTTGAAAGGTAAAATCCTCAACGTTGAGCGTGCCCGCTTTGACAAGATGATTTCCAGTCAGGAAGTCGGGACGCTAATTACGGCTTTAGGCTGTGGCATCGGGCGTGAAGAATATAATCCAGATAAGTTACGTTATCATAAAATCATCATCATGACTGATGCGGACGTGGATGGTTCACACATCCGTACCTTGTTGTTGACGTTCTTTTTCCGTCAAATGCCAGAGCTGGTTGAGCGTGGTTATATCTATATTGCCCAGCCACCACTGTACAAATTGAAGAAAGGCAAGCACGAACAATACATCAAGGACAATGATGCACTGGAAGAGTTTTTGATCTCCAACGCGATTGATGAGCTTGCCTTGCATATCAGTGCGGAAGCACCTGCAATTACAGGTGCGGCATTGGCGAGTGTGATTGCGGATTATCAGGTGTCACAGAAGAGCTTGCAGCGCCTGACTCAGCGTTATCCTGCAAGCCTGCTGGATGCCCTGCTTGAGCTGGAGGCATTTAAGGCTGACCACAACCATGAGCGTGACTATGTCGAATCATGGGCTGAGCAATTGCGTGTGGCAATTGAAAAACTACAGCCAAGTTTGCGCCCTGAAATTACCTTGGAATCATTTGAACGTGAAAACTCCCTAGGTGAAAAATCGGCACACTACTGGCCACGTGTCACGGTATATGTACATAACTTGCCACATGCCTATTTGCTGGATGCAGGTCTGCTCAATTCTGCTGAATATGCACGTTTGCTGAAAAATGCCAAGAGCTGGTTCAAGTTGCTTGAGGAGGGGGCTTACCTGCAAAAAGGTGAGCGCCGTATTCAGGTCAACAGTTTCCATCAGGTATGGCAGCATATTTTGCAGGACTCACGCCGTGGCATGATGATCCAGCGTTATAAAGGTCTGGGTGAGATGAATGCCGAGCAGCTTTGGGAAACTACAATGGACCCTGAAAACCGCAATATGTTGCAGGTCACCATTGATGATGCGATTGAGGCAGACCGTATGTTCTCATGCCTCATGGGCGATGACGTGGAACCACGTCGTGCATTCATTGAGGAAAATGCGTTGAATGCCGATATTGATGCTTAAGTAAGTTAGGCATTTTTCAAATTTATTTTAAAGGCGGGGCTAATCATTTTAGCCCCGTCTTTGATTCTTTTGTTTTATTGGAAATTATTGAGAGGTTTGTGGCTTATAGTCAAATCATTATAAAACCAATACAATGGTGCAATGAGTTATTCAGAACATTTTAGACGTAAAATTTTAGCTAAGCTTGAGGAAGGTTATTCTATTCGAGCGGTAGCTGCACAATTTGAAATTAATAAAAATACCATTGTTGAATGGAAGAAACGTATATAGTCAAATCATTATAAAACTAATACAACTCAGTCGATGAGTTATTTCGAGTTTTTTTCGAATCCTGTATGAATAATAAAGTAGTTTGACTATATAGTGAGCCTGAACCCAAAGCTCAATTTTAAGGGCAAATTCCAGTTCCAGCTTAGCTGAAATTATTGGTGGTTGCATGGCATGTTTATTGGTGTTTAAGTAGCGCCAACCTAACCAGACGATGTTGGCCAGTTAGGCTGATATTTTTTTAGTTTTTAGGTTTCGAATGAACTTTCTAGTTCTTCCAGCTCCATCATCAATTCTAAAAGCTGTTCTTCGAATTGTTCCAATTTTGCCTTTAAATCATTTTGCTCATTCATCAGTTTGATCAACTCATCTTTGCGTTGGGCTTCATATAATGCGCTCTCTGCCAGAGCCTGTTCAATTGCTGCCAAGCGTGGTTGAATATTGTCAATCTGTCCCTCAACCTTTTCAATGTTCTTACGAATCGGGCGAGTCAGTTCACGGCGACGGGCAGCCTCTTTGCGCTGGGCTTCCTTATCCACCTTTGCTGTTGATAATGGTGTATTGCTGCTTTGCTGCTGTAGGGCATTTTGGGCATTGATCTGCTGCTGACGCGCCTCACGCAACCATTTGGCATAATCCTGTAAATCGCCTTCAAATTCTGTACATCGACCTGCATGGACTAGTAACAGGTCATCACAGACACTGGCGATCAACTGGCGTTCATGCGAAACCAGAACCACTGCGCCTTCAAAATCCTGTAAAGCCATGCTTAATGCATGACGCATATCGAGGTCCAGATGGTTGGTGGGTTCGTCCAGAATCAACACATTTGGGCGTTGCCATACAATCAGGGCCAATGCCAGACGTGCACGTTCACCACCTGAAAAGCTCTCGCATGCGGTGTCCATACGCTCGCCACTAAAGCCAAACCCACCCAAAAAAGCGCGCAAGGAAGCTTCACTGATTTGTTTATCTGCAATGCGGGCCAATTGCAGCATTGGGCTGGCATTGGCATCCAGTGCATCCATTTGATGTTGGGCAAAATAACCGATGTTCAAGAGTTCAGAGGCTTTGCGCTCGCCTGCCAAGAGCGGTAAATCACCCACCAATGTTTTGATCAGGGTTGATTTACCCGCGCCGTTCATCCCCAGTAAACCAATCCGAGAACTTGGTGTGATTTGCAGGCGAATTTTTTCAGCAATCACTTTATCGCCATAACCAATGGTCGCTGCATCTAAACTCAGCAAGGGTGAACTCATTTTCGTGGGTTCACGAAAACTAAAGGTAAATGGCGTATCCACATGCGCAGGCGCAAGCTGTTGCATGCGTTCCAACTGTTTGATACGGCTTTGCGCTTGGCGAGCCTTAGTTGCTTGGGCTTTAAAGCGGTCAATATATTTTTGAATATGTGCGCGTGTTTCCTGTTGTTTCTCAAAAGCCTGTTGCTGTTGTGCCAAGCGTTCGCTACGTGTCGTTTCAAAGGTGGAGTAGTTGCCTGTATATAACGTCAATTCCTGATTTTCAATATGAAGAATATGATCTGTAATGGCATCGAGAAAATCACGGTCATGTGAAATCAGCACCAGCGTTCCTTCATAGGCTTTGAGCCAATCTTCTAGCCATAAAATAGCATCTAAGTCTAAATGGTTCGTTGGCTCATCTAATAATAGTAAGTCTGAACGGCTCATTAAGGTGCGTGCAAGATTTAAACGCATCCGCCAACCACCAGAGAAGCTTGCCACATTTAAACGGATTTGATGATCAAGAAATCCTAAACCTGCCATTAATTGGGCTGCTTTCGCAGGTGCTGCATAGCCATGAATTTCATCAAAACGACCATGCAATTTGGCTAAATCATCATTACTCAGTTGATCTGGATGTGCTAATTTTTCTTGAATGTCCCAATATTCTTCGTCACCAGATAAAACAAAGTCAATCGCTGGCATTTCTAAGGCTTTAATTTCCTGAGCCATGTGTGCCACAGTCCAAACTGCTGGACGAGTTAGATTCCCTTCATCTGCAACCAAGCCACCCAGAAATGCGGCAAACAAAGTCGATTTACCCGCACCATTCACGCCTGTAAGGCCAATTTTCCAGCCAGGATGGAGCTGCATTGATGCTTTCTGAAAGAGGACTCGCCCACCACGGCGCAATGAAACTTGGTCAAACTGGATCATGAGCATGCAAAATTACAAAGAGTTGGCTGCATTTTAAGGTGAACGTGCATGAAAGCAAATTTTTATCTGGTAGCCATTCAATATTCATTCATAAATTATATTCTGGCTTCAAACCTTGTCGAGTGTGTTATGAAATCTAAATACCGTAATCCATCTGCCCTAAAGATCAATTCGATTGAATCCAGCAATTCAATCATTAAAAATAGAGTTTTTACTCTATTTTTGTGATGCAAATCAGATTATTATTGAGTTTTAATGCAAAAGTAAGTAACAAGATTAGAAGTATAGTGACAGGATTAGGGATGAGGAAAGGGATTTTTGCCGTGGGGCAATGCTGATGCTGGGGGCAAGTATGCAGGCCAACGCAGACGCTATAATTTGTGTTTTTGACTTTTTAGGAAAATCTGGTGAGGCCTATAAAGCTCTGGAAATTGAGAAAGGACTGCGAACAACAGGGGCAATGTTTGACAACGTTCCTGTTGTGAATATTACGATTGAGTTGATTATTCGCCCAAAATCTTTTCCCGCAGGTTTCTCTCTGAATTCACGGGAATGGTTTATACAACAAATTCCAACAAGTTTTGCCATTATTAAACGGCTTGAGGATGCCATTCCAACAAAATATAAATATTCGATTTCTAAGGAAGAGGTTGAGAATTATGAAAAACTTTTCAGGGAGCAACGAATTCGTTTTACCAAAGATGGTATTTATGACCCAGTGATGATGGGCGTTTTGAAACGGGCACGTTGTTCAGTGGAAAGAACCCGTTTTGAATGTTCATTGGGAGGTGAATAAAAATCTGAATCCAGATTGAATTGTGTGGTGATTTGAACAAATCATTTGATAGGGAAAATAGATATTTCATCAATGAGTAAAATATGATGAGGGCTATTAAAAATCAATAAAACCCGATGTATGTAAATAAAAGGACTAGGCTTTTAGTCAAGATCTGACTATATTCGTCTCTCGCTGGTGGAAAAATATGCAAAAACAGCAAATAAGGGAAAACAAAATGAAAAAAGGACTTTTGGCATTGAGTGCTGCGACTCTATTTGTCATGACTACTCCTGTACAGGCAAAACAAGAAATTTGCGTATTCGATTTGTTGGGTAGGGCTGGAGAGTCTTACAAACTGATCGAGGAATGGAAGCTGGCCGCCAAAAACTGGCAGGGTGATATAGAGCTGATTCCTTATCAGGATGAGAAAAAAGCAGAACAGGATTTCGATGCAGGGAAGTGTGACGGTGTCTATATGACCTCCATGCGTGCCCGTAAATACAACAAGTTTGCGGGTTCAATTGATGCTGTGGGCGCGGTTACCAGTAATGCCATTGCCCAAAAAGCCATTAGCTTTGTGTTGGATAATCGCAACAAGCACCGTCTAACCGCGTCAGTTGGGGGTGAGAAACATGAGGTTGCAGGGATTATTCAGGTCGGACTGGCCTATATCTTTGTTCGGGACAAAAATATTGACACCATTGAAAAGGCCAAAGGCAAAAAATTCGCCTACCTCCACTATGACCAGGCACAAAAGACGATTGTTGAAAGCATAAATCTTGTTGCTGTACCCTCTGATATTTCAGATTTTGTGAAAAAGTTTAATAGTGGACAGGTTGATGTGATTGCCGCACCTGCCTATGCCTATAAACCCTTGGAAATTAGCAAGGGATTGGCAAATGGTGCATTATTTAATTTTCCAGTTGTGAACATCACAGGCGACTTAATTATCAAGCCTGGAAAATTCCCTGCAAATTTTGGTACCCAGTCACGCCAATGGTTCATCAACAAATTACCAGGCAACTTCGCAACAGTACATCGTCTAGAGGCTGGCATGGATGCCAGAAGAATCACCCTGTCCAATGAAGACAAGATCCGCTATCAGAAACTACTGCGTGATGGACGCATGAATTTGACCAGACAGGGAGTGTACGATGCCAGCATGATGAACGTGCTGAAGCGTGCACGCTGTACGGTGGAGCGGACCAATTTTGAGTGTTCACTCAGTGGTGAATAAGACTTGTAAAAATTATCAATTTAAAAAAAATTGTGCGGCTTATAACAAATTTACCCATGGAAATAAGTGAATAAGATAAAGCAGGACAAAAAATAAACAATATTGATATAAAAATAGAGTACGAGCTCTATTTTTTTTCAATAAACATGATTAATATTTGCTTCGAACAAGGAAACAAACATAAAGTTTGTGAAAGGATGAAAAATATGAAAAAAATTGCGTTAGCTATTGCAGCAACTTCAATCTTAGGTGTATCTGCCTCTACTCAGGCAGCAGTTGATGTGTGTGTATTCGACTTATTAGGAAAGTCAGGTGAATCATACAAAATGATGCAGGACTGGGCACTGGCTGCAAAAAGCTGGGGTGCTGACGTTAACCTTCAGGCAATTACTGATGAACAGGTGGCGGACAACAACTTTAAGGCGGGTAAATGTGATGCTGTAGCAATGACAGCAATGCGTGCACGTCCGTACAACAAGTTTGCGGGTTCTATTGACTCTTTAGGCGGTGCGCCAAGTAATGAGATTGCTCAACGTGCGATTACCTATGTACTGGATGCACGTAATGCAGCAAAAATGACCACCAATCTTGGTGGTAATAAATACGAAATTGGTGGTATTGCTCCATTAGGTGCGGCTTATATTTTCGTGCGTGATAAGAGCATTAGCTCAATCGAAAAAGCAGCGGGTAAAAAATTCGCGGTATTGGGTCATGACGACGCGCAAAAAATTATGGTACAACGCGTAGGTGCACAAGCTGTACTTTCTGATATTTCTAACTTTGCTGCTAAATTTAACAACGGACAAGTAGATATGGTAGGCGCTCCTGCTTATGCATATAAGCCATTAGAGTTGAGCAAAGGTTTAGGTGCTAACGGTGCGATGTTTAACTTCCCAGTATTACAAGTAACTGCGGATCTTGTGTTACGCCCAGAAAAATTCCCAGCTGGTTTTGGTCAAAAATCGCGTGATTATTTTGTGAAGCAACTTCCAAAATCTTTCGCAATGATCAAACGTTATGAAGCTGAAATCCCAGCAAAATACAAAATGAACTTAACTGCTGAAGACAAATTAAAATATCAAAAATTAATGCGTGATGGTCGTATGGACTTAACTAAACGTGGTATTTACGATGCAGGCATGATGTCTGTATTGAAGAAAGCTCGTTGTTCAGTAGATAAGGCGAACTTTGAATGTGCTTTACCTGGTGAATAATCAGTAATTGCTAAAGTAAACACTTAAAGCCTAGATTTATCTAGGCTTTTTGTTTTTTATGCATTGTCATTTAAGTCATTGTCTTTAGCTGCTAAGATTATGATTATACAGAGACATAAGAAATCAAATGGAATAGAGAAGATTTAAGAATATATTAAAGCCATCAAAAGCAATGATGGCTATTTTCAAATCTATTGTTCATTTGAAGATATTGGAAAGATATAACGCACTTTTTAGTGTTGAATGTTATGTAACAACAATCACCATGGATGCAAAGGAAAAAATAAGATGCAATGGTTTAAAACACTCCTACTGGCGACAGGTATTGCTGCGGTATCTGCGGGCGCTCAGGCAAAACAGACCATTTGTGTATTTGACATTGTCGGTAAAAGTGGCGATGTCTATGCACTGATGAAAGACTATCAGCTTGCCGCAAAAACCTGGGGTGCGGACATTGAGTTGAAAGTGGGCACCAATGAAGCAGTGATAGCGGAAGATTTCAAGGCAGGTAAATGTGATGGGGTCAGCATCACAGGCATGCGTGGTCGCCAGTTTAACCAGTTTACAGGCTCATTGGATGCGATTGGTGCGATCACAGACCTAAAACTTGCGGTAAAAGTGATGCAGGGATTGGCAAGCCCAGCATTTGCCAAGGCCATGGTGAATGGCAAATATGAGGTTGTGGGCGTGATTCCGATTGGGGATGCTTATCTGCTGGTTAATGACCGTAATATCAATACTGTCGCCAAAGCGGCAGGTAAGAAAATTGCGGTACTGGACTATGATGAAGCGCAAAAAATTATGGCTTCTCAGGTGGGTGCTCAGGCGGTTAGTTCTGACATCACCAACTTTGGTGCGAAATTCAACAATGGTCAGGTTGATATCATTGGTGCGCCAGCAGCAGCATTTAAGCCTTTAGAACTTCACAAAGGTCTGGGTACTAAGGGTGCAATTGTCAATTACCCAATCTTGCAGGTGACGGGTAACCTGATTATTCATCCTGAGAAATTCCCTGCTGGTTTTGGTCAAAAATCAAGAGAATGGGTCAAGGGACAGTTACCACGTGCTTTTGGCATACTTGGCAAGATGAAAGCGGATATTCCACAAAAATACTGGATGGAAGTTCCTGCGGCTGACAAGCCTGGCTACCAAAAGCTGATGCGTGAAGCGCGTATCAACCTGACTGCAAAAGGTATTTATGACAAGCGTATGATGAAATTGTTATGGCAATTCCGCTGTCGTGAGGATGCCAAGAACTTTGAGTGTGCGCTACAAGATGAAAACTATAAATAATCTTGTAAAAAGTCTTTAAACTCCCTTTAAACTTCTTAGCAGCTTTGCAGTGTAATATCATGTGATGCAGTTGCTAAGATGTTGATTGATAAAAATATTTTTTGTGGTTGCAATGTGGTTGCCTGTATGCAAGTGCATTGCTATCACTTAACTTTTGACGGTATATTTGACGGTATCAATTCATATACCGCCAAACACAACATGACAAGATTATCAAATAAACTGACTGCCAAAGCGGTCAAAAATCTGAGCTATGACACTGAGGGCAGTAACAAATATGCTGATGGTAGTGGCTTATATTTATTGATTACGGCGAATGGCTCAAAGCATTGGCGGATGGATTACCGCCGTCCAGTCACCCAAAAAAGAAATACGCTTGCATTAGGTACATATCCTGTCATTAGTTTGGAAGAGGCACGTATAAAACGTGATGACGCTAAAAAGATGCTGATGAATGGAATTGATCCAGCCGAAGATCGTAATGCCAATAAAGAGAAGAAAAAAGCACAGGCAGAAAATGTATTTAGCCGATATGTCCGAGATTGGCTGGATAAGCGAGCAATAGAGGGGCGAAAGGATGCTGAAAACATTAGAATGTTGAATATTGATATATTGCCCTATATTGGTGATATGCCAATAACATTAATGACCCCAGAGCAACTAGAAAAAGATGTAACTAATAGAATTGTAGCTAGGGGCGCAATTATTGTTGCTATACAGGCGAAGAAAGTCATGAAGATGGTTTTAAATATTCCTTTAAAAAAGCGGCTCATTCAATATAACCCAGCAGAAAACATATCATTACCGAGACCACAGAAAGGCAATAATCCAGCCATAACAGGCGAGCTAGAGCTAACATTCCTACTTAAAAAAATATGGTCATACACAGAGGACAATCACCGAAACTATAAGATTACTGAGCTAGCCATTAAGCTTGCAGTCTATATTTTTCAGCGCCCTAATGAGGTTAGAGGATTGTTATGGGAGCATGTGGACTTTGATAAGGGCTATTTGACATTTACAGCAAGTAAGACCAAGCAACCGCACATAGTCCCTTTATCTAGTCAGGCTTATGAAATCCTCAAACAGATTCAGGAAATGAACACCAATTCAATTTATGTTTTTCCTAGTCCTAAAAACAATGCTTATTGCCTTTCCCCTAGCACAATGGGAGGGGCGCTAAAGCGTATGGGTTTTGGAGGTAAGCAAACGGCACACGGTTTTAGGGCAACGGCGAGAACGTTACTAGATGAAGAACTGGATACCCGAAGCGATATTATTGAGCATCAACTAGCCCATAAGGTGAGAGACCCGAATGGCACAGCATACAACCGCACTAAATTTCTCAAGAAACGGCAAAAGATGATGCAACTATGGGCGGATTATCTGGATGCCCTGAGATTGGATCAGGATGTAACTAGGTTCAAGCCTCAAGATGATGAGATGGATAATATTATTCAATTTACACGTAGAGAATCGGCTTAATTGGATTGTATGAATTGACTGAAATGACAGAGAACTAAATTATCCATTTTTTCACCTATTTCTAAAATCACTAAATTTATTATTTTTCAGATATAGCCTTTTTTTAAGTGTTACAGGTGTAACGGTGTTACAGCTTTGTATTTTAATAAGTTTTTATTAATTGGTTGTAAATTGCTACGTGTTACACAGGTTACATAGCTGATTTATAATAATTTTATGTCAAAATGGATATAGGGAAAACACGGATTTTTAATCCAAACGTAACACCTAATCATAAAAAAGACGGTAAAAACGCATAGGCGAGCCAATTAAGCGTAATCTTAAAACAAGCTACCTATTAGGCTTTTAAAATATTAAATTGACCAAAATGACAGAATTTTAGGTATCTATTATTTCTCATTTTTAGCTAAAAAGTAATCAGTTATTGCAATGTATAGCACTGTAGTTAAATAGCTCCTATAATGTACTTAATACTAACGTACACTATGGGTTCTTATATGAGTGCTATGGAACGAATTAATTTACGTGCAACACGTGAAGCGAAACAGGTTATTGAGCAGGCAGCAGCCTTAACAGGCACGACAGTCAGCGCATTTATGTTGCAGCAGTCTTATGAAAAGGCATTAAGTCTGATCGCACAGCAACAGCGTATTACTTTAGGCGCAAAAGATTGGGAAATGCTGAATGAGCGACTGGAAAACCCAAGCCCAGCCAATGAAGAACTCAAGGCATTGATGGCATTAGGTGATCAGCTTGTCTAAGTTATTGTTTTCGATTGAACCATTAAGCAGTAAGTATGACAAGAACGCTTTTGATTGTGGAGAGCCATTACTCAATCGTTTTTTGCAGCAACAGGCGAGCCAATTGCAAAAGCGTTCAGTCAGTCGTACCTATTTAGCCATAGATGAAAATGAGCAAATAGCAGGGTTCTACAGTCTTTCTACAACCCAGATTCACCGTGATGATTCTCCAGATCATTTAAAGCAGTTTTCAGCCTATCAGCCGATACCAGCAGCATTAATTGGACGTTTGGCAATTAATGAAGCGCATCAAGGGCAAGGTGTAGGGCGTTATTTATTGGCACATGCGCTAGCAACCATTAAACGCTTATCAGATGTTATTGGGCTTGCTGTGGTAGTGATTGATGCAAAGAATCAAGATGTAGCAGCGTTTTATAAAAAGTTCGGATTTTTTGCAGCCAATGATTCAGATTTAAGACTGTTTTTATTGGTTAAAAGTATTGCATAGGTATATCAATGAATATTGATGATTTTGTAAGAAATCAGATAAAAAAAGCTCACGATAGTATGTTTGGAGACTTATTGCGTAGTAATAAATCTTTTGATGTTCGTTATATATCAGCTTACTTATTATTTAGTCAGAGAATTAAAGGTCAAATTGGTGATCATGATGGTGTGTCTGTAAATGACATTAAAAGTATTTTTGTATCATGTTTAAATGAATGTGAACTGGAATATGATAATCCAACAAAAAAAAGAGATAAATATGCAGAATATCATTTTTTTAGAATGGTAATATTTTACACCCATGCAGAAAAATTTTTAGAATTACAACAATACAATGAAGCTATACAAGCTTTAATGGATGCTAAAGAATGTCTTGGAGCGAGCAAAATATTTAAACATGCTGATTTAGTCCATATTGTAGACAGTGATCATAAATATACAGTTGCAAGCGAGGGCGGAATAGCAAAGGCAAAGAAAGAAGCAGAACGCAAAGCTCCAATATATCAAAAATTAGAACAAATATGGGATAGTGGTAAATGGGACTGGCGGGGTAAAAAGAAAGGTTATGAAAATTTTGCCAATTGGGCAATACATAGTGAAGAAAATGATGGCTTAGGACATGAGGCTATAAGGAAGCATATAAGCAAATACCATAAATCAAAAAATACAGATTAGTTTTGGGATTCTGCTAGCAAAAACCCAAAGTTACCAGCAGCTAGTAGTAGCTACTAGCAACATATATTTTTATTATTAAAAAACAAGAAGAAAATGCACCTATCGAAACATGGGAATGTATCCAAGTTTCACACAAAGCAATACATAGCTTTTGATAGGTGCAAATATGACAACCTCAAATTTATACAATCCAAGTGGCGTAGATGCTTATTTACGCATGAAAGACCTTGCCAATATTCCTGAACGCCAACCCAAGACACACACCTATAAAACAGGTGTAAACAAGGGCAAGGTGCGAGTGATTGGCGCACGCCCAGCAAGCAAGGGCATTATTGGCGTATCTGAGAAAACAATCTGGGAATGGGTGAAAACAGGAGCTTTTCCTCAACCTATACGCATAGGCGGAAATATTACCGTTTGGCGTGTATCTGATATTAATAACTGGATGCAAGCACAGGGATTGGAGGGCTGAACGATGAAAAATGAGACTCCAAAACAGATTAAATACAGTGCAGTAAATACAGGTGATAAATTCAAAGCAAAAGGCTATTACTATCTAGCTACGGCTATCTTAAACATAGGCAATAAATCGCCATTCTGTTTACTGGTGACGTATAAGGATTTACCCCATGAATCCCATTCAGCCTTTGCACACCAAGAATATGCCTTGTTCAACCCTAATTTAAACTATATCCAAGATGGTTTTATATTTAGGGCTGGAAACAGGAAAGCCATTCAGATCATTGATTGTATTCCTGTTTATGATGCAGAGATTTTAATGGATTGGCGCAATAATCAAGGGCGTTATAACTGGGATAAAGCCATTATTTTGCCATTGGATGTGATCGAAACGCTTTCCAGTTATGCAGAGTTTGCACAGGACTATAACGATTATATCCATTTAGGTCATACGATGTATAAAACCCCACGTTGTGACAGCCCTTGTATTGGTGTATATGGGTATTTATTCAATCTGATTACCCATACGTTACGGGCAGATGCAAGAAAATACTATATTCAAGGACAAGATAGCATTGCCTTTCACTTGAGAGCCGTTAAACGCCTGAATAATGCAGTAAAAACCAATACTAACGGAGGTTTACCAGTATGAACCTCTTAAAAGATGGCTATGGATTGGGTGCATTGTTGCACTCAAGCCTTGCAAAGCAAGCCAAAGCTTTATATCCTAAACATGCCCAACAAAAAGCAGCTGGGTTAGCTTTGACAGGCTACAACTCGTTAGCGCATACAGTCCGCTTCATGGGCTTTTTTTGTATGTGTAATATCTCTATGCATTCGCATGTTATGGCGAAGCTGGAGAGGGACATCTTCGGATGTGCAGGTTTTCTAACGAGCCTGTCTGTCAACCCTTTTCAGCTTTGCCACCATTATTTGACAGTAATCGGCAAGGCTTCTAAACAATCGTTAGGAGCGCATAATCATGCCTAATCAAACCATTTCTAAAAACAATGCCTTTCAAGTGCTTACAGAGCTAGATAAGCCAACAAAAGACTATTTCTTTACCCTAAAAGAAATTCAGGCACTACATAACGCCGTGATCCATTTCATTGGCAACGAAAGCAATCCACAATTTAAAAAAGACATTCAAACGGTGCATTCTGTTTTATATGGTTCATTGCAAATTATTAGCCCGTGGATTGATCAGTTAGACCAGCAGATTGATGCCATTGCCGATATTGCAGAAACAGCAGACCCAACCGCCTTGATCCGTGCCATTTACAACGATTTTCAACACCTTGATGTAGACGTACAGCATTTAAAAAATCTAATCAAGATCGCCAATGATGCAATTTTGCAGATCAATCCAGCTTGCTTTAATCATGTTGGCGTTGAAATTAGCGTTATTCAATGGATGATCAGCGCCATTAAGCACATGACGAACCAATTACAATCCGATATTTTTTCTGAATGTGATGTTTTAGAGCAGTTACACCCAACCATGTTTAATGCAGGGGTGTAAAACTATGAAACAAGCGCACCCTACGCTAGGGAAATATAAAAACAATGGCACAGATGGGGCTAAGTTTGGCTTAAACCGTGCCTTACTTCCCGATGTGGTCGAATACCTTACCGCTAGAGGTTACGCCGTCAAAGGGCGTGGCGAATGGCGTGAGATGGTTTGCCCATTCCATGATGACAGCAAGCCCAGCCTACGCATAAACAGCCGTAAAGGTTGCTTTAAATGTATGGCGTGTGAAGCCAAAGGCGGCGACTTGATCGCCTTTCATCAAAAGCTAACAGGCAAGCCATTCATTGAGGCATGTAAGGACTTAGGCGCATGGGAGAATAACGCATGACCGACCATAGCACTATTCAGGTAAAGGCGGAACAACATGCCCTTAAAATGGCACAGCGTGAAGCACAGAACGGTTTTGAGTATGAATACCTATTCACCTATGCCGATGAACAAAACACGCCGATTTACTGGAAAATACGCCTCAAGAATCACAATACAGGTGATAAATGGATACGGATATTTTCACAAGGTCAACGTGGTTTTATCACCAAAGAGCCTGATTTTAACGCCCTGTATCCAGTGGCCAACGGTAAAAAGCCGTTGTATGCACTGGCACAGATTGACCAAGCCCCAAAAGATGCGGAAATATGGTTATTTGAGGGCGAGCAAAAGGCAGATTTAGCCCAGCAATTAGGCGTTATTGCATCCACGTGCGGCGGAAGTGGCAACGTAGCAGCAACCCACCTACAGCCATTAGCGGATAAAACCGTAGTGATATGGGCGGACAATGACAAAGCTGGGTTTAAATGCCGTGACGAACTAGCACAGGCATTGCAGCAAATTGGCTGTAAGGTGCAGTTTGTTGACCTAGACCCACTTAAATTGCCCGAAAAAGGCGATATTGTGGACTGGCACAACGCCCAGCAAACCAATGGATTGCATCCAACCCTAGACGATTTACAGCAGCTTAAACGCATTCCTTACATGCCACCTGAACCAACTAAAACCTTGCCTAATGGTTTACTGGCTGAATCAATGGAGTGGGAACGCGGACATTTTGAAGTGACTGAAAAAGGCTTGTTTTTTGTGGACGTGGATAAAAATGGCAATTACCACGAAAAATACATTTCCAGCCCGATTTTAGTCCTAGCCAAAACAAGGGATAAAGATTCAGGTGGATGGGGCAACCTACTCCAGTGGCGAGATGATGCCAACCATTTACATACATGGGCAGTTCCAGCCGAACTATTTCAAACCGATGGGGCAGAATTGCGTAAAACATTGGCAAGCAATGGCTTGAAGATCGTACCTGACAAACGTGGGCGTGATTTACTGCAATGCTACCTGATGAGCTACCCAGCCGAAAAAATGGCGTTATGTGTTGATCGTGTGGGATGGAGTGGGCAGGCGTTTGTATTGCCTAACAAGGTGATCGGACAGCCCAAAGATGGTGAATTGATTGTTTACCAGTCCATGAGTGGCATAGACAGCCGTTATCAGTGTAGTGGCACATTGGAGCAATGGCGAACGGAAGTATCTGAACTGGCACAGAGCCATAGTAAGCTTGTTTTTGCACTTAGTACGGCATTTTCAGGGCAGCTTTTAACCCTGTTAGAGCAGACACAAGGGGCAGGGGTTCACTATAAAGGCGGTTCATCTAAAGGTAAAACAACCGCTTTGTATGTAGCCAATAGCGTATGGGGTTCGCCACGCCGTTTTTATCGGACATGGAAAGCCACAGGCAACGCCCTAGATCATACTGCACACATGCACAATGATGGATTTTTAGGGCTGGACGAGATTGGCGAAATCTCCAACCCGAAAGAACTTGGCAACCTTGCCTATTCATTGGCGAACGGTTTAGGCAAATCCCGAATGAGTCGCAGCTTAACCGCTAAAGCGACCTATGAATGGCTGATCATGTTTTTATCGACTGGAGAGGAAAGCCTAAAGCAGATCATGGAACAACATGGGCAGCGAACCAAGCTAGGGCAAGAAATCCGTTTACTGGATATTGATGTAGATCATTCGCCATACGGTGTATTTGATCAGATCAACTTTGCACAGGATGGCGCAAAGCAATCACGATTGATTACCGAACGAGCAAATCAATATTATGGCGTGGCTGGCATTGCATGGCTTGAATATTTAACCAGTCATAAAGATGCTGTGACCAAACAGGCAAAACAACTGCTAAAGCAATACCAGCATGACCTAAGTAGCAGTTACCCAGAGGGACATATTCAGCGTGTAGCCAATACCTTTGCCATTATCGCCGTAGCAGGTGAACTGGCAACACAGGCAGGTATCACGGGATGGCGACAGGGGCGAGCGTTTGAAGCAGCTTATGCTGTATTCCAGTTATGGATTAGCAACTTTGAACAGGTCGGCGACTTTGAAGATCGGCAAATATTGCAACGTGTACGCTCATTCTTTGAAGCAAACGGCAACGCACGCTTTGATACCTTGAGACAAGGGCGAATCACGCCGACTGAATATTCTGAAATGAATGAAAGTGTTGAGAGCGAGCAAACCATCCGAGCAAAAACCTTGTACCGTGTCGGTTATCGGCAACTGAACCAACAAGGTAAATTGATTGCGTTCCTTGTCCATCCCGAACAGTTTAAGGAGGTCATTTGTGGTGATTTTAATCCTAAAAAAGTCGCCAAAACCCTTGTGAAACATAAGTGGTTAGACCATGAAAAGGGCAAAAGCAGCAAAGCTACACGCATACAAGGGATTGAAACCAATAAACCTGTAAGGATGTATGTTTTTAATGAATCGGTATTTACCTATGACATTGAACAGGCAACCAACCCTTATACACAGCCACCAAGTATAGGCAAAACCGTAGATATTTAACCAAAACCAATGCACGGCAGGGACTACCCCGCCGTGCTTTTGTATGGATTATCCTAAATATGAACATTGCACAGCAGCTTTATGAATCGGCACAGCAATATGGGGCAAAATTTGAATTAAATGAGGGGCAAGGTTTACGCTTAAATCATGCTGATCATGTCCCTGATGCCCTAATTACACAAATCCGCCAATTTAAACCTGAAATCATCCAATATTTACAGCAATGTGCCATATCTGACCTGATTGATAGCATTTACCAATATGGAGCAAATATTGAGGTGATTGATGGGCAGCAATTGAGACTCGACCATGCCTACCATATTCCTGATCAATTGATTACCCAGATACAGCAGCTAAAACCGCAGATACTGGCATATTTAACGCCGTCCACAGAACAAGACCAGCAAGGGCAAGCACAATTGCGAGATTTTGAACATCAACTTGTACAAGTGTTCTTTGATCGCCTTGATCACAAACGGCAAAATTTAAGAAAGATTAATGGCAGTATCCAAAATGCTTTAGTTACGCCAAAGGATTACATGGGCGACCTGATGGGCAAACTTGGTATTCAGCAATATCAGGCACAAAGCTATTTAGACAATATGATCGGTCAAGGTATGTTTAATTATGACAGCCGTTTCAAGTTCTATCTATTTCCAAACTATGACCATTCAGCGATACAGCCATTTAGCCACTACAACCTGGACAAACTACAACCATAAAAACGCCGTGTTAAAGCCGTAGGCGGAGGGGTTATCTTTTCCGCCAAATTTGCACACACTGGCACTGTGCCTATAGAGATAGACTCTAAAACATGAAGAAAACATAAAAATTATTAAAATTCAGCCTGTTATTTATTTACTTTTACTAGGGTCTGTTGAGAATTATCGAGAGTTAATTACACTCGCGCACAATTGAATCATGGCTTCAAAACTCGTATCTGTTTTACAACTACGCATCGCTATACGTTTAAATTCTTTTAACTTACAGAAATAGTTTTCAATGAGATGACGCCATTTATACATAGTCGTATCAAATGCTCTTATTACTTTTCGATTAGATTTGGGTGGGATCACCACTTTCACTTTACGTTCATTGAGTTCTTGGATGAGCCAATCTGCATCAAATGCTTTATCCGCTAGTAATGCTTGAAAATCAACATCTTCAATTAAAGGTTTAGTTTCTACTAAATCGTGATATTGACCAGGCATTAATCGAAACTTAATGAGGTTGCCTAGACTATCCACTAAGGCAAGAATTTTACAGGTCATTCCACCTCGAGATTTACCTATAGACTGTTTGAAAGTCCCCCTTTTGCACCTTGCCCATGTCGATGAACTTTAACAATCGTTCCATCAATCATGGCGTATTCCAAATCAACATCTTCATTTACAGATGCAAAAATAGTTTCAAATACACCAGCTTTCACCCAGTCACGGTATCTTTTAAAGACGGTATTCCATTTACCAAAATGAGCAGGTAGATCACGCCATGGACTGCCTGTACGGGCAATCCATAGGACTGCTTCTAAAAATAATCGATTATCTTTTCCACTACGACCTCGATCGGTCACTTTACCTAGGCAAAAAGGTTCCATTTTTGCCCATTGGGCATCAGTAAGTATGTATCTATCCATAGTACTATTATAAATTAATCAGTAGCCTTTGTTAATTCTCAACAAGCCCTAGAATCAGGAAGTTTTTTATAAATGAGAGTATAGGGCGGTGTCCGATTAGGGCAATCCTAAATAATTTTTGTACCCCCCAGCCTAGCTATAGCATTGGCTAAAACGATTCACGCCTATTCAAAAGCCTGATAAGTAACCCATGTAACACGCTAAAAATCTAAAAGTGTTACACTAAAACTTATTTATATTCAATGTTGTAACACCTGTAACACCTGTAACACCTAAAAAAATACATATAATGAATACTGTAAGTAAATAGAGTAGTAATAAAGAATAGAATAAATGTAACTTATTGATATATAATAAAATTTATAAATATATAATATATTAAATACTATTATTTAGCCTATGTGTATTTTAGATAAAACTATAAAAAGCTTTTAAATACAAAGCTGTAACCCCTGTAACACCACGTAACCCCTAAAAAATGAATGATTTTAAAAACTCATTAGTTTAACTTAACTATATGAATTAAAAGGGTATACCCCTATATGGACTTATGACCACGTAAAAATTTCATGGGTGGACGGTCCTTTCATGTATGGGCGTTTAGACTTTTGACCCGATACCCCCCCTATAACCTTCAAAAAATTATCGAGAGAGTTTTTTTTATTGGGGGACGGTCTATTCAGGCATAGGCGTTTAGACTTTCAACCCCCATACCCCCTTGACCAATGGCACGGCGCACCTATCCTTTTGGTCAGGTGGTCAGGTGGTCAGGTGGTCAGGTGGTCAGGTGGTCAGGTGGTCAGGT
>NZ_KB849434.1:437434-441801 GCF_000368425.1 Acinetobacter sp. CIP 102637
TGGTCAGGTGGTCAGGTGGTCAGGTGGTCAGGTGGTCAGGTGGTCAGGTGGTCAGGTAAGTACAAAAAAATGAAAAAAGAGAACTTCCCTTTGCCAAAGCCCAAACGGCGCAAAACTTTGATTCAATCTATTGAGAGCCTATCATTAGACTATACCCAAAAGATAAATTGATAATTATATTTCTCACTCTATCATTTAACTTATTTACTTAGTTAAATGATAGATTTATCATAAGCCTTATTAAATGATAGCTATATGATAAGGACTGATAATATGACAATTCGTATTTATGTGAGAGCAAGTACCAAAGATCAAGATGCAGAAAGGGCACTAGCTGATCTACTCCAGTTTAGTCAGAGCTATGGAGAGCGACATAGTACTTATATTGAAAACTATTCAGGTACGAAGTTAGAGCGTCCAGAATTAAGCCGATTACTCAATGAAGCCAACAAGGATGACATCTTGCTTGTAGAGAGCGTGGATAGATTGAGCCGACTATCACAAGATGACTTTGACGTATTGAAACAACAAATTAAGGCTAAGGGTTTACGTTTAGTTGTGGCTGATCTACCAACAACGCATTCAACAAATGGCGGAATGACTGGAGAGATTCTAAACGTCATTAATGCCATGCTCATTGATCTACTGGCAACAATGGCAAAACTGGACAATGACAAACGTAAGGAGCGAATCAAGCAAGGCTTGGCACGTTCTGGATATGTACCGACTGGAAAGAAAGCGAATACAGCAAAACATGAGCGTATCAAACAATTATTGAGTAAAGGTGATATGACGAAAGACGAAATTGCCAAAGCTGTCGGGGTAGGTATTGCGACAATTTATCGTGTGATTAAAAAATGATCGTTTGGTTTTTTTTATATGTCGGTATATTTGACGGTATATTTATATTAAAAATAATTTAAATAAATATAAATCAATACATTAAATGAATAGATTTACTTTAAACTTCAAATACAGACCCGATATTGAGTATGCTATACTAAATATCGGGTCTTTTATTTTTTTAAAGACATATTGAAGTCTGAGGAACATCGTCATGAACGCCCAAGCTCTTGAATTGTCAGATAATGCTGCCAAAAAAGTTCGCCAGTTACGCGAGAGTGAGGGGAATAACGATCTCATGTTGCGTGTTTATGTCACAGGTGGAGGGTGTTCTGGATTCTCCTATGGCTTTAATTTTGCTGAAAGTGTTAATGAAGATGATGCTGAATTCAGCAATGGTGATGTAAAAATGTTGGTTGATTCCCTGAGCTATCAATACTTGGTTGGTTCAGTGGTTGACTATCTTGAAGGATTGGAAGGTTCTCGTTTTGTGGTCCAAAACCCGAATGCCACCACGACCTGTGGCTGTGGTTCATCTTTCTCGATTTAATAGAATATAAATATAAAAAAGCTTCTCAATTCGAGAAGCTTTTTTATTGCTTTAGCCTTAAACAGCGGTGATGGTTCCCAGGATACGATCACCTGACGCGCCTGTAACAGCGGGTAAATTGCCACTGAGTTGCTGAACAAAGCGCATGGCCAACCATGCAAAAGCGGTTGCCTCCACCCAGGTTGGTGCCAATCCTAAAGCATCAGTGGTTTGTACAGACCAATTATGCTTGCGTAAACGCCAGCGTAGCTGTTCCAGTAAATGTGAGTTGTAGGCTCCGCCACCGCAGACATAGATTTCACCTGTAGGCATCAGCTCCTTGCTGCGGTAAATCGCTTTCTTAATGGCCCGTGTTGTCAGTTTCATCAGTGTGGCCTGCACATTCTCAGGTGTATCTTCCAGTTCGTCATATTCCAGATCATTGCGCCAATCGCTGAGCTGCTCATCCAGCCATTCGAGGTTAAAATCTTCACGACCTGTGCTTTTCGGTGGCTCTTTGGCAAAAAATTCATGATTCTGTAAACGATCCAATAAAGAACGAATGGGATTGCCATAGGCCGCCCAGTCACCATTTTCATCGTATGGATGCCCCGTATGACGATGACACCATGCATCCATCAAGATATTGGCTGGACCTGTATCAAAACCATAGACGCCGTTTAGGTTATTGGCAGGCAACATACTGACATTGGCAATGCCCCCCAGATTCAAAATCACCCGATGGATACTGTTATGCTGAAACAATGCCTGATGAAATGCGGGAACCAAAGGCGCACCCTGTCCACCTGCCGCCATATCACGACGACGAAAATCAGAAACGACAGGAAGTTGCGTGATCTCAGTGATGATGTTGGGATCACCAATTTGCAGGGTAAAACCATGTTCAGGGCGGTGGCGAATGGTTTGCCCATGTGAACCGATGGCCTTAATTTGAGTGCGGTCTAAATTGTTCTTTTCAATCAGTTCATTGATACCCTGACCAATCATTTGCGCCAGCGCCACATCCGCCTTGCCCATGCGGTCAATTTCATTGTCATCAGGCAAGGTCAGTGCCATCAGCTCATCACGTAGCTCAGGTTCAAAAGGCACAGTCAGCGTGGCGTGTAGCGTGAGCGGCCCAAATGAAGCTGCGATAATATCCACACCATCCATGCTTGTGCCTGTCATTACACCAATATAGATTGCGTTCACCGCAACTTCTCCCTGCAACACGCTGAAAAAATGTTAGTATATCGCACAAATTGAATAACTGATGTGTTTAGGTTTTGTGATGTCAAATTTCTTGCCAGCCGAAGAACAGCTTGCTCTCATTCAAAGAGGCACGCACGAGATTATCTCTGATGAAGATTTACTGAAAAAACTCAAGGAAAATCGCCCCCTCCGTGTGAAAGCAGGTTTTGACCCAACGGCTCCTGACCTACATTTGGGACATACGGTCCTGATTAATAAACTCAAAACATTCCAGGATCTGGGACATGAGGTTTATTTCCTGATTGGTGACTACACCGCAATGATCGGCGACCCAACAGGTAAGAGTGCAACGCGCCCGCCGTTGTCCCGCGAACAGGTTGAAGCCAATGCCAAAACCTATCAGGAACAGGTATTTAAAATTCTTGATCCAAATAAAACCAAGGTTGTCTTTAACTCAGAATGGTTCAACCAGAAGTCAGCTGCGGACCTGATTCAATTGGCAAGTCAGCAAACCGTATCACGTATGTTAGAACGTGATGACTTTACTAAGCGCTATAACAACCACCAACCGATTGCGATCCATGAGTTCCTCTATCCATTGGTACAAGGTTATGACTCGATTGCGCTTGAAGCAGATGTTGAGTTAGGTGGAACAGACCAAACCTTTAACTTGCTCATGGGACGTACTTTACAAGGTCGTTATGGTCAGGAATCACAGGTGTGCATTACCGTACCGATTCTTGAAGGTTTGGATGGTGTCAATAAAATGTCTAAATCTTTAGGCAACTATATTGGTGTGTTTGATACCCCAGGCGCGATGTACCAAAAAATCCTGTCGATGCCAGATAGCCTGATTGAACGTTACTTTGACTTACTCAGCTTTAAGTCGCTGGACGAAATTCAAGGCCTGCTCGATGAAATGGCGGCAGGGCGCAATCCACAGGAGATTAAGCGTATTTTGGCACTTGAGCTGGTGGAGCGTTTCCATGATGAGGAAGCGGCAGAAAATGCACACAAGAGTGCAGGCAACCGTGTCACAGATGGCGAAGTGCCAGAAGATACACCTGAAGTGACCATTTCCCGTGCTGAGTTTGGCGGTGAATTGTTCATTGCAACCATTCTTCGCGTCGCAGGTTTAAATCCGAATGCAGCTGCTGCAAAAGATGCCGTGGGTCGTGGTGCGGTTAAAGTTGACTGGAATGTGGTTGATATGAGCTTCTCTGTAAAAGAGAATGTCACTTTAATCATTCAATCGGGTAAAAAAGCCATTGCACGAGTGACTTTCATTGACTAAATCCAAATAAAAATAATAAAAAGCAGGCCATGAGCCTGCTTTTTATACATAAATAGATGATAAAAACGCCGAAAACATCAGTTTTGTAGAAAAAAGAAACATGCAAAAGAAAATAATAAAAAACAGGGTTGCATCCATTCTGAAATGCTGTAGAATTCCCACTCATTGGCGGTGAAGCAGATAAAAACTTGTTGATAAACAAAGGTTTGATTAAGATAGTCTAGGTTGTAGGCTGGATTGGTCAGGTTTGTTTAGGTTAAGATGAGTTTTAAGAATATCGAAATTGCCTGTTGACTTTAAAGAGATTTAGGGTAACATAGCCGACCTAGCTTGATGATGACGAATCATTGAGAAGATCATTAAGAGAATAGAAGAACAACTTGTGTGGATTTTTACTGATTGATTGATCGATATATTATCATTGATTGAATGGTAGAAATTACTCGAAGTTTATTTGAGCGAATTTTTAGTCAGAAAATTGATGAGCCA
>NZ_KB849434.1:445361-583829 GCF_000368425.1 Acinetobacter sp. CIP 102637
AGCTAGAGTATGGGAGAGGATGGTAGAATTCCAGGTGTAGCGGTGAAATGCGTAGAGATCTGGAGGAATACCGATGGCGAAGGCAGCCATCTGGCCTAATACTGACGCTGAGGTACGAAAGCATGGGGAGCAAACAGGATTAGATACCCTGGTAGTCCATGCCGTAAACGATGTCTACTAGCCGTTGGGGCCTTTGAGGCTTTAGTGGCGCAGCTAACGCGATAAGTAGACCGCCTGGGGAGTACGGTCGCAAGACTAAAACTCAAATGAATTGACGGGGGCCCGCACAAGCGGTGGAGCATGTGGTTTAATTCGATGCAACGCGAAGAACCTTACCTGGCCTTGACATAGTAGAAACTTTCCAGAGATGGATTGGTGCCTTCGGGAATCTACATACAGGTGCTGCATGGCTGTCGTCAGCTCGTGTCGTGAGATGTTGGGTTAAGTCCCGCAACGAGCGCAACCCTTTTCCTTACTTGCCAGCATTTCGGATGGGAACTTTAAGGATACTGCCAGTGACAAACTGGAGGAAGGCGGGGACGACGTCAAGTCATCATGGCCCTTACGGCCAGGGCTACACACGTGCTACAATGGTCGGTACAAAGGGTTGCTACCTAGCGATAGGATGCTAATCTCAAAAAGCCGATCGTAGTCCGGATTGGAGTCTGCAACTCGACTCCATGAAGTCGGAATCGCTAGTAATCGCGGATCAGAATGCCGCGGTGAATACGTTCCCGGGCCTTGTACACACCGCCCGTCACACCATGGGAGTTTGTTGCACCAGAAGTAGGTAGTCTAACCTTAGGGAGGACGCTTACCACGGTGTGGCCGATGACTGGGGTGAAGTCGTAACAAGGTAGCCGTAGGGGAACCTGCGGCTGGATCACCTCCTTAACGAAAGATTGACGATCGGTAAGAATCCACAACAAGTTGTTCTTCGAGATATATCGAATGAAAGATAGAAAAAGTATTGTTTCTCTTTTTTAATTTTAGAGATAAGTCGTGCACTACGCGCTGCGCTTGTCTTGCGAAATAAAAGAAGAGATCAACGATCTCTTCTTTTATTTCTCAGGGTCTGTAGCTCAGTTGGTTAGAGCACACGCTTGATAAGCGTGGGGTCACAAGTTCAAGTCTTGTCAGACCCACCACTACTGACGAAGTGATGAATAATCACAAGCTACTAGATGAGAAGATATATCGTTCATTATGATTGTAAGCTGGGGACTTAGCTTAGTTGGTAGAGCGCCTGCTTTGCACGCAGGAGGTCAGGAGTTCGACTCTCCTAGTCTCCACCAGAGCTTCGATCAGCAAAGCAACGCTTTGCCGAAGCGCAAGACAAGCAGCTATGCTGCGCGTAGTATCTGATCTAATATGGTAGTGAAAGATATTTTTAAATTATAGAACTTAATAAATAAGGTGAATCAAGAGATTGATTTAGATTTATTAACTTCTGTGATTTATCACAGTTTACTGCAAGCTGACGAGGCTGTAGTTAATCATTAACAGATTAGAAAATTGAGTCTGAAATAAATTGTTCACTCATTCAATAACAAAGCAAGAAGAATTAATTCTTTAAGCTGAGTTGTTAGAAATGAGAACTAGCAAAAACACTGAATCAAGCGTTTTGGTATATGAATTTAGATTGAAGCTGTATGGTGATTAAATTCACAGACAACAAACCAGTAGCAATTAAGTTTGCAACGATAACACTCACTTGTATGTGTTAACGACTGTTTGGGGTTGTATAGTCAAGTAATTAAGTGCATGTGGTGGATGCCTTGGCAGTCAGAGGCGAAGAAAGACGTGATAGCCTGCGAAAAGCTCCGGGGAGGCGGCAAATATCCTGTGATCCGGAGATATCTGAATGGGGGAACCCACTTACCATAAGGTAGGTATTGCAACATGAATACATAGTGTTGCAAGGCGAACGAGGGGAAGTGAAACATCTCAGTACCCTTAGGAAAAGAAATCAATTGAGATTCCCTTAGTAGCGGCGAGCGAACGGGGAGTAGCCCATTAAGTTATGTGTGTTTTAGTGGAACGCTCTGGGAAGTGCGAACGTAGAGGGTGATATTCCCGTACACGAAAGGGCACACATAATGATGACGAGTAGGGCGAGGCACGTGAAACCTTGTCTGAATATGGGGGGACCATCCTCCAAGGCTAAATACTCCTGACTGACCGATAGTGAACCAGTACCGTGAGGGAAAGGCGAAAAGAACCCCTGTGAGGGGAGTGAAATAGATCCTGAAACCGCATGCATACAAGCAGTGGGAGCCGACATGTTCGGTGACTGCGTACCTTTTGTATAATGGGTCAGCGACTTATATTCAGTAGCGAGGTTAACCGAATAGGGGAGCCGTAGAGAAATCGAGTCTTAATAGGGCGTTTAGTTGCTGGGTATAGACCCGAAACCAGGCGATCTATCCATGAGCAGGTTGAAGGTTGGGTAACACTAACTGGAGGACCGAACCCACTGTCGTTGAAAAGCCAGGGGATGACTTGTGGATAGGGGTGAAAGGCTAATCAAGCCTGGTGATAGCTGGTTCTCCCCGAAAGCTATTTAGGTAGCGCCTCGGACGAATACCATTGGGGGTAGAGCACTGTTTCGGCTAGGGGGTCATCCCGACTTACCAAACCGATGCAAACTCCGAATACCAATGAGTACTATCCGGGAGACAGACTGCGGGTGCTAACGTCCGTAGTCAAGAGGAAAACAATCCAGACCGCCAGCTAAGGCCCCAAAATCATAGTTAAGTGGGAAACGATGTGGGAAGGCATAGACAGCTAGGAGGTTGGCTTAGAAGCAGCCACCCTTTAAAGAAAGCGTAATAGCTCACTAGTCGAGTCGGCCTGCGCGGAAGATGTAACGGGGCTAAAACTATGTGCCGAAGCTGCGGATGTAACTTTTAAGTTACGTGGTAGGGGAGCGTTCTGTAAGCCGATGAAGGTGGATTGAGAAGTCTGCTGGAGGTATCAGAAGTGCGAATGCTGACGTGAGTAACGACAATGCGAGTGAAAAACTCGCACGCTGAAAGACCAAGGGTTCCAGTCCAACGTTAATCGGGGCTGGGTGAGTCGACCCCTAAGGCGAGGCCGAGAGGCGTAGTCGATGGGAAATTGGTTAATATTCCAATACTTCTATGTAATGCGATGAGAGGACGGAGAAGGTTAAGTCAGCCTGGCGTTGGTTGTCCAGGTGGAAGGTTGTAGGCATGCATCTTAGGCAAATCCGGGGTGCTCTATGCTGAGAGTCGATAGCAAGCTGTACTTGTACAGTGAAGTGGCTGATACCATGCTTCCAGGAAAAGTCTCTAAGCTTCAGTTACACAGGAATCGTACCCGAAACCGACACAGGTGGTCAGGTCGAGTAGACCAAAGCGCTTGAGAGAACTCTGCTGAAGGAACTAGGCAAAATGGTACCGTAACTTCGGGAGAAGGTACGCTGCTGACGGTGATGGGACTTGCTCCCTGAGCGGTTGGCAGCCGCAGAAACCAGGCCCCTGCAACTGTTTATTAAAAACATAGCACTCTGCAAACACGAAAGTGGACGTATAGGGTGTGATGCCTGCCCGGTGCTGGAAGGTTAATTGATGGGGTTAGCGTAAGCGAAGCTCTTGATCGAAGCCCCAGTAAACGGCGGCCGTAACTATAACGGTCCTAAGGTAGCGAAATTCCTTGTCGGGTAAGTTCCGACCTGCACGAATGGCATAATGATGGGGGCGCTGTCTCCAGCAGAGACTCAGTGAAATCGAATTCGCCGTGAAGATGCGGTGTACCCGCGGCTAGACGGAAAGACCCCGTGAACCTTTACTGCAGCTTGACATTGAACTTTGATCTTACTTGTGTAGGATAGGTGGGAGGCTTTGAAACTGAAACGCTAGTTCCGATGGAGCCAATCTTGAAATACCACCCTGGTAATATTGAGGTTCTAACTCTGTCCCGTTATCCGGGACGAGGACCATGTCTGGTGGGTAGTTTGACTGGGGCGGTCTCCTCCTAAAGAGTAACGGAGGAGTACGAAGGTGCGCTCAGCGTGGTCGGAAATCACGCGTAGAGTATAAAGGCAAAAGCGCGCTTAACTGCGAGACCCACAAGTCGAGCAGGTACGAAAGTAGGTCTTAGTGATCCGGTGGTTCTGTATGGAAGGGCCATCGCTCAACGGATAAAAGGTACTCTGGGGATAACAGGCTGATACCGCCCAAGAGTTCATATCGACGGCGGTGTTTGGCACCTCGATGTCGGCTCATCTCATCCTGGGGCTGAAGCAGGTCCCAAGGGTATGGCTGTTCGCCATTTAAAGAGGTACGCGAGCTGGGTTTAGAACGTCGTGAGACAGTTCGGTCCCTATCTACCGTGGGCGCTGGAAATTTGAGAGGATCTGCTCCTAGTACGAGAGGACCAGAGTGGACGAACCTCTGGTGTACCGGTTGTCACGCCAGTGGCATCGCCGGGTAGCTATGTTCGGAAGGGATAACCGCTGAAAGCATCTAAGCGGGAAGCCTACCTCAAGATAAGATTTCCCTAGGACTTTATGTCCTCTAAAGAGCCGTTCGAGACCAGGACGTTGATAGGTTGGGTGTGGAAGCACGGTGACGTGTGAAGCTGACCAATACTAATTGCTCGTGAGGCTTGACTATACAACACCCAAACAGTTGTTGTATTCAAGATAAGTTCAATACATAACTTGATTTAGTGTAAAAACTAGTTAAAATGCTGAACACAAAGTTAGACTCAATATCTAATCCGTTAATAACTCTTTGGTTCGTAAGTAAGGCAGACATGAAGTGAAAACACAACATGATCAATAAGACCCCAAAACACCACAACAGTTTGCTGGCGACAATAGCAAGAGTGAACCACCTGATCCCTTCCCGAACTCAGAAGTGAAACCTCTTCGCGCTGATGGTAGTGTGGCGTTTGCCATGTGAGAGTAAGTCATCGCCAGCTTTTAAATACTAAACACCCCCTCCGCAAAAGCAGAGAGGGTGTTTTTTATTGCGAAAGTAATATATTGTTTGAATTTTAAACAGATATTGAAATGAAAGATTTACAAAAAATTTATACTGATAAAGTAAATGAGGCACTTTTTAGATTACAGAAGTGTGAAAGTCTTATAGAGTCATATTTCGAAATTAAAGATTTATTAGATTTAGAATCCTCAATATTACATTTACGTAAAGCATTAGAAATATTTGCTTTAGCTTCGATCGCCCCAAATAAAATCAAATATCAAGAATATCGTGCTCAAGCTGATAAAAATCCTGACTATACAAAAGATTATAAAGCTAGCTCAATTTTAAAAGCTTTAAGTGGAATAAATTCTGACTTTTACCCTATATAGTCAAATCATTATAGAACTAATACAACTCAATCGATGAATTATTTCGATTTTTTTTCGAATCCTGTATGGATAATAAAGTAGTTTGACTATACCTTTGTTACCAGCTAAAAAGTTAGAGAATGGGACTTGGCATTTTGATAGAAAAACAGGAAAATTCTTTGACAAAAATCAGTTTATTAAATTGTATGATCGATTAGGAAAATATTTACACGCCGATAATCCTTGGGGAAACAATAAGGAATGGGAAGATTTTGCTTTAGTAGTAAGGGATGGTATAAGTTCCATCCGTGATCTTTTTAAGTTGTATTTTACTGTAATACGGACACCAGAATTTACAGGTGTATGGGTTCTAGAGACACGTGAAAATGTGGTTCAATTTCTTGTTGCTGAATCTCATGGTGAATTTATCGTTGAGAATTATTAATTTGAAAGGTTATTAAAGAGAATTATTATGAAACTTAACTCAATCTCTCCAATTCCAGAAGATGATGCAGAACTCCATCTTCCTGAACTAGTGTATTGGGCATCACTCGGTGATGTGGAACAAGTCGAGCAATTATTGGCAGCAGGTACAGATCCCAACCAGACCGATGATGAAGGCTATAGCGCATTACAAGCAGCTGCTGAAAATGACAATTTAGCTGTGGTGAAGCTACTAGTGAGTAAAGGAGCAAATGTCGCGTATAAAGGCGAATATACAGCATTACAGCTTGCTGAAATGGCAGAGCATAGCGAAGTGGTTGCTTATCTTAAAAGTCTTTAAATCGCGTTTAAAAATGATAGATAAAAAAAGCCCCATCATTCTGACGGGGCTTCTTCATATTCAGTTTATTGCCTATAAACAAACACATCCTGTGCATCTTGTTGTTCTGAATGAGACTTCCTGTCTCTCTATAATGTGTATATTAAAATTAAAGTTGATAGCCGTATATTCGTCAATGACTCTGATTAATGTACGTTTAAGCTTACATTTATGCCAAATGATATTTCTGTAATTTTTCAATGATGACATTGAGTATCTTGATTTCAAATTCATTTGCCTCAAAAGCTTTTGTTTGGTTTCGTCTAAAAATATCTCGGATTTCAAGAATGGCATTGGAATCAATCAGTCCAAGTTGTGTACCTACCTGACGGATTTGATCAATCGAACGTGAACCATTGGTTGAACCATAGCCGATATAGGCTGCGGGTTTACCCTGCCATTCTTTACCAATGTAATCCAGTGCATTTTTAAGGGCTGGGCTGTAGCCATGATTATATTCAGGGCTGATAAGAATAAATGCATCTGCCGTGGCAATTTTATCTGCCCATTGCTGTTGCTTCGGTTGATCATAGATTCCAGTCGCGGGTGGGTGGGCACCTGCAAAAATTGGTAAATCCCATTCCTTTAAGTCAATAATTTCTGTTTGGATGTCTTGTAAGGAAAAATTGCCAATCTCTTGATGTAGCCAATTGGCAACCTTAATTGCGGTTCGGTTTTCACGAACACTGCCAACGATAATATAAATAAGCATGGGTGGATTCCTATATTTCTGATGTTGGATTGATTTTTTAATGGAATTGGATGAACCTAAATGATTTTATAATTGTTTATTGATTAAAAAAGCTCTCATTTGAGAGCTTTTGTGTTACATCAATTGAACGCCTTGTTGTCCAGCAGGGGTGACCTTAAAGATTTCAACCTCAAAGGTAATGTTTTTACCTGCAAGCGGGTGGTTAAAATCAATTTCGGTGATGTCATCATTGACCGATTTTACTACACCAAAAAGTGTTGCCTTGGCCTTGTCTTCAAACTCAATCATATGACCAACGATTGGACGTTGCTCAAATTTAACGGTATCGAAGATTTGGATATTTTCAGGATTCCAAGGTCCAAACGCATCTTCAGGCGGGAGGTGTACGGTACGACGATCGCCAGCACGTAAACCAAATAATGCCTTTTCAAAGCCAGGTAATAAGTTACCATCGCCAATCACGAGGCTTACGGGTTCTTCACGGTTACGTGTATTGTCAATTTCAACACCATTTTCAATTGAAACGGAAAAATGTAAGTCGACTTTTGAGCCGTCTTGAATACGAATTTCTTCGTTTGGTTGGATAATTTCAGTCATCTTATGCATCCGCATTTTGGATACGTTTCTTTTCAAGGAAGAAAGTATCAATAAGTAGCAAAATGGTGCCTAAAGTAATAGCGCAGTCGGCGAGGTTAAATACTGGGAAATGCCAAATGGTGTCGTAGTGAACGTGAATAAAATCCACCACATAACCCAAAGTCATGCGGTCAATTAAATTACCCACCGCACCGCCCAAAATCAAGGCAATGGCGAGTGGTAAAACCAGTAGTTTCTTTGGCATGCGCAGTAACCAAAACACAAAAATGATCGAAACCACCACCGCTAAAGAGGTAAATAAATAGCGTTGCCAACCGCCAGCATCAGATAAAAAACTAAACGCTGCACCATGGTTATAGGCAAGCGTCCAGTCAAAAATACGCGGAATGACCGAGATAGAGTCGGAGTAGGCACAGACTTTGTCTGCACTATACTGACAAGGTAAGTCCAGATGCGGAATTTTGGCTAAAGCAAACCATTTACTGAGTTGATCGAACACTATCGCAAGCACCGACAGTGCCAGCCAAAGGAGGTTATGAGGGTAGAACAGCAATAAGCCCTGTTTTTTCGTTGCATTAGGCATATTTTCTGACCTCACCGCTATCAGTGACATTCACAATACATCGTGCGCATAAACCTGCATGACCTGCGTGGGTGTTTACATCTGGCAATACATGCCAGCAACGTACACATTTTTCACCATCTGCTGCGGAGACTTGGACACGTAATCCTGTTAAGTCAGTGCTTTCACCTTGTTCAGCATAAGGGTAAACGATGACTTGAGAGGTGATCAAGACAAAACGTAATTCATCAGCCAATTGGTTTAATAATTTCTGTAATGCTTCATCTGCCCAAAGTTCAACTTTTGCAGATAAGTTACTACCGACGAGTTTAGCGTTACGTGCTGCTTCAATCTGTTTATTTACTGCTGATTTTACGCTAATCAATGTTTGCCAATCTGCTTCAGACAGTAAGTTTGCTGTTGATGCAGTTGGAAGGTCATACCATTCAGCGGTAAACACATATTTACCTGTCTGTTCAGGAATCAATGGCCAGGCTTCTTGTGCGGTAAAGCTCAAGATTGGCGACATCCAACGAACAAAGGCTTGCACGATATGATATAGCGCTGTTTGAGCAGAACGACGTGCTTGTGAATCTGCTTTGGTGGTGTACTGACGATCTTTAATAATGTCGAGATAGAACCCACCCAAGTCATTGATACAGAAGTTGGTCAATGCGTTGGTCACAATATGGAAATTCATCTCTTTATAGGCTTGCTGAATGGTTTTCTGCACTTCAGCAGCGCGTTGCAAGATGTACTGGTCCAATGCAATCAATTCATCTACAGGTAGAGCATCAGTTGATGGTTTGAAGCCATTCAGGTTTGCCAACAAGAAACGTAAGGTATTACGAATACGACGATAACCATCTGATGCGCGGCTAAAGATTTCTTTACCAGCCGTCATTTCATAGCGATAGTCAGCAGATGCAATCCAGAAACGTAAACCATCAGCACCCATATCTTTAATAATGTCTTGTGGGGTGATGATGTTGCCTAATGATTTAGACATCTTACGACCTTTCTCATCGACCACGAAACCGTGAGTGAGTAGACCTTTATACGGTGCACGTTCATTAATCGCAATTGAAGTTAACAATGACGATTGGAACCAGCCACGATGTTGGTCTGAACCTTCAAGATACAAATCTGCAGGGTCTTGTAACTCTTCACGTTCACGCAACACTGCATAATGTGTAGTACCTGAGTCAAACCAAACGTCAAGTGTATCGCGTACGGCATTGTACTGTTCAGCATCTGCGCCAATGAAGTCGCTAGCATCGCGGTTATACCAACCATCAATACCTTCTTGTTCGATCAGTTTAGCGACTTCTTCAATGAGTTGAGGTGTACGAGGGTGTAATGCATTAGTATCTTTGTGTACAAAGAATGGGATTGGTACGCCCCAAGTACGTTGACGTGAGATACACCAGTCAGGGCGTCCTTCAATCATGGATTGAATACGATTTTTACCCCAATCTGGGACAAACTCGATGTCATTTTCAATCGCATTCAAGGCTGTCTGACGTAAACCTTTAGCATCCATGCTGATAAACCATTGAGGTGTCGCACGGAAGATAATCGGGGTTTTATGACGCCAGCAGTGTGGGTAGCTGTGTTTGATTGGCTGATGCGCCCATAGACGACCAGCAGCACCCAAAGCTTCGATAATTTTTGGATTAGCTTTATAGATATGTTCGCCTGCAAAAATCGGCGCTGTTGGTAAATATACGCCATTACCACCGACAGGGTTATCAACTTTTAGGTTGTACTGTAAGCCAACTTTATAGTCGTCTACACCGTGTCCAGGAGCGGTATGTACTGCACCTGTACCGCTGGTTGCAATAACGTGTTCACCTAAGATCACAGGCACTTGGCGATCAGTAATCAGTGGATGTTGTAATAAGATATTCTCGATTGCTGAACCTTTAAAATCAGCCAGTACCACTGGATTTTCGAGCTTATAACGTTCGACTGCCGATTCAACCAGATCTTTGGCCAGAATAAAGTTTTGTGTACCACGATCACTTTGTACTTGAACAAGTTGGTAGTCGATTTCAGCATGGAGTGCCACTGCTTGGTTGGCAGGCAGTGTCCAGGGTGTAGTGGTCCAGATCACGATGTCCGTCACATCTTGAACATCAACACCAAGACGGCTGCTTAAGTCTTTAAGATCAACAACCGTAAAGCCAACATCAATTGCATCTGATTTTTTATCTTCGTATTCAACTTCCGCTTCTGCCAGCGCAGAACCACAATCCAAGCACCAGTTCACAGGTTTTAAGCCGGGTTCGATATGACCTGCTTTGGCAATTGCGCCAAGCGAACGGACAATGTCCGCTTCTTGCTTAAAGTTCATGGTGAGGTATGGATTATCCCAGTCACCAAATACGCCCATACGCACAAAGTCTTTTTTCTGTAATTCGACTTGGGTGTAGGCATATTCACGACACGCTTTACGGAAAGTTGATGCATCGACTTTGACACCCACTTTACCGACTTTTTCTTCAACTTTAAGTTCGATTGGAAGACCGTGGCAGTCCCAACCTGGTACATAAGGCGCATCAAAGCCATCCATAATACGGCTTTTAATAATGATATCTTTTAAGACTTTATTCACCGCATGACCCAAATGAATTTGACCATTGGCATATGGAGGGCCGTCATGAAGAACATATTTTTTCTTACCAATACGCGATTCACGAATCTGCTGATAAATGTTGTCGGCATACCACTCTTCTAACCATTTGGCTTCACGCACAGCCAAATTTGCTTTCATGGCAAATTCAGTATCTGGTAAATTGAGTGTGGCTTTATAATCCACTGCATTTTCAGGAGTTTGCTTATCGCTCATGCAAGTTTTCTTCCAGTTTTATCAGTCTAAACTGACATGTTCTACAAAAATGAAATTTAAAATTTAAAAAGGAAATTCTGGTGTGCGCTTACGATAGTCTCGTAGTTTTTGCACATCATCATCGATCCCAGCTTTGAGTGCTTCAAGCGAAGGGTAATTCAGTTCACCATGTAGATAGTGAAGGAAAGTTACCCGCATCAATAAGCCATACAGATTAGCAGAAACATCGGGGAAATGTACCTCTAATCGCCACTCTGGATGTTCTTGTTTGATGGCTGGACGTGTTCCGACATGACCTGCGCCAAATAAACTGTCGGCTTGATAGCCCTTAATTCCGTTCAAAGCAGAATCAGTGTGCTTTGTTTTTGCTGTGAGTGAGGCATTTTCACAGACGACATCCACCGCATAAATACCACTTAAACACGGTTTATGGCGGTTTAAACGGACATTGATGGTTGGAAAATCAAGGGTGCGTCCAATCTGGTCGCCATATTGCACCCGTCCCGTAATGCTGTAGGGACGGCCCAGCAGCTTTGCCGCCAAAGCAAGGTCGCCCTGCTGTAGAACCTGACGGATACGGGTTGAACTGACTCGTTCTCCATTCAGTGCAACCGTATTTAAATTGGTGACATCAAAGCCATATTTGCGTAGAAACTCGCTGTTGCCCTGACGGTCTTTACCAAAATGAAAGTCATCACCTAAAACCAGACTTTGTGCGTTTAATTTATTTTTGAGTAAATCGGCAAACGCAGTGGCATTCATGCTTCTAAAGTGCTGGTCAAACTTGGCGACAGCAATATAATCCACGCCTAACTCAGTTAAATATTCTACTTTTTCTCTGAGCGAGCTAATACGGGGTGGGGCATCATAACCTTTAAAAAATTCAAGCGGTTGTGGCTCAAAAATCATCACTAATGTTTTTAAGCCTTTGGCATCTGCCAATGTTTTCAGTTGAGCAATCATCGCCTGATGTCCCAGATGGACACCATCAAAATTGCCAATCGTTACCGCGCTCGGAGGTAACTGAAAATCTGGCGATAATGCGTTGAGACGAAGCAACTTCATGGGCGTTAAATTCAGTGAATTTTGCAAAGGCTATATATTGCCATATTCTCGGCGTTTCGTCTTGTTGTTGTGTTTTTCATCAGCAAAAAATTCGGAGAAAGGGTTGTTAGGGCAATTGCTGACCCTACTTCATTCTGTGGGATAATCCGCTACACTACGCATTTTAAATTGTTGGGTGATCATGATGCAGTCTGAGATTGCTTTAATTATGGCTTTGCCGAATGAATCTAAAGGTCTATTTGAGCAGGCAGGCATTCAGGTTCACTATAGTGGCATTGGCAAAATCAATGCGGCATTTAAAGCCTTTGAGGTGATTCAGAAAACTGGCTGCAAAACCCTGATCAATCTAGGCAGTGCGGGCAGCTCGCACTTTGATGCACACAGTCTGGTTGAGGTGATCACCTTTGTGCAACGGGACATGGACGTGTCACCGCTGGGTTTTGCCGTGGGCGTGACACCAATGGATGAGGACATTCCCGCCGAAATTCATGCCCAGCCGCATTTTGAACATTTACCGAAAGGCGTCTGTGGTACAGGCGACTCTTTTGAAACAGGGCAACCAAAAGTATCCTGTAATCTGGTAGACATGGAAGCCTATGCCCTCGCTAAAGTGTGTCAGAAGCTGGGGGTGCGCCTGATTTCAGTCAAGTATATTACCGATGGCGCCAACGATACTGCGCATCTGGACTGGGAGGAAAATCTGCTGGTGGGGGCACAGAAACTATTGGCGCTGTATCAGACCCATTTTTAAATAAAAAAGCCTATCTGTTGAGATAGGCCTGATCAATGCTTTCTGGTTTTAACGTGGCAATACACCATATAGCATCAAGTGTACCGTATGCTCAATGGTGCGTTGATACATACTGCGGTTGCGCAGGGTCTTGCCTGTGACCATTTCCATTTGAGTAGAAAAATCCGCATAATTTTGGGTGATTGCCCAAATATTGATAATTAATAATTCTGCATCAATTTCTTTGGATAATTTACCTTGTTCCTGCCAAGTCTCAATCACTTTGGTTTTGCGTTTAAACAGCTTTTTCAATGGACCTTTTAAAATCGGTAAAATATGCGGTGCACCCTGAATGATTTCCAATGCAAATAAACGAGAAGCTTTTGGCTGATCTTTTGAACTTTCGATTTTTTGCATCAAATAATGAGTTAAGGCCTCAGTTGGCTCAAGCTCGACTTCCAATATCTGTAAGGGTGCCAACCACTTTTGCATTACGGTGGTGAGCACTTCAACATACAGTGACTCTTTGTTTTCATAATAATAAAAGATATTGGATTTATGCATATTTGCCAGTTGTGCAATTTCATCCAGACTTGCACCACTAAATCCATAGACGGAAAAAACATCCAGGGCAGCATTCAGCAGTTGATTGCGCTTTTGTGTACTCTTTTTCTGTTCCATCTGCGAGCTTGATTCAAAAAATGTCATTGACATTGTAAGATAAATTGGCGGATTTGTGCAAAATAACCGTATTTTTTATCGAAAAAGCAGGGATTGCCAGACCAGTAGTCACGATGTACTTGATAATTATTGAAATCTAAAATGGGTAAGACATATTTTGTAAATAATTCCTCAGTCATTGCGAGAAATTGTCGAGTGGTTGTTGTTCTTGAAATGTGGTTTTTGAGATGGGTAAAAGCGGTTTTAGGTGGCTAAAACCGCATCAAGGACCTGTTGTTCCAACTGGGCAAAGGCAATGCTCTTTTTGCGTGGACGTGGAAGATTGACCTGAAAATTATGCGCAATATGTCCCTGATCCAGCAGAATAATTCGGTCAGCAAGCTGTACTGCTTCACTGACATCATGTGTCACCAGAATTGCGGTAAAGCCCTGTTCTTTCCAGAGGCGTTCAATCAGGTTCTGCATTTCCAGACGGGTAAGTGCGTCCAGTGCGCCAAGTGGTTCATCCAGCAACAGGATACGCGGTGCATGTGACAATGCCCGAGCCAGTGCGGCACGTTGACGCTGACCGCCTGATAGCTGGGCAGGCCATTGTGCAGCCTTTTCCTTTAGGCCGACTTTTTCTAGAAGTTGCTCTGCAAGCCCACGCTGACTTTTGGCCAATCCCAGTTGCACATTTTGCAAGACACTTTTCCAGGGTAGCAGGCGTGGGTCCTGAAACATCACCCGAATGTCATCATTGGTGATGCCCTCACGGAAGTTGCGTGCGGACTGGAACTTGATTTCACCATAGCTGGTCTTTTCCAGTTGTGCGATTAGGCGTAGCAGGGTGCTTTTACCACAGCCACTGCGCCCGACAATGGCAACAAACTCGCCTGCCTGAATGTTTAAATCCAGATCCTCAAGTACCTTGACCTCGCCATAGAACTTATACAGTTGCTCAATCAGGATATCTGCACCATTGGCTGGGGCGTTTGTGGTATCTAGCTTAATAATGGGCTGGATGAAATTATTTTCATATAGGTTTAGATTGAGGTTGCTCATGTTTATTTTCCTTTTTTATTTTTGATAACCTGAATGCCAGCGTAATAAATAACGTTCCAGCAGTTGCGCAAAGACATCGGCCAGTTTCCCCAGCAAGGCATACAGCAGGATACCCACTAGCACGATATCGGTTTGTAAAAACTCCCGTGCATTCATGGTCATATAGCCAATGCCTGACTGGGCGGAAATGGTTTCAGCAACGATCAGCAATACCCACACCAAACCGAGAGAGAAACGTAGCCCCACTAAAATGGAGGGCATTGCGCCAGGTAAAATAATGTCTTTATACAGTTGCCAGCGGTTCAGCCCATAGCTTCTGCCCATTTCAATCAGCTGCGGATCAACTGAACGGATGCCATGATAGGTATTGATATAGATCGGGAAAAACACCCCGACCGCCACTAGAAACAACTTGGCGGTTTCATCAATGCCAAACCATAAGATCACCAGTGGAATCAGGGCAAGTGCAGGGATGTTGCGGATCATTTGCAGGGTGGTGTCCAGCAGCGTTGATGCAAAACGGGATGAGCCATTCAGCAAGCCGAGAACTAGCCCCAGCCCCCCACCCACCAATAAGCCGAGTAAAGCCCGACCAGCACTGACCTTGACATGCTGCCAAAGCTCACCACTGATGAGCAGGTGCCAAAAGGCACTGACCACAGCAGTGGGCGCGGGCAGAACCCGACTTTGCAGTAAACCTGTACTTGAGGCAATTTGCCAGATGACGATCAATAAGATCGGTAACAGCCACGGTAACAGGCCTTTGCCAAGCTGCTGTGTTCCACGTGAAACATTGTTTAAGAAAACTTTTGCACTCATGCTGTCTCCTTGACCAGATTTTTTGCTTCCGTAGTCTCAGGGACGTAGTTGTTGGCAATGATTTCCCCAAATGGTCCTGTTAAGTGCGGTTGTGCCAGTTTCTTGCGTGTTTTCAGCGGCAAGAGTGGAAACACCAATTCCGCAAAACGAATCGATTCTTCCAGATGTGGATAGCCTGAGAAAATAAAGGTATCAATGCCTAAATCTGCATACTCCTGAATCCTTGCAGCCACCGTTTCTGGGTCACCCACCAATGCCGTGCCTGCACCACCGCGAACCAGACCAATGCCTGCCCAAAGATTCGGGGACACTTCAAGTTGATCTTTACGTCCACCATGCAACGCCGCCATGCGTTGTTGGCCCACTGAATCCATTTGCGCAAATTTCTTCTGTGCTGCGGCAATCGTGGCATCATCTAGATACTGGATCAGTTCATCCGCCGCTGCCCAGGCCTGTTCATTGGTTTCACGCACAATCACATGTAGGCGAATGCCGTAATTTAGGGTTCGGCCTATAGCGGCAGCCTTGGCACGTAAATATTGGATTTTTTCCTTGACTGCGGCAGGTGGTTCACCCCAGGTTAAATAGGTATCAACCTGTTCTGCTGCCAGCTCAGTCGCCGCTTCGGATGAGCCACCAAACCATAACGGGGGATGAGGCTGTTGTACGGGTGGATAGAGCAGTTTGGCATCATCGACGCTTAAGCGTTCGCCATGAAAAGTAAACGATTCACCTGTATGCGAACGGGTCAGGATTTCACGCCAGATTTTGACATATTCAGAAGCGGTCTGGTAACGGGTACTGTGGTCCTCATACAGGCCATCGCCCTTGAGTTCCTGTTCATCTCCACCTGTGACAAGGTTGAGCAGGATACGTCCATTGGAAAGACGGTCGAAAGTCGCTGCCATGCGGGCGGCGAGCGCAGGCGTGGTAATGCCTGGACGGAGGGCTACCAGAAACTTAAGTTGTCTGGTGGCATCAATCAGGCTGGCAGCTGTAATCCATGGGTCTTCACAGGAACGGCCTGTTGGAATCAGTACGCCATCATAGCCCAGGTTGTCAACGGCCACTGCAATCTGTTTCATATAGGCATGATCGACCTGACGCGCACCCTTGCTGGTGCCTAGATAACGACTGTCACCGTGAGTGGGGATAAACCAGAAAATATTCATGTCGATGTTCCTTATGAAAAAGTAAAAAATTTATTTGGCAGACCAGACACTGTGCTGAATGTCGATCTGTAGGGGGATGAGCTGTTCCTGTTTAAAACAGATCGGCGATCTGTTGCTGATTGTTGATCACCTCGGTCGTGAGTGCATGTACAGGCAAGGGTTTTGGGCGCTTGTCTAAAACCCGCTGTGCGATCCCGTTCCCCCTATTACCTGATTTCGTTCTTAAGCAACGCGTCCTGAATTACCAACTGTTTTGGAATCAGTTTCTGCGCGTAGAATGCATCAGCAACATATTGCTGTTCCTTGGCAACCTTTTCAGAGATGGGCTGAACCCCGAAGCCCATGCGTGAAATCGATGCTTTTAACACCTCAAATTCCAGTGCGGTTGGTTTTTCCAGTAGTTTCGCGGCATCATCTGGATAGGTCTTGACCCAGTCGGTGGTCTGGTTCAGGGTTTGAACAACGGTCTTTAAAATTTCAGGATGATTTTCGGCAAATTTACGGTCCGCTAAATAGAACTGGTAATTGCTGACCAAATGCTCGCCATTGGCAATGACACGCGCATGTACCTGATGTTCCGCCGCAGCTAGGAATGGGTCCCAAATCACCCAGGCATCAACTGCGCCCTTTTCAAATGCGGCACGGGCATCTGAGGGTGGAAGATAGACAGGCTGGATGTCATTGAGGGTGAGGTTGTTGGCTTCCAACAGTTTCAATAATAAATAGTGGACGTTTGAACCCTTGTTCAGTGCAATACGTTTGCCTTTCAGGTCTTGTACGGATTGAATTGGCGAATCTTTTTGTACAATCAGGGCTTCAGCAGTAGGTGCTGCTGGCTGGTTGGCCACATACACCAGATTTGGATTGGCTGCCTGAGCGAAAATAGGCGGGGCTTCACCTGCCTCACCCAAAGAGACACTGCCAACATTCAAGCCCTCCAGAAGTTGTGGACCCGCTGGAAACTCTACCCATTTGACATTTACGCCTTGAGCAGCAAGGTTTTTTTCTAGTTCACCTTTTGCTTTAACAATCGGCAAAATACCATACTTCTGAAAGCCGATATTTAATGTTGTGGTTTCTTGTGGTTTGGCTTCTTGCTGCTCAGCTTTTTTTGCACAACCTGTGATGTTAACCAAGCTGGCAAGCATTGCTGTAATCAGGATAGGTTGTGTCCATAAACGACTGATAAAAATGGCCATGCTGCTTGTGCTCCCCGAAAATCAAAAGATGAAATAAGCTGAGCAATCAAACTAAAACTTTTTTTATTGCATAAAAAATAACTAATCAGGCTTTATTTATCTTAAAAAGTGCAAAACAGAATATTGGATATGCTTATCGTGGGTATAGATATCAAAAAGGAGCATTATTTTTATAAGCCATTGTTTTTAGTGTTTTTCTATTTTAAGGCTATGGTTTTGCTGAGGGCGGATATAACAAAAAGACAGGATGTGGAGATATCATTATCAAAAATAACAATATCTCCAGAGGCGTTAGTCAAGGGATTTTTTAAATACCAAAGAATTACGTTGATAGTTATAAAGTGCCTGACGTGCATTTGGCAGGTCATCCACACTGGCAGGGCTAAAGCCGTGTTCCAGAAACCAGTGCGCCGTGCGTGTGGTGAGGACAAATAGTTGCTGAATACCTTGCTGTTTCGCCCTGCTTTCCAGAAACTGCAAGATCTGGCTACCACGGTTAGATTTGCGGTAACTGGAGTCGACAGCAACACAGGCGATTTCGGCAGAACATTTTTCATTGGCTTTCGCTGGAATCGGGTAGAGTGCGGCACAGGCCAGAATCATGCCATCACGCTCAATCACGGCAAACTGCTCAATCTCACTTTCAAGGCGTTCGCGGGAGCGATACACCAGAATACCTTCCTGCTCAAGTGGCCGCAGCAGGTTTATCAGGCCGCCCACATCATGAATATTAGCAATCCGTACCTCCTCATAATGGGCATCGGTAATCATGGTGCCAATGCCATCACGAGTGAACAGTTCCTCAATCAGTGCGCCATCATAGGCATAGGAAATCAGGTGTACACGATGTACGCCTGACAGGGAAGCCTGTTGCGCCTGTTTTAAATGTAGGGCAAATTCGGGAGACTGGTTTTGGTATTGCTGAATATAGGGATCAAGCTGACGTGGGCTGAGCTCACGCAGCAACTGCTGTTTGGCATCCATTAAACCTTGTTGTTCGCCCAGAAAAATCAACTTGTCCGCCTTTAACATGGTTGCCGTTTTGGTGGCTACTTCCTCCGCCAGCAAATTAAACACTTCGCCTGTGGTCGAGTAACCCGTTGGCCCTAACAACACAATATTGTGATTGTCCAGATGACGATGGATGGCATCGGTGTCAATTGAGCGGACATCGCCTGTAAGCTGGAAGTCAACGCCATCACGGATGCCATAGGGTTTGGCGGTGACAAAGTTTCCAGAAACCACATCAATGCGTGCGCCATACATCGGAGAGTTGGCAAGTCCCATGGAAAGCAGTGCCTCAATTTCCAGGCGAATTGAACCCACGGCATTCATCACCCCACGCAGTGACTCACGTGTGGTAATGCGGCGGTTTTGGTGGAAAGGTGTTTCAATATTCCGTTCAGTGAGGTTCTGGTTAATCTGTGGTCGTGCGCCGTGTACCAGAATCAGGCGGATGCCGAGTGAATGTAACAGGGCAATATCATGAATAATATGCTGAAAGTTTTGGTGTAAGACGGCCTCACCACCAAACATCAGCACAAAGGTTTTATGGCGGTGCGCATTGATATAGGGTGCGGAATGGCGAAACCAATGCACATAATCCTGTGTGCTACTCTGTGATATTTCAGTGATTTGGTTCGCCATGTTGATCTCAGATCGCTATCAATTTATCTGATTCTAACGAAAAAAATGAAAAGATAAATCTATTCCTAAAACAACGGCCCAAGTTTATTGGACCTGCACATGGGAAAACGTCTAGAATCCCCTGATGCGCACAATGCTGTTGTCATCCGAGTTGACCAGGATGTAGTCATTGTTGATTTTGTACCATTGCTCGTTACGGCCTGGTTTTGGCAGATTATTGTTCTTGTAGTCAACTTTGTAGCTGTTACCACGGTAATGCTGCGGCATGACATAACCCTCCTGCCAGCGATGCTGCTTCAGGCGTTCAACACCGCGTTCCTGACGCATGCGGCGCTCACGATCACGGTTTTCCTCTCCTGGACGATCGGCTGGACGGCCCTGCCAGTTGCCGCGCGGATCATCATCACGATCAAGGTTGCGGCCCTGCCAACCACCGCCACGGGAATCGTCACGGTCAAAATGCGGGCCTGCAAAACTACCCATACTGCTGAAAAGGGTGGTTGAACCTAATATCAAGATGATGAAAACTTTTTTCATGATGCACCTAGGCGGATGTCTCTCATGGGAAAACTTTACTCTAAAAATGCAGAGAAACTGTGAAGATCAATTCATTATTCCATTAAAAAGATGGAGACTCTCCCCAGTTGCACTTTAAAAACGATAGGTTGTGACCGTTACAGGCCTATTGTTGGTTGATGCTGAAAACCTAGGCCTGCGCATCAATGCTCTGACCATTCATGTCCAAACTATCATCACCCATGAGGTAAAGATAGGCAGGCATAATCTCGTCAGCTGTTGGCAGCACTTTCGGGTCTTCATTAGGATAGGCCTTGGCGCGCATGGCGGTGCGTGTGCCCCCTGGATTGATGCAGTTAAAGCGGATGTTTGGATAGCTATTCTCTGAGGCAAATATCTTGCTCATGGCTTCCGTGGCCACCTTGGAGACGGAATAGGCGCCCCACAACGCACGCGGTTCACGTCCCACACTGGAACTGGTGAACACCACCGAGGCGTGTGCCGATTTTTGCAGCAGTGGAAGCAGTGCCTGTGTCAGGGCAAAAGGCGCACGTAGGTTGACGGAAAGCACGTCATCCCACACATCAATTGGATAATGTGCCAGTTCAACACGGTCACCCAGCATGCCCGCATTGTGCAGGATACCATCTAAGCGGCCAAACTGCTGTTCCAGTGTATTGACCAGAAGCTCATAGTCATGGCTGGAGGCGGTTGAAAGCTGTAAGGGCAGAATGGCAGGTTGTGGCGCACCCAGACCCTCAATTTCATCATAGATGACTTCGAGTTTGTTCAGGGTACGACCATGAAGCACAACCGTGGCGCCATGTAAGGCATAACTAATAGCAGCAGCACGCCCAATTCCATCACCTGCACCTGTAATCAGGATAATGCGATCCTTGAGCAGGTCTGGACGAGGTTGATATTCTGAATATTTCATTGTTATACCTCCTATTGTTATCTTGTATGCTTAGCCCATCATACCCTGATTTTCGGCTAAAACCGCGATTTTATTTTTTAACAGTTGGTGAAGTTCAGGCACGGTTTGAATAATCGCATCAGCCTGCCATGCCAGCAGGTCATCACGGGACTCAACAGGCAGGTAACCATAGGCTGCCAAAATCGTATACATCTCCGCATTGCGCCCTGCATCAATATCACGTGGGTGATCCCCCACATAGATAATGTCCCTGGCCTCCAGATTCAACTGTTTCGCTGCCAAATACATCGGTTCAGGGTCAGGCTTGGTTTTGCTGACATCCTCTGGACACACCAGTACCGCGCAGCGTTCGGTCAGGTTTAGTGCGGCCAGCAACAATTCACTTAAACCACGCGGTTTATTGGTGACAATACCCCAGGGAATTTGATGGGCTTCGAGTTCCTCAAGCAGGGGATACATTCCCTCAAACAGGTTGGTGTCGACCACGATATTGTCGCCATAGGTATTTAGAAAACGCTGACGATGCGCCAAAAATACGGGGTCTGTTACGTCCATTTCAGGATAAACCAGCTGGACCATCGCACGTGCACCTTCGGACACCTGGGTTCGGATGATTTCCGCCTCCACCACAGGACGTTGCTCATCACGGCACATTTGCTGGATAATACGGATAAAGTCCGCCGCGGTGTCAATCAGGGTACCATCAAGATCAAATAAAACCGCTTTCATTAGGCACCTGTATTGACTGTATGAACCATGTAATTGACATCGACATTGGGTGCCAGCCAGTAATGCTTGGTCAATGGATTGTAATGCAGGCCAGTCATTTCCTTTAAGGTAAGACCTGCATTGCGGATGTCATGCGCCATTTCCGATGGACGAATGAACTTATGATAATCATGGGTGCCTTTTGGCAGTAGGCGCAGCACATATTCCGCACCGATAATCGCAAACAAGTAGGATTTGGGATTACGGTTAATGGTGGAGAAGAACACATGACCACCTGGCTTGACCAAGCTTTGGCAAGCCTTGACGATGGAGGCTGGATCGGGAACGTGTTCCATCATTTCCATACAGGTGACGACATCGTATTGTCCTGCCTGTTCCTGCGCCAGTTGTTCAACGGGAATCTGGCGGTACTCAATATTCTGTACATTATCCTGCTGTGCATGCAGGCGACCCACCGCAAGTGGTGCCTCGCCCATGTCAATGCCCAGCACATTGGCACCACGGCGTGCCATGCTTTCCGCCAGAATACCGCCACCACAGCCCACATCCAGCACTTTTTTGCCCGACAGTCCACCGACCCGCTCATCAATCCAGTTTAAGCGCAACGGGTTGATTTGATGCAGGGGACGAAACTCGGAATGCTGATCCCACCATTTGGCAGCCAAGGCCTCAAATTTTGCGATTTCCTGTGGATCAACATTCAACTGCGACATGGTGTCACCTCATTCATATTAGGATGATTATTTTGGTTTAATCTGTTGGTAGTGTAGCGATTCTGGAAAAAAAAGCGATAAATCCAATAAAAAACTTCACAGAAGCAAAACGAATTGGTCGTGTTTGTTTTATATTTAGTATATAAACTTACGAAAAATGCTTAGAGGAAAAGCAAACTCAATGAAAAATTTAGTATTAAGTGGTTTAAGTGCAGTTGTAATGGCGTTTTCAATGAATGCAACGGCTGCTGATTTTGTTGCTGGTAAAGACTATACCGTGGTTGCCAATCCAGGTAAAACAGCTGCCCCAGCGGGAAAAATTGAAGTACGTGAATTCTTTTGGTACGGTTGCCCGCACTGCTTTAAGCTTGAACCACATATGCAAACGTGGTTAAAGAAAATTCCAAAAGATGTGTATTTCCTGCGTACCCCAGCGGCAATGAACAAGGTGTGGGAACAGGGTGCTCGTGGTTATTATGTGTCTGAGGCACTGGGTGTGCGTAAGAAAACCCATATTCCACTGTTCCACGCCATCCATGATGGTGGTCAGCAGATTTTTGATCAAGCATCCCAAGCAAAATTCTTTGCCCGTTATGATGTGCCTGAGCAGAAGTTCAACAGCATGTTTAATTCATTCCCGATCACTGCAAAAGTGGCTGAATCTAATCAGTTGGCGCAGCAGTACCAGTTGACGGGTGTGCCAGCCGTGGTGGTTGCGGGTAAATATGTGGTGCAAGGTGAAGATGGCAAGGTCACCCAGGTGGTTGACTATCTGCTTGAGAAAGAGCGTAAGGGCGGTAAATAATTTACGGGTTTGTGGTGGTGTAAAGAAGGACTGTTCAATACGGTCCTTTTTATTTTAGGGCTGTTCCAGTTGAAACTCTTTTAAATCAATCTGTACCGTCTGGGTCGGTAGTGACAGCGCCTGACTGACATAGAGGTTGATCAGCTTCTGGCGGGAACCAATTGAACGCTGGTAATAGCTTGAGTTAAGCAACAGGGCGGCACCGTAGGTCAAGGACCAGATATAGGACAGATAGTCACGGATCGACATATCATAGTTAAGTGACTTTAAATATTTCTCAGTCATTTCTTTCAGTGAAACAATACGTTGCTGGCGAACCGCATACAGCTCATCAAACAGGTGCTTCAGCTTTGACTCGGTCATGGTCAGATGTTCTTCTAACTGATGCAGTAAAATCGTACGACTCGGTGACGTTAAATGATAAAGCATATAACGAGGCGCATATTCTTTGACATCAGTGTTATATTTTTCTGAAATCTTGAGGATTTCTTTTTCATTTTGAATAATCAGTTCCAACAGTAATTCATTTTTACTGCGGAAATGTTTATATAAAGTACCTTTAGCAATATCTAGCTCGGCAACCAGTTCATCCAAGGTCATTTCTTGGTTATTTTCAAGTAATAGCTTTTCCGCAACCTGCAAAATTTTTTCTTTACGAATTAAGAACTGAGTATGACGATCAGGGTTCATGATGCTTATAGGCTCCTCATAGTGTTCTAAACGGCATTTGCATTAGTGTGTTATTAATCATAACGCTAAGCAACGCTTTTATATATCAAACTTTAGCTTTGATAAGATCAGGCGTTTTGTGGTTCCCAGTTGGAGATGCCACGGAATAATAAGCGTACCTGAGTTGCCGCATTGTCAATAAACAGCTTCTGTTGTTCGAGTAAATGATCAATCGTGAACTGTTTCGGGAGGTTGATCCAGGTCATGGCCCATGTAAATGACATATTGATCAGGATGGTGGATAGCACTTGCAGGTCCTTGGACTCTTTAATGTGCTTAAAGGTTTCAAGCTTGCACAAATCAATGGCAAGGTCCTCAATCAAAAACTCAATTTCCCGTGCGATTGCGATTCTTACCGTCTCAGAACCGCCCCAGCGTTCAGCAATCATGAACTGCCACTGCTGCGGGCTATGGTTGACTGCCTGTACAAATAGTTCAATGCTGGTACGGGTTTTGGCGCTTCCGCCATGCTGTAGATAGCTTTGTCCCAACTGATGGATCAGGCTTTTTAAATGGAGTGACACTTGGTCAACCAGCTCCTGTCCCAATGTATCCATGTCCTGAAAATGACGATAGAACGCCGTTGGCACCAACCCAACTTCGCGAGCCACCTCACGCAAACTGATGCTACTAAATGAGCGCCCAGAGGTACTGAGATGAAGTGCCGCATCCAGTAGAGCCTGCCGACTCTGTTGTTTTCGTTCATCTCTAATCGACATGAATAAGTTCCATTAAAACCATAAGCAGAGTCTAGCAAAAAAAACAAAACTTTTTTAGCCCCAACCATTGCTAAATAAGACAGATTCCTGCTTGTCCAAAACCAGGGCGTTGTGGCTGGGCAAAAAGCATCAGGTTTAAATCATTTATTTTTTCATGATTTTTAGCCACTTATAAAAAGAATAAAAAATATTCAAAAAATTAGTGAACAAGTGTTGACTCAGTGAACACAAATAAATATAGTGTACATATGTTCACTATATGAACATACGTTCACTCAAGATAAATAGCCAGATACAAAACGAGGAACTTATGAACGCACAGTTAAGCTATCAGCCACATTGGGTTAGAGAAGATTTTGTTGATTTTATCTTACAGAAAATCAAGCCGACATTTGCATGGAAACGCATCCTTGCTGAAGTGACTGGGGTACAGTCCTTAAGTAAAGATATGGTTTTATTGACTTTAAAACCAAACAAAAACTTTGATATCGCTGCGGTACGTGCAGGTCAAAGTATTTTGCTTACCTTGATGATTCACGGGGTTTATCATCAACGTAGCTACTCAATTATTGATGTTACCGCACAAGGTGAAATTTGTCTGGGTATTAAAGTACAGGGCTTGGTGTCAAGCGCAGCGCAACTTTTGCATGTGGGTGATAGTCTTGAGATTTCGCAGGCACAAGGTGATTTTGTTCTGCATCAAGGATCACAAGCTGCATTATTGATTGCATCAGGCTCGGGGATTACAGCGATTTATTCACTGTTACAACAAGCTGTTGCACAGAATTTAAAAGAAGTTCACGTAGTGTATTTTAACCGTGCTGAAGTGTTCCATCAGGAAATATTGGCTTTAGCAGAACAATATCCACAACTGAAATATCACTTTTTTAATACAGCACAGCAAAAGCAGCATTTAGATACCGCTTTATTAGAAAAGTTAGTTCCGAACTTTAAAGAATTACAGACATATGCCTGTGGTCATCATAGCATGATGCGCCAAGCACAAGAGATTTATGCTCAACAGGATGCGGTAGGAAATTTTCATCAAGAATTTTTCCAACCTGTACAAATTGAGCAGTCGAACGGAGCTCAACCGATTACTTTCCGTCGTGCACAACAGAATTTTATTGCAACGACCAATCTATTAAGTAGTGCGGAGCAAGCAGGTTTACGCCCACAGCATGGTTGTCGCATGGGGGTATGTAATCGCTGTAGCTGTACCAAAGTTAGTGGTGTAACACAGAACGTGATTACGGGTGAGATTGATGATCAGCCTAATCGTGCGATCAAGTTATGCGTAAGCCAAGCCCTTAGCCCAGTCACGATTGACCTATAAAAACAAATATTGAGGATAATTGAAATGAATATGGCATTAGAATTTAAAGCAGCATCAAAGTCAGCACATTTAAGCCCTGAACAAGTTCAGGAATTGGGTCGCCGTGTCGAAGAAATTCGTTTAGCTGTTATGCAGAATTTAGGCGAAGAAGATTCAAAATATATCTATAAAGTCCGTAATTTTGTGCGTTATACCGAGATTGCATCTCGTGGCATGTTGATGTTTGGTGGTTGGATTCCACCTGTATGGTTATTAGGTACAGCAATGTTAGGCGTATCTAAGATCGTCGAAAACATGGAACTTGGACACAATGTCATGCATGGTCAGTTTGACTGGTTGAATGACCCAAGTTTACGTGGTGAAGATTATGACTGGGACAATACCTGCTCAGGAAATGATTGGCGTTTTACCCATAACTATATGCACCATACTTATACCAATATTGTGGGCAAAGACCATGACGTTGGCTATGGCATCTTACGTGTCACGGAAGACCAAAAATGGGAAGTTCGTCATTTGGCAAATATTCCATTGGCATTACAGTTAATGTTCTTTTTCCAATGGTATGTGGGCGTACAAAACCTACATTTGGAAGATGCGCTAGTGTATAAAACCAAAACATGGAAACAAGTGTGGGCAGATGCAGCCGAGTTTCGTAAAAAAGCGACTCGCCAAGTCCTCAAAGATTATGTGTTTTTCCCAGCGATTGCGACGATTAACTTTATCCCAGTATTGGCAGGCAATGCTGTAGCCAATGTGATTCGTAACTTATGGTCTTCGGCAGTGATTTTTAACGGTCATTTTACTGAAGATGCAGAAACCTTTGAAGCGGATAATAGTGAGAACGAAAGCAAGGCAGAATGGTACTTACGCCAGATCCGTGGTTCAAGCAACTTCACAGGTGGTAAGTGGATGCACTTTATGAGTGGTAACTTAAGCCATCAGATTGAGCACCATTTGTTCCCAGATATGCCAGCAAATCGTTATGAGCAAGTGGCACCGCAGATCAGGGCGTTATGCGCTGAATATGGCGTGAACTATAACGAAGCTAATTTCATGAAGCAATTTGGTACTGTGTGGGTGCGCTTAGCAAAATGTTCATTGCCAAATGATATGTCGGCACAATTGGCGCAAGGTTGGACAAATTTAAAAGCGAGATTTAAATTTGCTTAAAGGATTGCTTATTCGTGGAATTGTAACGAATAAGTAAAACTGAAATCGCGTGTAATTGAGCTATACTATGGTGCAATTATATTTGTGCCATAGTTTTAAGGAATCGTTATGCGTATTGACCAAAGAACATTAGACCAATTACGTGAGGTAAAAATTACCCGTAACTATACCCGCTATGCAGAGGGTTCAGTTTTGGTTGAATTTGGTCATACCAAGGTGCTGTGTACAGCGAGTATTGACAATTCAGTACCACGCTTTTTGAAAGGACAGGGGCAAGGCTGGGTCACTGCGGAATATGGCATGTTACCGCGTTCAACGCATACACGAAGTGATCGTGAGGCGGCACGGGGAAAACAGACAGGCCGTACCCAGGAAATCCAGCGTTTGATTGGCCGTAGCCTAAGAGCAATGGTTGACCTGAAAAAGCTCGGTGAAAACACCATCACCATCGACTGTGATGTCATTCAAGCAGATGGCGGTACCCGTACAGCAGCCATTACAGGCGCAGCGGTAGCTTTAGTTGATGCAATGAATGTGTTGCTCAGCAACAAGAAAATTAAACAGGACCCGTTAAAAGGTCTGGTGGCAGCCATCTCGGTGGGGATGTATCAGGACGAGGTTTTACTCGACCTCTGCTACGAAGAAGATTCAAATTGCCAAACGGATTTAAACGTGGTGATGACGCAGGCAGGCGAATTTATTGAGATTCAGGGAACGGCAGAAGACAAGCCGTTTACCCGTAGCCAGTGCAATGCCATGTTAGAGCTTGCAGAAAAAGGGATTCAGGAACTGATCCAAAAGCAACAACAAGCTCTCGGTTGGTAATTTCCAGTTGATAGTTCAGGCGGTCTGGCTACTTTAGACCGCCTTTTTTTGTCCTAATCAATCTGGGCGTTTGATATCGGATATTTACATAAGTCTAAATAGCATTAGACAGAACAGCATGCTCTTCAACATAAATTCACTTAGTCTGTCTATGTTGTAACAAAGTCAGCAAATTCATCTCACTTTGCCCTGTTAAATTAAGCAAATTAAACAGGAACAATAAATAGGGATAATCATGTTACAGGTTTTTTTAGTATTTCTTACCGCAGTGACTTTCGTTCTCATGGCAGCCGATCCACGTCCAACTGATTCAACTGAAGCCAAGTCAGCTTGGACTAAACAACTCAAGACATCTGAAACCCCAAAGGTTGCAGATGCTTCGGCTAAAGATAAAACAACTGTAGAGGAAGATGATTCCGAACAGGTCTAGCCGTTAAAACGCATGGATAAATCAACAGCTCTTACATCTTTGGTCAATACGCCCATCGAAATGTAGTCAACCCCTGTGCTGGCAACTTCACGTAGGTTCTCAATGGTGATATTGCCTGATGCTTCCAGTTTGCAACGTCCCGCAACGTGTTTCACGGCATCAATCATTTGCTGTTGGCTAAAATTATCCAGCATTACAATATCGGCACCTGCTTCCAGTGCCTGATTCAGTTCATCCCAGGTTTCCACCTCAACCTCAACGGCTTTTCCTGGGGCAATCTCATGGGCTTTGGCAATGGCCTGAGCAATTCCACCTGCCGCCATAATATGATTTTCCTTGATCAGGAATGCATCAAACAAACCTAAACGGTGGTTCTGTCCGCCACCGATACCAACCGCATATTTTTGCGCAATACGCAGACCGGGTAAGGTTTTACGAGTATCTAATAGTTTGGTATGTAAGCCATCCAGTTGTTTTACATAACTTGCGGTTTTGGTTGCCACCGCAGACAGGGTTTGGATGAAGTTCAATGCAGGGCGTTCTACTGTCAAAAGACTACGGGCAGAACCAGCAAGCTTTAAAAATGCTTCATTGGCTCCAACCACTTCACCCTCTTGTTTTAACCAAGTGACTTGAACGGTCTTGTCATAAGCCTGAATCAATGTATTGACCCAGGGCTGTCCTGCCAACACCATCTCTTCACGGCTAATAATGGTCGCAGTGGCCTGTTCATCTGCTGGTGTGAGCAGGGCCGTGATGTCGCCGTCCCCAATATCTTCCTGTAATGCTTGCTGAATATTGATTTGAATAGATTGTTCAAGCAAAGATTGTGGGATGCTCATACGATTTCCAGTAGATGTTGACCAAAAAACTTGGGGCTTATCTTAGCATTGTCCTCGTAAAAAATAAGTATTTGATCTCGATTATTCACGATAAAGCATGTCAGAATGTGGAGGATAAATATTAAATTACTGATTCGGGTCACAATGCAACAATCTAGATTTGCTCAAGTGCAAGATGGAATATTACAAGGCGCAACACAGATCGCATCCCCCAATTTTAATGCCCGTCCTGTTGATACTGAAATTCAGTTGATTGTGATCCACAACATTAGCCTGCCACCATCACAGTTTGGGGGAGGCTATATCCAGCAGTTTTTTCAAAATAAATTAGATTGGTCTATCCATCCATATTTTCAGACCATTGAAGGGATGCAGGTATCCGCACATTTGCTGATCTTGCGTACGGGAGAGGTCATCCAGTTCGTCAACTTTAATGAACGTTCATGGCATGCAGGACGTTCCAGCTATCTCGCTCAAAAAGAATGTAATGACTATTCGATTGGCATCGAATTAGAAGGCAGTGATGACTTGCCTTTTGAGTCAGAACAATATCAATCACTTGTAAACGTGGTGAAAATACTGCGCCAGGCCTATCCAAAAATTCAGAACCATATTGCAGGGCACTCAGATATTGCACCAAAACGTAAGACCGACCCAGGGTTGTATTTTGACTGGCAATTGTTCCGTCAGTTGTTATCTGAAAAAACATCAACCGATTTATGATTTCACAACGAAATCTATTTTAACTTTCATTACAATAACGCTTTTTAAAGATAAGCCGTAGGTGAGTGCGATGGCATTGTGGCGATCGACTGTAATTGTCAGTGCAATGACGATGTTATCCCGAATTTTGGGTTTGGTACGCGATGTAGTGCTGCTCAATGTGTTTGGTGCAGGTAAGGACTTTGATACCTTTGTCGTTGCCTTTCGTATTCCCAACTTTTTTCGGCGGCTGTTTGCGGAAGGGGCTTTTTCCCAGGCCTTTATTCCAGTCCTGACAGAATATAAAACCAGCCGTGCTCATGCCGAAGTTCAGATCCTGATTAGCCGTGTCTTTGGTTGTCTACTCACCGCAATGACCTTGCTGACCTTTGTGGCGATGGTTGCCGCACCTGCAATTATTTATCTGTATGCGCCTGGTTTCCACAACGATCCTGAGAAATTTGACCTTGCGGTTGATATGTTCCGCCTAACCATTCCATATCTGATGTTTATGTCGTTGACGGCATTTGCCAGCAGTATACTGAACAGTTACGGCTCATTTGCCTCACCCGCATTTTCACCTGTATTGCTGAATGTAGCCATGATTGCAGGAGCGTGGTGGTTAACGCCATATATGGCTGAGCCGATTATGGCATTGGGTTGGGCTGTTGTTGCCGCAGGTATTTTGCAACTTGCCATCCAGATTCCTGAATTATGGAAAAAGAATCTACTGATTCCACCCAAGGTTGATTTTAAACATGAGGGTGTCGACCGTATTTTAAAGTTGATGCTACCAGCATTGTTTGGTGTTTCAGTTACACAGATCAACCTATTGCTGAATACCATTTGGGCATCATTTATGCAGGATGGTTCGGTTTCCTGGCTCTATAGCGCAGAACGTATGACTGAACTGCCTTTGGGCTTGATCGGTGTGGCGATTGGCACAGTGATTCTGCCATCACTTTCGGCCCGCCATGCTGAACAGGACCAAGCCAAATTCAGGAGTATGATTGACTGGGCAGCCAGGATCATTATGTTGGTGGGCATTCCTGCAAGTATTGCCTTATTTATGCTGTCTACGCCGATTATTCAGGCATTGTTCCAACGCGGTGAATTTACCGTGGAAGATACACATATGACCGCGCTGGCGTTGCAGTGTATGAGTGCTGGTGTGATTTCTTTTATGTTGATTAAGGTGTTTGCACCAGGCTTCTATGCTCAGCAAGATACCAAGACTCCTGTCCGTGTGGGGTTAATGGCGGTTGCGGCGAATGCCATTTTAAACGTGGTGTTTATCGGTTTCTTTAAGCTGATTGACTGGCATGCAGAACATATGGCTTTGGCGCTGGCTTCTTCAGGTTCTGCCTTGGTCAATGCAGGCATGCTGTATTTCTATTTGCACAAACGCAATATCTATCGCTTTGGAACTCACTGGAAGAAACTGGCAGTACAATTTACCATTGCCAACCTGACCATGATTGCTGCGCTTTGGTATGCACTGACTTGGTATCAGGGCGATATTTCACAGTGGTTAAGGATTGCTGAAGTGGTTGGGCTGTGTGTCGTTGGGGTAGTGGCCTATGCCGTAGGATTATTGGCAACTGGGTTCCGCCCAAGACATTTAAGAGCCTAATAGCTCTCTAAAAAACTAAACCCTCCATCAGGAGGGTTTTTACTATTTAACTTCAAGTAATTCAATATCAAAAATTAGGGTACTGTTGGGTCCGATTGCATCACCTGCACCAACATCGCCATAGGCCAAATTGGCTGGAATAAAGAAACGGCTTTTACCGCCCTCTTTCATGGTTTGCACACCCTCAGTCCAACCAGCAATCACTTGGTTCAGTTTAAACTCAATTGGATGGTTGCGGGCAATTGAGCTGTCAAACACAGTGCCATCCAGTAAACGGCCTTCGTAGTTCACCTTAACTGTAGAGGTTGCCTTTGGAGATTTCCCTTTACCTTCCTGCAAAATTTGGTACTGCAAGCCTGACTTGGTGGTTATGATGCCTGTCTTTTGAGCATTTTCAGCGAGGAATGTTTTACCAGCAAGTTCATTTTTCTGGCCAACTTCCTGAAACTCAATCAGCTGTTTTGCCTCTAAACGTTTTTTATATTGGTTGAGTACTTTCGCCATGTCTTCATCAGTCAAAGATGCGACTTTTCCTTGAACAGCTTCCTGTACTCCCTGAACAAAAGTTTCAATATTCAGGTCTTTTAGGGTTTCGGCATTGCCTTTCCCCATTAAATAACCGTAACTATAGCCCAGTTGATCTTTTTGTGGGCTTTTTAGCGTAATTGGGGCAGCGTGGACTGTAGCAAAAGTTGAAGCTATTAAAATAAGGCTTAATTTTTTCATTATTTCTTCCAAAATAAAGGAGAGCACATGCTCTCCCTATTAATCAGTTATTTTACGGCAATGAGTTCTACATCAAAGATTAAGGTACTATTTGGTGGAATAGAACCAGGTACACCCTGAGCACCGTAACCCAGGTTTGCTGGGATATAGAGTGTGGCTTTACCACCCTCTTTCATAAACTGTAGACCTTCGGTCCAGCCTGGAATGACTTGATTCAATGGGAATTCAATGGGCTCACCACGGTCGTAGGAGCTGTCAAAGACCTTGCCATCAGTGAGCTGTCCCTTATAGTGAACTTTCACCACAGAAGTGGCAGTAGGCTGTTTGCCCGTACCTTCTGTAATGATTTTATACTGCAAACCTGAAGCAGTGGTTTTAACGCCGTCTTTTTTAGCATTTTCAGTGAGGAATGAATTACCTGTTGCCTCTGCTTTCTTTGTTTCGTTCAGTTGCTTTTGTTGTAATTCTTTTTGGAACTCCATATACGCAGCTTGTAATTCCTCTTCAGTATAGGCAGCAGGCTTTTGTGCATGCGCATCACGGAAACCTGTAATAAATGCAGCTGTTTCCAATTCAGGCGGAGTCTGCTTTGCAACTTCATAACCGAGCGCATAACTGATTTTTGCAACAGGTGCCGCATTTTTATCTGCTTTGGTGCCTAGCTCAGTCGCTGGGTGTTGAGTTGCATAATAAATTGGAACAAGGGCTGCACCAGCTAAAACGACTGCAACCACAACAGGTAAAGCTTTACTCATGAGATGTCCGAAGTAAGATTTTAATAAAAAACATGGTCATGATCTTAGCATGTCTAAGCTTAAGCATTGAATAACTCAGCTAAAAAATGCGTGTATTTTTTATATAGTTTATGTGTTTATCGATAAAAAGCCAGACTTTGAGATCTGGCTTTTTGAGATGATTATTGTGATGGATTTTTAATCATCTTTATTTGCTTTGTAAGCATATGAATAATTGTATCCATACCCGTAACCAGCACCAGCACGTTGAATATCATTCAAAATAAAGCCGTTTACTTTCACGCCAGCTTGTTCAAAGCGGTTGACAGTCAGTTCAAGCTCTTTCATTTGCGTCTTGGCATAACGTGCCACAACCAAATTCACACCCGCATATTGTGAAATAATAATCCCATCGGTGACTGCAAGAACTGGTGGGGTATCAATCAGAATATGGTCAAATTGGCTCGACAAGTGCGTGAGCATATCTGCAAATTTTTGAGTACTTAACAACTCTGACGGATTAGCAGGGCTTTTACCACGACTGATGAAGCTTAAATTTTCAACTTCAGTACTGCGTACAATACTGCCTAACTCGTGTTGACCATTCAGGTATTCGGTTAAGCCAGGCTTAGGGTCGTAATTAAAGTATTTGTGCATATAACCACGACGTAAATCGGCGTCAATCAATAATACGCGCTTATCACTTTGCGCCAAAATGGTCGCTAAGTTGGTCGAAATAAAAGATTTACCCAACTCTGGTGCAGGGCCAGAAATCATAATGATATTGTTTTTGGCACTGCTTAAGGCAAAGTGAATGGTAGTACGCATGCTACGTAGGCTTTCAATGGCAATATCATCACTATGTTTCACCGCAAGAATAGGAATATTCTTTTTCTTTTTCAGAATGTTAATACGACTTTCTTGCACTGGCGAACGTGGTACAGTGGCATAAACAGGTAAATCAAGTTCATTTTCAATTTGATTCGAGTCTTTAATACCTGAGCGCAACATATTACGCAGTAAGGCCAATAATGTGCCCAAGAAGCCACCTACAAAAATAGCAAGTACTAATGTGATGAGCTTTTTAGGTTTAATTGGTTTTACAGGTTCAATTGCAGTATCAATAATGCGTACATTACCAATTTCACCTGCTTTGGCAATTTTGAGTTGTTGGTAGCTATTCAATAACGCAGTGTATAACTCAGTATTTACCTTAACATCGCGGTACAGTTGTAAGTACAGTCGCTGGGTTTCAGGTAAACGCTTAATGGATTGAGTCATTTCTGAAGTTTTTTTGTTAATTTCAGAAAGTTGAGCGTTAATTGCTGACATTAATGGGTGGTCAGGCGTATATTTTGAAGAGAGTTCTGCTTGTTGCTGTTGTAGTTGGATTTTTAATTTTTCCAGTTCAACATTCTGTTTTAGCATTAACTCCGCTTCTTGTGTTACATCAATTGTGTTGTATTGTTCTCGGAAACGGTTAAATTTAATTTCAGAGTCTTCGAGTTGTTGTTTTAACTCAGGCAGTTGCTTTTCAAGGAAGCTCAATGTTTGAGCCGATTCCAGTGATTTACGTTCAATATTTTGTGCTTGGTAAATATTTAAGATGTGGTTAAGTACTTGGGTGATATGTTCTTTATCTTCACCATTGTAGTTAAGACCAATCACACCAGAGTTTTTACCTCTTTCCGCTACGCCGTAATCTTTTTTAATCCATTGTACGGCTGAAGGCATAGATAATTTAGTGACTGAAAAATCATGCGAGATAGGGTTTTTCGCATAAATTTGAATTTTCCATAAACCTTTCTGATCTAGGCTTTGATTGATCGCATTTAACTTGCCTTTAAACACTACATCTTTTTTATAAGACAGGCTAAACTCTTGTCCATTGATAAAGTTTAGTGTGAGTTTTTTATCGAGATAAAAATTAGGCACATCAAAAGATTGAATAACAAATACATTTTTTTTATCTTGCCAAGTCACAACATTATTTTTATAGATCACTTTGCTTTGAATTGTGTTGAGCAAACGATGCGTCAAGCTACTTTGTTCATCGGTGATACGAATATCTAGCTTTAAGTCTTGTATGGTTTGTCCGAGCACTTTGCGCGAGTTTAAGATTTCAATTTCCGCATCTGCAGCTGACTTTCCACCCACTCCTCCAGGTAGTGCGCTTCCTAAATCCCCTAAAAGAGCTGCGGCACCAGCACCTTTAGCGTCCTCAACCTGAATCATAGCATCCGTTGAGTAGACATTTGGCGTTACTTTTAAGTAAAGGAGAGCGAAAACGAGGCTAAGGAGTGTACATAGAGCAATGAGCTTCCATTGCGACAGCAAAGAAAAGAATAATTCTTTTAAGTCAATGGTATCGTCTTGAGGTGTGCTATTCGAATTCATGAAATAAAACTGCTAAAAATTAAAAATGGGATTGCCAGTCAGAAACGTATTTTTGAATGTTGCGACAAGTTTCATCAAAAAAAGCTTGATCATGTTGATAAGGATCGGGCACATTTTGATTTTGCCAATGCCCCAAACGAAAAACCTTTCCTTTGGCAAAAGACCAAGTTTGCTCAAGATGTTTTTTTTGATTATTACTCATGACTAAAATTAAATCTGATTTTTTAATCATTTCGGCAGTAATTTGTCTGGCAATGTGTGGACGCATATCAATATTCAGCTGATCCATACAGTGTATAGCTTTTGCATCTGCCGAATGCCCAGACATTGCAGAGAGACCTGCAGACTCAATATTTAAATTGGGATGATTGTTTTTTAGAAAATATTCAGCCATGGGGCTACGACATATATTTCCAATGCATACAACTAAAACATTTTGAATTTGCATGCTATTTACCTAACTGGTCAAATGTGTAAAGTGCACTCGAGAAAGGCACAATTTGATTCATGATACGTTGCCAGCGTGTAAGCCCCGTTGCATCGATATATACAATATCATTTTTTTGCATCTGAAATTGATTGGCTAAAGCTAAATTGCCTAAGCTGCTTAAGTTCAAATGATAAATTGTAGAGGTTTTAGTATTTAAATCTGTACGCATCACAAAAATACGTGCAGCACTTGCAGAATAAGGGTTAATACCTTCACTTTCACCCAATACATCACTTAAGGTCATGCCCTGATCACGTAAAGTAAGTGCCTGGCTTTTATTTGATTCACCCATGACATAAAGTTTTTGATTTTGCTTGGTATTCACAAAAATGGTATCGTTGGGTTGAATTAATAGCTTGTGTAAAGAGTAGCCATTTTTTTCAAGCGAAATGAGATCTAGATCATAGGTAAGGCCATTACGAATCAGTTGAATTGCTGTGCTATCCCCAGTTTCAGTTTTGATACCACCAGCCATACTTAATGCGGTATATAAACTAATCGGTTGGTCTTTTAAGGTATATTGCCCGCTACGCATAACCTGACCATTTACAAAATAGCGATTGCCCTCATAGGATAGAACGCGAACAACAATGTCTGGTGCTTTTAAATATTTTGCGAATTGACTATGTAAAAAGCGATTGATTTCAGGGAGTGTTTTACCTGCAACATGCACTTGACCGACTAGAGGAAGTTGTACATTTCCACTCGTATCAATAGGATATCCGCTTGCTTGAGCCGATTCAGTATTATTAATATTGTTGACTGGCGGTGTGATTTCAGGATAAGCCCATAATTGAATAGAAAGTACATCACCAGCACTTAAGCGATATTGATAATGCTGTGTGTTAAATAGAGGGCGAAGATCCTTTTTTGGCGTATTATTCTCATTAATTTGATTGAGTAGGTTTTCTTGAGTCAACTGAACAACTGCAATATTGGCACCTTGATCAGTCTGATAGTTTCCCTCACTTGGTAGATCATAAGTTTGAAGTCCTGAAGTGATAGCACAACCAGAAAATGAAATCGAAATGGCTAAAATTGTAAACAGTGATGTGTACGGATGCTTCACATTCAAAACCCTTATTTTATACTGCGATTGTTGCTTAGAGTCTAATCTTAAAAATGGATTGTAAGCTAAAAAAGTTAGGTTGGGTATCTAATTGTTTGAGCTTGTTTAAGCGCAATTGTATTAGAAGCGAAATTTTTATAGAGACGTTAGTGTTTTTTGTTAATAGTTTTTCGGAGGAGAAATGGAAAATATTGCGTTTTTAGATATGACTATGTTTAATTTAATTTTGGCTAAGTTGCTGTAATTTAATTAAATAATATTTTATTTCTTATGGTTTGGCTGAATTCATTTTAAAAATAGCTTTTTAAAAGTGTGTACTCTAAACTGTTTGATAAGATGTAGAATGAATAATTTCATTAATTTATAGGGCATGTCCTATTTTCAAGTTAATAAAATAGCTGTAATAATTCATATTGGAAAAATTGCAAAGTTCTATATGTCTAGATGTAGAGTAGATAAGTTTCAAGTGATTGGTTGACAAAGCTTCTAAGTGTAAAATTTTGAAAAGGTATTGATGAGTGAGTGACTCATCAATAATAAGTTGTATGAGTTTAAGCAAATTTTTAAAAAATAAGTCTGTATTTTTAAAAAACCTCATTTCTCTTGCAACTGTGCAAGGTTTGAATTATTTATTGCCTTTATTGACGTTACCCTATCTAGTGCGAGTTGTTGGTGTTGATAAGTTCGGCGTACTTTCATTAGCAACAGTTGTTATAGCTTTTTTTATTGTTGTAACAGACTACGGTTTTAACTATACAGCGACCAGAGAAATATCATTAAATAAGTCAAATAAAAAAGAGTTGGTGAAAATAGTTAATAGCGTAATGACTATTAAGTTGTTTTTAACAATATTGTCAGTAGGTATATTGGCGTTATTGATCCATTTTGTTCATAAGTTTAATGAATATGCTTTGGTATATTGGCTTACATTTGGGTCTGTGATAGGGCAAGTACTATTTCCTGTATGGTTTTTCCAGGGAGTAGAAAAAATGCAGTTTATTACTGTAATAAATGTAATATCAAAAGTCCTATCTACACTCAGTATTTTCATATTTGTCAAAAGTCCTGAAGATTATTTTATAGTTCCTGTGCTTGTAGCTTTAGGCTCTATTGTAGGTGGAATTTATAGTTTGTACTTGATTAGAAAAGATTTTGGTATCTATTTTGAGTTACAAACGCGCCAAGAATTACTTAAACATGTGAAAGGAGGGTCGAATTTATTTCTAACAACTATGTTAAGTACAGCTTTAACATCATCGGGACTATTGATATTAGGATTTTACGCTTCTAATACTGTAGTGGGGTTGTATGCTGCCATAGAAAAACTATTCAAAGCAATTGTAGGTTTGTTTGCGCCTATTACTCAGGCATTATATCCAATAAGTTGTAAGCAATTCCAAGAAGATAACGACTCTCAAAAACAATATTTGAAAAAATTGATCAGTGTAATGGCTTTAATTGCTTTAGTCATTTCTAGTAGCGTTGCGTTATTTGCACCATTTATTGTTGAGATGTTTTATGGTGAAAAAATGGTTATCTACTCTTATGTTCTACAAGTGATGATGATCTGGTTGTTTTTTAGCGTAATGAATAATGTTCTGGGTATTCAATATCTTTCGGCAAAAAAATTAGACAAATTCTATATGTTAGCCTTTATTGTAAGTGGTTCAATTACAACTCTCATGAATCTCATACTTATACCTGAGATGTTGATAGATGGTATACTTTACGCGATGATAATTGGTGAAATTATCTTAACAGTGGCAATGATAGTGATGATTAAGGGTAAGAAGTTATGAAAAAAATCTTATTGGTATTTGGAACAAGACCTGAAGCTATTAAAATGGCACCACTTGTAAAAGCACTATGTAGTCATCCTGAAGAATTTATAACAAAAGTATGTGTGACAGCTCAGCACAGGGAAATGTTAGACCAAGTCCTTAATATTTTTGAAATAAAACCTGATTATGACCTTAATATCATGAAAGCAGGGCAGGATTTATTCGATATCACTGCAAATGTTCTGTTGGGGTTGAAACAAGTCTTGATGGATTTTGAACCTGAAATTATTTTGGTTCATGGTGATACTACAACTAGTTTTTCAGCAAGTTTAGCCGCGTTTTATACCAAAATTAAGGTAGGGCATGTAGAGGCCGGACTCAGAACTTATGATATATCCTCTCCATGGCCAGAGGAAGCAAATCGCCAATTAACAGGCGTTTTAGCAGATGTACATTTTGCCCCTACTGAAATAAGCAAAATAAATTTACTGAACGAAAAAAAGAAAGAGGAAAGAGTTTTTGTTACAGGTAACACCGTGATAGATGCATTATTATATACTGTTGATAAGATTGAAAATGATCAAAGCTTATTAACAAGAATAAGTCAGGGCATAAAAAGTAAATATACTAATTTCAATAATAAAAAATTTATTTTAGTTACGGGGCATAGACGTGAAAATTTTGGTAATGGTTTTCTAAATATTTGTGAAGCTTTGAAAGAGATAGCATTAAAAAATCCAGAACTTGACATTGTATATCCTGTGCACTTTAACCCCAATGTCCGTCAGATTGTAAATGATACATTAAAAGGGATTGATAATATTCATTTGATAGAACCATTACAATATGAGGATTTTATCTATTTGATGAGCAAATCTTTTTTTATTATTACAGACAGTGGTGGTATTCAAGAAGAAGCTCCCTCATTAGGGAAGCCCGTATTGGTGATGCGTAACACAACTGAACGCCCAGAAGCTGTAACAGCAGGAACTGTGAAACTAGTTGGAGCAATAAAAGAAAATATAGTAAATGAATCACAATTATTAATAGATAATTATGACGAATTTAAGAAAATGAGTACAGCCCATAATCCCTATGGCGATGGAACTGCAAGTGAAAAGATTATTGAGATTTTAAGAAATGTATAAAATAGTTTTCTTGATGAATGAGCGCAATGATGCTACAGACTATTATGTGCAGCTTATAAAGAAATCATTGGAGGCTAGTGGCCAAGCTGTATTGATTATTGATGATTTAAAAAATATTGAAAAAAATGATAAAGTTTTAACTATATCGTTAAAAGCTTTCTTTTATACATGGTTGCGAAACCCAAAGCAATTCATTTTTCACTGGTTTCAGGGGGTTACTCCTGAAGAGGCAAGGATGCTTTTTTCTAATAAAAGGTTTCAAAGAAACATACGTTGGATGTACCTATCTCTCTTTGAAAGGTTTGTATTGCTTTTTTCTAAGTTTAATTTTTTTGTGTCTGGAGCAATGTTAGACCATTATAAATATAAATATAAATATAAAAAAAATAATTTTATGGTTATGCCTTGTTACAATCAGAAATTAAATATGAATGCATTTTATGACGAGAAATATAAAGAACCAACTTTTGTTTATGCTGGCTCTTTATCTGACTGGCAGTGCATTAATGAAACACTGCAAGTTTTTAAAGAGATTCAATATAAAATCCCTGCAGCAAAAATGTTTTTATATACTGCGGAGAAAGAAAAGGCATTTTTTTTAATTGAAAAAAATCAGATTAAGAACATTGTAGTAGATTATGTTGAATATTCACAGCTGAATGATGTGTTGAAAAATATAAAATATGGTTTCTTGATAAGAAAAGATATGGTTGTGAATAATGTATCAACTCCAACAAAGATGAATGGCTATTTAGCTAATGGAGTTATTCCAATTTACTCAGATTTTATTTTTGATTTTAAGTTAAATTTAAAAGGTGATTTTTTGATAAGTTCTAAAAGTCATTTGGATATGATTGATAAGGTCATAAAATTTGAAGAGAATAAAATTTGTTCTGATGAGGTTAAGTCTGAATATTCGTTGCTTTTTGAAAAATATTATTCTGATGAAAAGTATATAAAGGAAATCTTAAAAAAATTTAAGAAATTTGAAGTGATATAATATGAGATTAAATCAAAAATCTTTTTTCCTACCTTTGATACTGTTTTTTTTAACTTATATATTGGTTTATATCTCTTTATTTGTTATTAAAAACCCGGATCAATATAATTATTTAATTATAATGAACTCAAGTACTGAGTTTTCTTTAAGTATAGAGCCAACTGTCTATTTGTTCTCTAAAATTGCAAAGTATTTCAGTGGGCTGTTCTTTATTGATCCGTTGGTGATTTTTTATTCAATCTATATCTTTCTTATTCAATTTTTCTTAGCACACTCTTTTTTAAATTTTTTTAAGAATTCAATTGGAAAATCAATTTTTTTACTAATTTTTTGGTTGATGACATATGGATTAATGCATGGACTGATTCAAATTAGATTTGGTTTGGCAAGTAGTATTTTTGTTTATTTATATAGTGTATATTATTTAAACCCAGCAGGTGTGAGAAACATAATTTTTAAACTTGTTCCTATAAGTTTTTTAGCAATTTTCTCACATTATTCTAGTATATTTTCAGTTTTTTCTTTGTTGTTTATTTGGCTTAGAAAGTCTATTAATAATATTAGTAGTGGGAAAATTATTCATATTGTTTTTATTGTTATTTTAGTTATGTTTAAGTTTGGGTCTATATTTAGTTTTCTTCCTGAATTTTTAATGAGTAGGATTGGGATTTATTTAAATAATGATAATTATGATGAGGTATCTAATATTGCAAGATATATATCCTTTATTTGTTATGTTTTTTTAATTCTTTCACCAAAGTTAAATTCAGAAAAATTAAATGACTTGAGAATTTATGGTGCATTAGGATTTATTCCATATTTTATTATACCTGAACTGGAAATTTTGGTGAGATTGGGTATACCTTTTCAATACCTTCTATTGCCATATTTGTTTTTAACTTTAAAGTTTAAGAAGGTATTATATTTCTCAACTTTGCCATTAGGTGTATTTTTTTCTTACAAAATATATTCTAGTGTAAACGCCTTTTTGGGATATTTGAATTAATGTTTATTTTTGAAAGTAGACCTCTATGACTATATATTTTGTAACCAATGGTATTCATCGAATGGGTGGTACTGAGAGAGTGATTTTACAATTAGCCACGATATTAAAAGACGTAGTTATTATTGTTCCAGGAACAACGTTGGTGGCTTTTAATGGATATGATAATTTAAATATTAAATCTTTAAATATTTCAGACTTTCCAACGTCTGGTAAATTTAATAAGTTATCTCATAGAATGAGGTACTTACAAGCATTAATGAAAAATATTAAGCTGACTTCAAAAGACTTTGTGGTAACATTTTCTTATGATTTAAATATTTTAAATATTATTCTTTCAAGGAAGTATCAATGTAAATCAATTGTTTGTGAGCATATAGAGTATGGTTATCATAAAGGCATAAGAAATATTTTTAGGAAATTTTTTTATAAACAAGCAGGTGTAAAATTAGTTTGCCTAACAAAAACTGATGAAAGAAAATTTAAAAATGATGGTATAGATACTGTTGTTATACCTAATTTTATTTATCCAGTTGAAAGTGAATATAAAGAAAATACTAACAAAATTATTGCTGTGGGAAGGCTTGAATATCAAAAAAATTTAAAGTTTTTAGTTGATGCTTTTAAGCTTTCAAGAGTCTACGAAAATGGGTGGACTCTAGAGATAATAGGTGAGGGTTCTGAACATCGATTAATTAATGAAACAATAAAATTACATGGTTTAGATAGTTATGTTAAAATTTATAAATTTTCAAAAGATATTGAAAAATACTATAGGAACTCTTCTTTATTATGTATGACTAGTAGGTTTGAAGCATTCCCAATGGTACTATTAGAAGGAATGAACTATGGTTTACCGGTGTTAGTCAGCGACTTTCCAACGGGCGCAAAAGAAATTCTTGGACCAGAAAACACTCAAATTGTTTCTGAATACAATATTGATTCTTATGCAAGTCACCTAAAAACAATATGTTCTAATGTTGATCTACGTAAAATGCATTCTGATGAAAATTTGGCGTTAATAAAGAATTATCATCCTGAAAAAATAGCTAAATTGTGGATAGAACTATTTCACGATAGTTGATTTTTTTATATTTTTTATTTGTTAATATTATGGAAATCGAATTTTTATGAAAATTGCTCATGTGCAAGTAAAGCCAATTATGTCTGGGGCTCAACAAATTTCCTATGAAATATTGTCTTCATTAGCTTTAGAAGGACATGATTTGTATGTGATTTGTGCTGACTTTACTGGTGAAAGTGATGATTTTATTAATAAATTTAATGAGTTAGGTGTTTCTATTATCACTGTTTCATCACTTAAACGTGAGCTTGGTTTTCATGATTTTATAGTCATTTCTGATTTGTATAAAATTTTTAAGAAGTATAATTTCGATGTGATTCATACCAATTCAACAAAACCAGGAATTTTTGCAAGAATTGCAGCAAAGTTAGCTGGAACAAAAAAAATAATTCATACTGTGCATGGGATAGCTTTCCATAATAATGTAAATCCTTTTATAAGATTGGCATATTATTTGTTTGAGAATTTTGCAACACTATTTGGAGATTATAATTTATCAGTTAATAAGCACTATAGAAAATTTTATCCACTTGTAGAAACAATTACTATTTATAATGGTTGTGATTTTTCGAAATTAAAACCCTTAATTACCAAAAAAATCAATGAGAAAATACATTTTGCTTTTTTTGGTAGATTGGACATTCAAAAGAATCCTTTAGAATTCATTGAGGCTATATATTTATTATCTAAAGAAGTTGATATTAGCCGATTTCAATTTACTATCGCTGGAGATGGTGAGTTAAGGAAAGATTGTGAAGATTTGTTAAAAAAATATAAATTAGAGAGTAATGTCATAATGTATGGATGGGTTTGTGATAAAAGTAGTTTTCTAAACACAGTTGATATCCTATGTCAGCCATCTTTATGGGAGGCTTTTGGTTTGGTTTTCTGCGAGGCAGCTTTTTTCAAGATTCCATCGATTGCTAAGAATGTTGAAGGAATTCCTGAGGTTGTGCTAGATAATGAATCAGGCTTATTGTATAGTGGAAATGCGATAGAACTTAAAGAAAAAATGCTTTTTTGTATTAATAATAGAGATTTAGTATATGAATATGGTGAAAAAGCATATTCATATGTAACAAGGGAGTTTACAGTTGATCGGATGGTTAGCGACTATAGAACGATTTACTTTCAGAAATGACGCTTTTAATTTTTGAGAGATATTTATAAATATCAATGATAGTCCTATCAACTATGCATAACATATTAGTTTAATAGTGATTAAGAATACAAGAATTGCTATACTATAATGATTAACAGCTAATCAGATTGTTTAAAGTATAAAATTGGCTCGCATCCTAGTGAAAAGGCTTAGAAGATACAAATGAAAAGACTTATCGATATAGTCATTGCATCAATAGCACTTGTATTACTGTCTCCAGTATTTCTTTTGGTTGCTTTTAAAGTCCGTAAACATTTAGGTTCTCCTATCTTTTTTTATCAGGATCGACCAGGGAAAGATGGAAAGCTTTTTAAAATGATTAAGTTCAGATCTATGAGGCATGCTGTTGATAAAGAAGGCAAACCTTTAGCTGATGAACTTAGGATTACACCATTTGGTAAAAAACTTAGATCAACAAGTCTAGATGAAATGCCACAGCTACTAAATGTGATTAAAGGGGATATGAGTATTGTTGGTCCTCGCCCACAACTCCCTGAGTTTGTAGAACATTACACCCCCCATCAGATGCGTCGGCATGAAGTCAAACCAGGGATGACTGGACTTGCGCAAGTGAGTGGTCGAAACAATTTGTCTTGGGAAGAAAAATTTGATCTGGATGTTGAATATGTTGAAAGCCATTCGGTTTTTTTTGACTTTAAAATTATGTTTAAAACTGTTGAAGTCATGTTGAAAAAAGAAGGTATAGACTCACCAGACCAAGCGATCGGAGCAAGCCGGTTCTCCGGTTCTGAACAATCAGGTCGTAAATCTACACACCAATAACTTAGTTTGAAAGAAATTGTAATGATCAAAAAAGCTATTTTGCCTGTTGCAGGGCTTGGAACTCGTTTTTTACCTGCGAGTAAATCTATTCCTAAGGAAATGGTCACTGTTGTTGACCGCCCAGCGATTGAATATGTTGTACGTGAAGCAGTGGAAGCAGGCATTGAACAAATTATTCTCGTAACACACTCATCTAAAGCATCAATTGAGAATTATTTTGATTGTAATTTTGAGTTGGAAACAACTTTAGAACAAAAAAAGAAATTTGATCTACTTAAAGAAATTACTGATATCTTGCCAAAACATGTCAGTGTCGTGAGTGTACGTCAACCACAACCTTTAGGGCTTGGACATGCGGTACTTTGTGCTAAAGATATTGTCGGTGATGAAGCCTTTGCTGTGTTATTACCAGATGTACTCGTAAAAAATAAAAGCCATAAAAATGATTTATCCTTGATGATTCAACGGTTTGATCAATCTCAGGCTGCACAGATTATGGTTGAGGCCGTGCCAGACCATTTGGTTGACCAGTATGGCATTGTAGATGTGGCTGTTTCTCCAAATGAAGGTGAAAGTATCGTCATGCAGGGTATTGTAGAAAAACCTGCTGTAGGGACAGCACCTTCAAATTTGTCTGTTGTCGGTCGTTATATTCTGCCTGCCCAGATTATGGAACTTCTAGAACAAACCCCACGTGGAGCGGGAAATGAAATTCAGCTCACTGATGCGATTGCAGCATTGCAGCAATCGGAAGTGGTTGAAGCGTATCGGATGAAGGGACAGACCTTTGACTGTGGTAGTAAGCTGGGCTATCTAAAAGCTGTATTACACTATGGTATTGAACATCCAAAACTAGGCGAAGATTTTAAGAGCTTAATCCACGAATTGGTTCTCTAGATTGGGGAGCAAATGTTAATGAAAGTTGCAATTTTTGGTAATACTTTATATGCAGGCGTCATGTCTGCATTATTGTCTGAATCTGGGCACTTTGTTTATTGGTGTTCACAACTAGATAAAGCTGTAGAAGGGCAACAATATTCATTTCATGATGAGCATGTCAGCCAGCTATTAGAGAAGCAATTAAGTACTGGTTTTTTGAGTTATCGCGCTTTGGATGGTATCCCTCTCGATATTGATGCTTATCTCTTTAGTTTTAATCAGACACAAGAACAACAAGTTTTTCAACTCTTACAGGCGTTAAAACAACGACCGATTATTCATCCCAAACTCATGATTAATGCTTCAACCTTTGGTTTGCATGGCACAGAGCGTTTTAAGCAGATTCTATCTGAGGATGATTGGGTCTATTTGCCAGATACGATTCAAGAAGGAAATGCTCTACATAGTTTAACTCAAGCTAAACAACTCATTGTCGGATGTATCCAGACGGACGTTCAGGTTAAAGTAAAAGAATTGCTTAGACCTTTCTTTCCTTTGGAACAACAATATCTGTTTATGCCGATTTTAGATGCGGAATTTACTAAACTCAGTATTTCAGGAATGTTGGCAACACGCATTAGCTATATTAATGATCTGGCTGTTGTTGCTGAGAAACTCGGTATTGATATTGCTTCAGTGCGTCAGGGTATGGCCGCTGATAGCCGTATTGGTTCAGCTTATTTAGCGCCAGGTGCTGGTTTTGGTGGTGAAAACTTTTCTCATGATATTTTGACGCTTTCCAATACGGTGGCAAATACTGGGGTAAAAAGCCAGTTGCTGGGTCAAGTCTGGGAAATTAATGAGCAACAGAAAGAAATCCTGTTTCGTAAACTATGGAATTATTACCATGGTGATTTGCAAGGGAAATCTGTTGCAATTTGGGGTGCTTCTTTTAAGGAAAATACCTCAAGTATTCAGCAGTCCCCAATTCATCAAATGCTTGCAGCGCTTTGGGCACAAGGGGTAACGGTTCATCTTCATGATCCGCAAGCTTTAGATGAAATAAAACAGATGTATGGGCAACGCGATAATCTGATTCTTTGTGAAGATCAATATGATGCGGTCAAGAATGTGCATGGTCTTTGCGTGCTGACTGCATGGAAACAGTACTGGAGCCCAGAGTTTAAGCAGCTTGAACAGTTGATGGCACATCCATTAATTCTGGATGGTCGCAATATTTATGATCCAGATTATGTTAAAGCGCAAGGCTTTGCGTATATGGGGGTGGGACGTTAATGATGATTAAGCAGATTCAACCCTTTGCAGTAAAAGAGCGTGCCTCTGTGATGGAGCATTTATCATCTTTGCAACAGCAATTTAAAGGCACTCATCTAAAAGGATTATTCGCGGAAGATCCTGCACGTTTTAAACGTTTTTCAGTTGAATGTGATCAAATTGTCTTAGACTTTAGTAAGCATCGGATTGATCAAACTATTTTAAATGGTTTGGTTGACTTGGCACAGGCCCAAGACTTAAAACAATGGATCAAAAAGCTCTTTTCATCTGAACCGATTAATTATACTGAACACCGCGCAGCAATGCATTGGGCTTTACGCTTACCCCAATCGAGTCCAGATTTTACTGAAGTGAATCATCCGGTACAGCAGCAGTTAGAACTTATGTATGCCTTGGTGGATAAAATCCATGCAGGGCAGTATCGTGGTGCGACGGGTGAGGTGATTCAAGATGTGGTGAATATTGGTGTGGGTGGCTCTGATCTCGGCCCGTTAATGGTGACGCATGCACTCTCCGACTTTAAGGTCGCGACTACAAAACCTCTAGATGTACATTTCGTTTCAACCATGGACGGTAGTCAGCTATCTGAATTGCTACACCAGCTTCGACCTGAAACTACCTTATTTATTATTTCGTCCAAGTCTTTTGGTACGATTGATACGCTTTCTAATGCCCAGACAGCACGTCAATGGTTAGAGAACACATTAGGTGTAGACAATAATATTCTCAAACATCATTTTATTGGGGTTTCTACGAAACCAGACAAGATGACCGCGTGGGGTATTGCATCTGATCACCAATTATTATTATGGGATTGGGTTGGTGGTCGCTATTCCTTATGGTCCTGTATTGGTCTGCCGATTGCGCTGAGTATTGGGGTAGAGGGCTTTAAGCAATTATTAGCTGGTGCTTATGCGATTGACCAGCATTTCCAAACTGCACCATTTCAGCAAAATATTCCAGTCCTTATGGGGTTGTTGGGTGTATGGAATAATAATTTTCTCGATATTCAGACTCATGCGGTACTGCCTTATGATGGGCGGTTAAAGTATTTCGCCGCATATTTACAACAGCTTGAGATGGAGTCAAATGGTAAATCCATCCAGCGGAATGGTGAGAAGGTGAGTTCAGCGACCTGCCCAATTGTCTGGGGAGAAGTTGGACCGAATGCGCAACATGCTTTCTATCAACTCTTACACCAAGGGACACATTCGGTCAGCTGTGATTTTATTGCGCCAGTGAAACGTTATAATGCCAACCAATTTACCTATGCTGAAAATGCAGAGGCCTTAGTTGAGCAACATCATTTGGCATTATCTAATTGTTTGGCTCAATCGCGTTTGCTCGCCTTTGGCAATCAAGCGCTCTCAGTAGATGAGCTAAAAGATTTACCTAGTTATAAGCAATATGAGGGTAATCAACCGAGCTCAACCATTCTATTAAAAGAGTTGAATCCCTATAGCTTAGGGATGCTTATCGCATTGTATGAACATAAAGTGTTTGTGCAATCTGTTTTATGGAATATCAATCCCTTTGACCAATGGGGTGTTGAAAAAGGTAAAGAAATCGCCAATCAACTATTACCAATTCTAAATGGTGAACAGGGTGATTTATCTGCATTTGATACCTCAACGCAAGGTCTACTTCGAATATTATTAGGAAAAACAGATGGCTAAGATTTTAGTGACAGGTGGTGCTGGCTATATCGGTTCTCATACTTGTGTTGAACTGCTAAATGCAGGGCATGAGGTGGTTGTATTTGATAACCTGTCGAATAGTTCTGAAGAATCTTTACATCGTGTACAGAAATTAACGAATAAGGATTTGGTTTTTGTTAAAGGTGACATCCGATTTGAACAAGAGGTTGATCAGGTGTTTCAAGACCACCAGATTGATGCTGTGATTCATTTTGCTGGTCTGAAAGCGGTTGGGGAAAGCCAGCAAATTCCACTGGTTTACTTTGATCACAATATCGCTGGCAGTATTCAGTTAATGAAGTCGATGGAAAAAGCAGGTGTATTTAGACTGGTGTTTAGTTCATCGGCAACGGTTTATGATGAAGCGAATATATCCCCATTGAATGAAGATATGCCAACAGGCATGCCAAGCAACAACTATGGCTATACCAAGCTCATCATTGAGCAGATGTTGCAAAAGTTGGCGCAGGCAGATTCACGTTGGTCGATTGCATTACTGCGTTATTTTAACCCTGTTGGCGCACATAAAAGTGGTCAGATTGGGGAAGATCCTCAAGGCATTCCAAACAATCTCATGCCATATGTGACACAAGTGGCTGTTGGTCGTCGTGAGAAATTATCCATTTATGGCAATGACTATGACACGATTGATGGAACAGGTGTGCGTGATTATATTCATGTGGTAGATTTAGCCAATGCACATTTATGTGCGTTGAATAATCGCCTTGCTGCGCAGGGATGTCGTGCATGGAACATTGGCACAGGCAATGGTTCATCCGTATTACAAGTCAAAAACACCTTTGAGCAAATCAATGGTGTGCCTGTTGCGTTTGAATTTGCACCACGTCGTGCAGGTGATGTGGCCATTTCATTTGCAGACAATACGCGTGCATTGAGCGAGCTCGGTTGGCAGCCTCAATATACATTGGAAGATATGCTGGCGGATAGTTGGAATTGGCAGAAGCAGAATCCCAACGGCTTTAACTGAATGCTAAAGCAATAAAAGAGGAGCGATATGCTCCTTTTTTATTGGGTTGAATTAACCCTGAATTAACCCAGTTAATTCATCTACATAATGTTGCATCGGTTGCGGGTTTTGATCGGCACGGCTTTCAATATTTAAACGCAATAAAGGCTCGGTATTCGATGCGCGGACATTCAAACGCCACGCACCAAAATCAAGACTCACACCATCGGTACGGTCTACTAATGGATTTTGGTCTGCATAATGATCAAAAATCTTTTGTACCGTTGCTTGTGTATCCGCTACTTTAAAATTGATTTCACCGCTACATGGAAATTTGGTAATCATATTCTCAACTAATGTTGAAAGTGATTGACTTGTTTCAGAGAGTAGGGCAATAGTCAGTAACCATGGAATCATGCCACTATCACAGTACGCAAAGTCACGGAAATAGTGATGTGCGCTCATCTCACCGCCGTAAACCGCATTATGTTCACGCATTACATCTTTAATAAAAGCATGCCCAGATTTTGATTGAACCGCGATACCTTGATATTGCTCTACGATATCAAAGGTATTCCAAACTAAACGTGGGTCATGCACAATCTTCTCACCTGATTGTTTGATCAAGAATGCTTGTGCTAATAAGCCAACAATATAATAGCCTTCGATGAATTGCCCTTTTTCATCGAATAGGAAGCAACGGTCAAAATCCCCATCCCATGCAATACCCATATCTGCATTGTGCGCAAGCACAGCCTTACGAGTACTATCACGGTTTTCGATTAAGATTGGGTTCGGAATCCCATTGGGGAAAGTCCCATCCGCTTCATGATGAATTTTAATAAATTCAACAGGAATATTCAGTTGTTGGAATTTCTGTTCAATTGCATCAATGACATGGCCTGCTGCACCATTGCCTGCATTCACTACTAGCTTGAGTGGTTTAATTTTCTGTGGATCAATATAAGTCAGTAGGTGTTCAACAAACTCAGGTAGGATATTATAGTTTTCAGTTGTACCTTTCTGCTCAACTTCGGCAAAAATACCTGATTCTGCAAGTGATTGAATCTCTTTTAAACCCGTATCAGCACTGATTGGACGTGCATTTTCACGAACCAATTTCATGCCATTGTAGTCCATTGGGTTATGGCTGGCGGTGACTTCAATCCCACCTTGAACATCAAGATGAAAAGCGCCGAAATAGACTTCTTCAGTGCCCGTCATGCCTAAATCTAGTACATTGACACCCGCATCATTGAGACCTTGAATGGTGGCCTGTTTTAAACTTTCACTGCTCAGACGGATGTCACACCCAATCACCACTTTTGTAGGTTGATAGATTTGTCCGTAGGCACGACCAATTTTATAGGCGATTTCTTCGTTCAGTTCTGTGCCTAATTTTCCGCGAATATCATAGGCTTTAAAGCAAGTCAGTTGAGTCATTTTGAGAAGAGCTGTGTAGTTTATTAATATGTTGCAGTATACAAAGACTGGGCTGGATTGAACATTGATTGATACAGATTTAATCGAAAGTCTTCTTTTGAGGTAGGTGGCCAGTTCTAGGTTCTATTGTGCTTAGTCGATAAAATAAAAAAGGTTGTTTCACGTGAAACAACCTTTTTTTGTTTGAAAATCAGTCTTTAATTAAGCTGATTTTGCTAGAACTTCAGCCATCGCTTTTGCAACTTTATAAATATTATTCATATTTAAACCTGCAACGCAGATACGACCACTACGTACCAGATAAATTGCATATTCCTCACGTAAGGTGTCGACTTGCTCGCCTGTCAAACCTGTGTAGCTGAACATACCTTTCTGGTTTACAAGGTAGCTAAAGTCACGGTCAGGAAGTGCTTTCGTCAACTCATCTTTTAAGATACTACGCATTTTGATAATGCGCTCACGCATCTCTTTGACTTCGCCTTGCCATTGTTGATTGAGATCAGCGTCATTGAGCACCTGATCAACCAACCATGCACCCGTTGTTGGTGGGCTAGAATAGTTGCGGCGTACGGTTGCCTTTAATTGACCGAATGTGCATTGAGCCGCTTCAGCATCGTCACAGACAAAGGTTAGTCCGCCCACACGCTCACCATAAAGTGAGAAGATTTTAGAGAACGAGTTGCTGACGATGAAGTTTAAACCAGCCTGGTCTAAAGCACGAATCGCATAAGCATCTTGTTCCATACCATCGCCAAAGCCTTGGTAAGCGATGTCGAGGAATGGGATTAGGTTACGCTCTTTTAATACCGCAATCACCTGATCCCATTGGGCTGGATTTAAGTCAGCACCTGTCGGGTTGTGGCAGCAAGGGTGTAACAATACGATGCTTTGATCTGGCAAAGTTTTTAATGTCGATAACATGCCATCAAAATCAACGCCGCGTGTTTCAGCATCGAAATATGGATAGTAGTTGCTCTTGATGCCAGCACCATTGAAGATCGCAACATGGTTATCCCAGGTTGGTTGGCTGACCCAAACTTCTGAATTTGGGAAATAGGTTTTTAAGAAGTCAGCACCGACCTTTAATGCACCTGAACCACCCAATGTCTGGATTGTTACAGCACGACCTTGTTGAATAGCAGGGCTGTTTGCGCCAAACAGTAGAGCTTGAATTGCGTCACGGTAAGGCTTAAAGCCTTCCATTGGTAGATAAAGTTTGGTTTTATCATTTTTAGGGGCAATACGTTTTTGCGCTTCGATAATGGTATCAAGCTGAGGAACGATACTGTCTTCGTTATAGTATAAACCAATACTTAGATTAACCTTTTCAGCGCGTGGATCAGCATTAAACTGTTCCATTAAAGAGAGAATTGGGTCGCCTGCATAAGGTGGGATATGTTGAAACATTAACAATGTCCTTTTATTCAACAAGGTGCATGGATGTGTCTTGCGGAGCATGACTCCAGATGCCCAATAATGTACCAATAAAGCGCCTATGAAGCACGCTGTTATTTACATTTCTGGTGCAGTATTTACTTACAAAAATTCGTATAAAATCGATCGATTATAAGGATTGTCTACAATCAAGCTGTCATACCATGGTCGTAGCATACGTAATATAAATACTGGGAAAAATGCCTTGAATCAATTGAAATAAAGTACTTAAATTTTATTAACAATATGTTTTATATATAATTATTTTATGTATTTAGTGCCTTTTTCAGAACATTCTATTGTGAGTCAAGCGAATAGTATCGACTGGATCAGTCTATTTTATTGTCGACAATCCTATTGCATTTTTTCTTCTATCTCGTTATAAAATCATCAAAACTGTAGAGATTGTCGACAATATGCAAGATACCCTTGTTCCTCAAGCCATCAGCACAAGTCAGAGTATTACCCTGACGGAACATGTATTTAAGCAAATTCAATCAGCAATCGTGTTAGGACAAATTCCTGCGGGCAGCAAAATTTCTGAGCCTGAGTTAGCACGTATTTATGGGATTAGTCGTGGTCCTTTACGTGAGGCGATCCATCGTCTGGAAGGACAGCGATTGGTTGAGCGTACGGCCCATGTCGGTGCACGCGTGGTGTCACTGTCACTACAGCAGTTTCAAGAACTTTACCAAATTCGTGCTTCACTTGAAGGCTTAGCTTGTAAGTTGGCTGCACAGCATATTGATAAAAAACAAATTTTAGCATTGCGTGATGTACTGCGAATGCATGCTGAAGATGAAAATTTTAAAGCAGGTAAGGGCTACTATCTGCAAGAAGGTCAAGACGATTTCCATTACTGCATTATCAAAAGCAGTGGCAATAAAACCCTCGAAAAAATGTTATGTGATGAGCTGTATCACCTCATCCGTATGTATCGAATTCAATTTTCAAATACCCCAGATCGACCAAGCAAAGCTTGGGATGAACATATCCGCATTTTAGATGCGATTGCAGAGGGTGATGGTGAGCTTGCCGAAATGCTGATGCATCGTCACATCAATGCATCCTACAAAATTGTTGAGCAAACATTGCTGCAAACCCAAGGAGAACATCAACATGGCTAAATCTGCTGGTCAGTTATTCCGCGACGCGGTCGCAAATGAAAAACCATTACAAGTGGTCGGTGCGATCAACGCCAATCATGCATTGTTAGCAAAGCGTGCAGGCTACAAGGCGATCTATTTGTCGGGCGGTGGTGTTGCCGCAGGTTCTTTGGGTTTACCTGACTTGGGGATTAGCAACCTTGATGATGTATTGACCGATGTACGCCGTATTACCGATGTCTGTGATCTACCCTTATTGGTTGATGTGGATACAGGTTTTGGTGCTTCCGCGTTTAATATCGCACGTACCACTAAATCAATGATTAAGTTCGGCGCAGCGGCAATGCACATTGAAGACCAAGTTGGTGCTAAACGTTGTGGACACCGTCCTAACAAAGCCATCGTGACGCAACAAGAAATGGTGGATCGTATTAAAGCTGCGGTTGATGCGCGTACTGATGAAAACTTTGTGATCATGGCACGTACCGATGCTTTAGCGGTTGAAGGTTTACAAGCAGCGATTGATCGTGCAGGGGCATACATTGAAGCAGGTGCGGATATGTTGTTCCCTGAAGCGATCACTGAATTGGCGATGTACAAGCAGTTTGCTGATCTGACCAAAGTTCCAGTATTGGCGAACATTACTGAATTTGGTTCTACGCCATTATTTACCACTGAAGAATTGGCTTCTGCGGATGTGAGCATTGCGTTATATCCACTTTCAGCATTCCGCGCGATGAACAAAGCAGCGGAAAATGTGTATGAGACTCTGCGTCAAGAAGGCACACAGAAGAACGTTGTTGACACCATGCAAACCCGTCAAGAATTGTATGAGCGCATTAACTACCATGCGTTTGAACAGTATCTTGATGGAACTTTTGCAAAGAATAAATAATCTCTGAAATTTACCCCTCCTAACCTCCCCTTAAAAAAAGGGGAGGAACCTCACCAATCAGATCACATTTTGATTTCGTGAAAGTCTCCCCCTTATAAGGGGGAGATTTAGAGGGGGTAAAAGTGCAAACACATAAACACCATAAAAAGGTCAATCTTATGAGCAGTAATGAAACACCAGTCGGCTTCAAGCCAAAAAAATCAGTTGCGTTAAGTGGTCAAGTTGCAGGCAACACAGCACTTTGTACCGTAGGTCGCAGCGGCAACGACTTACACTATCGTGGTTACGACATTCTTGACCTTGCAGTGGGCAGCCAATTTGAAGAAGTGGCGCACTTACTTGTACATGGCAAACTGCCAAACAAAGCTGAGTTGAAAGCATATAAAGCAAAACTGAAAGCACTTCGTGGCTTACCAGCAGCATTGAAAACTGCACTTGAGCAGTTACCACCATCTGCACACCCTATGGACGTGATGCGTACAGGTGTATCAGTTTTAGGTTGTTTAACGCCTGAACATGAAGACCACAATGAAGCAGGTGCAAAAGACATCGCTGATAAATTGATGGCAAGCTTGGGTTCAATGTTGTTGTATTGGTATCACTTTAGCAACAACGGTCGTCGTATCGAAGTTGAAACCAATGATGATTCAATTGCTGCACATTTCCTCCATTTACTTCATGGCGAAGCGCCATCTGAAGAATGGATTCAAGCAATGCATACGTCTTTGATTCTGTATGCTGAGCATGAATTCAACGCATCTACATTTACGTCACGTGTTGTGGCAGGTACAGGTTCAGACATGTATTCAGCAATCACGGGCGGTATCGGTGCATTGCGTGGCCCTAAACATGGTGGTGCCAATGAAGTTGCATTTGTAATTCAACAGCGTTATGACAATGCGGATGAAGCCGAAGCAGACATTCGTAGCCGTGTAGAGAAAAAAGAAGTGATCATCGGCTTTGGTCACCCTGTTTATACCATCTCTGATCCACGTAACGAAGTGATCAAGAAAGTGGCGCGTGATCTTGCAGATGCTCAAGAGAACACCAAAATGTATCTCATCGCTGAACGTTTAGAAGCAGTGATGAAAGAAGTAAAGAACATGTTCCCGAACCTCGACTGGTTCAGCGCGGTGAGCTATCACTTAATGGGTGTTCCAACAGCAATGTTCACGCCATTATTCGTAATTGCACGTACCGCAGGTTGGTCAGCACATGTGATTGAACAACGTCAAGATGGCAAGATCATTCGTCCAAGCGCGAACTACACTGGCCCTGAAAACCTAGAATTCAAACCATTGGCGGAGCGTGGTTAATGTCAAATCAATACCGTAAACCGCTGCCAAATTATCAAGGCGATACCCAGCTCGAATACTATGACGTGCGTCAAGCCGTTGAAGACATTCAGCCAGGCGCATATGAAACTTTGCCATACACTTCGAAAGTGTTGGCAGAGCAGCTTGTACGTAAAGCTGATGCAGAAAACTTAACTGATTATTTAAAGCAATTGATTGAACGCCGTCAGGACTTGGATTTTCCTTGGTATCCTGCGCGCGTGGTCTGTCATGACATCTTAGGTCAAACGGCATTGGTTGATCTTGCAGGCTTGCGTGATGCGATTGCTGAACAGGGCGGCGACCCATCTAAAGTCAATCCAGTAGTTCCAACACAGTTGATCGTGGATCACTCTTTGGCAGTGGAATATGGCGGCTTTGATCCTGACGCGTTTGAGAAAAACCGTGCGATTGAAGATCGTCGTAATGAAGACCGTTTCCATTTTATTGAGTGGACCAAAACCGCTTTTAAAAATGTTGATGTGATCCCTGCGGGCAACGGCATCATGCATCAGATCAACTTGGAGAAAATGTCTCCAGTGATTCAAAACCGTGATGGCTTGGCTTTCCCTGATACCTGTGTGGGTACAGATTCTCACACACCACATACCGATGCGCTTGGCGTAATTTCAATTGGCGTGGGTGGTTTGGAAGCTGAAAATGTCATGCTTGGTCGTGCATCGTGGATGCGCCTACCAGACATTATCGGTGTTGAGCTAGTCGGTCAGCGTCAAGCAGGCATTACTGCAACGGATATCGTACTCGCTTTAACTGAGTTCTTGCGTAAAGAGCGTGTTGTTGGTGCTTATTTAGAGTTCTTCGGTGAAGGCGCTGACAGCATGTCTGTAGGCGACCGTGCTACGATTTCGAACATGACACCTGAATATGGTGCAACAGCGGCGATGTTCTACATCGACCAGAACACCATTGATTATTTACGCCTGACGGGTCGTGAAGATGCGCAAGTGGCATTGGTTGAGCAATATGCCAAAGAAATCGGTCTTTGGGCATCTGATATGACCAAAGCGCAGTACCCACGTGTACTCCGTTTCGATCTTTCAACAGTCACTCGTAACATTGCAGGTCCATCAAACCCACATGCACGTGTATCGACTGCTGACTTGAAAGCGAAAGGTATTGCAGGGAATTTGGATGTTGCAAAAGCACAAGAAGCAGAAGGTTTAATGCCTGATGGTGCTGTGATTATTGCTGCGATTACCTCTTGTACCAATACTTCTAACCCACGTAATACCGTGGCAGCAGGTCTATTGGCACGTAAAGCCAATGAACTGGGCTTAGTACGTAAGCCTTGGGTGAAATCATCATTTGCACCAGGTTCTAAAGCGGCGGCATTGTATCTTGAAGAAGCTGGCGTACTGAAAGACCTAGAGAAACTTGGTTTTGGTATCGTAGCCTATGCATGTACAACCTGTAATGGTATGTCAGGCGCACTTGATCCAGTGATTCAACAAGAAATCATTGACCGCGACCTGTATGCGACAGCGGTACTTTCAGGTAACCGTAACTTCGATGGTCGTATCCATCCTTATGCAAAACAAGCGTTCTTGGCATCGCCTCCACTTGTGGTAGCGTATGCGATTGCAGGGACAATTCGTTTTGACATCGAAAAAGATGCATTGGGTACAGACAAAGACGGTAATCCAATTTACCTGAAAGACATCTGGCCATCTGATGCTGAAATCGATGCACTGGTAAAAGAAGCGGTGAAGCCTGAACAATTCCGTAAAGTCTACATTCCTATGTTTGACCTCGGTGAAGTTGAGCAAGCGGAAAGCCCACTTTACGACTGGCGTCCTATGAGTACTTATATTCGTCGTCCGCCGTATTGGGAAGGGGCGTTGGCTGCACCACGTACTTTGACCAACATGCGTCCGCTTGCAATTTTGGGTGATAACATCACGACTGACCATTTATCGCCTTCAAATGCGATCATGATGGATTCGGCTGCGGGTGAATACCTACACAAAATGGGCGTACCTGAAGAAGACTTCAACTCATATGCGACACACCGTGGTGACCATTTGACTGCACAACGTGCAACATTTGCCAACCCGAAATTGTTTAATGAAATGGTGGTTCGTTCAGACGGCACGATTAAACAAGGTTCAAAAGCGCGTGTAGAGCCTGAAGGCGAAGTGATGCGTATGTGGGAAGCGATTGAAACCTACATGAACCGTAAGCAACCGTTGATCATTATTGCTGGTGCGGATTATGGTCAGGGTTCAAGCCGTGACTGGGCTGCCAAAGGTGTTCGTCTTGCAGGTGTGGAAGCGATTGTGGCGGAAGGTTTTGAGCGTATTCACCGTACTAACTTAGTGGGTATGGGCGTGTTACCGCTTGAGTTTAAAGCTGGTATAAACCGCAAGACTTTGAAGTTAGATGGGACGGAGCTTTATAGCGTGATTGGTAATATCTCACCGCGTTCGACTTTGACTTTAGTGATTGAGCGTTCAACGGCTGACGGTAAAGAAGAGATTGTTGAAGTGCCTGTGACTTGCCGTTTAGATACAGAAGAAGAAGTGTCTGTATATGAAGCGGGTGGTGTATTACAGCGTTTTGCACAAGACTTTTTAGAAGGTCAAGTGGCTTAATACTTTAGCTAAAAGTAATTGATATTGTTTAAAAAAGACCCTATCTTGATGATGGGGTTTTTTATAGAGAATAATAATGGAAAGATATTTAGATTTAGATGGTGATTCTGGAATCCTTGCATATGAAATTGGTGAAACTTATATAAGGGTAAAGTTTGATAGAACATTTAAAATTTATACTTATAGTTATCAAAGTGCTGGAGTTAATAATGTCGAAGAGATGAAAAGATTAGCTAGACATGGCGAGGGTTTAAACTCTTATATTAAGTTAAATGCAAATAACCTTTACGAAAAATAAAAAATTATGAAATTCAAAAGTAAAAATTTAAGAGAAATTGCTGAATGTATTATTGGTGATAAAAATTACTTTGATTATAAAAGTAGTCGATATATTTCAGAGTTTTTTGAAGATTGTGGCTTACCCTTTACGCATGATGGTTCAACACGTTGGGCTTGGACATCAGACAGATTGGCAGAACTGTTGGAAGAGTCTTGTCCTCCAAATGCATTGCCACCAACGTTTGTACATGTATTAAGAGCTTTAATGCATAAATCTGATGCGACAGAAGATGATCCTGAACGTATAAATGCCTTAATTGAATTAAATAAGCCTTTAAGTAGAGAAGGGTATGAGGCTTTTTACGGTACAGACAATAATTTATATATTAAAAATTTACATAATAATCAGACTATAAAACCTGTTGAAAATCCACATAGAATATTTTCTGAAATTGAGATTAAAAAAAGAGAGCGATTAATAAGTTATTTGGACATGTGCTCTGAGGATCAACTTATAGAAAATGTATTATTGCCATTATTTCGAATTTTGGGCTTTCAGCGAATTACTGTGGCTGGGCACAAAGATAAAGCACTCGAGTATGGAAAAGATATTTGGATGAAATTTATATTACCAACACAGCACATAATTTATTTTGGTATACAAGTTAAGAAAGGAAAGCTTGATTCATCAGGAGTGACAAAAACAGGCAATCATAATATTGCTGAAATCTACAATCAGACGACTATGATGTTAGGTCATGAAATTTTTGATCCTGAAACAAATAAAAGAGTTTTAGTTGATCATGCCTATATTATTGCTGGTGGTGAGATAACAAAAGCCGCTAGAAATTGGCTGGGAGGCAAATTAGATGCTCATAAGAGAAGCCAAATCATTTTTATGGATAGAGAAGATATTTTAAATTTATTTACTGTTAACTCGATTGATGTACCTGAAATAATTTAGGTAATAAGTATTTTAACCTTTCCGCCATCACCATTTGTCAGAAAGGTCAATAAATAATCAAAACTATCACGCTATAGTATATGAACCATTTCTAAAATCTATGGAGAACAAAGATGGTTACTGCTGGCGAAAAACCTGGAACAGGCTTCTATTTTTGTGTTCAATGCGGACACCGCACCTATTTAGAAATTGGTACTGATCGTTTACCTCCGTGTACCAAATGCCTTGGCAATCAATTCAACAGTAAGAATGCCTAAGCCGCAAACACCAAACAGTTACCCACTGTTTTGAATAAAAGCCCTGTCACTCGATAGGGCTTTTTTGTTACTGTAAAATATGAAATAACAAGATAGCGATATCTGACAAAAATAAGGAAAACCCAGATGGAAACAATATTAGGACTTTGTATCGGCGTAGGATTAAGTGCTGCCTGTGGTTTTCGTGTCTTTGTGCCTTTATTGGTAATGAGCATTGCAACCCTGATGGGCTGGTATGAACCTGCAAAAGGCTTTGAATGGTTAGCGATCCCTGCTGTATGCGCTGCACTTGGATTTGCAACCATCTGTGAAATCGCAGCTTACTATGTGCCGTGGGTCGATAATCTCTTGGATACCATTGCCACGCCTGCTGCTGTAGTGGCAGGCACACTCAGTACCATGGCAGTCAGTAGTGGGGAAATGTCACAATTTGCTACTTGGGCAGCCGCCCTAATCGTGGGTGGTGGAACAGCAGGTGTGGTGCAAATGAGTACCGTAGCTGCACGAGGCGTTTCAACAGCAACCACAGGTGGCCTCGGTAATTTTGTAGTCGCAACAGGTGAGTTGATTGGCTCGATTGTCTTGTCGATTTTGGCATTTATCATGCCTGTTGTGATTACGGTATTTGTGATTATTCTCGTGATTGTGGTCGCACGTTGGGTACACAAAAAAAGACAAAATAATGTTGATCAGTCAGCTTACTAAATACAAGGATAGAATATGGACTTGATCAGTTTAAAAAACATCATAAGTCAAACATATTTTAGGACTCAATAACATGAATGGATATATTGACCATCGAAAAACTGTTTAAAACAGAGTAAATTACCATCACTTTTTGATTTTGCGTTTTAGCCTATGGCAATCACTTGGATTCTATTCACTCTCATGGCCGCTTTTATGCAGGCGTGGCGTAACGCATTTCAAAAACAACTCAGTACCACGGTTGATGTCTATGGAACGACATTGGCTCGATTTTTATTTTCCCCCATCTTTGCCTTTAGCTATCTGGCATTTCTCTATCTGCACCAACCTGTCACAGCGCAGGTTCATTTCTCCCATAAATTCTGGGTCTATGTGGTGATTGCGGGCATTAGCCAGATTTATGCCACAGCATTAATGGTCAAATTATTCCAGCAGAAGAACTATGCCATTGGTGTCGGGCTGGCCAAAAGTGAAGCCATTTTGGCGGCTTTGGTCGGTGTTTTATTCCTACAGGAACATTTGACTGCATGGGGTTGGGTGGGTGTATTGATTGGTGCAGTGGCAGTCTTTCTACTCAGTAAAGGTCGTCAACACACTGAATTATCATTTAAAACCTTAATGATTGGTTTGGGAAGTGGATTATGCTTTGCCATCACTTCATTACTGGTCCGCGAAGCCAGTCTGGAACTGAGCATGTTGCCGTTCCTGCATCGTGCAGGATGGGTACTTTGCAGCCTGATCAGCTTTCAGTGTATTGTACTTTTACTCTACCTAGGGATTTTTAGCCGAACAACACTTTATAAAATGTGGCAGCGTCTTGGCCTAACCCTGCGCGTGAGCATCTGTAGTTTTCTCGCCTCAGTCGGTTGGTTTAGTGCCATGAGTATGCAAACGGTGGCAATTGTCAAAACCCTGGGGCAGGTCGAAATATTATTTAGCCTACTGATCTCAGCATTTTTCTTTAAAGAGAAGCTTGCCAAAACCGATCATTTGGGTTTGTGGCTGGTGATTGTGGCCGCAATTATGGTGATTTGGGCTTAAATCTGTTTTTTAAGTGAAAAAATACACAGATAAAACAGGATATATCGGAAGATAATAGGTAAATCTATGCTTTATTTGGAAAATAATTCCAATTATAAAACTGGATATGCAAAATTATTTCATGACTGGCTAAAAATAGTAATTTTTAGGAAAACAATCCCACAGTAATCTGCCTAAACTATGTCTCAAGGGTTGAGGAACGATTAAAGTTCCGTAAGGGGATCGAAAAGAGTAGCATGCACCGAAGCTTATAAAGCAAGTGTGTACTTATCCAAAAGGTCTCGATTCGGCTTAGGACGCTATAGATCAAAAGTTTATAGGCAGAGGTTATAACTTACAAAGTTATAGGTGTTGAAGTAAACAACATGTTTTCCCTTGATACCCTGAAAAATTTAATGAAATAGAATATGACCAATCAGACTTAAATAATAAAAACCACATCAATAAAATCTAATATAAATGTGAGGTTCATCGATAAAGCTTTACTATTTTGAATAGAAGTCGATATTTTTATATTAAAAAACAAAATGATATAATTGAAACAATAGGTAAAACCAAAAAATGATCACAGGAAATAGGTCAGAACAATAATGAATGAGTTTGAGCTTAAAATACGCTATCCACATCATATCAACCGAAATGAAATCGATCATTTGGGTACATTTGATTTAGCGACTATTTTAACGAAATTTGACGAAATGGCATGGCGTCAGCAACTTATTCGTCAACTACAGCTCAATGGATCAGATACCAGCTTTATTGTCACTGATGGCTATTCGGGACAAACGCTCTCGATTACGCTGGATGCCTTTGCCAAGTCGCAACAGCTTGAATTTAAGCTGGAGAGCGACATTCCCGTAATCATTCCCAAAAAAGATGTATTTGGATTGGTAACACGCAAAACCAAGGATATGGTTTCATTCAGGCAACTGAGTCTGGCACGGGCAAAAGACTACCTGATTGCTTTTCTTAATCGTGAAATTGCGACACTGGAAGAGATGTATAAAGAGAATTTAGCCAAGAGCAATAAAAATTCCTAATTGTTCTTAAACCATCAAGCTTAAGGACTCTTGCTAAACCCCTTGGCAGAACTATAATCGTTGCCAATTTGCGTTTATCCAGGTTGTCTGTTGCCTATGCCCTTAAATAACGACTTTATGTATATGCCACCACAGGAACCGCTTGAAATCATATATGAAGATGAAGATCTGATGGTGGTCAATAAGCCTGCTGGATTGTTATCTGTCATGGGGCGATTACCCGAACATCAGGATAGTGCCTATTTGCGGATTTTGCAAAAATTTCCAACAGCCAAAGTCACCCATCGGCTAGATATGGCCACCTCTGGCTTGTTGATGTTTGCTAAACACCGCGATGCTGAAGTTGCGGTCAGCAAGATGTTTCAGGCACGTACAATAAAAAAATACTATATTGCGTTGATACAAGGAAAAATTCAGGCTGAGGGAAGTGTTGAAGTTCCCTTGATCACTGACTGGGAAAATCGTCCACGTCAAATGGTGCATTTTGAACTCGGCAAACAGGCCAAGACTATATTTCAGTTGATGAAATATGATGCGGAAACAGATCAAAGTCGAGTCCGTTTGGAACCTGTTACAGGACGGTCACATCAACTCCGCGTCCATATGATGCATATTGGTCATCCGATTATGAGAGATAAACTCTATCATCCTGATTCAGCCAGGTTTCATTTAAAACGCATGGCTTTACATGCGGCATATTTGGCATTCCAGCATCCCTTGAAAATGCATGATATTGAACTATATTCAGATGTTGAATTCTAAGAATATGAATATAAAAGAAATATATTCGATCCCGCAAGTAAAATGGATGGCATTAGAAAAACCACAACAAGACCAGCTAAAGCTAATTTTACTGGAGGCAGATCCAAATTGGGAACAGGTCTCTACTTAACGTGAATTCGGGATAAGGAAGTTGTAAAAGGACAGGCATTTAAATCAAAATTTAATCATGACAAAAAAACAATGATCTCAAAATGCCTATCGACACACAGCTTACAACACTTTTCTGCCTAATTGATGGTTTCTGCACTGATATTTCAGAGCAGGTTGAGCAATACATGCTCACTTGTGGCAAGATTAAACGTGTGCGTCAAAGTCAAATTTGTGCATCTGAAGTGATTACATTACTCTATGCCTGAGGTCATGAGAAGAATGAAATAGAATGTTTGGAGAATAGCAGAATGTACCAAGCTAGTTTAGAGCATTGTGACCTCTTGCTGTCGTCCAATGCGTTGCCAGGGCAAACCCTGGATCACTGCCTGTAACTGTTCTGGGCTGAGAGCTACGGTTTCACCCTGGTGAACTTTAGCCCAGTGAAATTTGCTCTGTTCCAGCCGTCGGGCACATAGCCACATGCCCAGTCCATCATGTACCAGCACTTTCATGCGATGGCCACGTTTATTACAGAATAGGTAGGCACAATGCGGTTTGATGTAGCCAAAGGCTCTTAGCACCTGAGCCATGGCCGTATCCATACGTTTAAATTCAGCACTGTATGTTCTTCGTTTTTCGCAAGAGATGCGATGGATGTCTGGTTATTTGTAGTCATAAATTTAAGTCCCCACTTGTTTTTAAGTGGGGACTAAATTAAGGCTTATAGGACGAATTCATAAGGTGTGTTCAGCGGACGCTTACTGAGCATGCGCAACCTTTTGAATGTTGATTATCTCAACATCGGTTGGTTTATAGCGATGTGTATCTACCAAGTGAGGGGTAACAGTGCGGCAGGCACGCCCATTGATTCCATATATTGAGCGGTTGCGGCATAACCTTAACCTGTTAACTTGCCCCAACCTGTAATGACAAAAATATAGGCCATAAGGATACGGGCAATCAGCGTCACAATATTCTCAACGCTTGGCAGCGTGACGATATTTTTTACAACGGCATTCGGATTAAACATGATCAGCTCCACACTGTAAAGTTACCAATAATTTTGCTTTTTATACTGACTTTCCCTAAAGGCACTGCTAGGATTTAGCTCAAATTTATTGTATTTACATTTTATGGAACTCATTGATTTTATTCTGCACGTTGACGAACATCTTTTAGAGTTCATTACCAATTATGGCATATGGATTTATGCCATTCTATTTTTAATCATCTTTGTTGAAACTGGTTTGGTGGTGATGCCATTTTTACCAGGCGACAGCCTGCTGTTCGCTGCGGGTGCGCTGGCTGCGTCAACGGGTGCCATGGACCCATGGGCACTCGGTATTTTGCTGTTTATCGCAGCAGTATTGGGTGATACCGTCAATTACCATATTGGCCGCCACATTGGCCCGCGCGTATTTGAAATCAACTCACGTTTTATCAATCAGCAGCACTTGATCAACACCCAGCTGTTTTTTCAGCGTCATGGGGGGAAAACCATTATCTTTGCTCGTTTTGTGCCGTTTGCACGTACCTTTGCGCCTTTTGTTGCGGGTGCAGGCAGCATGAATTATAAGTTTTTCCTGACCTATAATGTGGTTGGCGCTTTCTGTTGGGTTGCCTCTTTCATTACCCTCGGCTATTTATTCGGAAATATGCCAATTGTGAAAGACAACTTCACCCACCTCATTTTTGGCATCATCATTATCAGTATCCTGCCAGGTGTGATTGGTTTTATTCGCCAGAAACTGGATAACCGTAAAGCACAATAATTCAATGTCTGCTTAGAAGAAACGAAAGATCATTGGCAACATACACATCAGCAGCAACATGGCCGATCCTTTATATAAATGGTCGGCCTTGATTCCAACCAGGCTACCTGCCAGTAAGGCACGGCCAAACACCATCCAGAAGATTGAAACAGGGATCAGCACCACACTGAATACCGCAAACACCAGAACTGTATTCTCTACCGAGTCCCATGTTTCACTGGGAAAAATTCCTGCCGCCAGCAGCAAGGTTTTAGGGTTTCGCAAGGCCGAGACAAACAACTCTGGCGTTCGGATATGTGGGTGATGCTGGTCATGTTTTTGCAGGTGTGAACTTTTCCATAAATGAAAGGCCAGCCATAACACATAAGCTACACTGGCAACATGCAGAATGTGGGTGAGTGCTGGCCAGATGGGATGGAACAGATGGATAAAGAGTGCCCACAACCCGATGCTATAGACATAGCCCAACCATTCCATAGGAATAAACGGCAGGGTTTTCAACACACCTTGTTGATGGGTTGAACTGGCGAGCAGAGCATTGGTCGGCCCAGGAATCAATAACACCGCGATCATCGCAAAAACAAAAAACCAACTCTCAATCATAGACATACCGAATAACCCTACACGCCCGCCACCTTAAACGAATTTGGGACAAGAACACAAATTTTAGGATGTTGTCTGAGAGGAAAAATACGCAGGATCAGTGGTTTAAAATTTACAATATATTGATTCTATTGATTATTTATTGAAACATTTTGCTAAAATTTAGTTATATGTCACCGTGGCAAACCACGGTGACAGAAGATCAACACTTATGATTTTGGACGTTGCTTCACAATAATTGGACAACCCTTGAACCGTGCCGCCTGCACAATGGCATCCTGCTGTCCAAGCACATTGGCAAGCTCGGTATTCTTGGTGTTCATGGACTGCCCCATATTAACCGAGATGGATGGACCAAAACCCCATCCGCCTTTGCCCCAGCCACCACCAAGTCCAACACCCACGCCCACACCTGTACGTTTTGGTGTCTGCACGCCATTATCAATATACTGCTGGATACGGTTGTACTCTGCCTGCAACTGCTGGCAATTGAGCGACTGGTACTGAGTGGGTGACACGTAGGCTGGTTTAACCGTCGATGCACAGGCACCCAACAACATACTCGCTGCCAACACAGGCATCCAATATAAGCGTTTCATAAGATTCTCTTATTTCTTTGACTCAATCTCATTGAACAGCGTGACATAAGCGACGGTCAATTTATGTTCAGATGCCAAATGAATCAAGGGTAAATTCTTCTGATGTGATTCTTTCATCAATACTGACGGCGGCAACATGCTTTCCAGCACAGGCAAACCTTCATCTTTTAATTGCTGAACCACTTCACGGGGAAGTTTTGCCTGAGACTGGAACTGATTGACCACAATCCCTTCAATCTCCAAGCGATTATTATGATCATCTTGGGTTTCGATCACATTTTCAATCAAAGTTTGTAACGCACGCTTTGAGAACACATCGCAGTCAAATGGAATCAGCACACGGTCTGCCGAGATCAGCGCAGAGAGGGTAAAGAAGTTAAATGCTGGCGGTGTATCAATAAAGATACGGTCATAGCGGGCGCTGAGAGCCTGAATTGAGTCACGTAATTTATAAATCTTGTGCTTGCTCTCCAGCGCATGCTCCAAAGCACCAAGACTTGGGCTTGCAGGAATCACATCTAAGTTTTCAAAAGAGGTTCGATGAACGTAACTTTCTAAACCCTTACCACGTGGTGCTTTCAAAATTGAACCAATTGCGTTACCAATCAAGCCCTTTTGCTGCGTGCTTCCCAAAATATCTTCAAAGAAATTTTCAATGTTTGGCTCTAATGCTGCTTTATCAGCAGAATAGGTGGCATCTTCACCCAAAAGGTACTGGCTTGAATTTGCTTGTGGATCAAGATCAATCACCAAAGTTCTTAAACCTTGCTTAGCACTAATTGCAGCTAAGTTGACTGTAATACTTGATTTCCCTACACCACCTTTTTGGTTAAATACCACACGAGTTAACATGATTTCCCTCTACAAGATTTTTGTAAACTGCACGCAGTTTAACCTAGTGCAAAAACAATTACTAAAACAATGTCAAACAATTACGCAAAAATTGGTTTAATGATGACCAGCCCCAGAATCCCCACCAGCGCCACCGTACCGATCAATAAACCAGCACGCCGCTGCACCAACAAGATACTGTCATCTTTGTTGTAGGTTTTGATCAGGGAAGACCACAACACAAAAAATAGAATGATCTTGGCATAAAACCATGGCTGTACATCAAAGTTATTCATAAACAGTAGAACCGCACCCGTCACAATAATTAGGGTGAGGGATAGATGCTGTAATGCCACAAAGCCTTTACGTGCATGGTGGTTGGGCTGCTGCTCCCTGACACCCATATATAGGGTTGCCGCACGGGTAAAAAACACCAGAATCAATAGACTTACAGCCGACATATGAACAATTTTAGTGAGTAAATGTGCTTCCATGATTGATCCTTAGTTTTTTGGTGCATGCGCACATTCAGGGCTTGCAGGTGCCTGCCCCTGCCATTCCGTTGGAATATAAGCGTGAATTGCCAGTGCGTGAATCTGCCCAGGACTCATCAACCCTGCCGCAACGGCATAGATCTTTTGATGGCGCTGTACCAGACGCAGCCCCTGAAACTCCTCACTTACCACAATCACCTTAAAGTGGGATTCCTTGCCTGGGAAATATCCGCCATGCCCTGCCGACTCATTGATCACATCAAGATGGATGGGTGCCAAGGTTTGTAAACGTTTAATCAACTGTTGTTCTAAATTCATCGGTCACTCTGTCAGGTCAGATTGAGATAGCTGCCAAGTATACATGACTGAAAGTGGTGGGTCTGTTGAGATTTCACAGCGACTTCGATGTCTGAATTATCCAATCCTGGGCAAAAGTGCGTTTTTCTTGGTTTTTAGGCTGAAAATGCTTTTATTTTATGCAATTAAGCAATTTCTTTGCATAAAGTTATTGACCGTTGTTTTGCTTAATGTATTATAGCTGGCACGCGGGAATAGCTCAGTTGGTAGAGCATAACCTTGCCAAGGTTGGGGTCGCGAGTTCGAGTCTCGTTTCCCGCTCCAGATTGGTTTTTTTAAGTGTAAGTTTTAGTAAAAACTGCTCAATATGCGGGAATAGCTCAGTTGGTAGAGCATAACCTTGCCAAGGTTGGGGTCGGGAGTTCGAGTCTCCTTTCCCGCTCCAGATTCAAAAAAAGCCCTCATCGAAAGATGGGGGTTTTTTTCTTGTTGATTTTTAAATATATTTTATATTTTTCAGTCAACATATCTCAGGCAGTTTTATTATTTCTCATCGCAATATAATTTAGCTTTGTGACCAAGATGTGACCAAAACGTGCCCATTTTTTATAAATGATCTTAAATGACCTTAAATTTTCTTAAACTATTTACAAAATATTCTGTCATTTCCTTTCACTTTCTTAAAGTCTATTTCTAAGCAAAAAATTGTGACCAAGGCCATTTTTTTGTGACCATTTGTGACCAAATTACTATTCAACACCATGATTATTAATAATTTTTTCAAAAACAAATAAATCTCCGACTTGGATATCTAAATGCTCACAAATACGATCAATGGTATCTAAGTCGATTCGGGTCAACTCTCCATTATAAAGTTTATGCAAAGTCGTTTTATTAATTCCAGTACCACGAATTAAATCAGCAACCCGCATTTTTCTTTCTGCCAATAAAATTGGTAATTTACAAATAACCATTAAAAATTCCACTAATCCGATGAAAATTTAATTGCATTCAATTAAATTTAAGGTTATTTTACGTCTATGGATGAATAATTACTTACATCCAATGAATTCTTACAGGAATACAATTATGACATATACCTACCTTACCGCCCAACAACTGGCTGAAAAAATTCAGTACGACGCTCGTACTATTCGCAACCAACTTAAAGATAGTGTGTTCATTGAGGGTGTTCATTACATTCGCCCATTCGGTGGCCGTAAAATTCTTTTTGTTTGGGAACGTATCGAAACTGAAATGCTTAAGTTTACTGGTTTAAGCATGGAAGCGTTGCAATAGGAGTTTAATGTATGGCGACTATTCGTGGAAGAAGTGGAAAGCTCATTGCTGACTTCCGTTATATGGGAATGCGTTGTAGAGAAACCACAACGCTTGAAGATAATGCATATAACCGACGTATTTTAAAAAAACGTCTTGAACAGCTTGAAGCTGAAATTATTTTGGGAACTTTTGAGTACGAAAAGTACTTTCCAAAAAGTAAACGTCTTGAGGAGTTTAAAGAGAAAAGAAGTCAGCAAATTGCTGTACAAACCAATGTTCCTCTTTTTAAAGAGTTTACTGAATTGTGGTTTAAACAGAAACAAATTGAATGGAGAGCTTCATATCAACAAAAGGTTTCAATTGTAATCAAAAACTATTTGATCCCTGCTTTTGGTAATCAGGTTCTCTCAAAAATTAAGAAGTCAGACTTGCTAAATTTCCGTGCCTCCCTCGCCAAAGTGACACACGGAAATGATCAGACAAGTCTGAAAGCATCGCGGATTAATCAAATCATGACGCCTTTACGTATGATACTCAATGATGCGGCTGAACGATACGAGTTTGAGTCGCCTTATAAAAATATTAACAATCTGAAGGAAAGTAAGATTGAAGTCACTCCCTTTTCTCTGGAAGAGGTACATAAAATTCTCACAATGGTGCGTGATGATTTTAAGCCTTATTACACTATTCGCTTTTTCACAGGTATGCGTACCAGTGAGATTGATGGGTTGCAATGGAAAAATATCGACTTACAGCGTCGTGAAATCCATATTAGAGAAGCACTGGTAAATGGTGTTTTGGGTGGAACCAAAACTTATGGTTCTGACCGCACCATCCAAATGAATGATCGGGTCTATCAAGCTTTTCTGCAGCAGAAAAGCTTAAATAATGGTAAATCCAGTTTTGTTTTCTGCAATCGTGACGGTGGACCTCTAGATTATCGCTTAGTGAATAAGCGTGTTTGGCATCCGATCTTGCGCTTTCTAGGATTGAAGCCTCGTAGAGCTTATCAAACACGTCATACCGCAGCAACACTGTGGTTATCTGCAGGTGAAAACCCGGAATGGATCGCACGCCAATTGGGGCATTCAACCACTGAAATGTTGTTCCGAGTTTATAGCCGCTACATTCCAAATGTTACCCGTCGTGATGGCAGTGCATTTGAAGCCATGTTGGAGCGACTAAATACGGAGGAGCTTGCCCATGAACAGTAAAGCTTTCTTTGGCGGCGTAGTCGTTAGCCAAGAAGCAGATATGGTCGCGCGTGAACTCATTCATGAGTTACACATTCCTAAACTGCACAATCTGGCCTTTTTGCTGGAAATCAATAAATGCTTCGATGATCACCAGGCTTTAAGGCTTTGGCTACAACGACTGCTGGATGATGGGCAAGCCCATTACGATGATTTAGCCCGCCAGGCCCGCATCCGGTTAATGAGCCTAGTCCCCTAATCAAACAAATATATAAGGTCATCTAATTGATGACCTTAGCCCTTCTATACCTATAAAAAGGTGAAAATATGCATAAAGATATTTCAATTTGGATGCCACTCTATATTGGCGACTTACAGGCAAAATTCGCACGAATGACTGCAGAACAAATTGGTGCAGCACTGCTGTTAATGATGGATTTCTGGAAAAATGGTGCCATTCCTCATGACCTAGCGACTGTATGTAGCATCACAAAATTATCGCAACATACCAAAGCTAAAACTTTATTGAATACGCTGTTGGCCCTTGAATTGTTTGAAGTCGAATCTGAGCAGATTCATTCAAATTTTTTAACCAGTTTAAAAAGCCAGGCATTGCAAAATCAGCAAATGAAATCTGATAAAGCTAAAAATGCAGCTCAAGCACGTTGGGGGAAATCCGCAAGTAATGCTCAAGCATCAACTAAGCAACAAAAAGTAAATGCTCAAGCAGGTCCTGAGAAGAGCTCGAGTATTACTCAAGTTATACTTGAATCATGCCCTTCATCTTCATCTTCATCTTCATCTTCATCTTCAAATTTTGAAGAAAAAAATGAGAGTTTTTTAGAAAATTCAAAATGGATTTAGGAGATCAGCCATGAATACCATCCTTAAAACACTCCAGTTTCGCGCAGAAACAACGGAAACACTTTGCCCTGCCCATCATATACCCATGATAGAAATTGCAGGTCACAGGCTCTGTAAATTGTGTGCCAAAGAAACCGCCCATCACTCACATGCGGCTTATGAGAATGAACTGCAACAGCGATTACTACAGCAGAAAATTAAAAATTCAGGACTCAATAAACGCTACCTGGATCGTGGCTTCAAGAATTATGTAGTTGCATGTACTGCACAAGACAATGCCATCAAACTATGTCAGGCTTTTGCACAGCAGATTATTTCTGACCACAACCCGAACATGTTGATGATTGGTACACCGGGTACAGGCAAAACCCACCTGAGTGCATCAATCATTCGCAACATTCTGCATAACAGTACAAAATCTGCACGCTACTATACCAGTGCAGAAATTGCTCAAAAAATGATGGATACCTGGTCTGATCCTTCACGTTCTGAGAAGGAAGTTATCGACCATTTCTCCAGTTTTGATTTATTAGTGATTGATGAATATGGCCTGCATGACCGGCATGAAAAACGTCTAGAAATGGTACATAAGGTTTTATATAGCCGTTATGACAGTATGAAGTCGACTCTACTAATTTCCAATTTCACAGTCCAAAATATGCAGCGGGATTTAGGTATCCGATTATGGTCACGATTACATGAAAACAATTTGATTGTAGTACCGTGTTATTGGGATGATCGACGAATAATCGGATAGCCAAACTCTTTGCTCAAGCCAATTATCTTCCGAGATAATTGGCTTTTTATTACAAGAATTACTTACAGAATATCTCGCTTCCATAAGTATAACTGAAAATAATACTTCTAAGCTGCCTATGCGGCAGTGAACTTTATACATCACTCTCAACATGGCCCACCTATCTTCTAAGCTGCCTATGCGGCAGTGAACAAACAGAACCCCACTCAATATGCATTATTGGTCTTCTAAGCTGCCTATGCGGCAGTGAACAAAGGAGCTTGTTATGCATGAATCATTTGAAACTTCTAAGCTGCCTATGCGGCAGTGAACATCCAGAAGCAAAGCCACCGACTTCACCCAATCTTCTAAGCTGCCTATGCGGCAGTGAACTGCGGATGCGCAAATGATTGAGCAGCATAAATCTTCTAAGCTGCCTATGCGGCAGTGAACATAGGCGTTCCATATATCGGAGTTTTTTAATTCTTCTAAGCTGCCTATGCGGCAGTGAACTGGTATGCGAAACTAATGCCGATCTTTCCACACTTCTAAGCTGCCTATGCGGCAGTGAACCATTAATGCTCGTATTAATTTAATTTACTCTGTACACGACAAATTTCATAGGATCCTTGTCCTATCAGGCTTTTTCTTTCTTAAAATTGCTAGCACTTTCTTAAATTCTTCTTTTTTTCCAAAACCAATCAAACGTAGAATAGCCATTTGAACATAGTCCAAACCGTAGCGAAATAAACTTACTGAAAGTCGTCCATGCTTCTTTATTTTTATCGCTTTTTTTCGATCATGTTGCCATTCACCTGTTAAATAGCACCAACAGAAACCGATAGCTAGCACTGCTATCAATTTCTTGACTCGTCCAGGGTCTGTTAAACGAGTATTTTCAAGATTGAATCCACGTCCTTTGAGACAACTAAATAAGGTTTCGATTTCCCAGCGTAATGCATAATCACGAATAGCAGAAGCATTAAACATAGGAGAAACAACAAGTAAAAGTTCTCCATCTTCTAATCGTAGCGCACTAATATACAGTTTTACTCGACCAACCCAAATACGTCGTTTACGACATTCAGTTTGACCAACTTGAAGATGACGAAATAAATCACTAATTTTATGATTCCTGGCTAAGTGATTGGTCACAATAAAGTTTTTTTAACACGTATACAGAAGTTAATGTCATTTTCAATTAACCATGTAAACCATTTCTCACCGATAAATTCTCTGTCTGCGAACACATTCACAATACGGTCTTTACCAAAAATAGAGATAAAGCGTTGAATCAAAGCAATACGCTCTTTTGTATCTGAATTTCCACGTTTATTGAGCAATGTCCAAACAATAGGTATCGCTATTCCACGATAGACGATGGCTAACATCAAGATATTGATATCTCGTTTTCCCCATTTCCAATTGGTTCTATCTAAAGTCAGTTGCACTTTGTCGAATGAAAATATATTGAAAATTAACTGAGAAATTTGACGATAATCAAAATACTGATCTGCAAAGAAGCGTTGTATACGTCGATAAAATGATTGTGGTAAGCACTTGATGGGTAAGGCTTTAGATGCAGAAGAAAGATTACATGTCTGTTTTACAATTAATGCAATCATAATCAGTGTAAAACATTTTACATGTGACTTGTTCCACTTTAGATATTTGTTTAAGATGAGATGTAACTCATTGAAATGTGTCATCATATTCGTCGTCAGAAAACAAGTATTATGCCATTATTTCAATGAGTTATCTTTTTTTGTCGTGTACAAAGACAATTTTTGATTTATCCGGCTATTGGAATATTAATAAATATACCAAGCTGAATGTGGCATTTAACAATATGTTTGATAAAACCTATTGGAACTATGCAAGTGTCGGTACACTGATAGGATCAGGTACTGATCAGGCAACGTTAATTGACCGTGCTGCCGAGCCAGGCCGTAATGTCGTTGCAAGTCTTGAATTTAAATTTTAAACATCCTTATTGATATTTCTGGAACATTTGATATGAAAAACGTTCTCTTTCAGCACTGATTACTTTGACTTTATGCACTAGCATAAGTTTTGCAGCTGCGCCCCAACCTGATCTTTATAAACAAAGTCTGGGCTTTTATAGCTTAAGTCATAGCGAACTCAAGGACAGTACCCAAGCCACTTTTGTTAAAAACTTCGTTGCAGATTATCAGCCATTATTTCAACAACATAGTAAAGTTGATTTACAACAGTATCTAGCATTTGAAAATGCCCGATTACAGTCTATTATCGATCAACGTCGTGAAATGTCTTTAAAACAGGCACATGTACGTTTTGGTGTGATTAATCAGGATAAAGATGACAAAATCACACTGAAGGAGTTTCAGGAAACAGGGTTAAAAACATTTGGCGGATTTGATAAAAATCAGGATGGGATTATCAATGCCGAAGACCAGAAACTTGCACCGGCTGCACAAGGTACACATGATGGTTTACGTATTACCACACCGTTGGCTATGCCAATGGCAAATAGTATTGCCGAATTTATCCAGATGTATGGTGGCGATAAAGGTTTTGTGACTTTAGGCGATTATTTAAAAGAACGCGATCAGCAATATTTCCATACCGATGCAAACCACGATTTGACTTTATCTGAACAGGAATATGTCACAGAGTTCATGCAACGCTATGATGAAAATCTGCAAAAAGCAAAAGCAGAATATCAAACTATTTTCACCGAACAATTCAAAGCCATTGCAAATAATAAGGCAACCATCAGCAGTAAAGATGTAGATGCCTATGCAAAACTATTGTTCAAGCATTTTGATGCCAATAAAAATGGTCGTCTTGAGGCAAATGAGCTGTAAATCTGGCTCTGGTCAATTTTAAATTTTTCCCACGAATACCCTGCCCTAAAATCATTTTGGGGCAGTTTTTTTGTATTTCTTAAGTGATTTTCTATCACCCAATGCTTTGAAATAATTAAAAAATAATAAGACTAAATTTTCACCCATATAAGTCATATTACGTATTATCAAAATAATAGAAAAATGAGAATTTAACTGCATAGGTAAACAACGCACCTTATTTCAAAAGTGTAGACCAAAAACAGGAGAATTCTCATGGCGAGTACCGGAAGTGTAAGTGCTTCAGAAGAGGCCCTACTTGTTGCAGCAATCCAATATCCAGTACCTGTGATCAAGGGACCTGAAGATATACAAGTGCAAGTTGACAGGATTTGTACAGCACTGGCCAATACCAAGGCAGGCTATCCAGATCTCGACTTAATTGTATTTCCAGAGTATTCAACTCAGGGCCTAAATACGGCAATCTGGACTTATGATGAAATGCTATTAACCATCGAAAGCCCGGAAATCCAGCAATTCAAAGATGCCTGTAAGAAAAATGATGTATGGGCAGTATTTTCCTTGATGGAAAAAAATGAAGATCCGAGCAAAGCACCTTATAACACAGCCATTATTGTCAATAATCTAGGGGAAATTGCATTACATTACCGCAAATTACAACCATGGGTACCGATTGAACCGTGGTCTCCTGGCAATTACGGTATGCCGGTATGTGATGGACCAAAAGGTTCAAAACTAGCAGTATGTATCTGTCATGACGGCATGTTCCCAGAATTGGCCCGTGAAGCAGCCTATAAAGGATGTAATGTCTATATTCGGATTTCCGGCTATTCTACACAAGTCAACGATCAGTGGATCTGGACCAATAGAACCAATGCTTGGCAAAACCTAATGTACACTGTCTCTGTCAATCTCGCAGGTTATGACAATGTATTCTATTACTTCGGTGAAGGTACTATCTGCAATTATGATGGTAATGTCATTCAGCAAGGCCATCGTAACCCCTGGGAAATTGTGACCGCAGAACTTTTCCCACGTTTGGTAGATCAGGCACGTGAGAACTGGGCACTTGAAAATAATATTTTCAATCTGGGTTGCCGCGCTTATGTCGGAAAACCTGGTGGTGAAAAAGCCAACTACCTGACTTGGGTGGAAGATCTGGCCAAAGGAGAGTATAAATTACCTTGGGATGACAAAATCAAAATTCGTGATGGCTGGAAATATTATCCGGATGGCGTAAAACTTGGACCTATGCCGAAAAAATAATTTTTAGCATAGCGCTACGATAAAACAAATCCTCTCTATATCGCATCAGAAATGGTGTTGGATGAGAGGGTTTTGTTTTAAAATCAATGCTAATGGATTAACAACTCGACTTGTTATGATATACGCTGAATTATCAGGAGACTTTCCCTTGGGAGATTCTAGGCAGCCAACTTATAAAAGTCTTCGGCCATTTGATTTGGTGTCTTAAAACCCAAACCCTTTTGAATTCTTCGATGATTATAAAATAACTCAATGTATTTTATAATATCTGCTTTGGCTTCTTCTCTGGTTTGATAGTTGTAATGATGCACTAACTCATTTTTCAGTATTCCCCAAAAGCTTTCAATCGGTGCATTATCGTAACAGTCTCCGCGCTTGCTCATTGAACCTTGAAAACCATATTGCTCAAGTATATTTCGATATTCATGGCTGCAATATTGACTTCCTCTGTCTGAATGCACAATCAGTTCTTTGGTTGGTTTTTGATTGTGAATAGCCATATTTAGCGCATTACAAACAAGCTGTGTTGTCATGCGCTCATTTAAGCTATAGCCAACCACTTGCTTCGTGTAAAGGTCTTTTACCGCTGCTAAATACAGCCATCCTTCAACAGTCCATATGTACGTAATATCACTTGACCATGCTTGATTTGGTCTAGTCATTGAGAATTGTTGCTCCAGCAGGTTTTCATAGATCGCTCGATTATGGTCACTATTCGTAGTCCTTTTAAAACGCTTGTGTCGCTTACAATACAGGTGGTTCAGCGCTTTTATCTGACGTACAGCGTACATACTCATTTTTATGCCCTGAGCTTGTAAGTATTTGGTTAATCGAATATAACCATAGCTCTGCTTTGTCTCCTCATGGGCTATTTTCACCAATATCGTCTGTTGATTTCGTTGAATCGTTCTTTTGCTCACGCCTCTCTTGAGCCAATCATAAAAACATGAAACTGAAACATGAAGTAATCGAGCCATTAAGGTAATTGGAAAAGAATATCTTTTTTGTTTCATATAGGCGTACCTTACTGACTTTCTTTGGCAAAGTACGCTGCTGCCTTTTTTAAAAATTCACGTTCCATTTCAGCTATTTTGAGCTGTTGTTTGAGTTTTTTATTTTCTTCGAGTAGAGCGTTTAGATCAGGTGAATACTGTTTTGTACCTGCTAAAGTTCCAGCCTTTGCTTTGGTATTCCAATTTGAAAGAGTTTGCATTGAAATGCTAAGTTGTCTGGCTGTTTCCGAGACATTGCCTTGATTGGCTTCAATTAATTTGATGGCTTCAGCTTTAAATTCTGTGGTGTAAGTCTTGTGTTTCTTGCTCATGGTAAACTCCTGATGAGTGTGTTTAGTTTACCAAGTTAAAACCTCCTGTTTTTTCAGCACACATCAGATGTGGATGTGCATCATAGACCAGACACTTCCAAGTCAGAGAGGGTTGGGGAGAGGTCGCAGATCCTCCAAAGATTCCTCTACTAAGGGAAAACTAAGCCACTGCCTGATTCTGACAAGCTGACATGACATGCAATACCGCAGCTGTCCGTGTTTCTACATAAAGCTTTTCAAAGACATGCTCAAGATGCTTGTTTACCGTCCGTGGGCTGAGTTGCAGGATCTCGGCAATATCCCGGTTGGTCTTCCCCATCGTGACCCAATGCATCACTTCTGCTTCACGCGGCGTCAGGTTTGGACAGGCCTGCGCGATTTCCTCTGTGCTCGGCATTTGGGTCTGCTCTTTCAACTGTACCAAAACATGTTTAGAGATATGGCCTGCATACAGTTTGGCGAGCAGGTTAAGTTGTAACTGCTGATGGCCATGACCATACTGACCATGCAGTAAGTGTGCTTGATCTGGCTGCTTGAGCAAGTCCTGTAGCCACTGATTTAAACTGGACTGAAAATGCTGTACATCCACCTGATGATATTTCAGTAATTCACTGACGATTGGGGTCTGCCAGATAATTTCACCTTCCAGATTCAACGATAGAATCGCACTGCCGGTTGCATCCAGCATTTGTCGCTGCTGATGCATCAGACGCGCCTGCAATAAATGAGTTTTTACCCGCGCCCGAACTTCATCAATATTTAAAGGCTTGGTTACGTAATCTACCCCACCTGCCTGAAAGCCTTTAAGAATGTGCTCGGTTTCAGTCAGACCCGTCATAAAAATCACCGGGATATGTTCGGTTACTGGACTGGCCTTAAGCTGGGTGCAGGTTTCGAAGCCATCCATTTCCGGCATACTGCCATCGAGCAGGATCATGTCGGGTTGAATGCGATGCGCAATTTCAATTGCATCAAATCCATTGGTCGCCACAAGTACCTGATAGCCAGCCTGATCCAGGCTCTCATGCAATAGACTTAGATTTTCAGGTATATCATCCACAATCAAAATACTTTCCAACATGTCCACCTTACCCCTACTTCAGCACATCTGCATGCTCATGAAGTCGCTGAATTGCTCTTTTAAAATCAAATTGTTTTAAATCCTGCTCAATCTGATGCCATATATCGTTATATTGTTCAAAGTGCTGTCCACATTCATGCAGGACATCTTTTGCCCCCCGGATAAAACCAATACTTAAATACTGTTCCAACTGAATGACCACCTCTGCCACATTCAACAATGAAATGGATGGGTTCAATTCATTTTCGCTTTCAACCACTAGCGTGGAGATCTGTGCTTTCTGATCAGAAGGCTGTTCTTGTTCTGTCTGCTGCTCATGCTGATGAAGCCAGCTTAAGCCCAGCTTATCGCCAATCTTGTTTAATAATAAATTGAGATCGACCGGCTTTACTAAAAAGTCTTCATTCAATACATCCGTTTCCGGATTAATCATCCGCTCATTAGCATCTGCGGAAATAATAATAATCGGTACATTGGTGATTTTATTCTGGCGCAGCAATTTCGCCGTTTCCCAGCCGCCCAGTAAAGGCATACTTAAATCCATCAAAATCAGATCAGGATTAAATTCTGGAACCTGACGCAAACAGGCTAAACCTGATTCTGCCTCTTCTAAAATAAAACCTAAGGGTTTAAGAAAATTCAGAACCAGGCCACGGTCGGTCGCTTCATTATCAACCACCAGTATTTTACGGCGTTCTCCAGTATAACTGGTTACAGTATTAGAGGCAACGTCAGCGATCGGATGGATCAGGGATTTAGAAGGCAAATACAGTTTTATTTTAAAGACTGAACCCTGTTTTAACTGGCTACTCAGGGTCAGCTCGCCACCAAGAATATCGACCAGAAGCTTCACGATTGGCAGCCCTAAACCCGTGCCGGCAAAGCTGCCCTGTACTACATTACGGCCACGTTCAAAAGGCTGGAAGATCCGCTCAACATCCGACTCAGCAATCCCACAACCGGTATCCTGAATTTCAAAATAAGCAGTCTGAAAACGGTAATCGACCTTAAATTTGACTCCCCCCTCCAGGGTAAATTTCAAAGCATTACCCAACAGATTAATCAGTATCTGTTCCAGACGTTTTTTATCAATACGGACATACTGTGGAATCTTGCTACTGATCTCCACATCAAACTTCAGCTGCTTTTGGGCAAACTGTGGCTCGAATATATGCACGATCTGTTTAAGAAATTTTGGCAGGTCGATATTGGAATTTTCCAAAGAAATCTTACCAGTTTCAATCCGTGCCAAATCCAGCAGACCATCAATTAGAGAAGTCAGATGCTGACCGCTCCGGCTAATCACGCCCAGGGCAGATTCGCCCTGTTCAGACAGTTTTTCCTGTTTCTGCAGTAGCTGGCTATAACCGAGAATACTGTTCAACGGTGTTCGTAATTCATGACTGATGCCAATCACATAGCGGCTTTTGGCTTCATTGGCCTTTTCAGCCTGAATGCGGGCATCCTGCAACTGGCGATCGGTAACTTTATGCGCTTCAATCTCATCCATCAGCAGTTGAGTCTGGGTATTACTTTCCAGCTGTGCCTGACGTCGACTTTCATCATTCAGCACTAACCACCAGGCGGCTACACACAGTAGCAGAAACAGTACGGCATAGATTTTGACGAACAACATTGTCAGCGCATCCTGCTGCTGTGACAAAGCACCCAGGCTGGCAGACTCCTGTAAATAAATCAGGCTCAGACTAACTGCCAACACCACGCCCAAGACAAAAATCAGCAGGATATACAGACTTAAACGGGTATTAATATGTTGTACCCAGTATTTCGGCAGGAACCAGGCTGCAAAAACTCTTAGCTGTGAAGACCAGCGTGCATGCGGCTTACACAGATCATGACAACGTGCTTCAAGCGTGCAGCACAGAGAACAGATCTGACTGCTATAGGCTGGACAACTGGCCATGTCTGCAGTTTCATAATCATGCTCACAGACTACACAGGTTTGGGTTTCGACCAACTTCAGCTCAGGCTTTTCTTGACGTGCCAAGTAGTATTTACCTTTGGTAAACCAGGCAATTAGCGGTACACATAACACCGCCGTACCGAGTGCGATAAAGCCGGCCAAGGACCGGGCAATCTCTCCAAAAACTCCCCAGTAACACAGCATGGATAAGACCGATGCAATGATCAGGCTACCGACTCCAACCGGATTAATGTCATATAAATAGGCCCGTCGAAATTCAATTCCTTTTGGACTCAGTCCCAGTGGTTTACAGATCACCAGATCCGCAACAATGGCACCGATCCAAGCAAGGGCCACATTACTGTATAAGCCAAGCACACGCTCCACCGCATGGATTACCCCAAGTTCCATCAACAGCAAAGCGATAAAGATATTGAATACCAGCCAGACTACGCGCCCTGGATGGCTATGCGTCAGACGCGCAAAAAAGTTCGACCAAGCCAATGACCCTGCATAGGCATTGGTAACATTAATCTTGATCTGAGCGACGCAGACAAATAGAACAGTCAGAAATAAAGCGATGCCGGGATGATTGACCACCTGTTGATAGGCAATCCAGTACAGATAATTGGGGTTACTCAGTTCGGAATCGGCAACCAGATACTGCATTGCCAGCGCCATAAGTAGCATACCCATGAATATCTTGATAAATCCGCCCAGAATCCAAGCTGGTCCACCTAAAAAGACTGCCCAATTCCATTTACGCTGAATATGTTTTTTATCGGGTAAAAACCGCAGATAATCCGCCTGTTCTCCGATCTGGGTGATCAAGGCAAAGAGCACCGTGCAGGATGCACCAAAAAAAGACAGATTAAAGGCAGCGCTCTGACTTTTTGCGCCCTCAATCAATGCAAGATTGCTGATCAAATCAGGTTGCTTCACCAACACAAAGCACCATGGTAATAAAAGCAGAAATAACCAAAGTGGTTGAGTGATGGCCTGCACCTTATTGATGAAGCCAATACCTTTGACCACCAATGGCAAAATCACCAGTGCTGAAATCAGATAGCCAATACTCAGGGGTATCCCTAAGCCTAGCTCCAATGCCAGCGCCATGATGGCAGCTTCAAAGGCGAGAAAGATAAAGGTGAAACTGGCATAGATGACCGAGGTAATGGAGGAGCCAATATAACCAAATCCGGCACCACGGGTCAGTAAATCAATATCGACATTATAACGGGCAGCATAATAACCAATCGGCCAGCTGGTCAGGAAAATGATAATCGCCACAACCACCAGTGCCCAGAAAGCATTACTGAAACCGTATTGCCAGAGCATGGTTGCTCCAAGTGTCTCCATTGCCAGGAAACTGACAGCCGCAAGCGCCGTATTGGTCACTGTCCATAGCGACCATTTCCGGACGGATTTAGGCGCATAGCGCAGGGCGTAATCCTCAATACTTTCATCGACCACCCAGGTATTGTATTTACGTCGGGTATGAATGACGCGCTGCGGTGCCTGACTGGTATTCGCTGTTGGGTCCATACAGATCAAATAAAGCTAAATATCTGCTATTACAATGCAATAACTATGCCCAGCCTATCAGTATCTAAAAATAATCCGACTGAAGGTTATATACGTAAAGTGACGTATATGCTCAATTTTTAACTCCCCTTAGGCTTAGTTGCATACCAAGCGCAAACCTATGATTAAGCGCATCAGCACATCTAATTCTATAGGAGAACCCGACATGAGCTTAAAATCAAAAGTAAAGACATCTGGATTACTGGCAGGTTTACTTGCTGTTCCATTCTTGCTGGCACCCGCACTAACCAATGCCAGCGTACCTGCAACGGCAAAGGTCAATACCACGAAACTTAAAGTCGATGACAAGTTTGTATATGTGGGTCAGCTACATTCGGCAACCGGTACCATGGCAATTTCTGAAACCGGTTCAATCCAGGCAGAACGTCTGGCCATTGAACAGATCAATAAACAGGGCGGTGTACTTGGTCGACAGATCAAAATTATTCAGGAAGATGGTGCTTCTGACTGGCCAACCTTTGCAGAAAAAGCACGTAAATTATCTGAAAAAGACCGTGTTGCTGCAATTTTCGGTTGCTGGACTTCAGCCTCTCGTAAAGCCGTATTGCCGATTATTGAACGCAACAACTCTCTACTTTATTACCCAACCTTCTATGAAGGCTTAGAACAATCTAAAAACGTAATCTACATGGGTCAGGAAGCAACTCAACAGGTAATTGAAGCATTGAACTGGCTGGCAAAAGAGAAAAAAGCCAAAACCTTCTATCTGATTGGTTCTGACTACATCTGGCCGCGTACCACCATGAAAATTGCCCGTACCCACATCGAGAAAGTACTGAAAGGTAAAGTGGTTGGCGAAGAATACTATCCATTGGGCCATACACAATTCGGTTCCCTCATCAACAAAACCAAACTGCGTAAACCAGATGCCATCTTTGCAGCAGTCGTGGGCGGTTCAAACGTATCCTTCTACAAACAAATGAAAGCTGCGGGCGTAACAGGCGACAAACAGACACTGCTTACCCTTTCAGTGACTGAAGATGAATTGCTGGGGATTGGCGGCGAAAACATGAAGGGCTTCTACTCTTCAATGAAATATTTCCAAAGCCTGAATAACCCCAATAATGCTGCATTCGTAAAAGCCTTTAAAGCGAAATATGGCCCTAAAGCGGTGGTAGGTGACGTAACACAAGCAGCCTACCTTGGTCCATGGTTATGGAAAGCCGCAGTTGAAAAAGCCGGTAGCTTCGATGTCGCGAAAGTGACTGCCGCATCTAAAGGCCTAGAAATGAAAAACGCGCCTGAAGGCTACGTAAAAATTGACCCAAACCACCATTTATGGAGCAAATCACGTATTGGTCAAGTGCAACCAAATGGTCAGTTCAAGGTTGTTTACGAGTCTAAAGGTCTAATCAAACCAAACCCATTCCCTAAAGGTTACTGAGTTAACAGCCACATGATCAGGGGAAGCCATTCTCCTGATCTTTTTATTCCACACAATTTTTTAAAGCTTGGAGGATGATGCGATGGATCTATCATTTGCAGAATTCGGTGCAATATTTGCCATGCAAGGCTTTAATGGTCTCTCTGTGTTCTGTGTGCTGTTATTGATGGCGCTCGGCCTTGCAATTATATTTGGGCAAATGGGCGTAATTAACATGGCACATGGTGAGTTTCTGACCATTGGTGCATATACGACATTTTTTATTTCCACACTGACTGAAAGTTTTTTCCCTCAACTCCTACCTTATTATTTCCTGATTGCAATCATTGCAGCCTTCCTCACAGCAGGCATTATCGGTTACATGGTGGAACGGCTCATGATTAGCCGGCTCTATCAACGGCCACTCGATACACTTCTTGCAACATGGGGCTTAAGCCTCATCATGCAGCAGCTGTTCCGTTCTATTTTCGGCCCTAAGGAAGTCAGCCCGACTTTACCTGACTGGTTAATGGGTTCTTATCAACCGACGGAAGCCATCGATATTCCTATCAATGGTCTGTTCCTGATGGGCGTTACCCTCTGTGTTACTGCATTTGTCTACTTTCTGATTTACCGTTCACGCTGGGGTTTACAGCTTCGTGCAACCAACCAGAACCGCTTTATGAGTGGTGCTGTCGGGATCAATACCAAACGTGTTGATAGCTTAACCTTTGCCTTGGGTTGTGGGCTTGCAGGTATTGCGGGTGCAGCCTTCACAACCATCGGTTCTACTGGTCCTACAGCCGGTTCGCTGTATATCGTCGATACATTCTTAGTAGTGGTCTTCGGCGGCGCTGCAAGCTTGCTTGGCACTGTTGCCTCTGCATTCAGTATCGCGCAAGCACAATCTATTCTGGAATTCTTCCTTTCTGGTTCTGTCGCTAAAGTCCTGACACTGGCTACAGTCATTATTATCCTGATGCTGCGTCCTCAGGGTCTCTTCTCAATCAAAGTACGTAAATAGGGATTCAGGAGAGGTATTATGAAAAATCTAATGAATGCCTTTTTAGGCGGTAAAGAAGGTGCGATTGGTCTGGTGATTCTTGCCGTACTGATCCTGCTGGTCATGCCAATGTTCCTGGATATTTTCCGTCTGAATCTGATGGGTAAATATTTGACTTTTGCTTTTGTCGCAATCGGCCTGGTTCTGTGCTGGGGACACGGTGGTATCTTAAGTTTAGGTCAAGGGATTTTCTTTGGCATTGGCGGCTACTGCATGGCCATGTTCCTGAAACTTGAAGCTTCAGACATGCAATCTACAGCAGCGCAAACCACGCCAGGAATTCCAGACTTTATGGACTGGAACCAGATCACCAGCTTGCCAGGCTTTTGGGAACCTTTCCATAGCTTCGGGTTTACTTTGTTTGCCATCATCATCATTCCAATCTTGCTTGCCTTCATCATCGGTTTCGCGATGTTTACCCGTCGTGTCGGTGATGTGTACTTCTCGATCATCATGCAAGCCATTGTAGCGATCCTGACCATTCTGATTATTGGTCAACAAGGTTTCACTGGCGGCATTAACGGGATTACAGACCTGAAAACCCTGCATGGCTGGGATATCCGTACCGATGAAGCCAAATATGTCCTGTACTACATCAATGCCCTGCTGCTCATTGCAGTGATCATGATCAGCCGTTTTGTCCTCAGTTCTAAACTCGGACGTCTACTTTCTGCGATGCGTGACAAAGAAGAACGTGTACGTTTCTCTGGCTATGACGTGGCCATGTACAAAGTATTCATTTTCTGTTTCGCAGCTGTGGTGTCATCTATTGGTGGTGCGATGTTTACCCTGCAAGTCGGCTTCATGTCACCAACGATTATCGGCATCGTACCTTCGATTGAAATGGTCATTTTAGCTGCAGTCGGTGGTCGTCTGTCACTGATTGGGGCAGTGTATGGTGCTGTTCTGGTGAATCTGGGTAAAACTTACTTCTCTGAAGCCTTTCCTGAAGTATGGTTGTATTTCCTCGGTGCATTGTTCATCGGTGTAGTCATGTTCTTACCGAATGGCTTAGCGGGTCTGTATGAAAAATATGTCCGTCCATTGTTCCTGAAAAAGAAACCGATCGACAGCACTTCGCCACCGCCAAGTAGTGATCCGGATAAAACGATCAATCCAATTGTAGAAGGAGGCGTGAAATGAATAAAGTCGGCGTAGAAATGAATAAACCGGTGCTGGTCATTGAAGATCTCACCGTGTCCTTCGACGGTTTCAAGGCAGTCAGTGATCTCAACTTCTATCTGGATAAAAACGAAGTCCATGTGGTGATCGGTCCCAATGGAGCCGGCAAAACCACAGTGCTGGATCTGATCTGTGGCAAGACCAAAGCAACTTCAGGTACGATCAAGTTTAATGATATTGAACTGACCAAACTGAAAGAGTTCAATATTGTCCGTAAAGGGGTTGGGCGTAAATTCCAGAACCCGAATATTTATGAAAATCTGTCAGTCTATGACAACCTGGAAATGTCCTTCCCGCGTGGCCGTAATGTCTTTGGTGCGCTGTTCTTCAGACGCACCAAAGATGTCGATGAGCGTATTCGTGAAGTTGCTGGCAAGATTTTCCTGACTGATCTGCTGGATACCTCCGCCGGTCTGCTCTCTCATGGCCAGAAGCAGTGGCTGGAAATTGGCATGTTACTCATGCAAGACCCAGAGCTGCTCATGCTGGATGAACCTGTCGCAGGGATGAGTGTGTCAGAGCGTGAGCAGACGGCGCAACTGTTGCGGGAGATTAGCAAAGGACGTTCTGTGCTGGTGATTGAACATGACATGGAATTTGTCAAAACCATTGCGGACAAAGTCACGGTACTGCACCAGGGCAAAATTCTGGCAGCAGGCAAAATGGACGATGTGCAAAATGATCCAAAAGTGATTGAAGTTTATCTAGGACACTAAGGAGGCCACTATGAGCGGATTATTAGAAATTAATGCTTTGTGTTCAGGATATAAACAAAGTCAGGTGATTCACGACCTGGAACTGAAGATCCAGCCGAAGGAAATTGTGGCAATCATGGGCCGTAACGGCATGGGTAAAACCACCCTGTTCAAAACCCTGATTGGTGATATTAAAAATAGCAAAGGTGAAATCAAGCTGGATGGCAAGAATCTGGAAAAACTGGATCCTTACCAGCGCGTAGAAAATGGTGTGGCTTATGTGCCGCAAGGTCGGATGATTTTCTCCACCATGTCCGTACTGGAAAATATCCAGACCGGTTTACCGGCTTCTGCGCACGGCAAAGTACCGGATGACCTGTATGAGCTGTTTCCTGTACTTTGGGATATGCGCAAACGTAAAGGCGGAAACTTATCGGGTGGGCAACAACAGCAATTAGCAATTGCCCGTGCTCTGGCGACCAACCCTAAAGTACTGCTGCTAGATGAACCGACGGAAGGGATTCAGCCCTCTATCATCAAGGACATTGCCAGAACTCTGAAAGAAATTCGGGATCAGCGTGATCTAACCATTGTGGTTTCTGAGCAGGTACTGAGTTTCACCATGGCGATGGCAGATCGCTTCCTGGTGATCGACAAAGGTCGCTTTGCCTACGAAGATGTCCGTGAAAATGTCGATGAGACCACCATCAGTAAATACCTGTCTGTTTAGTCTTCCTGGTTTAATTTGGCTGTAATTTTTCTCTACATCCCCCGATTCGTCGGGGGATTTTTAATTTCTATTTCACTTAATTAATCGGCAGCTGATTTTAATATTTTATTTGATTATTCACATTTAAAAATTCTTTTCAGTCTACGCCTCCATATACGCAATTCAACGTATTTTGCTGTAACGCATTTCACGCGACACTCGAATCATAAAGTTGAATCGATAAAAGAGTTGGAGAAATTTGAATGCGTCACGGTGATATCTCAAGCAGCCCAGATACAGTAGGTGTAGCAGTTGTAAACTACAAAATTCCTCGTTTGCATACCAAAGCGGAAGTGCTTAAGAACGCAAAAAAAATTGCTGAAATGTTGAAAGGAATCAAACAGGGTATTCCGGGTATGGACCTGATTGTTTTTCCCGAATACAGCACCATGGGCATTATGTACGACCATGACGAGATGATGGCAACCGCTGCCACCATTCCAGGCGATGAAACCGCGATTTTCTCGCAAGCCTGTATTGAAGCCAACGTCTGGGGCGTGTTCTCGATTACCGGTGAACAACATGAGGAACATCCAAACAAGGTGCCTTATAACACTTTGATCCTGATTAATAACAAGGGCGAAATCGTTCAGAAATACCGCAAGATTATCCCATGGTGCCCGATTGAAGGCTGGTGCCCAGGTGACACTACTTATGTGACTGAAGGACCAAAGGGTATCAAGATGTCACTGATCATCTGTGATGACGGTAACTATCCAGAAATCTGGCGTGACTGTGCCATGAAAGGCGCTGAACTGGTGGTGCGTTGCCAAGGCTATATGTACCCGGCTGCAGATCAGCAGATCAACATGGCGAAATGCATGGCATGGGCAAATAACGTTTATGTTGCTGTTGCCAACTGTACCGGTTTCGACGGCGTTTACACCTATTTCGGTCACTCTGCGGTAGTCGGCTTCGACGGCCGTACCTTGGGTGAATGTGGTACGGAAGAAAACGGCATCCAATACGCGCAATTGTCACTGCATGAAATTCGTGATGCACGTAAATACGACCAGTCACAAAACCATTTATTTAAATTACTGCACCGCGGCTATACCGGTGTCTATAACAATGGTGACGGCGATAAAGGCGTTGCGGACTGTCCATTCGACTTCTACAAGACCTGGGTTCTGGATGCTCAAAAAGCGCAAGAGAACGTGGAAAAAATTACCCGTTCTACCATCGGTGTCGCGGAATGCCCAATCGGCAATCTGCCACATGAAGGCTTGGAAAAAGAAGCATCTTAAGTTTGGTCTGAGAGGAGGTATTCGATATGACATTTGCCAGCGACCGCATCAGTGCCAATCAGGAAACTCTGGCCAAACAGCGCTATGAGATGCAGAGCAAAGAACGTATTGCGCGTACCTCTCGCTTTAGCTTTGATCCTGAAAAAGTCATGCAGCATGTCCGTGGTCATATCATTGGGCAGCGTGCCGCACTGGATGAAATTGAAAACATGCTCTTAACCGTCAAGGCAGATTTTAATGCTCCTACCCGGCCACTGGCAGTCACCTTGATGCTAGGACCGACGGGTGTGGGGAAAACCGAAACGGTTCGGCTGATTGCTGAGGCGATCCATGGCAAGCCAGATGCATTCTGCCGGATCGACATGAACACACTGGCACAGGAACATTATGCTGCAGCACTGACAGGTGCCCCTCCAGGCTATGTCGGCTCTAAAGAAGGCAATACCCTGTTTGATGAAGCCCATATTCAGGGCAGTTTTTCCAAGCCAGGTATTGTGCTGTTTGATGAAATTGAAAAAGCCAGTACCGAAGTCATTCGGGGTCTGCTCAACGTTCTGGAAACCGGAACCTTAAAGCTGACCGCGGGTACTAAAGTATTGGATTTCAAAAACTGCATGATCTTTATGACCAGTAACGTCGGCGCCAAAGATGCTCAGGCACGCTTAAGACAGCTGGCCAAGCTTCCAAAGCCTATTCAGAAACTGGCCCGACTGGCCAAACTGGATGACAGCCAGATTACCGAACGCGCCTTGTACAAGAAATTTGATCCTGAATTTTTGAATCGTATTGAACGCATTCTGAATTATGAAGCGGTAGAAGCTGATTTCGCGCCAACACTGGTCAGTCTGGAAATCGAGAAACTGAATCAGCGACTCTGTAAGCAGAGCCGCACGGTTGAACTTACACCCGCTGCCACCCAGTTTCTGTCTACCGGACACGATGTTCGCTTCGGTGCACGAGGCTTGAGTCGCCGCTTTCGGATTTTGGTTGAGCCACAACTCGCCAGATTTTTTATTCAGAATCCAGAAGCCGGTCAAATCATCATTGATTATGACGGCAAAACGATCCAGGTTCAGTCAGTTCCGGTTGAAAGCGTGATCGAAGATCCGCTGTTCATCATGGATGACACGGGCAATAACATCAAAAACTAGCTTTATTCGACCTCAACACAGGGGATAAACCATGCAACATATTAAAATTAAACCAGGGGTTCCGCTGGCAGAACAGGCGGAAATTGGACATAACCGCTGGCATCCAGATTTGCCATTTCTGACTTCGGTAAAACCGGGTGAAGAAATCCTGATTGAAAGTCTGGATTTCCTGGATGCGCAGATTAAAGATACCGATGACATTTCTGATGTCAAAAATGTCGACCTGACCCGTGCCCATCCATTGACCGGACCGTTCTATGTAGAAGGTGCTGAGCCAGGTGACTTGCTGGTAATCGACCTGCTCGACATTCAGCCAATTTCAGATGTCGGTTTCTCTGGCGTATTTGCCAAGGAAAATGGCGGTGGCTTCCTGGCTGACTATTTCCCTGAAGCTGACAAAGCTATCTGGGACTTAAAAGGCTTATTTGCGACTTCACGTCATATTCCGGGCGTGCGTATTGCTGGCTTAAAACACCCTGGCTTGATGGGAACTTTGCCATCGCATGATTTGCTAAAGGAATGGAATCGCCGTGAAGCTTTACTGGTGCCTAAAGGTCAGGCTAATCCGCCTGATCCGCGTACTGCTGTTCTGCGTGGCGTAACAGGTGCTGAATTCGACCGTATGGCAGCAGAAGCTGCGCGCACTGTTCCACCACGTGAACATGGCGGAAATACGGACATTAAAGACCTGGCAGCCGGTAGCCGTATTTACTTCCCTGTTTATCAGAAAGGTGCTGGCTTCTCGATGGGCGATCTGCACTTCTCTCAAGGAGATGGTGAAATCGGTTTCTGTGGCGCGATCGAAATGGATGGTGTTACCCGTGTGGGCTTCGATCTGATCAAGGGCGGTATGGAAAAATACAATATCGATTCTCCAATCTTTGTGCCAAGTAATGTCCGTCCGGCTTATGACCAGTGGCTGACCTTTGAAGGCATCAGCGTTGAAGATGGCGTAAACCACTATCTGGATGCCACTGTGGCCTATCGTCAGGCGTGTTTAAAAGCGATTAAATACCTTGAGAATTTTGGTTTTACCGGCTCACAGGCGTATATGTTACTGACTGCGGCACCAGTTGAAGGCCGTATCGGCGGTATCGTGGATATTCCAAACTGTGCATGTACCGTATCTCTGCCAACTTCAATTTTCGAACAGAACATCCTGCCTCAAGGTGCGCTGAACGATGACAAATTCTGGGGGCATAAACGCTAGTTTTACAGTTTATTGTTGTTTTAGCTTCACAACGGGTAGTCATCCAACCTAAAGCCTTCGGCTACCCGTCTTTTTAATTTGAGCCCTTTGTGCTATAGGAGTACAGAAATGCCGTTATATGATTTCCGTTGTGAGCATTGCGAGGGAATTTTTGAACAACGGGTTCCAATTGCCCGTATCTCAACCGATACGATTGAATGTAATTATTGCCAACAGCAGACTTTAGCTAAGCCGATGATTACTGGCCATCAGCAAATTAATATGAAAAGCAAATGGCGCCCCTCTTCTGGCGCCGAACAACTTGCAGGGCCTCTGGTAGAAGGACCCGGTACCAATCAAAATAGCGCACGCAGCTCGGTTTTACATAATTGCCGCGGCATTAACTGTTCTTTATGCGATGTTTAATCCGCCATTTTAAATATTTAACCAATCAGGACTGGACAACTCCCAGTATCCTAGACACGAGACAGCCTCATTTTGAAGCTATCTCAAAGGCTTCTGCGCTCATCCCATTGAGCTTGATACGCCCCTGATACTCCATAAAGCTGATTTGTTCATCCTCCCTACCTCAAACTACACCACACAAAATAAAAACCCTATGTAGCTGTTATATATAGGTTTTATTGAAATTTCTATTATGTAATTTAATATATTTTATGTCGATGACTCTTGCCAAGGTTGGCGGTTTTGAAAAATTACATCTAACTTTCAAATACTTATAGATGATGAGGGTAATCTGAAACCAAACTAAAATTTCTCAAACAAGTTCATCACGTCATTTTCCGTCAGTTTCGCTTCTCCCTCATGATCTGTGCTTAGAATAGACTGTGCCAGTTCTGCTTTATTCTGCTGCAAGGCAATAATTTTTTCTTCTATGCTTTTATTGGTAATCAGCTTATACACAAATACCGGCTTGTCCTGTCCAATCCGCCATGCACGATCTGAAGCTTGATCTTCAGCAGCAGGGTTCCACCATGGATCATAGTGAATGACCGTATCTGCGGCAGTTAGATTCAGACCGACCCCTCCTGCTTTCAGACTGATTAAAAATACCGGCACTTGTCCAGACTGAAATGCTGTAATGACTTCATCTCGCTTTTTGGTCTTTCCAGTCAGCTTCACATAGCCAATTTCTGCGTGATAGAGCTGTTGTTCAATCAGTTCCAACATTGAGGTAAACTGAGAGAAAATAAGAATTTTTCGTCCCTCTTCCACCATTGGAACAACCATATCCATCAACTGTTCAAGTTTGGCAGAATACGCCTGCCCGGTTTTAACTGAATCCAGTTTCAGCAAGCTAGGATGACAACAGACCTGACGCAGCTTCAGCAAGGCATCTAAAATTTGGATTTGACTACGCTTAAAGCCTTTTTCTGCCACAATTTTCTGAATATTTGCCTGCATCGTGGCGCGAACAGCCTCATATAGCTTGGATTGCTGCTCATTCATGTCAATATTGACTTCAATCGTGGTTTTTTCTGGCAACTCTTTGGCTACGTCAGTTTTCAAGCGACGTAAAATAAATGGGGGCTGTAGTAGATTAGCAGAAGTGCTACTCTATGAAAATGAAGATAAATCGTTGTAAATTAGATAAAAATACCCAAAGAAAGCTTGTCGAGTTCTTTGTTGCTGAGGTAACAGCTAGAACTGCGGCCAATTTGCTGGATATTCAGCCTAATACTGCGGCACTATTTTATAGAAAAATACGTGAAATAATCATGTACCACCTTGACCAAACTGCCGATGATATTTTTGAGGGAGAGGTTGAGTTAGATGAAAGCTACTTTGGTGGCACTCGTAAGGGAAAGCGTGGGCGTGGTGCTGGTGGAAAAGTGGCTGTATTTGGTATACTAAAGCGCGGTGGTATGGTTTATGTCAAGGTTGTCCCTGATACCAAGTCTGATACATTAATGCCTGTTATTACACGTAAAGTAGCGCCTGATAGTGTGGTTTATACTGATAGCTATCGAAGCTACAATGTGCTTGATGTTAATTGTTTTTATCATGAGCGAATTAACCATTCTAAAGATTTTGCAAAAGGTCGAAATCATATTAATGGTGTAGAAAATTTCTGGAATCAAGCTAAACGCATCCTAAGGAAGTACAATGGGATTGACCGAAATGCCTTTCCATTGTTTATTAAAGAATGTGAGTTTAGATTTAACTATGGGAGTCCAAAACAACAGCTCGAAATACTGTTGGATTGGACGGGTATTTGACCTTATCTACTACAGCCCCAAATTAAAAGTAGGCATGGGGTTCAGCGGGCGCTTACGATGCTCATTAACTTTTTAATCATAAAAAACAGGGAGCCAATTGCTCCCTATTTTTAATTGTACGGATTTTAGATTTACAACATAAAGTGGATCTGCATTTCCCCAACAAGGAAACCCAGCACCGCGCCCACAATGATCAACGACCATTCATCTTCTTTAAATGCAGGGCGGAGCATCCCTTCGAATTCTTCAGGGCTTAAGCGCTGCATTCTTTCGACCAACGTATTGCGGACATTCATCGCATCTTCGGCATAAGACTCTACATAACGCATGGTTTCTGGCAGTTGCTGTAAAATACGTTCAGCCACTTCGGTCTTAAGGTTTTGATATTTTTCACCGCCAATCGCGTACACCACCAGTGGACGAACAATACCTGCTTGTAGATCAATTTCTTGTTTCACATGGCGACTGACGAGTTCGATCACTTTATCTGAATTGGTTCCAGAAAAAAGCTCTTCCATCATATTACGGGATGTGAGTAATTGTTTAGAAATGAGCGCTGCATAGTCTGCCGCGACTTCATTTTGACGCTTGATGAACAAACCTTGCCATGTGTAGCCCAAAATCTTCTTCGGGTACAATGGTCTAAACATCATTTGTAAAGCCATCCAGTCACTGAAAAAGCCGACAAAGCCACCAAACATTGGCAGCATCCAAGGATATTTTCCTTGAGTGACCACCCAACACAACATTTGCACTACACCAATAGCGAAACCAAAAATAAAGCCGACATTACTAAAGAATTTAAATTCTTGTTTGCCGACTTTTTTGAAAATTTCGTTGAGAAGACGCTTATCTTTGAGGAGATTGCTAATCACCATGTGTTTGATGTCAAAGTATTTGATCACATCTTTTTGCACTTCGCCCATGATATGTTCAACAATCTCAGGGGCTTTGGCCTGAACCCGTTTAATCAATTTTTGACGGGCAAACTCTGGCATGCCTTCCCATAAACCAGGCTGATATTGCTGTGCAACTTCGCGAGTAATATCCTCAGCAGAGGCCATTAACGGCTTTTCAATTTCCTGGGCGATACGCTTGGGATCAAGTCTGGCAAAAATTTCCTGTGGTTGAATCAACTTTGAGGTCATCAACTCAACAGCAATGGTTGCCATCTTCTCAGCCTTGCGGGGAACAATCCCTTGCCATCCAATTGGAAGACCAAATAACCTTAATCCCTTAAATTCAAGTGGTGCAAACATCATTTGAATTGCAATCACTTTGGTCACATAGCCAATAAAACCACTGATAAACGGGATTGAAATATATAACCAGAAATTCTGTTGAAAATCTGCAATCATTTCTTGAAACATTATTGTATTGGTCCTTCAAGTCCTAATTGTCGCCCGTGAATGGGCAAGCCATGGATGATAGTGAAATATTTTAGGACATTGGCGATGCACCAATTTCCCTTATAGGCTTTTTAATTTTCCTTTGCTCAAGGACATCGCCATCCCATAAAAAGGAAACGATGTAGTCGATTGAATACCTTTCCATGGTAACGCATCTCTAACTCAACATCTTAGCACCAATTTTTGCTTTGTGTTGAGCAGAATGGGCAAGAATTGTTGATTTAACTCTCTTTTATCGACATGTTTGGCTGAGATTTTGGTTTAAATATTAGGCCTGATCGACAACCACAGTTAAAAAATAAGATAGATGATGAATTGCGGTGCGTCAAAGCGTGAAAAATGCTAGAATATGGCGCTTAATTCATTTGCCTTTAATGATTCGCCATGACGACCAATACTCAAATTACTGAAGATCGTATCCTGATTCTGGATTTCGGCTCTCAATATAGCCAGCTGATTGCACGTCGCGTACGTGAAGCGGGTGTTTATTCTGAAATGTATGCTTTCGATATGTCTGAAGAAGACATTCGTGCGTTTAATCCGAACGGGATTATTTTGTCAGGTGGTCCTGAGAGCGTACATGAAGAAGGTAGTCCACGTGCGCCACAAGTTGTATTTGAACTTGGTGTACCAGTATTGGGTATTTGCTATGGCTTACAAACCATGTCTGAACAGCTTGGTGGTAAAGTAGAACCAGGTACGGTTCACGAATTTGGTTATGCCGCTGTTGATGTATTGGTACGTGATCAATTGTTGGGTGATCTCAATGATGGTGATGATAAGCTTAATGTTTGGATGAGTCATGGCGATAAAGTCAGTGTGATTCCAGAAGGTTTCTCTGTTACTGCAAGCACACCAAGCTGTCCATTTGCCGCGGTAAGTGATGAAGCACGTCGTTTCTATGGTGTTCAATTCCACCCTGAAGTGACCCATACAGCGAAAGGTGCAGAGTTATTGTCGAACTTTGTGCATGGGATTTGCGGATGCCGTAATCTTTGGAATTCTGAAAACATTATTGACTTGCGTGTTGAACAATTGCGTGAGCAAATTGGTGATCAAAAAGTTCTGTTAGGTCTTTCTGGTGGTGTGGATTCTTCGGTTGTTGCTGCATTGCTTCATAAAGCAATTGGCGATCAATTGACATGTGTATTTGTAGACAATGGCTTACTTCGTTTAAACGAAGGTGAACAAGTGATGGACATGTTCGCGAAAAACATGGGTATCCGTGTGATTCGTGCAGATGCTGAACAGCGTTTCTTAACAGCGTTAGCGGGTGAAGTTGATCCTGAGAAAAAACGTAAAATTATTGGTCGTGAATTCATCGAAGTATTTGCTGAAGAAGCACGTAAACTTGATGGCGTGAACTTCCTTGCTCAAGGTACGATTTACCCAGACGTGATCGAATCTGCTGCCACTAAAAATGGTAAAGCACATGTGATTAAATCACACCACAATGTGGGCGGTTTACCTGATGATTTAGCTTTTGAATTGGTTGAGCCGATTCGTGATTTGTTTAAAGATGAAGTACGCCGTTTAGGTACAACTTTAGGTTTACCACATGAAATGCTTTATCGTCATCCATTCCCAGGTCCAGGTTTGGGCGTGCGTATTTTGGGTGAAGTGAAAAAAGAATATGCTGATATTCTTCGTCTTGCTGATGACATCTTTATGCAAGAGCTTCGTGCAAGCGGTTGGTATGATAAAACTGCGCAAGCATTTGCAGTATTCCAACCTGTAAAATCAGTGGGTGTTGTTGGTGATGGTCGCCGTTATGCATGGGTGATTGCACTTCGTGCGGTAGAAACGGTTGACTTTATGACAGCACGCTTTGCACATCTTCCATATGAATTGGTTGATAAAATCTCAACTCGTATCATGAATGAGATTAAAGATGTTTCACGCGTCGTCTACGACGTGTCATCTAAGCCACCAGCAACGATTGAGTGGGAATAAGATGAAGGGCAGGATGAAAATCCTGCCTTTTTTTATGCGATTGAAAAAAGAGGTCAAGCATGTCCGAAACCTTGCAACTCGAACAGTTAACAGGATCTTTACAGCAGCTTTTGGGTGAATCCCTATTTGCCATTTATCTGTATGGTTCAGCTGTTGATGGCGGGCTAGGTCCAGAAAGTGATCTGGATGTTTTGGTTGTGGTGAGTCAAGCTCTGACACTCCAGCAACGACAGCAACTGGCAGAAACCTTATTAAAAATTTCGTATCCAATTGGGGCAGCACAGCGTGCACTTGAAGTCACCATCGTACTTAAAGCGCAAATTCTTTCAGGCAGTTATCCACTCAGCTACGAACTACAATTTGGAGAATGGTTACGGGAGGAGTTAAACCAAGGTGCTTTGCTCCGCACACATACAGACCCTGATCTGAGTATTTTGCTGAAGAAAGCACAAGTGCATCATCGTAGTTTGTTGGGGCCAAGTTTGACACAGTGGTCAACGGCAATTCCTGAACAGCACCTCTGGCAGGCAATGGCAGACACCTATCCCTCGATTGTGGAACATTGGGATGAGGATGCCGATGAGCGTAATCAAATTTTGGCCTTATGCCGTATTTATTTTAGTTTGGTGACGAGTGAGATTGTGCCTAAAGACCAGGCCGCACACTGGGTGATAGCTCAGTTACCGTCGCAGCATCAACCCATTTTGCAGCGCATGATCCAAGAATATAAAGGTGAGATAGGCAAGCAAAGCTGGCAACAACAGCATCAGGCTTTAGGAGCTGTTGTTGACTTCCTGAGTTCAAAAATTGATGAACAATTTAAGAAGAAGAGTAGCCTGATCAAATAATAATATTTTAAAAAGGTGGCCTTTTTTATTACTTAACTTTTTCTAAAAATCGATCTGTAAAATAAATAACTCATTCAATATCAAAATTTTAAAATTTAAAGATATATCTTAACTTGATATAAGATTATTTAAGATATATCTTAATAAGCATAAATTAAGCAAATATAGAGAAAAATAAAGATGAAACATCAATCTGAGCATTCTCATGATGAAGCCGAAGCGGCTTTATTACATCGAGAACATCATCGAGCAGGTCGCCGTGGGCGCTTATTTGAATCAGGTCGCATGAAACTGTTGGTGCTGCATTTGATTCAACAAAGCCCCAAACATGGCTATGAAATTATTAAAGAAATTAGTGATCTTGTTGGTGATGGCTATACACCAAGTGCAGGGACAATTTACCCAACTCTCACCAGTTTAGAAGAAATGAACTGTATTTCTTTGCTCGATGCCGAGCGTAAACAATATCAAGTCACTGAATATGGCGAAACGTATCTGAAAGATCAGCAGGAAATGTTGACCGCTTTATTGGAAAAACTACGGATTCGACGTGAAATCCATAACAACGATCAACTGATAGAGATCCATCGAGCAATGGAAAATCTAAAAACAGCATTACGATTAAAACTCAATATTGCTGATCTACAGCAAGAGCAAATTTATCAAATTGCTGAAAAGATTGATCAAGCCGCGATTGCGATTGGACGTTTATAAACACCTTATCCAATATTAATTTAGAGAAAACTTATGAAACAACATCAATACCATGTCACCGTACAACATTTAAAAGATGCGAAAGGACAAGCCTCGACTTATACCGAACGTTTAGAGTTTTATACTGGAAATCATGACGATATTTTTGAGATCGTTGAACGTTTAAATAGTGCTGAATTTTTTGATGATCAAACCACGAAAGCTTTTGCGGTGGGTTTAAAACTTTTCAGCGAAGTGATGCTGGAAAATAAAGATCATCCACTATTCGAAGAATTCTTGCCGCAGTTCGGTCAATTTATGAAGAATCTAAAGCAACATGTAAAGAAACAGGCTGAATGAGTATGGGGGCAAATGGCATGCAACAAACAAAGAAAGCTTTCTTTACTAAATTACCTGCAAAATATGCTGCTTGGATTATGCCATTATTATGATCGGGGCTGATGAGCGCAACATTATCATTGATGAACTTACTAATGAATGTTGGGCTAATAGATGGATTCGCAACGAAGTGGCTGTCAACATGGCTGTTTTCATGGTTGATCGCCTATCCTGTGGTGCTTGTTTTCTTGCCATTGGTGCGACGCCTAACGAGTCTGATTGTGGAGATGCCACCTCACTGAGCGAAAGAATGCTGCTTATCAGTCCTGAGTCAGGATTGTCCCATGCATAACACTCTGCGTATTACCAAAAGACTATATTGAATACTGTTGATATTGTTAAGATCAATAAAACAACTCATTGCACTAGCATAGGTAAAAGAGAGTAATATCATGACTAATAATAACGATTACGATATTTCTGATTCAAAAGATTGTAAAACTTATATCAATCAATTTATTCAAGAGTTCACCATTCGTTCAGCTGAGATTGGCAAGGGTACAATCATTAAACGCGCGTTACCTACGGATGTATGCCAAGCATAAGGATATGGATTTGGGCGAGTTTAGCGTTGAGGTTGACTTTCACAGCAATCGTGAACAACAGGAACGGATTGAACGTCGGGTAATATTTAAACAACCTATTTCACAATTACTTAAAAGAAAAACTTCTTAATGTGTGTAGTAAAACGCCCATCACTAAAACTTTGTTACGCAGTTTAGACATAGAGACCGTGATTATTTAAGACTAAAATGCTATTGTGCTTGGGCAAATCATAATTCTAAACGTAACTGTGAGAGGGATTCATACAGCAGTTGCGTAGACAAAGCAGGCACAAAAATGATTACCTTACATTACCTACAATGTTCACGTTCGTTCCGTATATTGTGGGCATTAGAAGAACTTGGTATGGATTATCAAGTTGAGTATTATCAAAGATCGTCCAGTTATGCAGCCCCTGAGAGTCTTAAACAAATTCATCCTTTAGGAAAAGCACCAATTCTGGTCGATGATGAAGAGGTTATTGTAGAATCTGCTGTTATTTTGGATTATTTGCAACAGCAGTATGATGGGCAGCAAAAATTTAAACCAGAACAAGCAAAAGACCAGCGGCAATATTCCTATTGGATGCACTATGCCGAAGGTTCTCTCATGCCTTTATTAGTCATGACTTTGGTGATGAATAATGTGAGTAAGCATGTTCCTTGGGTGATTCGACCTATCGCTGAAAAAGTAACGGATGGTGTAAAAGCTGGATTTGTTCGTCCTCGCATCAAAGAGCACATGCTATACCTTGAACAATATTTAGGCGAGCATGATTATTTTGCTGGAGATTTTTCTTTTGCAGATATTCAGATGGCTTTTCCATTGATTGCAATTCAAAAGCGTTTACATGGAAAATATCCCAATATTCAGGCTTTTGTACACCGTGTGCAACAACGTTCAGCATTTCAGCGTGCTGAGCAAAAAAGTTTAAATTCTCAGTGTGCATAGGGGAACCAATCGTTCCCCTTTATTCGATAGGGTTTAGCGCTTGATGACGATTGAATCAATACCACTATGTTGTAGCGTTTGCTGAGCAGCAAGGGCAGCATCTTGACTATCATAAGGGCCAGAAAACACACGATACCATGTTTGGCCATTTTCCACTGTTTTCACGACATCAGCAGATAAACCATTCAAAATAATTTCTGCACGACGCGCATCAGCACTGTCAGGATCAGGATAGCTACGTACTTGTAAAATATAGCTTGCTTGAGCTGGCACTGCTGGCTCAGTCGAACTAATCGCTGTTGGATCTTCTGTGGTCGTTTCAGGTTTTGGTGATTCAATAATCACGACATTACCTTGTTGTTTGGTTTCAGGTACAGCTTGTTCAGGGATTGGAGTAACTTGTTGTTGTGGCAACAAATCGTAGAAACGATAATCTTTGTTGGTATCTTCTTGATAATGATCGGATGTTACCTGATTTTTTGCTGGAACAGGTTGCCATGGTTGCCATAGCATGAGCATGACACCAACACATAGAATCGCAAGAATCGCCACAAGCATTCCCAACCACTTTGGAATAAGTGGTTTTTTTGGCTTGTTTGGTCGTTCAGATACACCACGTTGCGTTTTTCCAAACACCTGAAATTCCTCTTAATTCTATTAGATTATTTGTAACTTGAATCTGGTTAAAAACAAAGCATTATGTTTGAAAATAATGCTTTGTTTAAGATATTGCCGACCAATGATAGGCTAAGTTTAAAAGTAGATCGGTATAGCGTTGTTAACAACAATATTTCAGATTCAAACTTTTTATTGCAACTGTGTGTATTAATTACATCGCTTCAGGAGCAGATACACCAAGTAACTCTAAGCCATTACGTAAAACTTGCTGTACATTGATTGAAAGCAATAAACGCGCTTGTGATAAAGGAATATTTGTTTCATCAACAAATTTAACGCCATCTTGTGCATACCATCCATGAAATAGCGCAGCTAAGTCTTTTAGATAATTACCAATTTGATGTGGTTCGTAGACATTTGCAGCACGAATCAAAATTTCAGGATAAGCTGCTAATTTAGCGAGAATCTCTGTTTCAGTCTCTAATGCTAAGAGATTAGCAACTTGGCGAGCAGATGCGACATCAAATGTAATGCCTTTCTCTTTCGCGCGGTTCAAAATGCTATTTACACGTGCATGGGCATACTGAATGTAGTACACCGCATTGTCTTTGCTTTGAGAAACGGCAAGGTCTAAATCAAAGTCAATATGTTGTTCAGATTTACGCATCACGTAGTAGAAGCGTGCCGCATCATTACCCACTTCTTTACGTAGATCACGTAAAGTCACGAATTGACCTGAACGAGATGACATTTGTACCATCTCGCCACCACGCCATAAACTCACGAATTGAACTAAAAGAACAGTCAGTTTTTTAGAGTCGTAACCCATTGCATCAATGGCAGCTTTTACACGTGAAATATAACCGTGGTGATCTGAACCCCAAATATCAATCAGGTCAGTATAACCACGTTGTAGTTTATTCAGATGATAAGCAATGTCAGATGCAAAATAAGTGGTTTGGCCATTACGACGTTTCACCACACGGTCTTTCTCATCGCCAAATTCAGTTGATTTAAACCAAATATTGCCATCTTTTTCATAAAGAAAGCCACGTTGATCAAGCGTCGCAAGTGCTTCATCAATTTTTTCGGTTAGCGAAGCTTCGCTAAACCATTCATCAAAAGTCACGCCAAAGTCAGCAAGGTCATCTTTGATATCATCCAAAATGGCATGTAAAGCCGCTTGGTGAAATACGCGATAGCCCGCACCTAACTGTTGTTGTGAATTGGCGATTAAGCCATCAATGTGTTTTTCTTTATCACCAGACAAAATAACTTTATTGCCTTCGGCATCGAGTTCTTCAGCATATTGAACATCTTCAGGCACATCTTTGTAAATGTCAGCAACTGGGCGAACGTGTGCATCGCCATCTTTATCAATAATGCTTTGTGCGATTTCTTTAACATAGTCGCCCTGATAGGCATTTTTAGGGAAAACAAGCGTTTGCCCAGTCAATTCTAAATAACGTAAATAAGTTGATGTTGCCAAAATATCCATTTGGCGACCTGCATCATTGACATAGTATTCACGGTCAACTTGTGCACCTGTTGCTTCTAAAAGGTTGGCAACTGTCATACCGTAAGCGGCACCGCGTCCATGCCCCACATGCAGGCTAGAGGTCGGGTTTGCGGAAACAAACTCCACCTGAATTTTCTTGGCTGCATTGGCCTGGCTGCGGCCATATTGGTCTTTCTGTACCTGAATCTGGTCAAGCACAGCAAAGCGCTGGTCTGCGTTTAAAAAGAAGTTGATAAAACCAGGACCTGCGATTTCTGCTTTTGTAATGTCAGCGACTTCAGGCAGTGCTGATAAGATTTTTTCAGCTAGGTCACGTGGTTTCATACCAGCAGCTTTAGAGCCGATCATGGCAATATTGGAGGCGAAGTCTCCGTGACTTCGGTCTTTGGTACGGGTTAAATGGCTCGTATTGGTCCAATCGGAAGGAAGTACCCCTTGTTGTTGAAGGGATTGTACCGCATGATCAAGCGCTGATTGTATTGCCGTATTCATAGTTACCGAAATAAGTGTCGCGGAAAAACGCTAAATATAGCAAATTTTGTCGCGTTAACCAAATTGGCAAGAGATTCATTCAAACTGCAATCGGTTAAATGTTATGAGGAACGTGAACTCAGTTTCTGTCCAATAAAAATAATGGCAAAACAAAGCGCCATACACAATACAATACTTAAACCTGTGGCAATGTTGAGCGCCGCACTTGACCACAGCCCAACTGTAACGCCAAATTGTGCCAGTATGAATGCCCAGATCACCATCTGTTTAGGAGAGTGTGCCAGCAAACGAGCACTAAGCGCAGGAATCACCAGTAGCGCACCCATCAGTAGTGAACCCACGGCACGTAATGCCAGTACAGTAAACAAGGCCAGCAACAGCATGAAAACCAGACGTTGCCAGTTGGCATTGACTCCCTCGCTCATGGCAATGTCGGGATCAATGGCAATCTGGATTTGTGCCGACCATGAACGGTAAAGCACCACAAGGGCGCTGATGATCACGATTGCAAAGATAGGTAAATCGGCCCATTCAATACTGAGCAGGTCACCAAACAGATAACTTAACAGTTCTGGACGTAAGCTCGGTACTTGCTGAATTAATAACAGGCCTGAGCAAAGCAGGGTTGCTGAACACAAGGCGAGCAGGGCATCGTTCGGTAAACGTGAGTCGTGCAAAACCCATAGAATGGCAACCAGCAATGCCGCCAGACAGCCAACACCCAGCCAGAAAGGTAAATGCAGAATACCTGCAACCGCGACACCGAGCAGTGTGCCATGCGCCATGGTGTCTGCAAAAAAGGACATTCTACGCCATAGCATTAAACAACCCAGTGGCGCAGTTAAAAACACCAACAATGTGCCCATGATCCAAGCGGGTAATAGTAGTTGTAACCATTCCATCATCGCTTAGGCCTTTGGTTCAGGGTGAATGTGGGGGCGGGGATCGTGGCTACAGGGTTCAGCATGGTCACTATGTCCGCAGTGGTTGTGATGATGCTGGTAAAACATGCGTTGCGTACCAAAAATCGCTTGGTATTCAGGATGCTGCTGAATACTTTCAGGTAAACCACTACAACAAATATGTTTATTTAAACAGACCACACGGTGTGTACCCTGCATCACCCATTGTAAATCATGTGAAACCATCAATACCGCACAACCATAGCGCTCGGGCAAACTACGCACATAGTCATACAGCTCTGCCTCAGATTGAATATCCAGACCCTGCATCGGTTCGTCCAGCACCAGAATGTCTGGCTGGCGCAACAGGGCGCGTGCCAGTAATACCCGCTGCCGTTCACCGCCTGAAAGTTGTTGGACCTTGGACTGCTGTAGTTTCAGGATACCTGTATCACGGATAATTTCTTCACGTAAATGGGCTTCGCAAACTTCCAAATCCAACAAGTCCTGCACGCGTAAAGGCAGGCTGGCAGATGGATTAAACTTTTGTGGGACGTAGGCCATTTTAAGCTTTTTGGAAAAATGAACCTTGCCTTTATTGGGTGGCATGATACCAAGCACGACCTTGATCAGGGTGGACTTGCCAGCACCATTCGGACCAATCAACGTCACAATCTCTTTTGCCTGTAAGGCAAAATCAACATTGCGTAAAATATCCCGTTCATCACGCCGAATCGAGATGTTCTCCAACTGGATCAGTGGAGTGCTTATTGGCGAGTGTTGCACTGATGACATTTTCCAGAAATTTCAATAATGCTGTGTTGAGCAGAAAATTGGTCAGAGGTGGCAAGTTGATCCAGTTGCTGAATCAGGCCCTGTGCCGATGCCTCCTTAACCAAGTGGCATTCAGTGCAAATCAGGAATGCGGCCTGATGCCCCTCACGTGGATGACAGCAGGGAATATAGGCATTAATTGAGGTTAGCCGATGGATTAAGCCTTTCTCCAGTAAGAAGTCCAGGGTACGGTAAACGGTGGGAGGGGCAGCAGGGCGGTCTGCTTGACCTTTGATTTTAGCCAGTAAGTCGTAAGCGCCCATTGGAGCAGAAGCATTTAGAATGAGTTCAAGCACTTCTTTACGTAAACGTGTCAGGCGAGCGCCCGCCGCAGTGCATAAAATCTCTGCTTCAGCAAGCCGCGCCTTAATATCGTGATGACCGTGAACACCGTGTAAAGCATTGTCATGTTCGTGTGAACAGGAACTCATAAATTGACCTCATTGTTTTTGTAGGGCCTATTGATATTTCGACCATATATAACCTGTGTCGCAGGTATATCAACAGACGCACTATCATATCATGCAATTCATTTATAATGATCCATATTAAATGGACTGGTTAATAGATAGTGTGATGAATCCTGAAAATAGACATAGGCATTTTTTAACTTTTGTTATATTATAACATGATTCGCTTTATTGAGTAATCCTGTGATGTTGCGCCTTTCTCTTCTGGTCTTGTTGTCAATGTTGAGCACATGGGGCTGGACACAAAGTCTAGTGGTTTCAACACATCCCATTTATCTGATTGCAAAAGAAGTCACCGATGGTGTGGAAGAACCAGTACTGTTGTTGGGTGACCAGACAGGCCATGATGTACAGCTTACCCCAGCCCATCGCAAGGCAATACAGGATGCTTCATTGGTGTTATGGCTTGGTAAAGTGCATGAAGCACCTCTGGACAAGTTGCTCAGTCAGAACCGCAAGGCAATTGCACTGCTGGATTCGGGTATTCTGACCACATTGCCACAACGCAACTTGCGTGGGGCTGCACTGTCGAACACTGTGGACAGTCATGTATGGCTCGATCCCAACAATGCAGTGCGGATCGCTTTCTTTATTGCGACCTTGCGTTCACAGCAATATCCAGAAAACAAGGCGAAATATCTGGCCAATGCCAAGGACTTTGCCCAGCAGATGCTACAGGCATCCCAGCAATATGAAAGTTCGAGTAAATCCAAACCCTACTGGTCTTATCATGATGCCTATCAGTATCTGGAGCGGGCGCTGAACCTGAAGTTTGCAGGGGCATTAACCGATGATCCACATATTGCACCGACTGCTGCCCAGATTAAATATCTCATGGACAATCGGCCTAAAGCACAAATGTGCCTATTGGCTGAAACATCTGCCAGCAGCAGCCAGTATCGAAAATTGAACCCAGTGGTTTTCCAGCCCGTGGATGAAAGCATGCGTGGTGAGGACAATTTTGTAACAGCTTGGAAAAAATTGGCTTCAAAAACCGATAAATGCGTATTAAGTACACAAAATTGATGAAAAAAATAAAAACCAATTGACTCTATCGTCAAAAAATGGGCTAACGAAAAAAACAGACTTAAGTCGAGAAAAGATTGCATGTTCAGGGGTGTAACTCTATAATGCCTGCGATTCAAAACAATCATGATTAAAACTTGTCAAGCAGTTATGCTGTAAGTGGGTAAAAAATGAGCCGAACTAGTCGCTTGATTGACCGACGATTAGCAAAAGCTTTGGTCTTCTTACAGGCGTGCATGATTCCTGTGGCAGCGTTGCTGGCATGGTTGATAAAAGACACCACTGCGGCCCTGAGTGCTGCGCTTGGGGCACTGGTTTGTTGGTTGGCGCATTGTTATTTTGCCTGGCAGTCGTTTAGGACAGCTGGGGCACGGGCGTCAAGACAGGTCATGCTGAATATGTATCGGGGAATGCTCGGTAAGTTTGCAATTGTGATTGTGGGTTTTATTTTAATTTTGAGCAATGTCAAACCGTTGTCAGCGGTAGCATTGTTTTGTGGGTTTATCCTCGTTCAGGCTATGTCGTGGGTTGCACCATTCTGGGTGTCACGTCTTCAGCAACGAGAATGAAACACATTTTTGAGATTTTTGGAAGAGGGTACGAGATTTTTGCAGTTCGCAGGATTCGTTCCGCTTCTTTTTAATGATTGACATTGACCAGGTGTGATTTATGGCTGCTGAAGAACATGCCCTGACTTCGACCGAGTATATCAAGCATCACTTGACCAATATGACCTATGGCAAAATGCCTGATGGTACATGGAAATTGGCTGAGACTGCTGAAGAAGCTCAATCGATGGGGTTCACTGCAATTCACTTGGATTCAATGGGTTGGTCTATCGGACTTGGTGTTATTTTCTGTTTGTTGTTCTGGATAGTTGCGAAAGCTGCAAATGCTGGCGTTCCAACTAAATTCCAATCTGCAATCGAAATGATTATCGAGTTTGTGGACTCAAGTGTTCGTGATACTTTCCACGGCAAATCGCGTTTAATTGCTCCTTTATCATTGACCATCTTCGTGTGGATTTTCCTCATGAACGCAATGGACTTGATTCCTGTAGACTGGATTCCTTATCTAGCTCAACAGATTGGTGCAAGCGTGTTTGGTATGGACCCTCACCACGTGTATTTCAAGGTTGTTCCATCTACAGATCCTAACATTACCCTTGGTATGTCATTGTCTGTATTTGCACTAATCTTGTTCTATAGTATTCGTGAAAAAGGGATCGGCGGTTTCGTCGGTGAATTGGCACTTAACCCATTTAACCCAAGTAACCCAGTTGCAAAAGCGTTATTGATTCCAGTGAACTTGATTTTGGAATTAGTAACTTTTCTTGCTCGACCAGTTTCGTTGGCTCTACGACTGTTCGGTAACATGTATGCGGGTGAGTTAATCTTCATCTTAATCGCGTTATTACCGTTCTGGATTCAATGGGCGTTATCTGTGCCTTGGGCTATTTTCCACATTCTTGTAATCACGTTGCAAGCATTCATCTTTATGATGCTGACCATCGTTTACTTGAGCATGGCAAGCGAAAAGCATTAATGGTATTGCCTAATTATCAATCGATGGTTAGGCTTAAATTTTAGTTTAATTTGGTAATAACCTAACCTCTGAGGAATTTTTCATGGAACTCACTTTAGGTCTAGTTGCAATTGCATCTGCTATCTTGATCGCTTTCGGTGCTTTAGGTACTGCGATTGGTTTTGGTCTTTTGGGCGGTCGCTTCTTAGAAGCTGTTGCTCGTCAACCAGAATTGGCTCCACAACTTCAAACTCGTATGTTCTTAATTGCGGGTCTTCTTGATGCTGTGCCTATGATCGGTGTTGGTATTGGCTTGTTCTTCATCTTCGCTAATCCATTTGTAGGTTAATAGCTTAATTCCTAAATCCACATATTGAGGAATAGCGAAATGAATATCAACCTCACATTGATTGGTCAAGCGATTGCATTTGCGTTCTTTGTCGCATTCTGCATGAAGTTTGTTTGGCCACCACTAATCAATGCGATTAGTGAGCGTCAGCGTAAAATCGCTGATGGCTTAAATGCTGCTGAAAAAGCAAAAGCTGACCTTGCTGATGCGCAAGCACAAGTTAAGGCAGAATTAGACGCAGCAAAAGCACAAGCGGCTCAATTGATCGAACAAGCGAACCGTCGTGCAGCGCAATTGGTCGAAGAAGCGCGTACCCAAGCATCTGCTGAAGGTGAGCGTATTCGTCAACAGGCGAAAGAAACTGTTGATCAGGATATCAATGCTGCTCGCGAAGAATTACGTCAACAAGTTGCTGCCTTGGCAGTTGCTGGTGCAGAAAAAATTCTGAACCAACAAGTTGACGCAGAAGCTCATAATGCCATGCTGAATCAGCTGGCTGCTAAACTTTAAGCGAGGGAAATATGGCTGAACTCTTGACGTTGGCACGCCCATACGCTAAAGCAGCGTTTGCTTATGCATCTGAGCAGAATGCAACTGACACTTGGTCAAATGCATTACAATTGCTCAGTGCTGCGGTGCAAGATGAAGCATTTTCCGCTTATTTAAATCGTCCTGAATTGACTCCTGCGGAGCAAGTTGGTCTGTTTACAAAAGTTTTAGGTGAAGATCAATCAGCAGCGCTGTCTAATTTTCTGACACTGCTTGCTGAAAATGATCGTGTTATCTTATTGCCTGAAATTGCAACAGAATACGAACAACTTAAATCGCAGAATAACAACTCATTGGAAGTAGAAATTGAATCTGCTTTTCCAATGGATGCGAAACAAGAGCATATTTTAGCTCATGCGCTTGAAAAACGTTTTAACAGAACTGTTCATGTGACTGTTAGCGTTAATCCAGCGTTGATCGCAGGGGTTGTGATTCGTGCAGGCGACCAAGTGATAGATGACTCTGCGCTTAACAAGCTTGAAAAAATGCGGACTCGTCTTCTTGCCTAACAGCAAAAAGACTGAACTTAAAAAAGATTGAGGAATAGCGCAATGCAACAACTGAATCCATCCGAGATCAGTGCGCTCATTAAACAGCGTATCGGCGATCTGGACACCAGCGCGACCGCTAAGAATGAAGGTACCATCGTCATGGTATCTGACGGTATCGTGCGTATTCACGGTCTTGCGGATGCAATGTACGGTGAAATGATCGAATTCGACGGCGGCTTATTTGGTATGGCACTGAACCTAGAACAGGATTCAGTGGGTGCCGTTGTTTTAGGTAACTACCTAAGCCTGCAAGAAGGTCAAAAAGCGCGTTGTACTGGTCGCGTATTAGAAGTTCCAGTTGGTCCTGAACTTCTTGGTCGTGTCGTAGATGCTTTGGGTAACCCAATTGATGGCAAAGGCCCAATTGATGCAAAATTAACTGATGCTGTTGAAAAAGTGGCACCAGGTGTAATTTGGCGTCAATCAGTGGACGAACCCGTTCAAACTGGTTATAAGTCAGTTGATACCATGATCCCTGTAGGTCGTGGTCAACGTGAGTTGATCATTGGTGACCGCCAAACTGGTAAAACAGCAATGGCGATCGATGCGATTATCGCTCAGAAAAACTCTGGCATTAAATGTGTATATGTTGCGATTGGTCAAAAACAATCAACAATTGCAAACGTGGTACGTAAGCTAGAAGAAACTGGTGCTATGGCGTATACAACTGTTGTCGCAGCTGCGGCAGCTGATCCTGCAGCTATGCAGTATTTAGCTCCGTACTCAGGTTGTACAATGGGTGAATACTTCCGTGACCGCGGTGAAGATGCGTTAATTATTTATGATGATTTGTCTAAGCAAGCTGTTGCTTACCGTCAAATTTCATTGTTATTACGTCGTCCACCAGGTCGTGAAGCGTATCCAGGTGACGTATTCTATCTTCACTCACGTCTTCTTGAGCGTGCTTCGCGCGTTTCAGCTGACTATGTTGAGAAGTTCACGAACGGTGCAGTAACTGGCCAAACTGGTTCTTTAACTGCGTTGCCGATCATTGAAACTCAAGCGGGTGACGTATCTGCATTCGTACCAACCAACGTAATTTCGATTACTGACGGTCAGATCTTCTTAGAAACATCATTATTCAACGCAGGTATTCGTCCTGCAGTGAACGCGGGTATCTCTGTATCGCGTGTTGGTGGTTCTGCTCAAACTAAGATCATCAAAAAATTGTCTGGTGGTATCCGTACTGCTTTAGCACAATACCGTGAATTGGCTGCGTTTGCTCAGTTCGCTTCTGATCTTGATGAAGCAACTCGTAAGCAACTTGAGCATGGTCAACGTGTAACTGAGTTAATGAAGCAGAAACAATATGCTCCATACTCAATTGCTGACCAAGCTGTATCTGTTTATGCATCTAACGAAGGCTACATGGCTGACGTTGAAGTGAAGAAAATCGTAGACTTTGATGCTGCGTTAATCTCTTACTTCCGTTCAGAACATGCTGCGTTGATGCAACAGATCGATGAAACTGGTGATTACAACAAAGACATCGAAGCAGCATTCAAAGCAGGTATTGAGAGCTTCAAAGCGACTCAAACTTACTAAGTTAAGCTTTAGTTAAGTTTGGTTCACGGATCAACCTTCGGAAGCTCGAAAGGGTTTTCGAATACTAGGTTAAGCGTATGGCAAATTTAAAAGAAATTCGCGCCAAAGTAGCTAGTATCAAGAGCACGCAAAAGATTACTCGCGCGATGCAAATGGTAGCTGCTTCTAAAATGCGTCGTGCGCAAGAGCGCATGGCTCAGGGCCGTCCGTATGCCGATAATATGCGCCGTGTAATTGCTCACTTAGTTCAAGCAAACCCTGAATATAAACACCGTTATATGGTTGATCGCCCTGTTAAGCGCGTTGGCTATATCGTGGTGTCTTCAGATCGTGGCTTGGCAGGTGGCTTGAACATTAACTTGTTCAAGAAAGTTGTGCAGCATGTCAAAGCACAACAACAGCAGTCAATTGAAGTTGAATTTGCTTTGATTGGTCAAAAAGCGGTTTCGTTTTTTAAGAATTACGGCGGTAAAGTGCTTGGTGCAACGACCCAACTTGGCGACGCGCCGAGTTTGGAGCAGTTAACTGGCTCTGTACAAGTTATGCTTGATGCATTTGATAAGGGCGAATTAGATCGTATCTACCTCGTTTCAAATGGTTTCGTCAATGCGATGACTCAACAGCCTAAGGTAGAACAACTTGTTCCTTTAGCACCAGCGCAAGCAGGCGATGATCTCAACCGTACTTATGGTTGGGACTATATCTACGAACCAGAAGCAGAAGTATTGTTGAATGGTTTGTTGGTTCGCTATATCGAGTCTATGGTTTATCAAGGTGTGATTGAAAACGTTGCATGTGAGCAGTCAGCTCGTATGGTCGCGATGAAAGCGGCGACAGACAACGCAGGACAATTGATTAAAGACCTACAGCTCATTTACAACAAGCTGCGTCAAGCCGCGATTACTCAGGAAATTTCCGAGATCGTTGGCGGTGCCGCTGCCGTTTAACATTATTAGTTTGAATTGAGGAGACAGCAATGAGTAGCGGTCGTATCATTCAGATCATCGGCGCGGTTATCGACGTCGAGTTTGAGCGCAATAGCGTTCCTAAGATCTATGACGCTCTCCAAGTTGACGGTACTGAAACTACTTTAGAAGTTCAGCAACAGCTTGGCGATGGTGTTGTTCGTACCATCGCAATGGGTTCTACAGAAGGTCTTAAACGTGGCCTTAATGTAACTAGCACAAATGCACCGATTTCTGTTCCAGTGGGTCCTGCTACGCTTGGTCGTATCATGGACGTATTGGGTCGCCCTATTGATGAAGCAGGTCCTGTAGCGACTGAAGAACGTTTGCCGATTCACCGTCAAGCACCTTCTTATGCTGAACAAGCAGCTTCTACTGATCTTTTAGAAACAGGTATTAAAGTCATCGACTTGCTTTGCCCGTTCGCAAAAGGTGGTAAAGTTGGTTTATTCGGTGGTGCGGGTGTTGGTAAAACCGTTAACATGATGGAGTTGATCAACAACATCGCGAAAGCACACTCAGGTTTATCTGTGTTTGCTGGTGTTGGTGAGCGTACTCGTGAAGGTAACGACTTCTATCACGAAATGAAAGATTCTAACGTTCTTGACAAAGTAGCAATGGTCTACGGTCAGATGAACGAGCCACCAGGTAACCGTTTACGCGTAGCGTTAACTGGTTTGACGATGGCTGAATACTTCCGTGATGAAAAAGACGAAAATGGTAAAGGTCGTGACGTATTATTATTCGTCGACAACATCTACCGTTATACACTTGCAGGTACTGAAGTATCAGCATTGTTAGGTCGTATGCCATCTGCGGTAGGTTACCAACCGACACTTGCAGAAGAAATGGGTGTTCTTCAAGAGCGTATTACGTCTACTAAGTCTGGTTCGATCACATCGATCCAAGCTGTATACGTACCTGCGGATGACTTGACTGACCCATCACCTGCAACAACGTTTGCTCACTTAGATGCAACAGTAGTATTGAGCCGTGATATCGCATCTTCTGGTATTTACCCAGCGATCGATCCACTTGACTCAACTTCACGTCAGTTAGACCCATTGGTTGTTGGTCAAGAGCATTATGAAATTGCACGTTCTGTACAGAACGTATTGCAACGTTATAAAGAGCTTAAAGACATCATCGCAATCTTGGGTATGGATGAATTAGCTGAAGAAGATAAATTGGTTGTTTACCGTGCGCGTAAAATCCAACGTTTCTTCTCTCAACCATTCCACGTAGCTGAAGTATTTACTGGTGCTCCTGGTAAATTAGTACCGCTTAAAGAAACGATTCGTGGCTTTAAAGGTCTATTAGCTGGTGAATACGATCACATCCCAGAACAAGCGTTCTATATGGTTGGTGGTATTGACGAAGTGATTGCTAAAGCCGAGAAACTTTAATTAGCAACTCTAATTTAAGGAGATTCTCATGGCGATTATGCAATGCGATGTTGTAAGTGTTAAAGAGTCGATTTACTCTGGACAAGTTACGATGTTAATCGCAAAAGGTGCGGGTGGTGAGTTAGGTATTTTACCTGGACATGCACCACTTGTAACTTTGCTCCAACCTGGACCGATTCGTGTTCAGTTGGAAAATGGTACGGAAGAAATTGTTTACGTATCTGGCGGTGTGTTAGAAGTTCAACCTCACGTTGTGACTGTGCTTGCAGATACTGCAATTCGCGCTGACAACTTGGATGAGGCTGCAATTATGGAAGCTCGTAAACAAGCTGAACAATTGTTAGCCAACCAAAAGAGTGATTTGGACTCGGCTGCTGCTCTTGCTGCGCTTGCAGAAACTGCGGCTCAGCTTGAAACCATCCGTAAAATCAAGAATCGCGCAATGTAATTGCAGATTTAAGATTGAGAAAGCCACCGAAAGGTGGCTTTTTTATATGGAATCGAAAATTAAAATAAACGGATTTTAAGCGTTTGAATCATCTTTATTGCCGAGTACTAAGGTTGCCAATTTGACCATATCCATTTGAATGGTGTTGAACTGCTTTTCAATTTTTGCAAAATCTAGCTGGGCAATGTCCAGTTGACCATGCAGCAAGGGCATGCTCAAAAGTTGCTGGTTGGCCGTAAGTAGACTCTGGCGAATCTGGTCAACCTCATTACTTTTCAGGTTTAGTGAAAGTAAAATGTCATGTAGTCCGTGTAATTCCTGCTTAAGTTCACCTGTGATATTTTGCAGTTGCTGAACATTTTGATCCTGAATTGCCTGTTCAAGGCTGGTTTGTGACTGTTTTAACAAGGTCACATAATCATCGGTCTCAAGCTGCAACTTTGCAATATCGCGTGCGATGTTGAGCATATCGCCATGACTCAGGTTTTGGGTGTCCTGTGCCTTGATCATTTCGATGCTGTTATCCTGATTCGCTGTTGGAGCAGGCTGTTCAAATTCAGACTCTTGTTCCACCTGCTCATTGTCATGGGGAACTTGATCACAGCCTGTCAGTGTAAATGCAGCAACAAGTGTCATGGCTGAAAGGATGGCTTTGATCGACTGGTTTTCCATCATGGCTGAACTGCACCAAAATATGTGAATAACGTCACTATAATGAAAAAATATGAATAAAAAAGTGATTTTTGTAATTCATTAAGATTGCTTATGTAAAGAAGAGGGGGCTACTAAGATTATAGCCCAAAATCTTTTGATGATTTAGGTAAATGATGTTGTTCTGATGTGGTTCTAGGATTTTAGACCACGTCTATAAGTGATAATCTACTCCCCAATAAGCATGGGAAATGCTTGTTTTTGGAGTCAACCATGACACGAAGAAAACGTCGTAATCATTCAGCAGAGTTTAAAGTTAAAGTTGCTCTCGCAGCAATTAAAGGCGACCACACACTCGCTGAACTTTCTACTCAATTCGATTTACATCAAAACCAAATCATCGATTGGAAAAATCAACTGCTTGAGCAATCAGTCAATATTTTTTCACGACCAACAGCACAACAAGAACCTGAGATTGACCTCAAAGCTCTACATGCCAAGATAGGACATCAGGCATTGCAAATTGATTTTTTAGAAGGTGCGCTCAGAAAAATAGGGCAGCTGAGCGGCAAAAAATGATCGATAAGACCCATCAACTTTCGGTACGACAACAATCGCAATTGATTCAAATCAATCGCAGTACGTTGTATTACAAGCCCAAAGAGATTTCATCAACTGATTTGAGTTTGATGCGTCTGATCGATGAAATTCATCTCGACTACCCATTTATGGGCAGTCGAATGATACGAGATATGCTACAGCGTCAAGGGCATCAAATAGGTCGGCGTAAAGTCCGACGTTTAATGCGCTTGATGGGAATACATGCCTTGTATCCAAAACCCAATACCAGTAAGCCTAATCTTGCACACCGTATTTTCCCATATCTGTTGAAAAACATGGTCATCGATCACTCTAATCAAGTCTGGTGTACAGATATCACATACATTCCTATGGCTAAAGGCTTTGTCTATCTGTGTGCAATTATAGATTGGCATAGTCGTAAAGTACTGGCTCATCGTGTATCGATCAGTATGGAAACAGACTTTTGCATAGATGCGTTGCAAGAAGCAATTGTGAAATATGGTTGTCCTGAGGTGTTTAATACAGACCAAGGCAGTCAATTCACAAGCGAGGCATTTTTGAATGAGTTAAAATTGCGAAATATCCGTATCAGTATGGATGGGAAAGGACGGTGGAGAGATAATGTGATGATTGAGCGGTTATGGCGCAGCTTGAAGCATGAGGAAGTCTATTTGAAAGCTTACGATACGGTTAAACAAGCGAAACAATCAATTTGCTGAATATTTGGTTTTTTATAACATGATACGTCCTCATTCAAGTTTGAATAAGGCAACACCAAATGAATTTTATGATCAACATTTACTAAAAGTAATGGCAGCATAATTTAAATATTTAGAGCGGATTTATCACTTATAAAACTGAATTGAGTGGTCTAATTAACGGAACCACCTCAGTTCAGATATTCATATCTCCAAGCCAAAGGAAGTAGCCACCATAGCTATTGAACTTGAATTCTCCTCCAATATTTTTGCCTTGCTCGGTTAATTGGTGTTTACCTTTATCATTAACTACTAAAAAACCTTTTTGGACAAATTGTTCAAGAAGTTCATTGGTTTTGAGCTTATGTTTTGCCGCAAGTTTAGAGGTGGTTAATTTGCTGAAATCCTCTTGTTCATTATTGTCTTGAACAGTCTCGAACTCTTTAACTTCATCAAGAGAAATACGAACTTCATCGCTGATCCGAATAATGCGTTGAGCTTCTTCGTAGGCGTCTTTAAATACGGTTGCATCTTGATCTTTTTCTATCAGGATACCCATTTCATTATTGTTGACTTGGCTAAATTCATAAAGATTTAGACTAGAGATAATGCAAGTTGATTCGTTTATATAACACTTGGCATGTAGATTTTTGCAGAAGCTGACTCGTACATAATCGAGTTTTTGCATCCATTTAATTTCATCAGGATGCAAATCACTTTTTCCATAAATGATACGAATATCTATTTTTAAACGATTTTTGTCTTCTAAAAGTTCTTTGATACGATCATTCAGTTTTAAGAAAGGACTAATTAAAATCAATCTTTCTTTAGCATTCTTGATCAGTTCCTCTAAATAAAAATTAGTTGCGCTGGTATTAAGAAACTTTGCCATAAAATTCCATCTTTATTTTATATATATAAATTAAAGTAAAATTATAATAGTTATTCAAAAGAAAAGAAGAGGTAAACTATTCTTTTCTTTAAATATATAAGAATTATTTGGCTAGCTCAGCTTCAATCGCACTGACAATACGTTCGTCATCGGCTGTGATGTCTGGTGCAAAACGTGCAACGATTTCGCCATTTTTATTGATGAGGAATTTTTCAAAGTTCCACAACACTTCAGGTGGGTTGTTTGGGGTTAAACCATAGTCAACAAGGTCTTTCCACCAAGGACCCTCACCCGTACGTTCAGGAATCGCCTGAGTCAGTGTCTGGTAAAGTGGGTGCTTATCATCACCTGCAACAGAGATTTTGGCGAAAAGTGGGAAATGCACGTCATAGTTGAGAGAGCAGAATTGTTCAATCTCATCGTTTGTGCCTGGCTCTTGCTCTAAGAAGTTATTGGCAGGGAAACCTAAAATTTCCAGCCCCTGATCTTTTTTGGTCTGATAAAGTTTTTCCAAACCCTCATATTGTGGTGTCAAACCACATTTTGACGCAACGTTGACGATCAATAGGACTTTACCCTGATATTGATCAAGATCAACATCCTGACCCTTAATGTCCTTAACTGGAATGTGGTAAACCGATTGGCTCATGTGATTATCCTAATTTGTTGTTGTGCAAGACCTGTTTGTTTTAACTGCTATTCAGCCAGAGTGCAATGCTGTTGAGATGAATCCATACAAATAATCCATGAAAACAGGGCGTTCTTTAAATGGAGGCGTTTTTAAGCTGGATGGGGTCTGGCCTGTATAGCGTTTAAAGAACTCAATAAAGCTGGAACTGTGGTGGTAGCCTATCTTTCCATCGTTGATCGCACCATTATTATGGATGCTGGCAGTACAGGCGATTGGCCCAAACCGTACCAGTATTTTTATCAACCTGATGCCTGTGGTTACCGCAATTATTGCCAGCCTCTGGTTGTCTGAACAATGGACGATCTACCATGGTATTGGTGGTGTGATGATTCTGGTGGGTATTGTGATGGCACAGAAGAAAACGGTGAAAGCACCAGCCAGACGGGTGGAATCAGCCTAATTCAGGTTCCATAAAGGTGTGTTTGTTGAAAATAAAAACAAACACACCAAAAAATTTATCTAATGAGCATTCTTTCTATATGATTTACAAATATATTTTAAAGTGTGACTAAATTTGTCATCTAAAAAAAGCTGAATAAAAATAGAAATATAATTTTATTAAAATAATGAAAGTGACAAAAATGGTACGCTTTTCACATTTTTTGTTAGATAAATAATATATTTGTATAAGTTGAACAATTGTTCCATAATACCGCCCACAGCAAGCTGATTCGTTATGAGAATGAAGAAGTTGCTTACCAAATTTGTAAACCCTCTGGATGTGATTATCCACATCCTTTTTATGCTCAGTTATCCCTATATAACTGAGCTTTTTTTTGTCTGCTCTTCACCGAATTACATGATTAATGTACTAAGCACGAATCACTTCGCCTGTGAGTGCATTTAATATTCGGCTCGGTTGCTGGCTCAGTCCCAGATCACCCTTTAGGTAATGCAGCGATGAGGCAAAGTAATCCTGTGCCTGTTGCAGGCTATGTGCAGGTGTTAAACCCGCAGGATTGGCACTGGTTGAAACAATAAAGCCACCAAAGCTGTTGCACAGCCCAACACACAGGGGATGGGTGGTCACACGTACCGCGACAAGGGGATGCTGTCCCTTAATCCAGTCTGGAATGTGCTGATCGGCAGGGAGTAGCCAGGTGGTGGCACGTTCTGACGGCAAACGGTTGGACCAGCTTGCAATGACTTGCTGGCGAATATCGGCTGTTAAGCTTTGTAGTAAGTGTTCAACCTGATCAAGGTGCCCAGCCAGTAAAATCACCCCTTTTTCCACTGGGCGATGTTTCAGTTCCAGAATGTGCTGAAATGCCTGTTCATTGAATGGATTACAGCCCAGCCCCCAGACCGCTTCAGTCGGATAGGCGAGCACTTCGCCTTGTTTCAAAAGTTGCGCCGCTTCGGAAATGGAGGATGTGATCATGCGAAAATTGGGAATCAAGGATGGATGTTGCTATTTTAATGCATTGGACGGCAACGTAAATAGCGTCCACCTTGCTGGATACATAAACCGAGCAGTTCCAGTTCCATTAACTGAGCGGTGAGCTCAGCAATCGATGCTGAATAGCGCTGGGCAAGTTGGTCGAGGTCTTGTCCAACCCAGTCCAGTATCTGGTAGAGTTCGATCAGGTGCGTAGGTAGGCTGGCTGGTGGAGATGCTGTTTCTTTGGTTTTTTCAGCACGTTGCTGCTGGGCTTGCCATTGTGTTGGTAAAGCCAGATCTTCAATGATCTGTTCAGGATGGTCAACCAGAATTGCCCCCTCCCGAATTAGTTGATGGCAACCTTGATGATGCTCGCTGTAGATATGTCCAGGAATGGCGAAGACCATTTTGCCCTGATTTGCCGCTGCATTTGCCGTGGTGATGGAACCACTTTTTAATGCTGCCTCCACCACCAACACACCAAGGCTCAAGCCGCTGACAATACGGTTACGCCGTGGAAAAAACGCGGCTAAAGGCAGGGTGGCAGGCAGGAACTCAGTCACAATTGCGCCCGATTGACGAATCTCTGCTGCCAGTTGCTTATGCTGGGCAGGATAAATGGTATCCAGTCCTGTGCCCATCACTGCAATGGTTCGTTGATGTGCCAGTCCGCCACGATGTGCTGCCTCATCAATGCCATGTGCCAGACCACTGCTGATATAAAAGCCTTTCTCACTTAAATAATAGCCAAAGTCATAGGCCATTTGCCGTCCATGTGGGCCAGGCTTGCGGCTGCCAACGACAGCAATTTGAGGTTGTAACAGTGTCGATGCCTGTCCCTGTCCAAATAAAATCGGTGGGTGGTCTGAATAGGGCAATAGCTGGGTTGGATAGCTGATATCATCAGGCGTTAAGATGAAGTCACTGTGTTTTTGAATGAGTTGAATGACTTGCTCAAATTGTTGTTGTCCCTGAGCCGTCTGGAATTCCTGCAAACGTTTTAAATGATTGGCATGCAGGCCAAGTTGTTGCCATTCTGCCAGGCGGTTGGGTTGAGTTGCCTGTTCACAACTGCCAAAGTGATGAAGAATTTTTTGAAAACTGGAGAGGGAATGTTGAACCAAATACCATACCAACACGGTTGCGTGATGCTGGGGTGATAGATGATCCAACATGAGTCTTTACAACTTAGTCGTCAAGACGGGGTGGTTTGATGTTTGAACCAATCTTGATTGGCAGCTCACTTTCCAGTACGTATGCATAGCTGATACGGTCAAAGCTCTTAAAGATCATGACACTGCCCACATATTGGCCAGGAAGTTTAACGGTTTCTTTGGTTTTAGGGTCACGAACGGTTTCACCATCCTGATAGGTGCTGAACACCTGCCCAATTTCAATACCATCAGCCGTACCGCGGTCTACAGTTACCACACCATTCTTCGCAGCAGTTCCAATTGAGCCCATGACACGAATAATCTTGCCACCGTCTTTAACCTGACCTGCATCGGTTGGATAGAACAGGGTAGGCAGCATGGCATCCTGTTCAGCCATAACGCGGTCGCCACGGCGCACTTCACCATTATAGCTGTCAGTCAGTTCAACCGTGGTGATGTCATTTTCGTTGCGAATGGCGACACCCGAAGCCACCTGGGTCAACTCAACACCAAGCACCTGTTTCTTGCCTTTCTCATCCAGCACCACGTAAGGTTCACCCTCACGGAACACACCATAACGTTGACCATTTTCAAGACCCTGACCACGCACATAAACGCTCTGGCCCTTGCCTGCAAGAACACGGTTGTCTGCTGTACCCAGAATATAAGGTGTATTGGCAATTGCATCGGCAGGAAGTACCGAGGTGCGTTCCAGCCATTGCTGGATATGTGCCAGTGGAATGACAGGGACGCTGTTGTTCAATGCCTCAATGCGTACCCGTGGACGCAAGGTTGAGGCACTGCCTGTGTAGCGGCGGATAATACCGTCACAGCCATCTCCCTCATCCTTGCCAATTAAAGGTTTACCGTTCAGGCTGCAAAGTAGCAGTTTGTCACCTGGATAAATCCAGTGTGGGTTTTTAATGTGCTTGTTGCTTGCCCAGATTTCAGGCCAGCGCCACGGCTTGCTTAAAAACTTGCCTGAAATATCCCAAAGCGTATCGCCTTTTTTCACCACATAGACATGCGGTGCGCCTGCTTTCACGGACGGTGGGCTGACATTGGGGCTGGCCGCATGGGTCAGGTTTGCCGTCATGCCCAGTCCTGCACAAATTGCAGCAGCAATCAGTTGTTTTTTTAACCCCAAGGCATGAAATGATGGTATGCCGTTTAAAACCTTTTTCATTATCATAATTCCTAAAAATTATGTGTGTAGTTGCGCTATAATAACGACTTTACACACAATTTTTTGATCAAGCATTCCCTTCAGTTGGTTTTCTGATCAATGGCATAAATGAGGAACGGTATGGCCTTATTACCTATTTTAAGTTTTCCTGATCCCCGTCTTCGTACCATTGCCAAGCCAGTCGAAGAAGTCACTGATGATATTCGTCAGCTTGCAGCAGATATGTTAGAAACCATGTATGAGGCACCGGGTATAGGTTTAGCGGCAACTCAGGTTGATCATCATATTCAGCTTATTGTCATGGACCTTTCTGAAGAGAAAAATCAACCGATGGTGTTCATCAACCCCAAAGTCACTCCACTGACTCAAGAGACTCAGCCGTACGAAGAAGGCTGTCTCTCTGTGCCTCAAATATACGACAAAGTTGCGCGTCCGTCACGTGTAAAAATCGAGGCAATTAACCTTGATGGTCAAGCATTTGAGTTAGAAGCTGACGAACTTCTCGCAGTTTGTATCCAACATGAAATGGATCACTTAAATGGCAAACTTTTTGTTGATTATTTATCGCCATTAAAACGTCAGCGTGCACGTGAGAAAGTTGAAAAAGTTGTACGTCAACGCGATAAAGAAAAAGTTGCGGTTAAACGTTAACAAATTTTTTTCGGTTATTAAAAGTGCCCTTCTTGTTTCGTAGTGGTTTAATGCTTGCATTCACCGCAGTCTATTTACAGATTGCGGTGTTTTTGCAGCCACTGCTGCCGAAGCAATATCAGATTGCACCTGTCTGTGAAACGATTACCAAAGCTTTACTGTTACCTCAGGTACAAGCTGAGCAAAGTCAATCACAGCATCATGCTCATCATCATTCACATCAACTCGAACAAGCACCCGCATCTACAACATCTTCACACGATCATCACGATCCAAATCACCAGTGTCAATACTGTACGGTGTATGCCAATTTGGTATTACCGCCTGAATTCGGCGTGAAAGAGGTTTTAGTTCGAATCCAAATCCGTTTAGTCGCGTATCAACAGGCATTTAAGCATGTTTATTTTGCACTGCAACGGCTATTCTTATTACCTCAAGGGCGAGCACCGCCACTCTTTGCATAAATTAAAACGTCAATTTTATTAGGGTTTTCAAAACTCTAGCCTAGTTTTACTTATGTTTTAAGAGAGACCGATCATGGCTCAACCTAAATTTTTATTACAACCGCTTACGGTTGCGATTCTTGCTGCCTCAAATAGCACATTATTATCGGCAAATATGGATGTTCAGTCCGATAAAACCCATGTTGTATTAGCACCTATTGTCGTTACAGCACAGCAGCCAAATGATGCAAATGGATTGATTATTCATGCTGATCCTAAGCAAGCAATTCAACCTATTCCTGCAACGGACGGTGCAGATTATTTGCAAAATATTATGGGATTTAGTGCCATTAAAAATGGTGGAACCAATGGTGATGTCACCTTTCGCGGCATGTTTGGTTCACGGATTAAAATGTTGGTTGATGGTAGTGAAAATTTAGGTGCGTGCCCGAATCGTATGGATGCACCAAGTTCTTATATTCAGCCAGAAAGCTTTGATAAAATTACGGTGATTAAAGGGCCGCAAACTGTTCAGTACGCAACGCCTGGTTCGGCTGCAACTGTCATTTTTCAGCGTCAACCTGAAAATCTCAGCAAAGATCAGCCTTATCGTGGCCAAGCCAGTATTTTGATGGGTTCATATGGTCGTCTAGATCATAATATTGAAGCGGCAATTGGCGATGAAACCAAATATGCTCGTTTAAATGCCAATCGATCTGTTGCAGATGATTATAAAGATGGCAACGATAAAAGCATTCATTCAAATTGGGAGCGCTGGAATACTGACTTGGCATTGGGTTGGAAGCCAACAGATGATTCTTGGTTAGAATTACGTGCAGGTAAAGGTGATGGTGAGGCTGCCTACGCTGGTCGTAGCATGGATGGTTCGCAATTTAAACGAGAAAGCCTTGGTCTACACGCTGAACAGAAAAATATTACAGAGGTGATCAAGAAAGTTGAAGCCCAAGTGGACTACAGCTATAACGATCATATCATGGATAATTTTAGTTTACGTACGCCGCCAATGATGGCTATGGCGATGAATGTGACGCGTCGTACTATGAATGCACGTGCTGCTATTACAACAGAATGGGAGAAATGGAGTGCTATCTCTGGCTTGGATTCTCAGCATAATCAACATGCTGGAAATATGTATATGCAAGGTGTTTCAGTAATCCCATCCTTGGATGAAGATTTGAAATTTCAATCTTATGGTGCATTTAGTGAGTGGACTTATGCGATTGATCAACATCAAAAAGTTGTAGCAGGAGCACGTGTCGATCAAGTCAAAATAGACAATCTGCAAAATGCGAAAAATCGTAAAGATACTGTACCAAGTGGTTTTGTACGCTTGGAAAAGAGTCTCCCAGAACATGGTTTAAAGACTTATCTAGGTTTGGGATATGTGGAACGTACACCTGACTTTTGGGAGTTGTATAGTACGTCGACAGATCATGGTGTAGGTTCCACAGATATGATGGGTAAAACCACATATAAAATGGTGGATAATCTAAACAATCTGAACAAAGAACGCACTGCACAATTGGATCTCGGTTTGCAAGCAGAGCATGGTGCATGGAGTACTTGGGCATCAGTTTATGCTGGATTAATCAAAGATTTCATCCTACTTGAATACAATACACTAGATAAAAGAAAACCACTTGCGCGTAATGTAGATGCCACAATTGCTGGGGCAGAGGCCGGGGTGGGTTATCAATTTAATGATCATTTCCAAGCGGATCTTTCAACCATGTACGCTTGGGGAGAAAATACATCGGATCATCGCGCATTACCACAAATTGCACCTTTAGAGGGTCGACTAAATTTACGCTATGTTGATGAAAAATATAGCTTAGGTCTATTGTGGCGTGCTGTTGCAAAACAAAATCGTATCAGTTTGAATGAGGGTAATGTGGTTGGTTATGACATGAATGAAAGTAAAACATTCGATACCCTAGCTGTAAATGGAACTTATAAGCTCACTGATGCAGTCGATGTTTCAGTCGGGATTGATAACGTTTTAGATAAGGCTTATACAGAGCACTTAAATAAAGCGGGTGCGTCCATGTTTGGTTATGCTGCAAGTGAGCAGTTTAATAATATTGGACGTAATTACTGGATGCGGATGAGCATGAAGTTCTAATTAACAAAAAACAAGGTGGCTGAGCCACCTTGTTTTTTCTGAGCTTAAGCCAAACAGTCTTGTTTTGGCATTAAGCTATCGCAATACAGTGGATTTAATGCACACTGTAAATCATCAATTTGTTCTTGAGTTACATAGTTTTTTGCGATGAGATATTCTGCGACGCGATCATCACGTAAACTTAAGAAAGCAGCGTCATAAACACCTAAATCTACAAATAAAGCCGCTGTTTCCAAGCTATTGAAATGATCTAAAAATACATCGTTTTCATGCATCAAAAAAATGTGTGTCAGTTCTGCATTGGCATCTACGTTTAAACGTTGTGCTAATTGCTCTGGGCGAGTTTTGATAAATAATAAATCGGAAAGCTCATCAAATTGGCTTTTATCTAATTGGTTTTCACCATCGTTCACATGCCCCAACCATGCTTTAAAGACCAACACGGCACCACCACGAAGTAGCATACTCCACATTTGATGACGAGTTTCATGATCCAAATGAGCGGATTCTGTTTCTAATACATCCAAGAATTTTTGTTCTTGTAACGCTAGCTTTTCAAATAGCCCTAGACCTTGTGGCTGATAAGCTGCTGGTGCAAATACATCAAAATTCAGCTCATGGAATACATTGAGGGCAAGGGGGACGGCTGCTTGATAAAGTGTATTCAATGCTTTTAGATGAGTATCATCTAAGTTGCTCTGTACAAAAATATCCTGCCAGTTGAGCTCTGGTAATAATGCATTTGCACTATATTGGCGGTAAAACTGTAACTCGTTATGTTCTGAAGTGGCTTGATTGCTATTCATGATCATGTCCTTTATGGCGATTGTGTTAGAAACCTAAAACAGCAAAGACATAGGTTCCTATCATTTTGATCAATTTATGCGTGATTCAGAAAACAAGTAGAATACGACTAAAGTTGTATATGTGGTTTTTGTGGTAATATTTATTAACAAAAACAATATCTTAATTAATTGTAAGTAAGTGTACAAACGTTCACTAGTGTAAGTGAACGTTTTTGCCATAGCCAATAAATTTTTGAGCACTTTGGTCAATTTTTTGTCATTTTAGTACTCTTTTTTTGATGATTTTTGCCTATGTTTCAAAATATTTTGCCATTTAGCCCATCGGCATGATTTTTAAGCCTGATAACCATGCGCGTAATCCAGCAGGTTTCAGTGGTTTTCTCAGCAAAACAATATTCTGTCGCTTTAGGCACTGAGGAAGTTCTGGATCGGAATCCGCAGTAATCAGGGCAACAGGAATATGGGCTGGACGATACTTTTCAATGAAATCCAGTCCGCGCTGCTCATGATTTAAATGCTGATCGACTAACCATACTTGAATATCTTCTTGTTCAATTAGTTTTAGTGCTTCCGATGGCTCAGTTGCTGTAAAAATTTGATAGCCCCACTTACTTAATAAAGTTCGCATACCTTGTAAAATAGTTTCATCATTGTCCAGACATAGCACTTTATAGGCCGTATACTGCAATGCCGTTATCTGAGGTGTAGTCACTTGAATTTTTGGTGCTTCAGCCAGTGGTACTTCAATGATAAAGCAGGAACCTTTCCCCAGTTCTGAATAGACATGAACAGGGAAATCCAGCAGGCTGGTCATACGTTGAACAATCGCGAGACCAAGTCCAAGTCCTTGCTCACCCCAGGGCGAGGTATGACCGCAACGCTCAAATTCCTGAAACAGTTTCACGCGTTGCTGTTCATTGATGCCAGGTCCTGTATCCCAAACCCCGATCCGAATATGGTTTGGACGTTGTGCAGAACGTAATACACCAACAACGACCCGACCTTGTGCTGTATAACGCAATGCATTACTAACGAAATTCTGAATAATTCGTCGCATCCATTGTGGATCGGTATCCACCCAGCATTGAGTATCGTGTACAGACAGTTGAATATTGCGCTGCGCTGCAATTGATTTGAATTGAAGTTCAAGATCACTCAATAAGTCATGTAATGAATAGGCTTGGCGTTTTGGTTGGATGGTTCCACCTTCTAAACGGGCAATATCGAGTAGGGCAGAGAGCATGCTTTCAGCACCATACAGTGCGCGATCAAGTTGTTGTAAGGTTTGTTGATCTTCAACTGAGCTGACACTCTGTTCCAATGCCGTACTGAACAAACGTGCTGCATGCATCGGTTGCAGTAAATCGTGACTGGCCGCTGCCAAAAATCGACTTTTCGACTGGTTGGCCTTGTCGGCTTGTTCCAGTGCCAATTTCTGTTCGGTCAGGGCATTGGCAAGCTGCTGGGTACGGTCATTGACCCGTTCTTCAAGAATCGCTTCATTTTCGCGGAACGCAGTAATATCGGCAAAGGTGGTGACAAAGCCACCACCCTCAATGGGGTTGCCGCGCATCTGAATCACCAGACCATCCTTACGAATCCGTTCAAATTCATGCGCACTGCCGACTTTCATCCAGTGAATCCGTTTATTTACATGCTCTTCAACCGAACCTGGTCCACATTCACCCTGTTCCGCGTTATAACGGATTAAATCAGCAATCGGGCATCCCACATAAACCAGATCTTTGGGATAATCAAACAGTTTCAGGTACTGATTGTTCCACGCCACCAGACACATATTTTTATCCACCACACTGACCCCCTGAGTCATATGGTCAATTATGGTCATCAACAGGTTTTGGTTAAAGCGTTGCCATTGCGATGCCTGATCCAGAATATTTGCTACCTGTCCTAGAGCCAGACCATTATTGATCATGGCGGTGGTCAGCAGGGTACGGGCAGAGGCCGCACCAATAATGCCTGCCAGGTATTGTTCGGTAAAGCGCCACCACATGCCATTGGCCACATGGTTTACATTGAGGAGGACATGGTTTTGCTCACAGAACTGCTGGAATGCCTGTGTAGTGGGGCGGTCTCCTGTAATCCGTTTTGCCAGTGCCAGCAGGTCACCCACCTTAAGGCGAGCCGCATTCTGATGCAGGTCAGTTAGGTCGGTATTGGACTGGGCAGAGGGCAGGGGCTTGCTTTCATAGTAAAAAAAGCTTTCCGCCTGAATCTGTTCGGCAACACTGGGACGGTACAGGCGTGAGACCCAGATATATAGAGCCACATTCAATCCCAAAGACCACAGTACCCCGTGGGTCAGGGGTGCAAAGGATTCAAAACCGAGCAGGGCTTCTGGACGCAAGCCATTGATGTCAAATGGGCCAAACATCAACAAATGCTGGGCAAAAGCCTGATAATACTCAGGCAGGCTGCGTAATACCGTTGGAAAAAGTAGTGTGTAGCTCCACATTATGAAGCCTACGATCAGACCGACATAGACACCTTGACGGCTTGCGCCACGCCAGTAAAGACCACCAATCAGGGCTGGTGAGAACTGTGCAACGGCACTAAAGGCCAGTAGGCCAAACACCGAGAGCTGGTTAATGTCATTGAAAAAATGGAAGAATAAAAAACCCAGTGTCATCACGCTGACAATACTGAAACGCCGTGTCAGTTTCAGCACTCTGGGAAGTTGCTGGTCCTGTCGGGAAATAATCTTAAAGCGCCACAGCGCAGGCATGATCAGGTCGTTGCTGAGCATGATCGAGAGGGCAACGGATGCCACCAGCAGCATACCTGTGGAGGCAGAGAAGCCGCCCAGAAACGCCAGCAGGGTCAACCAGTCCTGTTGATAACTGAGGGGCAGCGCCAATACCGCAACATCAGGTGTACCCAGTGATTCAGGCAGGGAATGCAGTGCCCAACTGGCAATCGGGATAATCGCAATGATGGTCAGGATCAGGTAGGCAGCGAACCAGCGCCGTGCGCCCCGAATATGCTTTTCATCCCGTAACTCAACCACCGCCACATGGAACTGGCGTGGCAGGCAAATCATGGCCAGTGCAGCGAGCAGGGTTTGAATCCAGAATGTTTCAGGTACGCCAAGCTGCTGTAGGTCATGAAAATGCTGGCTGACATCACTGCTGACCTGCCTGATGTTTTCAGGTGACTGCAATAGAAAGAAACCTGCAACGCAGAGCAATGCGAACAGCTTGACGAAAGATTCAAACGCCACCGCCAGCATCAGGCCACCATGCTGTTCGGTATGGGCAATATGACGGGTGCCAAAGATCATCGCCAAAATCGCCAGTATGCCTGTCAGCACCAGCACACTGTTGGTGGTGGTGTGGATGTGGGCATTTTGCTCAAGAATCACCGATGCACTCAGCGCAATGGCACGGAGTTGCAGGGCAAGGTAGGGCACAATTGCAATCACGGCAAGGATGGTGACCAGTGCAGCTAAACTGCCACTTTTGCCATAGCGGGCAGCAACGAAATCGGCAATTGAAGAAATGGCATGGTGCTGGCGAATACGGCCCAGCCGTCTCCAGATGTCATAACCGAACCAGATAAACAACAGCGGACCCAGATAGATCGGCAGGAAAATTATCCCCTCACGGACGGCTGCGCCTGTTGCGCCATAAAATGTCCAAGATGAGCAATATACGCCTAAAGTTAGGCTGAACATTAACATACGACCACGTGTGCTTAAGCGACTGGCGTGTTTCTCTCCGAAAAACGCGCAGCCGAATAGCACCACAATATACAGGGCAAGTACCCCAATAATCAGCCAACTGTTCATATTGCTCACGTGATCAAGTCCCATTTTTTATCATACCGCGAAGCGCGGAACGTGCGTTAAAACAAGATTACATTTAGAGACCAAAGTCTAAGTTACGAGTCAAGTGGAATCTTGCTAATTTGAATAATGAAAAATCCCATTCGAAAAAGGCGTCCACGGTTGGACACAAAAATAAGGAGTTGGTTATGGATGATTCACAGGTAGATCGAATTCTACATAATCCAAAGTTTCAAGAGATGGTCAGCAAAAAACGCACACTGAGTTGGACATTAACAGCAATCATGCTGTTTATCTACGTTGGTTTTATGCTTTTGGTTGGCTATAACAAAGAGTTTCTAGCAAGTTCATTTAGTGGTGGCATTACAACCTGGGGCATGCCCCTCGGTTTAGGCATCATCGTGTTGTCATTTTTATTATGTGGTGTGTATTCATATATCGCCAATACTAAACTCGATCAACTCAATGAAGAAGCACTCAAGGAAGTTGAGGCAATCACACATGAAAAAGGGATGCACTGAGATGAAAGGGACGTCTATTAAAGCGATCATTTTCGCACTCGCAACCTTGTGTAGCTCAGGTATTGCATTTGCTGGTCCTGATTTAGGAGCAGCTGAGCAGCAAGCCACCAACTGGCATGCGATCATTATGTTTATGATCTTTGTTGGTTTCACGCTTTTTATTACCAAATGGGCAGCTAAGCAAACACAATCTACCCAAGATTTCTATACTGCGGGTGGTGGAATCAGTGGTTTCCAAAACGGTTTAGCGATTGCGGGTGACTATATGTCAGCAGCATCGTTCTTGGGTATTTCAGCATTGGTGTTTAGTTCAGGCTTCGATGGCTTGCTTTATTCACTTGGTTTTATGGTCGGTTGGCCGATTGTTCTATTCCTTGTTGCTGAGCGCTTACGTAACTTAGGAAAATATAACCTTTCTGATGTAGTGTCGTTCCGTCTTGAAGAAAAGCCAGTGCGTACTTTAGCGGCAGTGAGTTCATTGGTTGTTGTTGCTTTCTATTTGATTGCTCAAATGGTGGGTGCAGGTCAGTTAATCAAACTACTATTTGGTTTGAACTATAATATCGCGGTTGTGATTGTCGGTTTATTGATGATGGCATACGTGATGTTTGGTGGTATGTTGGCAACAACTTGGGTTCAAATCATCAAAGCGGTGATGCTACTCAGTGGTGCAACATTCATGGCATTCATGGTGATGAAAGCTGTGGGCTTTAGCTTTAGCAATATGTTTAACCAAGCGATTGGTGTATACAGCCAAGCGCATAATATGAGCTGGGATGAAGCTGCAAAAATCATGGGGCCAGGCAAGCTTGCTGCGAATCCAATTGATGCACTTTCTCTTGGTCTTGCCTTGATGTTTGGTACAGCAGGTTTGCCGCACATCTTAATGCGCTTCTTCACAGTAAAAGATGCGAAAGAAGCACGTAAATCAGTTGTTGTTGCAACAGGCTTTATTGGTTATTTCTATCTTTTAACTTTCATTATTGGTTTCGGTGCAATCTTATTCGTTGCAAACAATCCTCAGTTCCTTGATGTTGCGAAAGCGGCTATGACAGGAAAATTAGAGTTGGTTGGTGGTAATAATATGGCGGCAGTTCACCTGAGTGATGCTGTTGGTGGTGACCTGTTCATGGGCTTCATCTCAGCAGTTGCTTTTGCCACAATCCTTGCGGTTGTAGCAGGCTTAACGCTTTCAGGTGCATCTGCAATTTCACATGACTTATATGCAAACGTATTCAAAAAAGGTAAAACTACGCCTCAATCTGAATTACGTATGTCAAAAATTGCGACTTTAGGTTTAGCAATCTTTGCCATGGTCCTAGGGATTTTGTTCGAAAAACAAAACGTTGCGTTCATGGTTGGTTTGGCATTCTCAGTTGCATGTTGTGCAAACTTCCCAGTACTGGTGTTATCTATGTTCTGGAAAGGTTTAACGACTCGTGGTGCAGTAATTGGTGGTGTGGTTGGCTTGGTGGGTGCGGTAAGTTTAATTATCTTATCAAAAGCAGTTTGGGTTGATACTTTGGGTATTTCTGAAACTGCGCCAAACCCATTCAATGGTCCAGCATTATTCGCAATGCCACTCTCATTCTTCTGCTGCTGGTTGTTCTCAGTCACTGACAAGTCAGCACGTGCAGAGAAAGAACGTAAAGCTTTCGATGCTCAGTTTGTTCGTTCGCAAACAGGTATTGGTATCTCTGGTGCATCAGATCACTAATTAAATTCGATATCTAAATCAAAGCCCTCATCAATTGAGGGCTTTTTTATGGTTTATTGATGCATACTGGCCAGTTGCTGTGATTGATTGCGATACAATGACAGACCAATTTTCTGTAAATGCCGTCCTTTCTGTTCAAGGAAATGATTTAATTTTGGAATATGTTTGGCGCCTGTATAGAGTGCTAGATTGCGACCAATCAAATAATAAGCAAACCATGAGGCTGACTGTGGTGCCAAACCCAATTTCTGCATTTTTTTACGACCAATAAAGAATTGGGTAATTTCGAGGTGTTGTTTGTAGGCTAGTTTTTGCTGGAAAGAGCGTAGGTAACGATATTTCCGTTCAAAGGGTTCTTTGGAAAGACTAGATCCCAGAGAAATACTGCTCTCATCAGATTGAGGATGTGCAAACTGCATCCAGTAAATCATTTTCCAGCCGTCAGCTTCATTATTCACTAACCATTTTTCTTCAATGCCCATCAACCAGCCCGCATATTTCCAAAAATGCAAAAAGCTATCAACTTCTTGTTTACTCGGAAAAATACCTAAAGCCCGAATACCCAGCAATACCACACCGCTAAAGGCAATATTGGTCATGGCCTGATCATATTGGTTGATGGGCAAACCCCAGGTCTCAGCATCCCATTTTTCAGATTTTTGCAGTTGATGACGCACCAGCGAATGAATAAAACGTACAAAAATGGTTGAGGTAAAACCTTTGCTAAAGCGTTCAAAACCACCTTGTTCAGTGATATCCACCCACCATTTGGTGGTTTCAGCCAGACGGGTGCCCGCCTGTTTCTTTAATGCGCCTGTCAATACCAATGGCTGGTTAAAGCCAGGATACAGATAACCTGTCATGAGGGAAACATCTCTCAGGATGAAGCCATTATTTACACCCAAACGATAGGTAAATTTCAGGGCTTCATCAATCTTGCCTTGATCGTACCAAACGGGTTTTTGTTCAATGAGCTGAAAAAACTCAGTGAGTTCAGGAATCTCATGCGGCAGCTTGTCCAAACCCTCATACAGCGCCGTTTCAAAATACTTACGGTGCTGTTTTGGGTTTTGCAATACCCAGCGCAACACCTGATCCATGGGCTCATCACCACTTTGCAGGGCGTTATTCAATGCCAGATAGTCCGCATAACTTGGCTGGACCTCCTGACGAGTCATATAGCTTAATATTTTGGATTTCACATTCGACTGAATCATGTCTTCAAAAGAAGCCAGACGTTTAGGTTTAACGATGCTTTGCATTGCATAAAGCCCCTGATTGTTATTTAATCAAAGCTTAATATGAATAAATATTCGTATTCAATTCGCATTTCCCTTGAGGCTGAGCATGAGAAAAAGACCCCAGCAGCAACGTGCCAAAATGATCGTGGAAAGCATTTTACAGGGTACACAAAAATGCATTTCTGAATATGGCGTGTTGCATGTCACGACACCTAAAATCTCTGAAAAATCAGGAGTAAGTGTCGGATCAATTTATCAATATTTTGAAAATAAAGAACAGATTGTTGCTGAACTATTGTTACGTAAAAGCGAAAATTTAGGGCAAGCACTAAAGCAGTTAGTGATGCTCCAACAACAAACAGCTATTCAAGACATCATCACATTAAGTATCGCTTTTGGTTTTGAATCATTGAAATCAGATCATGGTTTCTTTATCGAAATCTTAAAAAATTGGCATGCCTATAGTGATTCAGAAGCGGCACAAGTATTGGAGCAGCACTTCTTGGAAGTGGGTATGTACTTATTTGGACGTTACTACCCCCATTGGGATTTTGAGACTTTAAAACATAAGTCTTTTGTGATTATTAACAGTACTTTATTTACCATGATGCGGTATGCCAGTAAAAACACCTTTTTAATTGAAGAGCAGCGTTTGCAACAAGAACTCTCTAAAATGATCATTTCCTTTCTGGATGCAGTATGATGCTACTTTGTACACGACAAAAAAAGATAACTCATTGAAATAATGGCATAATACTTGTTTTCTGACGACGAATATGATGACACATTTCAATGAGTTACATCTCATCTTAAACAAATATCTAAAGTGGAACAAGTCACATGTAAAATGTTTTACACTGATTATGATTGCATTAATTGTAAAACAGACATGTAATCTTTCTTCTGCATCTAAAGCCTTACCCATCAAGTGCTTACCACAATCATTTTATCGACGTATACAACGCTTCTTTGCAGATCAGTATTTTGATTATCGTCAAATTTCTCAGTTAATTTTCAATATATTTTCATTCGACAAAGTGCAACTGACTTTAGATAGAACCAATTGGAAATGGGGAAAACGAGATATCAATATCTTGATGTTAGCCATCGTCTATCGTGGAATAGCGATACCTATTGTTTGGACATTGCTCAATAAACGTGGAAATTCAGATACAAAAGAGCGTATTGCTTTGATTCAACGCTTTATCTCTATTTTTGGTAAAGACCGTATTGTGAATGTGTTCGCAGACAGAGAATTTATCGGTGAGAAATGGTTTACATGGTTAATTGAAAATGACATTAACTTCTGTATACGTGTTAAAAAAACTTTATTGTGACCAATCACTTAGCCAGGAATCATAAAATTAGTGATTTATTTCGTCATCTTCAAGTTGGTCAAACTGAATGTCGTAAACGACGTATTTGGGTTGGTCGAGTAAAACTGTATATTAGTGCGCTACGATTAGAAGATGGAGAACTTTTACTTGTTGTTTCTCCTATGTTTAATGCTTCTGCTATTCGTGATTATGCATTACGCTGGGAAATCGAAACCTTATTTAGTTGTCTCAAAGGACGTGGATTCAATCTTGAAAATACTCGTTTAACAGACCCTGGACGAGTCAAGAAATTGATAGCAGTGCTAGCTATCGGTTTCTGTTGGTGCTATTTAACAGGTGAATGGCAACATGATCGAAAAAAAGCGATAAAAATAAAGAAGCATGGACGACTTTCAGTAAGTTTATTTCGCTACGGTTTGGACTATGTTCAAATGGCTATTCTACGTTTGATTGGTTTTGGAAAAAAAGAAGAATTTAAGAAAGTGCTAGCAATTTTAAGAAAGAAAAAGCCTGATAGGACAAGGATCCTATGAAATTTGTCGTGTACAGAGATGATGCTATAAACATAATGAAAACCATAACAAGACTTGGGGAAACCACATGCAAACCTTGAGGGAATTTTGGAAAACGTTTCGTTTACTCCCATCCGCATGGCTGTTACTGGTGCAACTGGCCCTGTTGATTTTATATATGCTGACTTCTGGTGACAGTGAATATCGTGCCTTGACTTGGTCGCTGGGTGTATTGGCACTACTGATTATTGCCAAGGTCATTCGCCAAACTCCGGTGTTTACCTTTTGGGGACTGGTTTTTGTCAGTGGCGCTTTCCTGTTTTCTATCCTGATTTTTATTGGCTATGGCACACCAGTCATTCAGGTCACAGCCTATAGCTTTGAGGCGCTTGCCTATTTTTATGCCGCCTATGGGCTGCTGCGTTATATGTTTGCCGACCGTTACCTCACCAAGGATGAGCTATTTGCTGCGGGTGCAGTTTTTACTCTCATCGCTTGGGCATTCGCCTTTTTATATAGTATTTGCCAGTTGCTTTTACCTAATAGTTTTCAAAACCCAAATCAGCCACAAGATTTACAAGTTTGGCTCGATTTATTATTTCTGAGTTTTAGTCTGCAATCAGCAACGGGTTTATCTGATTTGATGCCAATTAGTCCAGCGGCTAGAGTATTAACAATGCTACAAATGTTTGGTGGGGTGATGTACCTTGCGGTGGTGGTGTCACGCTTGATCGCACTGCAATATATTGCCCATTTACCCAAGCAATCCAGCCATAAGGAATAACCCTGTTACAGCATTACTACTGCGTTATTTTTCACATTATTTAATTTTAAATTATATAAATCAGTATATTAGATAAGTTAAAGTTTAAAAATACAACAACCGAATAATTAAATTTTTAAAAGTTCTTGCAAGCGCCCTGAAATGCTGTAGAATGCCCACTCATCGGCGGTGATGCAGATAAAAACTTGTTGAGAAACAAGGGTTTGGCTAAAGTTGTTAGATTCTTGGGTTGGTTGATAAGTTTTAAAAATATCGAAATTATCAGTTGACTTTAAAGAAATTTAGAGTAACATAGCCGACCTAGCTTGATGATGACGAATCATTGAGAAGATCATTAAGAGAATAGAAGAACAACTTGTGTGGATTTTTACTGATTGATTGATCGATATATTATCATTGATTGAATGGTAGAAATTTCTCGAAGTTTATTTGAGCGAATTTTTAGTCAGAAAATTGATGAGCCAAGATTTGTAGCCATAAGCTACTAATGATTTTAAACTGAAGAGTTTGATCATGGCTCAGATTGAACGCTGGCGGCAGGCTTAACACATGCAAGTCGAGCGGGGATTGGGTGCTTGCACCTAATCTTAGCGGCGGACGGGTGAGTAATGCTTAGGAATCTGCCATTTAGTGGGGGACAACATTCCGAAAGGGATGCTAATACCGCATACGCCCTACGGGGGAAAGCAGGGGATCTTCGGACCTTGCGCTAAATGATGAGCCTAAGTCGGATTAGCTAGTTGGTGGGGTAAAGGCCTACCAAGGCGACGATCTGTAGCGGGTCTGAGAGGATGATCCGCCACACTGGGACTGAGACACGGCCCAGACTCCTACGGGAGGCAGCAGTGGGGAATATTGGACAATGGGCGCAAGCCTGATCCAGCCATGCCGCGTGTGTGAAGAAGGCCTTTTGGTTGTAAAGCACTTTAAGCGAGGAGGAGGCTACTTGGATTAATACTCTGAGATAGTGGACGTTACTCGCAGAATAAGCACCGGCTAACTCTGTGCCAGCAGCCGCGGTAATACAGAGGGTGCGAGCGTTAATCGGATTTACTGGGCGTAAAGCGTGCGTAGGCGGCTTCTTAAGTCGGATGTGAAATCCCTGAGCTTAACTTAGGAATTGCATTCGATACTGGGAAGCTAGAGTATGGGAGAGGATGGTAGAATTCCAGGTGTAGCGGTGAAATGCGTAGAGATCTGGAGGAATACCGATGGCGAAGGCAGCCATCTGGCCTAATACTGACGCTGAGGTACGAAAGCATGGGGAGCAAACAGGATTAGATACCCTGGTAGTCCATGCCGTAAACGATGTCTACTAGCCGTTGGGGCCTTTGAGGCTTTAGTGGCGCAGCTAACGCGATAAGTAGACCGCCTGGGGAGTACGGTCGCAAGACTAAAACTCAAATGAATTGACGGGGGCCCGCACAAGCGGTGGAGCATGTGGTTTAATTCGATGCAACGCGAAGAACCTTACCTGGCCTTGACATAGTAGAAACTTTCCAGAGATGGATTGGTGCCTTCGGGAATCTACATACAGGTGCTGCATGGCTGTCGTCAGCTCGTGTCGTGAGATGTTGGGTTAAGTCCCGCAACGAGCGCAACCCTTTTCCTTACTTGCCAGCATTTCGGATGGGAACTTTAAGGATACTGCCAGTGACAAACTGGAGGAAGGCGGGGACGACGTCAAGTCATCATGGCCCTTACGGCCAGGGCTACACACGTGCTACAATGGTCGGTACAAAGGGTTGCTACCTAGCGATAGGATGCTAATCTCAAAAAGCCGATCGTAGTCCGGATTGGAGTCTGCAACTCGACTCCATGAAGTCGGAATCGCTAGTAATCGCGGATCAGAATGCCGCGGTGAATACGTTCCCGGGCCTTGTACACACCGCCCGTCACACCATGGGAGTTTGTTGCACCAGAAGTAGGTAGTCTAACCTTAGGGAGGACGCTTACCACGGTGTGGCCGATGACTGGGGTGAAGTCGTAACAAGGTAGCCGTAGGGGAACCTGCGGCTGGATCACCTCCTTAACGAAAGATTGACGATCGGTAAGAATCCACAACAAGTTGTTCTTCGAGATATATCGAATGAAAGATAGAAAAAGTATTGTTTCTCTTTTTTAATTTTAGAGATAAGTCGTGCACTACGCGCTGCGCTTGTCTTGCGAAATAAAAGAAGAGATCAACGATCTCTTCTTTTATTTCTCAGGGTCTGTAGCTCAGTTGGTTAGAGCACACGCTTGATAAGCGTGGGGTCACAAGTTCAAGTCTTGTCAGACCCACCACTACTGACGAAGTGATGAATAATCACAAGCTACTAGATGAGAAGATATATCGTTCATTATGATTGTAAGCTGGGGACTTAGCTTAGTTGGTAGAGCGCCTGCTTTGCACGCAGGAGGTCAGGAGTTCGACTCTCCTAGTCTCCACCAGAGCTTCGATCAGCAAAGCAACGCTTTGCCGAAGCGCAAGACAAGCAGCTATGCTGCGCGTAGTATCTGATCTAATATGGTAGTGAAAGATATTTTTAAATTATAGAACTTAATAAATAAGGTGAATCAAGAGATTGATTTAGATTTATTAACTTCTGTGATTTATCACAGTTTACTGCAAGCTGACGAGGCTGTAGTTAATCATTAACAGATTAGAAAATTGAGTCTGAAATAAATTGTTCACTCATTCAATAACAAAGCAAGAAGAATTAATTCTTTAAGCTGAGTTGTTAGAAATGAGAACTAGCAAAAACACTGAATCAAGCGTTTTGGTATATGAATTTAGATTGAAGCTGTATGGTGATTAAATTCACAGACAACAAACCAGTAGCAATTAAGTTTGCAACGATAACACTCACTTGTATGTGTTAACGACTGTTTGGGGTTGTATAGTCAAGTAATTAAGTGCATGTGGTGGATGCCTTGGCAGTCAGAGGCGAAGAAAGACGTGATAGCCTGCGAAAAGCTCCGGGGAGGCGGCAAATATCCTGTGATCCGGAGATATCTGAATGGGGGAACCCACTTACCATAAGGTAGGTATTGCAACATGAATACATAGTGTTGCAAGGCGAACGAGGGGAAGTGAAACATCTCAGTACCCTTAGGAAAAGAAATCAATTGAGATTCCCTTAGTAGCGGCGAGCGAACGGGGATTAGCCCATTAAGTTATGTGTGTTTTAGTGGAACGCTCTGGGAAGTGCGAACGTAGAGGGTGATATTCCCGTACACGAAAGGGCACACATAATGATGACGAGTAGGGCGAGGCACGTGAAACCTTGTCTGAATATGGGGGGACCATCCTCCAAGGCTAAATACTCCTGACTGACCGATAGTGAACCAGTACCGTGAGGGAAAGGCGAAAAGAACCCCTGTGAGGGGAGTGAAATAGATCCTGAAACCGCATGCATACAAGCAGTGGGAGCCGACATGTTCGGTGACTGCGTACCTTTTGTATAATGGGTCAGCGACTTATATTCAGTAGCGAGGTTAACCGAATAGGGGAGCCGTAGAGAAATCGAGTCTTAATAGGGCGTTTAGTTGCTGGGTATAGACCCGAAACCAGGCGATCTATCCATGAGCAGGTTGAAGGTTGGGTAACACTAACTGGAGGACCGAACCCACTGTCGTTGAAAAGCCAGGGGATGACTTGTGGATAGGGGTGAAAGGCTAATCAAGCTCGGTGATAGCTGGTTCTCCCCGAAAGCTATTTAGGTAGCGCCTCGGACGAATACCATTGGGGGTAGAGCACTGTTTCGGCTAGGGGGTCATCCCGACTTACCAAACCGATGCAAACTCCGAATACCAATGAGTACTATCCGGGAGACAGACTGCGGGTGCTAACGTCCGTAGTCAAGAGGAAAACAATCCAGACCGCCAGCTAAGGCCCCAAAATTATAGTTAAGTGGGAAACGATGTGGGAAGGCATAGACAGCTAGGAGGTTGGCTTAGAAGCAGCCACCCTTTAAAGAAAGCGTAATAGCTCACTAGTCGAGTCGGCCTGCGCGGAAGATGTAACGGGGCTAAAACTATGTGCCGAAGCTGCGGATGTAACTTTTAAGTTACGTGGTAGGGGAGCGTTCTGTAAGCCGATGAAGGTGGATTGAGAAGTCTGCTGGAGGTATCAGAAGTGCGAATGCTGACGTGAGTAACGACAA
>NZ_KB849435.1:0-56201 GCF_000368425.1 Acinetobacter sp. CIP 102637
AGCTAGAGTATGGGAGAGGATGGTAGAATTCCAGGTGTAGCGGTGAAATGCGTAGAGATCTGGAGGAATACCGATGGCGAAGGCAGCCATCTGGCCTAATACTGACGCTGAGGTACGAAAGCATGGGGAGCAAACAGGATTAGATACCCTGGTAGTCCATGCCGTAAACGATGTCTACTAGCCGTTGGGGCCTTTGAGGCTTTAGTGGCGCAGCTAACGCGATAAGTAGACCGCCTGGGGAGTACGGTCGCAAGACTAAAACTCAAATGAATTGACGGGGGCCCGCACAAGCGGTGGAGCATGTGGTTTAATTCGATGCAACGCGAAGAACCTTACCTGGCCTTGACATAGTAGAAACTTTCCAGAGATGGATTGGTGCCTTCGGGAATCTACATACAGGTGCTGCATGGCTGTCGTCAGCTCGTGTCGTGAGATGTTGGGTTAAGTCCCGCAACGAGCGCAACCCTTTTCCTTACTTGCCAGCATTTCGGATGGGAACTTTAAGGATACTGCCAGTGACAAACTGGAGGAAGGCGGGGACGACGTCAAGTCATCATGGCCCTTACGGCCAGGGCTACACACGTGCTACAATGGTCGGTACAAAGGGTTGCTACCTAGCGATAGGATGCTAATCTCAAAAAGCCGATCGTAGTCCGGATTGGAGTCTGCAACTCGACTCCATGAAGTCGGAATCGCTAGTAATCGCGGATCAGAATGCCGCGGTGAATACGTTCCCGGGCCTTGTACACACCGCCCGTCACACCATGGGAGTTTGTTGCACCAGAAGTAGGTAGTCTAACCTTAGGGAGGACGCTTACCACGGTGTGGCCGATGACTGGGGTGAAGTCGTAACAAGGTAGCCGTAGGGGAACCTGCGGCTGGATCACCTCCTTAACGAAAGATTGACGATCGGTAAGAATCCACAACAAGTTGTTCTTCGAGATATATCGAATGAAAGATAGAAAAAGTATTGTTTCTCTTTTTTAATTTTAGAGATAAGTCGTGCACTACGCGCTGCGCTTGTCTTGCGAAATAAAAGAAGAGATCAACGATCTCTTCTTTTATTTCTCAGGGTCTGTAGCTCAGTTGGTTAGAGCACACGCTTGATAAGCGTGGGGTCACAAGTTCAAGTCTTGTCAGACCCACCACTACTGACGAAGTGATGAATAATCACAAGCTACTAGATGAGAAGATATATCGTTCATTATGATTGTAAGCTGGGGACTTAGCTTAGTTGGTAGAGCGCCTGCTTTGCACGCAGGAGGTCAGGAGTTCGACTCTCCTAGTCTCCACCAGAGCTTCGATCAGCAAAGCAACGCTTTGCCGAAGCGCAAGACAAGCAGCTATGCTGCGCGTAGTATCTGATCTAATATGGTAGTGAAAGATATTTTTAAATTATAGAACTTAATAAATAAGGTGAATCAAGAGATTGATTTAGATTTATTAACTTCTGTGATTTATCACAGTTTACTGCAAGCTGACGAGGCTGTAGTTAATCATTAACAGATTAGAAAATTGAGTCTGAAATAAATTGTTCACTCATTCAATAACAAAGCAAGAAGAATTAATTCTTTAAGCTGAGTTGTTAGAAATGAGAACTAGCAAAAACACTGAATCAAGCGTTTTGGTATATGAATTTAGATTGAAGCTGTATGGTGATTAAATTCACAGACAACAAACCAGTAGCAATTAAGTTTGCAACGATAACACTCACTTGTATGTGTTAACGACTGTTTGGGGTTGTATAGTCAAGTAATTAAGTGCATGTGGTGGATGCCTTGGCAGTCAGAGGCGAAGAAAGACGTGATAGCCTGCGAAAAGCTCCGGGGAGGCGGCAAATATCCTGTGATCCGGAGATATCTGAATGGGGGAACCCACTTACCATAAGGTAGGTATTGCAACATGAATACATAGTGTTGCAAGGCGAACGAGGGGAAGTGAAACATCTCAGTACCCTTAGGAAAAGAAATCAATTGAGATTCCCTTAGTAGCGGCGAGCGAACGGGGAGTAGCCCATTAAGTTATGTGTGTTTTAGTGGAACGCTCTGGGAAGTGCGAACGTAGAGGGTGATATTCCCGTACACGAAAGGGCACACATAATGATGACGAGTAGGGCGAGGCACGTGAAACCTTGTCTGAATATGGGGGGACCATCCTCCAAGGCTAAATACTCCTGACTGACCGATAGTGAACCAGTACCGTGAGGGAAAGGCGAAAAGAACCCCTGTGAGGGGAGTGAAATAGATCCTGAAACCGCATGCATACAAGCAGTGGGAGCCGACATGTTCGGTGACTGCGTACCTTTTGTATAATGGGTCAGCGACTTATATTCAGTAGCGAGGTTAACCGAATAGGGGAGCCGTAGAGAAATCGAGTCTTAATAGGGCGTTTAGTTGCTGGGTATAGACCCGAAACCAGGCGATCTATCCATGAGCAGGTTGAAGGTTGGGTAACACTAACTGGAGGACCGAACCCACTGTCGTTGAAAAGCCAGGGGATGACTTGTGGATAGGGGTGAAAGGCTAATCAAGCCTGGTGATAGCTGGTTCTCCCCGAAAGCTATTTAGGTAGCGCCTCGGACGAATACCATTGGGGGTAGAGCACTGTTTCGGCTAGGGGGTCATCCCGACTTACCAAACCGATGCAAACTCCGAATACCAATGAGTACTATCCGGGAGACAGACTGCGGGTGCTAACGTCCGTAGTCAAGAGGAAAACAATCCAGACCGCCAGCTAAGGCCCCAAAATCATAGTTAAGTGGGAAACGATGTGGGAAGGCATAGACAGCTAGGAGGTTGGCTTAGAAGCAGCCACCCTTTAAAGAAAGCGTAATAGCTCACTAGTCGAGTCGGCCTGCGCGGAAGATGTAACGGGGCTAAAACTATGTGCCGAAGCTGCGGATGTAACTTTTAAGTTACGTGGTAGGGGAGCGTTCTGTAAGCCGATGAAGGTGTATTGAGAAGTCTGCTGGAGGTATCAGAAGTGCGAATGCTGACGTGAGTAACGACAAAACGGGTGAAAAACCCGTTCGCTGAAAGACCAAGGGTTCCAGTCCAACGTTAATCGGGGCTGGGTGAGTCGACCCCTAAGGCGAGGCCGAGAGGCGTAGTCGATGGGAAATTGGTTAATATTCCAATACTTCTGTGTAATGCGATGAGAGGACGGAGAAGGTTAAGTCAGCCTGGCGTTGGTTGTCCAGGTGGAAGACAGTAGGCATGTATCTTAGGCAAATCCGGGGTACTCTATGCTGAGAGTCGATAGCAAGCTGTACTTGTACAGTGAAGTGGCTGATACCATGCTTCCAGGAAAAGTCTCTAAGCTTCAGTTACACAGGAATCGTACCCGAAACCGACACAGGTGGTCAGGTCGAGTAGACCAAAGCGCTTGAGAGAACTCTGCTGAAGGAACTAGGCAAAATGGTACCGTAACTTCGGGAGAAGGTACGCTGCTGACGGTGATGGGACTTGCTCCCTGAGCGGTTGGCAGCCGCAGAAACCAGGCCGCTGCAACTGTTTATTAAAAACATAGCACTCTGCAAACACGAAAGTGGACGTATAGGGTGTGATGCCTGCCCGGTGCTGGAAGGTTAATTGATGGGGTTAGCGTAAGCGAAGCTCTTGATCGAAGCCCCAGTAAACGGCGGCCGTAACTATAACGGTCCTAAGGTAGCGAAATTCCTTGTCGGGTAAGTTCCGACCTGCACGAATGGCATAATGATGGCGGCGCTGTCTCCAGCAGAGGCTCAGTGAAATCGAAATCGCTGTGAAGATGCAGTGTACCCGCGGCTAGACGGAAAGACCCCGTGAACCTTTACTGCAGCTTGACATTGAACTTTGACCTTACTTGTGTAGGATAGGTGGGAGGCTTTGAAGTTGGAACGCTAGTTCCAATGGAGCCGTCCTTGAAATACCACCCTGGTAATGTTGAGGTTCTAACTCTGCCCCGTAATCCGGGGCGAGGACCATGTCTGGTGGGTAGTTTGACTGGGGCGGTCTCCTCCTAAAGAGTAACGGAGGAGTACGAAGGTGCGCTCAGCGTGGTCGGAAATCACGCGTAGAGTATAAAGGCAAAAGCGCGCTTAACTGCGAGACCCACAAGTCGAGCAGGTACGAAAGTAGGTCTTAGTGATCCGGTGGTTCTGTATGGAAGGGCCATCGCTCAACGGATAAAAGGTACTCTGGGGATAACAGGCTGATACCGCCCAAGAGTTCATATCGACGGCGGTGTTTGGCACCTCGATGTCGGCTCATCTCATCCTGGGGCTGAAGCAGGTCCCAAGGGTATGGCTGTTCGCCATTTAAAGAGGTACGCGAGCTGGGTTTAGAACGTCGTGAGACAGTTCGGTCCCTATCTACCGTGGGCGCTGGAAATTTGAGAGGATCTGCTCCTAGTACGAGAGGACCAGAGTGGACGAACCTCTGGTGTACCGGTTGTGACGCCAGTCGCATCGCCGGGTAGCTATGTTCGGAAGGGATAACCGCTGAAAGCATCTAAGCGGGAAGCCTACCTCAAGATAAGATTTCCCTAGGAATTTATTCCTCTAAAGAGCCGTTCGAGACCAGGACGTTGATAGGTTGGGTGTGGAAGCACGGTGACGTGTGAAGCTGACCAATACTAATTGCTCGTGAGGCTTGACTATACAACACCCAAACAGTTGTTGTATTCAAGATAAGTTCAATACATAACTTGATTTAGTGTAAAAACTAGTTAAAATGCTGAACACAAAGTTAGACTCAATATCTAATCCGTTAATAACTCTTTGGTTCGTAAGTAAGGCAGACATGAAGTGAAAACACAACATGATCAATAAGACCCCAAAACACCACAACAGTTTGCTGGCGACAATAGCAAGAGTGAACCACCTGATCCCTTCCCGAACTCAGAAGTGAAACCTCTTCGCGCTGATGGTAGTGTGGCGTTTGCCATGTGAGAGTAAGTCATCGCCAGCTTTTAAATACTAAACCTCCCAACCAATGTTGGGAGGTTTTTTATTTCTATTTTAACTCAAGTATTTATCTCAAAATCAAGTAGGAATGAGAATTATAAAATCACAGTTTCCTTGTCTTGGTATTTATTGAACAATATTTTTGCATTATAAGTAACAAAAAAATTTAAATATTTTTTTGCCAAATAGTTCACTTTTTTGACGATAAAAGTGGTATTACGAATTGATAAAATATATTATTTCGAGTAAATTTTTGTACAAAAGTCTTAATTCTATTGTAAGACTATTATATTAAATAAGATGGATATTACTGATATGGCATATTTGAAAAATTTAAAGAAAATTGGGGTAAATACTACGGTATTAACAACTTCCCTTGCTCTTGCTGCCTGTGGTGGTGGTGGTGGGTATTATGGGGATACAAACTCTAATACAAACACAAATAATCCTAATGATTCAGGCACTGTAAAAGAAGTTGCAGGAGTTACAATTCAATTAAGTAAAAGTACTTTAAAAGCTACAGGAGATACCGTTGAAATTATTGCAAAAGCAGTAGACAAAGACGGTGGAGGGGTTTCAGGAAAAGAAATTAATTTAAATATTAAAGATAGTGCTACTAATGGAGCTACAAGTGATGCTTCTACAAAAACAACAGGTGATGATGGTACAGTTAAATTTACAGTTACCCTTGATGGTTCAAATAAAGCGCTGACGGAGTTACTATTTACCACTACAATTGTGGGTACAAAAATTCAAAATCAAAGTAAAGCAACGGTTACAGGTGCTGGAACAGTTGTTCAGAGTCAATATGAACTAAAGTTTGATGATATTACACCTTTACAAGTATCTGGTAGTGAAGGGGCTGTACGTGTTCGTGTGTTAGACAATAATGGTGGTGGTGTTCCAAATGAGAATGTATCGCTTACGGTAAAAGATTTTAAGAATAATAATGTAACAATTAAAGGTGCCTCTAGTGCAGTAACTGATAATGAAGGCTATGTTGTATTCACTCTAGTACTACCAAAAGGTAAAGAAGCTGATCGAGCAGCATTAATTGCATCAGGTATTGCACTTGAAGCGACTTTGACAGAACAATCTGGAGCTATTAAAACCCAAATTTCTACAGCTCAAGTCATTTCAGTTAAGAATACAATGAGCAGTTTGACATTGTCTACCTCAGCAAATAATAAGATAGATGCGATTGGTGGTACAATTAACGTAGAGGTTATTGCAAAAAACCCTGAGGGCTTGGTTGTTGCAGGTAAGGATATTACTTTAAAGCTGGATGATGCAGCCGTTGAATATGGAGCAAAATTAGCGAATGCCACTGTAAAAACAGATGAAAATGGTAAGGCTATTTTTACAATTAAAACTGAAGCAAATAGTTTAAATCCAACTGGTCAATTGTTGGTGAATAATGGGATCAATATTACAGCAACTTCAGCGGATGGTACTGTTTCATCTCAGGTCAGTAAGATAACCGTTGTTTCTGTAGCAACGGAAGATGTATCTTATTTGATGGCGATTGGTTCAAATACAATTGATGTCGATAATGGTGAAGCAACTGTTACAGTCACTGCTAAAGATGCAAAAGGTGGAACTGTTGCAAATAAACAAATTAATTTAACTGTGCCAAACAGTCAAAATAATGGGCTGACGATTACAAATGGTTCTAAAATAACAACTGATGCAAATGGTCAGGCGGCTTTTACTTTAAAATTCAATAAGGCTAGTGTTTCTGCTAATGAACTGAATAATTTACTTGCAAATGGTGTAACTGTTGTTGCAAGTTATAACACCGTTAATAGTAATACATTAACCCAAACCACCCGAATTAATTTTACTAATAAAAATGCAGTATTGGAAAAAGATGTACAACGTATAGAGTTGACTCCAACGAAAGGTGTTGTTTCAGCAAAAAATGATACTGTTCAGGTGAAAGTACGTGCTATCAGTGCTGATGGTAGTTTTGTTGCAAATAAATCAATCACACTTGGTTTAGCTCCAGCGGTTACCGAGAATGGTGTATCAGTCGGTGGTGATAAAGCAGTAGTTAAACAAACAGATGCTAGTGGTTATGCAATATTTACTTTAAATGTAGATGCCTTTAATCAGCAATCTATTGATAATTTAGTAAAATCAGGTATTGCAGTTGCTGTGAGTACGACGCTGGCAGATGGTTCAACTGTTAAGCAAAACACACAAATTATGGTCGAGGCCGCACCATTACAAGCGGTTGATGTGAGTTATTTAAGTATTAATCCAAATTCAATGATTAATGTAAAAGGCGGGCAGACAACAGTTACCGTTCGAGCTGTCGATCAAAATGGTGGTGTACTTACAGATCAGGATATTACACTAAATATTGATCAGGCTCAGGCTTATGGCTTAACAATTAAAAATGGTTCTAAAGCGAAAACTAATGCTCAAGGTGAGGCAGCTTTCATTGTTGAATATGATGGCCGTACTTTAGATTCTGCTGTATTAAATGAGCTTAAGACAAAAGGGGTTTTACTTACTGCAAAATATCAACCAACAACTGGCGCTGCAATCACTCAAACTTCCTATGTGCGTTATTATGAGCAAAGTGATAATGTTGAGGTAAAACAACTTGCTATTTCTTTAGGTAAAGGCGTTGTGGTTGCTTCAAATGATATGTTTGAAGTTTCAGTCAAAGCGATTGATGAGAATGGTCAGCCAATTAATGGACGTAAAATTAATTTAACGCTTTCTGATGTGGCAAAAAATAATGGAGTAAAACTTGTTAAACCAACAGAACTCACTGTTAATGGTGAGGCGAAGTTTACAGTACAGTTGGCTGCGCCTAATACAGATGCAGTAAAGGCTTTAGTCGATGCTGGCTTGTTAGTTACTGCATCTGTAGATAATACAAATGTTTCGCAAACAGCAAAAGTCATGGTTGTGGCTTCAAATCAGGGAACTGTTGATGTTGCTTATTTAGCGATTGAGCAACTTGATGCAATTAATGTTGCCAACAATGCTGAAAGAATAGTGACAGTTAAGGCGTATAATAGTAGTGGTATTGCGCTTACGAATAAAGATATTGCATTAAGCTTATCGCAATCGAAAGGAATTCGTATTAAGGAAGGGGCTGTACTGACCACAAATGCTGCTGGTGAAGTGAAATTTACAGTAGTGTATGAGCCAACAAATCTTTCCAAGGTAGATCAAGCAAAATTATTACAAGATGGTTTAGTGATTGACGCGAAGTATGGAAATAGTGTTTCACAAACAGTTAAGTTGACTTATTTTGAAACAGAAGTAAATATTCAGCGCATGGATTTGGTTGTTGACCAACCTGTCTTGGTTGTGAAAGCTGGGGTTGCGCAAACTGTCAAAGCAACTGGAACGCTAAAAGATGATGCTGGAAATGTGATTCAGAACCGTCAAGTCACTGTGGCAATTAATCCAGAAGCCTTGCAAAATGGCGTGAGTATTAATGGCGCAATAGGTGGTTCAATGACTGTGGTGACCAATGCAAGTGGTCAATTTACAGTTGATTTAACGGTTCAACCCAAAGATGGTAATGCAGTTGCTGCGTTAATTGCTTCAGGTCTTGGCATTGGTGCATCTGCTTTACAAGCGGATGGCAGTAATATTGTTCAAAGTACTAAGGTTAGTATTTTGTCTCAGGCAGCTTTAAATGAAGTCAGTTATTTAACCACGGACAGTGATAATACGATTTCGACAACAGGCGGTTCAACCAAGATTACAGTTAAAGCATTCAGTGCGAATGGAATAGCTTTAAGTGGTAAAGCAGTTAAATTGAACCTGAATAATGTACCAGCAGGTTTGAAAATTCAGGCTGATGCAGCTACTAAAACCACAGGTGCAGATGGTACAGCACAGTTTGTCGTGACTTATATTGCGCCAACAAGTTTAACGGCTGATCAGATCAAAGGTTTATTGGCAGGCGTTCAAGCAGCTGCTACTTATACATCTGATGCAGGTACAAATGTTACTCAAAGTACCATGTTACAATTTGCTGTTGATCAGATGAATATCCAGCGTATGGACTTGGTGGTTGATAAATCAGCCTTGGTTGTGAATACCACAGCGGCACAAACCGTTAAAACCACAGTCACCTTGAAAGATCGCGATGGTCAGGCCATTAAAAACCGTCAAGTGACCTTGGCCCTGAATGCAGAAGCTGTCCAAAATGGCGTGAGCTTCGCTGCTGCTGCTGGTGGTTTAATTGCGGTTTCAACTGATGCAAATGGTCAAGCGATTATTGATTTAAATGTCAAACCAACAACTCAAGCGGCAGTGGATGCTCTGGTTGCATCAGGAATTGGTATTGGCGCATCAGCCATTCAGGCGGATGGCAGTGGTACCATCACCCAAAATATTAAAGTCAATATTTTATCTGCGGCCACACAAGGTGAAGTTGCATATTTGACTAGTGATAGTGACCGTACAATTGCCACAACAGGCGGAACGTCAACCATTACCGTTAAAGCTTTTAATAGTGATGGCACAGCCTTAGGCGGTAAAACAGTTAAATTGAACCTAAACAATGTCCCAGCAGGTCTGGATGTTAAGGTTGATGCCGCAACGAAAACAACGGCTGCGGATGGTACAGCTCAGTTTAACGTGACCTATACGGCACCAACAGTTTTAACACCTGAACAGATCAAGGCATTATTAGCAGGCATTCAAGCCCTTGCAACGTATACCAATAGTGCAGGCAAGAATACTACTCAGAGTACTATGCTACAGTTCTATGCTGATCAAGTGAATATTCAGCGTATGGACTTGGTGGTTGAAAAAGGCTTGGCTTTAGTCGTAAACACTACGACATCACAGGAGTTATTAACAACCGTCACCTTAAAAGATAAAGATGGTAATCTGATTAAAAACCGTCAAGTGACAGTATCACTGGATGATCTAGGTACAGATAACAACATCCTATTTACAAGTGTGAATTTTAAAGGCGTGATTGGTGGTTCAACTGTTGTTTCAACAGATGCCAATGGTCAGGCAGTGGTGACACTGGAAGTTCATCCAGATACTCAGAAAGCAGTTGATGCGCTTGTTGCCTCGGGGATCGGTATCCGTGCTGCGGCAGTACAAGGTGATGGTTCAGGCACAGTGACGCAAAGCTTAAAAATCAATGTGTTATCTGAGGCATCTCAAAATGAAGTGGGTTATTTAACCTCTGAGAGTAATAACACGATTGCCACAACAGGTGGTTCATCGATTATTACGGTGAAAGCCTTTAGTGCAGACAATAAAGCACTGAGTGGTAAAGCGGTTAAATTAAGCCTGAATAATGTACCAGCAGGTGTCAATATTCAAGTTGATCAAGCCAGCCAAACAACAGATGCAACAGGTAGTGCTAAATTTAATGTGACTTATAATGCCTCTACCAGTTTAACCCCTGAACAGATCAAGGCGTTGCTGGCTGGTATTCAGGCAAGTGCAACCTACACGACTAGCGCAAATAAGGCAATTACACAAAATACCGTCATCCAGTTCTATGCGGATCAAGTCAATATTCAACGTATGGACTTGGTGGTTGATAAATCAGCTTTAGTGATGAATACCACAGCGGCACAAACCGTTAAAACCACAGTCACCTTGAAAGATCGCGATGGTCAGGCCATTAAAAACCGTCAAGTGACCTTGGCCCTGAATGCAGAAGCTGTCCAAAATGGCGTGAGCTTCGCTGCTGCTGCTGGTGGTTTAATTGCGGTTTCAACTGATGCAAATGGTCAAGCGGAAATTATTTTAAGTATCAATCCAACCTCTCAAGCGGCAGTGGATGCTCTGGTTGCATCAGGAATTGGTATTGGTGCATCAGCCATTCAGGCAGATGGCAGTGGTACCATCACCCAAAATGTTAAAGTCAATATTTTGTCAGAAGCATCTCAAAATGAAGTGGCGTCCCTAATTACTGAAAGTAACAATGCGATTGGTACCGCAGGTGGTACATCAACAATTACTGTTAAAACATTGAATAGTGATGGTAAGGCACTAGGTGGTAAAGCGGTTAAGTTAAGTCTGAATAACGTGCCAGTTGGTTTGGATGTTAAAGTTGATACTGCAACTCAAACAACTGCTCTGGATGGTACAGCACAGTTTATCGTGACTTATACTGCACCAACTAATTTAACAGCTGAACAGATCAAGGCATTGCTGGCTGGTATTCAAGCCAATGCGGTCTATACCACCAGCACCAACAAAAATATCACACAGAGCACCATGTTGCAGTTCTACGTTGATCAGGCAAATATCCAGCGTATGGACTTGGTGGTTGATAAATCAGCCTTGGTTGTGAATACCACAGCGGCACAAACCGTTAAAACCACAGTCACCTTGAAAGATCGCGATGGTCAGGCCATTAAAAACCGTCAAGTGACCTTGGCCCTGAATGCAGAAGCTGTCCAAAATGGCGTGAGCTTCGCAGGTGCGACAGGTGGCCTTGTTGTAGTTTCAACGAATGCCAACGGTCAGGCGATTATTGATTTAAATGTCAATCCAACAACTGAAAATGCAGTGAATGCCTTAATGGCATCGGGAATTGGTATCACTGCTTCCGCAGTACAATCTGATGGTAGTGGGACAGTTACACAAAATACCAAAGTAAGCATTAGCTCTGAAGCAGTTGGTTATATGACTGTGAACAGTTCTGGACTGATTGCGACAACTGGCGGTACTTCAACCATTATCGTTAAAGCGTTTAATAGTACAGGTACAGCTTTAAGTGGTAAAACGATTCAGTTAGGCCTTAATAATGTGCCAACAGGTTTAGATATTAAACTTGATATGGCAAGCAAACCAACAAATGGCAATGGTGAAGCAACATTTACGGTGACTTATAATGCAGCAAAAGTTTTAACACCTGAACAGATCCAGGGCTTATTGTCAGGCGTTCAAGTGATTGCAACGTATACCAATCATATGGGTATTAATACAACACAAAACACGACGCAACAATTTGCGATTGATCAAGTCAATATTCAACGTATGGATTTGGTCGTTGAAAAACCTAGCTTGGTAATGGATACCAGCACACCTCAAACAGTTTTGACCACAGTCACCTTAAAAGACAAAGATGGTAATTTGATTAAAAACCGTCAAGTGACTTTAGCGATTGATAACTGGAGTGTTGATAATAACGTCATTAAAAATAGTGTTAATTTTAAAGGTGTTATTGGTGGATCAACTGTTGTTGAAACCAATGCGAATGGTCAGGCAATCGCTGTCCTGGAAGTAAAAACTACGACAAAAGAAGCGGTAGATGCTTTAGTGGCATCAGGTATTGGTATTAGTGCATTAGCGATTCAAGGTGACGGCACAGGTAGTGTAACGCAAAAGACACAAATTACGGTGAGTTCTGCGGCAACATTATCAGAATTAAGTTATTTGACCTTAGACAATGTAACTGGTGCAATTAAAACAACAGGTAGTAATACTGCAACTCTTACAGTAAAAGCCTTTAATAGCAAGAGTAAAGTGCTTGCAGGTAAGCTGGTTAAATTAGTTTTAAGTAATGTTCCAGCAGGTTTGACAATTAATGTTAGCCCAGCTCAAACAACTGGCACTGACGGTTCAGCAAGCTTTACGATCACTTATACAGCTCCAGCAAATTTAAGTGCTGAACAAATTAAAGGCTTATTGGCGGGTGTTCAAGCAAGAGCAATCTACACCACTGATGCAGGTACAACGGTAACACAAACAACCGTATTGCAGTTTGTGACGGATGATTTGGAAGCAGCTAAGGATGCACAGCGTTTGGAATTAATTACTTCCAAAGGTATTGTCACTGCTGATAATGATACTTTTACATTTACAGCAAAAGTTTTTGATAAAGATGGTAATCCGCTTCAAAATAAACAGGTTGGTTTTGGTTTAAATGCCGCAGCGACTGCAAATGGTGTAACCTTTGTGGGTGGTGCAAGTAAAAAGACAGATGTAAATGGCAATGCAACCTTTACAGTAAACGTAAAAGCTGGCAATGATCAAATGATTGAAAATTTGGTTGCTAATGGTATTACACTTGCTGCATCTGTTGTACAGGCTGATGGTTCTGTACTGAGTCAAACCATTCAGGTGATGGTGAAAGCCCCAGTTGCAAAAGATGTTGTAGCATTAACCACAACATTGTCAGAGCCAGTAATTTCAGTTTTAGGTGGTACAAGCATTTTAGCTGTTAAGGCTGAAGATGCGAATGGCAATCCTTTAGCAAATAAAGAAATTGATTTTGGTTTGGCAGGAGGTTTAAGTTCACGAGTCAAAGTGGATAAGACTAGCGCGACAACCAATGCGAATGGTATCGCTTATTTTACTGTGACAGTCGAGAATGGTGATAGTATTGATCAACTATTGGTTGAAAAAGGTATTACCTATGCTGTTTCAACCTATAATAATAACAGTACGACGCAGCCTGTTGTTACACAAGTTGGTAGAGTGAATGTTTCTGTGCCAACAGAAGCGATGAATTTAACAATGGATAAAACCAAAGCTGATTTATTGGCAAGTGGCGATACTTCTGAAGTATTTGCTAAATTAGTTGATAATACTGCGGCTGGTGTTAAGAATTATCCTGTTACTTTCACTGTTGTTGATTCTGCATTAAATGGTGTCACGATTAATGGTCAGGCAACATCTGTTGTTACAACAGATGCGAGTGGTAATGCAAAAGTCGCGCTGAAATTAACTAAAATTACTGGCAAACAATATACGGACTTATTGGCAAATGGTGTTACTGTTCGTGCTTCAATTACTTTACCAAATGGGGTTGTTCGTACCCAAACAGTTCACTTTAATGTGAATGAAGCCAGCAGTAATTACCATCTTGTATTTAGTAATGTCAGTAAGTCAGCCATGGATGTGAATGGTGATCGTTCAATTGTGACGGTGACGTTGTTGGATCGAGCTAATCAACCTGTACGCAATCAGGAAGTCATACTTGCCGCAAATAATGCAGGTGGATTAATTATTGGTAATCCTGGTTCTAGTAGTCCAGTCAATACAAGTGGTGAACCACTTGCAGTCAAAACGGATTCAAATGGTAATGCTTTCTTCTCTGTTGCAATTGATGAAACAACGGTTGATAAACAGTTGTTGCTTGCAAGTGGTATTGAGTTAACAGCAACGAATACGGATGAAATTGGTGGAAAAGCTACCCAGATCTATCGTATTGCAACAGTTGATAATTCAGGTACACCAACAGTACAACCTGCTCGATATTCTTTACGTATTGCAGCAAAACCAACCATGAGTGTACGTGATGACACAGCAGATGTTACTGTGACTTTACTTGATACGAATGGTGGTGGTGTTTCTGGAAAATATATTACGCTAGGTCTTACTGATTTTGCTCGCAATGGTGCTGTTATTGTTGGTGCTTCAGGTTTAACCACTGATGCGAATGGTCAGGCTGTGTTTAAAATCAAGGTAGATGAAAATGCACGCCGAAATTATACAGCTACCGAATTCGTTAATGATGATTTGCATTTGACAGCACGCTTTAATGAAACAGGCTATGCCGATGCCACACAAATCTCAATGATTGATATCGTACAGGCTGCAGTACAAGCACCTGTTGCTTCAATTGTAATTGGTGTCAATCCAACAGAAGTCGCATCTTCAAGTGATGGAGTTTATTACACCAAGAATATGTCTGTGAGTGTGGTTGATTTTGATGGTAAGCCATTAGCTAATCAAGTCGTCACTTTAGATTCTACACCACTGACGTATATCAAAGGACGGAACTTATGGGCATTGGCTCCGAAAGCTGGTTCTGATCCAGCAGAGAAATGGGTGTTTGGTAATCAAGAGTATTATAATTTGTCAGCTCCTAATATTTATCTGGATGCTAATGGTAGACCAATGAATAACAATGGTACACCAAGTGATTTAACGGATGATTATATGGCAAGTACTACAACCAACAGTATACATGCTTGTGTGGCAAGCCCAGCAGGTACGGCTGTGGGAGCGAATAATACGCCTGTGAAAGTGGTGACGTTTGTGAGCCAGTCTGGTGCTGAGCAAAATACATTTACCACTGATGCTAATGGTAAGTTTGACTTTGCCATGCGTTATCCAAAAATCTATGCACAGTGGTTAACAGTGCAGGTAGGAGCATCAGCAACTGTTGCATCATTACCAAATCGTACGACTTATAGTTTAGGTCTAGCTTCACTAGCAAGTGATTATTCTAGTGATGGTACATATTCACCAAATGAAGTTAGTCCTTATGGTACATCATTCACTTGTCCATAATGCCTGAATGAAAAAAATGGAAGCTTTCGAGCTTCCATTTTTATTTGAAGATTTTTTATTAATCCTCCAACAAATCCATTTGCTTTGCTAACTGATATAGGTTGTTAGAACGATTGCCAGTACGGCAGAACATCAGGATTGGCTTTGGTAGTTCATTATAATGGTTTGCAAATGTGCGAACATCCAGCTCTGTAATCTGACCTGCAACAACTGGTTGGTAAACATAATCTAGGCCAGCGTTACGAGCTGATTCTTCAATCTGTGCGCTTGTAGGTTGTTCAGAACCACCTTCCATGTCTGGACGATTATTGATAATAGATTTAAAGCCTTTTTCGACAACTTGATCTACATGCTCAGGGCCGATTTGACCTGCAAAACCAACATTTTCTGACATCTTGTCACTCCAAAAATAAACAAAACATTTTATGCTCTATCATAGCATTAAGCTTGATCTTGAGTTTAAATGTCTGTAGCAAATAAATGATGATAAGTCATAAGATAAAGCATTGGAGCGCGCATGCACACCTATACAGTTGAGCCGTTGTATGTTCCTAGTGGCGAAGAAACCATAGCAGCAGATTTCTACCTACCAAAGACCAATATTAAACCTGCTGTAATTCTTATGGCACATGGATTTGCGGGTTTGCGTCAATTCAAACTGGTTCAGTATGCACAACGTTTCGCTCAGGCAGGTTATGCCGTTATCCTGTTTGACTATCGTTATTGGGGTGGCAGTACAGGGAAACCACGGGAATTGGTTTCACTTAGTGCTCAACTGGATGATTGGAAAACCATTGTTCAATATGCTTCGAATTGTAAATTAATTGATAGTCGACGTATTATTTTATGGGGAACTTCTCTAAGCGGTGGATATGCGCTTAGTTTAGCCACTGACCTTAAAAATATTCAGGCCGTGATGGTACAGGTACCTTATGTAGATGGCGCTGAAACAGCAAAATTATACCCATTACAACGTTATCCAGAGGCTTTAAAGCGTTCTAGTCAGGATTACATGGGGTCTAAGATGGGTTTAGACCCTAAAACTTTGCCAGTTGTAGATCAGCATAAACTATGCTTTTTACCGACCTCCGATAGTTATTATGGTTATCATTCGATTGTAAATCCTGACTATTATTGGAGTGGTGAAGTTCCTGCACGTGTATTTTTTAATTTAATGCGCTATCGTCCAATTCAATTTGTACGCAAAATTAATATTCCTGTTTTGTTTATTGCTGCGAAACATGATTCTTTGATTCCAATTGCATCCAGTCGTGAAGCTGCGACCAATATTGCACCATTTGTAAGCTATCATGAGTGGGATATGAAACATTTTGAGGTTTATCACGGTTCATGGTTTGAAAAAGCAGTCACAACCCAATTAGAATTTTTACATCAACATATCGGAGTGATGTAAATGATTATTGTCTGTGCATCCTGTGGTGCAAAAAATCGTGTACCTGAAGAAAAATTGGCCGTTCATCCAAAATGTGGGCAATGCCATCAGCCATTGCTAACTTTAGCGCCAATTGAACTCAATGAACAAAACTTTAGTAATTTCATTAGTAATACTGATTTGCCTGTGCTGATTGATCTATGGGCGGAATGGTGTGGGCCTTGTAAAATGATGGCACCTCATTTTGCTCAAGTGGCAAAGCAAAATCCCTATGTGGTTTTTGCCAAGATTGATACCGAGGCAAATCCACGTTTAAGTGCTGCATTTAATGTTCGCAGTATTCCGACTTTGGTCTTAATGAATAAGACGACTGAATTGGCCAGAATAAGTGGTGCATTACGTACACCAGAGCTACAGCAATGGTTAAATCAGCAATTACAGCACCATCAAGGACATTAACATGACTGAACGTTCAAATCATCCAGAAGGAGTTTTATCCTTGCAGAATATTGCCATGCCAGCCGATACCAACTGGAGTGGTGATGTATTTGGAGGATGGATTGTTTCACAGATGGATCTCGCAGGAGCGATTCATGTTGAGCGTTTGAGTAAGGGACGATGTGCAACAATTGCGATTAATGAAATGACTTTCCTTGTGCCTGTTAAGGTTGGAAATGTGATTAGTTGCTATACTAAAATTTTGAAAGTCGGCAATACTTCCGTACAGGTGCAAATCGAGGTATGGAATAGTCACGACAATTCACGTGAACCGATTCGAATTACTCAAGGTGTTTTTACATTTGTTGCTGTGGATGTGAATGGTAATAAACGACAAATCTCAGAACAAATTAAGCAAGATTTTTTAGCAAGCTGATAAAACAATAAAGCCCAAATTTAATTGGGCTTTATTTTAAAATCTAAGATTATTTTTTACGTTTTGGTAACCATGCCCAAAGCATTTGGCATTGGATCGGCTCGTTACCAGAATCATCGATAACGGTCACAGGAATCAATAACTCGCCTTTTTCATTGTCAGCGATAAACTTTTGTTGATCGGCTGATAATGTTGCGTTTGCCGTTAAACCACCCTGTGCAACCTTTAAATAGTCTACGTGCAGTGATTTGATCAACAAAATCCGATCATCAGGAATATGTAGACCTGTTAGGAAACCCGTTGCCGTTTCAGCGAGTAAGGCCATTGCTGCTGCGTGAACCCCTTTAATATGATTTTGCATATTACGCTGGTTTTCAATGCGCACAGTGACATGGTCTTTATCGACTTCCAAATAGCGAATGTTTGCAGTGCCCACCATTGGAACAACTCGTCCAAAGGCTTTGCTCCATAATGTACTGCGAATACCTTTTGGAAATTTAGAAGTGGTTTTAACCAGCGTATAAAGACGGTTATCTTTTGCCATAGTGAACCTATTGCTTAGTCTTTGAAATTATTAAATTGAAGCGGTAGACCAAATTGCTGTTCACGTAAAAAGTTCATGACCTGTTGCAAAGTATCACGCTTTTTATCAGTGACACGGATTTTGTCTCCTTGGATAGAAGATTGCACCTTGATGCCACTTTCTTTAATGGCTTTATTAATTTTTTTTGCGGTATCTGAGTCAAGTCCATCTTTCAGCTTGATCACTTGGACCACATTTTTACCAGAAGCAGTGGCTTTTTGTGGATCTAAAGCTTGTACATCAATCTTACGTTTATAGAAGTGATTTTCAAGCATGGTATAGACTTGTTCACATTGGAAGTCACTTTCAGTTGAGATTTTGATTTCTTTATTTTTTTCATTTAACTCAATTGAAACGTCTTGTCCACGAAAGTCAAAACGTGTTGCAATCTCTTTTTCTGTATTTTGTACAGCATGATTGACTTCAAATAACTCTAATTCAGAAACAATATCAAAAGAAGGCATGGTTAGACCTTTACAAAGGGAAAGAATATTTGAGATGCTAAGGGTGTTTTCTTCATTTGCCAAGTGTTGTTTACATCAAAGGAGTGCACAATGATCCGTAAACAAGAAATTACAACATTTGAGTTCCCAGAAGGCGCAGTCATTTGGGATGTCCGAGATGCCAAAGCTTATGCAGAGGCACACGTCAAAGGGGCGTTGAATCGTCCAATTGCTGAATTAACTGCGGATAGTTTGACTCAGGTTGCAGCGGATCAGCCGATTTATATTCTATGTGGTGGTGGTAGTAAAGCACCACGCGCAGCAGAGCTTTTAGACGGTTTAGATGATTCTCGTGAATATGTTGTATTGATGGGCGGTACACGTGCGGCACGTGATGCTGGCTTAGCTTTAGAACAGGGCGCATAGATCAGTTAAATTTGCCAAAATACTTGGGTATTTTGGCAAATTTAAAGAATGAACAACTAAAATAACAATTTACCCAGAATAATAAGGTTTTTTAGCTTTTAATTTCTTTTGAAATCTTTGAGGATTTAATTTATCCAATAAACTTTGAGGAACTGGGCAAAGTTCACCTAAAATTAATGCTGCCAAGATTTCACTACATAATGGCGCAAATAAGAAACCTTTCGATCCTAAACCAGCAAAAGTATAGATTTGACCAAGATTTTGTATTTTCCCAACTAAGGGGAAATAATCTAAACTTTGTGCGCGAACGGATGCTCTTCCTTGCCAAGTATCTACAGAGGGGAGTCCTTGCGCATATTCTGGGAAGACACTGTGGATAAGTTCGTAGTTATGCACATGATCTTCTGCTAAAACTTCAACATCGTCTCGATTTGGATAAAAGGATGCGCCTAGAATCAATTGAGCAGTATCCAGTTGCATGCAATAACCGCCATAACTATAAGCCTGATCCAGTGCTAAAGGCCGATGGCTATTCTCAACCCAGCTGACTTGTCCTCGAATTGGCTTTAAGACGGGATAATTTTCAAATAACTGAGCACTTTGTTTAGCACAACAGACAATCGCATGATCCGTTATGGCAATTATTTGTTGGTCTTGCCAGAGTGTAACTTGGCTATCAGTCGACTCTAATCGAGAAATTTTTACTTTTTCTATTCGAATATTAGCATGTTGTAAAATCTCATCACGTAACTGATGAGGCGAAACTGCACCTGCCTGATGTAAAGTGAGGCTTGGAAACTCTGTTTCAGGAAAGCATTCAAGCGTTGTATTTGCAGTTAAAACGCTTTCAGGATATTGCTCAACTAGACCTGATAATTCATCCGCATTTTTTAAGGCAATCTGCTGTACTTGAATCGGTCTAAAAGCCTTGAATTGTGGATAAAAATTCAAGGCATGTTGCCAACTCAAGGTCATCAAGTGTTCATGCGCCTGTTCAATTGGGCATAGTTTTGGATTGAGCAACGCCAGTGGATTGCCAGATGCACCTGAAAGCGGCTCATTTTGCTCGTAGATGGTAACTTGATGTCCTCGTTGAGCAAATGCCCACGCTGAGCTTAAACCTGCGATTCCTGCGCCAATGATGGCGATTTTACGTTGCTTTGATGTTTCGGACTTTGGTGGAGCTGCAATAGTTGTTTCTGAATCTTGCGACTGGGTTTCAGTTTGGGAGGTATCTAGCCAAATCGCCTTGAGCATTTCTCGTTTATGACCAAAACCTCGTGGACGGCTGATTTGGATGCCGTGTTGTTTAAGCCCACGTTTGATTATGCCTGCGACACTAAAGGATGCGAAAGTTGTTCCAAAATCAGATAAACGCACCATATGATCTAAGACATTTGCTTGCCACATATCTGGATTACAAGACGGGGCAAAACCGTCCAAAAACCATGCATTCACTGTTTGGGTTTTGGGAATCGTTGGAAAAATATCCTGAGCATCACCTAGCCATAAATCAATACTAAAACGCTCTTCAGGAAAACTTAAGCGATGACAACCTGCAATTGGCAAGGGATATTGCTGAATCAGTTTTTCTGCTAAAGGTTTGAGTTCAGTCCAAACATTCAGTGCACGGATCAAATCAGCTTTATTTAATGGAAATTTTTCAACGCTGACAACATGTAAATGGCTGTGATTATCTAAGCGAACTTGTTGCCAGAGTTGCCACAGGGTCAAAATATTGAGTCCTGTACCAAAACCAGTTTCACCTACACAAAAATATTGATAATCATGTAATTGAGAAAGGCGTTCGGTTAAATCATTGCCATTTAAAAATACATGTCGGGTTTCAAGCAAACCATTGTCTTTAGAGAAGTAAACATCACCGAATTGCTTAGAAATAGGAATTTCGATGTCATCGACTATTTCCCAGTCTAATTCAGCAGTTTGCAATTTTGATGAGTGAGACATAAATAAAGAAATCGTGTTTTACCACTGACGGCGGCGTTTAGTGTGAACATAACTGGCAATAAAGAAACCTAGAATGACACCGACCGCAATGGTCATCGCGCCATAAAGGAACATTTGGGCACTGCGTTCACTTTGTAGAACCTGCACCTGAACAGTAAGATTGTCATTTTTGAGTTGTAATTCTTGATTTTGCGAGAGCGCTTCAAGATTGGCATTTTCAAGTTGTTTTAGGCGATTGGCTTGATCTTGAACCAATGCTTTGACTTTGGCTTCTTGTTGCTGTTTTGCCTTGGCAATTTGTTCAGCCGTTAAAGGCTTTGCTGTCGTGCTAGTTGTATTTGTAGAGGATGGTTTAGCTTGTAGTACTGTGGGTTCAACAGCCCATACGCTTGAACTCAATAAACAAAAAGCGAATAGACTTTTAACGGCAACTTGCATGACTTACCCTTTTGGAAAAGCTTTGTTGAAAGGTTTTACTTCAATCTTTGCGTAAATCCCTTCTTTTAAAAATGGCTCTTCCTGAATCCATGCATCCACTGCCTCACGACTCTCAAATTCAACAATGATGGTGCTGCCTAAAAATCCAGCCTGTGGATCATTCGGGTCTTTTGGATGCGCACCCGCAGCAATTAAGCGACCCTCATCATCCAGCTTTTGTAGACGCTCTACATGCCGGGGGCGAATTGCTAAACGTTTTTCCAGGGTATCTTCGTGATCAGTACAGGTCAGCACAAAATATGGCATAGCAGTCGCTCAAATGATTCAGGTTAGTCAGTGGCTTTAAAATGCTTTCTTAAGCAAATTAGTATAACAGCAAGGTAACTGATAGAAACGATAATATCGCCAAATGCGGTGAATTCGCCCCAGTATTTTCCCTGCATAAATACAAAGCCAAAGAAGAAATGCAGTGACGCCAACAAGAAGAACTGCCCACACCATGCCCAGTTTAGACGCATCCAGCCTTTTGGTGTCAGTTCAAGCAACGAACCCAAAAGTTTTTTAATAATCGGTTCACGTTCTTTGTTAAACAGGGGCGTAACCAGAAAACCTATTCCAATCCCGATATTGATAATGACCGCTTTCATTTTGATATAGGTCACATCACTGAATGCCAGTGTAATTCCACCAAAAACTACTGACATGACAACGATAAACCACTGCATTTTTTCCAGTTTGAACTTCTGGAAAAAGAACAGGCAACCATAGACCACAAGGGTCGAGATCAGTAGCGCACAGGTCGCAACTAGAATATGGTTTTGATCAGTATTTCCTGCACTGCCCACAAGCTCCAGTAATGGATGGTGACTATCTTTGGGGTCGGTGGTTTTATAAAAATAAAAGAAGATAATCAGCGGGAGGTAGTCGAGCAACGCTTTCATGTTACAGTACAGTGGTGAAATAGGTCAGATAGCATAATACAAAGCATGTTCGGTGTCGATTTACATACGCATAGTTTCATTTCAGACGGTACCTTGTCTCCTGAACAATTGGTACAGGCTGCTGTTGACTTAAAAATAAAGATGCTTGCCGTGACAGATCATGACACGATGGATGGGTTGGAACGCGCACAGGATTATGCTCAAGATCATGATATTCAAATTATTTCTGGTGTGGAAATTTCCAGTCAGTGGTCACGTCCCAGCACTAAAAAGAGTTATGGAGTGCATATCGTTGCATTGAATATGCTGGATGAAGTTCCGATCAAGGTAATGCTGGAAAACCAGAAAAAAGTGCGGGCTGAGCGGGCAAAACTGATTTGTGAGTTATTGGAAAAATGTATCGGTTTTGATATTTATCCAGATATATTGGCAAAAGTGGATGGTCAGGCAGATCGGGTGACGCGAACCCATATTGCCAAGACTCTGGTTGAAAAAAATATTGTCACTCGCCCACAGCAGGCATTTGACCGTTTCCTAAAAGAGGGCAAAAAGGCTTTTGTCAAATTTGATGGGGTGGGTTTAAAAGAGACCATTGATGTGATTCATGCCAGTCAGGGCTTTGCAGTCTTGGCACATCCGACCCGTTATGATTTGTCTGCAACCAATATCCGTTATTTGATTCAGTTATTTGCTGAGTTTGGTGGTGATGCGGTTGAGCTTCCTGGCAGTAGTGAAGCGCTTTCTACGCGACACATGGTGGATCGGATGATTCAGGAATATGGTTTAGCGGTTTCAATTGGCAGCGATTTTCATGGAGACAACATGCCGTGGATTAAGCTTGGTAATACCCCAAAAGTTGCTGATGGACAAAAAGGGGTGTGGGAAAGTTTTAGATGATAATGGAATGAAAAAGTTAGAAATATTTTTGATCAATTATATTCTTCATGATTCTGTTATGGAGAGCGCATTGGATGCCTCATGGATTTCCATTGTTCTATACTACGACTGCCAAATAATATCTTGAGTCTGCTGGTTCTTAATGGTCAGGTATTGCTTTTGTGAGAACATTAAAAGCTTGGTGAAGAAAATTGTTTCCATCAGCTTAAGTTGGTTTTCATCCACTGGTATTTGAAAATTTTGTTGTTTAAGCCAAATGCACAATCGTGTCTCTGTTTGAGAAGTGCCGATTTCAACTTTTTGAATATTGTTATATCGACACTTTTTATATTGACCACATAAGTGAAAAAATCATAATTTACAATAAATTATGATTATTCGCCTGAATTGGTGGTGGTGTTGGACGGCCTAAGGTACTCAATAATTCAATTTCAATGGTACGTACCATTGCATCCAGTGGCAGGTCATTACTCTGAGTACCGAAAGGCTCTTCAATTTCTGTACTTAAGGCATCGAGGCCTAGAAAGGTATAAGCCAAAATTCCAACCAAGAGGGGTGTCACCAAACCCAGTAAAGAACCCAGGCTAAAAGGCAACATAAAGCAGAAGAAATAAACGGTTCGGTTCAGCAAAACTGAATAGGCAAAAGGAATTGGGGTATTGGCAATCCGATCACAACCCGTATGCATTTCACTTAAGGCCGCGACATGGTGATTCATCTGCGTATAAATAATATCGGAGATTTCCCCATCTTTCAGGGCCTGTAACAGCTCCCACTGGATCAGGCTCAGGGTATATTGTGGCGCATTGTGCTGCTGGTAAAGCTGGTTAAGCGCCTGCTGGCTTAAACCACTGGTTTCTGTCAGTTCAGTTGGGTTGGCGGTTTGATGGCGTAAACGGTCGCGTAACACATTGGCAAATACAATCACATGCTGAATTACACGTTCACGCCGTGCCTGGGTCAAGATTCGGCAATCGCGGTCAAAGTGTCGTGATGTGGCAATCAAAACGCCCCAAAGTTTACGTGCTTCCCACCAGCGGTCATAGCATGCGGTATTTTTAAAACCAAGGAAGATTGAAAGCACAACACCAATCAGGGTAAAGCCGACAAGGGGGATTTCAGGGAAGCGGTATAGATCAATATATTCAATTCCACCAATAATGGCGGAGATCAACATGACAAAACCAAGAGAGGGTAAAATTTTGGGTAAAATCGTCCCACGCCATGAAAATAAAACCTTAAAAATACTTGGCTGGTCACGGACAATCATGTTGTTTGAATCATTAATTTTATCTGCTGATGTTCCTGTTTGCTCTAGGCTTTGTCAAGACCAGATTGTTTGATTCGGACAGGTTTGAGTAGTTGTTGCTCAGAAAAGGAAAAATGGTTTTCAGGTGAAATAATAAAGTGATCAAGCAACTGGATTTCAAGTAACTGGCAGGCTTGTTTCAATTGCTGGGTGAGATAAATGTCTTCGTGCGAGGGCTGGGCAATGCCATAAGGATGATTATGTGCAATCACGATTTGGCAGGCCTGTTGCTGAAGCACATAACGCAAGGTCTGGTTAATGGATACACTGCAACTATGCTGTGATCCAAAAAACAGTTTCTTAAAATGCAGTTTCCTGAGCTCAGCATCCAGACACAGCACCGCAAACACTTCCTGTTTTTCACCTTGCAGTTCATAGCGTAGATAGTCAAGCACCAATGTAGATGTATCTAGGCAAAGCCGTTGCTGGTGAAAGTAATTATTCAGATAACGCCGTCCAAGTTCCTTTACCGCCATCAGTTGTGCGTATTTGGTATCGGCAATGCCGTTAAACTGGGAAAGTTCTTCAAGTGAGGCATCAAAAATTGGGTTGAGTCCACCAAAATGCTGGATCAGAATACGGGCAAGCTCAACCGCCGAGTGCTGTCTGGAGCCTGAGCGTAGGAAAATCGCCAGTAACTCAGCATCGGATAAACTCTGCGCCCCCTGTGATAATAAGCGTTCCCGTGGTCGTTCTTGTTCTGGCCATGCCTTGATGGACTGTTTTATGGATTGATTCATGCTGAATATTCACGTTCATTTTATTGTAGTGTATGTTTTTCCGAGCGCATGGCTTGGGTATGACTGTATTTAATGCTATTGTGAGCGCCACTGCAACAGCAAGGTATCCTGTTTGTGAGCTTCGATCTTAGTGTTATTCCTCATAAAAACATTATATTGGCGGTTACGGGTGGCATTGCTGCTTATAAAAGTGCCATTGTGGTTCGTCGTCTAAAAGATTATGGCTTTGATGTCCGTGTGGTGATGACACAGGGCGCGCAGGCTTTTATTACCCCGCTCACTTTTCAGGCTCTTTCAGGTAATCCAGTGCATACTGAACTGCTTGACCCAGAAGCCGAAGCAGGCATGGGGCATATTGAGCTGGCACGCTGGGCAGATTTGATTCTGGTTGCGCCTGCAAGCTGTGACAGCATTGCCAAGTTTGCCAATGGCTTGGCGGACGATTTGCTGAGTACTTTATATTTAGCCACCAAAGCACCTGTCTGGGTTGCGCCTGCCATGAACCAGCAAATGTGGGCAGCCAAGGCGACACAGCGCAACTTGCAAACACTGGTAGAAGACGGTGTGCATGTGATTATGCCAGATGCAGGTGAGCAGGCGTGTGGTGATGTTGGGTTGGGGCGTATGCCTGAACCTGAGGACTTGGCGCGTCAGGTGGCGGCTTATTTCCATAAAGCCCAGCGTGCTATTGCAGAAAAGTTTGGTTTATTGGCGGGTAAACGTGTCACCATTACCGCTGGCCCGACCCGCGAAGCGATTGATCCTGTACGTTATATTTCCAACCACAGCACTGGAAAAATGGGCTTTGCCTTGGCGGCAGCCTGTTATGCCGCAGGGGCAAAAGTGACTCTGGTGGCAGGGCCTGTCAGTCTGGATACTCCAAATGGTGTGCAACGTATCAATGTCAGTTCAGCCATGCAAATGCTGGATGTCAGCATGAATCAGCTTAAAGAAGGTTGTGATATTTTTATTGCGACGGCGGCAGTTGCTGATTATCGTGTGGCACAGGTTGCAGAGCATAAAATCAAGAAAGCAGGCGATGAGCTTGCAGTATCCTTGGTGAAAAACCCCGATATTGTGGCGACGATTGCTCAGCAACAGCAGCGCCCATTTATGGTCGGTTTTGCTGCTGAAACCCAGAATGTTGAGGAATATGCCGCAGGCAAACTGGTCGCGAAAAAGCTGGATATGATCGCCTGTAATGATGTGTCGCGCCCTGATATTGGTTTTGCATCTGATGAAAACGCCATGACGGTGTTCTTTGCCCAGTCCTATCACATGAATAAGCGTGAACTGGAAAAAGCCTCAAAACAGGAAATCTCACAACAATTGGTTGAGTCTATTGCCGATGCGTTGCGTCGTCGTTTATAAAAAGCCTGGGAGGGCGTGTGTTTACGCCCTCTTTTTTTTAAATTTGAGCTGATATAAGCAAATGGATGTGCCAACCATTGCCATAAAAATGCAGCTATAAAAAAGAGCAGAATAAGAAGTTGATAAATGAATAGCATCTTTCGGATTTTCTTGGCGCAAGAAGCTTGTTAGTGTGGAGAGACAGCAGCAATTAGAGGATAGAGAAATGCAACAGCAGCGTACTTATGATCGTATTGCTCAAGCGATTGCCTATATCCAGCAAAATTTTCAGCAGCAGCCGCAACTGGATGAGGTTGCCGCACACATTCATCTCAGTCCAGCACATTTCCAGCGTTTGTTTACCGATTGGGTGGGAACCAGCCCGAAAAAATTCCTGCAATATACCAGTATTGAATATGCCAAAAATATTTTAAAACAACAGGGTAGTGTGCTGGATGCGACCTTTGAGACAGGACTTTCCAGTACCAGTCGTTTGCATGACCTGTTTATCCAGATTGAGGGCATGACCCCAGCCGAATATAAACAGGGCGGACAAGATTTAATAATACATTATTCCTTTGCTGAAACCTTGTTCGGTGAGGTATTGATTGCCTCAACCTACAAAGGCATCTGTGCATTAAGCTTTGTGGAAGATCAGGTGGAAGCATTGCAACAATTGAAATTACAGTTTCCTAAAGCTCAGCTTGTTGAGCAAATAGATGAATTTCAGACTAATGCGCTGGCTTTCTTCCAAAAAGATTGGGCGCAATTGCCTGAAATTAAACTGCATCTAAAAGGAAACGATTTTCAACTCAAAGTCTGGCAGAGCCTGCTTCGGATTCCCATGGGACAGCTTTCCACCTATGGGCAGATTGCGCAAAATATAGACCATGCCAAGGCAGCCCGTGCAGTGGGCACAGCGATTGGCAGTAATCCTGTGGCTTTCCTGATTCCATGCCATCGGGTGATTCAGTCCACGGGTCTTTTGGGTGGCTATGAATGGGGAACCCTAAGGAAAACAGCGATGATTGGCTGGGAGGGAGCACAGACGCATGCAATTGTTTGATATTGAAGCTGACCCAAGGCATAACCATTTACCCTATGATGGAACGGTGCAGTATTATGGCAAAGTCATACAGGAAATGGTCGCTGATGATTATTTTGAAAAGTTGATGCAAAATATTGCTTGGGAAAATGATCAGGCCATTATCTTTGGTCGGCAGATCACCACCAAAAGAAAAGTGGCATGGTATGGCGATCAGGGGTATGAATATACCTACTCCAATGTCAACAGATATGCCTTGCCGTGGACGGTTGAACTGCTTGAGTTAAGGCAACGGGTGCAGCAGTTGACAGGTGAGCGCTTTAATTCATGTCTACTGAATCTTTACCATACAGGTGAGGAGGGAATGGCCTGGCACAGTGATGATGAAACCGACTTAAAGAAAAATGGCGCGATTGCATCACTCAGCTTTGGTGCGGAACGGAGATTTGCCTTTAAACATAAACAAAGCAAGGAAAAGGTGGAGCTGTATCTGGAACATGGCAGTCTACTGGTGATGAAAGACACCACACAAAGCCACTGGCTGCACCGTTTGCCCCCCACTAAAAAAGTAACAACTGCTCGTATCAACCTAACCTTTAGAACGATTGTTGAATAGCATCATCAGTGGCCTTAAACATAGTGATAAAGCTCAACGTCCGTAAAAGTCTGGTTAAATGCCTCGATCAGGTGACTAATCTGTTCAGCCTGATCTGGAACCAGCATCCAGTAAGGGTTTTCATTTGAGATTAATAACAGCGCTAGCCCATGTTGTTCTGCAACCGCATAGATATTGTCAAAGTGGATGGCATAGATATGTTCGGTAACATCAGGCTCATTTTATCTTATCCATATCGTTCTCATTATAAAATAATAAAAAACCACAGCAGGTGCTGTGGTTTTTTGCGCGCTTAAAGCGTTATGCCTGACCTTGCGCATCACCTTCAGCTTGTAGACGCTGCATATTGGCTTCAAATTCAGCATCAAAGTTAATTGGGGTAAGCAACAATTGTGGAAAGCTACCCTTGGTCACTAGATCATTCACTGCTTCACGCAAGAACGGGAACAGGATATTCGGGCAGTAAGCACCCAGAACGTACGGAAGACGATCTTCCTCCACGCCATCAACCAGGAAAATCCCTGACTGGGTCACATCAACAATGAATGCGGTCTCACTTTCATTGGTGGCCTGAACCACAACTTTTAAAGAAACTTCATAATGATTTGGATCAATCTTTTCTGCCGCAGAAGATAAATTGATGTTGAGTTCTGGCTGCCACTGCTTGGTAAATACCTGTGCCCCTGGAACTTCAAAAGAAATATCTTTGGTGTAAATACGTTCTAACGCGAGTTGTGGTTGAACTTGTTCTTCGCTCATTGTTTTTCCTTAAATCGTGGAGTGTTGTTAAGCTAATAATTGGTCGAGTTTCCCTTCACGCTCTAAGGCATAAAGTTGATCAAAACCACCGATAAACTGGTCTTTGATAAAAATTTGAGGCACGGTACGGTGATTGGTACGTTGCATTAACTCAATACGAACTTCAGGCGCCTCATTGGAAAGGTTAATTTCCTTATAGGCAACACCCTTACGCTCAAGGAGCTGTTTTGCTCTCACACAATATGGGCAAGAAAGCGTTGAATAAATGGTGACGTTTGTATCGGTCATTTTATTTCTCCTTAAGCTTTGGTTTTGCTTTTAACTAAGGGTAAGCCCTGGGCTTTCCAATTGCTGACACCACCATCTAGACGGTAGCTGTCGGCATGGCCGACTTTCTGCAATGCGGAGCCTGCAACTTGCCCTAGGTTGCAAATAAACACCAATGGACGGTCACTTGCTTTTAATTCATCAACATGGCTTGTGATTTGGCTGTATGGAATGTTGCGGCTGCCACTGATGTGGCCATCACGGAAATCCTTAGCATCCCGTAGATCGATCAGCATGGCATTTTTTGCCTTGACCAAAATACCGAGTGATTGTGGTGAAATTTTACGACCATTGCGCTGACCCTCTAAAATGAAGAACAGCACGATGAGCACACCGAGCGTACCAAACAAAAAGGGGTGGTTCCCCATAAACTCTAACCAGCGTTCCACAAGTCACCTAAAGTTAAAATCAAAATTGACCCTGAGTATAACTTATCTCTATGGTGATCAAAAATGTTAGTTCAAGGGTAAAAACCCAAGAAAACTAACTTTTTTGCTGGGCTTCCTGAATTTCATCCATTAGGCGTAGATAGCTGTCCAAACGTCTTGGTAAAATCTCACCTGCATCAACTGCCTGTTTTAAGGCACAATTTTTCTCATGGCTATGGGTGCAGTTACGGAACTGGCAATGGCCCAGATGGGTTTCAATCTCAGGAAAACCTGTTCGCACCTTTTCCAGGCTCAAATGCCACAGACCAAATTCACGGATTCCTGGGGAGTCAATCAGTGCGCCGTTTGTTCCAAATTTAATCAAACGGGTTGAGGTGGTGGTGTGTTGTCCCAGTGCCGAGTTTTCGGAAATGACATTGGTCTTCTGTGCCGCATCTGGAACAATGGTGTTAATCAATGAGCTTTTACCCACGCCTGACTGACCAACAAATGCAACCGTTTCATTGTCGATTCGTGCTGAAAGTGCGGATAAATCACCTTTTGCATGACAGATCAGAGTTTCATAGCCCAGAGCTTCATATTCACTGAGCATGGTTAGGATTGGGTCATTTTCAGTGAGCAGGTCTGATTTGTTCAGTACCAGCAATGCAGGAATGTTGGCATCGGCACAGGCGACCAGATAACGGTCAATCAGTGTGGGTGCGGGTTCTGGCAGTGGTGCGAACACAATCACAATCAGGCTGATATTGGCGGCAACGGGTTTTACCTTGTGGTAGCGGTCTGGACGGGTCAATAATGATTGTCTTGGATAAATCGCGGTGATAATTCCCAGGCCTGTATTTGGGTCGGCCTGCCATTTCACACGGTCACCCGTCACCAGCAACTCCAGGTTGGTACGGGTATGACAGCGCCAAATACTGTCCAGCTCAATCGGTTTCCAGAATGGTTCAGGTTCGCCCTCTGCCACCTGTGGTTTTTCAGGGTGCTGTTCAGGTATGGACAGGGCTTGTACTTCGAGTTGACGGCCATAATGCTGAACAACCAGCCCATCTAAATCCTGCGACGTGTCAATATCATCCTGACGCGATTTATGCTGTTTTTCAATACGGCGCTGCTGTTGCTCGGTTAAACGACGCTTACGAATTAAAGCCATTCATATCCCAGAAAATCCACATGTTGAAGACCGCAAAAATAGCATGAAGCCGCTATGGAATTACAGCCAAGATGTAATTAATTTGCTACTATTGATGTTTTTAAGCACTTTAGAATCAGCATTCATGAGCAGTACCCCTGATACACGATTAATCTGGATCGACCTGGAAATGACAGGCCTTGACACCGATAACGACAAGATCATTGAAATCGCAACCATTATTACAGATGACCATTTAAATATTCTGGCTGAAGGGCCTGTTTTGGCTGTACATCAATCTGACCTGATCCTGAACGCAATGGATGAGTGGAACACCAAGCAGCATGGACAGTCGGGACTGATTGAACGAGTGCGCCGCAGTAAACTCACCGCTCAGGATGTAGAGCAGCAAACGCTGGAATTTCTGAAAAAATGGGTCAATCCAAAATCATCACCCATGTGTGGCAACTCGATTTGTCAGGATCGCCGTTTCCTGCATCGTTTAATGCCTGAACTGGAACAGTTTTTTCATTACCGCAATCTGGATGTATCTTCAGTCAAGGAACTGGCGAAGCGCTGGAGACCTGAAATCATGAGTGGTCTCAAGAAAAATGCCTCGCACTTGGCAATGGATGATATTCGTGATTCGATTGCTGAACTGAAATATTACCGTGAATATTTTTTTATTATGAATAAATAAATTAAGGGGCATCAGCTCCTTTTTTTATGTGAATAAAAGATTTGGGCCTGATCAAAAAATCGCTTAAACTCGGTTTTTTATTGCCAACTATAAAAAGAGAGTGTACATGCAAAGTCATAATCCTATTTTAACCCGGGTGGAAAGCTACAGCGATTTGGCTGAACCAATGACCATTCAGGGGGCAATTCAGAAGTCAGTGCTTTTAACTGTGATTGCCGCTGTTTTAGGTATCGCATTGTTTTTCTATTGTGCCATCACTGCGAATCTATCAATTGCCTATGCGGCTGCGATTGTCGGAGCTGTGGGTAGTTTTATTCTGGCCTTGATCACGACATTTAAAACCAATACCGCACCAGCTTTGGCGATTCCCTATGCCTTGTTTGAGGGAGCTTTCTTAGGTGGTATCTCCTTTATTTTCCAGTTGAAATTCCCTGGTGTTCCTTTACAGGCATTGCTTGCCACTTTTGTAACCACACTGGTGTTATTTGGCTTGTATAAATTCCAGATCATCCGTGCCACCGAAAAATTCAAGGCGGTTGTAATTTCAGCCACTATTGCCATTGCGCTGGTTTTTGTGGTGCAGATCATTCTACGTTTGGTATTTGGCTCAAGCATTCCTTATATTTTTGAAAGCAATTGGTTGGGTATTGGTTTTGCCGCCTTTGTTGCGGTGATTGCCTCACTCAACCTGATTCTGGATTTTGACCTGATTGAGAGTGCCGCGGCACAGCGTGCGCCTAAAGCATTTGAATGGGTATGTGCGATTGCTTTACTTGCAACTTTAGTGTGGATGTACTATTCATTCATGCGCTTATTAAGCCTAATTCAAGGTGATGATTAAATTTAAATTGATATAAAACATAAATCGTCTTCATATGAAGGCGATTTTTTTATGCAAGATTGTAAAAAAGGTGGATTATGCAATTCCGAAAAATCAGGAATGTTGGCATGATGTGGTGAAAATTTTTCGAGTGAGAATAAGATGTCACAAGGACTTTTAGCTGGTAAACGTTTTTTGATTGCAGGGATTGCAAGTAAACTCTCTATTGCTTACGGTATTGCGGCTGCCTTGCATCGTGAGGGAGCTGAACTGGCGTTTACCTATCCAAATGAAAAGCTAAAAAAACGTGTTGATGACTTTGCAGCACAGTTTGGTTCAAATCTGGTTTTTCCTTGTGATGTTGCGGTTGATGCAGAAATTGACAATACTTTTGTTGAGTTGGCAAAACACTGGGATGGTTTAGACGGTGTTGTGCATTCGATTGGTTTTGCACCTGCACATACGCTAGATGGTGACTTTACCGACGTGACTGATCGTGAGGGTTTTAAAATTGCACATGACATCAGCGCTTACAGTTTTGTGGCAATGGCACGTGCTGCCAAGCCGTTGTTACTTGCCCGTCAGGGCTGTTTATTGACCCTAACTTATCAAGGTTCTGAGCGTGTGATGCCAAATTATAACGTGATGGGTATGGCAAAAGCATCACTTGAAGCGGGTGTTCGTTATTTAGCACTAAGCTTGGGTAAAGAGGGGATTCGTGTCAATGCAATTTCTGCTGGCCCAATTCGTACTTTGGCTGCATCTGGTATCAAATCATTCCGTAAAATGTTGGATGTGAATGAAAAAATCGCGCCGTTAAAACGTAATGTCACGATAGAAGAAGTGGGCAATGCAGCATTATTCCTTTGTTCGCCGTGGGCTTCGGGTATTACTGGTGAAATTTTATATGTCGATGCAGGGTTTAATACTGTTGGTATGAGCCAGTCGATGTTGGATGATGAGTGATTAGATTTATCCAAATTTTTTGACAAAGCCGCTTTTATAGCGGCTTTGTTTTTCAAGATTGTGAGATCTTCAAATTATAAAGTTGGGGTTAAGGCGGCGCGAAGCGTCCGCCTTAAATGAGTTGTTAGATTACTTTGTTGTACCCACAGTGCGATAGTTGCAGCACACGCAGGAGTGGATAATTCTCAGATATTGCGTTGCTCCTCATGACGCCACACCCAATAATTTTTGAGCGAATCTCTGCCATTAGCTCATCAATGGATAAAATCTGAGCGCCAGCAATAGTGTGCCTATCTTTCGGGTGTGATGGGAATACGGCAATTTGACGTAGTGGTGTTTCTGGCGGTAGCCAAGAAAAAACCTCCAAGAAGATGAGCTTTCTAGCGGCATCAAATTTCTTCTTGTATCTCATTTCTCTAGTTTCCCAAGTATGGGCATCTACAGATGGTTCATAGTGAACAAGATCACCGCTGTGGGGATTGAAGCCTATGACATCAAGTTCCATTTCCCATCCACCATGCTTCAATCGTCCGACTTTAGTATTTCTGCGAACGAGATAGCCTTGCCAATCAAGGTATTCAACGATAAGTGACTCTAGATGTGACATAAAAGTAATCTAACGATTAAGCTAAGGGGCGGGCTTTAGCCCGTCCCAGTGAGCGAAGCGAACGACTTGAGCGCCATGTTAGGCGAGGTGCCCAGGCGAGCGCGGTGATTGAAGGCTACCCGAACAGCGTGCGTGAAAGCACAACGAAAACGGCAGGCAGGACCTATTTAAGGGTCTTTTTTGTTTTTTAAAATGAGTTTATTTATTGGCCATAAAATAGGTTTTGGCACGCACCCGAATACTTGTGATCTTTGTCAAGTATATAATTTGTGATTAGTTTTGATTGGTTGTTTGTTCGAAGTATTAGTTTGCATCTCATGGTTACATTTTTTGTGTCGTATACGATTCCAGTTGTCATGCCTGGGCGATCTGTATTGTAGTAAGCATAGCTGTCAGACTCATAAGTTATGCTTTTTGTGCGAGAAAAATCCCAAATATAATCGGTTGTTTCATTGTTGATATTTTTGGCCATCAAAGGATTCCCCCATTTAGCTATGGCGGCATCAATTGGCTTTCCTTCCCATTGATTCTTTTGAATTACTTCAGGGATGGAAGGGATAGAGTTGCAGGCGCTTAATGCAAGGATTGATGCAATAATTATTGAGATATTAATGATTTTTTTCATTTAATTGCCTATGAATGTAAGGATTGTCCGTAATGTCGATTTTGATTGCCTAACTACAGTTATACGGCATATTATGCCGCATAACCAAAATGAAAATGCCATATAACCAATTTGAATCCTATTGGATGTAACTATATTTTGATAAGCATATAAAATAGCAATATTTGCATCAACACACAAACAATGTGAGATTAAATCAAAAGCGATCAACCCATTAAAAATTAACTAGAAGTTGAAAGGAATAATCATTAAAACAAGAGCACGCTCAATGCTATTGTTCAGGTAATTCTTTCACAGGACTCCCACCCAACGCTTGCATCAAAGTCACATAAGCATTGTATTGATTCTGCTTAGTTTCAACCAAGCTGAGTCGTGCATTACGGGCAGTTTCCTGCGCATCCAGTAAATTTTTTAATGCAATTGCCCCATTACGATAACGTACTTCGGTCAAACGTGTTGTTTTGTCTGCTAACTCAAGATTGCGTTGTTGCAGCTGTACTTGTTGGTCGAGTTGAGTTCGATTGGATAGCGCATTTTCAACATCAGCAAAAGCTTGGTACAGCGTTTGGCGATATTGAGTAATGGCTTTTTCATACTCAAGCTCGCTGATCGCAATATCTTTTTTCATATCATTATATTGAAGAAAAGGTAGGCTCAGGCTTGCCCCTAAAGTTAAAGCAGGGTTCTTTAACAGTTGGGTTAAAGAGGTGCTGGAAGTACCCAGATTACCCGTTAAATTGATGGATGGATAATAGCTGGCTTTGGTCGCATCTTTATTTGCTAAGGTTTTGCGTAGGCGTAATTCAGAAGCTTGTAAGTCTGGACGACGCGATAAAATATCAGCAGGGAGTCCAACCGCGATATTCGGTAGGGGATTGCGCGGTAACTGTGCGGGTTCCTGAATATTCAGTTGCTGTACAGGCATATGTAGCAATACAGCAATCGCAGTACGCGCTTCAACACGAAGCTGCTCAATTTGGCTTAAACTTGCTTTTTGGCTTTGCACCGATTGTTCCGCTTGAGTTAAATCTAAACCTGAAACCGCACCCGCTTTATATTGTGATTGCACCAAAGAATAGATTTTTTGGGTCGAAGCCAAGTTCTGCTGAATGGTTTGATAGCGTTCGTTCAGATAGCCAAGTTGCCAATATAATTTTGCCGTTGTGCCCACAAGGCTTTGTGCAGTGGCTTGTAAGTCTTGCTCACTGGCTAAGGCTTCCCAGCGGCTCGCTTCAGTTTGATTCATCAATTTACCGAATAAATCCAGTTCATAACTGACCCCAACACTGGTCGATAAACCACGGTCAGAGCCATCGCCTGAACGGAGGTCATAGTTATGACCTGTGGAAACACTCGAACTGGTACGAATGCCTTGTTTATTTTCAGCCAAACCTGCCTGTAAACGAGCTTGTTGCAGGGTAATCCCTGCAACAGTTAAGTCACTATTTTTAGCCAACACTTGATCGACCAGTTGATTCAGTTGGGCATCATTAAACAGTGTCCACCATTGATCAGTGAGATTCACATTCTTATTTTTTTGCGCATCGTACTGGAACTGTTGGGGCACTTGGACTGTAGGGGCGTTATATGGTGTTTTAACCACAGCAGAACAGCCAACTAGAGAGCTACTTAAACATAACGCAAGACTAAGCTTTTTCATTTCAGGTGTCCTTTATAGAAACAGGGCGGTGTCTTGCCGAGTTCTCATCGTATTACAGAGTAAGCCGTCGGCTTGACCTACTTTTCTTTCGGGATGAGGAGCGAAGCTCCGCAAGGGCAACCATCTTGCGCAGCTATCGCTGCTCACCGCAAAACTCGTTGACTACCGTCACCTAAGCTAATGAATCGCAGAAACAATACTTTATTAACGGAGTCCTGTCTCAAACAATTGCGGATGACGTTTCCGAGTATCATATTTTTTGATCAGTCCTAGTGGGCTTGAATTTATTCTCTCGCTAAAGCAGCAACTGGATCGAGTTGTGCCGCATTTCGTGCTGGCAAGAAGCCAAATACAATACCAATCATGCTTGAACACACAAAGGCCGCTACGATTGACGTGGTCGAATAACTCATTTCAATGATGCCTTTGGCGAAGTGTCCGATGATCTGTCCAATACCCAGAGAAAGCAGCACACCCAGCACACCACCCAATAAGCAGACTAAAATTGCTTCAATCAGAAATTGCTGCAAAATGTCACTTTGTCGAGCGCCAACGGCCATACGTACGCCAATCTCTTGGGTTCGTTCGGTCACAGAAACCAGCATAATGTTCATGACCCCAATACCACCGACCACCAGAGAAATCACCGCAATCGCTGAAATCAGCAGGGTCATAGTGGCTGTGGTTTGCTGAATGGTTTCCCGAATACTGTCGGAGTTTTGGGTAAATACGTCCTGTGCGCCGTGACGTTGTTCAAGTAGAGTCAAAATGGCATTTTCAGCGGCACTACTTGGATATTCATCTTTGATACGAACAATAATGCTGCGTACATTAGACTGCCCCAGCATACGGCTCATGACTGTCGAATAAGGCAAGTAAACATTCAAGCTGTCAGAGTTGCCCATAAAGCCTTGTTGAGCATCAATCACGCCAATAATACGGCTGGGTACACTGCCCAACAACAACACTTGACCAACAGGGTTGGTCCCATCAGCAAAGAAAGTTTTTTCCGTATTGGTATCAATCACCACGTCTTGGGCACGCTGAGTAACACTATTTTTGTCAAAAGCCTGTCCTGATTTAAATGTCATGCCACGGACATAGAAGAAATCTGCACTGACACCATTTACGGTTGCCGATGCTTCAGTATCTTTGTAACGTAGCGTCACACTGGTATTGGCAGATGGACTCACCCCATCGACGTATGGTTGTTCTGCCAAGGCTTCTGCATCAGCAGGCACTAGGGTTTTGACTTGTGAGGCACGTGAGTTATCGCCAAAGCCACGTCCCTGATATACAGTAATAGTGTTGGTGCCGAGACTGCTGATATTTGCCAGAATCTGCTTTTGCGAACCATTGCCCAGCGCAACCACAGAGACCACGGATGCGATCCCGATAATAATCCCGAGCATGGTCAGGAAAGTCCGCATGCGGTGGGCATTCATGGCCAGCAGTGCCATACGGAATGCTTCACCGAGACGGTCAAAGAAAGAACGCCAAGCCGAGGTTTTCTTTTGTGGTGTGCGTTGCAGGGTTTGATGTTCTAAATCAGAATCGGCATTTTCAGGCACGTTGGCACGGTCTGAAATAATATTACCGTCACTGATCTCGATAATACGAGTCGCATTTTTTGCAACATTAAGATCATGTGTGACCAGAATAATAGTATGACCTTTGGCGTTCAGCTCACGCAGAATGCGCATCACTTCAATACCGCTATTCTTATCCAAGGCACCTGTTGGCTCATCGGCAAGAATCACATCACCGCCATTCATCAAGGCACGGGCAATTGAAACACGTTGTTGCTGACCACCAGAAAGTTGGCTTGGGCGATGGTGTAAACGTTCTTCGAGTCCGAGTTCTGAGAGTAGCTCAGCAGAACGCTGTTGGCGAAGTTGGCTGTCTACGCCTGCGTAAATGGCTGGGACTTCAACATTACCAGAAGCACTCAAATCACCAAGTAAGTGATAACGCTGGAAAATAAAACCAAAATATTCACGGCGTAGTTGTGCAAGTTCATCTGGTTCTAGTTGGCCTGTTTCTCGACCATTAACCTTGTAACTCCCTGCGCTCGGCTTATCCAGACAACCCAAGATGTTCATCAGGGTCGATTTACCTGAGCCTGATTGCCCGACGATGGCAACTAGCTCACCTGCATAAATCTTTAGATTGATGCCTTTGAGGATTTGTACTGTTCCTTCGCCCGCGGGAAATTCACGGGTAAGGTTGCTGACCTCAAGTAATGGTTGTGAAGAATGTATTTGATCTCGGGTCATATTACATTCTCATTGCACGTTGATTGCTACGTTTTGCCGCCTCATTTGAGCTATCGGTTGCATCGGCAATCACCACCTGATCACCCTGTTTTAAGCCTTTCAATACTTGGGCGGTGACACGGTTGTTCAAGCCAATCAGCACAGGTTGCGGCTGGGCTGTACCATCAGCCTGTAGTACCCGAACCATTGCTATTGAAGCCTTGCCTTGCGCAATCAGCGCCTTGTCATCTTCAGTTAAATCCAGGCGTTTAGGATGCTCGGTTGTTTCAGCACCTGATTTTTTCGCCTGATCGCTGGATTTATTAGCATTGGCTGAACTGTCCTTACGATTTGCACGCTGGCTTTGGATCGCTGCCGCTGGAATGGTCAGTACATTTTTTGCCTCATTTAACACAATGTAGACCTGTGCAGTCATGTCAATACGCAGTTTGCCATCTTCATTTGGGACATCAAACAGGGCATTGTAGTACACGGCTGAACTTGAAGAAGATGAACTGCCACTGGTTGTTTCTGTATTAATGGAATTTGGTGCTGGTTCAACCTGACGCAGTTTTGCATAATGCTTTTTATCGCTGTTGCCCAGCGTGGTGAAATAAACGGTCTGGCCCTGTTCAACTTTCATCACATCGGCTTCTGAAATCTGTGCCTTGATGGTCATGGTATCCAGTTTTGCCAGCTTCACAATGGTTGGTGCAGACTGATTGGCATTTACCGTCTGGCCTTCTTCCGTGACAATCGCCACAATGGTTCCATCCATCGGTGCAACAATACGGGTATAACCCAGGTTTTCCTTTGTGGTTGCAAGGCTCAAACGCGATTGTTCAATCTGTGCATTAATCGAGGCAATCTGGGCCTGTGCCGTTTTATAGTTTGCCAATGCCGCCTCAAGTTCAGCGCGTGAGGTAGCATCCTGACTAAACATTGCCTGTTGACGTTTATATTCAGCTTCAACCTTGGCTAAGTTGGCCTGTTGCACTGCCAGTTGTGCCTGTTGGTTTTTAATGTTGGCTTCGGCGGTTTTAAGCTCATTCTCCTGACGAATGGAGTCAATCTGGGCAATCAACTGGCCCTGTTTAACCTGATCGCCCAACTGCACATACATCTTTTTCACCTGACCTGAAACTTGCGCACCGACACTCACCATTTTGGTGGCCTCAAGTACACCTGTTGCCAGCACCGAATCTTCAATATCACCTTTGCTGACTTCGGCACTAATGTACTGAGGCGCTTGATCTTTAGGTTTAAAGAAAAACCATGCAACGGCTGCAATAATCGTGACACCGATAGCGATTATTATTATTTTACTGAATGGTATTTTTTTAGAACTTGTTTTTTGCATGGCCACAGGTCAAAAATGAGAAACTTGGGCTAGTATAAAAGTGAAATGAGAAGAAAGCGTGGATGTTTTTAAACTAGAATGAGAATTATTTTATGAAAAGACCCTCCTCATTTGAGGATATATTTTGGCCGAAAAATTCTTTATGATTGTTTAAGGTAAACTTAAGATAAGTGTGAATGTATTCTTGCATTTCATCTAAATCTTGAGGTGTTTGGTAAAACGGGGGGGATTCAGATGAAATCTGTATTAAAAAAAGAACATTCTTTAATTTGTGTGACAATATTAAGTGCAATGTTTGGTTTAACAGGGTGTGGTGGAAGTGATGGGGAAAGTAAATTTGATATTACGAGACCAATTGAATCAACGTTAGAGATCACTTTGGATGGTATATTTACTGATTCTGATGAGATGACAGTTGAGTTTGATGGTGAAAAGGCAGTCATAATAGACTACGGTAATTCAATTTTTGGTACAAATCCGAGTGTGATCCCTTTAGGTAAACCTCTAATTCAAGACATTCGTTGTAATACTCAATCATGTACAGGTTTATTGGGAGTACCATCTGTTTCCAATGGTGTACTGGATCGTGTGCGTTGGGAAGCAGTCACATTAACCCCAGCAAAAGATGACCAGATTACTTTGGAAAATGTATCATTAGGAAAATATACGCTTAGCCCGAAAAAAGAAGATGTGATAAATGGTGGAAGTGGTCAAGTTAAGACGACACTTCAATATGATGCTTCTTGTAATGAATGGTGGGATGCATTATCGAATCATGGTGCTGGGAGGACTTGGCGAGCAACATGGACGAGAAACGATCCCTTTGATATAGGATATAATCCTTTTTCGGATAATAATCCAGGAGATTTAACGTTTAAGTTTTCAGGTCAAAAAGATTATGAATTTCACCATAAAATTCCAGAAGACAGTTATAGTGGCGATGTTGTGAAAGGGGAAGTACATTTTGGGGGGCGGATGGATAATGTATGGCCGATACCAGAGGGTAAAGTAGGATATTGTCGTTTTGTAGTAAGCCCTGTTGTAATTTTCCCATACTCGCTTTCTACGGGTGAACTTGTCTTGATTAATATTGATACTTATGAACCTATACTAAAACTTAAATCTGAGCAATAGACATTATTGGGAGAAATCTAAAATAATTGTTTCCCACACAATTCCCCAACAGCCTGCAACATCAAATATTCAGGCTTTTCTTTCGACATACCTTTAATGGCGGCATCAATACGCAACAGTAAATCAGACCAGGTCAGAAACTGGCGTGGATTCAAGCGCCGTAACGCCTGTTGATATTGTGAAACCTTGGTGTTCCAGATACCAAGCTGTAGGGCATTGTGTGGTTGCTCAAACAACTGCATCAATAGACGCATTTCCTTGCTGAGTGTCCATAAAATCAGGCTGTCAGGCTCGCCAGCCGCAATCAGGTACTGATAAATCTTGACCGACTGTGCTAGGTTGCCTGCCAACAAGGCATCACTTAAATCATAAGTAGTATAACGGGATTGATCCTGTAAACAGGCATACAGTTGTTCAGTCTGAATTTGCTTAAGATCTGGAAATGTGTCCGCAACCCGCATCAGGCTGTTTTTTGCAGCCAGTAAATTATGTTCATGGTGCTGCATCAGCCATTGCCATGCATCATTGTTGAGTTGAATCCCTAGTTTTTCTGCCTCAATGCCTAGGATACGTTGCCGATCCTGCGGGTAGGTGGCGGTTAGCGCAACCACCACACCATTGGCTTCCACGGTCTGAAAAAAGGCTGTCTTTAAACTGCTGCTGTCCTGTTTGGGTAAAACAATCAGGAGTAAGTTGTGTTCATTATGCTGAATATAATTTTTAAGCTGTTTTAGACCGTTGGCATCTGGCTTGATATTGCCATGCACTTCAATCGCAAGCTGTTGTGAAAATAATGACAAACTATTCAGCGCATTAAAGACATTTTTCCAGTCATTCACGTTGCCAATATCGTAGCGTTGCCGCTCAACTTCCTGCTGTTGCCAGCTTTTGCGAAAGGCATCCAGCAGGTTTTGTTCAAGCAGGGGTTCCTGACCGTGCATAATCCATGCACCACGGGCTTCATGGACACGCTTTAGGGCTTGAACATAATCCAGCTTCATAATGACAGCTTAGGGTTGAGCTTTAGGCAAGCGGTTTGCGGCAATTTGACGCGTCAATTGTTGTGCCAGATCATCAATCACAATACGGTTGAGATAGGCTTCTTGCTGGTTGTCAGTGTTGACGGTTGCCACATCATATTGATAGCTACGGGAAGCTGTTAAGGTACGTGGTTCAGTCATCTTGCGACCCTGATGGTCCTCAATCTGAAAAGTCACCGTTAAACGCAGTAGCACCTCTGTCAATTTACCATTCAACAACTGGCGGCGAGGGGTGTAATCCAGAATACGCAATACATAGGCATCATTGGCATTGCTGAGCTGCACACCCGTTGCACTGAGGTAGATACTTAAACGATTTTCAAGCTCATCGGTATTGTCAGGTAGAACCAGGGTGAGTTTATTGTAGACCAATGGCGTTGCGGCTGGGTTGCTTCCCTTGAGATGAAAACCACAACCGACTAAGCCAGCACTTAGACCCAAAGTTAAAACAATAGCAGCGAGACGTTGCGCTAAGTGCATAAATATCCCTCATAGACAATGAGGGCGTATACAATACGCCCCTACAGTTTAAACGACTAAATTCACCAATTTGTTTGGCACAACAATTTCTTTCTTGGTTGGACCTGTCAGGAATTGCTGAACTTCTGCCAAGGCTTTTGCCTGTGCCAATAAATCTTCTTTGGAAATATCAACAGCAACTTCCAGCTTACCACGAAGCTTGCCATTCACCTGTACAACAATCGTTTGCGTATTGCGGGTCAAGGCTGACTCGTCCACCTGAGGGAATTCAGCCGAGGTTAAATCAATACCAAACTGAGCTAACAGGGTCTGGCTTAAATGTGGTGCAAATGGTGCAAGTAATGTCAGCAAGGTTGTGATTGCTTCACGTTCAACCGCAACATCGTGATCATCCTTGGCTTCAAACTTGTTGGTTGCATTCAACAATTCCATTAATGCGGCAATGGCAGTGTTAAAGGCGTGACGACGTTCAATGTCATCACCCACTTTCTGAATCGTTTCATGGGTTTTACGGCGTAGATCCTGTGCATCTTTAGAAAGATTTGCGCTATCAATTGCACTCGTCTGATTGCCTTTTTCAAGGAAACTAGTAGCCAAACGCCATACACGTTTTAGGAAGCGGTTGGCACCTTCAACCCCTGCATCTGACCATTCCAAAGACTGGTCAGGTGGGGCAGCAAACATCATAAACACACGGGCGGTATCTGCGCCGTACTGGTCGATAATCGCCTGCGGGTCAATGCCGTTGTTTTTCGACTTGGACATTTTTTCTTGTCCACCGATAACCACATCCTGACCATCACCTGAATATTTTGCTGAAAGCACACGGCCTTTTTCATCTTTTTCTAAAATAATGTCGGCAGGGTTGAACCAAGTTTTTTTGCCATTTTCAGCTTCACGGTAGAACGTATCCGCCAAAACCATGCCCTGTGTCAACAAGTTGGTAAATGGTTCGTTGCCCTGAACAACACCCTCATCACGCATCAACTTATGGAAGAAACGTGCATAAAGTAAGTGCAAAATTGCGTGCTCTACACCACCGATATATTGATTCACAGGAAGCCAGCTTTGCGCCGCTTCTGGTTTAACCATTCCGTCAGTAAAGTCTGGAGATGCATAACGCGCATAATACCAAGATGATTCTACAAAGGTATCCAAGGTGTCTGTTTCACGACGCGCATCGCCGCCACAGCTTGGACACTTAGTTTCATAGAATTCAGGCATCCTATTCAATGGGTTACCAGAACCATCTGGAACCACATCAGTTGGTAATACCACTGGCAATTGATCTTCTGGCACTGGGACTTGACCACAGCTGTTACAGTTGATCATTGGAATTGGACAACCCCAGTAACGCTGACGAGATACACCCCAGTCACGTAAACGGAATTGAACCTTAGCATTTGCTAAACCTTGTGGTTCTAATTTTGCGAGGAAAGCATCATAAGCAGCTTGGAAATCTAAACCGTCAAATTCGCCAGAATTGACCAATTTACCTTCTTTAGAGCCGTACCATTCCTGCCATTCTGTTGCTGAGTATTCAGCGTCATCAGCGCCTTTGGCATCAATCACTTGTTTGATTGGTAAGTTGAATTTATTGGCAAATTCGAAGTCACGCTCGTCATGTGCTGGTACGGCCATCACCGCACCAGAACCATATGACATCAATACATAGTTTGCGATCCAAACTGGTAGGTCTGCACCTGTCACTGGATGCTTAACAAATAAGCCGGTTGCCATGCCTTTCTTTTCGGCAGTGGCTAAATCAGCCTCAGCAACCGATCCCATGCGACATTCTTCAATGAATGCAGCCAATTCAGGATTATTTTCAGCAGCCTTCAACGCCATTGGATGTTCAGCCGCAACCGCAACATAGGTCGCACCCATTAAGGTATCACCGCGAGTGGTATAAACCGTTAATCCGTCGGCATAAATTTCGGTGTTGCTCGATGGGAAGGTAATTTCCATACCCGTAGAGCGACCAATCCAGTTACGTTGCATGGTTAACACTTGTTGCGGCCAACCATCTTTCAATGTATCTAAATCGTCTAATAATTCTTGTGCATAGTCGGTGATGCGGAAGTAGTACATTGGAATATCACGTTTTTCCACCAATGCACCAGAACGCCAACCACGACCATTTTCAACTTGTTCATTGGCTAAAACGGTTTGGTCTACAGGATCCCAGTTTACAGTTGAAAGCTTACGATAGATCAAGCCTTTCTTATAAAGCTGAACAAATAACCATTGTTCCCAGTGATAGTATTCTGGTGTACAGGTCGCAAATTCGCGATCCCAATCGACAGATAAACCCAATTTTTTTAATTGGTCACGCATATATGCGATATTTTCAAATGTCCATTTTGCTGGTGCAACTTGATGAGCGATCGCGGCATTTTCAGCTGGTAAACCAAATGCATCCCAGCCCATTGGTTGTAATACCGTTTCACCTTTTAAACGATAAAAACGGCTGATCACGTCACCAATGGTGTAGTTACGCACATGCCCCATATGCAGTTTGCCACTTGGATAAGGGAACATCGACAGGATATAGCGATGTTTGCCCTCTACAGTGTCTGCAACTTTAAAAACTTTGCGATTGTCCCAGTCTTGTTGAACTTGAGGCTCAATGGCACTTGCTTGATATTCGGAGTCAATGTGAGAAGTCGTCATAGGGATATGCGATACAACAAAAAAGTAAAGTTAAGATTGCTGCACAGCATAGCGCAAAATCAGGTGAAATGTCAGTTTTTAGCAGTGTTTTTATTGGATATAAGTGAGGAGAATGTCTTGGACACTCTCCGTAAACTTTTGAGTTATCGATCTGCCAGCGCTTCTGCTATTTGTATATTTTGAGGTTGGTATGTTTCATCTCTAGGCGTACTTTCTTGTTGAGGATGATTTGTTGTCGATGTGGTGGTGTGTTGAGGTGATTTTTGCTGATTTTGTGAAGATGCATTGGGACTGCTTTGATTGTTATTTGAACCATAGGTTGAAATTTTATCTAAGCGTTTTGCTCCTTTAGGTGGTGGAGTAGTGGTGTAATGGGTCGAACCATTCGCATCGATCCATTTATAATATTGTTGAGCATATATTTGGCCAGAACAGAACATGAATAAACTGGTTAAGGTTGTGGATATGATTGTTTTTAAACGAGATGATTGCATTTTCATTTTCCCCAAGATCATTTGATCTGATCAGTTGTTTAATATTCAAAATAAATACTTTAACTGGAATTTATAAATACCAAAAGTACAATAATTGAAATAAAACTCATTTGAATATGCTGTTATTTTTATAACTGCACTGTTTAAAAAAACAGCAGCCAAAAAATATTATATAAAATCTGTTCCTTTAATCTTGACTTTGTGCAGGAAAGCAACAAAAATGCTTGCTTTAGTTTTATATGTGTTTATTTGATCACCCTTCGAATAAATAACATGGCTTGCAATGGACATTCTTTCTAGCCGAGAGGATGATTTTTTGAAATATGTTTATCCCAACATGTTTTGATTCGAGATGTAATAACAGCTTATACGGCTGATGAGTCAGAAAATTTTTCCTATTGCAGCAAAAACGAGTAGAATATGCACACTTATAAAAAGTGCATAAATTAATGAATGAAACACAGTTTATGTCTTCCATAAATTGTGCAAACACTAGGGTGAATCACGTTGGAACTTTTATCTGGTGGTGAAATGCTCGTTCGCGCCCTTGCGGACGAAGGCGTAGAGCATGTTTTTGGTTATCCAGGCGGCGCAGTTTTACATATCTATGACGCGCTATTTCAACAAGACAAAATCAATCATTACCTCGTACGTCATGAACAAGCAGCAGGTCACATGGCTGATGCTTACTCGCGCGTAACAGGCAAGACGGGTGTTGTACTAGTGACTTCTGGTCCAGGTGCAACCAATACAGTCACACCAATTGCAACTGCTTATATGGACTCAATCCCAATGGTGATTTTGTCTGGTCAGGTTGCGAGTCATTTAATTGGTGAGGATGCATTCCAAGAAACTGATATGGTGGGTATTTCTCGCCCAATCGTAAAACACAGTTTCCAAGTACGTCACGCTAGCGAAATTCCTGCAATTATTAAGAAAGCATTTTATATTGCGTCTTCTGGCCGCCCAGGTCCAGTTGTAGTTGATATTCCAAAAGATGCGACTAATCCAGCAGAAAAATTTGCTTATGAATACCCAGAAAAAGTGAAAATGCGCTCTTATCAGCCACCTTCACGCGGTCATTCAGGTCAAATTCGTAAAGCAATCGATGAATTGATTTCAGCGAAGCGCCCAATCATTTATACGGGTGGTGGTGTTGTTCAAGGCAATGCTTCAGGTCTATTGACTGAGCTTGCGCATCTATTGGGTTACCCTGTAACCAATACCTTGATGGGATTAGGTGCATTCCCAGGTAACGATCCACAGTTCGTGGGTATGTTAGGGATGCATGGTACATATGAAGCCAACATGGCGATGCACAATGCGGATGTGATTTTAGCGATCGGTGCGCGTTTTGATGACCGTGTAACCAATAATCCTGCAAAATTCTGTACCAATGCAAAAGTCATTCATATCGATGTTGATCCAGCAACGATTTCGAAGACGATTATGGCACACATCCCAATCGTGGGTGCTGTAGAGCCAGTTCTTCAAGAAATGCTGGTGCAATTGAAACAAATGAACGTATCTAAGCCAAACCCTGAAGCGATTGCGGCATGGTGGTCTCAAATTAATGAGTGGCGTAAAGTTCATGGTTTGCGTTATGAAGAAGGTCAAAATGGTGTGATGAAACCTCAGCAAGTGGTTGAGGCATTAGATCGTGTGACCAATGGTGAAGCAATCATCACTTCTGACGTAGGTCAACATCAAATGTTTGGTGCAAACTACTATAAATATAAGCGTCCACGTCAATGGATTAACTCTGGTGGTCTTGGAACGATGGGCGTGGGTTTACCTTATGCCATGGCTGCAAAGCTTGCATTCCCTGACCAACAAGTGGTTTGTATCACTGGTGAAGCATCAATTCAGATGTGTATCCAAGAATTATCAACATGTAAGCAATATGGCTTAAATGTGAAAATTCTATGCTTAAACAACCAAGCTTTGGGTATGGTTAAGCAGTGGCAAGACATGAACTATGAAGGGCGTCATTCAAGCTCTTATGTAGATTCTTTACCTGATTTTGCAAAATTGATGGAAGCTTATGGTCACGTAGGTATTCAAATCAATCATGCAGATGAATTGGAATCTAAACTGGCTGAAGCAATGGCAATTAATGATAAATGTGTATTCATTAATGTCATGGTTGATCGTACAGAACATGTTTATCCAATGTTGATTGCAGGTCAGTCGATGAAAGATATGTGGTTAGGTAAAGGGGAGCGCACGGCATGAGACACATTATCTCTGTACTTGTAGAAAATGAAGCAGGCGCGCTTTCTCGTTTGGTCGGTTTATTCTCTCAACGTGGTTACAACATTGAGACTTTAAACGTTGCGCCAACTGAAGATGAAACTTTATCTCGTTTGACGCTGACAACCTATGGCGATGATCACAAAATCGAGCAAATCACAAAACAACTGAATAAATTGGTTGAAGTGGTTAAGGTGGTTGATTTGTCAGAAGGTGCACATATTGAGCGCGAGCTTATGTTGATTAAAGTGAAAGCTTTAGGTGCCGCTCGTGCGGAAATTAAGCGTACAGCTGATATTTTCCGTGCTCAAATCGTTGATGTAACACCGACGACTTATACGATTCAGATCGCAGGTACGACTGATAAGATCGATGGTTTTATTGATGCACTTGCAGAGAACACCATCCTTGAGGTTGTGCGTTCAGGTGTATCGGGCATCGCTCGTGGTGAAAAAGTTTTAACAGTTTAAATATAGTTCTCCCCCTGAGTGGTATTGCCACGCAAGAGGGGGAGTTAGAGGGGGTTATGTCGACCCCACCCTAACCCTCCCCTTGAAAATGGGAGGGAAGTTAAAGATTCTAATGGAGAAAACAGATGCAAATTTTTTACGATAAAGACTGTGACTTATCAATCATCCAAGGCAAAAAAGTTGCAATCATTGGTTATGGTTCACAAGGTCATGCTCATGCACTTAACTTGAAAGATTCTGGCGTTGACGTAACTGTTGGTTTACGTGCTGGTTCAGCATCTTGGAAAAAAGCTGAAAATTCAGGTCTTAAAGTATCTGAAGTTCCAGCAGCTGTTGCTCAAGCTGACTTAGTGATGATTTTGACTCCAGATGAGTTCCAATCTCAACTTTATCGTGATGTGATTGAGCCAAATATCAAAGAAGGCGCGACTTTAGCATTTGCTCATGGTTTTTCTATTCTTTATAACCAAGTTGTTCCACGTAAAGATTTAGACGTAATCATGGTTGCTCCAAAAGCACCAGGTCACACTGTACGTTCTGAATATCAACGTGGTTCAGGTGTTCCTGACTTAATCGCAATTCACCAAGATGCTTCTGGTAATGCACGTAACGTTGCTCTTTCTTACGCTTCAGGTGTAGGTGGTGGTCGTACAGGTATTATCGAAACTTCTTTCCGTGAAGAAACTGAAACTGACTTATTCGGTGAGCAAGCAGTTCTTTGTGGTGGTGCTGTTGAATTGGTTAAAATGGGCTTCGAAACTTTGGTTGAAGCTGGTTATGCACCAGAAATGGCTTACTTCGAATGCTTACATGAACTTAAGTTAATCGTTGACTTAATGTTCGAAGGCGGTATTGCTGACATGAACTACTCAGTTTCTAACAATGCTGAGTACGGTGAATATGTGACTGGTACTGAAGTAATCAACGAACAGTCTCGTGAAGCAATGCGTAACGCGTTGAAACGTATCCAGTCTGGTGAATATGCGAAAATGTTCATTCAGGAAGGTGCGTTGAACTACCCATCTATGACTGCTCGCCGTCGTCAAAATGCTGCACACGGTATCGAAGTAACAGGTAATAAACTTCGTGCAATGATGCCTTGGATTCAAGCAAACAAAATCGTTGATAAAGAGAAGAACTAAATTTTAGTTTAATCTTTAAAAGCCCTTGTTTGTACAGGGGCTTTTTTATTGGATCATCCTAATGTTGCGCATTGGTGAGGTATAGCTCCAATCTTACGTATTGGTCTTACGAAGTGATGCTTCACATGCTTTTCTATTTCGTTGCTCCTTGCGCAGGATACCCTAATAAGTGTTGAAGCAAACAAAATCGTAGAAAAAGAGAAAGCTCAGTTTTATCTCTGAGTTAAAAGAACCCTCTTGTTGGTAAACGAGGTTTTTAATGCTGCTGATAACAGAGTTATAATAGTATAAAAATTAAAAAAGTTTATATGTGTCTCTGATAAGCATTTTATATCGTGCTTAGTGCACGAGAAAAACAAAAAAACTGCAATCAGACTTAAGTTCATAGGGCAGTTTAAAACAAATAAGAAGTAGCTACTTAAATAAGAAAAACACTTAGCAAAAATAAATTGGTCTTTCGGTGAAAAGTGCAATAAAAAAAGCAAGTCTTTTTATAGGTTTGGAGTAATTATATGTTTTTATTCTATTGATTTATAAAATGAAAAAGACTTGACCTTATGTTATATGATGTTATTGTTAAGGAAAGATTATGACTGCTATTCGTATCTTTTTTTGAGTGTGAAAGATCGTTCTGAGCCTAGGCAATTTGCTCGGCAAATAAAAAAGTCATGGATAATCATGGAATTCCTTTATGGTACACGTTGATTACGATAGTACATTGGTCATCGTTTCCATTCTGGTTGCGGTGGCAACATGCTATGCCGCATTTTCAATGGAAGAGCTGGTTTTCAAGACCGCTTATAAAAAGTTTGAAAAAAGCATTCTGGTTGCGAGTGGCTTAATCCTGGGGTTGGCGATATGGGCAATGCATTTTGTGGGAATGCTAGCGATTCATTTGCCAGAAAGCTATCATTTTGATCTGGGGTTAACGACGCTTTCCTATATGGTGGGTACAATTGCCTCTATTTTTGCGGTGTGGCTGACTTCACGTCCAACCTTGCCTTTGCCTCGCCTGATTCTTGGTGCTGTGTTTATGGGCTTGGGTATAGCGGGTATGCATTATACAGGCATGATGGCTCTGACAGTTGAATATTATCAGATGCATTATGATCCCTTATTGGTTATTTGCTCAGTTTTAATTGCAATCAGTGGGGCTGGTCTAAGTTTCTTCTTTATCTTTAAAGATAAGTCAGCAGTCAGGTATCGGATTGGGCTAAAAGCCATTGTTGCGCTGTTAATGGCGCTGAGTATTGTCGGTATGCATTACACAGGTATGGCGGCAACCTATTTTGATGCAAGTATTATTAAGGCCTTGAATGCAGCACAGACAGAGCAAAGTGTATTGTTGTTCACAATCATCTTTATTACCAGTCTGGTGTTTGTCGCAGGTTTTGCTGTTGCGGTTTTAGAATCTAGACTGGAAGAGCGTAATCAACAACTCACTTTTATAAATAAAGAGCTTGAGATTCAGTCTCTGCATGATGCCCTAACCAAGCTGCCTAACCGTATGTATTTAACCGAGTATGCAGAGGTTGTGTTTAGCCATCATCGCTTGCATGAGCAAAAGGCTGCCTTTTTATATATTGACCTGGATGGTTTTAAGTCGGTGAATGATGCTTTTGGGCATCATATTGGGGATCAGTTGTTGGTCCAGATGGCCAATCGTCTACACAATAAGCTAAATCAAAGCCATAAGTTATTCCGTATAGGTGGCGATGAATTTGTCCTGATATCTGAAAATACCGATATCAACGAGGCAATACAGCTTGCCGAAGAAATTCTGCATTTTATTCAGGGAACTTATTTAATTGCCAGCAAAGACATAAACATATCCGCGAGCCTTGGGATTGCGATGTATCCTGAACATGGCACCAATATTCAGGATTTGTTGATTAATGCCGATGTTGCCATGCTGGTGTCAAAAGATCAGGGGCGTAATACCTATACCGTGTTCCAGTCCATGAGCGATCAGCAAGATGTACGCAGCCAGTCCAAACTGATCAATGATTTATATAAGGCGGTTGATGAGCAGCAGTTTGTCTTGTTTTACCAGCCAAAATTTACCGCGAACTATGAAGTCTGTGGTGTGGAGGCTCTGATTCGCTGGAAGCATCCAGCTTTGGGGCTGCTTACGCCACAAATGTTTATTGAAAGTGCTGAAAAAACGGGTTTAATTATTCCCATGGGATATTGGGCGCTGGAACAAGCCTGTCAACAAATTCAGAAATGGGAGCAGAGCAAGAACCCGTTTTATCCAATTGCAGTGAATCTGTCAGCATTACAGTTTGAAAATAAGAAATTATTCAGTGTCCTTGAACAATTATTGGAAAAATATCAAATCCAACCTCACAACCTGATCCTGGAGATTACTGAATCAACTGCAATGCATCACATTGATTCAACTATTCGTACCCTGGAACGCCTGCGTAAGCTCGGTATTCGAATCGCAATAGATGACTTTGGAACGGGTTACTCAAGCTTCCTGTATTTAAAAAATTTACCTGTCGATGAACTCAAAATTGACCGTGGTTTCCTCATGGATTTACAACCCAATTCCAAAGAAGAAGCGATTTTAGAAAGTATAATTCATCTTGCTGCAAAATTAGGTTTGATTGTCACGGCTGAGGGAGTGGAAACACAGCAACAAGCGGATATTCTTAAAAATTTAGGCTGTAATCAATTACAGGGATACTTGCTTGGCAGGCCTGTTAAGATTGATAGTTTGGTATTGCAAGGGCAGCCACATTTTGCCTAATTTTAAATAATCTGGTTTTATAACAGATGAATTTAATTCAATTTTGTCTATATAAATATTGTCTGCTCAATTGTATTGACACAAGCTAAGGCATGTTTTACTGGTTTATTAGTATGTTAGAACTTCGTCATTTAAAGACATTAACCGCCTTGCGCGAACACGGTTCATTGGTTGCAGCGGCAACTGACCTGTATTTAACACCGTCTGCGATTTCTCATCAATTAAAAGAGCTGGATCAATGGTTTGGCGTGGAGGTTGTGAATCGCCGTAGCCGACCTGTTTCATTTTCCCATGTTGGTTTACGTCTGTTAAAGCTGGCGGATGATGTGTTACCGCAGATCCAGATCGCACATACCGATATTGCTCGTATTGTGCATGGGCAAACAGGCAGAATTATCTTCTCTTCGGAATGTCATAGTTGCTTTGACTGGCTGATGCCGTTGTTGAATCAATACCGCCAGCAATATCCAGATGTTGATCTGGATTTTGTCTCAGGTTTCGAGTCCAATCCTCATGAGTTATTACAAAATGAGGAATTTGATTTACTGATTACTGCAGACCCAATTGCTTTAAAAGGTATTGAGTATTTTCCAATTTTTGAATATGAATCCAGACTGGTTTTGTCCAACACTCATCCACTGGTTCGGGTGGAAAAGATTACGGTACAGGAGTTGGCGGAGCAAACATTAGTGACTTATCCTGTAGATAAACACCGTTTGGACATTATGGCGAAACTATTTATTCCAGCCAATCTGCATCCGAAAGAAATCCGCACAACGGAACTAACGCAAATGTTGATCCAACTGGTTGCCAGCGGGCGCGGGATTTCGGCACTCCCTGACTGGGTGGTAAATGAATATGAGCAAAAAGGTTGGGTCACTTCGCGCCGTCTGGATTGTGTCTCACCCAAAGGTCTCCGACGCACACTCTATGCAGGCTATCGCACTGAAGATAAAGACAAGAGTTATTTTGAGGGCTTTTTAAATCAACTGGATAAGTTTTCTAAAAAGCGTAATCATTATTATGACTAGGCTTGAATGGGCTGGTTGTATGTCGATTGGAAACACGGACAAACATTATCAATTCAGGCAAATCCCTCTATAATGCGGCATATATTATCTTGGCTTATCATGAGTGCTCATTGATCGTGATGAACCTCATTTATTATTCTGTTTAAGTCCATTTCAGATCGTTATTCTATTCATATTTACACGCTTATGTGCCGATGCTGGTACATAAGAGGCATTAGGTACCAGCATGGAAATCAAGGTTAATTATCTCGACAATCTTCGTCAGGAAGCCAAGTTCGATGATTTTACAGTAATTGCAGATCAACCGATCCGCTATAAAGGCGATGGCTCAGCCCCAGGGCCATTCGACTACTTTCTGGCTTCATCTGCGCTGTGTGCGGCTTACTTCGTCAAGGTGTACTGTGCGGCGCGTGATATTCCAACTGACAATATCCGCCTGTCACAAAACAACATTGTTGACCCTGAAAACCGCTATAAACAGATTTTTAAGATTCAGGTGGAATTGCCTGCCGATATCTCTGAAAAGGACCGTCAGGGGATTCTACGCTCGATTGACCGCTGTACCGTCAAGAAAGTAATCCAGACAGGCCCTGAGTTTATCATTGAAGAAGTTGAAAGCATTGATGCCGATGCCCAGGCCTTGCTGATGCCAAGCCTGACTTCGGAGAGCAGCACTTATATTCAGGGCAAAGATTTACCTTTAGAACAGACCATTGCCAATATGTCTAGCATTTTGGCTGGCTTGGGTATGAAGATTGAAATTGCCTCATGGCGTAATATTGTACCCAATGTCTGGTCACTGCATATTCGTGATGCACAATCGCCGATGTGTTTTACCAATGGCAAGGGTTCAACCAAGGAAAGTGCTTTGGCATCGGCACTGGGCGAATTTATTGAGCGTTTAAACTGTAACTTCTTCTATAACGACCAGTTTTGGGGAGAAGAGATCGCCAATGCTGAATTTGTGCATTATCCTGATGAAAAGTGGTTCCAGCCAGGCCCGAATGGTGAATTGCCAGTAGAAATTCTGGATGAATACTGCCTAGAGATTTACAATCCTGAGAATGAATTGCTGGGCACACATTTATATGACACCAACTCAGGTAATACTGAGCGGGGCATCTGTTCATTGCCATTCGTACGGCAATCGGATGGTGAAATGGTGTATTTTCCATCCAACCTGATTGAAAATTTATATCTTAGTAACGGTATGAGCGCAGGCAATACCTTGGCGGAGGCACAGGTACAATGTTTATCGGAAATCTTTGAACGTGCGGTGAAACGTGAGATTCTGGAGGGTGAAATGACCCTGCCAGATGTGCCGCAACAGGTCTTGGAGAAATACCCAGGTATTTTAGCAGGCATCAAAGGTTTGGAGGAACAAGGTTTTCCTGTATTAGTCAAAGATGCTTCGCTGGGTGGTCAGTTCCCCGTGATGTGTGTGACGCTGATGAATCCACGTACAGGCGGAGTCTTTGCTTCATTCGGTGCGCATCCAAGTTTTGAAATTGCGTTGGAACGTAGCCTGACTGAGTTGTTGCAGGGGCGCAGTTTTGAGGGTCTCAATGATTTACCACAGCCAACGTTCCAAAGTAATGCGGTGACTGAACCAAACAACTTTGTGGAACACTTTATTGATTCCAGCGGTTTGGTGTCATGGCGCTTTTTTAGCTCCAAAGCTGATTTCGATTTTGTCGAGTGGGACTTTACCCACCAGGGTCAAAACAGCAATGTGGAAGAAGCGGAAGAACTGTTTGCTATCCTTGAACAGATGGGCAAAGAAGTCTACATGGCGGTGTATGAACATTTAGGTGCAACCGCCTGCCGTATCTTGGTGCCTGACTATTCCGAGATTTATCTGGTAGAAGACCTGATCTGGGACAACACCAACAAGGCCCTGTTATTCCGTGAAGATATCCTGAACCTGCATCGTCTGGATAATGATAGCCTTGAGGCCTTGGTTGAGCGTCTGGAAGAATGTGAGCTGGATGACTACACCGAAATCGCCACCTTGATTGGTATCGAATTTGATGACAATACCGTGTGGGGGCAACTGACCATTCTTGAGTTAAAACTGTTGATTTATCTTGCTTTAGAGCAATTTGAAGAAGCAAAAGAATTGGTCGGGCAGTTCCTGCAATACAACACCAACACGGCTGAGCGAGGCTTATTCTATCAGTGCATGAATGTGGTGCTGGAGGTGATTCTGGATGATGAGCTGGAATTGGATGATTATCTAATTAACTTCCGCCGTATGTTTGGTGATGAACGAATGGACGCGGTACTTGGATCGGTAGATGGCAGTGTCCGTTTCTATGGTCTCACCCCAACCAGTATGAAACTGGAGGGGCTAGATCGACACTTACGCCTGATTGACAGTTATAAAAAGTTGCATGCCGCACGTGCCAGAGCGGTTGCTGCCTAGTGAGCTAAAAGTTATGGGTGCAATCCTTGTATTTGTAGATTGCACCTTACGGTTTCAGGTTTAAAACGCTTCCTGATACGAAAAGGAATTTATCCATTGGAGCGTAAAACCTCGGGGTTTAGCCCGACGATATAAGCGACTGGCGTAAGCCATACGACATGAAATGTCGTTTTAAATACTTTTGCTATAATCACTATTAAGAAAAATACGGTTAAAATAATTGTATGAAGACACTCAAATTACGAATAAAAGACAAACATTGCAAGATGCTAGACCAACTAGCGTTGGAGGTAAACTTTGTTTGGAATTATGTCAATGATTTGTGTTTCAAGCATCTACAACGCAAACAACAATTCTTTTCAGCATACGATATTGCTAAATACACAAAAGGCACATCGAAAGAATGTAATTTGCATAGCCAAACGATTCAGGCGGTCACAGAAGAATTAGTGACAAGACGCAAGCAATTCAAAAAAGCAAAA
>NZ_KB849435.1:56921-59158 GCF_000368425.1 Acinetobacter sp. CIP 102637
AGGAATCCCCGTCCTTTAGGTCGGGGAGGATGTCAACTATTTCATCAAACATCCCGTAAGATGGTTTGCCCTGTACGTGGATTGGTGAGCGTTACATTTTCCAAGGCATGGATTTGCCATAAATGATTCTGTCTTAACTGTGCTAACGTAATAAACTATTGAAGATTAAGTATAAAACCACAGCGGTTGATCATTGATTGAGGATAAAGAATGAACTCATTGGAACAAAAGTTTCTAAATGACTTAGATGATAAGCTTTGGAAAGCCGCTGATAAATTACGTAGTAGCTTAGATGCTGCCAACTACAAGCATATTGTGCTTGGATTAATTTTCCTAAAATATGTATCAGATGCTTTTGATGAACGTCAGTCTGAACTTAAAGATTTATTTGCTCAAGCGGATGATCACAACATCTATTACATGCCTCGTGATCAATACCACACAGAAGAAGAATATCAACAAGCAATCGCTGATGAATTAGAAATTATTGATTATTATCAAGAAAAAAATGTGTTTTGGGTGCCTAAAGCGGCACGTTGGACGACTTTACAAAATACAGCCGCTTTAGCGATTGGTTCGATCATTTGGCAAGATGAACATGGGCAAGATGTCAAACTACGTTCTATCTCTTGGTTAGTGGATAATGCTTTTGATGAAATTGAGAAAGCTAATCCTAAATTAAAAGGTATTCTGAATCGTATAGGACAGTACCAGCTTGATAATGACAAACTATTGGATTTGATCAATACTTTTTCGGACACGAGTTTTACCAAACCTGAATACAATGGTGAAAAACTCAGTCTGCACAGTAAAGACATTCTCGGGCATGTTTACGAATATTTTTTAGGGCAGTTTGCTTTAGCCGAAGGCAAGCAAGGTGGGCAATATTACACACCTAAAAGTATCGTGACTTTGATTGTAGAAATGCTGCAACCTTATAAAGGTCGAGTCTATGACCCTGCAATGGGTTCAGGTGGTTTCTTCGTTTCCAGTGAAAAGTTCATTGAACAACACGCACAGGAAAAGCATTACAAAGCATCTGAACAGAAAAAGCATATTTCGATTTACGGACAAGAAAGCAACCCAACCACCTGGAAACTTGCTGCCATGAATATGGCAATTCGTGGCATTGATTTTAACTTTGGTAAAAAGAATGCCGATACATTTTTAGATGATCAGCATCCAGACTTGCGTGCTGATTTCGTCATGGCAAATCCACCGTTCAATATTAAGGATTGGTGGCACGCTTCACTGGAAAGCGACGTACGTTGGAAATATGGCACACCGCCACAAGGCAATGCCAACTTTGCCTGGATGCAGCACATGCTGCACCATCTCTCACCAACGGGCAGTATGGCACTTTTACTTGCCAATGGTTCAATGAGTTCCAATACCAATAATGAGGGTGAAATCCGTAAAAATCTGATTGAAGCCGATCTGGTGGAATGTATTGTCGCATTACCAGGGCAACTGTTTACCAATACCCAAATCCCTGCCTGTATTTGGTTTTTGACTAAAGACAAAAAGAATGGCTTGTCCCTAGATAAAAAGAAAGCCAATCGTGAAGGCAAGACTCTGTTCATCGATGCTCGTAACTTGGGCTATATGAAAGATCGTGTACTACGTGACTTTACCGATGCTGATATTGCCAAAATTACTAATGCCTTACACGCCTGGCAACAAGGCGAAAATTTTGAAGGTGAAGCTTATCAGGATGAAAAAGGCTTTTGTTTCTCGGCTGAGTTAAAAGACATTCAAAAGCATGATTATGTATTGACCCCAGGGCGTTATGTGGGTGCAGTCGAGCAGGAAGATGATGGTGAACCTTTTGCCGAGAAGATGGCACGCTTAACAGGACAATTGAAACAGCAATTTGCTGAAAGTGCTGTACTGGAAAGTGAAATCAAAAAGAATTTAAAAGGTTTGGGTTATGAGTTTTGAGTTAAGCTCTGATTATCGGCAATGGTTGCAACAGCTTAAAAGTCAATTTCAGCATACCCAACAAAATGCAGTTCGTGCGGTCAATACTGAGATGCTCAAATTTTATCCATTGGAGCGTAAAACCTCGGGGTTTAGCCTGAGGATATAAGCGACTGGCGTAAGCCATACGACATGAAATGTCGTTTTAAATACTTTTGCTATAATCACTATTAAGAAAAATACGGTTAAAATAATTGTATGAAGACACTCAAATTACGCATAAAAGACAAACATTGCAAGATGCTAGACCAACTAGC
>NZ_KB849435.1:59728-123964 GCF_000368425.1 Acinetobacter sp. CIP 102637
GAGAACGCAGGGGTATGGTATGAAGAAGTCAATGAAGCGTATACCACCCAAACGTGTTCGTGCTGTGGCTCACGCTGTAGTAGTCCGAAAGGTAGAGCAGGCTTAGGAATAAGAGAATGGCAGTGTATGGAGTGCGGTACGCTCCATGATCGGGATGTAAATTCCGCACTGAATATTCTTGCGCTCGGACATGAGCGTCTAGTAGTAGGAATCCCCGTCCTTTAGGTCGGGGAGGATGTCAATGGCAGTTGGGTGAGCAGATTGTAGAGCAGCAGCAAAACTACGCATGGGGCGATGGGTTCTTAAAGCAACTTAGCCATGATTTGATGATGGAATTTCCTGAGATGAAAGGATTTTCTAAACGAAATTTGGAATATATCAGGCGTTGGTATTTGTTTTGGTCGAAAGATATGTCAATTGCGCAACAGGTTGTTGCGCAACTAGGGCAAATTCCTTGGGGGCAACTAAAAGATGCTAGCTGGCTTGAGCGTGTAGGTGGAACTCGCGGCTATTGGATGGTTAAAAAAGAATTTGGGGGTGAGGTGTGAGTTTTTATGTACTTTTAAAGGAAATAGCAGAAATTGAAATGGGACAATCCCCTACAAGTAATAACGTGAATAGTAATAGAATTGGTTTACCTTTGTTAAATGGACCGACAGAATTTACATCTAGGTATCCTATTCCTATTCAATTTACAGAATCTGCAAAAAAAATATCCCAAAAGGGTGATATATTATTTTGTGTTCGTGGTTCAACTACTGGTCGAATGAATTATGCAGATAGACCTTATGCGATTGGTCGAGGTTTAGCAGCAATTCGTGGGAAAAATGGTTATCCAACTTCTTATATCAGGGTAATTGTTGAGCAAAATTTAGCTAAACTTTTAGCTGCTGCAACTGGTTCAACTTTTCCTAATGTTGGACGAGATTTGCTATTAAATTTTAAGGTACAAGTTCTATCTAAAAATGAAGCACAATATATAAGTAATATCGTGGATTTAATTGATAATAAAATCCATCTCAATAATCAAATCAACCAAACTTTAGAATCTATCGCTCAAGCCATTTTTAAATGCTGGTTTATCGACTTTGAACCTGTACGTGCCAAAATTGCAGCGAAGCAAGAGGGTAAAGACCCTGAACTTGCTGCTATGTGTGCGATTAGCGGTAAAAGTGAAGTTGAGCTTAAGCAAATGGCATCGGATGATTTTGCAGAATTGCAAGCCACTGCTGTACTGTTTCCTGATGAGTTGGTTGAGAGTGAGTTGGGGGAAGTGCCGAGGGGGTGGGAGGTTGGTTGCATTGGAGATGAGGTTAATACGGTTTCAAAAACTTACCCGTTAAAACAAGTTGAAGAAGTAATATTTTTAAATACGGGTGATATTCTTGAAGGAAAGTTTTTGCATGCGAATAAATCACGCACGGAAAGTTTGCCTGGACAGGCTAAAAAATCTATTCAAAAAGATGACATTTTATACAGTGAAATAAGACCTCAGAATAAACGTTTTGCTTATGTTTATTTTGATGCAGAAGATTATGTTGTATCAACTAAGCTAATGGTATTAAGGAAAAAATCAACGATACCATCTCACTTTGTGTATTTTATTCTTTCTAGACAAAGTACAATTGATTTTTTACAAGTAATGGCAGAGTCACGGTCGGGGACTTTTCCACAAATTACTTTTGATGTGTTGTCAAAAGTAGAATATTTGAAACCAAATAACAATGCTTTAATTGATATATTTACGCGAAAAGTTTTGAGTCCTTTTTTTGATAAAAAAGTGATGAATGAGACTGAAAATAATAAATTGATCGGAGTTAGGGATAATTTATTACCTAAATTATTGTCGGGTGAAATGGATGTGTCGGATTTGCAGAGTGAGGGGGATTAATTATGAATATAATATTCAGATTCCTACTCACTTTAAATTCGACATCATTATTGTTGATAATTTTTCTGATTAAAGAAAAGTATGTTTTGTGGCAAGGAGTGTCTGAATATTTATCATATATTGTATATGTTATTTCACCAATTTTGATGACATATCTTAGTATCCTTTTATCACCAGTTGAAGTTCCTGAAATGCAATTGGCTGCTAAAAGAATTATTGAAAGATTGAGATGTGATGCTGAACAATTTCAAGGCTTATTAATTAGTGTTGGGGAGCAAGAGACTATACTGTGAACGGAAACTCAACCCAAAACCTTTATATAACCTTAAAGGACTAATCATGCCATACCAACCGCCCTATACGTTAACCACACCAATTTTAAATGAAGTTGCTTATATTAGTGAACAAATCGGGCGGATAACGGCACAAACCCAACAACAGGATTTACGATTAAGACGAATTAACCGTATTCGTACCATTACGGGTTCACTTGCGATTGAGGGAAACACTTTAGACGAAGCACAAATCACAGCAATTTCAGATGGTAAACGAGTGCTTGCGCCACCAAGAGAAATACAGGAAGCCCATAACGCCTTACAAACTTACGAGCAGTTGCCGAACTGGAAAAGTGATACTGAACACGATTTATTACAGGCACATCACACCTTAATGATAGGATTAATCACCGAAGTTGGACAATATCGACAAGGCGGTGTTGGGGTGATGTCAGGCGAACAAGTGATTCATATTGCACCACCTGCATCTCAAGTGCCACGTCTAATGAATGATTTATTACATTGGTTGAAACATAGTCCCGATCATCCATTAATTAAAAGCTGTGTATTCCATTATGAATTTGAATTTATTCACCCTTTTGCCGATGGTAATGGGCGTATGGGGCGATTATGGCAAACGCTGATTTTGTCGGAATGGCAGCCGATTTTCCGTTATATCCCTGTGGAAAGCCTGATTCATCAACATCAACAGCAGTATTATCAAGCCATTCAAGAGAGTACACAGCAAACAGATATTGCCCCATTTATCCAGTTTATGTTATCCATGATTCAACAGGCGGTTTATCATCAGGTTAGCCCCCAAGTCACACCTCAAGTCAGCCCCCAAGTCGAGGCTTTATTACAGTGTATGATTGGGGAAATGAGTCGAGAGCAAATTCAGCAAAAATTAGATTTAAAAGATAGAAAGTCATTTAAGAATAGATATTTACAACCTGCATTACAGGCTGGTTTAATAGAAATGACTATTCCAGAGAAACCCAATAGCCGTTTGCAACAATATCGTTTAACTGCGCAAGGTAAAATGTTACAGGTACAAGGACTGAACCCATGAACGAAACCCAACTCGAAAACCTCTGCTTAGACTGGTTCGCTGAAAATGGCTGGGAAGTCGTTCATGGTGTCGATATTGCACCTGACAGTAACAATTCTTTGCGCAAAGACTATAAACAGATTTTAATTGAAGCAGATTTACAAACTGCATTTGAACGCTTAAATCCACATTTGCCAGTGAGCTGTTTTGAGCAGGTTTTACAGAAACTCAGTAAGCCTGAAAGTCTGGATTTAATCACCAATAACCGTGCTTTTCACCACATGTTACTGGAAGGTGTACCCGTCAGTTATAAAAAAGAAGATGATTGGGTGAATGATCATGCGTTTTTGGTTGATTTTAACCATGTTCAGCAAAACCGTTTTGTTGCCATTAATCAATTTACCATCCAAGGTACAAAGCAGCCAAGACGGCCTGACATTATCTGCTTTATTAATGGCATACCTTTCGCTGTACTAGAACTAAAAAGCCCCACCGATGAAAATGCAGATATTTGGGATGCGTTTAATCAACTACAAACCTATAAAGAAGAAGTTTCTGATCTGTTTGTATTTAATGAAGCATTGGTGGTAAGTGATGGCATTACAGCTCGGGTCGGTTCATTAACAGCAAGTCAAGAACGTTTCTTGCCGTGGCGTACCATTAAAAATGAAGATGATAAGCCGCAGTTGGAGTGGGAGCTTGAAACCGTTATTCGAGGCTTTTTTGATCGTGGGTTATTCCTCGATTACATCCGTTTCTTTGTGCTATTTGAAACTGATGGTGGATCTCAACAAGCCGCAGGCGCTACCATTAAAAAAATTGCGGGTTATCACCAGTTCCATGCAGTGCGTGAAGCTGTTCAGTCGACTATTGCCGCAGCTAATCCTACAGGGGATAAAAAAGCAGGGGTGGTTTGGCATACCCAAGGTTCAGGCAAAAGTATCTCGATGTGTTGCTATGCAGGTAAGCTGCTTCAACAACCAGCTATGCAGAATCCTACTTTATTGATTGTGACTGATCGTAATGACCTGGATGGACAACTATTTGAAACCTTTAGTCAGGCACAGGAATTATTAAAACAAACGCCAGTACAAGCCAATAACCGTGATGAGCTAAGACAGCTTTTGGCTGAACGTGAATCAGGCGGAATTATTTTTACCACGGTACAAAAGTTTGCTTTGCTCGATGGTGAAGCTGAGCATCCATTGCTGAATGGTCGGCACAATATTGTGGTGATGTCTGATGAAGCGCACCGTAGCCAATATGGACTCAAAGCCAAACTGTCTAATGATGGGACTTATAAATTTGGCTATGCCAAGCACATGCGTGATGCTTTAAAGAATGCAGCTTTTATTGGTTTTACGGGTACGCCAATTTCCAGTGAAGACAAAGACACCCGAGCTGTCTTTGGTGATTATGTTTCGATTTATGATATTCAAGATGCGGTAGAGGACGGTGCAACTGTGCCGATCTATTATGAATCTCGCTTGGCAAAATTGGATATTAATAAGGCTGAAATCGAGGAACTCTCTGATCAAGTTGATGAAGTGGTAGAAGATGAGGAAGATGTCGGTAGTCGTGAAAAGACCAAAGGGGAATGGAGTCGATTAGAGAAGTTGGTTGGTGCGACCTCGCGCCTGAAACAGGTTGCTGCGGATTTGGTGACGCACTTTGAAGCCCGTACTGAAGCCACAGCAGGCAAAGGTATGATTGTGACCATGAGCCGTGAAATCTGCGTGCATTTGTATAATGAAATTATTGCTCTGCGCCCAGATTGGCATGATGATGACCCGAAAAAAGGAAAAATTAAAATTGTGATGACGGGTTCAGCATCGGATAAGCCATTGCTACAGCCCCATATTTACAATAAGCAAGTGAAGAAAAGCTTAGAGAAACGTTTTAAGGATGTGAATGACCCTTTGCAGTTAGTGATTGTGCGTGATATGTGGCTGACAGGTTTTGATGCACCCTGTACCCATACCATGTATATCGACAAACCAATGAAAGGTCATAACCTCATGCAGGCCATTGCACGAGTCAACCGTGTCTTTAAAGACAAGCAAGGTGGTTTGGTTGTTGATTATATTGGGATTGCCAATGAGTTAAAGCAGGCATTAAAAACCTATACCGATGCAAAGGGTAAAGGTGAACCGACTTTACGTGCGGAAGAAGCCTATGCCGTGCTTGCTGAGAAAATGGATGCCATTCGTGGGATGTTTGCCAAGACCAATGACCAAGCTGGGTTGGATTTAAGCAGTTATGAAACACAAGCACATCGACTGATTATTCCAGCAGCCAACTATGTGCTGAGTTTGAAAGATGGCAAAAAACGCTTCTTGGATTTAGTACTTACAGTCAATAAAGCCTTTTCATTGTGTGGTACTTTGGATGAAGCCAAGACATTACATAAGGAAATTGCATTTTATTCAGCCATTAAGGCCGTGATCAGTAAACATACTTCTGTGGATCGTAAATTATCGCAAGCAGAAAAGGATAGTACGCTTAAACAAATTTTGGATAATGCTGTCCTTGCTGATGGTGTAGCAGATGTATTTGCACTTTGTGGTTTAGATAAACCTAATATTGGCTTACTGTCGGATGAGTTTTTAGAAGATGTTCGGCAGATGCCATATCGTAACTTGGCTGTCGAATTATTAGAAAAATTATTGAATGATGGTATCAAGGCAAAAACGCGTAATAACCTTGTGCAGGAGAAACGCTTCTCTGACCGTTTGCAGGAAACTCTAAGGAAATATAATAACCGTGCGATTGAAACCTCTCAAGTCATTGAAGAACTGATACAAATGGCGAAAGACTTTCAAGCTGAAATGGAACGTGAAGCGTCGCTAGGTTTGAACCCTGATGAAATCGCTTTCTATGATGCTTTAGCAAATAATGAAAGTGCGGTGCGTGAATTGGGTGATGATACGCTCAAGCAAATTGCCCGAGAGATTACCGAGAAGTTGCGCAAATCAACGACTGTGGATTGGCAAGTTCGAGATAGTGTACGTGCCCAGCTTAAAATCTTGGTACGTCGTACTTTACAGCGATGGAAGTATCCACCAGATAAAGCGGCAGAGGCGATTGAGTTAGTCATGAAGCAGGCTGAAATGTTATCTAATGCTTGGACAAGTTGATATAAGGTTAAGGATTAGGTTGTTCTGCTCCTTATTAAGGGCTTGGATTGAAAAATAATTTTTGATGTCATTTTAGAATTCATCAGCAACCGATCAAGTCACCGTACATGATACCGATCAAGCTACCGTACAAGCTGGTGATCATGTTCAATGCTTTGTTTCAGTTATGGGGCAAGAAGAGTATAGTTTGATAGAAGTAATGTCTTTACTGGGCTTATCCCACTATCCAACAGGATTACCTTAATCCAGCAATAGGGGCAGGACTGGTTGAACGTACAATTTCAGACAAACCAAAAAGTCCAAAGCAAAGATATAGATTGAGTGTATAAAACTAGATGGCTCAAACCCATATGAGCGACTGGATGACCCACTATGCCTATATAACTCTAAATCTGCTACAATTACGCCAATTTTGAATTCCCACTTTTTCAGTTTTAGTACATATTTAGAAATGTGTACATAACTGTGTACATATTGTAGATTTTTCTCATGAGTTTTAAAGATGAACTAGCGGCACAGGTTGCCCAGCGACGCACCTTTGCGATTATTTCCCACCCCGATGCGGGTAAGACGACCATGACCGAGAAACTGCTGTTATGGGGTAAGGCCATTCAGGTTGCGGGAATGGTGAAAAGCCGTAAGTCTGACCGTTCCGCAACATCCGACTGGATGGAAATGGAAAAGGAACGTGGTATTTCGATTACCACCTCGGTGATGCAGTTTCCCTATAAAAAGCACACCATCAACCTGCTGGATACCCCAGGACACGAAGACTTCTCGGAAGATACCTACCGTACCTTAACTGCCGTGGATTCTGCCTTAATGGTGATTGATGGTGCAAAAGGGGTTGAGGAACGTACCATTAAACTGATGGAAGTGTGTCGCATGCGTGACACACCCATCATTTCATTCGTCAACAAAATGGACCGTGAAATCCGTGAGCCTTTAGAGCTGTTGGATGAAATTGAAAACGTTCTCAAAATCAAATGTGTGCCGATCACTTGGCCGCTTGGTACAGGTCGTGACTTCGCTGGGGTGTTTAACCTGATCGAAGAAAAGTTTTATGTGTATAAAGCAGGTTTTGGTTCAACCATTACTGATATTGAAGTGCGTGATGGTTATGACCATGCGGATATTCGTGAAAAAGTCGGCGAATTGGCCTGGGCCTCTTTTGAGGAGTCACTTGAGCTGGTACAGATGGCAAATGAACCATTAGATCGCGAGCTGTTTCTGCAAGGCAAGCAAACCCCTGTGCTGTTCGGTACGGCATTGGGTAACTTTGCGGTTGACCATGTGCTGGATGCCTTTATCAACTGGGCACCAGAACCTAAGGCGCATCCAACTCAGGAACGTACTGTCGATGCCAATGAAGAGGGTTTTACGGGCTTCGTGTTTAAAATTCAGGCCAACATGGACCCGAAACACCGTGACCGTATTGCCTTTATGCGTATTTGCTCAGGTAAATATGAAAAAGGCTTGAAAATGAATCATGTGCGTATCGGTAAAGATGTGCGTATCAGTGATGCCCTGACATTCCTGGCGGGTGAGCGTGAGCATTTGGAAGAAGCCTGGCCTGGGGACATTATTGGTCTACATAACCACGGCACGATTCAGATTGGCGATACCTTTACCAGTGGTGAAAACCTGCATTTTACGGGGATTCCACACTTCGCCCCTGAAATGTTCCGCCGTGTGCGTTTACGTGATCCGTTAAAGTCCAAGCAATTGCAGAAAGGCCTGAAAGAGCTGTCGGAAGAGGGTGCAACACAGGTGTTTATGCCACAAATCAACAATGACCTGATTGTGGGTGCGGTGGGTGTGTTACAGTTTGATGTGGTTGCGTATCGTCTAAAAGAAGAATATAAGGTGGACTGTATTTATGAGCCTGTAAATGTACATACCGTGCGATGGATTCATTGTGATGATGAAAAGATTCTGAATGAATTTAAGAAAAAAGCCCATGATCAACTCTCGGTTGATGGTGGTGGGCACCTTACTTATTTGGCGCCAAGCCGTGTCAACTTGCAGTTGATGCAGGAACGTTGGCCAGATATTCAGTTCCGTAACACACGGGAACACTAAAATATATAAAAACAGCTTCTAATTAGAGGCTGTTTTTAATTGAACAAACTAAAAATAAGGGATGGTGAGATGCACACTTTAAAACCACTTTTTGCTGTCAGTTTAATGATTGGAATGATGGCTTTAACGGCATGTGATCATCCAAAGAAAAATGAAACTGATTCAGCACAGGCAACTGAACAGCATACTGCAGCAGTTGAGAAAGCTGAGGTTTTACCCTATCTCAATATGCAGGAGGTCAAGGCGGATTATGCCTTGCCATTTTGTGAAAAGAAAAATTGTATTGATGTCGATATTCAAACCATTAAGACTCAGGATCAATGGTTGAACGCATGGATTGCAAAAAATCAGGCCAACGTGATCCAGCAACAGATTGAGCAGAATAAAAATCTGACCCTGCAACAAGCTATCAACGCCTATGTGAAAAAGTCAGATGAATGGCAGGATAAATATTCAAAAAACAAGGCCTACGAGCTGCATTTGAATACCCGTATTGCATCACAGCGAAATCAGTATGTGTTGCTGCAAGTGGGGGTAAATGCCCAGCAAGAAGATATTGCGGTCAAGGACCGTTTCTATTTCTTTGTTGCAGACCGTAAACTACAAAAAAGCCTCAGCGTGTTGGATGTGATTCAGAAAAATCAGCAAAATGCACTGAATGACATTATTCAGGCGCACTATCAACAATGGATTGAAAAACAATCCCCAGAAGTCAAAAAACAGGTGCCGAAAAAACTGTATTGGGGACAGGCCGACTGGTTCTTCGATGGTGAGGGCATTGGTGTGCATTACCGTGCCAATGAAATTAGTAAGGATGCACCACAACTGGATATTTATTTAAGCACCGAACAGAGTAAACAGATGCTACAGCCTGATATTTATCAACAAATGTTCTAATCTTTGTAACAAGCGTATAGGAATTGCATGTATCACTAGCGGTTTGCGGTGAAGTCCGCTAGCATTTAAAAATCTTGTGTAATCACAATGCTTGCAGGTTCTTCGATGAAAACATTTTATAAATCTAGCGTTCTGGCGTGTGCAATTCTACTTGCCGCATGCCAGCCAAAATCAGAACCTAAGCAGCCAGAGGACAACCCACAAGAGCAGCCTGTTGTGCAGACACAGACTGAGCCGACCTTGCGTGGTGAAACGGTCAAGGTGCAGGTAAGTTTGCCTGAGTGTAAGGGCAATACCTGTCCAGATTTTAGCGTTGAACGCTTGCAGAGTAACTTTCCGTTTATTGATCAGTTACTTGATCAGGAAATACTGAACCAACTCAGTAAGATGCTTGAAATTGTCGATCAGGATACCGCCGCCTCTAGCGTACAGACCGCTGAGCAAAAGCAAAATCTGGACGCGCAGGCCCAGTTGTATGCCAATTTATTTATCAAGATTGATGAAGAACTGAAAGCATTGAGCAGCAGTCATCAAATCAGTTTGATGATTAAACCAAAGATTTTACAGTCTAAGGGCACACTGGCAACGGTTGTACTGAATAGCAGCAGTTATTTAGGTGGTGCACATGGCTCAACCTCGCAACGTTACTACAATTTTGACCTGATCAATCAAAAACAGGTGCAATTGAACGACCTGCTCTTGCCAAAACAAAAGGCAACGTTGGACAAGCTGGCGCATGATGCATTCAAGGTCTGGATTGTAGACACCAAACTTGCCAATAACCCTGAAGAATATGAGCAGGCCTGGCCGTTTAAGGTCACTGACAACTTCCTGTTGGGAGAGCAGGGCTTAATTCTGCAATATGCTGAATATGAAATTGGTCCTTATGTGGTCGGTCTGCCACGTCTGGTGATTCCATTTAACAAATTACAGGGTGTGTTAAAACCTGAATATTTGCCAAAGGTGGAAGCACTAGCAGCATCTACGCCTGTGGCAAATAAATCTCCTTAAATCCCTCTTTTATAAAGTGGGATTTTTAATAAAATGATGCAACTATTTGATACCCATACCCATTTTGATGTTGCCGATTTTGACCATGATCGGCAACATTTGGCTGTACAGGCGAAACAGGTTGGGGTAGAGGCTTTGGTTCTCATCGGTTTTATTGAATCCCGCTTTGATGAACTCATTCAGACCCACCAACAGTTACAAGACTGGGAAAATGTCCCGCAATCCTATCTCGCACCTGGTTTACATCCTTTTTATATTGAGCAACATCAACAGGCACATCTACAACGACTGGAGCAGGTGTTAAAGCAGCATGATTGTGTGGCCGTGGGCGAGATTGGGTTGGATACCTTTTTAAAGCAACATAAACGGCCAGACGCATTTGCCAAACAACAGCATTATTTTAATGCCCAACTTGAATTGGCAACGCATTATCAAAAACCTGTACTACTGCATATTCGTAAGGCCCATGCCGAAGCGCTTGCCATTTTAAAGGCGCAGAAATTCAAGCTTGGTGGTATTGCGCATGCCTTTAGTGGTGGTGTGGAGGAAGCTAAAGCCTTAGTCAAACTGGGTTTTAAAATCGGTGTGACGGGGCAAATCACCAATCCAAATGCCAAAAAGTTGCATCAGGTGGTACAGGCGATTGGCGCTGAACGTCTGGTGATTGAAACCGATTGCCCTGATATGACACCTTTATGTTGCCAGACCTCAACTGAGCACCGTACGAGAAATACGCCTGTGAATCTGCCTTATATTTTAGACAGTTTGGCGCAAACCCTTGGGCAACCACAAGACCAGCTTGCCGAGCAATTATGGCAAAACTCATTGGCAGCCTTGCATTTACAATAATAACAATAATCCCATTAAAAATAAGATAACTAAAAGGGAACACATCATTTCCTAAACTGGCTTAGAATGAATAAAGCACTTCATAACAAACAAATGAAATCGCCAAACTGGGAGGGTAACCCGATGGCCAGATATAGCAAAATCAATAGCTTTAATTCATTACAAACACTCAGTGTCGGTTCAAGGCAATATCAAATTTTTAGCTTGGCTCAGGCAGCACAGCGTCTGGGTAATATTGATCAGCTCCCAAAATCATTAAAAGTTTTACTGGAAAATTTACTGCGCTTTGAAGATCAAAAAAGTGTAAAAGTTGAGCATATTCAGGCCTTGGTGGACTGGCAAAAAACCAGAAGTTCGGATCAGGAAATTCAATACCGCCCAGCCCGAGTGTTGATGCAGGATTTTACAGGTGTACCTGCGGTGGTTGACCTTGCCGCCATGCGTGCGGCCATGGCACAGGCAGGTGGTGACCCAAACCGTATCAATCCACTGTCTCCCGTGGATTTGGTGATTGACCATTCCGTCATGGTGGACCATTTTGCTAACCAGAATGCCTTTGCCGAAAATGTTGAAATTGAAATGCAGCGTAATGGTGAGCGTTACCAGTTTCTGCGCTGGGGCCAGTCTGCCTTTAATAACTTTAGTGTAGTGCCGCCTGGGACAGGAATTTGCCATCAGGTCAATCTGGAATATCTGGCCCAAGCGGTCTGGCTTGGGGAAGATGAGGGTCTGACTTTTGCCTTTCCAGACACCTTGGTGGGAACAGATTCACATACCACCATGATCAATGGATTGGGTGTGTTGGGTTGGGGTGTTGGTGGTATTGAGGCAGAAGCGGCCATGCTGGGACAGCCTGTCTCCATGCTGATTCCTGAAGTGATTGGCTTTAAGCTGACTGGAAAGTTAAGTGAGGGAATCACCGCCACCGATCTGGTTCTGACCATTACCCAGATGTTGCGCCAAAAGGGTGTTGTGGGTAAGTTTGTTGAATTTTATGGAGATGGCTTGGCGGATTTGCCGTTGGCTGATCGCGCCACCATTGCCAATATGGCACCTGAATATGGCGCGACCTGTGGTTTCTTCCCGATTGATGACGTGACTTTGGGCTATTTGGCCCTGACAGGCCGTCAAGAGGACCGTATTGATCTGGTGGAGGCTTATAGTAAAGCACAGGGTTTATGGCGCAATGTGGGTGATGAACCAATTTTTACTGATGTACTGAGTCTGGATATGGGAACGGTTGAGGCCAGTCTGGCTGGACCAAAACGTCCACAGGATCGGGTGCTGCTTTCAGATGTACCCAAAACCTTTAATACCTTGATGGAACTGACCCTAAAACCTGCCAAGGAAGCAAAGGAACGTTTGGAAAATGAGGGTGGCGGTGGCACTGCCGTGGAAGCCAAAGCCGCAAACCTGCCCCATGAAAATCCATCCTGTACGCTGGATGGACAAAGCTATCCTCTAAATCATGGTGATGTGGTGATTTCAGCCATTACTTCATGTACCAATACATCTAACCCGAGTGTGATGCTGGCTGCGGGCCTGCTTGCCAAGAAAGCCATTGAAAAAGGTTTGCAGCGTAAGCCGTGGGTGAAAAGTTCCCTCGCCCCTGGTTCCAAAGTGGTGACAGACTATCTTGCTGCCGCAGGACTAACCCCTTATCTGGATCAACTGGGTTATAACCTTGTCGGGTATGGCTGTACCACCTGTATTGGTAACTCTGGACCCTTACCAGAACCGATTGAAGAAGCAGTCCAATGCCATGATTTAAATGTTGCATCTGTGCTTTCGGGGAACCGTAACTTTGAAGGCCGTGTCCATCCGCTGGTCAAAACCAATTGGCTTGCCTCACCGCCGTTGGTGGTTGCGTATGGTCTGGCAGGTAATATCCGTACCGATTTAACCACCCAGCCGATTGGTGTAGGCAAGGAGGGGCAGGAGGTCTATCTAAAAGATATTTGGCCGAGTCAGGCGGAAATTGATCAAGCCTTGCAGCAAGTGAATACTGCCATGTTTCATAAGGAATATGCAGCAGTATTTGATGGCGATGCGACATGGCAGGCAATTCAGATTCCGCAAAGTCAAACCTATGCATGGCAAAACAACTCGACCTATATTCGCCATCCACCATTTTTTGAGGAGATCAACCATCCGCCTAAAGCCATTACCAATATTGAGCAGGCGCGTATCCTGGCCGTGTTGGGAGATTCGGTCACCACAGACCATATTTCTCCAGCAGGGAATATTAAAAAGGACAGTCCAGCGGGGCGTTATTTGCAGGATCAGGGGGTGGAACCCAAAGATTTCAACTCTTATGGTTCTCGGCGCGGTAACCATGAAGTGATGATGCGTGGCACTTTTGCCAATATTCGCATTAAAAATGAAATGCTGGATGGAGAGGAGGGTGGCAACACCATTTACATCCCGACAGGTGAGAAACTGGCAATTTATGATGCTGCCATGCGTTATCAACAGCAAAAAGTTCCTTTGTTGATAGTGGCGGGCAAGGAATATGGAACGGGTTCATCACGGGACTGGGCCGCAAAGGGAACCAACCTACTGGGTATTAAGGCGGTGATTGCGGAAAGCTTTGAGCGGATTCACCGTTCCAATCTGGTGGGAATGGGCGTATTGCCCTTGCAGTTTATTGATGGGCAAACCCGACAGTCCCTGAACCTGACAGGTCGCGAAGTGCTATCCATTTATGGATTGTCAGATAATATCCAACCGCATCAAATCCTTGATATTGAGGTGGTACGTGAGGATGGTAGTCAGGAGCAGTTTAAGGTGTTATGCCGAATTGATACCCTGAATGAGGTGGAATACTTTAAGGCAGGTGGCATTTTACATTATGTACTGCGCAATCTGATTGCTGCATAAAGTGTTAGGACACCTCCTCAAGCAAAGATGAAAGCTGGTCTTTCATCTTTTTTATTTGAATTTCAAGCATTCAGCGTTAAGGTAGTCAGGCCCGATGAAACTGGATAAAGGCTTTGAATCAATTACCACGCTATGTTTATTATCTCTTGGCTGCACAGGCACTGAACTTAATTGCGGCGGTCTTATCGGTGACCGTGGCGGCGATTGTCGGCTTAAAGCTTGCACCTACGCAGGCCCTAGCCACAGTTCCTTATGGTTTGCAGTTTTTAGCGATGTTACTGACCACCTTTATTTTTTCTTTTCTAATGAAAAAGTTTGGACGTCATCTGGTGTTTCAATTTGGCTGCATCTGCCTATTCCTAGCGGGTGTTCTAGGCTATCTGGCATTACAGCAGCAACAGTTCTATCTATTGTGTCTCAGCCATTTTTCACTGGGTTTATTTATCTCGACTGCGAATTTTTATCGCTTTGCGGCCTCGGATCGTCTTGCAACAGAACTCATTCCGAAAGCAACAGCCATGGTGATCTCAGGTGGTGTGATTGCTGCAATGATTGCCCCCATATTGGCGATTCAGTTTCAGCAGGTGCAGGGTTTACCCGATTTCACTGCAATCTATTTCATTTTTAGTCTCTTGGCCTTGTTACTCTCTCCAATCCTGTATGGATGGAATAAAAAATTCCAACGTCAACAGACACAGCAGATAACGGTTGAACCAATTCAGCGCGCCAAATTGCCGAGCAGCTTGATTATCGCCGCCGTGATGAGCTGTGCGTTTGCCTACTATATTATGAATGTGATGATGATTATGTCTTCTTTGCATTTAAAGGAACATCATTCATTTCACTATGCCTCGATTTCCATTCAGTTGCATGTATTGGCAATGTTTATTCCGTCATTCTTTGTATCTAAACTGATTCGACGATGGGGCACACACACCACGATTTATGTGGGCTTTGCTTTGCTGATGTTATCGTCATTGATTCCAATGAGTGGACAGGTTGGAATTTATATTAATGTTGCGCTGATTATCCTCGGTGTGGGCTGGAATTTCGCTTATTCAGGTGCATCCACTTTATTGGCTGGTTTAAATGAGCAGCAAAAACATCGAGTACAAGGTATCAATGAGACAGGAATTGCCTTGTTTGCAACTTTAGGAGCGTTTTTACCTGCCCCAATTTTGAGTAGTCTGGGTTGGATCAATGCAAACCTTTTAGCCTTATCCATGAGCTTCATGGTTTTTATTCTGTTGCTGGTTTTAAGTCGCCAAGGTCAATCACCAAGGAAAGTTTCATCGGGCTAACCTAAAAGAAGCTAAACACGCTAAAATACTGCTTTGACTGAAAAGATAGACCACGACTGTTATGACCGATCTCCAAAATGATGAATATGACCGCCGTTTCGCTGGCGTAGCCAAAATTTATGGAGAAAATGCATTTGCACACTATGAGCAAAGCCATGTCATGGTGATTGGTATTGGCGGTGTGGGAAGCTGGGCGGTTGAGGCACTGGCACGTACAGGCATTGGTGAGCTGACGCTGGTGGATATGGATGTGGTTGCCGCATCCAACATCAACCGTCAACTGCCTGCAATGAGTTCAACACTGGGACAGGAAAAAATTGAGGTGATGGCGGAACGTTGCCGTCAAATCAATCCACGAATGAAAGTCAATGTGATTGATGACTATCTCACACCTGAGAATGTCAAAGAGATTCTGGATCCTGTCCCAACCATCGTTTTAGACTGTATTGATGATGTCAAAGCTAAGTTGGCTTTGATACTGCACTGCCGTTTTAACAAAATCCCGTTGATTGTGTCAGGTGGTGCAGGTGGAAAGCTCGATCCCCTCAAGATTCGGGTGGCGGACTTATCCAAAACAGAACAGGACCCAATGCTTGCCAAACTACGCACACAACTACGTTCCAAAGGCATTTGTAAAAAGCCGAAAGACAAGTTTGGAATTACCTGCATTTACTCCATCGACAATCCGTTTTCAAGCGCTGATGTTTGTGCAACTGCAGGTTTGCGCTGTGGTGGCTATGGATCGGCGGTGGTGGTGACTTCAAGCTTTGCAATGGTTGCGGTGGCTGAAGTCATGAAGAAGCTGGATAAAATCAGGGCTTAAACAGCCCAATAAATTAAGCCTGCGGATATTGTGGTGCCAGGCGGTAATAGCTGTAGGTGACATTGGGATCTTTGTACACGTCATAGCTGGTTTGTTTAAAATCAGAAACCCATTGCGAACCTGTAAAACCTGCAATATGTCCATAACGATGTTTTTTGGTGCGATGAATAATATAAATGTCACCTGGTTGTGGATTATTAAACTCAGGTGTGATTTTTTGATAACCAATCTGCTGCAAGGTACGGCCCCAGTCTGATGCAGCGACAGGATGCTGAACAATATTGGCGCCCGCAGATTGCAGGGCGATCCTAACGAATTTGGCGCACTGGGATGAGCTACGATAGGACGCACGCGTGGTTAACTTTTCAGAAAACTTGCTTACATCAATGGTTGGCGTTGATGGCAGCCTTGGAATCTCCCGATAAGGAATAACCAGTTGATGTGCTGGTGGATATATTATGCTGTGGTCAACTGAAGGTACATCATAAATCATTGTAAATCTCTACCGCATTTTCAAAAAAACTGAACGTGTGCCAGAATCCGTACGCGGCACATAGTAAGCGATAAATTTTAAAAAAACTAAAATGTAATGTAATAATATAACAATTTGGGGTTTTTATAATAAATTATTTAAGAAAACTTTTTGAAGATTTTCTTAATTTTAAATAGCTTATATTTCCATCAATTTGAATCTTAATATTTGTAAAATGATATTTCTTGATGTGACTTATGTCACATTTTTGTGAAACATCAATCAGGATTGATGTTCTGTTATGTAGTCTTCAGTACGTTGCATGGCTGCCTGAATATTCTGAATGGCATTGTCAATATCGGTAATGGTTTTTGCATTGCCACCACTCAGTGCCTGACGCCATTTACGTGCACCTGGCAAGTTCTGGAATAATCCCAGAATATGACGTGTGATAATTGAAAGTGGTGCGCCCTCAGCTACTCTCTGGTGAATATACGGCATCATCTGCTGCATGATGTCAAAACGATTTGGTGCTTCCAAATTCCACAATTGACCCATTTCAGCTAATAAATAAGGATTGTGGTAGGCTTCACGGCCAATCATCACCCCATCGACATGCTGTAAATGTTGCTGCGTTTCTGTAAAGGTTTTGATGCCACCATTGATTTCAATGGTCAGGTGAGGACGTTCCTGCTTGAGACGATAGACATCTTCATAACGTAAGGGTGGTACTTCACGGTTCTCTTTTGGAGACAGGCCCTGCAAAATGGCAATCCGCGCATGCACGATAAAGTGAGTACAGCCCGTTGCCGCAACAGTGTCAACAAAATGCAGCATTTCTTCATAAGACTGCATGTCATCAATTCCGATCCTATGTTTCACGGTGACAGGAATCGACACTGCTTTTTGCATACTATGAATACATTCAGCCACCAAGTCTGGTTCAGCCATTAAACATGCACCAATCTTATTGTTCTGGACACGGTCACTTGGGCATCCGACATTCAGATTAACTTCGTTATAACCCCAATCTTCAGCCATTTTGGTACAGGTCGCCAGTTCCTGTGGATTTGAGCCACCGAGCTGCAACACAATGGGATGTTCTTCCTTGTTGAAATCCAAATGGCGGTTGGCGCCACCATAAATGATCGCACCTGTAGTGACCATCTCGGTATATAAAACGACATTTGGATTAAATAGGCGGGCAAAAAAACGGTAGTCTTTGGTTGTCCAATCCATCATCGGGGCAACGGAAATGCGTGGCTTTAATGACTCAAGTGATTGCATAAAAGGCTCTCGGATCTGGATAGGCAAGCAAAGGGCAGCATTATACGAGTTTTGAGGTTAATTCACCAATGATCATTACTTGAATTGGAGTTCAGAGGGAAAGAGGATTAAAGAAAGTTTTGTATTAGTTCAGACTTGATCGTACATTCTTCTTGAAAAAGAGAAAGTTACCCGTTTTGATAAAGGTGTCGAAATCTTAATCAAACAAAGGTAACTTTCTTATGTTGCATACTAACAATCAAATTATTAAACACAAAGTAGGTCTGCTCAATTTAGCTGAAGAGCTTCAGAATGTATCTAGAGCATGCAAAGTGATGGGTGTGTCAAGAGATACATTTTATCGCTATCAGGAATTAGTGAAGTCTGGTGAATAAGATCCTAATTTTTGAAACCACTCTAACCAATTGTTTTTGAAATACATCCAAATATTTTTGTCTGTATCTAAACCAAGAAATTCACCTACTATTTGCATAGTGATGATTTCTGCATCAGTAACAGCAGGCGGAAAACCACGAGTTCTCAGAGGTTATCCAGTAAACTAAACAGCATACACGCAAGAACCAGACATAGGCCTGCCAAACAGGTCATGGTCCAACCGCCATGATTCCATGCAAAAATGCCAAGTGCGGAACCACAGGCACCTCCAATAAAATAAGCGGTCATATAGATCGCATTGATACGTGACTTTGCATCAGGTCGTAAGCGGAAAATAATGCTCTGGTTGCTGGTGTGTACCAATGCCAAAGCCAACTGGATCAGGGCAAAGCCAACAATATAGCTGATGAGGAATGTTTGCCCGTAATAGAAGCAAATCCAGCTGATAATGAATAAGGCACAGCCCATCCAGGTCAGTTGCCTGGTGTAGCCCTGATCAGCATATCGGCCAATATACTGGGTGGATAAGGCACCAAAAATACCCACCAGACTCACCATCCCAATCACTAGGTCAGGTAAATGATGGGCCGAGCTTAGCAGAAGCGCGATGGTGGAATACAGGATACTGACCGCCGCAAAGGCAAATCCACCTGCAAGTGCCCGTAATAATAGGCGCTTTTCCTGCTTCAAGAGTTGGGCCATCGAAACAAAGATTTGCCCATAATTCATTTTCATGCGCATGACGTAAGGCAAGCGGCTTTTAAGCGCATAAGCCAATATCAGCATCAAGACTCCACTGACCACATAAATGACTTTCCAGTGAAACAGGTTGGAGAACAATCCTGCTAGACTGGTCGAAAGCAAGATACCCACCAATAAACCACTCATGAGAAAGCCAACAACTTCGCCTGTTTTTTCAGGCTGTACTGTCATGGTGGCGAGGGGAATCAGCACTTGGGCCGAAACGGAAAATAACCCAACCAGTAGTGTTCCAACCCATAACATTGGCAGGTTCATTGAGAATGCACTCAGGAACAGACCCATAGCGCATAAAGTCATGAGTAGGGGAATAAACTTGGTCTTATTGACCACATCGCCCATTGGTACAATAAATAGCAAACCCAAGGCATAGGAAACCTGTGCAAAAGTGACGGTCAGGGCAGCCTGGCTTTCTGTTACGGCAAAATACTGCTGAATGGAGTGGATCAGTGGCTGGCTATAATAGTTGGCACCTGCACATAGACCGCACGCCGCAGCCATAAACCAGAGTAAGGCCTTATTTTGACTAATATCTTGAGGGGCTGACATAATTTTCTCTATCACGGGTTTATGCAGTATATGCGGTTGCTTTAATTTCAACGAGCATTCCTGCTCATGCCAATCTAGAAACAGGAATCAATGTGCATACAGGAAATGCATGATTTTTCCACAAACTTTGCATGATGCCTGCCAATACCTGAAGTTTTTCAGAATCATGGTCAACAATCAGCATACGCAAAACGGCTATATCTGAAAGTTGTGCCTGAGGGGCGATTAAAGCATGTTGAATATTATAAAAGAGTTGTTGTACCTGTTGGTCAAAAAATGGAAAGTTCACCATTTTTGTTTTCTTCTTTCTGACCTGCAATATGGATGATACGCATATTGAGTTCCACAATAACAACATGGCTATAACCATTGACTGTGGTTGCCTATCAATGGAACAATGTCCACTGAGAAATCCTGATGATTGTCTGGCAGAACGATCAATGGGGGGCGTATTTTCAGGAAATTTTACTGTTGCTGAATCAGAAAAATAAAATGATGAATAAAATAGAATAATTTTTGCACCAATATTGTGCAATAAATCTATTTTGATCAGACAAAATTACATAAATATCACTTGAAAAAATGCCGATTCAAGTTTTTACATTTCTTTTTAGTTTTTCTGAGGGATGACATTCATACAATTCAGATTTATTGATAACACCTACTTTGATGTCTTGAAATAGGCCTTGTACTTTGCGAAATAAATAGTCGCCGAAAAAACCAATAAAAGTTTATGTAAGCCAATTTCTCTACAGAGCTGCACGATTATGATGCGGTTTCAGTCCATAGACCCGTTTTAGCCAAGCCTGAATATGAACAATGTTTAAAGAGTTGCTGTGTATTCTATCTATGATGCTCGATAAAACATGGGGTTATTTAATCTATACCGCTTTGGCATTGAATGAAAACAACGCACAAGGCATATAAATGAACGGATAGATACTGAGAGAATGAAATTTTTATATTGTATATGCATGGTGAAATAGCTTGGCTTTATCAAAAGCTTAACATCATGAGCATACAAGGTTTCAATATCAATATGAATCATCAGTTCAGAATATGGGTATTTATTAAATAAATAGTGGGTGGAATTTTAAAAAAGTTCCATTAGAATCCAAAATTCTACAAAGAATACTCCTGGGGGAAACATTGCTATCCGCGATGTTTACTTAAGAAAAACTAGCTTGAGGAACGCTCATGCAGATCGGAATCCCAACCGAAACTGTTGCAGGTGAAAGTCGTGTAGCGGCAACACCAGAAACAGTTAAGAAGTTGATTAACGCAGGTCATAGCATTGTCATTCAACGTGGCGCTGGTGTTAAAGCAGCCTATATTGACAGTGCTTATGAACAAGTTGGCGCAACCATTACAGACGATGCATATACAGGTAGCCAAATTATTTTGAAGGTACGTGCCCCTAAGGGTGAAGAAATTCAAAAGCTTGCGGCGAATACGACTGTGGTTGCAATGTTTGACCCTTACCGCAATCCAGAACTGGACCAGTTTGCTGCTCAGCAAGTGTCTGCTTTTGCTTTAGAGTTACTTCCTCGTACGCTTTCACGCGCACAAAACATGGATGTACTTTCTTCTCAGGCAAACTTGGCAGGTTATAAATCTGTATTGCTAGCTGCGGCTGAATATCAACGTATGTTCCCAATGTTAATGACTGCTGCGGGTACCGTAAAACCTGCGCGTGTCGTGATCATGGGTGTTGGTGTTGCTGGTCTTCAAGCGATTGCGACTGCAAAACGTTTAGGTGCAGTTGTGGAAGCAACTGACTTACGTCCAACTGCTAAAGAACAAGTTGAGTCTTTAGGCGGTAAATGGTTAGACGTACCAATGTCCGATGAAGAAAAACAACGTGCTGCTGAAGCTGCGAAAAGTGGATATGGTTGGCAGCCGGGTGAGCAATACATCAAGGATCAAGCTGCGATTGTAGATAAAGCTGTCTCAAATGCTGACATCGTAATCACGACTGCATTGATTCCAGGTCGTAATGCTCCGCGTCTGATCAAAGCTGAAACTGTTGCCAAGATGAAACCGGGTTCTGTTATTTTAGATATGGCAGTTGAAACGGGCGGTAACGTTGAAGGTTCTAAAGAAGGCGAAACTGTTGTTACTGAAAATGGCGTGAAAATTTTGGGTATTCCAAACATTCCAGGCACAGTTGCAACTGAAGCATCTGCATTGTATGCACGTAACGTTTTTAACTTCCTTGAAACATTATTCGACAAAGACAAAAACTTTGCGATCAATCAAGAAGATGAAATCCAAAAAGCGTTACTCGTGACTCATGGCGGTCAAGTACTGCTCAAGCGCGGTTAAGGAGAGTTCTCATGGTTGAAACGATTACAATTTTCGTCCTTGCCATCTTCGTAGGTTACTACGTAGTTTGGGGAGTAACACCTGCGTTACATACACCACTTATGGCGGTAACGAACGCATTGTCTTCAATCATTATCGTTGGGGCAATGATCCAAACCGTGGGTATGCCTGTGATTGGTGTTGATGCCAATGTAGCTTTCCAAAGCGTAAATGTTGTAAGCATCTTGGGTGCGATTGCTGTGTTCTTGGCAAGTATCAACATTTTTGGTGGCTTCGCTGTAACTGCTCGTATGCTTGAAATGTTCAAGCCGAAGCAAAAGAAAAAAGAGGGCTAATAGATGGAATTTATTCGAGACTATGCGGATTGGTTCTACCTGATTGGTGCCGTCCTTTTTATCTTAACTTTGCGTGGTTTGTCAGGTCCTAAAACTGCAATCGCAGGTAACCGTTACGGCATGATCGCTATGGCGATTGCTGTAGTGACAACATTCTTTGTTGCAGAACATCCAGTTGTTTGGATGATCGTTGGTGCGATGGTATTGGGTGGTGTGGTTGGTATCGCTCGTGCGCGAACTGTTCCGATGACACAAATGCCTGAAACAGTGGCTTTAATGCACTCATTAGTTGGTTTGGCTGCGGTATTAATTGCGATTGCAGCGATTTTACACAACAACCAATTAACAGCATTGTTTGCTGAAAATGAAGCTGCTTTGACTGCTGCTGGCGTACAGCATGCTCATATGAGCAAAGTTCATTTATTTGAATTGTTTGTAGGTTGCTTCGTTGGTGCGATTACATTTACAGCATCAGTATTTGCTTACGGTAAATTAGCTGCTAAAAAATGGGCAAAAACGATTTCTGGTGCATGGGTTAAACCTGTTCAAGCGCTTATCTTTGCTGCAATGCTTGCGGCAGGCATTATGTTCTTCTTGACGAATAACATGACTGCTTTCTGGGCGATGACAGCACTTGCACTTGCATTTGGTTGGGTTTGGATTGCGCCAGTTGGTGGCGGTGATATGCCAGTTGTGGTATCGCTTCTTAACTCATTCTCTGGTTGGGCTGCAGCTGGTATTGGTTTCACACTAGAAAACAATATGTTAATCGTTGCGGGTTCACTTGTAGGTTCTTCTGGTGCGATTCTTTCTTACATTATGTGTAAGGCGATGAACCGTTCAATCATCAACGTATTGTTTGGTGGTGCAATGGGTGGTGCAGCAGTTGCTACAGCGGACAAAGGCGAACAAGTTCAACGTAACTATCGTTCTGGTTCAGCAGATGACGCAGGTTTCTTGATGTCAAATGCAGACAGTGTTGTGATTGTACCAGGTTATGGTATGGCGCAAGGTCGTGCACAGAATGCAGTTAAAGAATTATGTGAAATCTTAAAAGAACAGGGCGTAAAAGTTCGCTTTGCGATTCACCCAGTTGCGGGTCGTATGCCTGGTCACATGAACGTATTGTTAGCTGAAGCTGATGTCGCGTATGAAGACATCTTGGAAATGGATGAGATCAACTCTGACTTCCCAGCAACTGACGTGGTACTGGTAATCGGTGCGAATGACGTTGTTAACCCAGCGGCGAAAGATGATCCAAGTTCACCAATCTATGGTATGCCGATTCTTGAAGCTCACAAAGCTCGTACCATTATGGTGATCAAGCGTTCTATGGCAACAGGTTATGCTGGCTTAGACAATGATTTGTTCTACAATGAAAAAACCATGATGATCTTCGGTGATGCGAAGAAAGTTGTTGAAGATATGACAAAAGCAATCAATGGTGGTGGTCACTAATCTGACCTCATCAGGATTGAAGAAGCCACCGTTAGGTGGCTTTTTTGTTAGCGCATATTTATTAAAGGTATTTTTCTACAAGATTCATGGATTGTGTATAAAGATCACGGGCAAGTTGCTGGTTTTTAGCATGTGGTGATTTCCAGTCTGGCATGTGTGCACTGACATATTCTCCATTACGCTTTGCCCAATCATCTCCAGTCGCCATTTGCGTAATCAACTTTGCAGGAACTGAGGTCGGCACTAAACCAATTTTCATCACTTCATAAACAGGTTTTGGCAGTTCGCGATAAATATCAGAGGCAACACCCCCTGGATGTAGTGAGTTGTTGGTAATGGTGCTATTCGCCATACGTTCAGCTAAAGCATTACTGAATAAAAGATTCGCTAACTTAGATTGACCATAATAGAACAGGGGATTATAAAAACCCTCAGCACGGAACTTATTCGGTTTGATTGAACCTGCCCAATGTGCAATTGAAGCAAGGTGGATGATGCGAGCTTTTGGTGCCTGTTCCAAGACAGGAATCAGCTTATGTGTCAGTAGAAAATGGCCTAGATAATTCACACCAAACTGTTGTTCAAAACCATCTTGCGTCAGCTGCTTGGTCTTGGCAAATAGTCCTGCGTTGTTAATCAGGACATCAAGACTACCGTAGCGGTCTGCAATTTCATCCGCTGCTTTTCGGGTTGATTCAAGGCTGTTTAAATCGAGGGAAACCAAATCAACCTGCCCCTGACCCAATGCACGCAATTTATCTTGTGCAATTTGCGCTTTTTGCGGATTACGGCAGGCAAGAATGACATGTTGTCCCTGCTTTACCAACTCTTCCGCTGTGGCAAAACCAATACCTGTATTTGCACCTGTAATTAGAATTTTCACTTCATCTACTCCAATAATGCTTTTTATTTGATGAATTTTAAAGCAGGTCCTATAGTGCGTTAATTTTGACAACTTGTCATGTCAAATTTGAAATGGAAGAAGAGATTGTTGTTGATAAAAGGTGTATAAAGGTTTGGATATTAAGTATTTAGTTTAGATCATTTTTTTATGATGAATAAATTAGGACTTACGCACTGTTATTTATAGACTCTCTGTGGTAGCAGATGATTTTTATCGAGAATAAAGTCATCAATGAAGTTTTTGATCATTGGTCTAAATAATTTCTTCTGCCAATGATATACATTTTCAAAGATCCCCTCAAACTGGTTCTTTTGTATCTCGACGTAGGCCATCAAGGCTGAAAAAATATGATTCAAAATCAGTTTAGATCGTCTTACTTGAAACTTTTCAATATGACAAACCTGTTTAATCACTCGGTGATATTGTTCTATTTTCCAATGACTTGAATGTAATTCATGAAAACCCTCAAAGGACAATAAATCATCTTCATCTTGATGCACAATATAAAACCTCTGCTGTTCTTTTAACTGAGTCTTAAATAATTGTACAAAGCCAAAATCTTTGAGCCAGACCACTTGACCCTGATGGAAATTTGGCAATAAACGCAGTTGAAACCATTGTCCTTTTTCTGGGGAAACCTTACGGTTACAGTCGATACCAAACATAAATCGAATACCATGTTTTCTTATGGTTTTTAGATTTGCAGTCGATGAATACCAACTATCACCTGTAATAAATTGAATCTTTGCACCCCAACTAAGTACTTCACTTAACATATCCATAAAGTAATCATTCTTGGTTTTACCCTCAGATTTGTCATAAATTCGGAAATTAATTGGAATATTTTGACCATTCTGATCTGTCGCATACAAGGTAATGAGATTAATACCCTTGACGGATCGGTGGTGTTTGCCTGACCAAAAATAGCTAACTAAGTCCATATGTTGACTATATGGTTTATCTAAAACAGTATCATCAATACTGACTATAAGTTTATTATTATCAATATGTTGAATTGCTTCTTGATATAGGTCGTGAGGTGTGTAGTCTTCACGCTCTAGAAAGCGATTTACACTATCATGCGAGATATTATAAGTCTCGGCAAGTTGTGTGCAGCTAATAGAGTTCGGTTCTGTCATGAGAAAGCCCATATAAATGGGTAATGTACAAGTTGCTGTAGAAGCATGTTTAGTTCGTCTGATCACAGATACTTTATAAACTATTTTAATACTTTTTTGAATCCGTCAATGCGTAAGTCCTATAAATATAAATCGATGAATTATTAAAAGGAAAAAATAATTTATTTTGGCATTTTTTTTGCATTGGATTAGATGATTTTTTAGGGGAATTCTATGAAAAGTATAATTTTAGTATTGCTGTTTTTACTATCTCTCACCTCCCATGCATCTGCTGAAACCACGACAAATATTCAGGAAATCCGTATTTCTCTGGATAGCGTGTGGGTGGTCGTTGGAGGAATTTTAGTTTTCTTTATGCAAGCAGGATTTGCTTTAATCGAAAGCGGATCTGTTCGTAGTAAGAATACCGTGAATGTACTCATGAAGAACTATATGGATACCTGTATTGGAGGACTTATTTTTTGGCTGTTTGGCTTTGGCCTGATGTTTGGCCTGAATCAAACAGGGTGGATCGGACTCAGTCATTTCATGCCAGATCAACTGGATGACTGGCACTGGAACCTGTTGTTCTTTCAGATGATGTTTGCGGCGACAGCCACCACGATTGCCAGCGGTGCCATGGCAGAGCGAATACATTTTGTGGCTTATGTGGTCAGTGCGGTTTTTGTAAGTGGCATCATTTACCCTGTATTTGGTAGCTGGGCATGGGGCGGCCTGTTCGGTGGTGATGGCTGGCTGAAAGCTTTGGGGTTTATTGATTTTGCTGGTTCAACTGTGGTGCATTCAATTGGTGGATGGGTGGCACTCGCAGGCATTATTGTGTTGGGACCACGTTTGGGACGCTTTGGCCGTAAGGGGCAAAGTCATTTTTTGGCAGGACATAATCTGCCCTTGGTGGCATTGGGTGGCTTTGTGCTATGGTTTGCGTGGTTTGGGTTTAATGCGGCATCCACGGTTGCTGCAAGTGTGAGCATTGGACGTATTGCCCTCAACACGCATTTGGCTGCCTGTGCTGCGGCTGCAACGTATATGGTTCTGGCCTTGCTTCAATCCAAGGCGGTGCTCATGCGCAATACTATTAACGCATCACTGGGCGGTCTGGTTTCAATCACGGCGGGTTGTGCCACCATGTCCCCCGTATTTGCGATTATCACAGGCGCTATAGCAGGTTTGCTGATGACTTTTGTACCTTTGTTGATTGAAAAGATGCGGCTGGATGATGTGGTGGATGCTGTTGCAGTACATGGGGTGTGTGGAGCATGGGGAACCATTGCCGCAGGTATCTTCTTTCTGGAGAAACCGTTTAACCTTGATGTGATCTCAGTTCAGACTTTGGGTGTGGGGGCCGCATTTGTCTGGGGCTTTGGTGCTGCGTTTATCATGTTTAAGGTGCTCGACAAGGTTCTTGGTGGCTTAAGGGTTTCCCCGCAACATGAACAACGGGGGCTGGATTATACTGAACATGCTGAATTGTCATACCCAGAGTTTCAGAGGGATGTCACTTTTGAAACCGAAAATATCACTCATCGCCATTAAGGGAGGTGATTGTTATGGCTGAATTAAGCATTGAACAAAAAAGGCTGGCAGTGGAAAAGGGGCTTGCACAGTTCTTGCCAGATACCGTTTTGCAACGTGTTTTACAGTACTGGGAAAGTGAATATGGTCACCAGCCATCCTTTGTATTAAATCGTTTTCTCAGTGAAATTTGTACCAGTGATGACCTGCGCTTGCAACGCAAGGAGATGTTGCGGCAGGTATTGCATGAAATTTCGGTGGTTGAGAAACAGGAACGCCTCAAGGTAAAAACGGATAAACCAGTTATGGCCGCTGAGACAAGTCCCGAAACACTGGACCTGTTTCAGGTGTTCCATGACTTTGTGATGGGCGTGTTAAAAGGCGTCAGTCAACCTGATTATCTGGATTTTGTGGAAGAGATTCAGGGCAAGATGAAGAAACATCGTTTACTTGCTGGATATTGGTATATTGCAGGTTCAGAGAAACAGTGTTTGATGCAAATGCCGAAAGAGGCTTATGCGGTTATGATTACAACGCTGTATGCGATCTACTGTAGTTTTTATGGTCCAGGCAAGGCGGATCAACTGTATGCACAGATTAAGCATGAAATAAAACAGCATTATCCAGCAGTCGACTTAAGCCAGTTGTTGTAGGAATGAAAAAAGCGACCTTATTGGTCGCTTTTCTTAAGCTTTAGGCAACGGATTCAGGTGCGCGCCATAAACTTTCAAGGTCATAGAATTTACGGGCTGTTGGCAACATCACGTGTACCACAACGAAACCAAGGTCAATGAGGATCCATTCAGCGTCTCTTTCACCCTCAACACCAATTGGGCGAAAACCTGCTTTACGTGCTTCATCAGCAACATTGTCCGCAAGGGCTTTAACATGACGGGTTGAGGTGCCACTTGCAATCACAATTGCATCGGCAATATTACTAATAGAACTTACATCAAGTTCTAGAATATCTTTGGCTTTTACATCAGTAAGGGCTTCATGTACAACTTTTAAACAAGCATGTACATCTTTGTTTGCTGTTTTGATTTTTAGGTCGTGAGAATTAGAAGCGCTGGGCGATGGTTCTAAATTCATAGAGGGTATATTTTCCTGACAATTGCTCATCGTCAAATATAGCGTTTTTCTCTATAAAATTCAAATTTCAGCAGTAACAGTTTATGTATTCACGTCATTGGAAAAGTACTTTTCTTTCCATGCAAAAGATTGATCTGATTGAGTTTTTGGTCGGTATTCTGCACCAATATAACCTCGATAGTCACTTTGACGTAACCAGTCAAAAATTTGCTTATAGGGAATATTTCCTGTGTCAGGTTCGTTTCGGCTTGGACAATCAGCAAATTGAATATGACCAATTTGATGCAAATTTTCTTGCAAACCAGTCAAAACATCTTCACCCATCATGGCCATATGGTAGCAGTCATATTGCATTTTCAGTGCAGGATGGTTGATAGCCTCCAGCATTTCCTGTGCCTGTGCAATATTCTGCACCAAAAAGCGTGGCATGTCGGTGCCGTTGATCATTTCAAAAACAGGTTCAATCCCTTGCTCTGTCAGCATGTGGCAGGCCAGTTTGAGATTGCTTGATAGGGTGTTTAAACAAGGGAGCAGGTCAGCGTCTAAAGGCTGTTTGCCCGCTAAAATATTCACACGTGGAACATCCAATGCTGTGGCATAGTGAATTGCCAGCTCAAGTGCATGATGGAACTCCACCTCTCGTCCTGGGATACCCGCTAACCCATTACCGCCCTGCATTAAATCGCCAGCAGGCACATTAATGAGGCAAAGTGAGAGATCGTATTGTTCAAGCTGAGTTTGAATATCAAAAATTTCTAATTCATATGGAAACTGAATTTCGATATGTTGGAAGCCATGTGTATGAGCTAAAGCAAAACGCTCAATCAAAGGGACTTCCTTAAAAATCATAGACAAATTGACTGCAAGATGGCTCATATTCAATCTCCTTCAATCAATTATTATTGTTCTATATATTGAATGATAGTTGCTAAATCTTTCTCAGCAAAGCCGTTTTCTTGGTGGGCTTGTAACTGTAGTAGAGCTTTTTGTGCAACAGGTATATTTAAGTTAAAACTATGTGCAAGTTTTAATGCATTGTTAAGGTCTTTGGATAAGGTCTGTACTTTCCATTGCACAGGCTCGAAAGTATGGGTTGCCATACGAGGAGCTAAAATTTGAAATGGTTTAGAATCTGCAAAACCGCCCGCGAGAGCAGGGGCAAGCAAGTTAGTATCTACACCTGCTTGGCTCGCTAATGCAACCGCTTCTGCGATCAACGTGCTATTTGCTGCAACAATTAATTGATTACAAATTTTGGTGGCTTGTCCAGTCCCTGTTTCACCCATACGGGTCACACGCTGCGATAGTGCTTGATAAACTGGACTGAGTTGTTGAATCGTTTCAGCATCTCCACCTGCAAAAATAACCAGACTTCCTTGTTCAGCACCGATTGTTCCACCTGAAACAGGGGAATCAATCCAGATGACACCTTGCTGCTGGGAAGATTGCGCCAGTTGCTGAGTTGCTGAAACGGATAGGCTGGAGAAATCAACAATGACTTGCCTGGCTTGTAAATAAGGCTGGATTTGGGTAAAAACACTTTGAACTGCCTGATCGTCAGCCAGACAGGTTAAAATGACAGGATAATTTCCAATATCTTCCAACGCTAAAGTTGCCGCGCCCTGTTGAATAAGTGGCTCACATGCATGAGGACTACGGTTCCAAACTGCCACCGTATAACCCGCTTGTAATAATCGGGTTGTCATTCGACTTCCCATTAACCCCATACCTAAAAAAGCGATGGGTGTTTGTTGATCAACATGCATGTGAACTTATCCAAACTGTAATTACTTATACTGACGCGGTAAGAATTGAATCTCAGGATTCTTGTCTTTCTTGCGTGCGAGACTACTGTTTTTACCCAACAAAAGTTTAAGCTGCCATAACTTTTCTAAACGTAGTGCCTTTTCTGGCTGGTGTTCCATGGCATCTAGTACCCGTTTCGCTGCCATGATGGCATCAGGGGAACGTTGTAGCATTTCCTGTGCAATCACATTGGCCTTTGCCAACGGATTGTTGTCCAGATGTGTGACCAAACCAATTTCTTTGGCGTATTCTGCGTCAAAGACACGTGCGGTCAGGGTAAGTTCCTTGGCTAAATCAACGCCGATCAGTCCTTTTAATGAGCGGGTGAGACCCATGTCTGGAACCAGTCCCCAACGACTTTCCATAATCGACATTTGCGTGTTTGGCGTTGCAATACGGATATCCGCAGCAAGCGCAAGCTGCATGCCCGCCCCAAAGCAATAACCCTCAATGGCGGCAATCACTGGAATTGGCAGGTTTTGCCAAATCAGGAATGCTTTCTGAAACAGGCTTTGACCTGGCTTGATCAGTTCCCATGCGGCAAATGCGGTATTTTTAGGGTTGTTCAGGTCAGATAGGTCAATACCCGCACTAAATACCTGTGCCTCACCCGTTAAAATGACGCAACGAATCGAACGGTCTTTTTCAATTTTCTTTGCAGTTGCCACCAGCTCTTTTAATAACGCAAAACTCATGGCGTTGCGTTTTTCTGGACGGTTAAGGTAAACCGTTGCAATACCATTGTTCTTTTCAACTCGTAACAGTGCCATTTGCCTTACTCTTATTGTGTTTAATGATGGGCAGCATAACATGAGTCTTTTAGCTAAAACATGACACCACAGTCACAAATAGCGGTGATGACCAGCATCTTGTAGATGCAAGCAGACCCTAGGTATCGTGGGAATGTAAAATCAGGCTGGCGGCCTGTCTTACCTGATCAATCGCAAAATTCAACTCATTAAAACGATGGTTGGTTTCCCGTATAAAGGCATCATCTGCTTTGCGGCGCTCTTTACGCAGGGTTGAAACAAATTGCTCAAATTCCCCTGAAACCTTTTGTAACGCTGGGGTGCCAACGTAACGTGTTGCACCATACAGACGGTGTAGCACATGCTCAAGCTGGGGAAAATCCTCCAGTTCAATCAGTTGCTGCATTTCGCTGAGTTCAGTATCAAAACTATCCACCAACATATTTAATAAGTCTTGTGCCAGTTCTTCTTTATTCGCAGCGAGTTGAATGCTTTGTTGCCAGTTTAAAATCTGTGGATCAATTGATTCTGTCGGGTGCTTCTGCTCAGTATTGAAAGGCTGAGAAGAGAAGTTATTTTTGGTCCAATGGGTCAGGATTTGAATGATCTGTTCCATCTGGATTGGCTTGGTCACATAATCATTCATACCCACTTTTAGCAATTTCTGTTTTTCATCGGCCAGTGCATGTGCGGTCAGTGCAATAATCGGAAGTTGCATGCCTATATCCAGCGTTGACTCAAGCGAGCGAATGGCTCGGGTGGTATCAATTCCAGACATGACAGGCATCTGGATATCCATAAACACAAGGTCAAAGGGTGGCAGCTTTTGTTCAATCCGCTGCTGAATCATGTCAATCGCTTTCTGGCCGCTTAATGCCTTGGTGGTGGTGACATTCAGTTCACCCAACAGTGCCTCAAGCACAATCAGGTTGGGAAGATGGTCATCAACCGCCAATACGTGTAAGCCCTGACCATTGAAATCCTCAGATTCCTGTTCAAACACAGGCTGATTGCCCAGCAACTGCACCAGTTCACGGCGGCTTAAGGGCTGATACAGTGGACGGGCACGGTATTCATTCAGCATGTTCGGCTCAAGGCTCATCTGGTAACCATAAACCGCCAGATTGCCATGATAACGCTGGCGGATTTCCTTGAGTAAGGCTTCAGTATCACCGCTATGGTCAACAATGAGCCACGTATTTTCTTGCTGATTTAAATGATTCAGACGACTAAATAAATCCAAAATTGATTGTGTTTCGATATGTGAGACACGGTAGTTTTCTAAATATGAACGAAGCACACTCGCGGTTGCAGGATGGGCCAGATAAGAGACGACTTTCAATTGGTCGAAATGAGGAGGCTCTACGGTTTCATCCTCTTCCTCAAGCTTGAATGAGGCGGTAAACCAGAAAGTTGAACCTTTTTCTGTCGGGGCACGTTCCTGATTATCCTCAAAGCCAATCTGGCCATGCATCAGATGAACAAGTTGTTTGGAAATTGCTAAGCCTAATCCTGTACCACCAAATTGACGAGTAACGGAAGCATCGCCTTGAGAGAATGATTCAAATAGTTTTTTACGGTCGGTACCACTGAGACCAATCCCACTGTCCTGTACACTAAAGTGCAGTAGGCATTGTCCAATGTCCTCATCTTCCATGCGGACACGAACGATGATTTCACCATCTGGAGTGAATTTAATGGCGTTGGAAATGAGGTTGGTCAGAATTTGTTTAAAACGTAAGGCATCGCCAACTACATGCTGTGGAATATTCTCAGCGTAGTAAAATGCCATATTGATATGTTTTTGCGCTGCGAGCGGAGAAAGCATATCCATAACATCAAAAATAGCTTCTTCCAAATCAAATGGCGCTGTTTCGAGCTCTAATTTGCCCGCATCAATTTTAGAAAAATCGAGGACATCATTAATGAGTGCTAAAAGGTGAGCTGAAGATTTACGAATAGTTTGAAGATACAGGTTCTGTTCATTAGTTAAGTTTTGCTGACGAAGTAAGAGGTGAATAAAACCGTCAATACTGTTGAGAGGTGTTCTAAGTTCATGGCTGATATTCGCTAAAAAGACGGACTTGGATTGATTTGATGAAATCGCCTGATCGCGTGCTTGACGATAGGTAATGTTCTGAACTTCCAGCGTATCCAGTGTGCGGCGTAAGTCTTCCTCAGTTTGTTCGGTATGTTCTTTAAGTTCCAGAAAACTAAAATGCAGACGTTTAACCACATTGGCAATGTCTCGCTGGAGCAGGCGTAACTCGCCTGTACTGTTCACCACAATATGCTGATCCAGTGTATCGGCATTCAGGCGCTGCATCTGCATACGGATTTCATATAGTGGTGCCAGCCAGCGCCGTGAAAAAACATTCAGGCAAAATAGTAAAATCATCAGGGTGATCAGCCCTGTCGCTACCAGTGAAAGCAGGATTTTATAACGGGTCAGTTCCAGTGGCTGATTGTCCAGTTCAATCATTAACCAGACTGAATCGGGCTTGCTGCTATCCAGTTTGGCCCCATAAATACTGTTGTGGTTGTGTGGAATCGGGCCAAAGAAATTACTGTTGTCAGGGAAAGTTGGCCAGAAGCGATTGTTCTGGTAGCCCACGCTTAAGTAGGTCTGCCCCTCGTTGTCAATCAGGGCCGCCCGTTGCAGGTTTCGCTCATCAAACATCTTCTGCATGATGTTCTGGGCGCGGTCATATTGGTCAGGATGTTGCTGTACCAGTTGCAGTAGATCATTTGCGGTCTGGTGGTAGCGTGCCAGAATGGCGGAGGCATCGGAGCGTTGCTGTTGTTTGGCCGCATTGGTGGTTTCAGATAAAACCCAGAAAATTCCCACACCTGTCAAAATTGCGATTGGCACCAGAATGAGGGCAATCAGTTGTCCATAAGCATGATTGAGCCGTAAGCGTTTTGACAGGGTTTTATTGAAATTTGACATAATGCGGTCAGATTTATCATTCTGTGCAATATCTTAGCATGCTTTGTGGCAAACAGAGGTACGGGCTAGCCAATAAAAAGCATAGTGAAAAGGTGCAGTAGTTCCATTTTTTTCATACAATAGGCGCCACCTTAATATCGGTGTCGATCATGACGAATACGCAAACTGATTTTTTAGCAGATGAATTTTTACTGGACTATTATGTTGGTAAAACCCCTTTAGTCCGTTTGCAGCGTTTGGCGTGTCATACACAGGCTACGGTATTGGCAAAACTGGAAGGCAATAATCCCGCGGGTTCGGTCAAGGATCGCCCTGCTTATAACATGATTGTCCAAGCAGAGAAGCGTGGACAAATTCAACCTGGTGATACTTTAATTGAAGCCACTAGCGGTAACACTGGCATTGCTTTAGCCATGGTTGCAGCCATGCGTGGTTATAAAATGAAGCTGATCATGCCAAATAACATGAGTCAGGAACGTAAGGATGCCATGCTGGCCTATGGTGCTGAACTGATTGAGGTGACGCAGCAGCAGGGTATGGAAGGTGCGCGTGACCTTGCCACGCAAATGCAGGCGGATGGCAAGGGCTTTGTCCTGAACCAGTTTGACAATCCAGATAATGTTGAGGCGCATTACCTCACCACAGGCCCTGAAATCTGGAAACAGACAGCTGGAAAAATCACCCATTTTGTCAGCTCAATGGGCACCACAGGCACCATCATGGGTGTTTCAAAATATTTAAAAGAACAAAATCCAGACATTCAGATTGTCGGTTTACAACCCGAAGATGGGGCGAGCATTGCGGGAATTCGCCGTTGGCCTGAAGCATATCTGCCGACCATTTTTGACCCTAGCCGTGTGGACCGTATCATTGATATTCCACAGCTTGCAGCGGAACAGACCATGCGTAAACTGGCACGTATGGAAGGCATCAGTGCGGGCACCTCTTCTGGTGGGGCAGTGTGGGCATCACTCAAAATTGCTGAGGAAACACCTGATGCCGTGATTGTGTGCATTATCTGTGACCGTGGTGATCGTTACTTGTCAACAGGGCTGTTTTCAGTTCAAGATGAAGATTAGACCTAACTGATTACATTGAATGATGAGCTTGCGTTTTCCAATTTTAGTTTTTGATATTGAAACACTGACTGACTTAAAGGCTGGTGCTCATCTTTATCATCTTGATTTGCCTGAAACCGATGTGGAACAGGCATTGACCAAAATCCGCCGTCAGGAATCAGGCAGCGATTTTCAGCGTTTGCCCTTGCATGAAATTGTCTGTATTTCAGGTTTATGGCTTGATGAAAAGGGCTTTCGCCTGTTTTCATTTAGTCAGGAGCAAAGTACAGAAGCTGAAATGCTGACAAAATTCCTGTCCATTTTTGACAAGAAGCAGCCGACACTGGTGAGCTGGAATGGCTCGCAGTTTGACTTGCCCGTGATTCTGTTCCGTACCATGTATCATGGACTTTCTGCGCCAAGCCTGTTTGATCAGGGTGAAATTGATAACCAGAAGCGCTTTAACAATTACCAGAACCGTTACCATCATCGCCATGTTGATCTGATGGATGTGATGGCGATGTTTAATGGGCGTAATTTCCAGAAGCTGGATGACATTGCCTGTCTGTTGGGATTCCCTGGAAAGCGTGGTGAAACGGGTTATCATGTGCCAGAGTATGTACATACTGAACAATGGTTAAAACTGACCAGTTATTGTGAAGGTGATGTGCTCAACACATGGCTGGTCTATCTGCGCTGGCTATTACTAAAGGGTCAATTGAATCTACAGGAGCACCAGCAATGGATTCAGGCGACAGCCGATTATTTACAGACACAGACACAACAAACAGAATTTTTACAGGTATGGCGGCAGACATCGCAATATACTGTATTCACCGCAAATACGTTTGCGCCAAAAAATTAGGTTGATCTTTTGAAACATAAAGCGAAACAGCGCCCAGCTCAATATCCAACATATATCTTTCAAATCGAAGCTTTTTCTCATGAGGGGCGAGGGATTGCGCATTATGGCACGCATCCTGATCATCCAAAAGAAAAGCACGGTAAGAAGGTTTTTATTCGTTATGCTCTCGTGGGTGAAACAGTACAAGCCAAGATTAGCAATCAAACTTCGCGTTTAGAAGAAGCGGATATGGTTAAGCTAGAAAGTGATGCGGCTGTGGGACGAGTCGATCCGATTTGTCCGCACTTTGGGGTGTGTGGTGGCTGTAGCTTGCAACATATTCATCCAGATGAACAGATTTTATTAAAACAGAATGTATTAAAGTCACATTTACAACATTTTGCTGGTTTACAACCAGAGCAATGGTTAGATCCAATCCGCTCTGAAAAAATAGATTATCGTCGTCGTGCTCGAGTCGGCGTTCGCTATATTGCTAAACAAAATCGTTTGGTGATGGGCTTTCGTGAGCATCACAGTAATCATTTAACACCGATTCAGCAGTGTCATGTTCTTGATCAGCATTTGTCCGAAAGTTTAGTAGAGTTGAGAAAACTACTCGAAAGTCTAACAGGCAAGGCCCATATTGGTCATATAGAATTGGCGATGGGAGATAGCGAGGTTGCATTGCTGATTCGTCATTTAGATGAATTAAATATTTCGGATGTCAACCAATTGCGTCAATTTACGTTACTCAGGGGATGGCAACTGTATTTACAGCCGAAAGGTGCGGAAAGTGTTCATCGTGTTGATGATACTCAAGCACCTATGCGTTTGCACTACAGTCTGGATGAGTTTGCGGTTAAATTTGCATTTTCACCTTTAGACTTTACTCAGGTGAATAGCGGTGTAAATGCAAAGATGATTCTCTTGGCATGTGAATTGCTAGATTTACAGAAAGGAGAGAGAGTGCTCGACCTATTTTGTGGATTGGGTAATTTTTCCTTACCTTTAGCACGTTGTGTTGGTGAGACAGGTCAGGTCGTTGGTGTTGAAGCAAGTGATGAGATGGTACAACGGGCAACTGAAAATGCGAAAGCAAATCAATTGTCTCAGGCGCTGTTTTTTTCACAAGATTTAACAAAAGACTTTTCGCATCATTCTTGGGCAAAACAGGGATTTGATGCATTATTAATTGATCCTCCGCGATCAGGTGCATTTGAGGTTATGCAATATGTACCTAATTTTGGAGCAAAAAGAATCGTTTATGTTTCCTGTAATCCATCAACACTGGCAAGGGATGCAGGTGTACTGGCACAATATGGTTATCAACTTAAAAAAGCGGCAGTAATGGATATGTTTACCCATACTGAGCATGTTGAATCAATTGCCTTGTTTGAAAAAATTGAGCAATTTGAAAAGACCCAAGAAATAAACGATTAGAGAATGAGTTACATATCCAGAGGAGAATGGTATGGTCACAGTACGTGAGCAGTTACCTGGACGACTCCATGAGTTGTCAGAGGAAACGACTGTAGAACATGCCGCTGAAGCGCAAAGTGGTCTGGTCTCTTGGCTAGATCGAGTGCGTGATATTTTGGATGGGGCAGAGCTAAAGCAACTTCAAAAAGTTGCAGAGCTGACCTTGGCAAAAGAATTAGAAACCACGGTTCATCATCGTACCAATACTTTTAGTACAGGTATTGGTATGGCTGATATTTTGGCGCATTTACATGTTGATGAAGATACATTGTCAGCGGCAGTGTTGTATCGAAGTGTGCGCGAAGGTTTAATTACTTTAGAAGATATTCAACAACAATTTGGCGAACAGGTGCTTGGTCTTGTACAAGGCACGCTTGCGATGGGTAAGCTCTCTGAATTGATTGAAAAAAATAAACGTTTAGAAGATCATTTTAATAACAATCAGCGTGAGCACTTAAACGGCATTTATAAAATGCTGATTTCGGTGACAGAAGATGTACGTGTCGTTTTGATCAAATTGGCTGAACGTACTTATGCTTTACGTGAATTAGCCAATGCAAGTAAAGAACGTCAAGAACGCGTTGCACGCGAGATTTTAACGATCTATTCACCGCTTGCACATCGATTAGGTATTGCACAGCTAAAATGGGAATTAGAAGATCTCGCTTTCCGTTACTTGGCGCCTGAGCGTTATAAAGAAATTGCGTCGTTGCTGAATGAAAAGCGTTTAGAGCGAGAGCAATATATTCAGTTTGTGATTGATAAGCTAAAGACTGAACTGGGTATGCATCATATTCAGGCCGAAATCACTGGACGAGTGAAGCACATTTATTCGATTTATCGAAAAATGAAAAGTAAAAATCTGAGTTTTGATCAGCTTTATGATATTCGTGCAGTGCGTGTATTGGTAAAAAGTGTACCAGACTGTTATCACGCTTTAGGTATTGTCCATCAGCTGTGGCGTCATATCCCGAACCAGTTTGATGACTATGTCACCAATCCAAAAGCCAACGGTTATCGTTCATTACACACAGCAGTGATTGCTGAAAATAAATCTTTAGAAGTACAAATTCGTACCTTTGAAATGCATAACGAAGCTGAACTGGGCGTTTGTTCGCATTTTAATTATAAAGAAGGTGCAAAAAATACCGATCATTCATTTAATCATCGTCTACATTCTTTACGTGCGGTATTGGAACATTATCAAGAGCGTACTGAAACAACGCCACATGGCGAAGATGAAGAGTCAAATGACATAGATCAAATTCAAGATTTTGAAAATTTTGAAAAGATTTATGTATTTAGTCGTGATGGTGATATTAAGGAATTACCACGAGGTTCAACGGTTTTAGATTTTGCTTACCATGTACATACTGAGGTAGGTAATAAGTGTTATGCGGCACGTGTCAATCAACGTTATGTGCCATTAACTTATACGCTGAAAACGGGTGAACAGGTTGAGATTTTAACCAAAAAAGATCGTGAACCGAACCGTGATTGGTTGGTGAACTCTTTAGGTTATATTAAAACTGCTCGTGCGCGTGACAAATTGCGGCATTGGTTTAGACAACAAGATCGTAGTAAGAATATTGAGGTGGGGCGTGAGTTACTCAATAAAGAGTTAGCACGCTTAGCAATTCACCCTAAAAGTATCGATCTTAAAGACTATTCATCTCATTTCAACCTGAAAGCGGGTGATGATATTTTAGTTGCTTTAGTCAGTGGTGATATCAGTTTGCATGCCTTGATGAATCAAGTGAATCGTCAGATGCATCTGGATCAGGATGAGCCTGAGCTGGTGTTGAAACCTGCCCTGAATCCACGTGCCAGCCATACCTTGTCTGCACATGGCATCCTGATTGATGGTCTGGACAATGTGGAGCTGCATATTGCACAGTGTTGCCAGCCTGTACATGGTGAGTCAATTGGTGGTTACATCACCTTGAACCGTGGGGTGAGTATCCACAAGATTGCCTGTCCTGATTATATCCGTATGACCACACAGGAACTTGAGCGTGCGGTTGAGGCGGACTGGGAAATGCAACCAACCCGTGGTCAGAGTGTGCAGATCGTGGTGGAGGCCTATGATCGTCGTGGCTTGCTTAAGGACCTAACCCAGGTGATTTTCTCAGACCAGATCAATATCCGTCAGGTCAATACCATTTCTGAGGCGGATGGCATTGCCAACATGAAACTGCTGATTGAAGTCAAAGGGTTGGCGCAATTGTCCCGTTTGTTGGCGCGTTTGGAGCAGCAGCCAGGCATTATCAGTGCCAGACGTTTGGTTCAAGGCAACTAATTTCGGCAGATTCATGACAGGATGATCTGTGATATACCCCGCGCAAAGTTAATATCAACCACAGGGTGATATTTAGATGCGGTGATGGAGGTTGATCAGCAGACATATCATGTATTTGATGAATTCGGTATCAAAGGGTGGCAACGGGCTTTAACCATGGTTGAAGCCCCTTTTTATTAGCGTTTAGATAGGAAAATATTCGTGAGGCGATTTAAAAACTGGGGGCTGATACTGGAAAGCTGGTACATCAGTTTGGTTTTTATCCCCACTGGCGTATGGGTTGGAATCAGCGCATGATTCTTCTGCTGGGCCAAGTGCAGCACCTGTTTTGCTACATCGGCAGGGGTTAGGTCCACCCCAATGTTCTGGATGCTGCCCGCATCCATATTCTTCACCATATTGGTCTGTACAAATAACGGCATCACATCCAGCACACGGATATTATATTTTTGCCATTCCACATCTAGTGCCTCGGTTAAACCACGAACCGCAAACTTGCTGGCGGAGTAGGAGGCTAAATCGGCCTGCCCATATATTGCCGAGGCTGATGAGAGGTTAATCACTCGGGCAAAACTGGATTTTTGTAGATGGTTTAATGCAGCATGACAGCCATTTAAAACCCCTTTGACATTAATGTCGATGGTATTGTGATGGGATTGAATGGGGGTGTTTTCAAATGCACCAGAATATAGAATTCCCGCATTATTCACTAAAATATTCAGTTCACCCGCCCAGTTTTTAAATTCCTGTAGTGCCATTTGCCACTGGCGATAATTGCTGACGTTTAGATAGCCCGCTTTGGCATTTTCGCCCAGTTCTTTGGCCAGAGCGTGTGCCTGTACCTCATTAATATCGTATATGCCCACTTTATAGCCGTGGTTGTGAAATAAACGCGCGATTTCAGCGCCAATTCCCTGTGCAGCCCCACTAATAAACACACTCTGTTGCATTGCTTTCCCTTACTTTATCTTGATATTTTTTGAATCCGTGTATATTACGCATAAGCAGTTTGCTGCTGCAACAATTTCGCTGTACCTAGTTTGGAGATCATCATGGAAAAGTTATTGGCAATCATGCAGGAGTTAAGACAAAAATGTCCATGGGATCAGCAGCAAACACCTGAAAGCCTGACCCGTTATGCGATTGAGGAAGCCTATGAGGTGGAGGCGGCCATTCGGGAGGGCGATGTAGATCAAATCCGCAATGAGCTGGGTGACCTATTGCTACAGGTGGTGTTCCAGTCGCAAATGTACACTGAGCAGGGTGCATTTAATTTTCATGATGTGGTCGATGCGATTAGTGAAAAACTGATCCGCCGTCATCCGCACGTGTTTCAGTCGGAACACTATCATAACCTAAACCCTGAGCAGGTCAGCGAATTATGGAAACAGATCAAGCAGCAGGAAAAGCAGGGTAAACCACAGTCACTTCTGGATGAAGTCAAGCATGCACCTGCCTTGGTACAGGCACATGAGATTCAGAACAAAGCAGCCCAGCTTGGATTCGATTTTGAAACGGTAAAAGATGCCTATGCAAAGCTGGATGAAGAACTGGAAGAATTACAGGAGGTAATTGCAACGCAGGAAGTCGATAAAATACAAGAAGAATTTGGCGACTGTCTATTTTCTTTAATCAATGTAGGACGTAAACTTGGGCTGTCGAGTGAGACCGCCTTGTTGGCGACAATTCATAAATTTAGAAGCCGCTTTGCTTTTATTGAACAACAGGCACAACGACAACACAAAGACTTGCAGGAAATGAGTTTGGCAGAAATGGATGAACTCTGGGAGCAAGCAAAACGACAATTAAAACCTGAGGAAAAAACCAATGACCTTGCCACATCCGTGCAGCAAATATAACGCTGTTTTATTGATTCTTTTATGTGTGGGGTGCCTTTCTCATCTGCATGCGCAGCAGTTTGACCAGTCTTATGGCCAATGGAAAGCCCAGCAGCAGGCACGGGATCAGCAGTTGGCGAAACAGCCTAACAACAATTATTATCTATCACGTCCAACACAGCAAACCAGCTCAAAGCCTGTTTCATCTTCTGTAAATCAGCAGGGTGATAAAATTAGCTTAAATCAGGCGAATGTACAGCAGTTACAGACCCTGAATGGTGTAGGCGAGAAAAAGGCTCAGGCCATTGTGGAATATCGCCAAAAGAATGGCGGATTTAAAACCATAGATGAATTGGTGAATGTGAAAGGGATTGGGCCAAAGTTGCTGGAAAAAAACAAGGCACGGCTGATGCTTTAAGGGAGATTTTGAAATGGTGTCGCTAATAAAGAGGCATGATCTGTTGAAACTTCAACAGAATAAATTGCCCTTTGTGTGGGTTGGAGCTATGATTAGCGACAAATTGTTATTTACGTCCTGACGTAGGAGACACTGTCTTTTGCAAACCTTGCGCGCGTCAAAATGTGGTCTGTCCACAGCTCAACTTCCTCCCTCAATTCTCGATGTGATTGATAGCCTGAACAAAGCTGGCTATGAGGCATATATTGTGGGTGGCGGTGTTCGCGATATGATGTTAGGTCTTAATCCAAAGGATTTTGACGCAGTCACCAATGCCACCCCAGCTCAGGTGAAAGAAGTTTTTGGGCGACGTTGCCGAATTATTGGACGGCGTTTTGAGTTGGCGCATGTCTACTCAGGCCGTGAGCTGATTGAGGTGGCGACTTTCCGTGCACCTCCGAAAAAAGCGGTGACCAGTGCATCTGGAATGATTCTTCGTGACAATAATTGGGGAACGATTGAGCAGGATTTTGCTCGTCGAGATTTTTCGATCAATACCCTGTATTACCAGCCCCGTAAAGGCATCGTACTCGATTTTTGCCATGCGGTTGATGATATTAAAACCCGTACCCTGCGTTTTCTGGGGGAGCCTGCCCAGCGCTTTGAGGAAGACCCTGTACGCATGCTGCGGGCCTTGCGTTTTGCCGCAAAACTGAATTTCCAGATTGATCAATCCATTCTTGATGCTTTCAGTGTTGAGATGACGCAGTTGCTGCGGGATGTTTCACCGCACCGTTTATATGACGAGTCACAAAAATTATTTACCATGGGACACCTGACCCAGGTTTTACCAATGCTGATTGAGTTTGGTGTTTGGAAACAGTTGTTTGCTGAAATTCCACCAAACCTTACTGCCTTTATTGAGCGTGCGGCACGAAATACTGACCAACGGATTCAAATTGGTAAAACCATCAACCCTGCTTTTTTCTATGCGGTGTTGCTATGGAAGCCATTTTTAGAGCGCTGCGATTTTTATCTAAATAAAGGTGTGGTGCCAGCGGAGGCCCGTGCACAGGCTGGGCTTGATGTGTTGAAACGTCAGGCAACCCGTACCATCATTCCGCGGTTTGCTGAAACCTTTATTCGTGAAGTATGGGAAATGCAAACCCGTTTGCTTAATCCAAAACCACAGCAGATCGAAGCCTTGGCTGGACATGCGCGTTTCCGTGCAGGCTTTGACTTCCTGCTGCTGCGTGAAAAATCGGGTGATAGCAGTACCGAGGGCATGGGCATGTGGTGGGAATCCTATCAGGAAATGACCACTGACCAAAAAGAAATCGCGATTCGCCAGTATAACCGCCAACGCAGTAAAAGCCGTCGTAAGGCCACTGAGGTTGTTGATGAGCCTAAAGTGACAGAAATTGAGCCTTTGGTCAATGTGCCTGAGCCGAAAAGTCGTCGTGGCAGAAAAGAACGTGTCAGGTCGGATGAGTCCACCCCCCGTTTTATGGAAAAGGCTTCAGGTGATTCCAGTCAGGTTGGTGCTGATCATCCAATTCTCAAGCGCAAACGGGTAAAACGTGATTTAAGCCAAGTGGTTTTTGGGCCAACGCAATGACCATTCGTACGTATATTGGGTTGGGAAGTAATCTGGGTGATTCGCAGCAGATTTTGCGTGAAGCAGTTGCCAGGTTGGCAGGTTTGGGACCAGTTCAGGTTTCCCGACTTTATCAAAGTCCGCCGATGGGTCCTCAGGACCAGCCAAATTATCTAAATGCCGTTGTTCAATTGGACACGACACTTGAAGCACTTGCCTTATTAGACCAATTACAACAATTTGAGCAAGAAGCAGGTCGTATTCGTTTAAGGCGATGGGGAGAGCGCACGCTTGATTTGGATCTATTGATTTATGGTCAAGAGCAGATTCAAAATGAACGTTTGACTGTACCACACATTGGTATTTTAGAACGTGATTTTGTGATCCTTCCCTTATTAGATTTAGATGCTCATTTACAGTTAAATGGCCATCCATTAAAAGATTTAGAACTAGTGCAGCAAGCAAACTTAACTGTAATCGCAGATCAATCTTGGGCAAACGCTTAAGACTGTTTCGTTCTGGAAATGCCTGCAGAGGATATCATCATGATTAGTCTAAGTGACTTAAGAAAGTTTAAAGCTGATGGACGTAAGTTCTCATGTCTTACTTGTTACGATGCAAGTATGGCTAAAGCGATGGAATTGGCTGAAATTGATACAATTTTAATTGGTGATTCTCTAGGAATGGCGATTCAAGGAAGAGATTCCACACTTCCTGTGACAGTTGAAGACATGGCTTACCATACAGCGGCTGTGCGCCGTGGTAATTCACATGCATTGATCATGACAGACCTGCCATTTATGAGCTATGCAACGCTGGAAGATGGCCTGAAAAGCGCCAAGGCGGTGATGCAGGTTGGCGCACAAATGGTCAAGATCGAAGGTGGCGCATGGTTAGGCGAGCTGGTGCAGGTGCTGACCCGTAACGGAATCCCTGTCTGTGTACATTTGGGTCTAACACCTCAATCAGTGCATGTGTTTGGTGGCTATAAACTCCAAGCCAGAACACGTGAAGCTGCGGATCAACTGATCGCAGACTGTCAGGCAGTGGTGGATGCTGGTGCTGCTGTTTTATTACTTGAATGTGTTCCCGCACAACTCGGCAAGGAAATTGCCGAGTTATTTCCAAATACCCCTGTGATTGGGATTGGCGCGGGCAATGAAACCGATGGTCAGGTATTGGTGGTACAGGATATGCTAGGTTTAACCTTTGGACGTGTTGCACGCTTTGTGCGTAACTTCATGAAAGAACAGTCTGGTGAAACCGCAATTCTGGATTCCTTTAAGGCCTATCATGCCGCTGTTCAGGACCAGTCTTTCCCTGCAAAAGAACATACTTTTCAAGTTGAGCTGTAATCCATGAAAACAGAAACAACCATACAAGGCTTGACCGCATCACTTGCTCCTGCACGCAGCACAAAAAAGCTGATTGGTTTTGTACCAACCATGGGCAACCTGCATGAAGGTCACCTGACCTTGGTGCGTGCCGCAAAGAAAATCTGTGATGTGGTGGTGGTCAGCATTTTTGTCAATCCGATCCAGTTTGGCGCGGGTGAAGACTTCGACAGTTATCCACGTACTTTGGAGCAGGATAGCCGTTTACTGGCGGATGTGGATTGCGACATTATTTTTGCACCCTCTGTAGAGCAGATGTATGGCACACAGCCACGCTTGACCAATATCAGTGTCGGTCAAATTACCGATGACTTGTGTGGTAAGTCACGTCCTGGCCATTTTGACGGTGTGGCGGTTGTGGTGACCAAACTGTTCAACATTGTACAGCCTAATTTCGCGTTCTTTGGGCAGAAGGATTACCAGCAGCTGGCGGTCATTCGCCAGTTGGTGCAGGACCTGAACATGCCACTGGAAGTAATTGGTGTGCCTATTGTCCGCGCAGAAGATGGCTTGGCTTTAAGTTCCCGTAATGGTTATTTATCTGAACAGCAACGCGCGATTGCACCCACGATTTACCAACTACTCAAGCAAGCCGAACAGCAACTGCATGAGGGGCACGCACTTGCGCAGGTACTGGAAAGTATCTCTAACCAATTGACACAGGCAGGCTTTGTTGTCGATTATGTGGAGGCCCGTCAAACAAATTTACAGCCAATTGCGCAGTTTGATCGAAATGTGGTTTTATTTGTTGCGGCAAAACTGGGTACAACACGTTTGATTGATAACCTACAGGTCGACTTTAAAACTTAAAACTAGAAAATAAAAAGGGTAAACGTCATGAAGCGTATTCTTATCGTGACAGGACAATCAGGCTCAGGAAAATCCTCTGCATTACAGGTGCTTGAAGACTTGGGCTATTACTGTATAGATAACCTACCTTTGGCGTTGTTGCCTGAAATTGTGTCAAAACTGGATTACGAGAATAATCTTGAGCAGTTGGCTCTGGGCGTTGATGTCCGTAGCACCCGTGCCGATATGCAGGAGTTTGACCATGTTTTTGAACAATTGCAAAAACACGGTACGGTCGATATCATTTACCTGACTACCCAGGATCAGGATCTGGTTTCCCGCTTTAGCGCCTCACGTAGGCCGCATCCGCTGGCAAACCGTTTTAACAGCCTGTTGCAGTGCATAAAGGAAGAAAAACAGCTTCTGATTCCGATCCAGTTCCGTTCCACCGTGCATATTGATACCACCGATAAAAGTGTCCATGATTTAAAGCATATCCTACTGTCCAAACTGGGTCAGTCGGACAAGTTGATCGTGATACTGCAATCATTTGGCTATAAGCATGGCATTCCGCTGGATGCGGATTATGTGTTTGATGTACGTCATCTGCCTAATCCACACTGGGATTTGGAACTGCGCCGTTTTTCAGGTTTGGATGAACCTGTGCGCCGCTTTTTAGAGGGTAGTCAGCAAACCAACGAGATGTTTGAAGATATCAATCGCTTTCTGGAAAAGTGGTTGCCCGCTTTCGCAGAGGGGCATCGCCATTACATGACCATTTCAGTGGGATGTACGGGTGGGCAGCACCGTTCGGTTTATATTGTGGATAGACTCAAGCAGGCCCTTGAGGCAAAATGGACTGTCCAAATCTTACATAGAGAAATGAAGCACTGGTCATGATAGACACAACAATTGATGTAATTAATAAACTCGGCTTACACGCACGTGCATCTGGTAAACTGATCGAGGTAACCACCAGGTTTCGTTCCTCCATTCAAATTGGCAAGGGCGACAAGCTGGTTGATGCAAAGAATATTATGTCATTGTTGATGCTGGGTGCGGGTAAGGGCACCACACTGAGACTGGTGATTGACGGTGCCGATGAAGACAAGGCACTGGAAGAAATTCAAACGCTGTTCGCAGCAAAATTTTACGAGGCAGAATAATAGTGGCACGTGGACCCCAGCGTTATACCGATGAAGATTTTGAGTCATTAGAAGGGCGTGCGAGTCGAACCGAGCAAAAAAAGGCGGTTCAGCGTATGGCAGCCTTGGGTGAGCAACTGGCTCAACTCAATCCAAAGCAGATTCAAAAACTTCCTGTCGATGAGCGCCTAATTGACGCATTGCTTGAAGTGCAGAAGATCAGCTCATTTGAGGCACGTCGTCGCCAGTTCCAGCGTGTGGGCAAGTTACTTCGCAATGAGGATGAAAGCACCATTTTATCCTATTTAACACCGCAGCAGGGCGCGAAGAAACAAATGCAACTGATGCGTTGGGTAGACCGTATGATTGACCAGGGTGATCCAATTATTAACGAGTTCAGCAAGGTGTTTAACGCCTCTGAACGTCATACCCTACGCCAGCATGTACTGCGTATTCATCGGGATATCAAGCAGCAGGTCAGTGAGGAGGAGCTTGAAGCCTCTAAACGCAAGTTTGTCAACTATGTACAGCAAGTGGCCTTGTTATCAGATCAGGGTTAAAGCTCCAAAGATTATGTCTCAAAACAAAATATTCTTGTAAATTCTGTTTGAAATACACTCAAATTGAGCACATAAAAGTAATCGTCCGCTGAACACACCTTATGAATTCGTCCTTTAAGCCTTAATTTAGTCCCCACTTAAAAACAAGTGGGGACTTAAATTTATGACTACAAATAACCAGACAGAGGTGGTCCCACTTGTTTGAACAACTAAAAGCTTATTTATAAGTGATATTTTGCTCTAGTTAAGCTACCTTATTTTGTTGTGGTAGCTGGTCATAGGAAAACTCATCTGGAGTCATTTTGTCCAGACTCGAATGAGGTCGTTTCAAATTATAAAATTCAAAATATGCGTTTAATTGCTTCTTCGCATCCAAAACATTGCTGTAGGCTTTGAGATACACCTCTTCATATTTAACGCTTTTCCATAACCGTTCAACCATCACATTATCAATCCATGAGCAGTATACTGCGCAAGTTTACCATCCATGCTGATTTGGATGTCATTTGATTTCAATGCTTCAATAAATGCATCACTGGTGAACTAACTGCCTTGGTCTGTATTAAAGATTTCAGGTCGGCCATATTTTTTAATCGCTTCATTTAAAGCCGAAATACAAAAATCCACCTCCATACTCATCGATACCCTATGCGCAAGTACCTTGCGGCTATGCCAATCAATCACAGCACATAAATAAACAAAACCTTTTGCCATAGGGATATACGTTATATCCGTAGACCACACTTGATTACTCCGCTGAATACTCAATCCTTTGAGCAGATGTGGATATTTACGCTGAGCTTGATTGGCCTGACTTGGATTTGGTTTACGATATAACGCATTAATGCCCATTTTCTTCATTAAAGTACGTGTATGACGTCGTCCTATAGGATGTCCTTGACGATTCAACCAATCACGCATCATACGGCTACCTGCAAAAGGATATTGCATATGTAATTCATCCATACAGCGCATCAGCTTCAGATCTGATGCACTCGCAGGTTTTGGGCGATAGTAATAACAACCACGGGAGACTTTCAGCAGCTTAGCTTGCTTAGATACTGAAATCTGAAGTGAGTCGTCGATTAACTTTTGTGGTTGAAGCGGACCAGTTTCTTCAACACACTTTCTAAAAAAACGTGAATTCGGGATAAGGAAGTTGTAAAAGGATAGGCATTTAAGTCAAAATTTAACCATGACAAAAAACAATGATCTCAAAATGCCTATCGACACACCGCTTACAACACTTTTCTGCCTAATTGATGATTTCTGCACTGATATTTCAGAGCAGGTTGAGCAATACATGCTCACTTGTGGCAAGATTAATCGTGTATTTGCCGATAGTGCAACTCGGGGGAAAACTTCTGTCGGCTGGTTTTATGGTTTTAAGATTCATTTGATTTGTGATCATATCGGACGCTTAATTTCTTATTGTATTACAACGGGTAACGTAGATGATCGTAAAGTATTGCCCGATCTAATTGAACATTCACAACTCACAGGTAAATTGTTTGGTGATCGTGGCTATGTGGGTAAGAATTGGAGATCTCGTCTTGCGGAAGTCGGTGTTCAACTCCTCACACGAGTAAAAAGAAATATGAAACCCCAATCCCTGGATGCTTTTGATAGTGCAGTATTAAGAAAACGAGGAATGATTGAAGCTCTCATCTGATGAAAAGCCAGTTTGATCTTGAACATACTCGCCACAGATCAAAAATAGGGCTACTGACTACAATATTTGCTGCTTTAACATTATATGCTTTGATGTTTGTAAATGGATATAAGTCTGGGATTCAGCAGATTTTAAAAAACCGATTGAATTAAAATCTGCTTAAACCGAATTCACGTTACATAAGTGAATCATTAATAAAACGAGCAGAAAAAGTCTTGTTCTATATTTGAAAGAAATGTTGGAATTGTTTAGTCTTATTGAAAAGTTTTTGATTTTTGATTAAAAAATGATAGACTTCATGCGCTAGAACAACGTTGCATGAAAATTTACTTAGCTGCTATCTTGAGTGGGGGATAATATCTTTCGAGAGTCGAGGGCTAAATATTGCTAAATGCTTGGAAAATTTCTCAAGTGTTTGTATGATTCAACGTGAAATGAATGACTGAGACAGATAGAATAAGTCATCAGTGTTCAAAAAATTACTAGAGCAAGCTTAAATAATTTTTATCTTTGGAGGATATCCATGAAATTGAGTCGTATTGCACTTGCTATGCTTGTTGCTGCTCCTTTAGCTGCTGCTAACGCGGGCGTAACAATCACTCCATTATTGCTTGGTTACACATTCCAAGACACTAAACACAACAATGGTGATAAGCACTTAACTAACGGTGGCGAACTACAAGACGATTTATTCGTTGGTGCTGCTATTGGTGTTGAATTAACACCTTGGTTAGGTTTCGAAGTTGAATATAACCAAGTTAAAGGTGATGTTGACAGCCTTGCTGCTAACTCTGAATATAAGCAACAACAAATCAACGGTAACTTCTATGTTACTTCTGATTTGATCACTAAAAACTATGACAGCAAAATCAAGCCATATGTATTGTTAGGTGCTGGTCATTACAAATACTCTTTTACTGATGCTAATGAAGCAGAGTTAGGTCGTGTTGGTCGTGGTTTGAAAGAAGAAGGTACTCTAGGTAATGCTGGTATCGGTGCTTTCTGGCGCTTAAACGATGCTTTATCTCTTCGTACTGAAGCTCGTGGTACTTATAATATCGACGAAGACTTCTGGAACTACACCGCGCTTGCTGGTTTAAACGTTGTTCTTGGTGGCCATTTGAAGCCTGCTGCACCAGTAGTTGAAGTTGTTCCAGTACCAGTACCAGTACCAGTACCAGTTCAGCCGCAGCCACAAGAGATGACTGAAGACCTTAACATGGAACTTCGTGTCTTCTTTGATACCAACAAGTCAGACATCAAGCCGCAGTACAAGTCTGAAATTGCGAAAGTGGCAGAGAAATTGTCTGAGTATCCGAATGCGACTGCTCGCATTGAAGGTCACACAGACAACACGGGTCCACGTAAGTTGAACGAACGTTTATCTTTAGCTCGTGCCAACTCTGTTAAGTCTGCACTTGTGAATGAATACAATGTTAACGCAACTCGCTTGACAACTCAGGGCTTCGCTTGGGATCAACCGATTGCAGACAACAAGACTAAAGAAGGTCGTGCTATGAACCGTCGCGTATTCGCTGCGATCACTGGTAGCCGTACTGTTGTTGTACAACCAGGTCAACAAGCTCAGTAATTGAGTCTTGATGATATGAAAGGGCGGCTCAATTGAGCCGCTTTTTTACTAGAGCCAAGCAGTTTTGTTCAGGAACTTTTTGGTATCTTTACGTTCCTTACGATGTTGGGCTTTCGGTTTTTCGCTTTCATGAATGCCTCCCTTGTGAAGTAAGGGAGAGAGTGCAACAGGATTGCGAGCCTTAATTTTTGGCATATCTTTAAGTTTCATCGTATTAGCCTTTAATACATAAAATTTGTTTGAGTGTATGTACAATTTCAATCAAGTCAGACTGGTTTGCCATGACTTGATCAATGTCTTTGTATGCACTTGGAATTTCATCAATCACCCCTGCATCTTTACGGCATTCAATCCCTTGGGTTTGTTGAATCAAATCATCTTGACTAAACAAGAGTTTTGCCTTGTTGCGACTCATTTTCCGTCCCGCACCATGTGAGCATGAACAGAATGATTCAGGATTTGCCTTGCCCTTAACAATATAAGAGCGAGCACCCATTGAACCTGGGATGATACCGAGTTCATCCTGACCTGCCCGAATAGCGCCTTTACGGGTAATTAATAAATCTTCGCCAAAGTGATTCTCCCGACTGACATAGTTATGGTGGCAATTAATCGCTTCTTTAGTCATTTGAAAGGGGGGGAGAAGTGGGCGAATGGCTTCCAGAATTAGTCGCATCATTTCCCGACGATTCTCAAAAGCATAGTTTTGTGCCCATTCCACTGCTTCCACATAGTCATTGAAACTGGCTGAACCCTCAGCAAAGTAGCTTAAATCCTTGTCAGGGACATGACCAAAACGGTGCTGTGCTTCTTTCTTTGCCAGTTCGATAAAATAGGTGCCAATCACATTACCCAAGCCGCGACTACCTGAATGCAGCATGATCCAGACATCCTGATTTTCATCCAGACATAGCTCAATAAAATGGTTGCCACCACCTAAAGTACCGAGTTGTTTTTGCCAGGTTGCATCAAACTTTCGCAGCATCCGAACCAAGCCTGGATGTTTTTGAATGATCGGCTGCAAGCGTTTTTCCAATGGAATAATGCTGGAAGCCTTGGCTTTGATTTGCTTGTGCGATTCAAAGCCGACAGGCACCTTGCGTTCAATTGCATGCCGTAACGGTGCAAGATTGTCTGGTAATTGGGATGCCTTGAGGTTGAGTCGAACTGCATTCATGCCACAACCAATATCCACACCTACCGCCGCAGGAATAATCGCGTTTTTGGTTGGAATCACGCTGCCAACGGTTGCACCCTTACCCACATGCACGTCTGGCATGACAGCAATATGTGAATAAATAAATTGCAGTTGGGCCATTTTCTTGAGTTGTTCAATACTGTCGCTATCAATGTCGTTGGTGAATATTTTCACTGGAACGCCATAATGCGCTTCTGCATTGAGAATTTTTTGTATGCCCATTTTCTTATCTCGGTCATTTTAATTTTTCTGTCCGAATAGGCGTAAAAAAACCTAGCGAATGCCAGGTCTAATAAAGCATTCGGACAAGTGATCAGCAGATTTGTCACTTGTCCGTGAGACGACAACGTGCCAAACCTTAGTAAGTTATTCCTTGTAGTAATGGCATGATGTTGTCCTCCTATAAAATAGTGCCGTTGAAAATATGAGCGTGAATTTTACTCAAATTTTCATAATGGTCAAGTAAAAAATGGTTTTTTATTCGCCCTCTTTCACATTCATGTCTTTGTAGGCAATCAGTTTGGTTTTATGTTTCCATTTATAGCCTAACCAAATGATCAGGAATAATGGAATGCTGATATAGGTTGAAAGTAAGCCTAACCAGTCAATTTTGCCACCCAGAACTGCCTGATAATTTTGACCTAAAATAATGACTGAACAAAGAATAAATGCAAACCAAGGTGCGAATGGGAAGAACTTGGCACGGTAGGCAAGGTCTATGATTTTATAGCCCTGTGCTGTATAGCCTTTGCGGAAACGGTAGTGTTAAATGGCAATGCCGAGCCAGACGATAAATCCGCACATGCCTGACATATTCAACAACCAGTTAAAAACCTGTTGCTCGCCAATAAAAGTGGTCAGGAAACAGAGCGCCGCAACGGCTGTGGTTGCATACAAGGCATTCATGGGAACGCCACGAGTATCCAGTTTGGAAAACCATTTTGGCGCACGCCCCTCTTTTGCCATATCAAACAGCATGCGGGTAGAGGAGTACATCCCAGAGTTACCCGCAGATAAAATCGCACTCAGAATCACCGCATTCATTAAGCCTGCGGCAAAGGCCAAGCCCGCTTTTTCGTACAGTAAGGTAAAGGGTGACAGGGCAATATTTTCACTTTCGGCTGCATGTAATAACAGTGGATTATCATAGCTGACCAATGTACCAATGATAAAAATACACAGGATATAGAACAGCAAAATCCGCCAGAAAATCTGTTTAATCGCCAATGGAATGGTTTTCTTTGGGTCTTTGGATTCACCTGCGGCAACGCCCACCATTTCAGTGCCCTGAAAAGAGAATCCCGCAATCATGGCGACCCCGACCAGGGCTTGCAGCCCCCCCACAAAAGGCGCATCCCCCTTGGTCCAGTTGCTCCATACCGATACATCAGGTGTAAGCATGATTTTTACAATCATGGCAATCCCAATGATGATAAAGACGATAATCGCAACCACTTTAATCATGGAAAACCAGAATTCGCTTTCACCAAAGCCTTTGACGGTCATGGCATTAATGCCAAAAATCACGGCAAGGAAAATGGCACTCCAGTAAAAACCTGCAATCTCAGGAAACCAGAATTTCATAATGAACTGTACCGCAACCAATTCAAAAGCAACAGTAATTGCCCAGTTATACCAGTAGTTCCAACCCAGTGCGAAACCAAAACCCTCTTCGACATAGCGGCTGCCATAGGTAAAGAATGCACCAGAGCTTGGGTTATGGGTGGCGAGTTCTCCCAGACTGGTCATCAGAAAATAAATCATGATACCAATTAAAGCATATGCCAATAACGCACCACCTGGACCTGCGGTGGCAATGGTAGAACCCGAAGCAAGGAATAAGCCTGTGCCAATTGAACCGCCAATGGCAATCATATTTAGGTGGCGTGCCCCAAGCTTACGCTGGAGATGCTGGGGAGCAGATGTATCGCTCATAAAAATTCCTTAAACTGTATAAGGGTCTGTTGACACTTTATATATGGGTTGCGTTATAGGCTGAAATTTCATCAATCAAGGCATGAAACGAAAGTAATAGCGACTCTATTACTAAGTTTTATAACGAAGAGTGAGGGAATTTCAACCATAACCCTTCGGGGCAGGAATATTTTTTGCCGCTATAGCGTTATGGCTGATTCATTTAGAATCACTAAATTTCATCACCCATGCCTTATACCGCCTAAAAAATATTCTCTGCCGCAACCATAGATAAAGTATCAGCTGACCCTGTTTGCACAGGCATATAACACCTTGAATCCCTGTTGATCTGCTTTCACAAGACATTGACCAAAGCTCTGCTCAATCAGAGGTGGATAATTTAGAAAACGATTGGCGACAATCCATAGCTCGCCTGAGCTATTCAGGTGAGATTTGGCAAGTTGGCAGAGTTCTTCACTTGCATGGTAATTGGTATGAATACCCTGATGAAAAGGTGGATTACTGACGATGGCATCTAGATCTTTAGGTGCATCAACAAAACCTGTGACAGGCTGTAGATGTAGCTGTGCTAAATTTAAACCGTTTCGTTGAAATGTCAGTTCAGTGGAGCGTAATGCAAATGCATCAACATCAAGTGCAAAAATGTGCTGGTTTGGATTAAGTTTGGCTAAATAGGCACTAATAATTCCAGCACCGCAACCAAAGTCGGCAATCTTGCCTGATTTTATTTGATTCAGGTAAGGCAATAATACGGCTGTACCGACATCTAAATGGTTCTGGCTAAATACACCAGGTAGGGCGGTGATTTCTAGCTGCTCTTCTCCAATCTGAATGCTATAGCTTTTAATCCAATGTTCAAGTGGCTTTAATTGCCCAGTTTTTTCGATGATCATCTGCCAAAGTTGACAATGACGTGCGCTGTCAAGTTTCAGGGTTTTACCGTATTGCTGCAATTGTTTGGCAGCACGTTCAACACCGCCTTTTTTTTCACCTACTAAAAATACGCTTTGACCGAGTGTTAACTGGCTAACCACGACATGAAGAATATAATTCAATAACTCTTTAGATTTTGGAACGAAAATAACAACCTGATCAAAACTTGCTTGTGGCAACTCAACTGAAAAATATGAATTTATACCACCGCTTTGAAAACCTTGATGATCAGCATAATTCCAAGTCCAGACAGACGCTTGTACTTGACTAGGTAAATTTTTGGCGAGTTGGTCGTTGGGCGCATTAATCAGTAAAACTTGCCCATTTAAATAATCTTGTTGTCTTAAAACAACTTCACTACGTGGATCCATTTTGATCTCTCATCAAAAACAAAGCCCAGTGGTAAAACTGGGCAGTGCGATTGCCAGATGGTTATTTGTGCGTTTCAGGTAAAACAATATTTAAAATCAAAGCGGCAATACCACCTGTTGCCACGCCTGAACTAAAGATGTTTTTAAATAGTTCAGGTAGGTGCTCCAGAATCTGGGGAACCTGCGCCACGCCTAAACCCAGTGCAAGGGAAATGGCAACAATCAATAATGCGCGGCGGTCTAACTGGATGCTGGCAAGGATATTGATTCCAGACGCAGCAACAGCACCGAACATCACCATTACCGCACCACCGAGCACAGCTTGGGGTACAGCCTGAATGACCGCTGCAACAGCAGGGAATAGTCCCAAAATAACCAGCAGGATGGCAATCCAGATCCCGACATAACGGCTTGCCACACCTGTCAATTGGATGACACCATTATTTTGAGCAAACACAGAACTTGGGAATGTATTGAAAATACCCGCCAGAAATGAGTTCGCACCATTGACCAATACACCACCCTTAATTCGTTGCATCCAGATTGGACCATCAACAGGCTGATTGGAAATTTTACTGGTGGCGGTCACATCACCAATCGCTTCCAGTGAAGTGACCAAATAGATAAATGCCATTGGAATAAACAGGCTCCATGAAAAGCTTAATCCAAAGTGCATTGGGATGGGAATCTGGATCAGTGGCGCATCCTGCAACACAGAAAAGTTTAAATGTCCCATAAATCCAGCAAGGATATAACCAATCACCAAAGCAATTAAAATTGCTGAACTTTTCACCCAAATTATACGGATACGATTGAGTAGAATAATAATTCCCAGCACAGTACAGGACATGATCAGGTTATCTGCATTGGCAAAGGTATTGTCCTGCATCGCAGTATAACCACCACCCATGCTGATCAAACCCTCTTTAATCAAGGTTAAGCCAATCAGCAAAACCACAATGCCTGTCACAAGTGGAGTAATCAGCTTTTTAACCCAGGGTAGAATTCTGGAGACACCCATTTCGATGAATGAACCCGCAATTACCACCCCAAAAATAGCTGCCATCACCTGTTCAACGGATGTCCCTGCTGCAACCATGGCACTGCCAATCCCAATGATCGGACCAATAAAATTGAAGCTGGTCCCTTGCACAATCAGCAATCCTGCACCAAATGGTCCAACTTTTTTGCACTGTAAAAAGGTCGCAATCCCTGAAATAATCAATGACATGGACAGGATCATGTTGGTGTCTTCGCGGGACACGCCAAGTGCCAGACAGATCAATAATCCTGGGGTTACGATAGGCACTAGGATTGCCAAAAGATGCTGTAACGCGGCTAAAAATGCAACAAAAGGTTTCGGTTGATCATTGAGTCCATAGACCAGATCAAGCTGTTGTTGAGGTTGGGAATTTGGCATGGGAGTATAAAAAAGCGATAAGCATTAGTGGAATATTCTAATAGAGTTGGCCTACTTTACCAACGATTCTGTAACGTTTCGTCAGAAAAAAAGTACTCTGTCAATAAACTGTCACTACTAAAGTTTAGGATTCTTCTGTATAATTTGCCCTCAAATTTAAAGCGTATCGAATTTTACATGTCAGATATTAAAACTCTCCGTAACATTGCCATTATTGCGCACGTCGATCATGGTAAAACGACTCTTGTAGACAAACTTTTACAACAATCAGGTGCTCTTGGTGATCGCGCAGGCGAGATTGAACGTGTTATGGATTCTAACGCGCTTGAGTCTGAACGTGGTATTACCATTCTTGCAAAAAACACTGCAATCAAATGGTTAGATGCACGTACCAACACTGAATATCGCATCAACATCGTTGACACCCCAGGACACGCCGACTTCGGTGGTGAAGTTGAACGTGTAATGTCGATGGTTGACTGCGTATTGCTTCTGGTTGACTCTCAGGAAGGTCCAATGCCACAAACTCGTTTCGTAACGCAAAAAGCGTTCGCACGTGGTTTGAAGCCAATCGTAATTATTAACAAAGTTGACAAGCCAAGTGCTCGTTGTGATTGGGTTATTGATCAGGTATTTGATTTATTTGATAACTTGGGTGCAACTGATGAGCAATTGGATTTCCCAATCGTTTATGCTTCAGGTCTTCGTGGTGTTGCAGGTCCATCACCAGAGGAACTTGCTGATGATATGACACCATTGTTCCAAACAATTGTAGATATCGTAGAACCACCAGCAGTTGATGTTGATGGTCCGTTCCAAATGCAGATTTCTTCACTTGACTATAACAGTTTCGTAGGTGTGATCGGCGTTGGTCGTATTCAACGTGGTTCTGTAAAGTTAAACACCCAAGTGACTGTAATTGATAAAGAAGGTAAGACACGTAACGGTCGTATCCTTAAAATTATGGGTTACCACGGCTTAGAGCGTGTTGATGTTGAATCTGCATCAGCAGGCGATATCATCTGTATTACAGGTATTGATGCACTCAATATTTCTGACACGATTTGCGACCCGAAAAATGTTGAAGCGTTACCGCCATTGTCTGTAGATGAACCTACAGTTTCGATGACGTTCCAAGTGAACAACTCACCATTTGCGGGTAAAGAAGGTAAATTCGTGACTTCACGTAATATTCGTGAACGTCTTGACCGCGAATTGATTCACAATGTGGCATTACGTGTTGAAGATACGGATAGTCCAGACCGTTTCAAGGTTTCTGGTCGTGGTGAACTTCACCTTTCAGTATTGATTGAAAACATGCGTCGTGAAGGCTTCGAGATGGGTGTTTCTCGTCCACAAGTCATCATGAAAGAAATCGATGGTGAAAAACAAGAGCCATACGAAAATGTAACGTTTGATGTTGAAGAACAGCATCAAGGTTCAGTTATGGAACAAATGGGCTTCCGTAAAGGTGAAATGACCAATATGGAAGTTGATGGTAAAGGTCGTATCCGTATTGAAGCGACTGTACCTTCACGTGGTTTGATTGGTTTCCGTTCAGAGTTCCTGACCATGACCTCTGGTACAGGGATTATGACATCAAGCTTCTCACATTACGGTCCAGCAAAAGCAGGTACTGTGGCGAAGCGTCAAAACGGTGTGTTGATCTCTATGGTTCAAGGTACTTGCCTGGGCTATGCATTATTTACACTTCAAGACCGTGGTCGTTTATTTGCTAAACCACAGCTTGAAGTATATGAAGGCATGATCATCGGTATTAACTCCCGTTCAGACGATATGGTTGTTAACCCAACTAAAGCGAAACAGCTCACCAACGTCCGTGCATCTGGTACTGATGAAGCATTGACTTTAACACCTGCACTGGAATATACGCTTGAACAAGCGCTTGAATTCATTGAAGATGATGAGCTAGTTGAAGTAACACCAAAATCAATTCGTATTCGTAAGCGTTACTTGACTGAAAACGAACGTAAGCGTAACCGTGATAAATAATTTTTCTTAACTGAAAAAGAAAAAACCGCTAATTCTGTTTAGCGGTTTTTTCATTGCGTAGACTTAATGGCCGAGAGATGCTTAAGCACATATTTTTATTAAAATAAAAAGTGTTGTTAAAGTGTGAAATAGCTTTCTTTTTTGATAAAAATATTAAATTATCAACATCATGCCATATTCGCACCTGTGTAATAAACAATGTAAAAATGGGTTGCGATTAAGTTCAACTCTGGAGAGTTATAGATGAGTATTATTCAAGAATTTAAAGAGTTTGCTATCAAAGGCAATATGATGGATCTTGCCATTGGTGTCATCATTGGTGGTGCATTTGGTAAAATCATTGATTCATTGGTGAAAGATATCATCATGCCACTTATTTCAGTTATTACAGGTGGAGGTGTTGATTTTACCCAGAAGTTTATTGTGCTCGGAGACAATCCAAATAATTTACAGTCTTTAGATCAATTAACAAAAGCAGGTGTCAATGTTTTGACCTATGGTAATTTCTTAACCATCTTTCTTAATTTCATTATTTTGGCATGGGTTGTGTTTCTTATGGTGAAAGTGATGAACCGTATTCGTAAACAACAGGAAGTCGCTCCTGAACCAGCAGCAACACCAGAAGATATTCAGTTGTTACGTGAAATCCGTGATGAGTTGAAAAAGCAGGGTTAAAAATTCCTGAAAATAAAATGGCATCTCGATATGCCATTTTTTATGCCTGATTGAAAAATAATTGGTAAAAGTTATTTCAATAATTGGAGGTACTAAACATGGAAAGTTTAATTATTTCACTTTAACATGCTGAAAAATATTAAAGTGGGATAAATCTATGAATCGCTTGTTTGTCTACGGCACACTTTGCCCAAATCGGGAGAATGCCCATATTCTTGCTGGAATAGGTGGTGACTGGGAAAAAGCTTCTATACATGGAACAATTCATATTTTAGATTGGGGCCCAGATAAGGGTTTGCCAGCCATTATTTTAAATGAAAAAGACGCATTGGTAGAAGGTTATCTGTTTAGCACTGAAAAATTGGCAGAAAATTGGCAAATGCTGGATGATTTTGAGGGTGTGCAATATACAAGAGTGCAAGTAAAAACTATTCTGGATACTGGTGAGATTGTACAGGCATGGACTTATGTCATGAATGAGCAGATATGGGTCCCTCATTCACGATAAAAGAAAGGCTTCAATCAAAAACCCTCCATACGAAATTTAATTTCAACCAGATGAAAACCAAACTGGCTTTTAATTGGACCGTGTAAGACTCTCTCCGCGGCAGTAAAAACCAGTTTGTCGATCACAGAAACAAGCTGCCCTTTTTTCACTTCACCGAGTTCACCACCACGTTTTGCTGAGTTGCATGTTGAATATTGCTTGGCAATTTTCGCAAAGTCCGCGCCAGAATGAATCCGCTTTTTCAGTTGTTCTGCCAAGTCTTTATCCTTGACCAGAATATGCCGAACAATTGCGGTTTGCATAAGGTTGTTCTCCTTGATTGCATCTTAAATGATCTATACTTTGCTTAGTTTTAAAGGTTGGCATTGTGGACAAAAGACACTAGCACGTTGACCTAACTTTAAGTTTTCTAATGTAGTTTCACAATTAACACACATCTCACCTGCGCGACCATAAGCTAAAAGTGTCTGCTGAAAATAGCCATTTTCACCCATCGCATTACTATAGTCACGCAAAGTTGATCCACCTAAATCAATTGCTTGTTTTAAGATGCGCTTGACCTCAATCACCAACTTTTCAACTTGTGCTTGAGTTAAAGTTAAAGCAGGTTGCGCAGGATGAACTCCAATATTGAAGAGACTTTCAGTTGCGTAAATATTACCAACACCTACCACCACATGATTATCCATAAGTGCAATTTTAATACCGACATTCTTCTTATTTAGCTTTTCTAACAAATAAGTCGCATTAAAATCTTCACTTAAAGGTTCTGGACCAAGTGTGTCAATAAGCTTGGACTGATTGTCCTGATCTAGCCAAAGAATACAGCCAAAACGACGTGGATCATGATAGCGCAGTTGAATATCTTCAAAATCAATAATTAAATGATCATGTTTCCGCAATTCGTCACTGGGTTGGCACAAGCGAAAACTACCTGACATGCCTAAATGCCAAAGCATTTGATCTTGTTCGAATTCAGCCAAAATATATTTGGAACGACGTTTGAGTTGAATTAAACGTTGACCAATTAATTTTTCAAGATCATCAGGGATAGGCCAGCGCAAACTAGGATTGTGTACTCTTATAGCTTGTACACGTTGCTCTAAAAGCGGCAGTAAACTGGTTTTTGTGGTTTCAACTTCTGGAAGTTCGGGCATTCTGTAATTCCATGCAATGTAATGCAATTACTAAGTTACTGATTAATAAAAATATATATGGTTGTTGCAATGTATCCAAATGTATGGCAATGCATTGCTAATACCGTCATTTTGACGGTATATTTGACGGTATAATTTAATATACCGTCAAGTAAAATATGAGCCAATTATCAAACAAACTAACAGCCAAAGCGGTAAAAATCTTAGTTACAATGCTAAGGGTAAAAATAAGTATGCTGATGGCGGTGGTTTATATCTTTTAATCACAGCCAATGGTGCAAAGCATTGGCGTATGGATTACCGCCGTCCAGTCACTCAAAAAAAAATACGCTTGCTTTAGGTTCATATCCACTTATTACTTTAGAGATGGCAAGGGTACGGCGTGATGATGCCAAAAAGATGCTGATCAATGAGATTGACCCAGCCGAAGATCGTAATGCCAACAAAGAAAAGAAAAGAGCACAGGCGAAAAACGTATTTAGCCGATATGCTCAGGATTGGTTAAATAAAAGGGCAATAGAGGGCAGAAGTGACGGCGAAAACACACGAATGCTAAACGTGGATATATTGCCCTATATTGGAGATATGCCAATCACCTCATTGAATCCTGAACAGCTTGAAAAGGACGTTACAGATCGAATAATTCAGCGTGGGGCAATTGCATTGGCTGGGCGTGTCAGAATGGTGATTAAAATGATTTTGGACATACCGCTAAAGAAACGTTTAATTCAATACAACCCAGCACAAAGTATTAGTTTGCCTCAACCGATAACACAGAATCACCCAGCGATTACAGAGGAGCAAGAACTAGCATCCATGTTAAAAGGGATATGGGCATATACGGAGAATAACCCAAGAAACTACATCATTACTGAATTAGCAATGAAGTTTGCCATTTACATATTCCAGCGACCTAATGAAATCAGGGGGCTATTATGGGAATCTGTAAACATGGACAAACGTTATTTAACCTTTGTGGCAAGTAAGACAAAACAAATGCACATCGTCCCTTTATCCAGTCAGGCTTTTGAAATACTACAACAAATCTATGAATTAAAATTAAACTCTATCTATGTCTTTCCTAGCATTAAATCCAATAAAGCCTGTATTAGTAATTGTACAATGGGGCAGGGGCTAAAACAGATTGGTTTCAGAGGAAAGCAAACGGCGCACGGCTTTAGGGCAACGGCGAGAACGTTACTAGATGAAGAACTGGATACCCGAAGCGATATTATTGAGCATCAACTAGCCCATAAGGTGAGAGACCCGAATGGCACAGCATACAACCGCACTAAGTTTCTCAAGAAACGGCAAAAGATGATGCAACTATGGGCGGATTATCTGGATGCCCTGAGATTGGATCAGGATGTAACTAGGTTCAAGCCTCAAGATGATGAGATGGATAATATTATTCAATTTACACGTAGAGAATCGGCTTAATTGGATTGTATGAATTGACTGAAATGACAGAGAACTAAATTATCCATTTTTTCACCTATTTCTAAAATCACTAAATTTATTATTTTTCAGATATAGCCTTTTTTTAAGTGTTACAGGTGTAACGGTGTTACAGCTTTGTATTTTAATAAGTTTTTATTAATTGGTTGTAAATTGCTACGTGTTACACAGGTTACATAGCTGATTTATAATAATTTTATGTCAAAATGGATATAGGGAAAACACGGATTTTTAATCCAAACGTAACACCTAATCATAAAAAAGACGGTAAAAACGCATAGGCGAGCCAATTAAGCGTAATCTTAAAACAAGCTACCTATTAGGCTTTTAAAATATTAAATTGACCAAAATGACAGAATTTTAGGTATCTATTATTTCTCATTTTTAGCTAAAAAGTAATCAGTTATTGCAATGTATAGCACTGTAGTTAAATAGCTCCTATAATGTACTTAATACTAACGTACACTATGGGTTCTTATATGAGTGCTATGGAACGAATTAATTTACGTGCAACACGTGAAGCGAAACAGGTTATTGAGCAGGCAGCAGCCTTAACAGGCACGACAGTCAGCGCATTTATGTTGCAGCAGTCTTATGAAAAGGCATTAAGTCTGATCGCACAGCAACAGCGTATTACTTTAGGCGCAAAAGATTGGGAAATGCTGAATGAGCGACTGGAAAACCCAAGCCCAGCCAATGAAGAACTCAAGGCATTGATGGCATTAGGTGATCAGCTTGTCTAAGTTATTGTTTTCGATTGAACCATTAAGCAGTAAGTATGACAAGAACGCTTTTGATTGTGGAGAGCCATTACTCAATCGTTTTTTGCAGCAACAGGCGAGCCAATTGCAAAAGCGTTCAGTCAGTCGTACCTATTTAGCCATAGATGAAAATGAGCAAATAGCAGGGTTCTACAGTCTTTCTACAACCCAGATTCACCGTGATGATTCTCCAGATCATTTAAAGCAGTTTTCAGCCTATCAGCCGATACCAGCAGCATTAATTGGACGTTTGGCAATTAATGAAGCGCATCAAGGGCAAGGTGTAGGGCGTTATTTATTGGCACATGCGCTAGCAACCATTAAACGCTTATCAGATGTTATTGGGCTTGCTGTGGTAGTGATTGATGCAAAGAATCAAGATGTAGCAGCGTTTTATAAAAAGTTCGGATTTTTTGCAGCCAATGATTCAGATTTAAGACTGTTTTTATTGGTTAAAAGTATTTAGTAGGTAGATGAATGAGCATAAATGATTTTGTACAAGATCAAATTAAAAAAGCCTATGATTATATAATGTGGTTCCGTTAATTAGACCACTCAATTCAGTTTTATAAGTGATAAATCCGCTCTAAATATTTAAATTATGCTGCCATTACTTTTAGTAAATGTTGATCATAAAATTCATTTGGTGTTGCCTTATTCAAACTTGAATGAGGACGTATCGTGTTATAAAAATCCAAATATTCAGCAATTGATTGTTTCGCTTGTTTAACCGTATCGTAAGCCTTCAAATAGACTTCCTCATGCTTCACGCTGCGCCATAACCGCTCAATCATCACATTATCCATCCACCGTCCTTTCCCATCCATGCTGATACGGATATTTCGCAATTTTAACTCATTCAAAAATGCCTCGCTTGTGAATTGACTGCCTTGGTCTGTATTAAACACCTCTGGACAACCATATTTCACAATTGCTTCTTGCAACGCATCTATCCAAAAGTCTGTTTCCATACTGATCGATACTCGATGAGCCAGTACTTTACGACTATGCCAATCTATAATTGCACACAGATAGACAAAGCCTTTAGCCATAGGAATGTACGTTATATCTGTACACCAGACTTGATTAGAGTGATCGATGACCATGTTTTTCAACAGATATGGGAAAATACGGTGTGCAAGATTAGGCTTACTGGTATTGGGTTTTGGATACAAGGCATGTATTCCCATCAAGCGCATTAAACGTCGGACTTTACGCCGACCTATTTGATG
>NZ_KB849435.1:124219-144523 GCF_000368425.1 Acinetobacter sp. CIP 102637
AAGTTCAGCGAGTGTGTGGTCGCCTTTAATTGCTGCGAGAGCAACTTTAACTTTAAACTCTGCTGAATGATTACGACGTTTTCTTCGTGTCATGGTTGACTCCAAAAACAAGCATTTCCCATGCTTATTGGGGAGTAGATTATCACTTATAGACGTGGTCTAAAATCCTAGAACCACATCACTTATATCGGACAGCGGCAAGTCATTCAATATCAGTCTATTCCTGATATAGTTCAAAAAAATCCAAATACACCTTATCAGGTGGGTGGGGTGATTGATTTTAAACGTGACTACTATGGAACTGATTTCCGATGGACGGGTAAGGATTTACTTCCTCAAACCCAATTTACCGCTGGTGTTTCTATAGATGCCATGAATGAAGATCGGCAGGGTTTCCAAAATTTTAATGATCAGGGTGATAAAGGGATTGTGGGTGCTTTGCGCCGAGATGAGCGAAATAATTTATGGAATATTGATCCTTATCTACAAGCACCATGGTCATTTCTACCCAAAATGCGTTTAGATACGGGGATACGATACAGTAACGTACATTACAAATCCAAAGATCATTATATTGTTGGTCTAAATGGTGATAATAGCGGTAAAACAACTTATGAAGAAATCTTGCCATCCGTTGCTTTAAGTTGGCAATTCATGCCACAGGCATTGATCTATGCAAGTTATGCCAAAGGCTTTGAAACACCAACATTCATGGTTTTTCTCGGGTAGATAACCTGTTTAATAAAAATTATATCGGTTCAGTGATCGTAAATGATGGTAATGGGCGTTTCTATGAACCAGCAGATGGGCGTAACTGGAGTGCGGGTTTTTCCGTAACTAAGCAATTCTAACCATATGAATCACCAAATACCTTATCTTGAAAGAATAGGTATTTGGTGAATTTTTACAATATTTATGGCTTTGCGCCAGATGCTTTAGCTTGCTTTTGTTGAGCTTCAATCTGTTCTACTTTGGCCAAGGATTCTTTAGCTTGAGGGATACCTTGTCTCGCTAGCTCGGTAAAAATCTTTTTCGCCTCAGGTAGATTTTGCTGAAGAATATCACCATTTGCGAGCATATTACCCAAAGCCATTAAAGACGGTGCATAACCTTTTTCAGCAAGTGATTGGATAGATCTAATCGCTTGTTGACGCGTAACAGGATTCTTATTTTTAACCCCTTGTCCAAGATCATATATCGCTCTGATATGCATTGCAGGGTAATAATTCTTCTGAATTAATGGTCTGAGTTGGCGAATTGCAATTTGATCTGTCTCAGGTTTACCCTGAGCAAATAATAAAGTTGCGATTTCAACAATAGCTTCTTCGGACCCTTGTTTAGATGCTTTATCGAGGTACTCTTTAAATTTTTGAGTGTCTTTGCTTAAACCTAAGTTACCTTGACGATAGGCTTGGGCAATCACGAAGCTTGCTTTCCCGAAACCTTTATTTGAAGCATCTTGATAATATTGCAAAGCTTTTTTTTCATCTTTCACTGTGCCTTGCCCGATTTGGGTCATATAACCCACATTATAAATTGCCTGGGCATTGCCTGTATTTGCTAGCCGCTGCATTTCCTGAAATGCTTCATGATAATTCTTTGCTTCATAAAGTTGAGTGGCTTTTGCAAAGACATCTGCAGCTGCTGAGGTTTTATTTTCTGCTGCAAATACCGAATGGCTTGCAACCATGATTAGGCTGGCAATGAGCAACTTTTTCATCTTTCCTTTCCTTTCATGTAAATCTGCCGCAATCCTTTGTTGTTGGCAGAAAACAATGTTGTGACCCAAGTAAGTTTAAGAGTTTGGCATAAAATGTAAATGTAAATTTTGTATGTCAATATTTATGGCTAAATATATTCTAGCTTTGTAGTATTTTGAAATATATAAATTATTTCAAAATACTGATAAAGAAAAATGTGAATACATCATGTAGAAATAGTCAGTCTACTGTTAATTTATTCATTTATTTAGATTGCTTGCCTGAGTTTAGTAATTGTTCAATCTGTTCTGCATTTTGTGGCATACCAGCGATACGGACACCATTTTTCAAAAATAGGGTGGGTGTTCCGTTAATTTGTAGTTTTTGTCCCAAGATCAAATTCTTTTGAATTGGGGTGGAACATTGTCCTGAATTTTTTGGAGCTTTGCGATGTAGCATATAATCTTCCCAAGCTTCATACTGGTTTTTAGCACACCAGATTTTGTTGGCAATTTCTTCTGCCTGAGGATGTAGAGTTTTTAATGGGAACGGAAATAAATAGACAGTCACATTATCAATGGCGGTCATATACTATTCCAGTTTCTGACAATAAGGGCAGTCGGGATCTGTAAATATATAGAGTGTACGTTTAACATCACCTTTAACATATCGAATAGCTTGCTCTAATGGCAGTTGTTTAACATCAATTTTATTGAACTCAATTAAACGTTTTTCGGTTAGATTTTTTTGGTTTTTTGGATCGACCAGTTGACCAATAAACAGATATTTTGCCTCTTCATTGGTATATACCAAACGCCCACCTGCGAAGACTTCATAAATCCCTGACATGGGTGAGGGATTCACTGATCTAATAGAGAGTTCTGGGTAGTTGGTCTTGAGATTTTGTTCAAGTGTCTGAATATCTGCATGGGCGGTCGATAAAGTGATGAAGCTAAACGTAATCGCAGATAATAAAGTTTTGATCATTATTTTCATTGCAAATTGAAATTGGTGAGTATGATGGAACAATAGCGCCCATTTGAATATTGGGCAATCCTATCGCATAAAAATTATTGAGGCCTCGCCACGTCACCATTTAAAGCTTCTGGTAAATCTAAAACGGTTAGATGAAGTTCTTCCAGTGCGGTCGGTTTGGCAATCACCAAAGCTAAATAACCATCTTCAAAAGCGATACTATTAACGACTTCTACATCTTTACTGAGTTGGGTTGCAGGAGCGGGTACAGCATCATTCCCTTGAATCAAATGCAACCAGTGTTTAGGTTTTGCCTTAAACCATAGGCGTGCCACAATTTCCTGTCCTAGATAACAACCTTTATCAAAATGCACACCCTCTCGTTGATGCAGACGCAGTTCCTGGGGCTGGAACAGATGTTCAGTTGCTTGGGTAATCCAGGCCTGTCCAGATTGAATGGCTTGTATTTGCCATGCATTTATATCTGTTTCTGTTGAAGAAAACTCGGTATGGTTGCCTATAAAACTTGGAAAAACTTGACCAACCTCTTCCAGTTTCATTTTTGAGAAAGCACCAAACTTTTTAATATGTCTGGAAAACTCTTCTGCCTGATCCTGAGTTGTCACCAGTTCAAAACTTTCTGGATTTAATCTTTTGATCCACACACCAAAATGAATACGCCCTTTTAAATCACAAATAGCGGTGTAGCGACTTTCATTCTCTGGCAGACGCTCAACATGTACAGTCACCTGACCTTGTAGGAATTTTTGTGCATCTACACCATTTAAGCTAAAAGCAGTAAAAGCAAGCTGACTCATTGATTCATCCTAAGGCTGTGTTCTAGTCATTAAAATATAGGGAGTTATTTTGCGCTATTTTTCACAAAAAAACAGCTTTAGATTCTGCTTATTTATTTATGACAGAATGGGCAACCAAAGCTATCGCAACGATTGATTCATGGTGATGACAAATATAACAATAGTGATCAACAATGATGGAAAATAAAAATGACAGGTACAGTTAAATTAAATCGCGTGTTCAAGGCCCTAGCAGAGCGTATCTTTAAAGCTTTTCTGGTTCCAGATGCATTGGCGAAATGGATGGCAGGAATCCTTATATTTATTGGGCTTGTTGGTGGAAGCTGAAATGCCTGATGAATAAAATGAATGATTGATAAACGTTTTAGTGACATAAATTTTCTGGAGTGATGAAAAATAATAAAAACTAAAATTTTGCAAAAAGCATTCTATCTCGCATAATAATGCTTTTGAGATTTTTTATGTCTTTTCCAAATTGCCCACAATGCCAATCAGAATATACTTATCAAGATGGAGAATTATTCATCTGTCCTGAATGTTCACATGAGTGGAAACAGGGTGAGGGGCAGGCATCAGAGCAACAGGAAATTATTAAAGATGCCAATGGTAATGTGTTGGCGGATGGTGACAGTGTCATAGTGGTTAAAGATCTGAAAATTAAAGGTTCCTCATCAGTAGTGAAAGTTGGTACGAAAGTAAAGACCATCCGTTTGATTACTGATGCGAGTGATGGTCATAATATTGACTGTAAGATTGATGGCATTGGTGCCATGAAACTGAAATCTGAGTTTGTCAAAAAAGCTTAATGCAATTGGTTTAGGAAAGAGCATCAAAATGCTCTTTCCTATTAGGATGATGTTTTATCAACCTGCTAATTTTGCAAGCAATTCATCTTTGCTGAGGTTGCTGGCTTCCGTATCACGGCGACCCTTGTATTCAAAAGTGCCTGCATCCAAACCTTTCTCACCGATAACGATACGGTGAGGAATTCCCATCAGTTCAAGATCAGAGAATTTTACGCCTGGGCGTTCATTACGGTCATCGAATAGCACATCATAACCCTGTGCCTGCAACTCTGCATAAAGTGCCTCGGCAGCTTCCAGAGTGCGTGGTGATTTATGTGCATTCATTGGCACAATTGCAACTTCAAAAGGTGCAATGGCCTGTGGCCAGATAATGCCTTTGTCATCATAGTTCTGTTCAATGGCAGCAGCAACCACACGGGTCACACCAATACCATAACAACCCATGGTGACTGTAAATGGCTTGCCATCTTCACCCAGAACCTTACAGCCCAGCGCTTCAGAATATTTGGTGCCTAACTGGAAGATATGACCCACTTCAATACCACGTTTGATGAGTAGTGTACCTTTACCATCTGGGGATGGATCACCCTCAACCACATTACGCAGATCATAGACTTCAGTAAACTGTGCATCACGTTGCCAGTTGACACCTGTGGCATGTTTGTCAGCTTCATTTGCACCTGCAATAAAGTCAGACAATACCGATGCCGCACGATCCACAATTACGGTTAAACCTTTTTTCAGTAAACCTTGAGGACCAATAAAACCAGTCTTCAATCCCAGTGCACTGATTTGCTCTTCAGTGGCAAAGCTAAGTGGAGCAGCAATGAGTGGATGCTTCTCAGCCTTAATTTCATTCAGTTCATGATCGCCTCTCAAAAATAGGGCAATCACAGGAGTGTTGCCATGTTCATCAACCTGACCCTGAACCAGTAAAGCCTTAACCGATTGTTTGGCATCAGCGTTCAGGAACTGGCAAACCTCTGCAATGGTTTTCTGGTTTGGTGTGTCAACAATCGCCAGTGCTTGAGCTGGTGCCGCACGTTCGCCGACCAGAATGGCTTCGGCTTTTTCCATGTTCGCTGCATAGTCAGACTCAGTTGAGAAGATCACATCATCTTCACCGCTTGAAGCCAGTACATGAAATTCATGCGAACTTGAACCGCCAATTGATCCTGTATCCGCTTCAACAGGGCGGAAATCCAGACCAAGACGAGTAAAGATACGGCAGTAAGTGTCGTACATCACGTCATAGGTTTGTTGTAATGAAGCTTGATCTGCATGGAATGAATAAGCATCTTTCATGATGAATTCACGGGAACGCATCACACCAAAACGTGGGCGAATTTCATCACGGAACTTGGTTTGAATCTGATAAAAATTGACAGGCAACTGCTTATAGCTTTTTAGCTCATTGCGTGCCAAATCGGTAATGACTTCTTCGTGCGTTGGACCCAGTACAAAAGGATTGTCATGACGATCTTTAAAGCGTAACAGTTCTGGGCCATACTGTTCAAAGCGTCCAGACTCCTCCCACAACGCCGCAGGCTGGGTCACTGGCATAAACACTTCTAAAGCGCCCGAACGATTCATTTCCTCACGGACAATAGCATCCACTTTCTTTAAAACACGCGTTCCCATGGGCAACCAAGAGTATAAGCCAGAAGCGAGTTTACGAATCATCCCCGCACGTAACATGAGCTGGTGTGAAATGACTTCAGCATCATTTGGGGTTTCTCTTAACGTTGCAAATAAAAAGCGGCTTGCGCGCATGGAAACAATCCTAAAGTTAAGTGTGATTGGAAAAAGCTGCAACAGTGGCGGAAAAGATCTCTCCACTTGTAAGTTTTGGCATTATGCCATGAATCATGGAATTTCGGGAAAAGTAAAGTGAGGCAATTCGATCAGGATGATAAAAAGAAAATTAAGGATCTGAAAATAAAAAGTGTTGAATAGGGGGGTTATGGGATATTGGAGGGGTTATTCTGTTCAAATTTACTAAGGCGATTAATAATGTCAGCATATTCTATCTCTGTTCTGCTGTAGGCATTCCTTAAGCTTTCCACCGTTTTTTTCACGCGCTCAATATTCTTAATGTTATTTTCTAAATTGTTTTTGAGCTGGGGGGGGAGGGGTTCACCTTTACGGTAATATTCCATTTCCTGACGTTTAAAGCTGATCTTGTCCTGTTGCAGTTGTTGCAATTGCTGTTGTTGATAATTCAACTGTTTCTTTAGGTTGGCCAGAATCAGGTCCCTTTTTGCAGTCGCGATCTTGCTGTTGCCATAAGCGCGTTTAAGTTTTAAGTCCTGTTCGCGCTGACGTGCCAATGATTCGCGGCGTGTGGACTGCTGAATATCCTGAGTGGCATTATAGGGCTGGTTACGCTTGATCACCTGCATGTTGCGGTCAAGCGCCTCATAGCCATAACGGATATGTTCTGGAGTGACTGAGCTGCTTACATTGGCAATGCCATTCTTGTCATAGTAGCGATACCAGACTGCCCGAGGTTGCTCTGTGGCCGCAAAACTTGAGCCATAAAAAAGAAACATTAAAACCAATGTACAAATGCAATTACGAGTTATCGTTGTAAAGTGACCAATGCGGAAACCGCACTTTAACGAACCAGTCATTACATTCCCCGTAAAAAGTTAATTAAATCACTTATTCTTAAATAATAATCACTTGTATATTAGTAGCTATTTATACAATTAAAAATAGTTAGTATACAAAAAATTTAGGAATTTGTTCAAAAGTGTGCGCTATTTGTTATTGTTAAGGAAAACTGATAAGTTGGTTAAAAAAACTTCGTTGATAATGCAAGTAAAGATATGTTAAAAATATCAAATAATCTGTATAAAACAAATTAAACCAAACATAATTTGTATTGAGTGATGGGGCAGGACAATTATATGGAAGATAAATTTCAAAATTTGAAAGTAATGGTGATTGACGATTCAAAAACGATTCGCCGTACAGCGGAGACTTTGTTGCAACGTGAAGGCTGTGAGGTCATTACGGCGGTAGATGGTTTTGAAGCATTATCAAAAATTGCGGAAGCAAATCCAGATATCATTTTCGTTGATATCATGATGCCACGCCTGGATGGTTATCAGACCTGTGCATTGATTAAGAACTCTTTAAACTACCAAAATATTCCAGTGATTATGTTGTCAAGCAAAGACGGTTTGTTTGATCAGGCTAAAGGGCGTGTTGTGGGGTCGGATGAATATTTAACTAAGCCATTCAGTAAAGATGAGCTGTTAACTGCGATTCGTAACCACGTTAGCGCATAAAATTAGATTGAGGAAAAAATGGCTCGTATTCTTATAGTAGATGATTCACCTACTGAAACATTTCGTTTTAGAGAAATTTTAACTAAGCACGGTTATGAAGTTTTAGAAGCGACCAATGGGGCGGATGGTGTTACCATGGCGCAGGCAGAGTTGCCAGATTTGGTCCTTATGGATGTGGTGATGCCTGGAATGAATGGATTTCAGGCAACACGCCAGATTAGCAAGGGTAAAGACACACAGCATATCCCTGTTGTGATCGTAAGTACGAAAGACCAGGCGACAGACCGCGTATGGGGTAAACGTCAGGGGGCTTGCGACTATTTGACCAAGCCGATTGATGAACAGCAACTTATCGATGTGATTAAACAACTTTTAAGTTAACCAATACGAGCCTTTTCATTACTCAATACGGGATAGGGTATGGCAGCAAATGGATTTATCGAATTGCTTCGCTTATCCAAGCGGGGCAATAAACAATATGCTTCAACTCAGAATGAAGTCAGCCGATGGTCTGGTATCGCTTTTGAGATGTTAGGGCAATATTTTGTTGCACCATTGGGGGAAATTTCGGAGGTGATCTATCCACCGAAATATACTCCTGTTCCAAATACTCAGGCATGGGTACGTGGCTTGGCAAATATTCGTGGGCGATTGCTTTCAGTTTCTGATTTAAGTCAGTTTATTTCAGGACAACGGAGTCAGTTTTCACCAACACAAAAAGTGATATGTATTAGCCATCAAGATCATTATGTAGGACTGGTTGTTGACCAGGTTCTGGGGATTCAGCACTTTAACAAGAAAAGTTTCTTTTCTCAAAATGCTGAACTCGACAGTAAGTTAAAAGACTACTGTCAGGGTTACTTTCACCAGCATAATCAGCAGTGGCATGTGTTTTTACTGAGTCGGTTGTTGAAAAATCCTCAATACATGAATGCATCAATAAAATTTATAAACTAATTTGTACGCTACGGAAGATAAACGCGTATTCAGGGGAGAAGCTGATATGGGCTTTAAACTCAAAAAGAAAAATGGTGGCGATAGCGCTGGTTTGAAGAAAGGCGGAGCGTTTCTGGAGAATATCCGAACGCAACTGGATCAATTTTCCCGTTTGTTCGGTGAAACAGAAAAATCCAAACCGATTATCTATCGTGCTTTAATTGCTTTGGCCCTTGCAGTCATCCTCTTAATTTACCTATTTGTGAGCGTACCACGTTCCAACCAATTGACTCGTAGTCTGGGTGAATTGCGTCTGTTGTCGCAAATGATCTCGCGTCAGGCAACGGAAGCAACCGCATCTGGTACACCAGAAGCGATGAAAAGTCTGGTTGAGTCGAAGAAGCAGTTTGCTGAAAACCTTGAAACCGTTGAAAGTGTCTATGGTAAAGGTTCTGATGAGTATAAAAAGGTTAACGAGCTTTGGGAGAATGTTTCCAAGAACATTGATCTAATCGCATCTCAACAAAAAATCATTAACCAGCTTTATGACACTAACATCTCGATCAGTGAAACCATTCCTGAAATTCAGGCTGAATATAACCTGATGGTTGACCAGATGGTTCGTGAAAACATGCCAAGTAGCCAAGTAATTATCGCGAAAAACCAGGTGTTCATCGCAGAGCGTATTTTACGCTCAATCAACTCGGTATTGGTGGGTACAGATAATTCGAATGTTTCTGCGAATGACTTTGGGGCGGATATTGATACCTTTGGTGTTTACCTCAATGCACAGCTCAATGGTAGCTCTGAGCTGGGCGTTGACCGTATCACCTCACCAGATCTACGTGAGTCTCTAGAAAGTATTAAGTCTGACTATGACGCTGTCTTGAAATCAGCGGCGGCAACGGTTCTACAAAACGCGAACCAGATTGTTCGTGTACGTCAGGCATCTTCACAAATCTTCTCTCAATCTGATGCCTTATTGACTTCATTGAATGACTTGTCGAAAAAAGCTGAGAGTGGCTGGGGTAATGTTATTGCAGGTATCGTGTTAATTGCCGCATTGGGCTTACTGGTGTTCTCTGCACTGCAATTACTTGCTCTACGTAGTAATACGGATAAAGAGCGTGTAACGCGTCTGCAAGATGAATATGACCGTAACCAAAACGCGATTTTACGTTTACTGGATGAAATCGCCGATTTGGCGGACGGTGACTTGCGTTCTTATGCAACGGTATCGGAAGACTTCACAGGCGCAATTGCGGATTCGATTAACTTCGCGATTGACCAGTTGCGTGACCTTGTATCCCGAATCACGGATACTTCACAGGAGGTTGCACGCTATACCCAGAAGACCCAGGATATTACTAACCAGTTGGCAGAAGCATCTGAACATCAGGCGCAAGAAATTGCAGGTGCGTCAGCGGCGATGAATGAAATGGCATTGTCCATTGATCAGGTATCTGCAAACGCATCTGAGTCTGCTGAGGTGGCGCAGCGTTCTGTACAAATTGCATCAAATGGTGCGGAAGTTGTAAACCGTTCGATTGAGGGGATGGACCACATTCGTGAGCAGATTCAGGAAACATCAAAACGTATTAAACGTTTGGGTGAGTCTTCTCAGGAAATTGGTAACATCGTTTCCCTGATCAACGATATTGCCGACCAGACGAACATTCTGGCTTTAAACGCTGCAATTCAGGCATCTATGGCTGGTGAAGCGGGCCGTGGTTTCGCGGTTGTAGCCGATGAGGTACAGCGTCTAGCGGAACGTTCAGCGTCAGCAACCAAACAGATTGAAGGGCTGGTAAAAACCATTCAAACCGATACCAACGAAGCCGTTATTTCAATGGAACAAACGACTTCCGAGGTTGTGCGTGGTGCCAATCTGGCAAAGGATGCGGGTATTGCACTGGATGAGATTCAAACGGTATCAGGTGACCTGGCAAAACTGATTGCGAGCATTTCTGATGCAGCGAAACTTCAGTCTGCATCAGCAAGTCATATTGCAACCACGATGAATGTTGTACAGGAAATTACCTCACAAACCACCACAGCAACGTTTGATACAGCACGTTCGGTTTCTGAACTGGCGAACATGGCTGAATCATTACGTGAATCAGTAACTGACTTTAAGTTACCTGAGTAAGCAGCATAGGAAAGACAGAGTGGGGCGCTGTCTTTCCTATTTAGAGATGTAGAATATCTCAACAAGGTGGTGGTGGAATGCAACGACATCTTGTGTGATAGATACACGTAATTTTTACCCACAACTGGTGGATAAAAACGAAAGAAGCAGCTATGAAACAAATATTAAAAACGTTAGTTGAAACGATGACGCTTCCTGAAGATAGCTATCTTGAACAAGATGCCGAGATTCTTGAGATTTTTATTGAAGAATTGGATGAAATCTTTGCTGAATTAGAACCTTTGTTGGTTAAATGGATGGAACAACCTCATCAACAGGATGTACTTACAGATGTGCGCCGCCACTTCCATACCCTCAAGGGTTCAGGAAGAATGGTGGGTGCGAAGTCCTCTGGTGAGTTGGCCTGGACGGTTGAAGACACTTTAAACCGTGTTATTTCAGGAACGGTTTCCCTGAACACGGAAATTCAACGCTATGTTCAGACGGTTTTCAATATTTACCGTTTTAAGCTTGTACATGATTTTAAAGTGGTTCAAAAACATTTGATTGATCTAAAACCACTGGTTTTATTGGGGCAACAATTACAACAACAGCAAAGCCCAGAGCCTGCACTTTATGAGCTATTAAACCTTGCAAACACTTTAACACATGATGATGTTCAGACGGGTCTTGAGCTGATTGATGGTGTTGAGGATGCCATTGATGACACAATTGCGGCTGATCAGGTGCAACAGGATATTGAGCCTGTCTTGGCGACTATTGAAACTGAGCAGGATGAAGTGCTTGCCAAGGAAACCTTGGCCATCTTCCTGGAGGAGTCAGAAGATCATCTTAGGGCCATTGATCAGTTCCTGTTGAACGAACGTCCAAATAATGATCACTACAATACCTTGATCAGGGCTTTACATACCCTTCGTGGTAGTTCCTCAATGGCGCATGTGGATCAGGTATTTGAAGCAAGTGCTAAAGTTGAAAACCTGTTTAAGACCTTGTTGCAGGATGAACTGGATTCCAGTTCTGATGAAACCGCATTGCTCACCCATTACGCCCAGTTTGTCCGCGATTACCTGCATACCTTAAGGCAGCAGGGCGCGAAACAGAAACTGGATGAGATTTATGACACATTCAATGTGGCATGGGATAGCTATGACTTCCAGCTAGAAGAAAAACATGGTGAGGCAATACGACCACAGGGTCTGGTTTCTGAATTACTAGAATTAAATATTAATGATTTACTGGATGTGGAATTTGATTTTGAAAAACGTGCCCGAAATGAATTTCCTCAATATATCCAGCTGTTAAGTCATCAGGCGGAAATTCTGTTACAGCATACGCATCATCATGCCACGATTGGGATGTATCAATATACCAGCCTATTGCGTTCAAGCTATCAGGACCTGATTTTTAAACCGAGTCTGTTGAATCTTGATTATGCGTTTGAGCTGTATCATCAGGTGCATCAACAGTTTATTCAGTTGTTTGATACCTTGGCTGCTGGACAGCGTGTCACCTTAACCAAGACACATGAAAGTGTCCTGAATGAATTAAGTTTATTTACCCAGCAGAATATTGACTTCTTGGAACAAACATCCACAGATGTTATGGATACTGTACCTGAAACAGTCCAAGATTCTGCGTCTGTTCTTGATATTACAGACTTGTCAGCACAGTTTGCGCTGGACAAGCAACAGTTACAGTCAGATGAGGCAAATAGTGACTTCGATCCTGACTTATTGGACATCTTCCTTGAAGAGGCAGATGAGTTACTGGTGGGGATTGATACGGATCTCAATACATGGACTGCTGACCATAAAAATGTAGGTGCGCTGAAAAACCTGATGCGTTATTTGCACACCCTAAAAGGTGGTTCAAATATGATTCAGGCGCGTCATATCGGCCTGATTGCGCATGAGCTGGAAACAATTTATGAGAAGCTGATTAACCAGCAGATACAGGCAACACCACAGCTTATCACCGTGATTCGTTCAGTTCAGGATGATATTGCAGATCGTATTCAAACCATTCGCGACCAGCAGGTTGACTACCCATCGGCTCATGTCTTGCAGGTTCTGGCAAACCTTGATCAGATGACGGGTACATTCGAAGCCAAACCTGTGGCGGTTAAACAGCTTGAAGAGACAGATGAAGAGATTGATTCAGTTGGTGTGGAAGAAGAGACAGCTGTTTCTAACCTTTCTGTTCAGACAGAATCTCCACATACCGCAGTTGATGTTACGGTATTGGCAGCCCAGCTTGGACTCGATAAGAAGCAATTGCAGTCAGCCGAATCAAACAGTGACTTTGATCCTGACCTGTTGGATATCTTCCTTGAAGAGGCAGATGAGTTGCTGGTGGGAATTGATGCTGACCTCAGTACTTGGGCAGCAGACTATCAGAATGTGGATGCCCTGAAAAACCTGATGCGTTATTTGCACACCCTAAAAGGTGGTTCAAATATGATTCAGGCGCGTCATATCGGCCTGATTGCACATGAGCTGGAAACAATTTACGAGAAGCTGATTAACCAGCAGATTCAGGTAACACCACAGCTGATTGCCTTGATTCGTCTGGTACAGGATGATATTGCGGATCGTATTCAAACCATTCGCGACCAGCAAATCGATTATCCATCAACGCATGTGGTACAGCTACTTCAACAAGCGGATCACTCGGCTGATCTGGTTGTAAGCGAGCCTGCAACTGAAATCACCGCACTTTCTGATCAAGATGAGAGCAGTGGACTGGAAGTGTTGCAACTTGTTGAAGAAGAAGTTTCTGAAGAACCAAGTCTTGCAGCAGATGAGCTGAGTGGCAATGATATAGAAGAACACGTTGAAGATACCTCCTCTCTTCAAACTGTGGAAAATTCTGAACACTCTCTCGAAGATGATGTTCGTTCACTAGTGGAACAGACATTCCTTGAGGAAGCTGAAGAACTGCTTGAACAGGCTCAGGGCTTGTTGAAACAGTGGTTTGACCAGCGCGGTAACCGTAGTTTGCTGTTACAGCTCCAGCGTAATGCCCACAGCTTGAAAGGTGGCGCACGCATGGTGGAAATGGATGCGATTGCAATCATTGCCTACCATCTGGAAAACGCCTTTGAACAGTTTGGTGTGCATCATTTCAGCTCAAACGTTTATGACAATCTGCTTAATACTGCGCTGGCATGGCTCAATGATGCGATCTTTAAGCGTCAATATGCCAACTTTGATGGTTTAAAACAAAGTCTGGAGAAGATGGAATTTGTGGATGTTGCGGCGCAGCTTCCTCAAAAATTCTCTGCAACAGACATCTTCACGCCTGAATATACCATGGAGTTTGTTCAGGGTGATGGTACTGAACCACCATCAATGTTGGGTGAGTGGGAAACCACAGAGCGTATTGAACAGAACAATGAAATGATTCGTGTTTCTGCTGACGTTATCGAGAAGATGATTGACTTGTCAGGGGAAAATGCGATCAACCGTTCACGTATCGAAATGGACCTGGGCCAGCTGGGTGGTACGTTGACGGAAATGGAACTTGCAATCAAACGTCTGGCTGATCAGCTACGTCGAATGGAAGGTGAGCTGGAAAGTCAGATCATTGCACGACATGGCGGAGAAAATTCCCGTTATGCCGATTTTGACCCATTGGAGATGGACCAGTACTCATCGTTGAACCAGTTGTCAAAATCGCTTGCAGAATCCGCTTCGGACTTGGTTGACTTTAAAACCACACTTTCTGAGAAGATTCGTGATACTGAAGGTCTACTGTTGCAGCAGTCGCGTATTCAGGCAGAAATTCAGGAAAGCCTGATGCGTACCCGTCTGGTGCCATTCTCACGCTTGTTACCACGTTTACAACGTATTGTTCGCCAAACGGCTTCCACCCTGAACCGTCCAACTGAATTGGTGGTGAACAATACCGAAGGTGAATTGGACCGCAGTATTCTTGAAAGGCTGGTTGCACCATTTGAACACATGCTGCGTAACGCGATTGACCACGGTATTGAAGACCGTGAGCAGCGTTTACAGGCTAAAAAACCAGAAACAGGGCATATTGTTCTGGACATTGGCCGTCAGGGTACCGATATCGTGGTCACATTCAGTGATGATGGTAAAGGGATTGATGTCAACCGAATCAAGGACAAGGCGATTCAGACAGGTTTGATGACCACGGATCAAAAACTTGATCAGGAAGAAGTTTTACAGTTTATCTTCCATCCTGGTTTCAGTACCGCTGCACAGGTGACCCAGATCTCTGGCCGTGGTGTCGGTCTGGACGTTGTACAGAGCGATATCAAGGCCTTGGGTGGTCACGTGAGTGTCAGCTCCGTTCTGGGCAAGGGAACCACCTTTACCATCCGCGTACCAACAACCGTGGCGGTAAGTGACGCCTTGATGGTGAAAGCAGGTGACCAGCAATTCGCATTCCCACTTGCACAGATTGACCGTATTGTGCGTATCTCGCCAATGGCATTGGAACAATACTTTGATAGTCAGGAAGACTACTTCAAGATTGACCAGGAACGTTATCGCATGCGCTATCTGTCCGAGTTTGTTGCGGGACAGCCAATTCCACGTTTAAACGGTGTGGTTCACTCTTTACCTGTGCTCCTGATTAAGGGTGCCCAAGGACAAACTACCGCATTACTGGTAGACCAGTTAATTGGTTCACGTGGCCAGATCGTGGTAAAACCAATTGGCCAGCAATTCTCAAGTATTGGTGTGATCGCGGGCGCCACCATCCTCGGTGATGGTCAGGTCTGTCTGATTCTGGATGGCCAGAATATTGCCCGTCAGGCACAGTCAACAGCGCGTAGCAAGCAGGTGGATGAGACCTATACCAAACAGCGTTATGATGAGCGCCGCCTGATCATGATTGTGGATGACTCAGTGACAGTACGTAAAGTAACATCCCGTCTGTTAGAGCGTCAGGGCTATGATGTGGTGACGGCCAAAGATGGTGTCGATGCAATTGAGCAGCTTGAAACGATCAAGCCAGACTTGATGCTGCTTGATATTGAGATGCCGCGAATGGATGGTTTCGAAGTAACCAACCTTGTTCGACACCATGAAATCCATCGTGATTTACCAATCATCATGATTACATCACGTACAGGCGAGAAGCACCGTGAACGTGCATTGTCACTGGGGGTAAATCAATATATGGGTAAACCATTCCAGGAAGAAACGCTTCTGGAAAATATTGAAAGTTTACTTACAGTGCGCTAAGGGGTAATGAATAATGGTTAAAAAAGGCGCAAACTCGGCATTGGGGCAAATTGACCAGCAAGAGTTACAACACTTAATTACGGTATCAACAGGATTCATTGATGCCTATATTATTCAGTGCCATCAAAAGGTTCCCATGCTGTTGCCACAAAATATCGTGTTGTCAGCAATGGATACCCAAACCAACGTTGACCACATCGAATGGCATGACCTAAAGCTTCCCGTTTATGCGGTGAATGACCCGAACGAGAAGCAGGGCGTGGCCTTGGTTATTGAGGGTGATGATGTCTCCGAGCGGTTTGCCTTGGTCTGTAATGAAATGCCTGAATCCATCCGTGTACGTATTTCGGAAATTGTAGATGAAGAGCGAGACGTGGATGACAATAAGGTCTTTAAGTATGTGAAGATGGGCGAAAAGCAATTTTTTGTTCCCCATTTGCAAAATATCCAGACCCAGCTTGGTCTCTAATAAAAAAGGAACTCATCAGAGTTCCTTTTTTTATGACTATAAAATTTATTAAGTCAAAAGCTCTTCCAGAATTTGTTGATAAATTTCAGCCAGAGGCTCCAGATCATCAACATTTACATGCTCATTGATTTGGTGGATGGTGGCATTTAACACCCCAAGTTCCAGAACCTGGGCGCCTGTAGGTGCAATGAAGCGTCCATCAGAGGTACCACCACTGGTTGAAAGTTCAGTTTCAACGCCTGTCACGTTTTTAATCGCTGTTCTTGCCGCATTCACCAATTCGCCCACTGGGGTGAGGAATGGTAAACCTGACAATGTCCAGTCAATGCTGTAATTCAGTTGATGTTTATCCAGTGTTTCAATGACGCGTTGTTTGAGAATTTCGGCCGTTACTTCAGTGGAGTAACGGAAATTAAAGGTCACCTCCAGTGTGCCTGGAATGACATTGGTTGCACCTGTTCCCGCATGGATATTGGAAATCTGGAATGAGGTTGCGGGGAAATATTCGTTACCATTGTCCCATGTGATGGCACATAGCTCATCCAGTGCTTTGGTTGCCAAATGAATTGGATTCTGTGCAAGATGAGGGTAGGCGACATGGCCTTGCTTGCCTTGTACGGTCAATACCCCATTTAAAGAGCCACGGCGGCCATTTTTAACAATATCACCAAGTTGATGGGTACTTGAAGGCTCGCCAACCAGACACCATGTCATTTTCTCATTACGTTCTTCCAGGGTTTCAACAACTTTAACCGTGCCATTGATGGATGGACCTTCCTCATCGGAAGTAATCAAAAAGGCAATCGAACCCTTATGGTTAGGATGCTTGGTGACAAAACGCTCCGAGGCGACCACCATTGCGGCCAGAGCGGTCTTCATGTCGGCAGAACCACGGCCATATAATTTACCATCACGGATGCTAGGCAAAAACGGGTCTGAATTCCATGCATCCAATTGTCCAGTCGGAACAACATCAGTATGCCCCGCAAAACAGAACACAGGGCTTTCTGTACCACGACGGGCCCATAAATTATCAACATCTTCAAAACGCATGTTTTCGATCTTAAAACCCACCTTGGCCAATCGTTCAGCCATGATGTTCTGGCAGTCATGATCAATAGGCGTGACTGAGGGTTGGCGTAGGAGTTGTAAACTGAGTTCAAGTGTATCGGAATGGTTCATGCGAGATGGTGCTAAATCTGGTGAAATCTGAACCGATATAATAGGGGAATATTGCTGAGAAAGGTATGCAAAAATAAACCTTATCTAGGTTGTAGATAAGGTTTTGTGAACGTTGTTCTATGGGGCTACATTTTATTCTGTGTTCTTTCAGCAGTTTGAGTTACTTTGTCACCTGCTTTGGAAACATCTTTGCCAAAGCCCTTAAAGGTATTACAACCAGTTAATACAAAAGCGGCCATGATAGAAGCAACTAAAATTTTTTTCATCATCTTCTCCATCTGAATTTAATTATGATGTCATTAGAGGCTAAAAAAATAAATGGAAAATGAATATGATGGTTTGATTGTAGATCTGTTATAAAATGTTATTTACTTGCGGTTGAGCTAAATAACAGGGCGGGTTGACGAAACATATAAAACATGGGTTCAGTGTCTGCATTGTGATAAAGTCCATTGGTCCACCATTCGGCAGTTTGTGAAGATGGATGCTGATCAGGGCAAAGCCATTCATGCCGTTGTAGGCGATAGTAGGGTAGTACAGGGATTATCGTTCCCCATTGACCTAAACGTCTGGATGTGTTGATCCATTCTGGAATAGATGATGCGTAATGATATTTTGGTAAATACAGTTGTCCTTTCATGACTGCAAATTTACGCTGAATTGTGTACTGGCTGGTCTCGGAAAACTGAAACTGGCGTTGGGTAAAGTGCCGTAATTTTCGCTGTAGTGTGTCTTGCCGATTTAGGCCGAACCATTCAGATAAATTGAGTTCGTTCTCGCCCAAATAATATTTCAATGCGACTTCCCAATGCTCGATTTCCTGAGTCTGTTTGTTGAGTAACAGGAAATCAAGCTCACCCAGGGTGACTGCCCCCGCAATTTTCTGGATACTGTGGCCTAATAACTGGTAGGGGTGATAATTATCATCCTCTAGCCAGAACCAGAGCAGATATTCAAAACGCAAACCTAAACGGGTACTTTTCAGGCGTGCCATAAATTCAATTAAGGGTTGAGGTTGCTGATCCAACTGTTGCAACCGCACCTCGTAAGCTTGATAGTGCTCTTGCCAAACGGTATTGGAATGAAGTTCAAAATAATTTTCAATTTTTAAATCATCGGGTATTTTGGTCAGGATATTGGGACTGGCAATGCAAAAGGCCAACTGCCGAACAATAGGCTGCTTAAACTGTAACCACGGTTCAAAAAAGCTGGGTGAATCAATCTTCTCAGGCATAGTCACCCATCATCGAGAAATAATAAGTTCAGTTTGATAAACAACAATAAAAACACTTTATACTAGCACGGTTGTAGTGACGTGTCGGTTAATTGCTAAATGAAAACATTGTTCTGGCGTAGCTTGGTGGTGATTTTTATCACATTGGGAATTATTGGAGCAATTCTACCTGGTATGCCAACAACAGTTTTCCTGATTCTGGCAGCATGGGCGGCATCAAAAGGCTGGCCGCAAATGGATGCATGGTTACTGAACCATCCCAAATATGGTCCCACACTGCGTAACTGGCGTGAAAATGGGACTGTACCACGCAAGGCCAAGTGGATTGCCACTATCATGATGCTGTTCAGTGGGATTTTAATGCTGTTTACCAATGCGCCGTTCTGGGTCAAGATATTTACTGATGTTACCATGTTGATTGTGGCGATCTGGTTGTGGCTACGTCCTGAACCTGAGCAGCGTTAAAAAAAGCGAAGCTTTTTAGCTGCGCAAGACGAGAGCTACGCTTGAGTGGCGGGGTAAGCCAAGCAGCGCTTTGCACGAGTGCAAGGCGAGCAGTTATGCTGCGAGTGGCAAGTTAAAAAAGCGAAGCTTTTGCAGAATATATCTTGTGTATATAAAGCAGATTCAAAAAGAACACCATTTTCCTAAATCATTGGGTCAGCCTCCTATCAGTTCTAAAAATCAAAATTACAGAAAGCACAGCATTTTTATGTTCAAATAAATCAGCAAGACCGAAATATTTAGAGATAGAAAATGTCCTATACATTGGAACAGGCAGACATATTGATTGATTTGGCACAACAAACTTTACGATTGCCGAAACATAACAAGTTTTATCTGATTTCCTCTGGCAAGAATGGAATTGGTGAACAGGAAAACAGTGGTAAAACCCCAAGAGGCTGGCATCGTGTTGCCCAAAAGATCGGTCATGACGCTGCAAAATATTCAGTCTTTATTGCGCGCCAGCCCACAGGCGAAATTTACAATCAACAGCTTGCACAACAGTTTCCACAAAGGGACTGGATTTTATCGCGAATTTTATGGCTGGATGGTTTGGAGGCTGGTTTTAATCAGGGGGAGGGTTGTGATACCTTTAAACGATATATCTACATCCATGGGACACCTGATACGGAACCGATGGGCATTCCGATGTCTCATGGCTGTATCCGAATGAAGAATGATGAAATTATCGAGCTTTTCGGGCTTGTTCCTGAACATGCACTGGTCTATATTTCAGAACAGACATTGGAAAATAAGCAGCCAGATTGTAAATAAGTGCCTAAATAAAATACGAAAATCCTGTGTTTTATCAAGAATGACCTATTTTTTAATCATTCACACGGTTTTTTCCGAAAAGAGCATGAAAAGCGTTTGACAGGCTGTGAAGATTCTCTATAATGCACCTCACAAACGATGAAGACGTTAAGGGCGCTTAGCTCAGTTGGTAGAGCGTCTGCCTTACAAGCAGAATGTCGGCGGTTCGATCCCGTCAGCGCCCACCAAACCTTTACGTTAAAACT
>NZ_KB849435.1:144923-176466 GCF_000368425.1 Acinetobacter sp. CIP 102637
AGTGCAGCGGTAGTTCAGTTGGTTAGAATATCGGCCTGTCACGCCGAGGGTCGCGGGTTCGAGCCCCGTCCGCTGCGCCATTTTCTTGACTCCCTGTTTAAGAAAATGTTTGTTTTAACAAGTATGTTTATACTTGCTTCTCTGAAACCAGAGTTAATTAGAAAAATCAAAGATTTTTCTCTTGCACTCGGACAAAGCTTTGCTTTGTTTATCTTCGTTCAGGGCGCTTAGCTCAGTTGGTAGAGCGTCTGCCTTACAAGCAGAATGTCGGCGGTTCGATCCCGTCAGCGCCCACCATATCCCATCATCTTAAAAATCAATTCATTGTAATCACTTCAGGCTTGATTTATCATGTGCCACGATAATCATTCTAATATTGAAGTCATTTATTATGAAAAATCCATATCAACGCAAGGCTGCGTCGAAATCTCAAACTACGATATCCAATTCACCGCCTAAACAGCTTTATCGCCAGTTTATTGAAAATATTATTGTCCAGCGTCGTGTGGTTGCCCTGTATCATGAGGGTTGGGCACTATGTGCAACGCCAACAGGGCAGCATGCCATGTCTATTTGGCAGAACAAGGGAATGGCAAAGTTACTGATCAAGGACAATTGGGCCAATTACGAGGTTCAGGAATTGCCCTTGATGGCATTCATTGAAAAGATGATTCCTTTTTTAAAGGAAAATAACACCATACTTTCTCTGGACCTGACGCCTGAGGGGAATAACCTACTGGTTAGCCCTGATTCATTATTATTGGATATTAAGAATTTTCTGTATCAGATCTATTTGCAGCGCCCAGAGGTTTTTGCTGAGTTGCAGTTGCCGTTGCCACGGGACATTCGTTTGCATCAATAAGCAATAAGATAAAATTGATAGGGATAACCCTGTCAATACTCATCCAGTAACCAGCCACTTGCGTAGGCAAAATACTCCCTTAGCCATGCATTATAACGTGTGGCTAAAGGTGTGGTGGCACCCAGCATGCTAATATGGCGATATCCCTGTTTTCGCGCAATTGCGGCCGCCCGCAGTGTATGGAAATCACTGGTCACGATTACAATTGGTTGCTGGATATTAATGTGTTGTGCCTGCAACAAAGGCTGACTATTTTTAAGATTCAGCTCAGTGCTGGTGCTCTTATCCTCCAAAAGTATTTGCGAGGCGGGAATATGGTGCTTCTGCTGTAGATAGCTGGACATCACCTCAGCCTCACTTTGGGTTTCACCAAAATCAATACCTCCTGTCAAAACCAGTTTGGCATCAGGTTGGGCCAGGGCCACTGGTGCAGCTCGATCAAGTCGCTTGGCAAGGGTGGCGGATGGCTGCCCATTTTCAACACCACTACCCAACACAATAATTGCCCGTACTGGGGGTGTGGTCTGGGTTTCTGAATTGTTCTCTGCCAGATAATTAAAAAAATAGCCTAAGCTAATCAACCAGATCCAGAAGCATAACCAGCCAAAGCGCCAAATGGAATGTAGGCGGAAATGATAGAAAAAGAAACGTTCAATATGATAATAAAAGAATGCATATACACAGAAAAAAAGGCCAAGCAGCAGTGGAAGCACTGTCCCTATATGAATCTTTTTAAATGCGATCAGCACCGCACCATCAATAAACAGGACTGAACCGACAAGGGCAAATAAGAGACGAAGCCATGAACTGAGTTGCATAATTTGAATTGTGGTCGATTTGAATCGTGCTAAGTGTATGCAAATTTAGGCGAAAGGCAAATTTTGATGCTGTTGTATAAAAAACGGGTGTGAAAACACCCGTTGTTCTTGGAGGACAGTGAACTACGAGTTAATAGACATCCCGACGATAACGTCCTGCCTGACGAAGTGCATCCACTTTTTCTTCACCTAGGATATCGCTAAGTGCCTGATCTACACCTGAAGCCATGCCATCAATACTACCACAGACATAAATGACCGCACCCTGGTCTAGCCAGCTAATTAACTCATCAGCCTGTTCACGCAAGACATCCTGTACATAGATGCGCTGCGCCTGATCTCTGGAAAAAGCCAGATCAAGGCGTTTGAGCGTGCCCATATTTTTCCATGCTTCAATCGTTTCCTGATAGAAGAAATCATGTTCGCGTTGGCGTTCACCAAAGATCAGCCAGTTGGTGGTGTAATTCTGACGGTTACGCTGCTGTAACAGGCCCATTAGTCCTGCAATGCCTGTACCATTGCCGATACAGATAATAGGGCGGTTGTCATCAATCAAATGGAAAGATTCATTGCTACGAATGCGTAAGGCAATGGTTTGCTTTAAGGATGCAAACTCGGTGAGCCAGCCTGAACCTAGTCCTAATTGGCCATTTTCATCACGTTGTTGACGCACCACCAATCGTAGAACTTGCTGTGACGGGATGCTGGCAATAGAGTATTCCCGTGTTGGCAGAGTGGAAAGTTGTTGCAGCAGTTCCTCAAGCTTGGTAAATGGCTGAATCTCAGTGCGTAGGTTTTTATTCCACAGCCATTGTTCAATCGGTTGTTTGAGTGAAGCAACCTGAATGTTGGCAGGAATTTGATGCTTGGCCAGAAAGGCTTCAATCTCAGCCATACTATTGGCTGGTTGAATCTCTGCAATATCTCCCGCATGCCAGCTAATGTCATAAGGTGCTGTCAGTTCAATATTATAGGCTGCCTGTCCCAAACTATTTGGATTAAGTACATGTCGTTTACTGAGTGTCCATTGATCGAAGACCTTTTCAATATTCATGGCATGCAGTTCATGCTGAGTCACCGCAGACAAGGCCTGATTCCAGCGTTGAATGTCATTGGCATTTGCATTGTCCACTTCGATTAACTCGAAAAATGCCTCCGCATTGCATTGTTTTAACCACTTATCAACCGCATAACCAAAACTACAGTAACTGTCTGGATATTCTCTGGAACCGAGCGCCAATACCGCATATTGCATGTGACCGAGGTCAGGCGTCTGTTGCATGAGCTTTTTACAGAACCCTGTTGCCAGGTCGGGTGCTTCACCTGTGCCATAGGTGCTGACCACGAATAGAACCTGCTGCGCCTGCTGTAAGTCCTGCTCGGTAAGTTGCTGAATGGGTTTCACTACAGTCGGCTGCTGTGCCTCCTGTAGGCTGGTGGCGGTGCGCCAAGCCAACTGTTCAGCAACACCTGTTTGAGACGCATAAGTAATCAACCATGGTTTTGCATTTGGATCGACCTGTTGTGATGTTTGGGATTGACGCGCTGCCAAAGTCAGTTTCTTCTGTTGACGGCGTTTGAGGTACAGCATCCAGCCTGTCACAAAGAATAAAGGCATGCTGAGAGAGGCCAGCAAGGCAATGAACTGGTAGGTCGAACCAAAAAAACTACCCCGATGCACAGGTAGCATGCTGCTCATGATTTTCTCATTAAGCTTTTTATCTTCATATAATTCTAAATTTTCAATTTTTTGCTGCTGATAGTTATAGACAGCCTGATTGCGTGCACGTTCATGCTGTGGAATATGGTCAACGAATGATAGCTCTAGCTTTGCGTCATCATGCTTGGGAATATTTAGGGTGAGGGCAGAGTATTTGCCGCCAATCTGTGCATTGACGTTTGTCCATGTCTGCTCAAGAATTGTATTGATCTGTTGCTGGGATAATTCAGATTGCTTGGCTTGGCCACCCTCATTGTCATGCTCTTTGCGTTGTGGCTGTTCGACTCCCATCACCTTGAACATGCCTGCACGCCACCAGTCATACGACCAGTATAAGCCTGTACATGCAAACAACAGGTAGAACACCACCGCCCAAGTGCCCACAACGGCATGTAAATTCCAGATAAAATTACGGCCTTTCAGCTTGGGCTTGATAAAAAACCATTGTTTAAAGGAGTGTTTCTTCGGAAAACGCAGATAAAGTCCACTCAATACAAAGAAAATCAGCATCATTGCAGAAGCGCCAGTCAACTGTTTGCCAAAATCACCTATCGTCAGATAACGGTGCAAACGCTGAATAAACTGAAAAAATTCCTGTCCCTTGATCTCAGGCAATACCTCGGCGGTATAGGGATTGACCATCATGTTATAGCCACGCCGTTCGCCATCTTTCTTGATATTGACTGTAGAGGATGCGGTAGGGTCAGCAGAGAGGGTGATGCTGTTGATCTCAATTCCAGGTTGTTGCTGGTTGAAATGCTGATAAAGTTGCGCTGGTGTCAGCTTGGGAGTTGTTGCGGCTTGTACCACATAACTTTGCTGATTAATCATTTTTAAGATTTGTTGATCGTAGGAGTAAATGGCTCCTGTCACTCCCATGATGGAGAGGATTAAACCAGCCGTAATCCCTAAAAACCAGTGGATTTGGAAGAATACTTTTTTAAACATGGGGAAAAATAGAAAGATGATGAAGTTTCTGTAAATATAACCCAATAATAAGAATAGAATAAGGATTTTGTAGGTAATATTGATTTTGATTCTTATTTTCAAATTAAGTGATTTAAATCTGGCTTAAACCTAAACGAGGGAAGTGCTATTTTAAGAAAAAACCCAGCTTGGGCTGGGTTGTTTTATATTGCTGATGACCGCATCCGATTACAACGGTTTAGCCTCACCAACTGTCTCTTTTAAGTGCTTGCGTACTGTATTAAATGAGAAATTCTTTGAATCCATGCGTTTTGGCAGGATATAGGCACCTTGCTGAACTTCGCCTTTTGGTGTCTTTACCTTGAAATTAACCAAAATAAAATCAGGGGTATTGTACCATTCGTAAATGTCTTTCCAGCCGATGGTCGCTGTACCTTCCTGAAGTCCCATTTTCTGGCGCATCACAATCCCGTGGGGCTGTACACCTAAACGAATCCCCTTGATTTCCTGTACAGGAAATTCGTTCATTTTACGTTTCACATACCATTCCAGACCAAACTTCTTGATGAGGTAGAACAGTACCACACCAATGATCACCACCCAGCAAATCGCGGTTGAGTAGGTGGAGTAATACTTGATCAGGCCTGCTGTAACCAGTGAAAGCACCACAAGTGCAATCATAATCAGCCAGGCCTTGCGGCTGAACTTATTGGTACCACGCCAAATCATAAGTTGGGCTTGACGTTGTTCTTGTTCAGAAACTTCGTAGGGAACGGGTTGTAGCGTATAAGCGTATAGCGTTTTGGCGGTCATAGTTTAAAAAATGAGTTTAGAACTGGGTTAAGTTTATCATTGATTGGCATGCAAAGATATTAGGCCAATAGCGAATCATAGGGACGATTAAAATACCAATAGCCCCTAAAGTGAGGCAAACTCGGTGCCATCTTCATGGGGTTCATAGCTTAAACTCTGTTTCAACATACTTAAACGGGTCAAAATACTCAGGATCAGGGAGAGCTGCTGCAAAATAATCAGCGATTTCTGGTCGTTTTCATCATTGCGGCTCAGGCGTTCGCGTATGCTTTGTAGCATATTTTGTGAAGACAGGTCAGGTACTTCATCTCGTAACAGTGCACCCTGAATATCATCCAGTGCCTGATCCAACAGGCTTAATATCGCAGGCTCATCAATACGTTCACGGTGCGCACCCAAGGCCGCGATATAACTGAGAAAAGTATGGCTTAAACAGAGAAACTCAAATGCCTGTGCTTTCTTGGTGGGATCAATATTGGGTTCGGTTGCAAGGGTGGAAATGAGTGATGCAACTTCCGCATCATTATTATGTGCCGCCCGTCGGACCACTCGATAGTTCAGGGCATTATTACGCCCTTCATGATATTGCGTCACTACTTCCGCCAGATATTTACATTGGGCTTGCAGTGAACGTTGAATGGTGCGTGGCAGGCGGCGGAACTTCCAGTCGGGCCAGATAAAGCTGACTCCAAACCATGCCAGTGCACAGCCAATGATGGTGTCGATCAGGCGTGGCAAACCTGCGGCAAATGCGGAACCATCCAGATTAAAGTTGATCAAGGCCAGAATGGTGATAAAGGCGGTTGCCTGGGCATACTGTTTACTACGCAACTCGAAAAATAAAACGCCACTGAGCACCAGCATGACCAGTTGTCCCTGAAGTGACGGAATAAAGTAAATAATCGCCAGACCGACAATAATTCCAATCAGGGTGCCGACAATTCGTAAATACAGGCGGCGTTTGGTCGCGTTAAAGTTTGGCTGACAGACAAACAGGGCAGTCAGTAGAATCCAGTAGCCATAGGCAATATGGGTTAACTGAATGAAGATGTAACCGATAAACAGCACAATCGACAGACGCACCGCATGGCGGAATAACACCGATTCGGGAGTGAGATGCTGCTTGACCCGTACCATCATGTCATTCCAGCCTTTCAGGTCATCATCCTTGAGCTGGTTTTCCGCCTGCTGGGCATTGATCAGTTGAATGTTACGTTCAGTCTCCAGATTCTGGAGCTGGGCATCAATCGACTTTAAGTTTTGATAAAGCGCAAAAAGGGCATTAATCCGCACCTGATCATAGACTTGGTCTGCATGCAACTTTTCCAGCGACAGCCTTAAGTTTTCAAAGCTGTGCTTAAGGCGTTTGTTATGTAGATAGCGGGTACGGGTTAAAATACAGTTCGCCAAGTCCTGACAGGCTTTGCCCTGAATGGTCAGGATACGCTGGAAGCGGAATAAAATATCACTGTGCTGAAAAATCTTGGCCAGTTTCTGATAGTCGATATGGGCCGAATCCGCTCGCTCATGAATATCCTGCGCAACAAAATAATACTGCAAGCTACGCCGTGTATCTTTCTGGCCCCGATCACCCTTGAGGCGGGTCAGCAGCGCCATACGCATGTCATTGAAGATGGAGATCAGCTTGCCATTTTCCAACGCTAGATCAATCATGCTTTGCTGATAGCTTGATGGCGTCATATCGACATCGAACAGATTGGATTTGGCAAATAAAAAGCTCCCCAGCGCATGATAAGAGGCAGAGAGCTGGTCCTGTAATTTGCGCACAGGAAACAGCAAAAAGCTAATGGTGGAAAGCAGTCCGTACCAGGCTGCACCAGCTACCAATAAGGCTGGTTGTAGATACCATTGTTCAAACAGGTGTACACCTAGCATTGAGTAGACCGAAACCACCAGACAGCCATAGGCAATGGTGGCATAACGCCGACCGAGTGAACCCAGTAAAATCCAGCCGATACAGGAAACAATCAGTCCGATTGCAAAGGCGGCAGGATAGGGAAACAGTAACTGAACCGATGCCGCAGTGATAAAGAAACCGATATAGGTATAAATCAGGTTCATGATGCGCACGGAAAAACGGTCATCAATGTCACTGATACCTGCGGCAACCACACCCAATGTCAGTGGAATGGTGGCAAGTTGGAAATTGAGCAGATAGGGAACAAAAGCCGTGCCTGTAAAGGCAATGAGCATACGCACGTTATACATAAACGTGGTGTTGTAGGTTGCCTGTTTTAAACGTCCGAACCAGGGATTCAAGGTTGATCCTTTTTTATAGGGTCTGTTGACATTTCAGCCATGCCTTGCGTTATCGGCTAATATGCTATCGATTTTATCACTCATATTATGCACAAATACAGTGAGGATGCTAAGCTTGCAAACGTGATTAACATGAAAAGTACAGTATTATGCAGGCAGAGCAAGCTCGTCAGCGTCAATATTCAACAGCATGGATATTATTGCTGGCTTTATTGACAGCTTTAGGTCCATTATCGATTGATATGTATTTACCCGCGCTGCCACAAATGGCGGATGAGTTTGGGGTAAGTATGCAGATGATTGCCAATACCTTACCCGCATATTTTCTAGGACTTGCGATTGGACAACTGATTTATGGGCCTGTAAGTGACCGTATTGGACGCAAAACCCCCTTATATTTTGGCTTGGCCTTGTATGTGGTTGCCAGTTTGGCCTGTGTTTTTGTGAGCATTGTGGTCAGTGCTGGCTTGATGAACCACGCGCCACTTTGGCTGTTAATGTCAGGCTTATTTCTAGTTGTTTCTGGGATTGGCCTAACTGGACCCAATGCAATGGCTTTGGCCATGTCGAAACAGGGTGCAAGGGCAGGAACAGCCAGTGCCATTATGGGGAGTGTGCAATTCGCCTGTGGCTTGTTGGGCGGGGTAATCTTAAACTTCCTGATTTGGAAAGCATCACTCAATATGGGATTGATGATGTTGATGTTTACCAGTGCGGGACTATTTGCAATTTTTAAGGTGGGGAAACAGCAAGACAGTATCTTCAGCTAGAGATACTGTCCAATAAATGAATTATTCATCTAAAAATACAGTAAAGTTTTCCACAGGCTCACGAGGCGTAATAAATGTATTTACGATGTGATCAGGGTCTGCATAGCCCAAGGCAACAGCGCACACCAGTTCTTCATCGTCAGGTGCGCCAAGCACATCCAGTACGATTGGATGGAAATGGTTCCATGCGGCTTGCGGGCAGGTATCCAAACCGCGTGCTTTAGCTGCAACCATAACATTCTGGATCATCATGGAAATATCCATTTTTGAACCAATCCCCATTGCTTTGTTCACGGTGAAATACAGGGCAACAGGTGCATCAAACAACTGGTAGTTACGCAATTGCTGTGCCGCCATTTTTTCCTTTTCACCTTTTTGAATTCCTAGTAAACCGTAGAGTCCCCAGCCATTTTCACGACGGCGGTCAATAAAAGGTGAAATCCAGGTTTCAGGATAATAGGCAAAGGTTTCCTGATACTGTCCAGCGAGTTCTGGCTTTTGAAACATTTCAATTTGTGCATTACAAACACGGTTAATCATTTCAGCTCGTTTTTTACCTGTCAGCACATACACTTTCCACGGCTGTGTATTCGTGCCAGACGGTGCTCGGCTGGCAACCGCCAAAATATCCTTAATGGTTTGGGTTTCAACAGGGGTATCCAGAAACGCACGTACTGAATGGCGCGATGTAATGGCATCATCGACGTAGCGGACTTGTTCCGTGTTCATAAAAATTCCTCATCATTTATGATCTTTCTCATGGAATGAGACTATAAAGTAATAAATAGCTTTTGCAGATACTTTTTAAGTCGTAGATTGGAGTTTTGAGTGAAAAGTAAGCGATATGTAGATGAGACCTACCAGTATTGTATTTCATTTGTATTTTGTTTCTTTATGTGAAAATTAAATGTATTTGTAACACAATGAAATAGATTTAATATTTATTGATATATATTGGGGCTGTGATTGCCCCTAGAATAAAAAAATACACACAATATTCTAAATTTATGCATAATACGCCCTTTTTTAAAATTGATTAGGCTTTCCTTGCTGACACGGTGAGGGGGATTTTCTAGCTCAGGCATATCGAATTTATCCAATTTTGTGCCTGTGGAAAATGTTGAAATATACACCAGATACAGGAGCTTCTCATGAGTTTACCTCTCATCCGTAAGCCATTTATTCAGGACTTGGCAATCACCGTTGCAACTTCCATGATGAACAATGCCTATGCTGCCCGTAGGCAACAACAGATACAGCACTTTCGCCCCATCGTTACAGCGCTTGTTCATCTACATAACAAATAGAATAAATGGAATAAAATATGGAATTTACTTTTAATGGTTTCTACACGCTAATTTCGGCAGTGATCGTTCTGTTATTGGGACGTTTACTGGTCAACAAAATTGACTTCTTAAGGCGTTACAACATCCCTGAGCCTGTTGCTGGCGGTTTGGTTGCAGCGCTAGTTTCATTACTCGTGCACTCGATGTGGGGCTACAGTATTGTTTTCAGCAGTCAATTACAAACGAGTTTCATGCTAGTTTTCTTCGCTTCAATTGGTCTTAGTGCCAATTTCATGAAGCTAAAAGAGGGCGGGATCGGCTTAGTTTTATTCTTGATCTGTGTCGCCTCATTCATTGTGGTGCAGAATGCGGTTGGGATGAGTCTGGCAACCTTGTTGGGTACTGATCCATTGGTTGGCCTGATTGCTGGTTCAATTACCTTGACAGGTGGTCACGGAACCGCAGGTGCATGGGGTGAAATCCTTGAAACTCAGCATGGTATTCAGGGCGCTTTGGCATTGGGTATGGCAAGTGCAACTTTCGGCCTGATTATTGGTGGGATTATCGGCGGTCCATTGGCCAAGCTGCTGATTAACCGTTACAGCCTTGCCCATGCCAAAACCTCTTCCGAGATCAAGGATCGTGATACTCATCTCGACCAGCACCCTGATGAACTTGCACCATTCGAAAATCCGCATCAAGTTCGTTTAATTACAGCAGATAATGCAATCACAACATTGGGTATGTTCGCTGCCTGTCTTGCATTTTCTGAGTTTATGACGGGTTATAGCAAAGGGACATGGTTCGAGTTACCAACCTTTGTTTGGGCGCTTGGTGGTGGTGTTATTCTCCGAAATATTCTTGAAAGCGTATTGAAAATTGATATTTTTGATCGTGCAATTGATGTGTTTGGTAATGCGTCGCTTTCATTGTATTTGGCAATGGCTTTGCTTTCATTGAAATTATGGCAACTGGCTGATTTGGCTGGTCCACTTGTTGTGATTCTTGGCGCGCAAACATTGACAATGGCGCTTTATGCTGCGTTTGTGACGTTCCGTGTCATGGGTAAAAACTACGATGCAGCCGTGTTGGCAGCGGGTCACTGTGGTTTTGGTATGGGGGCAACGCCCACTGCGGTTGCAAACATGCAGGCAATTACCAATATGTATGGCCCATCGCATAAAGCATTCCTGATAGTGCCGCTTTGTGGCGCGTTCTTTGTTGACTTGATTAATGCAACTGTCATTCAACTCATTTTGAAATTCTTTATCTAAGTTAGATCAAAAGCCCATACGGGGCTTTTTTGATTCATCCATTTTTTTGAATATGTGATTGACGCACATAAAATTTTTAAGTGAATAAGTGATGAATGAACAATTAAATGCCACGCTGATGTCGTGGGTACAGTTCTTGAATGATCCGCTTTGGAATTTCCTGGTCGTATTACTGGTTGCGGTTGGGGTATTTTACACATTTGTTACAGGTGCGGTACAGCTTCGCTTGTTCCTGCATAGTATCCGTGTGATGAAAGGCAGTCGTAAAGAAACGCAGGATGAACATGGCATTACACCATTTCAGGCTTTTGTCACTGGGCTTGCAAGCCGTGTGGGCGTTGGTAATGTTGCTGGTGTTGCGATTGCAATCGCAATTGGTGGTCCTGGTGCCGTGTTCTGGATGTGGGTCACTGCCTTTCTTGGTATGAGTTCTGCATTTGTCGAGTCATCGCTCGCCCAGTTATTTAAAGTAAAAGATCATCAAAACAAGCAGTTCCGTGGTGGACCTGCGTACTACATTACCAAAGGCTTAAAACAAAAATGGTTAGGTATCGTTTTTGCACTGTCACTTATTCTGGCTTATGGCTTTGTATTCAATGCCGTTCAGGCAAATGCGATTATTGGTGCGACCTCACATGCCTGGGGATGGGATAAAGCCAATTTTGTATTGGGGCTTGGTGGTCTTGATCTCGAAGTGTCATGGGTTGGGATTGCATTGGTCATTATGACGGCATTGATTATCTTTGGCGGGATCAAGCGTATCGCTAAAGTTGCTGAAAGTATCGTTCCTTTCATGGCATTGCTTTATATCATGGTCGCTTTGTACATTGCGATAGCCAACTTGCCGATGTTGCCTGAGATCTTTAAATTGATCTTTAGCAAGGCATTTCAGTTTGAGGCTGCCGCAGGTGGTTTCTTCGGTGCGATGATTTCTATGGCAATGATGATGGGGATCAAACGTGGCTTGTTTTCCAACGAAGCAGGTATGGGGTCAGCGCCAAATGCCGCTGCGGCCTCTGATGTGAAACACCCTGTGAATCAGGGTCTGGTCCAGATGCTAGGTGTATTTGTCGATACTTTCGTGGTGTGTTCATGTACCGCGATCATCATTATGGTGTCTGGTCTCTATCACGAAGCTGGCTTTGAAGGCGTGACATTGACCCAGAAAGCTTTGGAGAGCCAAATTGGTAGCTGGGGCGGTGGTTTGCTGGCGATTATTCTGTTCCTGTTTGCCTTTACGTCGATTATTGGTAACTATGCCTACGCTGAAAGTAATGTGCAGTTTATCAATAACAATCCTAAAATCATGCTTGTTTTCCGTATTTTAGTATTGGTTATGGTGTACTTCGGTGCAATCACTAGCGTTCCATTGGTTTGGTCTATGGCAGACTTATCGATGGGATTGATGGCAACTATTAACCTGATCGCAATTCTATTGCTGACTCCGATAGCATTGATTTTATCCGAATAGCCGTAAAACCTCGGGGTTTAGCCCGAGGATATAAGGCTGCAATCCGCTAGTCCCCCTTGTGGGGATTGGCTAGGATTGCTAAAAACATTTGAATCTAGTAATCCATGTGCTATGATAATTACGTTGTATATTTTTAGTCAGCAGACTGATACAACACGAAAAAAAACAGTTTTCCCCATTGTAATCCGTGCACTCTTTGCAATCCGAAAGGTAGGACTACATTGGAATAAGAAGCAGAGAACTATAGTATCTGTTTCGTGGCAGGACATTGCCATCTAGCAGTAGGAATCCCCGTCCTTTAGGTCGGGGAGGATGTCAATGAAAGACTACACATCTCAGTTAAAGAAAGGTATTAAGGAACCAGAGTTCAAGATTGATCAATATCCTGAACTAAAGAAAAAAGTTGGTTCAGATATCTGGTGATCTTGATAAAAGCTCCTTTCGAGGGGCTTTTTTATGGATTGGCAGTCACAGCAGCAAAAAAACTGATACAGCATTTCAGGCTGGGAAGAGCTAAAATTTAAGCTGGAAACACAGTAAATATGGCAACAACTGCATATGAAACGGCTTAAATCATGCATACTCGGACTATCAGTAATCATTTTAACAGGTTGCCAAACAACCTCACATTTACGTCCAGCAATTGAAGATGCCCAGGCACGGGTGCTGAGCCAGCCTTTTAGCTATATCAAACAACAGCAAAAACGTCCCGTAATCGCTTTGGTTTTGGGGAGTGGTGGTGCACGTGGCTATGCCCATATTGGGGTGATACAAGTGCTGGAACAACAGGGGATTCGTCCAGACATTATTGTAGGCACTAGTGCAGGGAGTATCGTTGGCTCAATCTATGCCAGCGGCAAAACCGCCGCTGAGTTGCGTGACATTGCCCTAAAGCTGAAAGCCAATGACGTTCGTGATGTCAATGTCAGCTTGAAAGGGTTCTTTAATGGTAAAAAGGTTGAGGATTACATCAACCAGCAGGTGCGCAACACACCCTTGCAACAACTCAAGATTCCAATGTATGTGGTGGCAACTGAACTTAAGGATGGCAGCAGAACAGTCTTTAACTATGGCAATACTGGACAGGCGGTTCGTGCCTCGGCCTCAATCCCCAGCATGTTTGTACCCACCAAAATTCATGATGTTGAATATGTAGATGGTGGGCTGGTCAGTCCTGTGCCTGTTCAGGTTGCACGTGAACTGGGAGCGGATGTGGTGATTGCAGTGGATATTCTGGCCCAGCCGATTCATACTGAAACCAGCAATGTCTGGGGACTGTTTAACCAGAACATTAATATTATGCAGGGCCGTCTGGCTGAAGAAGAACTGAAAGATGCCGATGTGGTGATTCAACCTGATCTGCGTGAAAAGGCCCATATTTTTGATGTTAAGGGGCGTGAAATGACTATGCAGGCAGGGATTGATGCGGCTCAGTCAAAGCTTTCTGAAATTGAACTTGCCATTCAAAGTAAGAAAAACCTTGTACAACCTGATCAGCAAGATTTTGCCTTAAAGACCTTTCCAGTACATCCTTAAGGTTTATATGGCCACAGAGAGTCGTAACCGGATTAAAATCGTTTCGATGTCCTAAACAAATTGTAAATACTCATCAAAATGCTATGAAAATTTTGGAAAAGCATGTAAATAACTACAACTTACCAAAGTTTCTATCAAACAAAGTTAAGTTTGGGGTTATAGCATGACGTACTTGCGTCAATTGCAGCACAACAAGGATTGTTAAACACGATGTTTAAATCATTTTTTCCCAACCCACGTCCATTTTTTATTTCAGTGGTTGTATGGATGGCCCTGAATATGCTGCTCTGGTATACAGGTGGCCATGGATGGGGTGAATATTTGGGGTTCCCAAAGGGCTATGCTGAAGCAGAGTTGCAAATTGGGGTGAGCCGTTTCTGGTCGCCTGCATTTATTTGGTTCTATCTCTGGTTTCTCCTTTCAACCGCCTTATTTGCAGGTTTTTGGGGATTCCTTTCTGATAATAAATGGCAGAAGTGGTCAATCTGGGGGTCAGCATTTATCCTGTTTAATATCTGGTTTGGGGTGCAGGTCAGTGTTGCAATCAATGCTTGGTATGGACCATTCTGGGACATGATTCAAAAGATGCTAAGCGATGGCGGCGGTAATATTAATGACCTATATAATGGAACTTTGACTTTTCTTTATATTGCAATGGTTGCCGTCACATTCGCCGTAATCAATGCATTCTTTACCAGCCATTATGTGTTCCGCTGGCGTACCGCCATGAATGAATACTACACTGCAAACTGGGATCGGCTTCGTCATGTTGAAGGGGCTTCGCAACGTATTCAGGAAGATACCATGCGCTTTGCCACCATTATGGAAGACTTGGGGGTTGAACTGATTAAGTCAGTGATGGTGCTGATCGCGTTCCTGCCGTTATTATTTAAAATCTCAGAGAAAGTGCCAGTGCTTCCAATCGTGGGTGAGATTGAACATTCACTGGTATGGGCTGCAATTGTCTGGGCGGTCTTTGGAACTGTGGTGTTAATGATCGTCGGTCAGAAATTACCAGGCCTACAATTTAATAATCAAAAGGTTGAGGCAGCCTACCGTAAAGAGTTGGTTTATGGTGAAGACCATGAGAATCGTGCTGATCCACTCACATTAAAAGAGTTATTTGCTCGAGTACGTGTAAATTATTTTAGACTTTATTTTCACTATGCTTATTTTAACCTTGTCGCTATCTGGTATAAGCAACTGGATGTTTTATATAGTCTGGTGGTGCTATTTCCTGCAATTGCCGCAGGTAAAATGACTTTAGGCTTGATCAACCAAATTAGTAACATCTTTGATAAAGTTCGTGAATCATTTCAATATCTCATCAGTTCTTGGAAAACGATTATTGAATTACTCTCAATTTATAAACGTTTAAAAGCTTTCGAGTCAATTTTAAAAAAATAAGTGTGATTAAAAAAACCTGCAACTAGCAGGTTTTTTTGTGTCCATGATTTGATTAATGAGTCGCATTGTAAAAATTTAGAATAGTTCCAACTAAATGCTGTTGGGATTGATCAACGGTGACTTTGATTTCTCTAAAGTTAAACGTGTCTTCATCTTGATATTTGGCTACGCCATGTGTTCTGTTATTCAGCTTAGGAATTTGATAACTAAAGAAAGCGATTTGTTTTGAAGGGTGTACGATCTTCAGTAATTTAAGCGGATCTTGATAACCACCGTATTCATATTCCACACTTTGTTTTAAAAGATGTGGAAAATAAAGCGTCGCATTTGGCATGCCGCAACCTACACAAAATGATGAATCATAAAGCTGAATTGCTTGTTTCTGATTTGGACTCATGATTAAGGCAGATCCAGTACCATTCGCTCCTGCACTTGATTGTATGTCTTGCCAATCTGTAGGTACAAGTACAATTCCTATTTCAGGAATAGCCCATAACTTGAGTTGTTCAGCTTGTTTAGCATCTAATTTAAAATCGAAATGACAGCTTTTTGCGGAACATGATTTAAAGTCTTTTAATAAACCATCTTCCACAGGGTTGAGTGCGGTTACCCCGTAAAAAGGCACTCGAACATCATTTGCAAAAGAAGCTTCACCGAGAGGGTAAATTTGATTTTCTGCTTTTCGTTCTTTTGCACTATTTGAAAACTGAGGGAAATTTGCTTTAAATACTGTAATCTCAGCATGAATGGCTGAGGAGAACATATTCATTAAAATCGTGGGAAACAAAATTGTTCTTTTCATTTTTAAATTTGACCAAACTCAGTTTGCTTTAAGCTAATATCTTCTGCAATAAAATGACATATGACAAGTGTAGATCAGTCCTTTAAACTGTTTTCAAGTTTGATAATAAATATGAGTAATACAGAATGATACCAGTGAAGAATATACTTTCAGTTTGCTGCTTTATGGCACTAAGTTCTACTAGCTTCGCACAAGAAATCAAAGGTATTTCATTTTCACATCAAGATTGGGAAATTTACTGTAGCAATACAGGAACCTGTCGAGCTGCGGGCTATCACAATGAATCTAGTGATGATTATCCAGCATCAATCTTATTGACACGTCAGGCGGGCAAAGCTCAGCAAGTCACAGGCGAGTTTGCTTTGGGTGATGGGTTTACCGAACCTCAAATTCCTAAAAATCAGCTTAAAAATATTCATTTTTATGTCAATGGCAAGGATTTAGGGGCTGTTTTGGTGGATGGCACTGAATTTCCACTTATGGGTAGATTGACCGCAGCACAGGTGAATGGATTGTTGCAACAGGCCAGTGGAAAAGCAGACATTGTATTTAAAAATAACCGACTGCAATGGAATATTTCGGATGCGGGTATGACTGCAACATTATTGAAAATGGATGATTTTCAGAAACGTGTTGGAACAATAGGGGCATTGGTCAGGAAAGGAAAAATAAACGAAGCAAAAGTTTTAGCGGCTCAACCGAATTTGGTGGTGAAACAGGTTAAAACAGCCAGCAAACCTTATCTAACTTTGCAGCCCAACAGCAAGCAGTATCAGTCCGTGTATAAATCATTGATGGCAGCACAACCTACACCCAAACAAGATGGTTTTTGTGAGGGAGTTTATAGCAGTGATGGCGTAAAACCTCAGTCGATTGAACTTTACAAATTAAGCAATAAAAAAGTATTGGCAACGACCCTATGTTGGCGTGGAGCATATAATGAGGGGTATGGAGCCTGGGTGCTGGATGAATCTTTAGCAGGAAAAGCAATCTTTGTGACTGAACATGCCTCAGATTCTGGGGATGGGATAATCAGTAGCGCACAAAAAGGACGCGGAATTGGAGACTGCTGGTCAAGTGATGAGTGGGTTTGGGATGGGCAGAAATTCGTACATACTAAAGATATGTGGACAGGCATGTGTAAAGGGCTTGCTGCAGGTGGGGTATGGGAACTGGATTTGATTGAAAGTGTGGTTATAGTCAAATCATTATAAAACTAATACAACTCAGTCGATGAATTATTTCGAGTTTTTTTCGAATCCTGTATGGATAATAAAGTAGTTTGACTATACTTTTATAGATTAAGGGCGTAGATTATAAAGTTTAAACCCTTATAATTTTAAGATTTTAATTTTATATATAAATGTTTATGCCCATTTTCCAGCATACGCTCATCGTAATCAAATATTTCAGGGAAACCCTTAACTAGATCATTCAGGCGTTTAAATCCGTATGTTCTTGTATCAAAATCATTTTGTAATAATTTCCATTGAGAACCTAAAGATGCAACAGTAATCCATTCAGTGTCTTGATTATCAAAAATTTGTTTGATTGTGGACAATGGTAATTCAGGATGAGGGCTAGATGTTATAACAGGAGTCTTTTCTACTTTTTCAATTTCTTTGTCTGTGATTTTAATATTCGTTTGTGGTTTATTCTGCTGGGAGATTACGGCAATCTCCTCATCATCTCTTAAATTTTCTACATAAGTGAAGTGTGAGCAAGCATTCCTAAAAGCTTCGGGAGTTTGCATTTTTCCAAAACCATAAACTGTGGCGCCTTGCTCTTTAATGCGAATGGCTAAAGCAGTAAAATCGCTATCACTGGAAACGAGTGCAAAGCCATCAAAACGATTGGTATAGAGTAAATCCATTGCATCAATAATCATAAAACCATCAGTGGCATTTTTTCCTGTGGTATAGGCAAATTGTTGCATTGGCTTGATCGCTAAATCATTAATAGCTTGTTTCCAGTTCCCATTTTGATTAACAAAATTTCCATAAATCCTTTTTACAGTGGCTTCACCATATTTTGTCAATTCATCTAGAATATTTTTAATATCTTTTGCTGAGGCATTATCTGCATCAATCAATACAGCAAGTTTAGCTGTTTTTTCTTCACTTACATTGAATATTGTTTTTAAAGCCATTATTTTCTCAAAATAAAACCCCGTATCAATACGAGGTTTTATAACATGAAATCAATAAATTGGCTAATAACTTAACCAATCAATTTCTTCATTAATTCATTAACTTGAGCTGGGTTAGCTTTACCTTTCGCAGCTTTCATCACTTGACCAACAAGACCGTTAAAGGCTTTTTCTTTACCAGACTTGTACTCTTCAACCATTTTTTCATTAGCTGTAAGCACGTCTTTGATAATCGCTTCAATCGCGCCTGTATCGGTTTCTTGCTTCAAGCCTTTCTCGGCAATAATGTCATCCGCAGATTTTCCTTCTGCTTCCCACATAAAGCCAAACACTTGCTTCGCAATCTTACCGTTAATGGTGTTATCCACAATACGCGCGATCATGCCACCCAACTGCTCAGCAGAAACAGGGGAGTCTGCCAATTCCAGGCCTGCCTTGTTTAAAGCACCTGAGAATTCACCCATCACCCAGTTTGCTGCAATCTTGCCTTGAGCGGTACCACCAGCAGCAGCTACAACCGCTTCATAAAAGTCCGCCATTTCACGGGACAGCGTCAATACGTGTGCATCATATTCCGTTACGCCAAAATCAGCCATAAAACGGGCACGGCGTGCAGCAGGCAATTCTGGAAGCGCCGCACGAGCAGCTTCGATTTGTTCATTTGAAATGATCACTGGTAACAAGTCTGGATCAGGGAAGTAGCGATAGTCGTTGGCTTCTTCTTTCGAGCGCATTGAACGGGTTTCCATCTTGTTCGGATCGAACAAACGGGTTTCCTGATCAATCTCACCACCGTATTCCAGAATTTCCATTTGGCGTTCAATTTCAACATTGATCGCTTGCTCAATGAAACGGAAAGAGTTGAGGTTTTTCAACTCACAGCGTGTGCCAAAAGGTTGACCTGGACGACGCAAAGACACGTTACAGTCGGCACGGAAAGAACCTTCAGCCATGTTACCGTCAGAAATACCTAACCAACGCACCAATGTATGAATCGCCTTGATATAAGCCACAGCTTCTTCAACTGAACGCATATCAGGTTCAGACACGATTTCAAGCAATGGTGTACCTGCACGGTTTAGGTCAATGCCCGACATGCCCTCGAACTGGTCATGGATGGATTTACCTGCATCTTCTTCAAGATGGGCACGGGTTACGCCAATACGCTTCACAGTGCCATCTTCAAGCTGAATGTCGATATGACCCAAGCCCACAATCGGATTGTCCATCTGGCTGATCTGGTAGCCTTTTGGCGAATCTGGATAGAAATAGTTTTTACGGGCAAACACAGAGGCTTGGTCGATATAGGCATCAATCCCCAAACCAAAGCGAATCGCAAGATCAACTACTTCAGCATTCAATACTGGCAATACGCCTGGCATGGCCAAATCAACAAGGCTGGCTTGGGTATTTGGGTCTTGACCAAATTCAGTGGATGAACCTGAGAAGATTTTAGACTTGGTGGCAAGCTGAGTGTGGATCTCGATCCCGATAACGACTTCCCAACCATCAATAAGCTTTAACTTTTGAGCTTCAGTCATTATGCATTCTCCTCAGCAATTGCCGCACGTTTGGTATGCCAGTCTGTGTTTTGTTGATATTGATGCACAATCGAAAGCAATTGTGATTCTGACCAGTAGTTACCAATCAACTGTAAGCCCACAGGCAAGCTGTCTTTATCAAAACCTACGGGTGCGTTGATGGCGGGTAGACCTGCCAGGTTCACCGCAAGGGTATAAATATCGCCTAAATACATTTCAGTCGGGCTGAGGTTTGCGCCGATTTTGTATGCAGTGGTTGGTGCAGATGGCGCAGCAATCACGTCGACATTTTCAAATGCTTTGAGGAAGTCTTGTTGGATTAAACGACGTACTTTTTGTGCTTTGACATAGTACGCATCGTAATAACCTGCAGACAGAGCATAAGTCCCAATCAGGATACGGCGTTGCACTTCCGCACCAAAACCCTCAGAGCGTGAGCGTTTATACAGGTCTAAAATGTCTTTTGGATTGTCACAGCGATAGCCATAACGAACACCATCGTAACGTGATAGGTTGGAAGATGCTTCCGCAGGGGCGATCAAATAGTAAGTCGGAACGTAGGCTTCAGTCATGTTGAGGTCAATCTCAACCAAAGTCGCGCCCATTTCCTCAAGCTTTTTCAATGATTCTTCAACGCGCGCTTTCACGTCTGCATCTAAACCAGCCACATTGAAGTACTGTTTTGGAATACCAATGCGTAAGCCTTTGACTGCCGTACCGTTTAGTTTGGCAACGTAATCGTCCACATCTTTATTTACTGAAGTAGAATCTTTGCTGTCATGACCTGCAATCACATTCATCAAATAAGCACAGTCTGCTGCTGATCGTGCCATTGGACCGCCCTGATCCAGTGATGATGCATAGGCAATCATACCAAAGCGAGAGACACGACCATAGGTCGGTTTTAAGCCCGTTAAGCCACAGAATGAAGCAGGTTGGCGAATCGAGCCACCAGTATCCGTTCCTGTGGCAATCGGTGCTAAATCCGCAGCCACAGCCGCAGCAGAACCACCAGACGACCCTCCTGGAACACGATCAAGCGCCCAGGGGTTGGAGGTTGCACCGAAGTAAGAGTTTTCAGAGGTTGAACCCATTGCGAATTCATCCATGTTCACCTTGCCTAAAGTCACAAGACCTACAGCTTTGGCTTTGGCAACCACAGTTGCATCATAAGGTGAAATGAAGTTATCCAGCATTTTTGAACCCGCAGTGGTTTTAATACCCTGGGTACAAAAAATATCTTTGTGGGCAAGTGGAATACCCGCTAGCGCATGTGCGTTACCTGACTTTAGTACCGCATCAGCCGCATCAGCTTCAGCAAGTGCCTGTTCTGCTGTGACCGTCACATAACTTTTTACTTTTGGGTCAATATGGGCAATACGTTTTAAATAATGTTCGGTCAATTCACGTGATGAAAACTGGGCCTGTTTTAAGCCCTCGGAAAGTTCACGGATTGATAAGCGATGTAAATCTGTCATATGAAAAATTTCTTTACATTCTAAATATAAAATATTGACTAATCGAATAAATCTTATTCAATTACGCGAGGTACAAGGTACAGACCTGCTTCTGTTGCAGGGGCGACCGCCTGATATTCATCACGGTGATTGCTTTCACTCACCACATCGGCGCGTAAAGGCTGTGGATGGTCAAATGGGCTTTTTAAAGGCTCAACATCATCGGTATTAATGTTTTTCAAGCTTTCCATCATGCCAAGAATTTTATTTAAACTTTGAGCATATTCAGCAGATTGCGTTTCATCTAGGGATAAACGGGCAAGATGCGCAATCCCTGAAACGGTTTGTGCATTTAAGTCCGTCGTCTGCTGAGCATCTGATGATGTAGACATAACTTTACCTAATTCAGTATCAAAAAATTGCAAAATATCGTGCGTTATAATAAGCGATTGACTTGTTCAAAGCATCACATTTCGTTAAAGTTGCCACCTTGTATTCACACAAAGTTTAATTGAGAACGCCCCCGTGATTCTAAAACGACTAATTGGCTTGTTTTCGCCGGATTTAGCCATTGATCTAGGTACTGCAAATACCCTTATTTATGCACCAGGCCGTGGCATTATATTAAATGAACCAACAGTTGTGGCCATTCGTCACAGCGGCTCACAAAAGATTGTGGCGGCTGTAGGGATTGATGCTAAACAAATGTTAGGCCGTACACCAGCGAATATTTCAGCAATTCGTCCAATGAAAGACGGTGTGATTGCTGATTTTGAAGTCACTGAGACCATGCTGAACCAGTTTATTGGCAAGGTGCACGAAAAGCGTCTGTTTCCACCAGCACCGCGTGTGGTGGTGTGTGTGCCATGTAAATCAACATTGGTTGAACGCCGTGCCATTCGTGAGGCTGTGTTTAATGCGGGCGCGCGTGATGTGCGCTTGATCGAAGAGCCGATGGCTGCCGCAATTGGTGCGGGTATGCCAGTTGAACAGGCATGTGGTTCGATGGTGGTGGATGTGGGCGGTGGTACGACCGAGATCGCAATCATTTCATTACAGGGTTGTGTCTACGCAGATTCACTCCGTATCGGTGGTGATGTCTTTGATGAACAGATTATCAACTATGTTCGTAAGGCACACGGTTGCCTGATTGGCGAAACAACGGCTGAAACGATCAAGAAAGAAGTGGGTATGGCGATTGCTGATGGCAAAACGCTACAAATAGAAGTGCGTGGACGTAATTTAGCTGAGGGTGTTCCTCGTGCGATTACCGTAACTTCTGATGAAATTACTCAGGCGATTTCTGATCCACTACAAAGTATTGTCAGCGCTGTAAAATCTGCTTTAGAACAAACTCCACCTGAACTTTCTTCTGATATTGCTGAACGTGGCATTGTTTTAACAGGCGGTGGTGCATTGCTGCGTAACCTGGACAAACTCCTTGCCCAAGAAACAGGTTTACCTGTGATTGTTGCTGATGATCCTTTAACCTGCGTCACCCGTGGTGGCGGTAAAGTCTTAGAGTTTTTTGACAATCCAAACCATGATATGCTTTTCGTTGGTTAAACCATAAGGATCAGGCGGTGCAACCGAATCTTTTTTCAAGACAACCGCCATCTTTTCGCTCCTTTATCATTGCGGTCATTACATGTCTGGTGGTGCTTTTCTTTGACTGGCGCATGCCCTATGTCATCCAGCCTGCAAGGGATGTTCTGTACGCCGCGTATAATCCGATTTATGCGCTGGCAAGCTATCCTGTACTGTCGCGAGAATGGCTGAACCAACAAACCAAATCTGAAACCCAACTGCGCCGTGAAAACACTGCGATGCAGGCTGAACTCTTACAGGCACAGGTTCGACTCCAAAAACTTTCAGAACTCTCTGCGGAAAATAACCGTTTAAGGGGGCTTTTGGATACGCCATTGATTATTGATGGCCGTATGCAGATTGCGGAAGTGATTGGGACAGATGCTGACCCTTTACGTCATATCATCATTATCAACCGTGGTTCACTGGACCATTTAAAGGTGGGCCAGACCGTTCTGGATGATAAAGGCATTATGGGGCAGTTGATTAGTGTCTATCCGCACAGTTCGCGGGTGATGTTGCTGTCTGATAAAGAACACTCTCTCTCTGTACGTTTGGAACGTACGGGGATGCGTGCAATCGTCTCGGGTACAGGGGATTTGGGACAGCTCAAAATGGAGTATGTACCTACCAGTGCCAATATTCAGGTGGGGGACAAGGTGTTCAGTTCAGGCTTGGGTGAAAATTTTCCAGCAGGTTATTTAGTGGGAACGGTGTCTAAGGTGAGCCGTCATACTTCGGGTGAGTTTGCCGAAATTGATGTGAGACCAGCGGCCCAACTTGCCAGTGGCCATCATGTGGTGGTGCTGTTCTCTGAATCCTTAGCGCAGGAGCAACCTTATGCCGATCGCTAAGCTGAATTATGAAAAACGCAAAGACCCACTTTGGATGATCATCATTTCGATTGTGATCGGATCAATCCTGATGGTCTACCCAATCGCCTATGAAGCCTCAGGCTGGCGGCCATCCGTGATGCTGATGATCATGTTGTTCTGGATTCTTTACCAGCCTGTCTGGTGTGGAGTCTGGTTTGCATTCGGCATGGGACTGTTCGTTGATTTGCTGTTGGATGCACCTTTCGGTTTAAATGCACTGAGTTTTGTATTTATTGCCTTTGCGACACGCTATTTTATTCGTGAACGCCGTATCCTCACTTTTGGAAATTCATGGGTGATTGCGATGATTGCGATTGTGACGCATATCATTTTTCTGTGGATTAGCCAGACCATTGCAGGGACACATTTCTCGATTGCGCGTCATTGGCAGCCCGTGCTGACCAGTATCGTGACGTGGCCTCTGGTTTATTATTGTTTACATAAATGGCGCATATAATTCTCGCATCAAGCTCACCCCGTCGGCAGGAGCTGTTAAGGCAACTCAGTCTGGACTTTGATAGTTATAGTCCAGATGTTGATGAGGCTGTGCAGGACGGTGAAACTGTTGAACAGTATGTTGAACGCTTGGCAAGGGACAAGGCTCAGGTTGTTTTAAACCAGTACCCAGAAGCGATTGTGATTGCAGCGGATACCAGTTTAAGTTGTGCTGGAAAGATTATTGGAAAGCCAGAGTCAAAGCAGCATGCCTTTGAAATCTGGTCAGCACTTTCTGGACAGTGGCATGATGTCTACTCTGGAATCTGTGTGGCAAGCAGCTCGAAAATCTTGAGTACAGTAGTGCGTACCCAGGTTGAGTTCCAACGTTTAAGTCATGTGGAAATGGAAAAATACTGGGCTACTGGCGAACCTATTGGTAAGGCAGGTGCCTATGCGATACAGGGAATTGCGGCGCAATATATTCCACAGATTCGTGGAAGTTACAGTAATGTTGTAGGCTTACCCTTATATGAGACAGTACAGTTATTAGAAAGCGTTAAGGCCTCCGTATAAAATTACCAGGCTGATACTTTCGGATATAAGAATTTTTATAAAATTTTGAGTTGGTTATGGCAGAAGAATTGCTGATTAACGTCACACCGATGGAATGTCGTGTGGCCTTGATTGAAAATGGAACGGTTAATGAATTATTCGTTGAGCGTACGGTAAAGCGTGGTTTAGTGGGTAATATCTACAAGGGCAAGGTGGTGCGGGTGCTGCCAGGAATGCAGGCCGCCTTTGTTGATATTGGTTTGTCCAGAACCGCTTTTTTACATATCAATGATATGGTGTGGCCCCGTTCACAGCCAACTCCCAACGTTTTTGAGTTGCTACATCCTGGGCAAATCCTGACGGTTCAAGTCATGAAAGACATGCTTGGCACTAAAGGCGCCCGACTTAGCACTGACCTTTCTATCCCATCCCGTTATCTGGTGATGATGCCTTTTGGCAAGCATATTGGGGTTTCCCAGCGCATTGAGTCCGAAGAGGAGCGTGACCGTTTACGCAGCATGATTGAGCGTATTCAGGTTGAACACCAGTTACCAGGCAGCGTAATTGTGCGTACTGCCGCAGAGGGAGTGGATGAAGCGGCGATTGTGCAGGACATGTGCTATCTCGCCAAGCTTTGGGAATATATTCAACGTACCCAGCAAAGTACCGTTGTTCCATCCCTGATCTTTGAGGAATTGCCTTTGCCGCGCCGAGTGGTGCGTGATCTGGCCAGTGAACAAACTGCCAAAATTTATGTCGATTCACGGGAAATCTACGGCAAGCTGCAAGAATTTATTGATGAATTTATGCCGAGCATGCATGATCGTTTGATTCATTATCCTGGTGAAAAACCACTGTTTGACTTATATAACGTTGAGGATGATCTACAGAAAGCCTTGCAGACTCGGGTGGCGCTCAAGTCTGGTGGTTACCTGATGATTGACCAGACCGAAGCCATGACCACGATTGATGTCAATACAGGCTCTTATGTGGGTGGTCGTAGTTTAGAAGACACTGTGTTTAAGACCAATATGGAAGCCACACAGGTGATTGCAAGACAACTGCGTCTGCGTAATCTTGGCGGGATTATTATTATTGACTTCATTGACATGCAGGAAGCCGAACACCGTGACGAGGTGATGCGGCAGTTTGAAAAGATGCTGGAACGGGATCATGCTAAGACCAAGATTACCCAGGTTTCGGAACTTGGTCTGGTTGAAATGACCCGCAAACGTACTCGCGAGTCTCTGGAGCATTTACTGTGTGAATCATGCCCAACCTGTCAGGGGCGTGGTTATGTGAAGACGGCGGAGACAGTATGTTACGAAATATTTCGAGAAATCCTGCGCTATGCCCGTGCATTTGATTCCAAGGGTGGCTTTACTGTCGTTGCACATCCAGCGGTCATTGATCGGCTACTCACAGCAGAAGCCCCAGCCGTGGCGGATCTGGAACATTTCATTAATCGCGTGATTAAATTTCAGGTCGAAAATCTGTATACGCAAGAGCAATACGATATCATTTTAAGCTAAAGTTGTAACAATATTTCGCTTAATCCTTGTTACAACTGAAATTTTACTTTCGATCACAAATTTTAAATACTAGAACAATAAAATGAGCCATAGGCACTATTGGGTGTCTTAGCAAAATATAAGAGGTATATAACTATGAATGTCAGTGAAAGATTAGTGAATCACGGTTTTAAGCATGTTTTGGACAGTAATCCCGTAAATACGTGCTATATGGTTGATAGCCAAGGTAAAGAGGTTCAGATTACCACGGCCATGATTCGTTCCGCTTGTCATCAGCTTTTACAACGTTGCCGTGCAATTAAAAAATAAGGGGCTATGTAAAGCCCCTTAATTTTTTCTGCGAACTTAATTCGCAACTTTCTGTTCTGGCAAGTCCCGAATCGCCTTTTCAAAACGCTGAATTTCATCCTCTAAATGCGTAAGAAGTGTCTGCATTTTTGGTACAGTATTACGACACGCAATTAAACCGACTTCCAACTTGTCCAGATAACTGGTCATGGTGATGTTGAGTGCTTGACCATCCATGACGATAGATGCAGGGTAGAGCGCATCAAGTTTCGCACCATTCCAGTATAAAGGTTCACGTGGGCCTGGTACATTCGAGATCACAAGATTAAATGCCTGATGTTTTGGAAGCATGCCTGAAGCAATGTTTAAACCTGCTGGCCCATAGACTAATGCACTATAGATTAGGATTTCGTTTGCACTCATGCGGCTAAACCGCTGTTTTGAGTTCTGCATGCTACGGCGAATAATTTCTAAACGTTCAATTGGGTCCGCAATATGGGTGGCTAAATTTGCCAGAATCATGGTGATACGGTTGCTGAAATCAGAATCATCTGTACGCAATGAAGCAGGCACCATCGCAATTAACGGTTTTTTCGGCAAACTATTTTGATTGATCAAATATTCACGTAATGCACCAGAACATACCGCCAATACCACATCATTAAGGGTAACGCCCAGTGTTTTGGCAATACGACGGAAACGTTCCAGCTCAAAAGACTGGGCAGCAAAACGGCGGGAAGAGCTTACACGTTGGTTTAAAATTGACGGTGGTGCCTGAAATGTTGACACATGGTCAGGGTTTTTCCCAATTTCCTTAAACAGTGTTTGTGAAAGTTCCTGCATCACTTTAGGTGCAATTTCACACTGGGATTTAATCGTATCCAGAACTCCCCTGATTTTACTGACAGCAGGGGTTTTAGGTGCTTTCAAGCGTTTAGTACGCTTTCCTTCGACACACCATAATGGCACGACATGCTTTTCATTCGGATCTTTTGAAAGCGATTTTTCAATCAGACGCATACCTGCAACGCCATCTACCATCGCATGATGAATTTTGAAATACATCGCAAAACGATTCCCTTCGATTCCTTCAATCACATCGCAGGTCCAAAGTGGTTTTGCACGATCAAGCAGTGAGCTATGTTGCTGCGAGATATAGACCAGCAATTCACGGATACGGCCTGGGTTTGGTAAGGCAATATGGCGGAAATGGTGGTCAATATCGAACTCTTCATCCTCTCCCCAAAATAGCCCATTGAGCTGGTTGTTGAATGGTGGAACAGGAATACTTTTTGATTGTCGGATATCTTGAACCAGGTCATGAACGAAAGTAGGCGATGCATTTTCTGGAATCTCAAATAAAAACAAGCCACCTACATGCATAGGTTGCTGTCTTTTCTCTAAAGAAAGAAAAATGAAATCGATTGGGTGTAATGGGCGCATGTATATAGCCTCTCCTTGCATTTTTTATAAGATACTTGTAGGGTTTGATGACACTTCAATCATGCCGTGCATAGTCTAAACAATGTGCTATATCGCAATGGAACATAGCTCGCAAGATCGCATCCAACACACCCTATAATTCTTATTAGAATTATTGAACCGTTGTATGAAGTATATACGGTTTAGTCTGGTTAAAATATGACTTTGTACAGAGGAGTCAGAAAAAATAAAACCACTGACGAATCAGTGGTTTTTATATACCAAATCTGCTAGGCACTATTATTTAAGATTGCCTGCATGCAAACCACATTCTTTGTGTGTGGCTTCTTCCCACCACCAGCGACCTTCACGTTCATGCTGATTCGGAAGTACAGGGCGAGTACATGGTTCACAACCAATCGAGATAAAACCACGCTCATGCAGTGGGTTGTATGGAATCTCCATCATGCGAATGTAACTCCATACATCCGCGCTGCTCCAGTTGGCAAGCGGGTTGTATTTAATCAGTTGTTTGCCCTCGCCAGAGAAGCCGACATCGGCTTGAACCACAGGAACATCACTGCGGGTTGGACTCTGGTCCTTACGTTGCCCTGTAATCCAGCCATCTAAAGTGGCAAGTTTCTTACGCAAAGGTTGCACTTTTCGAACACCACAACATTCCTGATGCCCATCTTCAAAAAAGCTAAACAACCCTTTTTCATTAACCAGTTGTTGTACTGCTGCGGATTCAGGGAAGCAGATTTCAATAGTGATATTATAGTGCTTACGGACCGTTTCAATAAATTGATAGGTTTCCGCATGCAAACGACCTGTATCCAGACTAAATACACGAAAGGGTTTGCCAAGGCGTGAGGCAATATCAATCAGCACAACATCTTCCGCACCCGAAAATGAAATTGCAATCTCACCTTGCTGGCTAAGTGCGAGTTCTAAAATTTCTCGTGGCGATTTGTCTGCGTATTCAGCAGCGAGCGCATCTACAAGGTCAATAGTAGGAATAACAGTCATGAATGTTCCTGGCGATAGGCTTGGGCACAATTGTAAATCATTATAAGCAAAGCTGTTGGCCTGCTTGTGGTTTTAATCTTGCAGAATAAAACCGTTTTATTCAACAACAGCGCAAAATTGAAAATGTTAATGGTATGATACAGCAATTTTTAACCAACATTGGAAGCATTCATGGAAATCGTCTGCCTAGATCTTGAAGGGGTTTTGGTTCAAGAAATCTGGATTAATTTTGCAAAGAAAACTGGCATTAAAGAACTCGAGGCAACAACTCGTGATATTCCAGATTATGATGTATTAATGACCCAGCGTTTAAACATCCTTAAACAACATGGTTTGGGTTTAAATGACATTCAGGACGTTATTGCAGACATGGGGCCTTTTGAAGGTGCGAGAGAATTTGTGGAATGGGTGCGTACTCATTTTCAACTGATTATTTTATCTGATACATTCTATGAGTTTGCCCATCCATTGATGAAGCAGTTAGGCTGGCCAACAATTTTCTGTCATAAACTTGAGACCGATGAAAATGGCATGATTACTGCCTATAAACTGCGTCAACCAGATCAAAAGCGTCAAGCTGTAAAAGCATTACATGGTTTAAACTTTCGGGTAATTGCCGCAGGGGATTCCTATAACGACACAACCATGCTGGGCGAGGCTGATCACGGTTTCCTGTTTGATGCGCCTGCAAATGTGATTGCTGAATTTCCACAGTTTCCACCGTTACATGGCTATGAAGCGTTGAAACAAGCGATTCGTTCGGTATCGCAACGTAATATTCCTGAATAGATCTCTTGCAAAACCCCCTATAGTTCCCCCTTGAGAAGGGGGAAAACAAAGGGGTTGTAAATATTTTTACAAGAGGTCTAATAATTTTAAATTTTTGAGCACTAAAAAAGGCGAGTCATGAATGACTCGCCTTTTTTATAGATTGGGGTTGGCTTAGAAGCGGTAGCCCAATTTTAAACCATAAGCGATAGCGTTGTTGTCTTCAAATTCAGCAACATAGTTTGGAGTGTCAAATTGAGAAGCAGCTTGAGCTTTGGCATCACCTAACCAGAAGTATTTTACGCCACCAGCGATAAAGTAATTCGCAGCAGGGCTATATTGCAGACCTAGACCCACATTCCAATAACCTTCTGTTGGGCCAAGTGTAGTTACAGGGTTGCCTGCACCAGAATCCCAACCTACAGAGACGTTACCAGCCCAATGTTCATTAAGCTTACGTCCAACACCAGTAGTTACTGACCATTGATCATCAGTATAAGCTACGAGATCAAAACCATCTTTTTTCCCAGTTGATGCCACAACAGCTGCTTGTGTTGATGCCACACCGAATTTATAAGGGCGTACAGCGAAGTCTTTCCAGTTCACCCAGCGTACGTTTGCGAATGCAACAGTATCCGCCATGATCCCTGTTTGTAAATCAAGGTTAACAGATTGAGGTGTTGTAATATCTGTTTCTTTGGCTGGAATTGCATTTAAGCCAGCAAATAATCCAAGAGAGCTAAAACTTTCTTTTGCATCAGTTGAGTGTTTAATTTCAGAACGATAGGTTACAGATGCTTTTAATGCAATTTCTGGAATTTGATATGCAGCACCAGCTAACCAACCGATATCTCCAGTTTCTTTGATATCTGCGTTATATCCACCGAAAGTTGCAGAACCACCGTAAGCAGTACCACGGAGTTGAATATTACCTTTTACAGTTTGGTAGACTGGACCAGCATAAAAGTTTAAATTTTTATTTGGTTGAAAACCAAGAATCATAGAAAGGTTCTGAGTTTCAACTTCTACAGAAGTTCCTTGAGTGCCATTATGAAATGCACCTTGTCCTTGAAGTGCAGCAGCGGCACCAGGAAGCGCAGCAGGTAATTTTGCTGTATCAGTTGAATAGGTTGCTTTTGCTCCAAATGGTTGATCATAAATCAAACCAAATGAAAGTTGGTCAGCAAGTTGTAATTTTAGTGCTGCATGAGCAAACTGATAAGAATCAGCCATTTCACCAACACTAGTATTGGAGAGTAATGGTAGCGCAGCATTCGGGTAATTGGCTTTAGTTGTTCCTGAAACATCTGCATCTAGAACCGAAAGACCAGCTTCGAAGTAGTTACCTGGTTGTAAAAAAGCAGACATTGATTGACCTGAGCGATCTAGTGCAGCTGCAAAAGCTCCAGTTGCAGGTAGCGTCGCTAAGATCATGGCAGTGCTAAGATGTTTTAATTTCATTTTAAATCTTTCCTTGAACTTCAAGATTCTAAGTATTGACGAAGCTATGATTGGCTATAGCTTCATGTAACAAAAATACCATAATTAAAATAAGAGTAAATGTTTTAAATGAACTACACAGTACGATTGATTACATGAAATTTAACAAAAAAATGCTATAAAATTTAATATACATCTGTGTTTTTATTGATAATATGATGAAAAATATAAACTATTTTTCTAAGATCATAAGGTCAAATTTTTGCATTTTTACTAAAAAATTTTTTTGTAAGGTCAAGAGTTTTTTGTAAAAAATAGAATTTTTATAGAGGTGTTCCCACTTTTTTGAACAACTAAAAGCTTATATATAAGTAATATTCTGCTCTATAGCTGAATACGTAATTTATCCATTGGAGCGTAAAACCTCGGGGTTTAGCCCGAGGATATAAGCGACTGGCGTAAGCCATACGACATGAAATGTCGTTTTAAATACTTTTGC
>NZ_KB849435.1:177071-295041 GCF_000368425.1 Acinetobacter sp. CIP 102637
CGTCAAAACATGTTGCATCAATTCAGTCATAAACTGGTGAATGAACATGCAGCAATCTTCATTGGCAATGTGAATGCCAAAGCACTAGCACGGACTAAATTAGCTAAGTCTGTATTAGATGCAAGTTGGACAACACTAAGAACCATGCTTAAGTATAAATGCGAGAACGCAGGGGTATGGTATGAAGAAGTCAATGAAGCGTATACCACCCAAACGTGTTCGTGCTGTGGCTCACGCTGTAGTAGTCCGAAAGGTAGGACAGGTCTTGGAATAAGAGAATGGCAGTGCATGGAGTGCGGTACGCTCCATGATCGGGATGTAAATTCCGCACTGAATATTCTTGCGCTCGGACATGAGCGTCTCGCAGGAGGAATCCCCGTCCTTTAGGTCGGGGAGGATGTCAAGGCGAATTCAAACATGAGGTGCGACAATATTGGGAATATGAACCAACAAAAATGTGGAGCTATATTGGTAACTATAAATGGAAAAGTATTGAGCTAAAACAACAGGATGCACAAGGAAAATGGTTGCAGACAGTATGGCAGGTGGATGACTCTCCATGTTATGCAGGTTTGGGGCGTTGGACCAAAGATAATGGGGTAACGGAATGGACTTCAAATGAAACCTATCGTCCATTGCCACGCCGTGAGCATACGATTCGTAATGATTACGATGTGATTATTGGGACCAACCACCATGCATTGACAGCAACGGGTTGGGTGCATGAACAGGACAATATCAAGTTTGATAGCAAGACCATACTGCGCTGGCACGCAAATTGGGTGAATCAATACTTAGGTCTTTTTTATTTCTGGCATGCCATTTGCTTTTAAATAATTAGACAGGCAAAGATGCCTATTTCAATTAATCACTACGTTTTTATGGGCAAAGGGGCCTAAAGCTGAAAGATGCTTTAGGCCCTTTTTTTATAAAAATTTTTAAAGAAACTATAGAGGATTGTTTATGTCGTATATTGCGCCATCCGAGTTTGCGGTCAAGGTTGTTGATGCAGGCGAATCAAAACTGCATATGGCAACACGGGATGTGATGATTCGTGCCTATATGGCAGGGGCAATCCTTGCGATTGCGGCTGTATTTGCGGTGACGATTGGGATTCAAACAGGTGTGCCACTTATTGGTGCGTTGTTGTTCCCAGTGGGATTTTGCATGTTGTATTTATTGGGTTATGACCTATTAACGGGCGTTTTTGTATTAACGCCATTGGCATGGATCGACAAGCGTCCAGGGGTGACCATTCCAAGAATCCTGAAACACTGGGGCTGGGTGTTTTTAGGTAATTTCGCGGGTGCATTAACCGTCGCTGTGTTGATGGCAGCTGTTTATACTTATGGATTTGCCACTGAACCAAATGAAATTGGTAATAAAATTGCGCATATTGGTGAAAACCGAACCATTGGCTATAAGGAATATGGCTTTGGTGGCTGGATGACAATTTTCATTCGCGGCATGCTGTGTAACTGGATGGTTTCACTGGGGGTGATTGGTGCGATGATCTCGACCTCGGTGAGTGGTAAGTTCATTGCCATGTGGATGCCTGTGATGCTGTTCTTTGCCATGGGCTTTGAGCATTCTGTGGTGAATATGTTCCTGTTCCCATTTGCCATGATGATGGGTGGTGATTTTTCAATTATGGATTATTTCCTATGGAATGAGATTCCAGTTGCATTGGGGAATTTAGTGGGTGGTCTGGCTTTGACAGGTCTTGCGCTCTATACCACGCATGTTAAAACAGCACCAAAACGTAGCTTCTAATGATTTGCTATTGAATGGCATAAGGGAATCAGGGAGTGATTCCCGCTCAATACTGAGATAAAAATGACACAACAATTACAGGTTGAACTGGGGCAATATTCTCATCAAGGTCGTAAAAAGCTCAATCAGGACTTTTATGCCGCAACTTTACCGCAAAACTATCTATTGCAGCATAAGGGCATGGCATTTGCCTTGGCGGATGGTATTAGCAGCAGCAATGTCAGTCACATTGCCAGTCAAACCGCCGTTACAGGATTGCTATCAGACTACTTTTCCACGCCAGAAACATGGACCGTCAAAACCTCGGTGGAACGGGTACTGACCGCAATCAATGGCTGGTTATACGCACAGACTCAACAGAGCCAGTATCGCTTTGATAAAGATCGTGGTTATGTCTGTACCTTGAGTGCTATGGTGCTGAAAGGGCAGATTGCCCATCTGTTCCATATTGGCGATAGTCGAATTTATCGGCTGCAATCGGGTCAATTGGAACAACTGACGACAGATCATCGGATTTGGTTATCATCACAAGAAAGCTATTTAAGCCGAGCCTTGGGGGTTAATGCCAAGGTAGAGATTGATTATCAAAACTATGCCTTATATGAGGGCGATATTTTTATTTTGATGACCGATGGGGTGTATGAATATTGTCCCCAAGCGCAACTCATTCAGTTTTTAACTCAAACAAATACCAGTTTAGATCAAATTGCTCAGCACATTGTGGAATGGGCCTATCAGCAGGGCAGTACCGATAACCTGACCATTCAGATTATTCAAGTGCAAAAACTGCCTCAAATTGAAGCACAGGATATTTTGCCTGAATATGCACAACTGGCTTTTGTGCCAGCGTTAAATGTGCCTACGCAATTTGATGGTTATCAACTGCTTCGGGAAATCTATACCAGCCACCGTAGTATTTTATATTTGGCACATGAAATAGATCGGCAACAGTTGCTGGTAATCAAAGTGCCTGCCTCTGAGGTGCAGCATGATCAATATTTGGCTGAACAGTTTTTACTGGAGGAATGGATTGCCAAGCGGATTCATAGTCCTCATGTATTGAGCGCCTATCCTCAAACCCGACCACGACATTATATTTACCATACCATGCATTATGTTGAGGGACAGACCTTAAAGCAATGGATGCTGGATCAGCAACAACCGATTGCATTGGATCAAGTACGTCAAATTATTGCGCAAGTTGCCAAGGGTTTACAGGCAATGCATCGACTGGAAATGTTGCATCAGGATATTCGCCCAGAAAATATTATGCTGGATCGCTTTGGAACGGTAAAAATCATTGATTTTGGGTCTTGTCGTGTTGCAGGCATTCGCGAAATGCAACGGGAAACACAGGATGCTGCCTTGGGAACGTTGGCCTATATGGCACCTGAATATTTTTTACTGGAACCTGTTTCAACCCGATCAGACCAATATTCGCTTGCCGTATTGACCTATTATTTATTGACAGGGGATTTACCTTACCAGACCAATATTGCCAAATGTAAATCCAGAAAAGACTTGAGGAAGCTGTATTATTTTTCGGTCTTTGAATATCGCAAAGATATTCCGATCTGGGTTGATCTGGCATTGGAAAAGGCGGTTCGACCTGATCCTGAGCAGCGTTATGAGGACATCTCAGAGTTTATTTATGATTTAAATTATTCTAATCCTCTGTTTGTGCAGCCAGCACGTAAATCATTTGTAGATAGGGACCCTGTTTTATTCTGGAAAATGCTATCTGCAATCCTGTTATTATTGCTTTTGGGCCTACTTTCCCTATTACACGGCAATTAGTTGTTTTTTATTAGTTTTCTGTAGCGTTGATTTCTACTTCTCATAACTGGTGTTTAGCACGAATCTCCTAAAATATTGTAGATTATTTTACCTTGCGGTTAATTTAATTTTTTGAATCATAATTTTTATTTTGGATATTTAAATGAAGTCGTTGTATCTGGTGCTACTGGGCGGCAAGCATGAACAAGCCAATGTTGAGGTGTATGATGTCATCCCTGTGATTTGCAGTGATTTAACAGAAGCTTAACCCATGACCATCGTATAGGGAATAGTCTTTCTCTTTTGGTTTTGCACTTGAACACTTTGAATCTGTTAGGGGGGGGGGATGTGTTTAGCCATAGCGAATGAGGATACAAAAGTTGATAGAACTGGATATATCCTCATTTTTTGCAACGGTATCCTTATTTATTATTGTATATTTTGTCATGTTGTTTTGGTTAAATTATTATATATCAAAGGCTTTTAAATATATTTTTCTATATTTGTTTATTGTGATTGTGCGCCCTGCGGGACTCGAACTATTATGTTATATAATTGAATTTTAAGTTTATAATTTATGAATTAAATTGATTTTACCGCAAACTATACCGTAAAAAATAAAAGTACTCTATTTATAATTGAGTATTGATCTGATAGCGAGTATTGCGCCCACCACCTTCCAATTTGATTATACACTCTTTTCCGAGCAAGTCAGATAAGTGACGAGTAGCCGTTGCTTTACTGACTTTAGCAACCTTTTGATATTGTGAGGCACTGATACCATGTTCAAAACCATTTTCCCCTCCATCCAATAAACGATTCAATACTTTGCGTTGTCCTTCATGAAGATCTAAGTTTGAATATTTATGCCAAAACTGGCTCTTAAACAATGTTCGATCAATTTGCTTTAGCGTCGTTTCAAGGCTGTCATTTAAAGTATCTAAAAACCAGACAAGCCAATTGGTGATATTGGAATCATTTTTTTGGGTTTGTTCTAATATTTCATAATAACTTTTGCGTTTATTTAATATAACGGGGGACATCGCATACAAACGTATACTCTGTTCATCCATTTGTGCTAATGCAAGGTCTGTGAGGGTACGTGTAATACGACCGTTACCATCATCAAAAGGGTGAAGTGTGATAAACCATAAGTGAGTAATGCCTGCACGAAGTAGTGGGTCAAGCAACGCATCGGTTAGACTATGATTAAACCAATTTATAAAAGCTTCTAAACGTTCTTCTAGTCCTTCTCTAGGAGGTGCTTCAAAGTGAACGGTCGGATAGTCCAATCGACCAGAGACAACCTGCATTGGTTCTGAACCTCTGAGTTGACCAATACGTAAACGCTGCATTGTCCAATCAGGGTCATTAAAAAGCCATTGGTGCCATTGCATAAGACGTTTAACAGTAAGTGGTTGCTTTACGTTATTAAGCGCATCCAGCATGATGTTGGTTAAGTCTTCAGATCGGTCTGAACTTGGGTAAGGTTGTTCAAGGGTAACACCCAAACGACGAGCAAGTGAGGAGCGTAATGAATACACATTTAAGGTCTCATTTTCAATCGCTGATGACGCTACAAGATTGGCAAGTAGAGTATCTAAAGTGAATTGTTCTTTGGCTAAATCATGTTGACTTTGCCCAAGTAGGATTCCAATTTTTTGATGAATTTGTCTGGTTTTGGGTAAGATGATTTCATCTTCCCATGTGAAGTTTACCCAGTTGTCACTTTGCCAAATCCAATCTTGCATCTTAATCTCCACTTAGAGTCTTTCCAAGGTGAGCTAAATATAACACATATTCGGCTCAATAAATGAGTTGAATGTAATGTTTAATGAGCTCATTTATACTCATGTACCTCTATTGAATGAGGGGTACATTATTGCTGAATCACTTTTTTTAATTAGAAATAGTAAATAATAACTGTTCAAGCCAATTCACATCTATTGCAAAGCCTATCTTTTATCAAATTTCTTGATTGCTCTCTACCATACTTTAAAAGCATAACTCACTTACTTTTTGAAAGTTTGGTTCAGGTCTTAGGCCTCCATTACTCTTTACTCCAAGCAATAACGGATATAGCCAGTTTTTATACGTAGAATTGTTGTTTTTGGTGTTAATTAATATTCATTTTTTATAGTGAATAATGATCTATTAAAATAATGATTTTAATGTAAAATAAATACTGATTAATAAAAGTAAGACTTTATTGTAGTCGTCTAAATATAAAGGATTAGTATGGAAATAATGTGGTTCCGTTAATTAGACCACTCAATTCAGTTTTATAAGTGATAAATCCGCTCTAAATATTTAAATTATGCTGCCATTACTTTTAGTAAATGTTGATCATAAAATTCATTTGGTGTTGCCTTATTCAAACTTGAATGAGGACGTATCGTGTTATAAAAATCCAAATATTCAGCAATTGATTGTTTCGCTTGTTTAACCGTATCGTAAGCCTTCAAATAGACTTCCTCATGCTTCAAGCTGCGCCATAACCGCTCAATCATCACATTATCTCTCCACCGTCCTTTCCCATCCATACTGATACGGATATTTCGCAATTTTAACTCATTCAAAAATGCCTCGCTTGTGAATTGACTGCCTTGGTCTGTATTAAACACCTCTGGACAACCATATTTCACAATTGCTTCTTGCAACGCATCTATGCAAAAGTCTGTTTCCATACTGATCGATACACGATGAGCCAGTACTTTACGACTATGCCAATCTATAATTGCACACAGATAGACAAAGCCTTTAGCCATAGGAATGTATGTGATATCTGTACACCAGACTTGATTAGAGTGATCGATGACCATGTTTTTCAACAGATATGGGAAAATACGGTGTGCAAGATTAGGCTTACTGGTATTGGGTTTTCTTATAGGCGTGGTCTAAAATCCTAGAACCACATCAATAGTACAGATCAGAAAATCAAAAATTATGGATATTTTAAAGAAGGAACGACAATGAAAATTAATTTTTTAACGGTCTCATTGATGTTTATTTTGCCATTTTCTGTTTTTGCAGCAAATGGGCAAGTCGAAAAAGCAGTCATTGAATCAAATAATGCGTATAAAACCAAATATAATTTAGACGATATGACGGAGTTTAATTATGCGCAAAAAGGCTTTATTGCCAAGCCAACAGGTCAAATTAAAAGTGAAAAAGGCAATGTGATCTGGGATTTTGATGCGTTTAATTTTTTAAATGATCCAGCACCAAATACTGTTAATCCTGCGCTATGGCGACAAGCAAAGCTCAACAATAATGTTGGTCTATTTAAAGTCACAGATCGAGTTTGGCAAATTCGTGGTTTTGATTTGGCAAATATGACCATTATTCAGGGCGATACTGGCTGGATTATTGTGGATACATTAACCTCTAAAGAAACGGCGGAAGCAGCACTTAAATTTGCTAGGCAGCATTTAGGTGAGCAAAAAATTTCAGCCATTATCTTTACCCATAGCCATATCGATCATTTTGGTGGTGCATTAGGTGTTCTTTCTACAGAAGAAATTAACGCTAGAAAAACCCCAATTATTGCGCCGCAAGGCTTTATGGAAGAAGCGACCAGTGAAAATGTGATGGCAGGTTCAGCCATGATACGTCGTGCGACTTATATGTATGGAACTTTTCTACCAAAGAATGCGGAAGGATTGGTGGATACAGGTTTAGGTAAGGCTGTTGCTGTGGGTAAAATGGGCATCCTTGAGCCTACACAACTGATCACCCAAGCAGAACAGAAAATGGCCATTGATGGCTTGGATTTTGTGTTTTATAACGTGCCGGGTTCAGAAGCGCCAGCAGAGTTAACATTCTCTATTCCATCGCTGAAACTTTATAATGGCGCGGAAATTCTTTCGCATACCATGCATAATCTTTATACCCTCCGCGGTGCCAAAGTCCGTGATGCCTTAAAATGGGTGGGCTATTTAGACCAAGCAATGCAGCATGCCAAAACATCCGATGTATTGATTGCACAGCATCATTGGCCGGTCTGGGGCAATGACAATATTCAAGATTTTATTAAAACCCAGCGAGATGTTTATAAGTTCACGCATGATCAGACGGTGAGATATATGAACTCTGGTTTTAATGGTGCTGAAATTGCCGAAAAAATTCAGCTTCCAGTGGCACTTGACCAAAAACTATATGCGCATGGCTATTATGGAACCCTAAAGCATAATGTAAAAGCGGTATACCAATACTATATGGGGTGGTTCGATGCTCATCCTTCCAATTTAGATCCATTGCCGCCTAAAGCTGTTGCAAAAAAATATATTGAGTTGGCAGGCGGGGAGAATAATGCATTGAAAAATGCGCAGGATGCTTATGCTCAAGCTGACTATAGATGGGCTGCTGAGATTTTAAAACATATTGTGTTGAATAACCCTCAGAACCAGCAAGCAAAAGACTTATTGGCAAATACGTATCGACGATTGGGCTATGCAGCTGAGGCTTCAACTTGGCGTAATTTCTTTTTGGTGGGCGCTCAAGAGCTACAGAATAATGTACCCCTACAAAATACATCTGATCCGAGTGATTTATTGATTCACACGCCAACTGAAAGATTTCTTGAAGCCATGGCGACAAATTTAGATGTGGAAAATTTAAAAAATGAAAACCAGTGTATCAATCTGGTTTTGTCGGATACCCAAGAGAATTTTTCATTATGGGTTGAAAACTCAGTCATGCAGTTTAAGCGTCATGATGACAGTAAAGATTTGGCATCGGATTGCCCAACATTAACCGTAACCAAGCCCTTATATCTAAAAATGATTACAGGTCAAATAGAAGGGGTAAAAGTCCTGCTGTCTAAAGACAGTAAAGTAAAAGGCAATCCATTGAAAATTGGAAAATTCTTTGCCATGTTTAAACGTCCAGATTCAATTTTTCCAATTGTGACTCGACCAAATGGTTAGAGGGAAATAACGAAGCTTAAAAGTTTTTTCATTTGAAAAATTAAGAGTTGGTTGGGAAAGGAAAGTAATTACTTTTAGAGGCAATTAAAGATTACCCACGATGTAAATTGTGGGTAATCTTATTTTCTTACGCTCTCAGTTTTATAAACCCTTTTTCAGTCAATCTATGATCATGGGTTAGATAGCCTTGCTCAATGCAACATTGAATTGCCTCATTGATTTTATCTTGTACACCAATGGATAAATTAAATCGACGATGAGAGTACATGATATATCGCCAATCTAAAGTATCACCAACTATATCTTGAACTGTAAAAGCACCTAGAACAAATTGGACTGCTAAATGAAGATTTGTATTCATGGATTAATGCCAATAAAAAATTGAAATCCCATTTTAAAGTGGTCCTAAAAGCACGATTTCTTGTATTCCTAAAGTTTTAAAACACCTAATATCACTGATCCAATCAAAAGCATAATGGTTTATTCTTAGTTACTTAATATCCATCATAAGTATTTAAAGTAATGTGGTTCCGTTAATTAGACCACTCAATTCAGTTTTATAAGTGATAAATCCGCTCTAAATATTTAAATTATGCTGCCATTACTTTTAGTAAATGTTGATCATAAAATTCATTCGGTGTTGCCTTATTCAAACTTGAATGAGGACGTATCATGTTATAAAAACCCAAATATTCAGCAATTGATTGTTTCGCTTGTTTAACCGTATCGTAAGCCTTCAAATAGACTTCCTCATGCTTCACGCTGCGCCATAAACGCTCAATCATCACATTATCCATCCATCGTCCTTTCCCATCCATACTGATACGGATATTTCGCAATTTTAACTCATTCAAAAATGCCTCGCTTGTGAATTGACTGCCTTGGTCTGTATTGAACACCTCAGGACAACCATATTTCACAATTGCTTCTTGCAACGCATCTATGCAAAAGTCTGTTTCCATACTGATCGATACACGATGAGCCAGTACTTTACGACTATGCCAATCTATAATTGCACACAGATAGACAAAGCCTTTAGCCATAGGAATGTATGTGATATCTGTACACCAGACTTGATTAGAGTGATCGATGACCATGTTTTTCAACAGATATGGGAAAATACGGTGTGCAAGATTAGGCTTACTGGTATGCTTATTGGGGAGTAGATTATCACTTATAGGCGTGGTCTAAAATCCTAGAACCACATCAGTTCTACCAAAGCGGCCATATGTGTCACTTTGGGAGGGGAGATGGCTCCCTTTAAATCTTGAGTAACATCACGCTCACAAAATCCAATAGAAACCGCGTAGCGCAGAACTTGACCACATTTCACTTTGACCTTTTAAGCTGTTTCTAATTTGCCTTCTTTTTCATAAATTCGACAAACCTTCAGGATATCCATGGCTTTAATCTCATGTATTGGGATTTTACCAATATGCTGATTGATTACTTCTAATAAGCGTTGTTGCCCTTTAATCGTTGATTCAGCAAAGTCTTGCTTTGCCATCCACTCATTTGAAATATTTTGGAAAGTATTATTATTCGTATTTAATATCTCATTCTCAATTCTAACTTTTTCAACATGTGGGTCGATATTTTGAGAGAGAAGGGTACGGGCTTCTTCACGTCTAATTCTTGCATCAGCTAGAGTGACTGTTGGATAGGAACCAAAGCTTAAGGAATTTCTTTTTTTGGTATAGGGGCGTGAGTAGTCAAATCTCCAGCTCTTATCCCCAGTCTTAGAGATAATCAAAAATAAACCATTACCATCGGCAAGCTTCTGAACTTTTGTAGAGTCTGCTTTGATAGTTTTAATCTTGGTATCTGTAAGTGGTATAACTATTTTTGGCCTTTTTACGGTAAGAGTTTTTGCGGTAGTACATCTTACCGTAAAAATTACCGCAAAAAAATATGTATTAAGTTGGAAATTTATAGACTAAATTAGATTTGATTTTAATTAAATATTTGAATTTAATGTATGTTTTATTTTTGGGTGGAATGTTTTATATCAAAATAAACCATAAAATGGTGCGCCCTGCGGGACTCGAACCCACGTCGGTCGCTTAGGAGGCAACTGCTCTATCCAGTTAAGCTAAGGGCGCATAGTGCGGTGATTGTAAATGAAAAAGCATAAACAAAAAAGTGATTGCTAGAACAATCACTTTTTCAATACCGATCAAGTGTTTAATTCTTGGCTTTTAAATTCAGCACTTTATACAGTAAAAACATCAGCACAATCCAGATTGGAATCATCAGCACGGATTCCTTAAAGCCCTGCTGCCACATGATGTACAACACCACAGCAATAAATGCCAAGACCAAATAGTTACTCAATGGCGACCATAACGCAGGGAAGCTGGTTTTCAGGCCTTTTGTCTTGGTCATCGCCTTGAATTTCAGGTGGGTCAGGCTGATCATCGCCCAGTTTAAAACCAGTGCGCCGACCACTACATACATCAAATGGCCAAGGGCATCTTCTGGAACAAAGTAGTTCAACAACACACAGCCAAAGATCAATAAGGCAGACAGTAAAACCGCTGGTACAGGCACACCCTGTTTATTGGTCTTGGCAAACACTTTAGGCGCATTGCCTTGTTGAGCCAGACCGTACAACATACGACTATTGGCATACATACCACTGTTATAGACTGATAAAGCAGCAGTCAGGATAATAAAGTTAAGTAAATGTGCAGCCCAGCCAATTCCCATCTGGCTAAAGATCATCACAAATGGGCTTTTATCCAGACCGCCTAAATCCAACTGATTCCAGGGCACAAGTGATAATAAAATTGTGAGTGAACCGATGTAGAAAATCAGAATACGGAACACAACCTGATTGATCGCTTTAGGAATGGTTTTCTTTGGATCATTGGCTTCGGCTGCTGCCATACCAATCAGTTCAATCCCACCAAAGGCAAACATCAAGAATGCTAGCATATAGAAAAGGCCATCGAAGCCATTTGGGAAAAAGCCACCATGCGCCCAGAGGTTGCTAAATGAGGCGGTTGAATTGGCATCTGCGGTAAAGAGCAGGAAAAGGCCAAACAGGATCATGGCAACCACGGCCGTGACCTTGATAATGGCAAGCCAGAATTCTGACTCACCATAAAATTTTACATTGGTCAGGTTAATGGCAGTAATGATGACGAAGAAGAACAGCACCGATTGCCAGGCGGCAATATGAGGCCACCAGTAATTGATATATTTGGCGACCGCCGTCAGCTCACTCATGGCAACAAGGATATACAATACCCAATAGTTCCAGCCTGACAGGAAACCTGGAAACTTACCCCAATACTGATAGGCGAAATGGCTAAATGAACCTGCAACAGGCTCTTCAACAATCATTTCACCAAGTTGACGCATGATTAAAAAGGCAATCAAGCCGCCAATCGCATAACCCAAAATAATGGATGGTCCAGCAGACTGGATCACCTGTGCAGAACCTAAAAATAAGCCCGTACCAATTGCTCCACCCATCGCAATGAGCTGGATATGGCGGTTTTTTAGTCCACGCTGAAGTTGAGAAGAATCGTTGTTCAAAGGACTGAGCTCGACGATGAATAAGTGGATTATTCTAATAGATTGCAGGATTTTCGCCTAGTAAAAGTACAGGCAGGCTATGACTGTAAAGTAGTTTTTAAAAGTTATTTAAAATCCTATATTTGAATGATTGATAAAATAAATATTGATTTATATTTGTACGCTTGAAAGGCAAGTTTGTTTTTTAACCATGTTTGTTGGCTTTAGTGCTATTGTTAAATCATGCTGATATACCCAATATAAACAACATATTTTGCTAACGATAATTTGCCTAAAAAACCATTGGTCGTATGGCATTTTTGACTGCTGTGCAGTAACGTTGAACACAAAACCTAGCTGCACCAAAACATGATAAAAGGATGAAATTGACATGAGCTCAGTACCGCAAATCAAAGTCCCAGCAACCTATATGCGTGGTGGCACAAGTAAGGGGGTGTTTTTCAAGCTGGATGATTTGCCTGAAGCGGCACAGGTGGCAGGAAAGGCACGTGATCAACTTCTTCTTCGTGTGATTGGCAGTCCAGACCCTTATGGCAAGCAAATTGATGGCATGGGTGGTGCAACTTCAAGTACCAGCAAAACCGTGATTTTGGCAAAAAGTTCACAACCAGAACATGATGTAGATTATTTATTTGGACAGGTTTCGATTGACCAGCCATTTGTGGACTGGAGTGGTAACTGTGGCAACCTCACCGCAGCAGTCGGTTCATTTGCCATTTCCAATGGTCTGGTGGATGCCGAACGTATTCCTGAAAATGGCATCTGTACGGTACGCATTTGGCAGAAGAATATCCAGAAAACCATTATTGCGCATGTGCCAGTAACCAATGGTCAGGTACAGGAAACAGGTGACTTTGAACTGGATGGCGTGACCTTTCCAGCAGCGGAAGTGCAGATTGAATTTTTAGACCCTGCCGATGATGGTGAAGAGGGCGGCGATATGTTCCCTACAGGCAATGTGGTGGATCAGCTTGAAGTACCTGAGATTGGTACATTTCAGGCCACCTTTATCAATGCGGGTATTCCAACCATTTTCCTGAATGCGGAAGATATTGGCTATCAGGGTACAGAATTGCAGGATCATATCAATGGTGATAACGCTGCCTTGGCGCGCTTTGAAAAAATCCGTGCCTATGGCGCGCTACAAATGGGCTTAATAAAAGATATTTCTGAAGCTGCTGCCCGTCAGCATACGCCTAAAATTGCCTTTGTTTCTCAGCCGAAAGCCTATACCTCTTCAAGTGGTAAAACCGTTGAAGCGGCTGATGTGGATTTATTGGTGCGTGCCTTGTCGATGGGTAAGCTGCACCACGCCATGATGGGCACAGCCGCAGTTGCGATTGGTACGGCAGCAGCCATTCCAGGAACGTTGGTGAATCTGGCAGCAGGCGGTGGTGAGCGTGAAGCGGTTCGTTTTGGTCATCCATCAGGGACATTGCGTGTTGGCGCTCAAGCTGAGTTGATTGATGGCAAATGGGCCGTGAAAAAAGCCATTATGAGCCGTAGCGCACGTGTGTTAATGGAAGGTTGGGTGCGTGTACCAGGTGATACGTTCTAAATTATCCCAGTAAATCTCTTGATAGAGTCTCCTTTTGGAGGCTTTATTATTTTGAATAAGTTAAAAATACAAACACAATTTCCTGAGATAAATAATGGTATGATGTCGCCATTCTGACAGGTCCTGTCTTTATCCTTATCATTCAAGCTTCCAGAGGCAATTGTGTCATCTATTTCTCAAGTTAATGCGGATGTTTTACAACAAGCTCAACAACGTATTCAACAGGATTTATTGACAGCATTGGCTGCATTCTCCATTCCAGAACCGTTAAAGGCCGCTGTGCATCATGCCGTGATGCTAGGGGGAAAGCGTGTTCGTCCTGCATTGTGTTATGCAACAGCAGCTCTATTGCCGAATCATAATTTTGCAGCGGCTCGTCGTGCTGCCGTTGCGATTGAGTTAATACATTGTTATTCCTTAGCACATGATGACTTACCCTGTATGGATAATGATTTACTGCGTCGTGGGCAGCCAACCTGCCATGTGGCATTTGGTGAGGACACTGCCTTGTTGGCAGGTGACATCTTGCAATCCATGGCATTTGAAATTCTGGGAAGCCGTTTGTTTGATGAACAAGGTCAAGGTACAGATGCTGCAATTGTACTGAAGCAAATGCAGATTTTAGCCACCGCCAGTTCAAAAATGGTCTGTGGTCAGGTACTGGATTTACAGGCTGAAGGCAAACAGGTCGATCAGGCTGAACTGGAAAATATTCACCGTAATAAAACAGGTGCCTTGATTCAGGCCGCGATTATGATGGGTGCAGTGACAATTTTTGCAGGTACGGATCAGGCGATTCCAAAGTTGCGCCAGTTTGGGCAAAGCATTGGTTTGGCTTTTCAGGTTCAGGATGACATTCTGGATATTACCGCCAGCACTGAAACGTTGGGTAAAACTGCGGGTAAGGATGAGCAGGTACAAAAATCGACTTATCCAGCCTTAATGGGTTTGGAAAAAGCTCAGGCCTATGCGCAAACCCTACATGATCAGGCATTTGAAGCATTGGGCTATTTTGGTGATGGCGCCAGAGAGCTGGTGGCAATTGCACAGTTTTTACTGGCACGAAAAAGTTAATGACAGGAACAGCATCATAATGAATATTAAAACTTTACGTTTCGTGGGTACGCTTGAGGGAATCAGTTTCCTGTTATTGCTTGGTGTTGCGATGCCGATTAAATATATTTGGGATAATCCTGTTTTTGTCAAATACATTGGTATGGGACATGGAGTACTGTTCTTGTTGTTTTTAGCGGTCTTGCTGGTTGTTTGTCACCGTATGAAATGGTCACTGAGTATTTTTAACATGGGGTTGATTGCTGCGATCCTACCTTTTGGCCCTTTTATTTTTGATCGTAAAATTAAGAAATTAGCTGAGCAATAAATATCAACTACACAGGTTAGATGGTATTTGCTCAATAAAAAAACGCACCATCTTTAGAGATAGTACGTTTTTTTATAACTAAAAATTAATGCTTACCCATAATCCCACGAATTGCATTCAGTACATCAGCAGGGAGTACCACAGTTTTTGAATTACTTGATTTGGATAAATCCTGCATGGCTTTCACATATTGTTCACCCAATAGGTAGGCAACAGGAATTTCTTTATCTCCCACAGCACTGGTGACCATTTCAATGGCACGTTGTGAGGCTTCAGCAAGTACCACTTGCGCTTCTGCATCACGACGGGATGCTTCCAGACGGCCTTCTGCACTTAAAATAGCTGCCTGTTTTTCACCATCTGCTTTGGTTACAGCAGCACGACGTTGACGCTCTGCTGCCGCTTGTTCTTCCATTGCAGCCTGCATGGTATGTGAAGGTTGAATATCCTGAATCTCAACGGTTTTGAGCGTGATTCCCCAGTCTGAAATATCATCAGAAATCGCGGCTTTTAATTTCGCTTTGATATGGTCACGGGAAGACAACGCATCGTCCAAGTCCATTTCACCCACGATGGAACGTAGTGAAGTTTGAACAAGGTTTTGAATTGCCCATGTATAGTTTTCAATGCCATACACCGCTTTTTCAGGTGTGGTCAGGTTGATATAGGCAACTGCATTCATCACCAAGACCGCATTGTCGCGTGTAATCACTTCCTGTGAAGGAATATCCAGCACAATATCCTTGGTGGTGATTTTATAAGCCACTTCATCAACATATGGAATGACAAAATTCAGGCCAGGACTCAACGTAGTATGATATTTACCTAAACGTTGTACAATCCATTTATAACCCTGGGGAACAATACGAACCCCTTTAAAAATGGTTATACCAATAAAGACCAAAAGAGCTAAAACAATAATCGCTCCAGCAGACATATCAAAACCCTCTTTGTTATGAAATATTACTACTATGTGGTTGGACCACTAAATCATTACCTAGAATATCAACGACCCGAACACGGTCACCGACTTGAACAGCCGTTGTGGTTCGGCAATTCCATTCATCTGAGCCCAAAACAGGCATTGGAAAGCGTACAATGATCTGATCATGGTCAAGCCCAGTACGGATGACCATACCCACTTGTCCAATCGTGGCTTCCCGTGGTAATCCTGCCTTGGTTTTATCAGTCGAGAGTGGCTTGATAAACTTGAACCAGAGTATCGTACATAAAATAGATAAAATTCCCCAGGTCACCACTTGGGTGGTAAAGCCCATCATTGGGAAAAGCCACAGTAAAATACATACCATGACTGCTGCTATGCCAAACCATAATGCGGCAAAAGCAGGCAAAATCAACTCTGAAAGAATCAGTAAAATCCCTAATACGAACCAGTGCCAAGGTTCAACTACAAACTCCATAGATTTGCTCGCATCATTAAACTGAGTGGAGGTGAAAAAATATTCACTTTCTCCACTCTAGCAGATGATTATCTTTATGAATATAAAAAGATTGTTTTTTTAGAATGGGGGGGGATGCGAGCTGGAAAGCTTACTCATAGAGCAAGCATTTTTGAAATGCACACCACGACTTAATATTGTTTTTTTAGAATTTAGCCCGAGGCGCTGGCTGTAATGCAGCAGGGGACTTCTTAAAATCAGTAATGGCTTTTTGAATGGCAACGATTTTACCCTGAGCCGCTCTTTCACCCTCTAAAATCGCTTCATTACTTGATTTAAGGTCAAGCACACCAAGATGACCAACTTTAGGCTGAATCACGACGTTTGCCTGATTCAGCTCCTCATTAATACTTTGCTGTCCCATAATATTAATGGTTTGGTCGAGCAATCCCCACATACTCAATGGTTTGTCACCCGTTGGACGGGCTGAAATATCCACCGCAATCACAATATCAGCACCCATATCCTTTGCCGTTTTTACTGGAATTGGGCTGACCAGACCGCCATCGACATATTTGGTATTGCTAATTACAGTGGGTACAAAAACGTTCGGAATACTACAGGATGCACGCACTGCCTGACCTGCATTGCCCTTAATAAATTCAGCCTTTTTGCCATTGTCTAAACGGGTTGCAACCGCAGCAAAACGGATTGGGAACTTTTCAATCGGTTTATTGCCCACCTGAGCATTGACATAGTTCTGTAGTTTCTGGCCTAAAATAATGCCCTGACTGTTGAGGGTTAAATCACGCAGATCAGACTCTTGCAGCTTTAGGGCAAGGTTTTGCATTTGATAAGGTGTTTGACCGCTTGCATAGATACTGCCCACAAAGCTGCCTGCACTGGTGCCTGTCACAATCTTGGCCTTGATTCCATGTGATTCCAGCACCTTGATCACACCAATATGAGCAAAGCCCTTGGCACCACCACCACCCAACGCCAGTGCGATCACAGGTTCACGGGCCTTGATTGCTGTTGTAGGCGGTGTTTTTTTTGCAGTCTGATCACAACCAAATAAAGCCAGGCTAAGTAAAGTCAGGCAAGACAGTCGAGCAATTTTCATATTAAATGCAGATAAAGTGTACAAAAAGATGGGCACATCAGAGCAGATTTGCCCTTAATTTTCTAGTTTTTTTTCACAAGTTTTTGTAAGGGTTCAGCCAGCCAGTGTGGATTCTTTGGTGAGAAATGGCCCTCATAACATTTCATAATTTTCTCAAGGTCTTGCTGATAGTGTCCTGTCGTGGTGAATGCGCCCAGACTATAGATGGTCTTGTGCTCATAATCGAAAGAAAACATCACAATCGGTACACCAGCGGCATGGGCAATATGATAAAAGCCACTTTTCATCCCTGACCAATGAAAAGTTTTCTGCACAATGCACGACTATACGCTCTGCCACGTTGCGGAACTAAGGGCGGTAAACCTGGAAAATCTTGTGGCATAAGCGAAGATAGATCATGAACAACTCCTATCATCTTAAATCCTCATGACAGTGCCTGCATTGGCAAAAAATAAGATTTTATTGCCATGACACTGAAAGGATTGGATACTTTGGGCTTCGCCATAGCTTGCCAAGGGAAACTGAAAAAGTGGCTAATCTCCGACAGATTTACATTTTATTGTTTTCCCTATATTGGGCACAGGGACTTCCCGTTGGCTTTATGACCCACGCCTTACCCGTGATTTTAAGGGCGCAGGGGGTATCTCTGGCACATATTGGTGGCTTTGGGTTGTTGATGCTGCCGTGGTCAATCAAGATTTTTTGGGCGGCCTATGTGGATCGTTATGCCTTGTCACGTTTGGGGCATTATCGTAGCTGGATTGTCCCCACTCAATTATGTAGTGTGTTTATTCTGGTCATTTTGTCTTTTTTTCCCATTCAGTCTCTGGACCAACCCAGCTATTTGATCATTTTTTTTGTGCTATTGCTGCTCATGAACCTTACGGGAGCAACTCAGGATATTGCCACAGATGGTCTTGCTGTGAACCTGCTTAAAAGTGATCAGCAACATTGGGGCAATACCTTTCAGGTGATCGGTTCCCGTCTGGGCTTTATTGTCGGTGGTGGAGCGGTACTCTGGGGGCTGGACTGGCTACATTGGCAGGCAACATTTCTTGTGTTGGCGGTACTGGTTTTCCTGAACACATTACCTGTTTTATTTTATCGGGAACCGCTTCATTCAAGGCCAAGCGTTGATGATCCACAGGTTGCTCCCTCATTCATACAGGCCATCAGGAATTACCTGAATTATTTTAGCTCATCCAAAGCGCTTAAAAGCTGGTTAATGGTCTTGATCAGCTTCAAGGTCGCGGATGGTTTGGCAGGGCCATTATTAAAGCCGCTTATGGTGGATATGGGATTGAGTTTCACCCAAATTGGCGTGTTTATCACCATGTTTGGTGCCATCGCTGCGCTGATCGGGGCAGCTTGTGCAGGTGTGCTGCTGAAGTATTTTTCTCGGGCACAGTGTCTGATCATATTTTCCCTGTTGAAAATCCTGAGTCTGGTCGCTTATGCCTTTGTTGCATATGCATATGACCAGCAGGTTCAGGTTGCACCGTTATGGCTATATGCCGTGAACGCATTTGAAGATGCCTGTTCCGCGATGCTGTTGGTGGTGATGTTGACCTTGGTGATGCAATATAGCCGTAAGCAATTTGCTGGAACAGACTTTACCTTTCAGGTGTCAGTCATGGCGACAGTGAGTGGTTTGCTGTATCTGATCAGTGGAATCGTAGGGGATGTACTCGGATATTACCGTTATTTAGCCATGATTTGTGGGGTTGCCATTTTCTGTTTATGGCCGATATTCCTTTGGAAAAATAATGCAAGATGAAAATATAGTTTTATTACAATTTTTTCTAAAATGGCCTACGATTGAAATAGGTTTTATGTGCTGAAGTCATGTTTTATATGGAAAATTGAAGTAATTTATAAAAAACAGTTGTTTTATGAATAAAGGTGTTTTTATTGAAATAGAAAATAAATTTATTTTCTTAATTGATTGATAGTTAAAATAATAATCTGGATGAAGAGATAAGAAAAAATCGAGTTAAACGGTACTGAAAAAGTGTCTAAAAATTAAACTTTAGTCGAAAATGGAATAAATTAATAAGATTTTAATCGTTTTGTCATATAAAGTTAATGTGTAGGATTTGTTACAAATTTAGCTAGGACGTACACAATGAAAATCAAAATTGTAACAGCAGCAGTGTTTGGTTTACTTGCAACCACAACATTTGCAGCACCGACCATTTACGGTGAAATTGATGCCAGTGTTGACTATCTACCAGAAAAAAATGCAACCAAGGCCAACAAGGATGTTTGGGAAATTAGTTCAAATAGTTCATTTATTGGTGTTAAGGGCGATGAAAAACTTACAGACCGCTTAAGTGCCGTTTATGCTATTGAATGGGGCTTCAGCGCAGATGGTGACAGTACAGACTGGTCACAGCGTAACCGTTTTGTCGGTTTAAAAGATGTCCAGTTGGGTACAGTGAAAATTGGTGTACATGATACGCCATTGAAGCAACTTTCTAGTGTCGTTGATACTTTTAACAACTATGTTGCCAATAAGGCCGACATTGGTGGAATTTTTGGTGGTGAAACACGTGTTAGCAACGTCGTTGTTTATGAATCACCAGCAGTAAAAGTTCCTGTACTGGACGGAGCCATTAAAGTAAGTGGCCTATTGGCAACAGGCGAAGCAACAGGAATTGATACCAGTAAATCAGGTGTTGTTAAAACAGCAGGCCGTGGTTTAGGTGATGCATGGTCAGCGTCAGCAAGCTTTGAAAGTCCGTTATTGGTTGCTGGTATTGGCTATGATAAAGCCATTCCAAGCACATTCCTTGGACGTGGCTTTTTAAATGCCTCTGACAAGGCAATTTCACCAACGGCTGCCCCAGCGATATTTGCCGCGGCAAACACCATCCGTGCCATTGGCCGTGTCAACCCAGTGAATGGTTTGGCGCTGAAAGCACTATTCCAAAGCTCTGAGGTCGAGAATGTGGCTGGCAATACCGCAGGCGCAGACAAGATTGATGATGCCAAGGGCTGGTTGCTTGGTGCGGAATACACCATTCCACAGGCAAAGAACTGGACAGTAAAAGGTCAGTACAGCCAGAACACCACCAGCTTTAAGGATACCACGGCTGACTTTGAGGCCAAACAGATCATTGGTGGCGTGGACTATGCATTTAACAAGCAGGTAAAGACTTATGGCTATGCAGGTTACTTAACGCTTGAACAGGCCAGTAAAAAGGATAAACAGCCTGTTGCTGGTTTAGGTCTGGAATTTAAGTTCTAAGAATTAATATCATTATCATTTTAACAAAAAGACGATCACTTGATCGTCTTTTTCTATTTAAGTCATTTTTAAGTTTGTATTTTTATATTTAAAAAGAAGCAGGATATTGATGTTTAGACTGTAATGATGACATTTTTTCAAAATTTAAAGAAAAAACCTATTTCTTTAATTGTATTTAATTTATTACTGGCAATTTGGTTGGGTGTATTTTTAAATATTGCCTTTTTTGAAAAAATACACATGCTGACGCCATATAATGGTGTAAAGGCAGGATTATTTGTTGTCGCTTCAATCATTATTGTGGTTGCCGCCTATAACTTTATTTTCCAGCTTTTTAACTGGAAATGGACAGCAAAACCTCTGGCGATTGTACTGGTATTTATTGGTGGTTTTGCCGCTTATGCAGTGAATACACTAGGCGTACTCATTACATCTGACCAAATCCAGAACTTGATGCAGACTGATATTGCGGAAGCGCGTGATACCTGGTCATGGCATTTGGTGACATGGACTTTGGGAATGACAGTATTGCCGATTATTGTGATTCTCATGATGAAAATCAAACCTGAACCCATCATTCGTCAGCTATTGCACAAGGTCATTGCTTCTGTTGTCTCTCTGGCGATGGTGTTAGGGCTATTATTTGTTTTCTATGTTGATTTTGCTGCAATCTTTCGTGAAAACCGTGACCTGAAAGGCATGATTTCGCCGCAGAACATGATTGCTTCCTTTGCTTCGTATTATAAGAAGAAAGCACCTAAAGAAAATTTACCACTGATGGTGTATGGTGAAGATGCGGTGATGAAAAAAGCACAAGATTCATCTTTACCCAAGTTGATGGTGTTGGTGGTGGGAGAAACCGCCCGTGCTGAAAACTTCTCCTTAAATGGTTATGGCAAAAACACCAATCCGAAACTGTCACAACAGGATATTTTAAACTTCTCGCAGGTCAGTTCATGTGGTACGGCAACCGCGGTTTCGGTTCCCTGTATGTTCTCAGGTATGCCGCGTAAAGAGTATGAAGAACGTCTTGCCAGCCACCGTGAGGGATTACTGGATATTGCCCAGCGAGTGGGTTATCAGGTGACCTGGATTGATAATAATTCAGGCTGTAAAGGCACCTGTGACCGTGTCAATCAATTCAAGATTCCTGAACCCATCCAGCAGAAATGGTGCAAGGACAAGGAATGTTTTGACGATATTCTGATTGATAGCTTTAAGGCCTATTTAGCCACAATTCCGCAAGATGACAATCGTCCACGTTTGATTGTACTGCATCAAATGGGCAGTCACGGACCAGCCTACTATAAACGTATTCCCGCACAATTCAAAGTGTTCAAGCCGACCTGTGACACCAACGCCATTCAGGGTTGTAGCAGAGATGCATTGCTGAACAGTTATGACAATACCTTGCTCTATACCGATTATGTTTTGGACAGCCTGATTGAAACATTAAAAAATACAACGAAATACCAAACTGCTTTGTGGTATTTATCTGATCATGGAGAGTCCACAGGTGAAAGCGGTATCTATTTGCATGGTGCGCCTTATGCGATTGCACCAACGCAACAAACCCATATCCCGATGCTGATGTGGTTCTCCACTGTCTGGAAAAATCAGGCAAAACAACAGGTCAAGTGTTTGGCACAACAGGGCAGGCAGGAGTTGAGTCAGGATAACCTGTTCCCGACCATGCTGAGCCTGCTAGATGTCAAAAGCAAGGTGATCGACCCGAACAACGATATGCTGGCAGCATGTTCCTAATCCATAAGGTGTGATGAAATCATGACCAAAATCTTGATGATCGAAGATGATTTTATGATTGCAGAGTCAACAATGACCCTGCTGCGCTATCATCAGTTTGAAGTGGAGGGAGTCAATAATGGGGTCGATGGCTTGGCATTGCTGACCAAACAGTCTTTTGATCTGGTTCTGCTGGATTTAGGCCTGCCGCTGATGGATGGTATGCAGATTCTCAGACAGATTCGCCAGCGTACCTCAATTCCTGTGCTGATTATTTCGGCACGCGACCAGTTGCAGAATCGGGTGGATGGACTGAATCAGGGTGCGGATGACTATTTGGTCAAGCCTTATGAGTTTGATGAATTGCTGGCCCGTATCAATGCACTATTGCGCCGTGGAAATTCAGAAACCGCCTTATTGAAAAACCAGTCACAGCTAATTAAAAGTGGTGAGTTGACGCTGGATGTGGAACAGCATTTGGCGACTTTTAAAGGGCAGCAAATTGAATTGTCCAACCGTGAATGGGCCATCCTGATCCCAATGGTTACGCATCCCAATAAAATCTTTTCCAAAGCCAACCTTGAAGACAAGCTATATGATTTCGATAGTGAGGTGACAAGCAACACCATTGAGGTGTATGTCCACCATTTGCGTGCCAAGCTTGGCAAGGACTTTATTCGAACCATTCGTGGGCTAGGCTACAGACTGGGACAACCCTGATTATTTATGAAAAAAATGAAGCAATATTCACTGAAAAAAAGACTGATTTGGGGAACATCTGTCTTTAGTCTTCTACTTGGATGCTTGCTGATTTTTACCGCCTATAAAATTGCCCTGCATGAGGTCAATGAAATTCTGGATACCCAGATGCAGTATATGGCTGAACGCTCCGCCGTTGAACCGATCATAAAGATTGCCAGCAAAATAGAACTGCACCGCAGTTACCATGAAGAGGATTTACTGGTTGATATTTGGGCATATAAAGATCAAAGCCACCTTTGGCACCCAACCCATTTACTGGTTCCCCCTGTAAAACAGGCGGGTTTTTATACCCAAAATACTGTGCAGGGCACATGGCGGGTTTATGTATTTCCCTTAAAAGACTATCAAATCCAGATTAGCCAGCAGGAAAAGGTACGTCAAAGCTTTGCCTGGGAACTAGCGGGCAGCATGTTTATTCCCTATATCCTGATGTTGCCATTTGCGATCATTGTACTGGCCTTTATTATCAGTTTAAGCCTAAAACCACTGGAAGACTTTAAAACTGAGCTGACCCAACGAGGGTCTGAGGGATTGGCACCAATTGATAGTGACGAATATCCGCAGGAGTTGATTCCAACCATTGAGGAAATGAACCGTTTATTTGAACGGATCCAGCACGCACAGACCGAACAGAAACAGTTTATTGCCGATGCGGCACACGAACTCAGGACGCCTGTCACCGCCTTGAACCTGCAAACCAAGATTCTGATTAGCCAGTTTCCTGAACATGAGGCTTTGCAAAACCTCAGCAAGGGACTGGCACGTATTCAGCACTTGGTAACACAGTTGCTGGCCTTGGCAAAACAGGATGTTGGATTAAGCCTGATTGAACCAAACACCCAGTTTTACCTGAATGATGTGGCACTGAACTGCGTGGAGCAACTGGTCAATCTGGCAATGGAGAAAGAAATTGATCTGGGCTTTGAGCGTAATGACCTGATTGAAATGCAAAGCCTTGAGCCAACCGTTCACTCGATTATCTTTAACCTGATTGATAATGCGATCAAGTACACTCCGAATCAGGGCATCATCAATATTTCGGTTTATGATGATACCGATGGCTTTGCCTACGTGCAGATTGATGACAGCGGGCAGGGCATTGATCCAGACCAATACGACAAGGTTTTGAAGCGTTTTTACCGTGTGCATCATCATCTGGAAGTGGGCAGCGGTCTTGGACTTTCAATTGTGGATAAGGCCACGCAGCGTTTGGGTGGCACACTCACTTTATCAAGAAGTATTGATTTAGGCGGTTTATCGGTGCTGGTAAAACTTCCTAAAAAACTGGAGCATCATGCATAGAGAAAACTATGCTGATGCGTTTTCAGCGTGTTCTTTAAGGTCGCGCAGAAACAACACACATTTCTGAATACGTTTTCCATCATTACCGACCTTGCTTACATTGAAATTAAGTACCCAGCTCAGGCGTTTTCCAACCTTGGCAATGTCCTTATAGACTTGCGGCTCAGCAAGCAGCGCTTTGTACAGGATGAGGCTGGCATCATTTAATTGTTCAAATTCAAAATGATAGGCCGTTGAGAAAATAAACAGCAACCAGTCACGTACAAAGCAGTCATGCAGGCTGAGTACATCACGTGGATCAGTTTCAAAGTCAATAAAGCTAAACTGATTCTGCTCATCGACTAGAATATTGCGTGCAAAGGCTTCACTTAAATACCCACCTTTCTGATGTATGCTTTGAATGGACTGAATTGCCTGGGTAAATAGTAGAAATTGTGCATCAGGATTTTCCTTGCGGCGGGCAAGCGCCTGATCTAGTTGCTGAATCTGGCTTTGATGCTGTATTCCAATGTCCTGTAATAAAATGCCTTTTTCCGAAACTGCCAACACATTTGGCGTGGAAACCCCTAATGCTCTGAGTTGCTGAATACGCTTGAATTCACACTGAATTGCGATTGATCCCCCTCGGTTGGGAACAGGCATGATTGCACCGAGGTTGAATATTTTTGCCAGCCATTTCAGTGGGGTGTAGAGCCATAAACCATGACGCTCGGAAGCCTTTTTAAGCCAGACCTTGCCGATGTTGAGTTGGTAGGCCTCAATCGAATTCTGTTGTGTGGTTAAAGACGATTCTAAAAAAGTTTGAAAGTCAGACATAGGCCAGCAAAAAACATCCTGATGTTTATAAACACTTACTTGTAGTAGGTGTTCACTTTACCACATCAAGCTGTGCTTGCGGTACGGAATTACGGTCGGGGAGCGATACGTGGTATTTTTCAGTGACCGCATAGAGAACAAAGTTAATGGTTAGGCAAATCCAGCCTGTCCAGAGATTATGGCTGAGGAAGTGTGCGCCACGCATCATCTGTGCCCAGCCCATCGCAAAACCCAGTGTTAAACCTGCAAATAAATAAAACCATGCACGTTTTCTGTCCTGTAAACGGTAGGTAAAGTAGCCTGTGAGCAAGGCAAAGCCTGTGCTGGCATGTCCACCTGGAAAGCAGTGTCCCGCAGTTGCGGAATAATCCCAAATAAAACCTGTGACAGTCTTATGGGTCATATCCCATGGGCAAGCATGAGAAGCTTGTGCTTTCATTAGACCAATAATGCATGTACATAACATACTGACCCAAAACATATAGCCATACTGCCAACGTCTTGCTTTCAGTTTCTCAACCTTAAATGATAAACACCAAAGTACAAAAAAGATGATGTAGACCACTGTCAGGATTTTCTTCACATAAGTATGACTTAGGATGGCTAAATACCAGTCGCCCTTTAATTGGAAATGTCCTGTGCTATCCACCCAGGGTTGAATAAGAGATAAATCAATCTGTCCAGCGACTGGAAATACAAAAATCAATACCAACCCGCTGAGAATAAGTAGGCAACTGTTCCATAAGAGAAAAGGGGATTTCATTAACATAATGAATAAATAATAATGGCGCAGATTGGACTGAGATTTAAAATGATGGAACTTAATATAAAATTAACCAAAACTTAAAGAAAAATTAAATTTATTTGAATGATAATTTTTATTATTATCTGATGTTACTCAGTAAGTGTATTTTTGGGTACTTTCACCACAATATATTGTGGTTGAATTTTTGAAAATTTACAACATATAGGCTAGGTGCGTAACATCAGTTATTATAATAAAAATGTTATTCATATTATAAGGTAATACAAATTTATAAAATAAATGTGGAGCGAGCTAATACATTTAAAATGTATGTTTGAAATAAATTTTTTATGTTTAAAATTATTCCCTTGTAGTGAGGTCTGCACATACAAGGGAAATTTTAGGAATACTTGTTTCTAATCATTAAACCACATCAGAATATGGATTCTTCAGAGTTTGCCGAAATTTTGTGAATGGAAAGGTCTGCACCGCGATATTCATCTTCCTGAGAAAGACGGATACCCAAAGTCGCTTTTAAGATGCCGTACACGACAAAACCACCAATCAGCGCAATGATAATACCTAAGCTTGTACCAATGATTTGGGAAATGATGGACACGCCACCCAATCCGCCTAAAGCCTGCTGACCCAAAATACCCGCAGCGATGCCACCAAATGCACCACAGACACCGTGTAAAGGCCATACCCCCAGTACATCATCTACCTTGAGCTTGTTTTGTGTATAAGTAAACAGGTAAACAAACAGGGCACCTGCAACGCCGCCAATGAATAATGCACCAATAGGATGCACAATATCCGAACCCGCACAGATTGCGACCAAACCTGCCAATGGACCATTGTGCAGGAAACCAGGGTCATTTTTACCCATAAAGTTTGCTGCCAAAGTACCGCCAACCATCGCCATCAATGAGTTGATCGCAACTAAGCCAGAGATAGCCTCCACACGTTGAGCGCTCATCACGTTAAAGCCAAACCAGCCTATAATCAAAATCCATGAACCTAAGGCAAGGAATGGAATGGATGATGGTGGATGCGCACTGACACGGCCATCATTCTTATAGCGACCATTTCGAGCACCCAGCAAAATCACGGCCGCCAATGCAATCCATCCACCCATGGCATGAACCACCACTGAACCTGCAAAATCATGGAACCCAGCACCAAAGGTTTTTTCCAGCCAACCTTGCAAGCCATAATTGCCATTCCAGATCATGCCCTCAAAGAATGGATAGATCAGCGCGACCAGAATCAGCGTGGCAATGGCTTGGGAGCGCATTTTGGCACGTTCAGCAATACCACCAGAGATAATCGCTGGAATGGCGGCGGCAAAGGTGAGCAGGAAGAAACAGCGCATCAGGTTGTAGCCATGATCGGCAGCCAAGGTAGTGCCTGCATGGAAAAAGTTCTGTCCGTATGCAATCCAGTAGCCCACAAAGAAATAGGCAATTGCTGAAATGGCAAAATCAGTTAAGATTTTGCTGAGCGCATTGACCTGGTTTTTATGGCGTACTGTGCCCAGTTCCAAAAATGCAAAGCCAGCATGCATTGCTAATACCAGTACTGCACCGAGCAGTAAGAAAAATAGATCTACGTTTTGCATAGTGGTGCTCAAAAAAAGTGCTAAATTCGGTTTTGATACAAATATTTGATTCGTTTTTTGCACCAAAATAGATTTAGTAAATCTAAAAACTCAAGCTGTCGTGGAACAACCCAATTTGATGGATTTTTTAATGCAAAAAAAGCACCAATTTAGAATTTAAATTGTAATTTTGATGAAAAGTGGTGCGATTTGCTTAAAAAGAGCACAGTTTTATAGAGGGGAAATAAAATGACTGATGTTGTTGCGCGTTTGATTAAGCTAAAGCCTGATGTGATGGAAAATGTTGAAGCGTGGAAAAATGCGGGTTATATAAACCAATTGACCAACCTTAAACCTGAAATATTTTGAAAGTCTTTGCTATTACGAGTGACCAAAGGTAAGCCTTGAGCCATTGCGATTGCCGCAATCTGTCCATCTGCAAAGGAAATATTAAGCCCATTTTGTTGTGCTTCTAAGCGAATTTCAGCATGAATTTTGGCAGCAGATTCATGATAAGAAACAATGGGAATCAGACTGACAATGTCTGTAAAAAAGAACCAATCATTTCTTTACGTTGGCCTTGAGGCATTTTAAGCCAACCTAAACGCAGTTCATGCCAAACTAAGCTCGGAATCGCAATTTCATATTGATACAGTTGAAATTGCGAAATGATGTGTGGATTAGGCTGGGGCTTGATCAGTTCAGAAATGATGTTGGTATCTAGGAGATAACTAATATGAGATAGGGTAGAATTTACCATGAAAAATTTCGCCCCTGTTCTTGTGAGCGTTCAGGCTGAAAATCATCAGTCTCATTTTGTAAATCTTGTATATGTTGTTGATGCCATGCTGATCATGCCTGCATAAGACTTTGTGGCTGATGACCTAATTTTTGATAGTCATTGAAAGATAAGAGCACCGCAGAGGTTTGCCCTCGTTGTGAAATAAAAATCGGTTGACCTTGTTTGCTTTGTTGTATCAGTTGCGCAAGATTGGCTCGGACTTGGCTAAATGGAATGTTGTTCATATTATTTGTCCTATTTAGATGTACATTTGAATTGTACATTTTGTAAGGCGAGTCTAGTAAGTATAAGATGCCGATTGTACTGATTTAAAGCCGCAGTTGAAGTGGGAAAAAAGAACGTTTAAAGTATATGAAAAAGCTGAGTGGCGGGGAGATGTTGTTGGGGCATGGGGTTTTATGAGATAAGAATTTTACTTTTAAAACAAATGGTCGTAGGCATGCTTTCTGTTAAAATATTGAGTCAAATCGCATTTGTATTGAAATAAAGTCATGAGCATTTTAGATTTAAGTTTGTATCAAGAAACTGAAAATTTATCTCCACAACAAAAAAAGTTTAATCGTCAGATTCAAAAAATTGAGAAATTACAACTCTCTTTGGTTGAGTGGCAACAAGCACAACAAAAAGTACAGCAGGATGCAAGTGTTGAACTCTTGCCATTATATGCTCAATGGCACCAAGTTTTATTTAGTCAACTAGAGGTACTTTGGCAATATAAACAATCGCATAAATTTGCTAAAACCCATTTAGAGCGTTTAGATCAAAAAATCTCAATTTTAGTGAGTCAACTTTTAAATAATCCCAATCTGTCTGAAGAACAACATAAATTGACCATCGTCATTGCTCAATTTTATAAAATTTTAGAAGACCATGATCATTTGCCTACATCACAAGTAGATGATACAGAGGATGATTTTCATTCAGAGCATGATGTTGATGAAATGATGGAAAAACAAGTGATGAAAGAAATTCTTGCAGATCAATTGGGTGTGTCTGAGGACTGGATTGACTTTGATTTTGATCTCGAAAATCTTGAAGAGTTTATGCAAAAAGTAAAAGAAAAATTTGATCGAGAGGAAGCTGATTTCATTCAAAATCAACTGAATGATCATGAACGTGAAGCATATCAAAAGTTTGCAGAAAAAGAAAAAAAGAAAATTTTAAAGAAGCAAATGCAACTTGAAGATGCAAAAAAAATGGCAGGGCAGTCATTAAAAAGCATTTATTTAAAAATTGCCTCTGTGATCCATCCTGATCGTGAACGGGATGAGCAAAAACGTATAGACAAAACCGAGCTCTTGCAGCAAGCAAATACTGCACTTGAAGAAAAAGATTTACTTACGCTATTAAAGTTACGTGCTTATACAGAACAAGGTGATCAAAAACAAGCAGTTAAAATCGCAAATGAACATTTGAAATCTTATAATCTATTGCTAGAAGATCAAATTGAGCAATTGCAAATGGAGTTAGATCACATTATTTACTCATTTGATTGGAAAAGCTCAGGTTTTTATAAACACACTTTTAAACCTGCTGATTTGGCTAAGAAGTACCAATATGATTTGAGGGAAATTCGAAGAAAGCTATTACAAGATGAACAGTGTTTAAATAGTTATAAGGATTTTGATTGTTTAAAAAACTTACTTAAAAATAGAGCATTCGGCTGGTCATTTAATTTTTAAAGTGGTTTGAGCCTGTAAATAAGCTTTTAGTTGTTCAAACAAGTGGGACCACCTCTGTTTAGCGTATTGAATATATTTTATTCAATACGCTAGTCATAATTATAAACTTGCAATTTGCTCCATATTCGCTTTAATCTTCGCTAATTGGTCAGCGAACTCAGCCAATTTGACTTTTTCACCATCAACAACGGCTGCTGGTGCTTTAGCGACAAAACTTTCGTTAGAAAGTTTAGTTGCGATTTGATCATGTTGCTTTTGAACCTTATCCAGGTCTTTCTGCAAACGACCTAATTCAGCTTTCGGGTCAATTAAACCCTTCATTGGAACAAATACAGAAACATGACCCACAACAGAAGAAGAAGATAATGGCGGTTGTTCGCCGTCAACCAAGAATGTAATGCTTTCAACTTTAGCCAATGCCTTAAATAATGCTTCAATACGGGTGATTTGCTCACGTTCAGTATCAGAAATGTTTTGCAGCAATACAGGCAATAAACGCGCATTACCCAAGCCCATTTCACCACGAATGTTACGTACCGCACCAATCAGGCCTTGTAACCACTGCATATCTGCTTCAGCTTGATCATTGATCTTCGCTTGATCAGGCACAGGATATTGTGCGGTCATGATGGTTGCGCCACCTTTGCCCAACATTGGTGCAAGGGTTTGCCAGATTTCTTCAGTCAAGTATGGCATGAGTGGATGTGCCAAACGTAAAGAAGCTTCCATTACTGCAAGTAACACACGGCGAACTTCTGCCTTACGTTCTTCTGACACATTGGCATCGTTAAGCACAGGCTTGGTCAGTTCGACATACCAGTCGCAGTATTCATTCCAGATAAAGTCATAGATCGCTTGCGCCGCAAGGTCTAAACGGTAGGTGGCAAATGCTTGATGCACCGCAGCTTCTGCTTTCTGTAAACGGCTGATGATCCATTGTTCAGGAAGTTCCCATAAATCAGGACGCGCTTCCTGACCAACGGTTTGCCCCTCAACATTCATTAGAACAAAACGGGTTGCGTTCCAGATCTTGTTACAGAAGTTACGGTAGCCTTCAACGCGTTTTAGATCGAACTTGATGTCACGACCCGTATTGGCAAGCGCACAGAACGTAAAACGAACTGCATCTGTACCGTAGGCATTGATGCCGTCTGGAAATTCTTTACGGGTTGATTTCTCAATCTTCGCTGCGTCTTTCGGATTCATTAAGCCAGTGGTACGTTTCGCAACCAGGCTTTCAAGATCAATACCGTCAATCAAGTCTAACGGATCAAGTACGTTGCCCTTGGACTTCGACATCTTCTGACCTTCACCATCACGGACCAAGCCATGAACGTAAACCGTCTTGAATGGAACTTGTGATGAACCATCTTCATTTTTCATGAAGTGCATGGTCATCATGATCATACGGGCAACCCAGAAGAAGATGATGTCAAAACCTGTCACCAACACATCAGTCGGGTGGAACGTTTTAAGGAAGTCATTGGCTGCATCTTTCTGTGCATCGCCAGTCCAACCTAAAGTTGAGAACGTCCAAAGCGCAGATGAGAACCATGTGTCCAAAACGTCTTCGTCTTGTTTAAGTTCTACATCAGCAGCGATGTTGTTTTTGCTACGAACGTCTTCTTCATTGCGTCCCACGTATATGTTTCCTTCTGCATCATACCAGGCAGGAATACGGTGGCCCCACCACAGTTGACGCGAAATACACCAGTCCTGAATGTCACGCATCCATGACATATACATATTGGTATATTGCTCAGGCACAAACTTAATACGACCATCCTGAACTGCTTCGATTGCAGGTTCAGCAAGTGGCGCAATTTTGACATACCATTGATCGGTCAATAATGGTTCAACAATCACACCTGAACGGTCGCCACGTGGCGCTTTCAAGTCATAAGGTTGGATTTGATCTAACCAGCCTTCAGTTTCCGCTTGTTCAACCAACTTTTTACGGGCAGCAAAACGCTCTAAACCAATATAGTCCGCAGGGGCAGGCAACAGTTGAGAAATTTGCTCACCCGCTTTGGCGATATATTCAAACTCAGCCAGCACTTCGGCATTTTTGTTGAAGATGTTGATGATGGCTAAGTTACAGCGTTTACCGACTTCATAGTCATTAAAGTCATGCGCTGGGGTGATTTTCACGCAGCCAGTACCGAAATCTTTTTCGACATATTCATCAGCCACCACAGGTACTAAGCGACCTGTAATTGGGAGAATAATGTTTTTACCAATCAGGTGTGCATAACGTTCATCTTCAGGATGTACCGCAACTGCTGTATCGCCTAATAAAGTTTCTGGACGTGTGGTTGCCACCACAAGATAGTCATTACCATCTTTGGTTTTCAGTGATTTATCTTCAAAGAAATACTTAAAGTGCCACAATGAGCCTTTTTCTTCCTTGCTTTCAACTTCAAGGTCAGAAAGGGCAGTTTGCAGTTTAGGGTCCCAGTTCACCAAACGCTTGCCACGATAGATCAAGCCATCTTCGTGCAAACGCACAAACACTTCCTTTACGGCATTGGATAGACCATCATCCATGGTAAAGCGTTCACGAGACCAGTCCACAGATGAACCTAAACGGCGGATTTGCTTGGTAATCGTTCCGCCAGATTGTTCTTTCCATTCCCAAACTTTGTCGATGAACTTGTCACGGCCCAAGTCATGACGGGTTACACCTTGCAAACCGAGTTGACGCTCGACCACCATCTGCGTTGCAATCCCCGCATGGTCTGTGCCTGGTTGCCATAAGGTGTTTTTACCCATCATACGGTTATAGCGAGTCAAGGCATCCATAATGGCATTGTTAAAGCCATGCCCCATATGCAGGCTACCTGTCACGTTTGGCGGTGGAATCATGATACAGAATGATTCACCCTGACCTGATGGTTTGAAGTAACCCTGTTGTTCCCAGATTTGATACCATTTCTTTTCGATCTCGGTTGGATCGTAAGTGGTTGCAATATTTTGAGCAGATTGAGCGTCAGTCATAGTACAGAAGATTAAAATTGAATAAAAAATTGGATCTATTGTAGCAAAAAAACCGCCAAGATTTTCATCTAAAAAAGCCGATGAAATGCGTTGGTTTTTTTAGTGGGAAAAAGTTGGATTTATGTGTATTGGATCACGTAAATAAAAATGTGAACGGATAAAATAACAACATAAAACTACTAAAATATGAATCAGAGGATGGTTCAGATGAGTTATTCAATTTTACTAATAGGACTTACGCAAAAAGCATAAAATTTTGCGAAAGCGGATAAAAATATAGTAGCATAACATAAAGAGATAAAGAAAAAAAGCTATCACCCGCTTAGACGACTGTCAATATTTACTGGTAAGCCAAACCAATGACACCCTTACCAACTACGCAGAACATCATCCTGAATCAATTAGTCATGACCGCATCAATCGATACCTACGTCATGACAAACTAAAACCCAAGCTCGTATGGGAAAAAGTCAAAGACGACATCGTATTAGACGACGATGGCTATCTTATCTTTGATGACAGCCTACTCGATAAAAATCATAGTCACAAAATCGAATTGGTTAATCGCCAATACAGTGGCAACGCCCATCGCATTATTAAAGGCATCTGTATCGTTAACTGTATCTATGTCAATCCAAAGACCGAACAATACTGGCTCATTGATTACCGTATTTATGACAAAATCACCGATGGCAAAAGCAAACTTGACCATCTAAAAGAGCCTTTTGATTCGTTAAACCATTTTACGGTGCCGTTTACAGTATTTGACATAGGATTGTCCTTGATTAGATAGATTTTAAAAGTGGTCATCTGATTCTAAAGCTGGAACTAAGCCACAACACGATTCTATTTAGTATGAAAGAATTGCGGCAGTTTTGATACACGATTGACTTAAAATCTAGGACACAAGCGTAATGAAAACGAACTTAGAATAGACTTAATGTAATGCGATTGAAACTTCTGACTACTTTCTAGCTGTTGTCCAGTATATAGTAATATCGGCAGATAGCAAGGGATATCACAATAGTTTTGTAAGTGAATGCTATTGCGCCCGATTTTTGTAGCTTTATTTAAGCCAAAGGCTGGTTCTCATTTAAGCCGAAGGCTGATTCTCTAAGCTCCTTAAAAAATGGGCAAACCCTTCATCCGCACGGGCATCAAGGCGACTGCTAGTCACCACGCGTACCAAATTACTCCAAATAATGGGTAAATTGGCTTGCTCAAATTTTTTCACCAAACCCACATCTTCGTGGCAGGTTAATTCATCAAAACCACCCACCGCCAGATAATCTTGACTGGCAAAGCTCAAATTTGCCCCATGAATATGGCGATGATTCATACAATCTTGATAATGGGCGAGGTATTGCTGTTTGGTACTCTCTGACAATGCATCCCAACAATCAATGCTCACCACGCCACATATCATAGCTGTGGGTTCGGCTTTTAGGTGTTTGATTTGTGCAACTAACCAATCAGCTTCAACCATACTATCGGCATCGGTGCAAGCAATCCAATCAGCCCCTTGCTCAATCAAGTAGCGCACGCCCAAATCCCTGACTTTACCCACACAGCGAAACTCACAGCACAGCCAGTCTACGTGGGCGTTTTGTACTTTTGATAAGGTATCATCATCACAGCTATCTAGCACGACCACCGTTTGTACCGCTATGTCGCTTGATAGCTGAGCAATCGCCTGTTTGATGGCATCCAAACAAGCGCTGATGCTATCGGCTTCATTATGAGCAGGGATGACTATGCCGATTTTTTTGGGCAGCCGCTGTGAGACTGGAGTATTTGACATGATATTTTCCTTAATTATTCCACTAGGTTTTCTTGCTCGGCAAGGCTTTGGTGATTGGCTTGCCAAATGGTCAACAAAAAATCTTGGTCAATAACATGGCTTTGCTGAGGGTAGAGTAACTGTTGTTGCAAACTGTTGTGGACTGTTTCGCCTGTCAGTTGAAACCCGTCAATCGGATAGCGCCAATGACAGGCTAAAATCACGCCATTGTCTGTCAATGCGCTGTTGAGCCAAGCGATGACTTCGGTCAGCGAGTCAGGTGCCAAGTAGTATAAAATCTCACTGACCACAATCAAATCAAATCGCTCACTCGGCAAATCCTGCGGTATCAAGCCTTGCATAACCTGCACATGCGCCTGGGTTTGCAGACGCTCACTGGCAAGTCTGACTGCCTCAAGTTGCCCATCCATACACCGCAAATCATCGCAGCGCTGGGCTAACTGCTCACTAAATACGCCATTGCTACAGCCTAGTTCAATCGCCTTGGCAAAATGTGGGTAGGGCAACAATGACAGGCAAATCGCGCGTTTTCGCACTTCATACCAGCGTTTTTCATATTGCCAAGGGTCGCTACTATCGGCATAAATTTGGGCAAAATACGCTGACACATCAGTCATGAAGATATACCTCAAATGGTTGGCTAAGCCTAGTTAACGTGGTATCTGACAAAATTGGCGCTGTTCCCGTTGTTGGGTCAGCATAGATTTGGCTGCTAAAACAGCGCATGGCATAACTTTTTCGCTGCGTCTGCAATTCGCTTAAATCAAATCGCCATGCCTTGTGCCAGGGAATACGGCTATCGCCAGGCTTTGCCCAATGCCATGCCCAAATCAGCACTTGATAGCAGGTCAAATTTAAGCGACTTTTAAACTCATGGGCAAAACGCTGTACCACTTGCCCAGTACTTTCATGGTCGGGATGACCATCGTACGCAAATGGGGTAATTAAAATATCATCGGGCTGAATCAGTGATGTTAATTTGTCAAAAAAATCCGCTTGTCGCCCAAAAACTTCGCCATCAGGAAAATTCAAGCTTATCATCGACACATTGGGCAAATCCAAACTGCTACCCAGCGTTTCAAGCGCAAGCTGGCTTTCAAGTGCTCGGATTTTTGCCAGTTTGTCGGTCGGATACAGCGGTGAGTTAGGGTGGCTTTTTTCGCCTTGGGTAACACTAACAATCAATATTTGATTACCTTGAGACACCAACGCTTGCAGCAGCCCACCACAGCCCAAAATCTCATCATCTGGGTGCGGCGCAAAAAAACACACGCGCCGATGGGTGGAAAAATGGGTTGGTATATCCAGTCGGGTGAGACTCTCTAACCCTTGCCAGGCTTGCCAGTCTTGTGCAGATGTGCCGTTGCCTGCAATTAAACGGTCACCCACAATCGGATGCAGTGGGGCGTGCTGGGAACTTACAGTTGCCATAATGCCCCTTGTGAATCGCCTTGCTGTTGGGCAGTCAATTTGCCAATCGCTTCACTGTCAAATGCGCCATGGGTTTGACGGATAAATACCGATAAATCTGCCGACAGCCGTGCAAAATGGGCGTTTTTGCAAAAAGGCGTTGCGCCCAAGGCTTTACCCACTTTTTCAAGCACTAGCATGGCGGTGGTCTCCACTTGCGCTCTTAAGATACGGATAGGGAGTGCATGACTTTGGCTAGGCTCACTGTCGATTAATTGCGCAACCTGATGAAAGTATGCTTGGGTGACACTGAGTGCTTGCGACACTTCGCCAAGATAAAGTGCTTTAAAGGCTTGGGGTTTTTGCTGATAGCTGTCCAATAAAAACTGTGCCAACTGGGCTGCCGCGCCATACCAACAAGCCGCTACCCCTGCTGCACCATGCCAAAATCCTGGGCGGTCGAGATAAGGGCTGCTACCTTTGGCAATCGCATTTGATATGACTTGGGTGGCGTTAGCGCCTTTTAGATGGAGCGTGGCTGTCGCCGTGTAGGGCATACCTACCGCATACCAACCGCTGTCATCAATGGTCACTTGCGGCTGCTTCATGGCTAACATCAGCAATTGGGCGTTATTATGGGCATCTCGGAAACTAACCAAGCCATGATCGACAAAGGTCGCACCCGAACACCACAGTTTTTGTCCCGTGCATGTTTCGCCATCAAAACGCACTGGCTCATCACCGCCTTCTGCTGCCCATACTGCCCATAGGCCTTCGGCGATATCGTCCACGCCCAATTCTGCCAGAATCGCCAATGCATCAAGATGCGACTCAAAAAATTTGACCAGGTTCAAGTCACAAGCGGCAACCTGTGCCAATACTTGCCAGCGCTGTAAAGTATGACCGTCAGCAGGCAAGGCAATTTGGGCCGACAAAAGCACCAACTGTGACAAAGTTTGCTTTAGTTGTGTGACATAAGCAGCATCGCTTAGTTTAGGTGATGTATCAACCGTTCTACGAAAGTCTTGCAAAATAGCGGTGATTAATTTATTCAAGTCCGATTGGTGATAGTCGGTAGGTAAAGCATGATCCAACACTGGTGTCATTGTGAATTTCTCATTGGCTGTTTTGTTGTCTATTTCATTGTCTGTTTTATTGTCTGTTACATTGGGTTATTTGGTTTATCCATGTCGGTTAAATCTGCCAAAAAATTCGCTAGCCACGTGTGAATATCGGTCTCATAGATGGTCTTTAGTAGCGATTGGTGACGTTGTTCCCGTTGTCGTTTGGTGATGGTCAATGCTTGGTATAAGCCCTCTATCATGCTGTCGTTGCTATTTGGGTCGACCAATATAGCTTGCTGAAGTTGGTGCGCTGCCCCCGCATTTTTAGACAAAATCAAAATCCCTGCGTTTTGTTCATCCTGTGCGGCAATGTATTCTTTTGCCACCAAATTCATGCCGTCTTTTAGCGAATTAACCCAACAAATTTGGCATTGCCTAAATAACGGCATTAAATTGTCATGACTGACAGGGTCTTCTTGATAGATAATCGGTTGCCAACTGGCAGTAGCAAATTGGCTATTAATTTGCTCAACTAGGGTATGCACTTGTTGTCGTAACTGTTGATAAGTCTCAATATCGAGACGGGATGGGCAAGCAATTTGATAGAGCTGAATTTGTTCAAGATATTGTGGATAACGCTGCAAAAAGGCGGCAAAAGCTTGTAAGCGTTCGGGAATACCTTTGGTGTAATCCAGTCGTTCCACCGCTAAAATCGTGGTGATGGTTGAAGTGAGATTTTTTAATACAGATTGGTCTGAGAGCGGTTGACTGGCAAGATGGCGAATATGGACAGGATTGATACCAATCGGATAGGCTTGTATTAAGGTGGTATGATTGCCATGGGTAATCAATGTACGCCCATTTGTTTGGGTAATCTGGATGGCGTGGGGGAGTAACTGCTCAATCACTGCGACACAATTTTGAGCGTCTTGTTGGGTTTGTAATCCAACCACATCATAATCGAGTAATTGCTGGATTAACGTTTGACCATAAGTCAAAAAATCCCAAACGAATAACTTAGGAAACGGAATATGTAAAAAAAAGCCAATGCGCTGTTTCATGCCTAAGTCACGGCAATGCCTTGCTACCGCCAAAAAATGATAATCTTGTATCCAAATCATATCGTCAGGCTGCGCGATTTGCTGTAGCTGTTTGGCAAACATAAGATTGACAGCTTGATAAACGCTAAAATCTTCACTACTTGATACAATCAAATCCGTGCGGTCATGCATCCCCGCCCAAAGTCGATTATTGGCGTAACCGCAGTAATATTTTTCATATTGCATGGGTGAAAAAGCCGTCGTGACATAGGTGACTTTGTCATGCTGCTCAGTCGCAAATTGGTTGACGGTATCGGGCATATCGCTGATATTTGTCACTACTTGACCGCTCCAACCGACCCAAATACCGCCATCTTTGGCAAGGGCTTCTTGAAGCGCTACTGCCAACCCCCCTGCCACAGCTTTAGGTGACTGTTTATTAGGTAAATTAACCCGATTCGATAACACAATCAACTTTGACATAGGGTCAATAATCCTCGAAGTAACGCGGTAACCGCTGAGACGTCGCTCACATAATAATGAGCATGGGTGGGTTCACAACCGACTTTGACACCAATTCCTATGATATCACTACCTTTCTTATTTGATGTATCACTATAACTTTGTACGGCAATAAATCCTGCTTCATCGGTCACATCATCGCCGATAAATATCGGATGGCAATGAGGATGATAGTGTTTTAAAACATGGTTAATGGCACTGCCTTTATCGACACCTTGAGGCAATAGCTCATAAACATATTTGCCCGCTTTAAGTTGCCAATCATTAAAATCATGCCCAATAGCTTGCATGATAGTTAAAGCTTTATCGGCAAGTTCGGGATGCTCACGAAAATGCAGTGCCACACCAAAAGGTTTTTGCTCAATGCGCCAGTTTGGATGATTACCAGTAGCGTTAATGACGCTTTGAATAATTTGTTGTAGCTGCGCTAAATCGATGTCCACCAAAGAATAGCTATTTATTAGAGTATCGCATTGCAAACCGTGACTACCAATCACCGGCAGTTTTAACGGCGCTGTCAAACGTCTAGCGTCGGCAACTGAACGCCCTGTTACTAGCCAAATGGGTATATGATTTTGTAACTGCGCTAAAATTGCTAAATTATCATTGCTGATAAAACTTTGCTGGGGATCGGGGTGAAATTCACTCAGTGTCCCATCAATATCTAACAGTAGCAACAAGCCAGAAACCCCTTGCACAACTTTGGCTAAATTATTAGCTAAAAGTTGTGAGGGGCTAGTGACTGAATGATTAATCAGGGTATGAAGGTGACTCACACTCATCTTATATTTTTATCATTCCAAATCTATCCATGACGAGGTAAAATTACGGCGTCAAAATCACTTTTCGACACTCTTCTTCACGTTTTTCAAAAATTTCATAACCTTTTGCCGCATCAGATAGATTCATACGATGGGTAATAATCGCTTCAGGCGATAAATCCCCATTTTCAATATGTTCAAGCAGTTGTGGCAAGTATTTATGTACATGAGTTTGACCCATTTTAAAGGTTAATCCTTTGTCAAACGCATCACCCATTAAGAAACCATGAATCGGACCTGCATACACCCCAGGAATACTGACTGTACCTCCACGGCGTACCGCTGCTATACACTGACGTAATGCCGCACCACTTGAGCCTTCAAGCTTGAGCGTCGTTAATACTGTTTCAACTATGCTACCTTTTGATTCAAAACCAACGGCATCAATCACCGCATCGACACCACGATGCCCCGCAGTTTGCTCAATAATGGCTTCTGCGGCATCTACTTTGTCAAAATTGACAGGAATTGCGCCATACGTATCTTGTGCGTATTGCAGACGATAGTCATTGTGGTCAACGATGAATATTTGTGCAGCGCCTAACATTTTGGCACAGGCGGCTGATAGCAAGCCCACAGGTCCTGCACCATAGATAGCCAAGGTCGAGCCTTTGGTGACATTGGCATTCGTCACCGCTTGCCAAGCAGTCGGCAAAATATCCGATAAGAACAACACTTTCTCATCAGGCAATGAACCTGGGACTTTAAAAGGACCAAAATTGGCTTTTGGGACACGCACATATTCTGCTTGTCCACCGGGCACACCGCCATATAAATGACTAAAACCGAACAATGCCGAAGGTGGCGGAATTAGCTTTTTGTTCATCGCCGCGCCAGGACCTTCATTGGTGGTCTCACAGGCTGCCATCAAATCATTTTGACAAAAAAAGCAGCTACCACAGGCAATTACAAAGGGTATCACCACACGATCGCCTTTTTTTACCGCCGTGACGTCAGCGCCCACTTCTTCGACAACCCCCATAAATTCATGACCAAAAATATCGCCTTCTTCGGTCGCAGGGATTTTGCCACGGTATAAATGTAAGTCCGAGCCACAAATGGCGGTAGCGGTGACTTTTAAGATAATATCATCTTTGGCTTGTAATTTTGGGTCGGGCACATTGTCGACTCGAACATCTTTGGCACCGTGATAGGTTAATGCGCGCATGGGTATGACTCCTAGTTATTGTTTTTTGACTGTTATCTGACCAAATAATACAGCGGCACTGAACTGTTATGTGGCGTTATCATTTGATGTTTTGCAGAGTAACACGCGCCATGCACGGTTGTTGTCTATTCATGTAGTAGATAGGTAAATGTAATGTAAGCTGCCTTACAATAAACCATTGAAAATATTATATAATAGGACTTACGCAAAAAGCATAAAATTTTGCGAAAGCGGATAAAAATATAGTAGCATAACATAAAGAGATGAAGAAAAAAAGCTATCACCCGCTTAGACTACTATCAATATTTACTGGTAAGCCAAACCAACTACACCCTTACCAACTACGCAGAACATCATCCTGAATCAATTAGTCATGACCGCATCAATTCTTTGATGACAGCATACTCGATAAAAATCATAGTCACAAAATTGAATTGGTTAATCGCCAATACAGTGGCAACGCCCATCGCATTATTAAAGGCATCTGCATCGTTAACTGTATCTATGTTAATCCAAAGACCGAACAATACTGGCTCATTGATTACCGTATTTATGACAAAACCACCGATGGCAAAAGCCAACTTGACCATCTAAAAGACATGCTACAGCACAGTATTGAACACAAACAAATTAAATTCAAATATGTGCTCATGGATACCTGGTATGCCACCAAAGACATCATGTTGTACATAGACAGCTTAAAAAAGATTTATTACTGCCCATTAAAATCTAACTGTAAAGTTGACGATTCAAAAGGAGTAAACCCTTACAAAGCAGTCAACGAATTAACTTGGACTGACCAAGAGCAAAATGGCAAACTGATTAAAATACATGCCTTTCCTAAAGATTACAAAGTGCAACTGTTCCGAGTAGTGGTTAATGAAAACCGCACGGACTGGATTGTCACCAATGACACCACTCAGGATTCATCAGATGGCACACGATTGGTGTGTGCCATCCGCTGGAAGATTGAGCAGTTTTACCGAGAACTTAAACAACTCACTGGTATTGAAGCTAATCAGTGTCGTAAGGCTCGTATTCAGCGGAATCATATTTGTTGTTGTATGCTGGTTTGGCTGCAGTTAGCCAGACAGGCTAAACGGTTAAAACAATCTTTATATCAGGTTAAAAAGGGTTTACTCAGTGATTATTTGCGTGAGCAGTTACGCTCGCCTTTGGTCGTCTTTGCGTAAGTCCTAACTAAAAATTAATGAAGCAACACACGGTCAATCATTTTTTGGCATTTATGCATGTCGATGCGGAATAGAATATGGTAAATTCGGCGTGTAAAAAGCCAAAAATCATATAAAACAGTTTGATGGAAAACTAAGGGCTTGTTGAACAAGCCCTTATTTTATGCAATCTAAGAATTAGGGTAATTAGAATGAACACCGCCGTTTTTTTAAATATTCATGCGGATACATACGCGAGATTTGCGCATATTCGAGCGCAGTTATTACAGGGCAGTAAGGAAAGTCAGGCAAATGCTTTGGGGAATGTCCTGTCAGAAATGGCTTGTGAAGTGATTGAACAGGTTTTTATGGTGCTGCTACAGGAAAACCAGCATCATTCCCAAACAGGCGAATCCGAAAAGGTGATTCAGCAAATTCTGGAAGCCATTCGCAAATATATGCCGTGGTCAGTTTCATTTTTTGGCAATGACCGATTGGTTCCTGTGGTGGAATATCTTTCCAAAACCATTCAGCTTGAAGATGAAAAGGTTTACATGACCTATCCAATTGAACAGCAGCTTGCACAACAGGTGAAAAGCTCAAGCCATAAGCTTGCTGGTGGAGACCGTCATGAAACGGTAAATGCGTTGAAACTGCTGACTGATGTGATAGATGTTGGTGTGACCCATTTAATTCGTGAACCAAAAAAATGTTTAAAGTTCAATTTTGTGGTGGATAAAACCCTCAATGGCGTGATCAACATGACCACACATCTAGGCTATAAACGTTTGGAAAAACTAGGCACTCAACTGGATCAGCAGGTTGCGGTCATTTATGTGGATTACTTCTTAAAATTTATGCGTCATCAGGCATAGGGGATCATTGATATGGCAAAGCTAAAAAACCTTGAAAATAAAGTGGTATGGATTACAGGGGCTTCTTCTGGTTTGGGCAAGGCGCTGGCAAGGGAATGTGCCTTGCAGGGTGCGCAGGTGGTGCTGACTTCACGCCGTTATGATGAACTGGAAGCTGTGCGTGTCGGTTTGTTCAAGCCAGAACGTCATGTTTCAATTGCCGCTGATATTACTGATGAAGCCCAGGTACGTCATGCGCATGAACAGGTTTTGGCATGCAAAGGGCGAATTGACTGGCTCATCAACAATGCAGGTCTGAGCCAGCGTGCCCTGATTCAGGACACCACCATGCAAACTGAACGTGCCATCATGGAAGTGGATTATTTTTCACAGGTGTTCTTTACCAAGACTGTGTTACCAACATTCCTCAAACAAAAGTCTGGTCGGGTGGTATTTGTCTCCAGTGTGGCGGGCCTATTGGGTACACAATATCGCGCCAGTTATTCAGCTGCCAAAGCGGCGATTCATATGTGGGCAAACAGTCTTCGCGCCGAGGTTTCAAAAGATGGGGTTGAGGTTTCGGTGGTTTTCCCAGGCTTTGTTAAAACCAATGTCTCTTTTAATGCCTTAAATGGTGAGGGTAAGCCACAGGGCCATCAGGATGAAGCCATTGAAAATGGCCTCGATGCCGATGTATTCGCCCAGCGAGTTGTTGAGGCTTTGATGGCAGGTGAGGAATATGTAGTTGTCGGCGGCAAGAAAGAACAACTGGGCGTATTGGTGTCCCGTTTGTCACCAAGCCTGTTGTATAAAATGATTCGTAAAACCAAAGTGAAGTAAAAGGGGCTTTTGCTCCCTTTTACTCATTTAAAATAGCCGTGCCATAAGCAAACACTTCAACCATGCCACCTTGCATCCCCAGTTCAGTGGTACTGAGACGAACCCCCATGATCTGGTTTGCTCCCATCCTGTGTGCTTCCTGCTTGAGCCGAAGCATGGCTTCACGCCGTGCCCGTTCTACCACATTTTCATAGCTGACGAGACGGCCACCAAAGAAGTTTTTAATGGTGGCAAGCACATATTTAAAATAGTCATGTGAGATCACCACATTGCTGCTTACCAATTGACCTTTTGCAGTCGTTTCAACAAAGCGGTTGGTATCAATGCGGATATGGGCAAATTGCCTTTCTTTCTCATCCAGTTCGCGTAAATGTTTTTGTTCAATATGACGACCAAAACCCCAACCGACTGAAAAAAGAATCAGAAAAATAACGATCTGAAAAATTAATCCATCCATTATATTGCCTATGCGCCAAATGGATCAGGAAGTTTAGGCGCCACAGGCTGAACCACGACAGCCGTACCATATACAAAAAGTTCGGACGCGCCTTGGGCAATATTCGATGTGGAAAAGCGAATCCCCACAATCGCATTGGCACCTAAACCGCGTGCCTTGTCGATCATGCGTTGTGTGGCTTCCTGACGGGATTCCTCAAGAAGTTCGGTATAACCTGTCAATTCGCCGCCCACAATATTTTTTAAACCCGCCATCAGGTCGCGACCCACGTGCTTACTGCGGACAGTGCTGCCATACACCACATCAAGCTGACGTAAAATTTCATGACCAGGTACAGATTCCAAGCTGCTGAGTAACATATTGATCTCGAATAAAAATACTGTATTAAAGATAAATCAACATGAGGGATGAGAAAAGCTTAAAAAGGTAATTCTCATAAATATAGCTTGGGAATATACCAAGCCATTTTGATTGAAAGTGAGATGGTTATTTGATGGTGTGATAGAAATAACCTGTAAACTGGGAATTTCATCGCGTGCCGAAGCGGCACAATATGCCAATCATTTGGGGTTAAACTATTATTCAGTCGGACTCAAAATAAACTAGCCATCTCGGGAGATGGCTATAGATAGTACATCTTATTAAGGTTTATTGTGCAGCATGTATTTTAGCACTAGAGGGTTGAGGCGTTACTGTATCACTGGTATTGGTCTTTAAACCACCACCCAATGTTTTGTAAAGCTCAACTTGGTTGTTCAGGTTGGCCTGTTGTAACAGCAGTAAACCTTGCTCAGCCGAATACGCTGAACGCTGGGCATCCAACACGGTTAAATAACTATCAATACCTGCACGGAAACGGGCGTTAGACAGCTTATAGGTCGTGTTGGTTGCATCCACTAAACGGCGTTGCGCGGTTAAACGATCACCAATGTTGGCACGGGTTGCAAGCGCATCATTCACTTCACGGAAAGCAGATTGAACTGACTTTTCATAGTTTGCCAGCGCAATTTTCTGATCGGTCTCTGAAATCTTGATGTTGGCTTTACGTGTACCCCAATCGAAGATTGGCAAGCTAATATTTGGACCAATTGACCAAGCAGCATTGCCTGCCTTAAACAGGTTGCTCAAATCTGTTGAAGCATAACCTGCCGAACCTGTCAGGCTAATTGTTGGGTAGAGTTGTGCTTTGGCCGCACCAATATTTGCACCTGCGGCACTGAGTTGATATTCAGCCGCTTTGATATCTGGACGATTATTAAGTAGGTCACTTGGCAAACCAGCACTTAAAGCACTTTGTTTGGTAATTTGAGAAATTTGCTGTTGTGGCAATAAGTTTTGAGGAACTGTTTGTCCAACCAGTAAATTTAACAAGTTTTGTGCTTGTGCGATTTGCGTTTTATAGTTGGCAACATCATTACGTGCGGTTTCAACCGAAATTTGCGCCTGACGTAATGGAATCTCACTATCAATGCCCACATCGAAACGTTTCTTGTTCAGGTTAAACGAGTCTTGCTGCGCCTTGAGGGTTTGATTTGCAAGTTTCAACTGTGCACTTGCATACGAGTAGTTTAACCACACCTGAGTGATCTGGCTGATTAAACTAATTTGTGTGGCATCACGCGCACTCTGTGTCGCAAGGTAGCTATCTAGTGCTGCATCTTTTAAGCTGGCAACACGCCCCCAGAAATCCAGCTCATAGGTTGTTTGTGGTATACCCACCTGATAAGTAGAATAAGGATTGTTTGGATCATAACTTGGGGATACCTGTCGAGTTGCGCCCCCCCCGACACCAATGGTTGGCAATCTGTTGTTTTCTGAGATTTGGTATTGTTGCTGTGCTTTTTGAATGTTGAGGACAGCAGTACGCAAGTCACGGTTGTTGGCAAGTGCCATATCAATCACTTGCAGTAAACGCTGGTCAGCAAAAAAGTCTTTGTAACCCTGTTCCGCGATTGATGCGCCAGAAGCCTTGCCATAAGAGGCAAAGCTTTCAGGAATATCTGTGTTCACAACAGGCTCTGGCCCGCGCATGCTTTGGCACGCAGCCAAAGACAACGCGAGTGCAGAGATTGCAATGCCACGACTGGAAATAGACCATACAGTTTGCATCACGATCAATGCTCCTGAGTATTTAAAGTTTTAGGTTTGTACTTAAAGATACTACGAATCCACACGAAGAATACAGGGATGAAGAAGATACCTAAAAGTGTTGAGGAAATGACACCACCCAATACACCATAACCGACTGAGTGCTGGCTACCCGCACCCGCACCGCTTGCAAGCGCCAATGGCAAGACACCAAAGCCGAACGCCAGTGTAGTCATGATAATTGGACGTAGACGCATTTTGGATGCATGCAGGGTTGCTTCAAGCAACTCTTCACCTTTTTCTTGTAATTCTTTTGCGAATTCAACAATCAGGATTGCATTCTTCGCGGATAGACCAATTACGGCAACAATTGCAACCTGGAAGTAAATGTTAAAGGATAAGTTTGGATCACCTTTAATCAGCATACCTAACCATGTCAAGGCAAATGCACCGACGATACCTAAAGGTACAACCAGCAATACCGAAACAGGTACAGACCAGCTTTCATAGAGTGCAGCAAGACACAGGAATACGATTAATAATGAAAGAACAAGAAGAGGTGCTGTTTGGCTACCAGAATCACGTTCTTCTAAAGATAAACCTGTCCATTCATAGTCGAAACCGGTTAAGCCCATAGAAGGTAACTTACCAATGATTTCTTCCATTGCCAACATTGCATCACCAGAGCTGACACCCGGTGCAGGCGTACCCTGAATGTTGACGGATGATACACCGTTATAACGTTCAAGACGTGGTGAACCATAGGTCCATTTGCCAGTTGCAAATGCAGAGAACGGAACCATTTCGCCTTTGTTGTTACGTACATACCACTGGTTGAGGTCTTCAGGCATCATACGGGCATTGGCTTCACCCTGCACATAGACTTTTTTCACGCGTCCACGATCAATGAAGTCATTGATGTATGAACCACCCCAGGCAATGCCCATGGTGCTGTTAATATCGGCGATACTGACACCCATTGCACCTGCTTGCGCTTGATCAATGGTGATCTGGTACTGTGGTGTATCTTCTTGACCATTTGGACGTACACCCGCAAGACGTTTGTCTTGTGATGCCATACCTAAAATCGCATTACGAGCAGCAATGAGTTTTTCATGCCCTTGACCGCTGGCATCTTTTAACTGGATATCGAAACCAGAAGCGACACCCAATTCAGGCATTGCGGGTAACTGCAATGGCATGATGTAAGACGCATCTTTCACAATCATGTTCAATGCCATACCACGTTGAATGATGGCACCGATTTGTGATTCTGGTGTCGTACGCTCACTCCAGTCTTTTAATTTAATAAAGGCAAGACCCGCGTTTTGACCCACCCCTGTGAATGAGAAACCAGCAACTGTAAAGATTGACTCTACATTTTCTTTTTCCTTATTCAAGAAATAGCCTGTCATGGTATCGATGACTTTGTCGGTTCGTTCCAAGCTCGCGCTCGGTGGTAACTGAACCAGTGTCATCACCACACCTTGGTCTTCTTCTGGTAAGAATGAAGATGGCAAAACTTTATAAATGCCAACCAAAGCGGCAATCACAACAATATAAAGTACCCCAGAGAATAACTTGTGGTGGGTCATACGATTGACACCGCCTTGGTATTTCTCCGAAAGTCTTTCAAAGCTACGGTTAAACCAACGGAAGAAACGCGCGAAAATATTGTTGCTTTCCTGCTTGTTTGGATCGTGCTGTTTTAACAAGGTTGCACATAGGGCAGGGGTAAAGGTAAGTGCTACGATCAATGACAAGATCATCGCAGTAACCAGCGTGATCGAGAATTGACGATAAATTACCCCAGTGGTTCCACTAAAGAACGCCATCGGTACGAATACCGCTGTTAACACACTGGTAATACCGACTAAGGCGCCTGAAATCTGACTCATCGACTTTTCGGTCGCAGGGACAGGTTCCAGATGTTCTTCCTGCATTACCCGTTCAACGTTCTCGACCACGACAATGGCGTCATCCACCAATAGACCGATGGCCAGTACCATTGCAAACATGGTGAGGGTGTTGATTGAGAAGCCAAACATATTGATTACGGCAAAAGTACCCAGTACCACCACAGGCACGGCCATAGTTGGAATAATGGTGGCACGCCAATTCTGTAAGAACAGGAACATCACAATAAAGACCAAAATGATCGCTTCAATTAAGGTTTTAACAACGCTCTTAATCGAAAGTTCAATAAATGGCGTGGTATCAAAGGCCAATTCATCCTTTAAACCCTCAGGGTAGTTAGGACGTAATTGCTTGAGACGTTCTTCCACAGCAGCAGCAGTATCGAGGGCGTTAGCACCTGTAGACAATCTAATTGCGACACCGCCTGCAGGCTTACCGTTGAACTTTGAGTCAAATTGATAGTTATCTGAACCGAGTTCGACACGTGCAACATCACCCAAACGAACTTGTGCACCACCTGAGGTATTTTTCAGGAAGATGTTTTTAAACTGTTCAGGGGTTTGCAACATGGTTTGTGCATTTACCGTTGCGTTAAGAACTTGGCCTGCAGTTGATGGCGCACCACCGAGCTGACCCACCGCAACTTGCGAGTTTTGTGCACGAATAGCAGTTGCAACATCATTTGGCGTCAAGTTAAAGCTAGTCAGCTTTGCTGGATCTAACCAGATACGCATTGCATATGAACCACCAAATACTTGGAGTTCACCTACACCTGCCACACGACTCAGTGGCTCAGAAATATTTGAGTTCACATAATCTTTAATGTCAGAAGCAGAAAGGCTGTTATCTGGCGAATAAAATGCAATAACTTGCAAGAAGCTTGCACCAGACTTCGTCACTTTTACACCTTGACGTTGTACGTCAGCAGGTAACAGTGCTGTTGCTGATTGCAGTTTGTTTTGAACTTGTACTTGGGCGATATCTGGATCGACACCTTGTGCGAAGTTCAAGTTAATTGATGCTTGACCATTACCCGCACTATTCGATGAAATGTAACGTAAACCATCCAAACCATTCATTTGTTGTTCAATGATTTGGGTGACCGTATTTTCAACGGTTTGCGCAGAAGCCCCAGGATAAGTTGCAGAAATCGTTACCGTGGGGGGGGCAATTGTCGGATATTGTGCAACTGGCATTTTTGTGAGCGTGATAATACCCGCCAACATAATGACCAGTGCGATCACCCATGCAAAAATTGGGCGATGGATAAAAAATTGAGCCATGCAATCTACCCCTTAAGCTTGTGAAGTAGCTTTTTGTTCAGCTTTTGCTGAATCGGCTTGCTTTTGTTGTTCAGCGGCGGCTGGTGGTGTAGCATTTTGACCTTGTGGTGCTTTTGCCTGTGGCTGGTAAGGTTTTACAGAAACTTGCTGGCCTTCCTTAACCTTGGCAACACCATCAACCACAATCTTGTCACCCGCCTGTAAGCCATCGGTGACAATCCAGTCCTGAGCTTTCACACCAACCGTTGTGATTGGGCGCGCTTCAACCGTATTCTTCGCATTTACAATCAAGGCAATCGCCTGTCCTGTTGGTAGACGTGACACAGCCACCTGTGGAATCAGGTAGGCATTTGGAATGATGCCCTGTGAAATCTTGGCAGTTGCATACATACCTGGTAACAACAGGTGGTTTGGATTTGAGAACACTGCACGCAAGGTCACTGTACCTGTGTCTGGATTGACTCTGGCATCAGAGAAAGCCAACTGGCCTTCAACAGGATAGTCGGAACCATCTTCAAGCGTAATCTTGACACGGGTGTTGTTGCTGTTGTTCAGGCTGCCTTTACTGAGCTGTTGACGTAGGCGCAACATTTCGGCACTGGATTGGTTAATATCAACATAGATCGGGTTAAGCTGTTGAATCGTGACCAAGGGATCAGCCTGATTCGCTGTCACCAACGCACCAGCTGTTACCGAAGAACGGCTGGACTGGCCTGAGATTGGCGCACGTACAGTAGAATAGCCCAAAGTGATCTCAGCATTTTTCAATGCCGCCTGAGAGGCTGCTACATCGGCTTCAGCCAACAGGACCTGGGCATGAATATCATCATATTCCTGTTTGGAAACCGCATTGGTGCCAACCAACTGACGATAACGCCCTTCTTTAACGCGTAATGCATTTAGGTTTGCTTGCTGGCGCAATAAGGTCGCGCGGGCGCTGTCTGCGCTTGCACGGTTGGTCTTGGCGTCAATTTCATAAAGTGCCTGACCTGCCTGAACATAACTGCCTTCAGCAAATAAGCGCTTTAAAATGACACCACCTGTTTGTGGACGTACTTCTGAAACCTGATAGGCGGAGGTCCGCCCAGAAAGTTCCACACTTTGTTCTACACTTTGCGGTTGGGCAACAATGACACCGACTTCAGGAGGTGGCATTTTTTGAGCAGCAGCAGCTTGCTGTGCATCTTTAGGGTCTTTGCTACAACCAACAAGCGCAATGCTTGTTGCCAACGCGCAAGCAGTGAGGGCAGGAGCCCAAAGCTTAGCTGACATCATTATTCCACCTCAATTTAGATTTTTTATCTAAAAACAAATTGTTGCTGAAATTGCCTTGATACAGCCAAAACCAAAGCAACGAAGTCCAAATCAGCCCGATTCCCCAACCTGCCAATACATCGGTTGGATAGTGAACCCCAGCATAAACTCTAGATATCCCCATGAAAACAAACCATAAAGTAGATACTAAAATAATGCTGTTACGGTATTTATGCGCGCTGTACAGCAACATGAACATATTCGCAAGGGTCGCAGCATATAGGCTATGGGCACTTGGGAAAGATGCGCCATAACTTTGAATCAAGTGATAAAGTTCCAAGGGTCTTGGTCGATCAATGCCCCATTTCAGAAGCCAGCCAATCACAATACTTCCACCCACACTTAAAGCGATAAAAATTGCATTCTTATAGTTTTTAATCCAAGTTTGATAAATACACAAAAAAGTGGTTAAAAATAATAAAAATGGCATTCCACCCAGTCGAGAAAGCAGAATGGTTACCTGGTTAAGCACAAACGAACGGTGTTCAAATAAAGCTTGAACACTAAAAAGGTCTAAAGTCGATGTGTCGAGATAAACCAGCCCAAACACACCGAGTCCTAAAAAAAAGCAACCAATACAAAGCAGTAGGTGCGGCATGCGAACCTCATTATTTGCTTAACCATTGTTCATGGTTGTCGAATGTTTGAAAGTGTACTTGCGAGTACACTCTTGGTCAAGTCTTGAAATCTTATGATAATTTCATTTTCATGTTTTTTAAGGTTCAGTAAAAAAACATAACAAAATTTGATTAATGTCTCATTTTTTGCTCTGTCGTGTCTTGCTCTTCCACTTCAACAGGTTGTTTTGGGGGCCAGAAGAAATCACTTGGTCGGGTCAGGAAATGGGTGATGACTAATTTAGCCAAGGGTTTCCACTGTGAGAAGCGAACACGGCGCGCACGCAACGCGACAATAATCGTCAGGGTAAAGCTGACAAACAGGTTGGTGAGACCAATCAACATAACGCCCAAAAATGACACGATGATTAAACCAAGGTCAGGTGCGCCGCTTACTGTCATTAAGCCTTGAATGAAATTGGCGGATGCAAAGGCAATATGACGGATATCCAGCGGCAGGCCTAAAATAAAACCGATGGTTCCCATACTTCCCAGCATTATCCCGAACAGGAAGTTACCTGCCAAAGCCCCGAGATTGGTTTCAATATAGTTGGCAAACTTGTCCAGTCGTGCCTGTCCCATCCAGCGTTTTAGGCGGCGGTGCTGTTTTAGACGGGGGCCGACCTTTCGGTAGACTGCCAGATTATCGAAATAGCCCGCAATCAGGCCTGAAAGGAATAAACAGACACCTGCAATTGCCGCATGCGGGATAGCCAGCGAAGTAAATGGATTTAAATCATGTAGTGTCTTGGCTGCCTTAATAGGGGAAAGTAACGGTTCCCCAAGACTGTACTGCCATAAAAAGGTAATTAAGGCCGCTACAGGAATAGCGATTGAAATATTTCCCAGTATTGCGATGAATTGAGTTCGGATAATATTGATAATCAGGGCCGCCAGTTCAGCAATCTGAGCTGTTTTACTGCCTTTCTGCTGCTGTACCGTTGCTGCAAGTGCTGCGGCCGTCATCGCAGGTTGTTTGGTTGCAACCGTAAAATGCAGCACATGGATCAGCATGAAACCTAGACCATAATTCATGCTATATAAAAATGCATGCATAAATGGAGCAAGTACCAGACGGGTCGTTAAAATTTTCAAGGTGGCCATGACGGCAATAATTGCGCCTGCACCTGCCGCCGCCTTATACATGCCGAAAAAGCCTTTTTTATCGGTACTTACATAATGCTCACCTGTTTTACTGGCATTTTCGGTGACTTGCAGGGCAATCAGTTCACTGGTTGAATTTAGTAGGTGACGAACACTTTTTTCATCATAATGGGCCTGGGTCAGGTCAGTAATTAATTGTCCCAGTGCGATATAGTGGAAATCATTTTTACTGGCAAGCAAACCAAGCAATAATTCAATACGGTCAAGCGCCTGCTCCAGTAAGGACAATAAATAGGTCAGGCTGATACTGACCCCGATGCGCTTGGTTGCCCGACGGATCTTGAGCACAACCTCACGGCATTGGTCCAGCATCACAAAGGCCTGTGACGCATCGGGAGGAGCAAGCACCGCAACTGTATCCTGCTGGTGTATCTGCTGTTTATACTTTTCAATGAACTCTACAATTTCACGGTTCTGAACCAAAAAAGGTGACTCATATTCAATAATGTCGGGTTGTGCATTAATAAATTCTGGATACAGACCAATGCCACTAATCCGATAGGACAACACAGTAATGGCCTTGATCAGGTCGGTTTTACACACCTGTTTTTCATTCGTGTTGCTTTGGCTTTCAGCAATTAGGTTGAAGAGGGTAATCCAGTCCTGATTTTCGATCAGGTCCAGCCATTCTCCATCACTTTGCTTATGAAAGACTTTGCCAACGAGGGTTTTAAGCTGGTTAGCATCTTCCACTAAAGGCAGGAAATGTGCGCCAAGACGTTGCCCAAGCTGATTCCAGAAACCATCCAGCGAAAGAATGCCGCTGTCGGCATAGAGGCTGATCTGTTTATACTGGCTCATCAGCTTGAGCAGGAAATTCTGGAGTAAAGTTGCTGAAGTGGGAGTCAGCAAAAGAATTTTGATTAATGCATGAATTCGCTGTTTAACTTCTTCAGCATCATTCGGTTTTTTGGGTCGTATGCGATTGACCAGTTCAATGAGGATCTGCTCATTGGCAAGAAGACTTTCAGGAACAGCTTCAGGATGGTCAAGCTGTTCCTGCATTTTTAAAAATAAATCAGATAAATTTAAATGCATAGGCACTCAGAAAAATTATTGTAGTCGATGTAAGGCCATTAAGGTTAGATTCATCAGTGCCTGGCGATATTCATTATCTGGAAGTGCTTTAAGCGCTTCTAAAGCGGCATCCGTTTCTTGTTGGGCACGTTTTTGACAGTAATCCAGACCACCTGAGTGATGAACAATTTCAATCACTTTATCCAAATGTTCCACACCGCCTGTTGCAATGCTGCGGCGAATAATCGCATGGTCATCACCAGTGGAGTGGGCCAATGCTGAAATTAACGGTAAAGTCGGTTTGCCTTCCATTAAATCATCACCAATATTTTTACCCAGTGTTTCCGCATCGGAGGTGTAGTCTAAAATATCGTCAATGATCTGAAAGGCATTGCCAAAGTGACCCGCAAAGCGACGCAGTGGCTCACGGTATTCTTCAGTACCCGCCAAGATAGCCGCGCCTTCAGTTGCCAGTTCAAACAGGCGTGATGTTTTACCATGAATAATTTTTAGATAGGTTTCTTCAGTGGTCTCTGGCTGGTGTTGGGACTGAAGCTGTAAAACCTCACCTTCCGCAATTTCACAGGTTCCTGTTGAGAAATCCTTGAGTAAAGTGATGTTGTTTAAGTCCACCAGTAAATCGAAAGCGCGGGCAATCAGAAAGTCACCGACCAGAACGGCGGTCTGGTTGTTCCAGGTTGCATTGGCAGTGGGTCTGCCGCGGCGCAGATTGGACTCATCCACAACATCATCATGTACCAGCGTTGCGGTATGCAGCATCTCAATGATTGCAGCCAGATGCTGCGCATGCTGCATATTGGCTACACCACATGCACGGGCTGCGAGTAGGCACATGATTGGGCGCATACGCTTACCGCCAGCCTCAACCACATGCTTGCTGACCGACATGACCAGGCCAACCTTGGAGCTGATTCCTTCATTGATCAAATGATCCATCGCAGCAAAATCTGTCGCTACAGGAGAGAGAATGTCTTGCTTAAAATCGATAACCATATGAAGAAGAACCTCGTACAGGTGAAATATAGTGTTAGGTGTATCAATATGTCTGTTGCTGAACAGCTATACAGGCTGTGTAATCAGTCATTTAAATCGGTGCAGCGATTTTGCGGCTTTCGTTAGACAAAAAAGCGGTCTCTACATAGTCAAACCCAAGCTTTATACCATAGGTATGCGTGACTTTATATGAACACAGATTGTTATTGTCGCAATTGGTTTTTTAGAATGTATTGCAAAACCCGATCAGAATCAATAAAAACAACGTATTCTCAAACTGTTTGATTTTATTATGAAATCTACAGCTCATTTGTTGAGCGGCGTATTTGTGCAAAATCACTTGTTGTTTGATCAAATTTCACTTAAAATCTATCGCCTTGTATAACCCCAGTGGCGTTCGTCTTAAGATCGATATGTCCTTTTATCGGCACGACGACACGGGCAAGTTGGAGTACATTATGTACGCAGTAATCCAGAGCGGTGGTAAACAGCACCGTGTTGTTGAGGGTGAAACCCTTAAAGTAGAATTATTGAAAGCTGAAACTGGCGCGACTATTACGTTTGATGACGTATTAATGGTTGTAAACGGTGACAACATTCAAATCGGTGCTCCAGTTGTAGCTGGCGCAAAAGTAACTGCAGAAGTAGTTGGCCATGGTCGTCACGACAAAATCCGCATCATCAAAATGCGCCGTCGTAAACACTACCGTAAGCAACAAGGTCACCGTCAATGGTTTACCGAGTTGAAAATTACTGGTATCGCAGGCTAACACAGGAGTAAATAGACATGGCAACTAAAAAAGCCGGTGGATCGACGAAGAACGGTCGTGATTCGAATCCTAAGATGTTGGGTGTTAAAGTTTACGGTGGTCAAACTGTAACTGCTGGTAACATCATCGTTCGTCAACGTGGTACTGAGTTCCACGCTGGTGCAAATGTTGGTATGGGCCGTGACCATACTTTATTTGCTACTGCTGACGGCGTAGTGAAATTTGAAGTGAAAGGTCAGTTTGGCCGTCGCTATGTAACTGTTGAAGCTTAAGCTTTAATGGTTCAGAAAGACCCGCTTTTGGCGGGTTTTTTTATATTTACAATCTCTACATAAAGGCAGAAACTTCATACATAATGCAGGACTTTGCGACACGAAATACACAAAACCTGTGGATTTCTTCATTTTTTTCGTGATCAAAAACAGTAAGATGTCGTCATAACAGTAAAAATCTGATAGAAGGTTCATTTTATGAATTTCGTAAAAAAAATAGCTTATGCCGCAACATTAAGTGCCATCACGCTTGCCCCTGTTGTGGCAAGTCAGGTGTTTGCCGCACCTGTGGCTGCATCGGCTCAGCAGGCAACCAGCAGTCTGGTAAAGCAGTTGGCTGGCCTGCAACGACTGACCGCAGATTTTGAACAAAGCACCAAGACCACCAATAATAAAACTGTACAGAAAAAAGGCTTAACAGCCCAGCACATGAACCAGACCTTTAAGGGTGTGATGAAGGTTGAGCGTCCTGGAAAATTCTATTGGGAAACCACCAGTCCAGCCAAGCAAACCATTGTAACCACGGGTAAGGTGGTGTGGATTTATGATCCAGATTTACAGCAGGCAGTACGCCAGAGTCTGGATGATCAGGTGGCCAATACGCCTGCACTATTATTGTCAGGCAATACCAGTCAAATTATGGATGCTTATCGTGTGACCCAGCCTGACCGTAGCAAGCTGTACTATACCCTTTACCCAAAACAGGATGATGGTGCGTTTCAAAGCCTGACCATTAGCTTTGGCGCAAATAAGGCACCCACCTTGATGATTTTGCAGGATTCTTTAGGCCAAACCACGTATGTGCGTTTTAGCAACATCAAAGTGAATCCAGCAATTCCAGCATCGGTGTTTAACTTTGAACCGCCAAAAGGTACAGATATTATTGACCAGTAATGGATTTGACCCTACAAAAGCCGCATCTGTTGCGGCTTTTTGCTGGGCGTGATATAGATACATTTCTTAATTTCATCTAGGTACAAGGCTTTGTATAGTGAAGAAAAATTCTGGAGGCTTGCAAGGCGATGAAAATAGTAAAACCATCAAAATTGATTCCACTCATTCCAATACTTACGGTGATTGCACTGGCTGGCTGCCAACCTAAAAAGGAACAATCGGCAGCTAATGCTGAAAAAGTCGATATTCCATTGATTCAGGCCAAAGTTGTGGCGGTTAAGCTTCCTAAACAAAAGTTGTGCCTGGAAGATGGATGTACCAGTTATGACTTGCAAACGGTCGAGACCAAGCAAAAATGGATTGATGAATATTTTATCAATCGTATGAAAAAGGCCGAGCCGAATGCCTTTGCCAACATTGCAGACCAAAAAGTCAAGGTGCCAGCGGATGAACCCTCGCTTAGTGAAAGTAGCACTTATGTACGTTTTTTAGGGCAAAACTATAATTTAGCGACTTTTGCTATTCAGACCTATAGTTACCCTGCGGGTGCGGCACATGGCATGTCGCATCAGGAATTTGTCAATTTTGACCTGTCCAATAAAAAACACATTACTGTAAGTGAATTGGTTAAACCTGACATGAACCAAAAACTACGCGATGAGTTATATGCCTCGAATCAGAATTGGCTGGAAGACCACAACATCAAGAAAGAGCAGTTGCAGGTGAGTGACAACTATTATTATGGTGTCAATGGGATAGTATTCGTCTATCCGCTGTATGAATTGGCTTCGTACGCCGAAGGGATGAGCGAGTTGACCCTGCAATATTATGCAGCCAAACAGTTTATTAAGCCGCAATATCTGCCAAGTCTGCCGAAAGAGCCCGTTTAGCCAGTATTCAGCATCGACATATCGTGTGTGGATGCTGAGTCTTTGTTGTCTATTACTGTATTTTTTTAGGTTAAAGCCTTACACTATAGCCAGTTTTTTCTCTATTCATGATTGATTATGATCGACCCAAAATTACTCAGAAATAATATTGAAGCGGTCAATGCCGCTTTGGCAAAACGTGGTATTCAGCTTGATGTTCAGGAATGGGCGGATTTGGAAGCGCGCCGTAAGGAATTGCAGTCCAAAGCTGAAAACTTGCAGGCAGAGCGTAATGCGGGTGCTAAACAGGTCGGTCAAATCAAGAAATCGGGTGGTGATGCATCTGAGATCATGGCACGTATGGCTGCCATTGGTGATGAAATCAAGGCTGCTGAAGTGGCTTTGGCTGAGCTGCAAACTGAGCTTGAGCAGAAGTCACTGGCGATTCCAAACTTGCCAGATGAGTCTGTGCCTGAAGGGAAAGATGAGAGTGATAATTTAGAAATCTTAAAGTGGGGCACACCACGCCAGTTTGATTTTGAGATCAAGGACCATACCGATCTGGGCGAATGGATGGGTGGTCTTGAGTTTGAGACCGCAACCAAATTAACAGGTTCACGTTTTAGCGTACTCAAAGGTCCTTTGGCACGTCTACAACGTGCTTTGACGCAGTTTATGTTAGATACGCATACGCTCAAAAATGGTTATACCGAAGCGTATGTACCTTATCTGGTCAATGCAGATAGCTTACGTGGTACAGGTCAGCTACCTAAATTTGAAGAAGACTTATTCAAGTTACAGGGTGAAAAAGAATATTACCTGATCCCGACCGCAGAAGTGCCTGTCACCAACTTTGTGCGTGACGAAATCATAGATGCGGATCGTTTGCCACTCAAATACGCAGCACATACACCATGTTTCCGTAGTGAAGCAGGTTCTTACGGGCGTGATACTCGTGGCCTGATTCGTCAGCATCAGTTTGACAAGGTTGAAATGGTGCAAATCGTAAAACCAGAGCACTCAATGCAGGCGCTTGAAGAACTGACTGCACATGCAGAGGGTATTTTGCAGGCATTGGGTTTACCTTACCGCAAGATTTTGCTCTGTGGTGGTGACATGGGCTTCGGTTCAACCAAGACCTATGACCTGGAAGTCTGGGTGCCAAGTCAAAATACCTATCGTGAAATCTCAAGTTGCTCAAACATGGGCGATTTTCAGGCACGCCGTATGAAAGCACGCTACCGTGTCGATCAGAAGAAGATCGAATTGGTGCATACCTTGAATGGTTCAGGTCTTGCAGTAGGTCGTACCTTGCTTGCCGTGATGGAAAATTATCAACGTGCCGATGGTTCGATTGAAATTCCTGAAGTTTTACGTCCATATATGGGCGGTGCAAGCTATATTGATTAAACTGTGCATCCATTTTGTGCATAGTTTTTGCTTTAGCCCAATCAGATCTAAAAAATATAGAGGCGTATCGTGGAAATTTTCCCAATCTCTTTAAAGTTGCAGCAGCAACGTTGTCTGATTGTTGGCGGTGGGCATATTGCCTACCGTAAAGCAAGTTTATTGGTGAAGGCAGGTGCGATTGTCGATGTGATTGCGCCTGAGATTGAGCCTGAGTTACGCCAGCTTGTTTACAAATCGATGGGGCAATATATTCAGGCCGCTTTTTCTGAAAATATTCTTGCTACAGGTTATCGTTTGGTGATTGCTGCAACCGACAATACCGCTGTGAATAAAAGCGTTTTCGAGCAATGCGAAGCACGTAATATTTTAGTGAATAGTGTGGATGATATTCCGAATTGCCGTTTCATGGTTCCCGCGATTATTGACCGTTCACCTTTGGTGATTTCCGTTGCATCCAATGGAGCATCGCCTGTTTTATCCAGACAACTTCGTACCCAGATTGAAACGATTGTGCCGCATGGTATGGGGAAACTGGCTGAGTTTTCAGGTCTTTGGCGTAAACAGGTCAAGGAAAAGATTTCCAATCCCGATGAACGCCGTATCTTTTGGGAGAATCTGTATGCCAGTCCGTTAAAGGAGCAGGTGTTCAATGATAATCTGGATGTGGCGAATGATTTGATCCAGCAGGCGTTGACTGAATGGATAGCACCGAAAGGTGAGGTGTATCTGGTGGGGGCTGGTCCAGGTGATCCTGAGCTTTTGACCTTAAAAGCCTTACGCTTGATGCAACAAGCTGATGTGGTGATTTATGACCGCTTGGTGTCTGCGCCGATTCTGGAACTCTGCCGCCGTGATGCGGAAAAGATTTATGTCGGTAAGGCCCGTTCCAATCATTCCGTTCCACAAGAGGGTATTAATGCCTTATTGGTGGAGTATGCACAAAAAGGTAAACGTGTTTGCCGCCTGAAAGGTGGTGATCCCTTTATCTTTGGACGTGGTGGTGAAGAAATTCAGGAGCTGGTTGAAGCCAGTGTCACTTTTCAGGTTGTGCCTGGAATTACCGCCGCATCAGGTTGTTCCGCATATGCAGGGATTCCGCTGACCCATCGTGATTATGCACAAAGCGTACGTTTCCTAACTGGGCACTTAAAAGAGGGTTCACCAGAATTACCCTGGAATGAACTGGTGTATGAAAATCAGACCTTGGTGCTGTACATGGGCTTGGTGGGCTTGGAGCGTATTTGTGAGCAACTGATTGCACATGGTCAACGACCAACCATGCCTGTTGCCTTGATTTCCAAAGGTACAACGCCTGAGCAGAAAGTACTGGTGGGTACATTGGCGGATATTGCAGCCAAAGTGTCTGAACATCATATCGTAGCACCGACCTTAACCATTATTGGTGAAGTGGTGAGTCTGCGTGAACAGTTACAATGGTTGTAAGAATCTCATAATTAATGTTTCAATTTATACCCCCCTAAATCCCCCCTCACAGGGGGGACTTACATGCAATGTAGAGAATATTTGTGATTCATGTTGTGCTATACGAGCCTGAAATTCCTGCCAATACTGGCAATATTATCCGTTTATGTGCCAATACAGGTGCGCAACTGCATTTGATCAAGCCTTTGGGCTTTGAGCTTGATGATAAGAAACTGAAGCGAGCAGGTTTGGATTATCACGAATGGGCAAGAATGCAGATTTGGGACAGTATCGAACTTTGCCTCGCGGATTTAAAGGCAAAGGGTATTGGCATCAATGATATTTTTCCATTGACCACCAAAGGTTCTGCCACACCGCATACGGTCGATTTAAACCGTTCTGTTGCATTACTTATGGGGCCTGAAACTCGTGGCTTGCCTGAACAGGTACGCCTGATGTTCCCGCAGGAAAACTGGATTCGTTTGCCCATGGCTGAAAATTCAAGAAGCCTGAACCTTTCCAACGCAACTGCGGTGATTGTCTATGAAGCCTGGCGGCAGCAGGGGTTTAAGGCACTGACTTGATTATTAAAAATTTTCTGTCATCGTAAAGGCTTATCGAAACAAAGGCTAAATGTTTAAAGATTTAAAGCAAACCTCATCATATATGACATTGAAATTGTTTCAAACTTTTTTAAAATTAATAGAAAAGGCGCATTGAGCGCCTTTTTATTCCGAGCAGTTTAACGATCATCAAACTCATTATGCTGAGGGGCATTGTATTTAAAGCCTTTGGTTTTATAACCAAGGTATAAAATACCGAACATTGCCCACCATAAGCCATATTTCAATGCCGTGTCTTCAATTTCAAGCCACATGGCAAAAACGCTGAGAAAGCCCAAGAGAGGAATAATCACAAAGCTCACAATGTCCTTGAAGTTCTTGGTTCGACCATCACGTAAGGCATAACGTGAAATCACGGACAGGTTCACGAAAGTAAACGCAATCAGGGCACCAAAACTGATCATGGAAATCACTACATCCAGACTCATAAAACCTGCACTTAATGCCACCAATCCAACAATCAGAATGTTATAAGATGGCGTAAAGGTTTTCGGGCTGATATGGCCAAAGATTTTCTTGTTGATGACCCCATCACGACCCATCACATACATTAAGCGTGATACACCTGCATGGGCAGAAATCCCTGATGCCATGACCGTCACAATCGCAAAGGCAAGCACATAGGACTGGAATAATGAACCACCCACCAGTAACAGGATGTCAGGCTGGGTTGCGGCGACGTCCTCAAAATAAGTTTTAGGATCATTCGGGAAGTAGATTTGCATAAAGTAGGTACTGATAATAAACACAATACCTGCAAATAATGCAGTCAGGAAAATCGCTTTAGGCAGCGTCTTTTCAGTATCCTTGGTTTCTTCCGCCAGTGAGCTGAGCGAGTCAAAACCCGTAAACGAGAAGCACAGCAGGGTTGCACCTGTAATCAATGCGCCTACAGAAGTCAGGTCGTTCCAGAATGGCTCCAGGCTCCAGAGTTGGTAACGTGTTTCTGCAGTAATTGGACCTTCGGCGTTATATCCCATCTGTAGTTTGCTATAGACCAGATAGGTGAATACAGCAATCACGATAAGCTGGACGAGGACAATCAGGCTGTTAAAGTTCGCCACAAAACGTGCGCCACGTAAGTTGATGCCAGTCATAAAGGCGGTCAGAACAATCACCCAGACCCAGTGGTTTACAGTCGGGAATAATGCGTCAAGATAGATGCCTGCCAGAATGATATTGACCATTGGTGACAGCAGATAGTCCAGCCATGATGACCAGCCCACCATAAAGCCCACGTTGGGATGGATGGATTTTTGTGCATAGGTATAAGCCGAACCTGATGATGGGTAACGACGAATCATGTGACCATAACTGATCGACGTGAATAAAATTGCAATTAGGGCAACAATATAGGAGGTCGGAACATGATGATGACTTTCTTTCGATACCAGTCCGAAAGTGTCAAACAAAGTCATGGGCTGAATGTAGGCTAAGCCAATAATGATAATGTGCCAGAGACCTAGCGTTTTTTGCAGCTTAGCTACCGATGGAGTCCCAGAGATATTTGTCAACGGCGTTATCCTCATAATCGTTGATCAAGGATCAGCTATGGTTTAAGGATCGTTTGAGACGAAAACGATCCCCCCTATAGAAAAAAGAAGTTCGCCAATCTATCGTAAATTGATAAACATTGTCAGTACTTTTACGCTTTTTTTAGCAATTTTTTTGCCAGTTGTGCAGAGAAACAGATGAATAAAAATTCATTGAAATGAAAAAAGCCCCGATCATTGGTTTAGATCAGGGCCTATTAATGATAATTATTTATCTAAATAAATGAATTACCAGGCTTTTTGTAGAATTGCACGTAGTTCCTGCAAATTGGCCTCTTTAGGATTGTAAATGATAGAACCATCATTTAACGCTTTCTCAGCCACTTCATCCAGCTGTGCTTCAGTTACCTTACCTGTTTCACGCAGGGTACGTGGTAGCTTGGTGAGGCTGAATAGGCGGTCACGCATGGTTAAAATAGTTGCAATTGCTTTATCTGCACGCTGGCTGGCAGGTGTTTGTGCATAAATGTCTGCACCTGCAAGTGGCAGTAATAATTCACCAATCTTGTCGCCATTGATCTCTTTATTATATTCAAGCACATATGGCAGGAATAGGTTCATACATAAACCGTGCGGCAGGTGAGCCACTGCACCTAAGGCATGGCCAAGTGAGTGAACCAGACCAACCATTGAATTGGAGAATGCAATACCTGCCATGGTCGAAGCCTGTGCCAACTCTAAACGGCCTTGGGCATCACTTGGGTTGTCCAGCACCTTGAACAGGTTTTCACTGATCTTCTTGATACCAGCACTTGCATATGCATCACTTAATGGATTCGCTGCTAAACAGGTGTATGCCTCAACACAGTGCGTGAGTGCATCCATTCCAGTCATTGCGGTTAAGTGTGGTGGCAAAGTCTGGGTCATGCGTGGATCAAGAATCGCAGCATGGGGCATAAGATAATATGATGCAAATGCGAGTTTTACATTACGTTGAGTATCAGATACCACCGCAACCATCGTTGCTTCTGAGCCTGTACCAGACGTGGTTGGAATTACGAAAAATGGCTTTAATGGTTTTGGAAGATTATGCGCACCAGAGTATTGAAGCAAGTCATTGCCACCTTCAGACACAAGGATGTTGGTTGCCTTGGAGGTGTCAATCACTGAACCGCCGCCAATCGCAATAATCGCATCACAGTTTTGCTTACGGTAAAGTTCCGCTGCCTGGCGTACCACTTCCAGGCTTGAATCTGGTGGAACGTCATCAAAGATTGCACCAATCACGGCATCAGTGGTGCTGAATGCCGCTTCGATTGGGCCAAGTAAACCGTTGGCGCGTACACCTTTATCGGTAATGATCATTGGGCGTTTTGCGCCCAGAGTTGCAAGCTCAAACGGAATATGCTCTAACGCAGCGTTACCTGCAATTACCTTTACAGGACAGAAAAATTCGTAATAAGGCTTAGCCATGTTATGCGCTCCGTTTAAAATATGATTTTGCGACTTTGAGATAGATATTTTTTGCGCCAGTGAATTTTTCTTTTAATGTTAATTCAGCTGGATAACGCTTGACTGCAAGGTTGGCAATCAGCTTAGGCAGGATCAACGCTTCCATCTTGTTCAGGCAACGCACAAGACGGATTGCACTGGATACATCACCATCGGCAATCATGCGGTCATTGGCAAATGCTTGGGCAGTACTCTCCTGAAACGAGAAAACCAGAAATGCATGGGTAAGATGCTTGAACGTGATGGTTAAATCAGGTTTGCCTTTATAGTTGGAGAGAAGCTCCAACTGTTTTTCTTCTGTTACTCGGGCAACAAATGCAGGTCCATTTGGAAAAACATTCATTGAAAGTATAAAGCCAACAGGAAACTTGGAAACTTCCTGTTGTACTTCATCGTCCACTTGGCTTGCCATTACTAAACCACGACCAACAACATCCATCATGAGTTTTACGTAGGCAAATTGCAAAGTGGGCTTCACTGCTTTGGTTGAAATCACTTGCGTATCCCTTGTTAAAATTATGCAAAAGCAAATTTAGAGTAATTACTCTAATTTATTTCTTTAAAATTGAAAAGTAGTTTATTCAGATTTGACTTCAGGGTCATGAAAGAAATTGGTATTTTTTAAATAACAAACAAAATCATGACAGAGCTGCTCGAAGCTTGGATAATCTTCGAGCAGGTCCTGCAAGCGTACCATTTCTAAACCTGCGTATCCACAAGGATTAATGGTTTGAAAACCAGTCAGGTCACAGTCAATGTTCAATGCCAAACCATGATAGCTACGACCACGGCGAATTTTAAAACCGAGAGAGCCAATCTTGCGCCCTTCAACGTATACTCCAGGTGCATCAGGTTTTGCATAGGCCTGAATATTGTATTGTTGAAGCAGGTCAACCATGGCCTTTTCAGCAAAGCTGACCAGAGTGCGTACATGCCATTTCAGGCGGTTTAAATCAAGCAGGAAGTAGGCGACCAGTTGTCCCTGTCCATGCCATGTCACTTGCCCCCCACGGTCGGTCTGAACAACAGGGAGATTGGTTTGCCTGAGAATATGTTCCGCCTTGCCTGCCTGCCCCTGAGTAAGGACATCCTGATGCTGTAATAACCAGACCTCGTCAGGTGTGCTTTCGTCCCGATTCACTGTAAAGTCTTTCATGGCTTCAAAAAAGGTAGTGTAGTCTTGTAGGTCTTTGAAACAACGAATGATGAGGGAGGGTTTATCAAAGTTCATTACCGCATGTTTCCTTTGATTCTTTCAATTTTATCAGATGCTTAATTATGTAATGCTTTAGCTAGGATAAATACCTGAACATGAAAATTTTATATAACAAGTATTGTTATTAAAAAAATCCAAAACACTTTCGTATTTTGGATTTCTATTTACAGTGCTGTTTTGATTAAAGGACAGGCGGCAAGATCAGCATACAAGGCATGAACCTGTTCCAGCTCTTCAAAGCGCAGCTGCGCAGTTAAGGAATGGTATTTTCCTGTACGTGAAGGTTGTACTTTTACTGTACCACCATCGAATTCAGGAAAGTGCTTTTGTAAAATATCTACAACAGCCACTCGAAGTTCATCCCCAGCATTACCGATCAACTTGATTGGATAGTCCATCGGGAAAACCCAAAGATGTTCTTGCAATTCGCGAGATGGAGTGCGGTCTACCATGAGTAACCTCTTAATTTGAAACGCCTGCATCAGTGCAGGCGCTTATGTTCTAACTAGGTAAATGGAGGCGAAGTGTTTAACTTCAAGCCCTGCACCAAAGCATTGTTGCGCTCTTGATACAGGATGTCCCTAAGCATCAGTCATTTTCAAGGAATGAACGTAGGTGCTCTGAACGAGATGGATGACGTAGTTTACGCAGAGCTTTCGCCTCAATCTGACGAATACGCTCACGCGTCACGTCAAACTGCTTGCCCACTTCCTCTAAGGTATGGTCGGTTGGCATATCAATACCAAAACGCATTTTCAACACTTTCGCTTCACGTTCAGTCAGGTTCTCAAGCACTTCACGGGTCGCTTCCTTTAAGCCTTCTGAGGTCGCGGCATCCACTGGAGAAGTGATGTTTGAGTCCTCAATAAAGTCACCAAGATGCGAATCTTCATCATCACCAATCGGTGTTTCCATCGAAATCGGTTCTTTAGCGATTTTCAGCACCTTACGGACTTTAACCTCATCCATTTCCAGACGTTCGCCCAGCTCTTCAGGGGTTGGCTCACGGCCCATTTCCTGAAGCAACTGGCGGGAAACACGATTGATCTTGTTAATGGTTTCAATCATGTGCACTGGAATACGAATGGTACGCGCCTGATCCGCAATCGAACGGGTAATCGCCTGACGGATCCACCAAGTTGCATAGGTCGAGAACTTGTAACCACGACGGTATTCAAACTTGTCCACCGCTTTCATCAAACCGATGTTGCCTTCCTGAATCAGGTCAAGGAACTGCAAGCCACGGTTGGTATATTTCTTCGCAATCGAGATCACCAAACGTAGGTTGGCCTCAACCATCTCTTTTTTGGCACGGCGGGCTTTCGCTTCACCAACCGCCATACGCTTGGAAATATCCTTGATATCCTTAACGTTTAAATCCAGTTCTTTTTCAATGTCGGCAATCTTTTGCTGGAATGCCAAAACGTCTGGGCGTACTTTTTCCAGATGGCCCTTGATTTCAGCAGGTGCCTTGGCAATCTGCTCATCCAGCCAGGCTGGGTTTGATTCCTGTTCTGGGAAGGTCATACGGAACTGATTGCGATCCATACGGCCACGACGCACCGCATAACGCATGATTTCACGTTCATTGGCACGGATTTGCTCATGGGTACCGCGAATCATTTCTGAAATGATGTCAAACAGGCGAGGTGTAAATTTGAACATCATGAACACGGCAGCCAAAGACTCTAGTGCAGCTTTTGCCTCATCACTATTGCGACCATGTTTTTCAATGATGGATTTGGTTTGTTTCCAGGCATTTTCTAATTCAGAGAAACGAATTTTTGCAACCTCAGGGTCTGGACCTGAATCACCTTCAGAATCATCATCGCCCTCAGACTCTTCCTCTTCATCATCATCATCAAGCTTGACTTCCTTGGTGGTAGAAGTCGCGTTTTTATCTTCCTCAAGCTCCGTTTCTTCTTCAAGAACTTCAGGAATATCCTCATCGGTTTCAGGATCTAAATAGCCTGAGAGAATATCGGCAAGGCGGCGCTCGCCAATTAAAAAATCATTATATTCTTTTAAAACGACTTCCACGGCATTTGGCCAGTAAGCGATTGAGTGTAAAACGTCACGGATACCTTCCTCGATGCGTTTTGCAATACTGATCTCGCCCTCACGCGTAAGAAGTTCAACCGTGCCCATTTCACGCATGTACATGCGTACAGGGTCTGTGGTACGGCCTGGTTCACTTTCAACCGATGCCAGTACGGCAGCAGCTTCTTCCTCGGCAACCTCATCGGCAGCTTCGGTAGATTCACCAAACATGGTGTCATCGGTTTCAGGCGCACGTTCATGCACAGGAATACCAACGTCCTGAAGCATCTGGATGATGTCTTCAATCTGCTCACTTTCCGTAATTGAGTCTGGTAGATGATCGTTAACCTCAGCGTAAGTTAAGTAACCTTGTTCTTTGCCTCGGCTAATCAGAGCCGCTACTTGCGAAGTAGGGGAATTCATATCGCTCATCTTTGCTTACTCTTTTGTTGAATCTGTGGCGGTGAAAAACCGTGCATAATAGCATAGTTCACAGGGAATGTTCTGGATTTGATCCGTTTGCTTTAAATAAAAAATGGTATTGATTTCACGTCTGTTTCTTGAATATGGGGGTGTGTCATAATTTTTCAAGCAGCCCATCCTTTTTGCGGAACTTTTTTGATTGGTATTGTCCTGGGATTATACTTACACAAAAAAACCGCCGAAAAAAAGTACAAATCACCGATTTATAGTAAAAAAATAAAATAAAACTTGACAAGGTGGTTTGAGACAGATAAATAGCGGCTAGACCCATTTATATTTTTCGTATAAGAGGTACTTAGTGTCTTCTACAGATTTTGAATTAGATGATGATAACTACGGCGATGATGATGTTGGTTTTGATGAATCATCAGGAAAAGTCAGTGCCAAGGAATCATTGGAAAAACGCCGTTTGATTGATGATCTGTTGGCTCAGCGTCGTTTGGAACGAGAATTAAAAGATTTTGACTACGATTTCGACGATGATGACCTCGATGACGAAGACTAGGCAAAATTGCTGAGACTTTGTGTCTGAAAATGTTATGCTGTCGAAAATGTAACTTTAGAGCTGGATAAAAAATGAGTACCCTGGATTTAGACTTGTTAAGTAATTATCTTGACGGTGACCAAAACGAATATGGTTTAGATTTTGCGGCGACTCATGGCTTTTTGTGCGCTATTGCCGTTGGCCCAAAGTTTGATCGTTGGCTGGATGAGCTGTTCGAGAGCAATCAAAAGAAAGTTCCGAGTGAGATCATCGAACAGATTAAAGCCTGGCTGGAATCCATCCGTCAGGATTTGGCCAATGAAAATGGAATTGAGTTTCCATTTGAAATTGAAGAGGCTGATGTGGATTCAAGTTTAGGTGACTGGAGCGTCGGTTTCGTTGATGCCATGTTCCTGAACGAAGATGCCTGGTTTACGCCAGAATATGAAGAACAACTGGTTGATTTGACTTTGCCGATTATGGTGTTTAGTGGCATTGATGAGGAAGATCCCCAAATGGAGTCTTTCCGTCGCAATGGTCAGTTGATGGATGAACTGGCTGAGGAAATTCCAGATAATCTTAATGAGATTTATCTCATGTACCATACACCAGCTTGAGGATAGGTTTGAGGCCGCAATGATAGCGGCTCATATATACGCCAGGTTAAGTATTTAAACGTCCTTATGGACGTTTTTTATTTTGGGATAGGGTTATTTCTTTAGCAGCCAAATTTTTTTCCTGGGCATTCACTTTTCCTTTGAGCAGTTCAGTTTGGCTATCGAGTGGCTGTATGTTGTATTCACTGGAATAGTAGTCTTGAAGCTGTTGGGTGGAAATGGAAAAAGGCGGACCAGCCATCATGGATTGATCATACTCAAAGCTAATCAGTAATTGCGATGCTTCACCACCAATCTGAATGAGATGCTGGACATATTGGCTTCGCATTTCTTCTGGCAGGGCGACCAAGGCTGCCCGATCATAAATCGCATCAATCTTTCCTGTCTGTTCAACCGTCAATTCAAAAAAATCACCGACAAATAGGTCAATTTGTGGATGGTGAAAATGACTAAGATTTCCAGTCCGAGTTTCGGTAAAGGAAAGTCTAAGTGTTGAGATTAAGTCCTGAATGGCAATTGGACTCAGGTCAATTGCCACTACATGATAGCCCTGACCTAAAAGCCAATGTATGTCTAAACTTTTACCGCAGAGTGGGATAAAAATACGGCTATTTGGAGAGAGATTTAAGGAACCCGTATATTTAACCAGTAGTGGGTGAGGCTGGTTGAGATGAAAGTCAATCTCATTTTTTTGCCATTTTTGATGCCAAAACTCATGCTGCATGGTTTTTCCTTAACTTAGATGAATAATAAAGGAGAAGTCTTTGTCTTTTTTATGTTTTCTGCCCAAATTTTTTAGCCATTTTCCAAATGATGTAAAGTATGACAATTGCCAAAATAATATAGCTAGCCCGTTGCATAATTAAAGACATTAGGGCCTGATCTTCACTGAGGTGATAGCCTAAAAATGCCAGGAATGTTGTCCAGATGATGGTTCCGAATGCGCTGTAAGCCATAAACTTGCCAAAAGGCATCTTGCTCATTCCAGCGGGGATACTAATCAGCGAGCGTACCGCTGGAATCATGCGGCCGAAGAAAACGATTTTATGTCCATGCTGGTTGAACCAGCCCAAGGCCTTTTCAAGGTCGGTAACCTTGATTCTAAGGAATTTGCCGTAATGCTCTATAAAACTGAATAAACGCTGTTCAGGAATTTTACGGCCAATCCAATAAAGGATCATCGCCGCGATCAGTGAACCTGCGCTTCCAGCAATGATAACGCCAATTAAGCTCAAATCCCCCTTGGAGGCGGTATAACCCGCAGAGGGCATAATAATTTCAGAAGGAATAGGAGGAAAAATGTTATCTAGGAACATCAAAAAAGCGATGCCTAAATATCCAAGCTTCTCCATGACTGACAAGACCCATTCTTCAAGTCCCATAATACCCTTATATAGTTCATTTGATTATTGTTTTTAGCATAGGATGGTTAATCATGAAGCTCAATGGTCTAATCGTTACATCATTTTTATTGTTATCATAAAAAAGCCATAGTAGAACTATGGCTTTCAGTTTTTTTTAATTTTTATAGACGTTTGCGTTTTGCCGCTGCAATTTGTGACTGACGCATACGGAAACCCTCTTTCTGCTTTTCTGTAGTTTTATCAATACAGAAAACACAGGAAACGCCGTGTTCATAGCTTGGTAATTCGGCTTCTTCTTTGGTTAAAGGCCAGCCGCATGCGTGACACTTGATGTTCTCACCTTCTTCAACCCCATGTGTCACGGCAGTACGGCCATCAAATACAAAACATTCACCTTCCCAAAGGCTTTCCTCGGCAGGTGTTTCTTCCAGATATTTAAGGATACCGCCTTTTAAGTGGTAAACCTCACTAAAGCCTTCCTGCAACAGCAGGGAAGTGGATTTTTCACAGCGAATACCGCCTGTACAGAACATGGCGATTTTCTTGTCTTTGTGCTGCTCAAGGTTTTGTTTTACATATTCAGGAAATTCACGGAATGTTTCTGTTTTAGGATCAATTGCGCCCTTGAATGTACCTGCCTTATATTCGTAGTCGTTGCGGGTATCTACCAGAATCACATCATCACGACTAATCAGATCATTCCATTCCTTTGGGTCAAGATAATGGCCAACCAGGTCACGTGGCTTAACCTCAACACCCAGGGTAACAATTTCATTCTTCAGTTTAATCTTCATCTTGCGGAATGGTTTTTCAGAGCTGACAGACTCTTTATATTCCATTGCGGCAAAGCCTTCGTTCAATAGGAATTGATGAACCGTGTCAATTGCTGCACGGTCGCCAGCAACGGTACCATTAATTCCTTCAGAAGCGACAATCAGAGTTCCACATAAATTGATGCCATTCACTAAGTCCAGAAGACGTTTTTGCAGATCGGCCGCATCCGCAACTTCTTTAAATTGATATAGTGCCGCAACAACCCAATTATTGGTCGCTTGCTGTTCTACAGGTGCAAGCTGTTCTACAGTAGCGTTCATGGATAACTCCAAATGTATTAAGATAGGAAAAACAAGGCGCATATTTTAGCGTGAAATTTGAAAATAAGCGAGAAAACCATAAAATTAATATGGTTTTAGAGGAATAAGTTTTGAGTAATGATTGTCGAATTCCATCATTGACCCCATGCGCAGGGCGTTGTTCAACGGTATTTGGTGATCTGGTGTGTCGTGGATGCCGCCGTTTTAATCATGAGGTGATTCAGTGGAACACCTATACGCCTGAACAACGGTTGGTGGTCTGGAAGCGTCTGGATGCACAACTCGACCAGATTCTGGTGCCATTGCTGCCCAATGCCAGTCTCCAGCATGTCGAGGGCTTTATCCACGGCAAGCACATTCGTATTCTGGAAAGCGCAAGTGCTGGGCGTAAGCTGTATCATGCATTGAAAATTTGCGAGAAGAATAAGCATTTGGCACATGATAGTGGGCTTGGTATTACAGATTCACAGGTTAAACCAATTTGGGATGAGTTTGAACGACGTGTTTTGGCTTTAGCCAAGGCAAGCTATGAACTGGCCTGGCTGCGTGCCGATGGGATCAGTACAAACCTGTTGCGTGCCCTAGAAGAGGATGAGCTTTAGAAAGCAATAAAAAAAGCTGCCATTTGGCAGCTTCTTCACACTCATGCTTTAAAAATTAACGTTTGATGTCACGTTGTTTTTCACCTGTATAAAGCTGGCGTGGACGGCCAATTTTATATGGAGAAGCGTGCATTTCTAACCAGTGGCTGATCCAGCCTACAGTGCGGCCTAATGCAAAAATAACCGTAAACATATCAACAGGGATACCAATCGCTTTTAAGATGATCCCTGAGTAGAAGTCTACGTTTGGATAAAGTTTACGTTCAATGAAGTATGGGTCGCTAAGCGCAATACGCTCAAGCTCCATTGCAAGCGCAAGTTGTGGATCATTGATACCCAATGCACCCAGCACTTCGTCACAGGTTTCTTTCATTACTTTGGCGCGTGGGTCAAAGTTTTTGTAAACACGGTGACCGAAGCCCATAAGCTTCGCTTCTTTGCGTTTTACTTTTTCCATAAATTCAGCAACGTTTTCAACGCTACCGATTTCAGCCAGCATTTTCAGTACAGCTTCGTTTGCACCGCCGTGTGATGGTCCCCAAAGGGCAGAAATACCTGAAGAGATACATGCATATGGGTTTGCACCCGTAGAACCAGCAAGACGAACAGTAGATGTAGACGCATTTTGTTCGTGGTCAGCATGAAGCGTAAAGATACGGTCCATTGCTTTAGACAAAATCGGATTAACCTTATAGTCACGATCCGCAGGCGTAGCAAACATCATATGCAGGAAGTTTTCTGCATAGTTTAGGTCGTTACGTGGGTAAATGAATGGCTGTCCAATCGTGTATTTGTAGCTCCACGCCGCAAGCGTAGGAATTTTCGCGATAAGACGAATTGCAGTAATTTCACGGTGGTTGATATCTTCGATATCCAAACCATTGTGATAAAATGCAGATAATGCACCTACTACACCAACCATGATTGCCATTGGGTGAGCATCACGACGGAAACCATTGAAGAAACGGCTTACTTGGTCATGAACCATAGTGTGGTTGCGAACTTTAGCATCAAATTCTGCTTTCTGTTCAGCATTTGGAAGCTCGCCATTTAATAGTAAATAGCAAGTTTCGAGGTAGTCTGCTTGAGTCGCTAATTGATCAATTGGATAACCACGGTGCAATAACACACCTTTGTCACCATCAATGAATGTGATCTTAGATTCGCAAGCAGCTGTCGCCATAAAACCAGGATCGAAAGTAAAATGACCAGATGCCAATACATCTTTAACGTCAATTACATCTGGGCCCAATGTGCCGCTGTAAATTGGTAATTCAATTTCTTTGCCATCAAGCTGTAATACGGCTTTTTTGCCAGTTGCTGCAGACATTCAATAGATCTCCTGTCCTGGTGAATGATTATCTGACTCGAAATCCTAATCTTGTCATGTGCGAATCAGACGGTGTCAAAATTTGCTATAAGATTAGTGGCTACTAAAATTTTGTCAATTATACTTAGGGATAAAAAATGACATTTCTACAGTCAACTTAGTCATTCAGTATCAAAGAAAAAATTGAGTAAATTCACAGCATCGGTCGAGTATAATATGTCAAATCATGTTTCAGGTGCATAAAAAAAATGAAGCACCAGTACAATTGTAAGTAAATTTTTACTCTGGTGATATTTTGATGCCTGTAAAATTAAGGGCTTAGCTCAGCAAAAACCTATATATCTCATGGTCTCGCGTTAAATAATAGTTCAAAAAACAGTTTAAAGGCTGACATATAACGGGATAATTGGTTCATTATGGTGCGATTGATTGATTAAAAATAAATCGATGTATTTATATGGATTAGGCCTGAATAATAGATTAGTGGTTAATTGTATTTAAGATATAAATGAGGGGTATTATTTATGACTATGCTTAAAACCGACTCATTTAATGGGGTTTTACTGAGAAAAACATATTTTTTTTGAAATAAATAATGGTGATTTTTTCCAGCTTGAAACTATTCATAAAAAAAAGTTTTATATTTTTGTTTTTATAAAACAAATGGATAGAATAATTTCGCCAGAAATTTAATTTATCTGGGAAATATTGTTTGTGTGAATGATTCTTATTTATTATTTTTTTCGACTAAAGCGAAAGCTGATTGTTTGTATTTTGATATTTCACGTTTTATAATTCGGTGTCGTTATAGGTTAGGCATGAGCTGTGCTTGCCTAACAATGCCAGCTTTCCTTTGAATTAATTCAAACAAACTCCAGTTGGAGTTTCTACTTACAGGATGCCCGCTGTGAAAAGCAACAGACCTGTCAATTTGTCCATGGGTCAAGTTTTAGCTGTAAACTTAAAATCACCCGTGGCTATTGCATCAATTCTGCACCGTTTATCAGGTGTGATCGTTTTCTTATTGGTCGCAGTTCTTTTATGGATTTTGGATAAATCTTTATCTTCACCAGAAGGATTTGACTACGTTAAAAATGTCGTTTTCGGAAATATCATTGTACGTTTCATCGTATGGGTATTTGTAGCTGGATTAATTTTCCACTTTATCGCAGGAATCAAGCACTTGCTTGCCGACCTCGGTTTTGCTGAAGAATTACAGAGCGGTCGCATCGCAGCTACAATCGCATTGATCTTGTCTGCGGTTAGTATTATCGCAGCCTTTGTATGGATTATGTTCTGATGAAAAGTGCTACAGGTTTAACAGGTTCAGGTTCTCGCGATTGGTATATCCAGCGTGTGAGTGCGGTTGTATTGGCTGCCTATACTGTTGTTCTGTTTGGCTGGATTCTCTGCAACAGCGGATTTGGCTATGAACAGTGGGCTGGCTTTATGTTGACTCTGCCAATGAAGATTTTTTCTTTGCTGGCCGTATTATCGCTGGTTGCACATGCTTGGATTGGTATGTGGCAAGTCTTTACTGATTATGTAACGACTCGTCAGATGGGGCCATCAGCTTCAGGTTTGCGCCTTGTATTGACTTCTGCCGTCATTATTTCAGTGTTCGTGTACGCAATCTGGGGTATCCAGATTTTCTGGGCAAATTGATAGGAACAGATCATGGCAACCCCTAAAGAAAATTATTCAAATATCCAGACATTATCATTTGACGCTGTAATCGTTGGTGGTGGTGGTTCTGGTATGCGTGCAGCCTATCAGCTTGCTCAGGCAGGTTTACAGGTTGCAGTACTCACCAAAGTGTTCCCAACACGTTCGCATACAGTTGCTGCTCAGGGTGGTATTGGTGCGTCACTGGGCAACATGCAGGAAGACAACTGGCATTACCACTTTTACGATACGGTAAAAGGTTCTGACTGGTTGGGTGATCAGGACGCAATCGAGTTTATGACCCGTGAAGCGCCAAAAGTTGTTTATGAGCTTGAACATCTGGGCATGCCGTTTGACCGTAATGAAGATGGCACGATCTATCAGCGTCCATTCGGTGGTCACTCTGCTAACTACGGTGAAAAAGCCGTTCCACGTGCCTGTGCTGCCGCTGACCGTACAGGTCATGCATTACTTCACACTTTGTATCAAAGCAACGTGAAAATGGGTACTCAGTTCTTCGTTGAATGGATTGCACTTGACTTAATCCGTAATGAACAGGGTGATGTTCTTGGTGTAACCGCATATGATCAGGAAACTGGTAATATTGCGGTATTCCAGGCAAAGGCAACCTTGTTTGCTACGGGTGGTGCGGGTCGTGTTTACCGTGCATCAACAAACGCCTATATCAACACAGGTGACGGACTTGGTATGGCTGCCCGTGCGGGTATTCCATTGCAGGATATGGAATTCTGGCAATTCCACCCAACGGGTGTTGCGGGCGCAGGCGTATTGTTGACTGAGGGTTGTCGTGGTGAAGGCGGTATCCTTCGTAATAAAGACGGCGAACCGTTCATGGAGCGTTATGCACCGACTTTAAAAGACTTGGCACCACGTGACTTCGTATCACGCTCTATGGATCAGGAAATTAAGGAAGGTCGTGGCTGTGGTCCTAAAGCGGATTATATCCTGTTGGATATGACCCACTTGGGTGCGGAAACAATTATGAAGCGTCTACCATCTGTATTTGAGATTGGTAAGAAGTTCGCAAACGTTGACTGTACCAAAGAGCCAATTCCAGTTGTACCAACAATTCATTATCAAATGGGTGGTATTCCAACCAATATTCATGGTCAGGTCGTTGTGCCGCATGGTGTGGAAGAGGCTGAATTCTCTGCTCACTATGATAAGGACACTAAAGAATATACCTATAAAGGTACCCGTGACTATGTGAAGCCAGTAAAAGGTTTCTATGCAATCGGTGAGTGTTCTTGTGTATCTGTACATGGTGCAAACCGTTTAGGGACCAACTCCCTGCTTGACCTTGTGGTATTCGGTAAAGCTGCTGGTGAACACATCATTGACTACGTCACCAAGCATCACGGTGATGACTATGCACCGTTGCCAAATAATGTGCTGGAAAACACTCTGGCTCGTATCCGTAAGCTGGATGACTCAACTTCTGGTGAGAACGCTCAGGAAGTGGCCGATGCAATCCGTGACATCGTACAGGATCACGCAGGTGTATTCCGTACTCAGGCATTGCTTGACAAAGGCGTAAAAGAAATCCTCGCGATTGAGCCACGTGTTCGAAACATTCATTTGAAAGACAAATCTAAAGTCTTTAACACAGCACGTGTTGAGGCATTGGAAGTTGAAAACCTGTATGAAGTTGCAAAAGCGACCCTGATCTCTGCTGCTGCACGTAAAGAATGTCGTGGTGCACATACAGTTGTTGACTATGAGTTGGCACCTGATCACCCAACATACTCATACGGCCGCCGTGATGATGAGTGGATGAAGCATACTTTATGGTATTCATCAGACAACCGTCTTGAATATAAGCCAGTTCGTTTCAGCCCATTAACGGTTGAAGCAATCGAACCTAAGCCACGTACATTCTAATCGGGAGAACAAAGATGAGTAGAGGCACTCGTACATTCGAAATCTACCGCTACGATCCTGATAAGGATAAAGCGCCGTACATGCAAACTTTTAAACTTGAGTTAACCGACAAGCACCGTATGTTACTTGATGCGTTGCTTGCGTTGAAAGTACAGGATGAGACATTAACGTTCCGCCGTTCATGCCGTGAGGGCATCTGTGGTTCTGATGGTGTCAACATCAATGGTAAAAATGGCTTGGCTTGTTTGTGGAACCTGAACGACTTGCCAGAGAAGATTGTGATCCGTCCTTTACCAGGCTTGCCAGTGGTAAAAGACTTGGTTGTAGACATGAACCAGTTTTATGACCAGTATAACAAGATTCAACCATTCTTGATTAACAATCAGCCAGCGCCACCAAAAGAGCGTTTACAGTCTCAGGCAGAGCGTGAGCATCTTGATGGTCTATATGAATGTATCCTTTGCGCATGTTGTTCAACGTCATGCCCATCATTCTGGTGGAACCCTGACAAGTTTCTTGGGCCATCTGCATTGTTAAATGCATACCGCTTTATCATTGACTCTCGTGATACCGCAACTCAGGAACGTTTGGCTCGTTTAGATGACCCGTTCTCTTTGTTCCGCTGTAAAGGGATCATGAACTGTGTATCGGTTTGCCCGAAAGGTTTAAACCCAACCAAGGCAATTGGTCACATTCGTAACATGCTGTTAGATCAAGCGGGCTAATCGCTTGCTCTGACCAAAAAACGGAAGTTCCAAAAGGACTTCCGTTTTTTATTTTGGATGCGGCTGTTTATAAGGATGGAAACATGGGGTTGGGTAATATGTGTATCAATCTTAAACAACAGACAGTTATGTGGTATTTTTATAAATTTTATGATTAAGTCAAATAATAAAAACAAATATAAATCGGGTAGTTGCTTTATTTTTAGGCATTCTGCGTGGTGTTTGTGCGAAATTTGTAGTGAATCTTTAACTTTGGTCGATATAAGGTGCAACTTTTAGAAAAAGGGCGGTATATTAGAATATAATTGAATATGTGTATTTCGCTGGTTTATGAATGGTATGTGTCAAAAAAATCAATTCAGACTTGATTACATGATAGGATTTCACCCAGTAAATGAAAGCAAAAAATAAGCATATTCCTGATGTTATCTAAAAGTAACATTGCATGAATTTATGCAAATTACTTTTAAAAAGTCAATTTAGAAAAGTTAAAAAATTATTTAATTTTTCTAAAATGATTTGCAAAAAATTGCTCGATTTCATCGAGTATGAAAATGAGTTATGTGCTTTGAATTGAAAGTGCATGGCTCATTTGTTACATCAAAGGGAATACTCCTGATGTGTAGTAATAATGTCTCAGGGTTGGATGATCTTGGGTAGTAGTGTCTCGTTACCAATTTGACGCTATGAATCATGGGTATGCTTAAAAGGCAACCTGTATTATTTTTTGCAATAGGAAATGGGTCCAAAAATGCAAGAAGTTGCTGACGCACTGCGTCTTGACACTGAACTTTCCGCTGATAGTGCAGCGTATATTGAAGAGCTTTACGAACAGTACCTAACTTCTCCAACCTCAGTGTCAGAGGATTGGCGTGAATATTTCGATAAATACCCTAAAGGTGATCAACCACACGGCAGTGTGCGCGAGCAATTCCTCCTTTTGGGTCGTAATTCAAACCGGGTTCAACCTGTTGTACAAAGCACTGTAAGTACAGAACATGAGCGTCGTCAAATTGGTGTATTACAACTGATCGCTGCTTACCGCAACCGTGGTCATCAAAAAGCCAAACTTGATCCATTAGGTCTTGCGAAACGTGAAGAAGTTCCAGATCTTGATTTATCTGCACATGGTTTAACTAAATCTGATTTAGATACTGTATTTAATACAGGCAACCTCGCGATTGGCAAAGCAGAAGCGACATTGGCTGAAATGGTTGAGGCAATGGAGGCTATCTACTGTGGATCAATTGGTGCAGAGTATATGCACATTGTTGACACTAAGGAAAAACGCTGGATTCAGCAACGTTTAGAGGGTGCGCGCGGTAAATTCAACTTCAGCCCTGATCAGAAAAAAGGCTTTCTGGAGCGTTTGACGGCTGCTGAAGGTCTGGAAAAGTATCTGGGTAATAAATTTGTTGGCGCGAAGCGTTTTGGTGTTGAAGGCGGTGAGTCCTTTATTCCAATGGTCAACGAAATCATTCAGCGTGCAGGTAGTGTAGGCTGTAAAGAAGTTGTGATCGGGATGCCACACCGTGGTCGTCTTAATCTGCTTGTCAACATTATGGGTAAAAACCCTGCCGACCTTTTTGGTGAGTTTGAAGGCAAAAGCCTGCACAAAAAAGGTTCTGGCGATGTGAAGTATCATCAGGGCTTCTCTTCAAATGTAATGACACCAGGTGGTGAAGTGCATTTGGCACTGGCATTTAACCCATCGCACCTTGAGATTGTGGGACCTGTGGTTGAAGGTTCGGTGCGTGCGCGTCAGGTTCGCCGTAAGGATATCGGTGGTGATGATGTTTTACCATTGATTGTTCATGGTGATGCGGCGTTTGCAGGTCAGGGTGTGAACATGGAAACTTTCCAGATGTCACAGACTCGTGGCTATACGGTTGGTGGTACTGTTCATATTATTGTGAACAATCAGGTTGGTTTTACCACTTCTGATCCACGTGATGCCCGTTCTACCGAATACTGTACCGATGTTGCAAAAATGATTCAGGCACCGATCTTCCATGTCAATGGGGATGATCCTGAAGCTGTAATTTTTGCGACTCAAATCGCCCATGACTTCCGTCATGAGTTCCGTAAAGATGTTGTCATTGATCTGTTCTGTTATCGCCGCCGTGGTCATAATGAAGCGGATGAACCATCCGCAACACAGCCATTGATGTATCAGATCATTAATAAAAAAGCCACCACACGTACACTTTATGCTGATCAGTTGGTTCAACAGCAAATTCTTGATCGTGCAAGTGCAGACAGAATGGTTGAGGATTACCGCGCTGACCTTGAAGCAGGCAATCATGTGGCGAACGCATTGGTGACTAAGCCGAACAAGAAGATGTTTGTGGACTGGTCTCCATATCTGGGTCATGAATATACCGATGTCTGGGATACCAGTGTCAATATTGACCGCTTAAAAGAACTTGGAAAAACCTTAAATACTTTGCCTGAAGGTTTTGTATTGCAACGTCAGGTTCAGAAAGTCATTGATGATCGGATGAAAATGCAAACGGGTGAAATGCCACTCAACTGGGGAGCTGCTGAGACACTGGCATACGCAACCTTGCTGGATGATGGCTTCCTTGTGCGTATCACAGGTGAAGATGTGGGGCGTGGTACGTTCTCACATCGTCATGCCAAACTGCATAATCAGGCAGATGGTTCAGTTTATATTCCATTATGTCATGTCAAGGAGAATCAACCGCGTATTGCTGTTTATGATTCTTTATTGTCAGAAGAAGCGGTGCTTGCATTTGAATACGGCTATTCAACCACATTGCCGAAAAGCCTGATTGTTTGGGAAGCCCAGTTTGGTGACTTCGCAAACTGTGCACAGGTGGTGATCGACCAGTTTATCGCTTCGGGTGAAACTAAGTGGGAGCGAGTATGTGGTCTCACCATGTTGTTGCCACACGGTTATGAAGGTCAGGGACCAGAGCATTCATCTGCACGTCTGGAGCGTTTCTTACAGCTATGTGCTGAAGACAACATGCAGGTGATGACACCAACAACACCAGCACAGATTTTCCATGCGCTACGCCGTCAGGCGGTTCGTCCAATTCGTAAGCCCTTGATTGTCATGTCACCAAAATCATTGTTGCGTCATAAGCTTGCAACCTCGACTTTAGATGAGTTGGCAAATGGTTCATTCCAGACTGTGATTGATGAAATTGATAACATCAATAAAGCTGATGTGACGCGTTTAGTCCTTTGTGGCGGTAAGGTTTATTACGATTTACTGGAAAAACGTCGTGAGCTTGGTTTGGATCATATTGCGATTGTTCGTATCGAACAGTTGTATCCATATCCAGAACAGCGTTTAGCTGAAGTCATGGCTCAGTATCCAAACATCCAGGAACTTGTCTGGGCGCAGGAAGAACCGAAGAATCAGGGCGCCTGGTTATTTATCGTTCCTCGTCTATACGAAGATGTTCTTAAATCTGGTAAACAAATTCGCATTAGCTATGCAGGCCGTGAAGCATCTGCCGCACCTGCCTGTGGCTCACCATACTTGCATGCAAAACAACAAGCTCAGCTCGTCAATGACGCACTAGCAATTGAAGCTGAACAATCAGGAGATTCTCAATAATGGCAACCGAAATTAAAGCACCGGTATTTCCAGAGTCAGTTGCAGACGGTACGATTGCAACTTGGCACAAACAACCTGGTGAAGCAGTTTCACGTGATGAAGTGATCTGTGATATTGAAACCGATAAAGTTGTTTTGGAAGTAGTCGCTCCTGCGGATGGCACAATCGTTGCAATCATCAAAAAAGAAGGCGATACTGTTCTTTCAGACGAAGTTATTGCTCAATTTGAAGCGGGTGCTGTATCTGGCGCGGCTCAAACTCAAGCTGTTCAGTCTGAAGATCAAGTAGAGCAAGCTGCAGCGAAAACTGAAGCGGGCGCTGCCCCAGTTGTTGAGCGTGCACAACCTGTTGCTGACCAAGCACCAGCAGTACGTAAAGCATTGACTGAAACAGGTATCAATGCTGCAGACGTGTCTGGTACAGGTCGCGGTGGTCGTATCACGAAAGAAGATGTTGCAAATCATCAAGCTAAACCTGCAGCTGCGCCATTAAGCGTTGCGGTAGGTGAGCGTATCGAGAAACGTGTTCCTATGACACGTTTACGTAAGCGCGTAGCAGAGCGTTTACTTGCAGCGACTCAAGAAACTGCAATGTTAACCACATTCAACGAAGTGAACATGAAGCCAATCATGGAAATGCGTGCACAATACAAAGACGCATTTGAAAAACGTCATGGTGCACGTTTAGGCTTTATGTCTTTCTTCGTGAAAGCTGCAACTGAAGCATTGAAACGTTACCCAGCAGTAAACGCTTCTATTGATGGCGAAGACATCGTGTATCACGGTTACTACGACATCGGTGTTGCGGTTTCTTCTGACCGTGGTTTAGTGGTTCCTGTATTACGTGATACAGACCGTATGAACTATGCTGAAGTAGAAAACGGTATTCGTGACTATGCTTATAAAGCACGTGACGGTAAGCTTGGTATTGAAGATATGACTGGCGGTACATTCACTATTACTAACGGTGGTACTTTCGGTTCATTGTTATCTACACCAATTCTAAACACGCCACAAACTGCTATTTTGGGCATGCACAAAATCCAAGAGCGTCCTATGGCGGTAAATGGTCAAGTTGAAATCTTGCCAATGATGTACTTGGCGCTTTCTTATGACCACCGTTTAATCGATGGTAAAGAAGCTGTAGGTTTCCTTGTAACAATCAAAGAATTGTTAGAAGAGCCAGCTAAACTCATCCTTGACCTTTAATTCTAAAGAATAAATCAGTGGGCTCGGAGCGATCCTCTAAGCCCATTTTTGGAGATAAAAATGTCTCAACAATTTGATCTTGTTGTTATTGGCGGTGGCCCAGGTGGTTATGAAGCGGCAATTCGTGCGGCTCAACTTGGCTTTAAAGTTGCGTGTATCGAAAAACGTATTCACAAAGGTAAGCCATCTTTGGGTGGTACCTGTCTAAATGTGGGCTGTATCCCATCTAAAGCACTGCTTGACTCTTCCCAACGCTATGAAGCAACCGTTCACGAACTTGCTGAACATGGTATCACCACAGGTGAAGTTAAATTTGATCTAGACACTTTGTTGGCACATAAAGACAAAGTTGTAGATCAATTGACGGGTGGTGTTGCTCAATTACTGAAAGGTAATGGTATCGAGTGGTTACAAGGTACTGGTAAATTACTTGCAGGTAAAAAAGTAGAATTCACACCGTTTGAAGGTGATGTACAGGTTTTAGAGCCTAAATATGTGATTCTTGCGACTGGTTCGGTTCCTGTAAATATTCCTGTTGCTCCTGTAGATCAAGACATTATTGTTGATTCTACTGGTGCTTTAGAATTCCCAGAAGTGCCTAAGCGTTTAGGTGTGATTGGTGCAGGCGTAATTGGTCTCGAACTGGGTTCAGTATGGCGTCGTCTAGGTGCAGAAGTGGTTGTGTTTGAAGCACTGGATACATTCTTGCCAATGGCGGACAAAGCATTGGCGAAAGAATATCAAAAAATCTTGAAAAAACAGGGTTTAGATATTCGTTTCGGTGCCAAAGTTTCAGGTACTGATGTTAATGGTCGTGAAGTGACTGTTAAATATACCCAAGGCGGTGAAGACAAAGAACAAACTTTCGATAAATTGATCGTTTGTGTAGGTCGTCGTGCTTATGCTGAAGGTTTATTGGCAGATGATTGCGGTATTAAACTGACTGAACGTGGCTTAGTTGAAGTAAACGATTGGTGTGCAACTTCTGTTGAAGGTGTTTATGCGATTGGTGACTTGGTACGCGGTCCAATGCTTGCACATAAGGCAATGGAAGAGGGTGTAATGGCAGTGGAGCGTATCCACGGTCATGCTGCTCAAGTGAACTATGACACCATCATCAGCATAATCTATACCCATCCAGAAGCAGCTTGGGTGGGCTTAACTGAAGAGCAAGCCAAAGAAAAAGGCCATGAAGTGAAAGCAGGCCAATTCCCGTTTGCGGTGAATGGTCGTGCATTGGCAGCTGGTGATACGGCTGGTTTTGTGAAATTCGTTGCTGATGCGAAAACAGACCGTCTTTTAGGTATGCACGTTGTGGGTCCTAATGCATCTGATATCGCACACCAAGGCATGATTGCGCTTGAGTTTGTTTCTTCTGTGGAAGACTTGCAATTGATGACTTTCGGTCATCCAACATTCTCTGAAGTGGTGCATGAAGCCGCTTTAGCTGTAGATGGGCGTGCAATCCACGCCATTCAACGTAAGCGTAAGTAAACAAAAAGTGTGGTTCGCCACACTTTTTTAAATGATGGTGATTGGTTTTATAAGGCAATCATTTACTCAATATGTAGCAGTCTGGTTTTAAGAATATTTAGGCTGTACCACAATAAACAACATAGTAGGTAACTAAATGAACTTACATGAGTATCAAGCTAAAGCGTTATTAAAAAAATATGGCATGCCAGTACAAGAAGGTATTTTGGCAACAAATGCAGATGAAGCCGTTGCTGCGTTTGAACAGCTTGGTGGTAAATTCGCTGTAATGAAAGCGCAGGTTCATGCAGGTGGCCGTGGTAAGGCTGGCGGCGTTAAAGTTGCGAAATCTAAAGAAGATGTAATCGAATTTGCAAACAACATCATTGGTACTCGTCTTGTAACGTATCAAACAGATGCAAATGGCCAGCCAGTGAACAGCATTATTGTGGCTGAAGATGTATACCCAGTTGAGCGTGAGCTTTACTTAGGTGCGGTTGTAGACCGTTCTAGCCGTCGTATTACTTTCATGGCTTCTACAGAAGGTGGTGTAGAAATCGAGAAAGTTGCAGAAGAAACGCCTGAAAAAATTATCAAAGTTGAAGTTGATCCACTCGTTGGCTTACAACCATTCCAGGCACGTGAAGTTGCGTTTGCTTTAGGTTTGAAAGACAAGCAAATCGGTCAATTTGTAAAAATCATGACAGCTGCTTACCAAGCATTTGTTGAAAATGACTTTGCATTATTTGAAATTAACCCACTTTCAGTTCGTGAAAATGGCGAAATTTTATGTGTTGATGCGAAAGTAGGTATCGACTCTAACGCGCTTTACCGTTTACCTAAAGTTGCTGCTTTACGTGACAAATCTCAAGAGAATGAGCGTGAATTAAAAGCATCTGAATTTGATCTTAACTATGTTGCTTTAGAAGGTAACATCGGTTGTATGGTTAACGGTGCTGGTCTTGCAATGGCAACGATGGACATCATTAAACTTTATGGTGGTCAGCCTGCAAACTTCCTTGACGTTGGTGGTGGTGCAACGAAAGAGCGCGTAATCGAAGCGTTCAAAATCATCCTTGCTGATACGTCTGTACAAGGTGTTTTAATTAACATCTTCGGTGGTATCGTACGTTGTGACATGATTGCTGAAGCAATTATTGCAGCGGTTCAAGAAGTAAATGTCACTGTACCCGTTGTTGTTCGTTTAGAAGGGAACAACGCTGAGTTGGGTGCGAAATTACTTGATGAATCTGGTTTGAAATTAATTTCTGCGAACGGCCTATCTGATGCCGCAGAAAAAGTTGTAGCTGCAGTTAAGGCGTAAGGGGAGTATCAATCATGAGCGTATTAATTAATAAAGACACTAAAGTATTGGTACAGGGTTTTACTGGTAAAAACGGTACTTTCCACTCTGCACAAGCTTTAGACTACGGTACAAAAGTTGTGGGTGGTGTTACTCCAGGGAAAGGCGGTACGACTCACCTTGACCTACCAGTATTCAACACAATGAAAGAAGCTGTACGTGAAACAAATGCAGATGCATCTGTTATCTATGTACCAGCGCCATTTGTTTTAGACTCAATCGTTGAAGCAGTTGATTCAGGTGTCGGCCTAATCGTTGTGATCACTGAAGGTGTTCCAACAATTGACATGCTGAAAGCTAAACGTTACTTGGAAACGAATGGTAACGGTACGCGTTTAGTTGGTCCTAACTGCCCAGGTGTGATCACTCCAGGTGAATGTAAGATCGGTATTATGCCTGGTCACATCCACCAACCAGGTCGTATTGGAATCATTTCACGTTCAGGTACATTGACTTATGAAGCTGTTGCTCAAACAACCAAGCTTGGTTTAGGTCAGTCTACTTGTATCGGTATCGGTGGTGACCCAATCCCAGGTATGAATCAGATTGAAGCGCTTCAATTGTTCCAAGACGATCCAGATACTGATGCAATCATCATGATCGGTGAGATCGGTGGTACAGCGGAAGAAGAAGCTGCTGAATTCATCAAATCTAACGTGACTAAACCAGTTGTAGGTTATATCGCTGGTGTAACTGCACCGAAAGGTAAGCGTATGGGTCACGCAGGTGCGATCATTTCTGGTGGTCAAGGGACAGCAGAAGAGAAATTCGCTGCATTTGAAAAAGCAGGTATGGCTTACACGCGTAGCCCTGCAGAGCTTGGTTCAACCATGCTACAAGTTTTGAAAGAGAAAGGTTTGGCGTAATTCGTTGATTTTAATCTTTAAAGAACCCTGATGGAAACATCGGGGTTTTTTATTGTCATTTAATAAGTCTCAGTTTGAGGATATTAAACACTTACTCCGCTTTTGGTTTCAATCCTTGAGTTAAACCATTAATATCACCACCTTGTAAGCCAAGTTCACTCATTAAGCTATCAATTAACGGGGCTTGTGAACGATAGCGTAGGGCGCTATTCACAACCTGATCAGACAAAGAGGTTTGGGTGTTTTCAACTGTTTCACCTGATACATAACCACCTGCAAAACCATTTAAACCATTGACCTGTAAAATCTTGATGTCATCAATATTTTCCATTGGTTTAACGCTTTCACGGATAATTTCAGGTAAGTGTTTGAGCAAGGCTAAACGAATTTGCATTTCCACCTGTTCAGCAGAAAGGGTATTGGCTGCTTCATTCACTGCCCGAGCACCCTCTGCATCGACTTGATATTGTTTCTCCAATGCCTGAGCAAGCAGGATTTTGGCATCCGCTTCACCTTTGGCTTTTAAACGTACTTTTTCAGCCTCGGCTTCTGCACCAATTCGTATTGCCTCGGCTTCATCAGCAGCTGCTTTTTTACCTGCATCGGCAGCAACGGTAATGGCAATTGCTTCTTTTTCAGCGGTTTGTTTGGCTGCAACCAGTTCAACCGCTTTTTGACGTTCCGCACGTTGTGTTTCACGCACAGTCACAACTTCTTCCTCGGCTTTTACTGCTTCGGCGCGGGCTTTATCTGCTTGGGCTTTGGCTTCTGATTCGGCACGGGACTTTTCTGCAATAGCAATGGCACGATCCTGCTCTGCAAGTTCAATGGTTTTCTTCTGCTCAACCTGCGCTTTTTGAATGAGCTGAGCTTTCTGGATATTTTCATTTTCCACATCACGTGCGGAAGCAATCCGTTTCAGTTCAACTTCACGTTCAGCAGCAATACGCGCTTCTTCTGCTTCACGTTTTTTAGCTGCTTCCTGCGCTGCAATTTCAGCACTTTGTTCCGCTTTACGAATTGAAATTTCACGTTCCTGTTGTAGCTTGGCGTATTCCTCTTCACGAGAGATTTGTAGCCTTGCCTGTTCAGCTTGCAGATTTTTCGCACGAATCGCCAGGTCAGCATCCTGCTCAATGTCGTTACGTTTTTTACGGCGGTCTTCAATGGTTTCGGTCAGCTTGGTTAAACCTTCAGCATCAAAGGCATTTTGAGGGTTAAAGAACTTAAAGCTGGTTTGGTCTAGACCTGTCAATGAAACGGTTTCAAGCTCTAAACCATTTTTAGACAAATCTTCTGATACCACCTGTTGAACTTTCTGCACGAAATCAACACGCTTTTCATGCAGTTCTTCCATCGCCATTTCAGCTGCAACGGCACGTAGGGAGTCAACAAATTTGCCTTCAACCAAGTCTTTCAATTCCTGAGGCGACATGGTTTTACGACCTAGCGTTTGTGCCGCAGTTGCAATGGATTCACCTGTTGGTTTTACCCGAACATAAAACTCAGCCATGACATCCACTCGCATACGGTCACGGGTAATCAGCGCCTGATCAGCAGCGCGTTTGACTTCCAGACGCAAGGTATTCATGTTTACAGGAATAATTTCATGCAATACAGGCAGAACAATTGCCCCGCCATTTAAAATTACTTTTTCCCCACCAAAGCCTGTGCGTACAAAAGACACTTCCTTACTGGAACGTGTGTACAGGCGAGCAATAATAATCCCTATAAAAATCAGTGCCGCAAAAATAACACCTGTAATAATTAAAATTTCAGTCAATGCTGAATTAAACATTTAAATGCCCTCGTATCATCCAATATAAAAATTAAATCGAAATTGCCTGAAAACCAATCTTGGTTCTCTGCGTCAAAATAACCTCTTGTCCTTGCTGAAAAACAATGTCGAGTTCTGGCTCAACCAAAACATAATGGGTTTGACCAAACTGGTCTTTCACTTTGGCCTGTGCAGGGGAGTTGGGTTTGGCATCCCCTAAAATGATTTGGGCTGTCCTGCCGATCAAGTCTTCACTATAAATAACCGTGGTTTCATCTTTGGGAATAATCCTGGCGATGAGCGCAGCACTGATACGCACGATGGGCATACACAGAAACACACAGGCAGGTGCAATAATCCATGCAGACAGGTAATGTTCGGTTAGGTGGAAGAAGATATCCTGAATGATCAGGCCTGTTAATGCATATACAATTAAGAAAATAATGAGCCAGATCAGTAAGGGGACCTTGCCTAAATACAGCCATTCCAACAACTGGGTAAAGAGATTCTCTGGATGATCCACTCCGACATCGGCATGGTCTACATCGGTGAGGCTATCTGGTAAAAACTGTTCGAGAAAACTTGAGCTACCACCAAACAGCAGCAAGATGAATTCAAGTACGCCAATAAACAGGCAAAGCATTAAAGCAATACTAAAAACAATATTTGATGGATGGATTAATAAGTCCCATATCATTTGCATTACTCTTATATCTTTTTGAGATAATAAATAAAATTTTTATAAAAATAAAACAGTTACAAGAGTAAAGCGAACGGAGGGCAATTTCAACTTAAATCGTTCGGATTACTATTTTTAGTAGATTGATCAATCAGGTCTTGAGTATTTGCATAATCATGTTTAATTGGAAAATGTTATTAAAATCATGGCAATAAAAAAATCCCCATTTGGGGATTTTTAAAAAATTAGATTTTTTATTCAACGAGGAAACTAATTTTTAAATTAACACGATATTCGGTAATTTTATTGTCTTTGATCACCACTTTTTGCTCGTTAATCCAAGCACCTTGAACATTTTTGACCGTTTCAGTGACTTTAGCAATCCCAGTTTGAATTGCATCTTCAAAGCTTTTGTTGCTGCTAGAATTGACTTCGACGACTTTAGCAATGGACATAATAATCTCTCTCAGTGTGTGGTAGTTATTGAAAAATTATCATAGATCAAAAAATCAGCTAGACCGCTATAATTAACTTTTTATTGCTAAAAACTTACATGTTTTCACAATCGAGAAATAGGCATAAAAAAAACGCAATGATTGGGGTGATCATTGCGTAGAACTACGAATCTGTAAAACAGTTCCGATGAAAAGGAGAAATATCATAAGATTAGTTTTTTCTAATCTACATAGTCATCATATAAAAAAACTTAACCAAGTTCATAGGTATTCATGTTAACTACTGTTAATAGATGTTAATAAGTGACGAAAATTGTTAGTTATAAATTTTATTGGGTAGTTCTTAAATTAGACTTAAATCCATGAGTTAATTAAAAAAACCCAGAAATATGGGCTTTTTTGTGGTAAAAGTAACGTAAATTAAAATTTAAATAAACCCAAGCCCGCTTTTACTTCATCTAAGGTTTGTTGTGTGATATCTCTGCATTTTTTAGTGCCTTGTTTCAAAATATCCATAATATAATCAGGATCTTTAGCCAATTCTTCACGACGTTCACGAATTGGGCTAATCAATTCTTTTAACACACCCTCTAAACGTTTTTTAACTGTTCCGTCACCCAAACCGCCACGACGGTAATGTGCCTTGAGTTCCTCAACCTCTTCCTTGTTTGGATCAAAGGCATCCAGATAGGTAAATACAATATTACCCTCAACCTGACCTGGGTCCTCAATACGCAAGTGATTTGGGTCGGTATACATGGCATTGACCGCTTTCTTGATGTCTTTGTCTGAAGCATTTAAGACAATGGTGTTGCCCAATGACTTAGACATTTTGGCTTTGCCATCAAAACCTGGCAAACGTCCCATATTGGATAACAGCGCCTTACATTCAGGTAATAAATCCTGTCCGATTTGACGGTTGATACGGCGCACGATTTCATTGGTTTGCTCAATCATTGGAATCTGGTCTTCACCCACAGGCACCACAGTTGCCTTGAATGCGGTGATGTCTGCTGCCTGAGCCACTGGATAGCATAGGAACCCTGCTGGAATGTCACGTTCAAAACCACGCATCTGGATTTCTGACTTGATGGTTGGATTGCGTTCCAGACGTGCCACAGTGACAAAGTTCAGGTAAAGCATGGTGAGTTCATTCAAGGCAGGTAAACAGGACTGCACACAAATGGTTGTTTTGGTTGGATCAATCCCCACCGCCAGATAATCGAGTGCCACTTGTAGGATATTGTTGCGAACTTTATCTGGATTATCGGCATTGTCCGTCAGAGCCTGGGCATCGGCCAGTAAAAGGTGCTGATGATGGCTGTCCTGTAGGCCTACACGAGAGCGTAATGAACCGACAAAGTGTCCAAGATGAAGTTGTCCAGTAGGGCGGTCGCCTGTCAAAATTATTGGACGTTGATCAGCATTGCTCATGATATGTTCCAGGATACAGTCATTTGATAAATATTTAATGCAGCATATTGTACGGTATATTGCAGGAATAGGGGTAGGGTCTGTTGCCATTTCAGCCATGTCTTGCGTTATAGGCTAAAACAACATAAACAAGGCATGAAACGCAGGCAATGGCGACCCCCTTGTCAAGTTTCATAACGCAGTTTATGGAAGTTTTAGCCATAACCCTACGGGACAGGGGCATTTTTTGCCGCTACTGCGTTATGCCTTACTCATTTAGGATAGCTAAATTTCGTAAGCCATGCCTTGTACCATCTAAAAAATGTCCTCTGTCGCAAGCATCTGTGAAATGTCAACAGACCCTAGTCTCTGTAAAACATGCCTACAAAAAATACGCAAAGAATTTTCAATAAATCAATATAAAAATGGCTTTAATCCACTTTACAATAGCCGCATAAATACAAACTAGGACATAAAAATGGCGAGTGGTTTATTATTACTGCTGGATGATATTGCGACAGTTTTAGATGATGTTGCCGTGATGAGCAAAATGGCAGCCAAAAAAACTGCTGGGGTATTGGGGGATGACCTTGCGCTGAATGCCCAGCAAGTGAGTGGTGTGCGTTCTGACCGTGAATTGCCAGTGGTCTGGAGTGTCGCCAAAGGCTCTTTTGTGAATAAGTTGATTCTGGTTCCACTGGCACTTTTAATCAGCGTGGTTGCGCCGTGGTTGATTAATCCCTTGCTGATGATTGGTGGCTTATTCCTCTGTTATGAGGGTGTAGAAAAAGTTGTGCATATGTTGCACCACAAAAAAGCCAAAACAGCCGAACAGGCGAGTGAAAACCTGCAACAGGTTGAAGTTGATCTGGTCAAGTTTGAAAAAGAAAAAGTGAAAGGTGCGATTCGTACCGATTTTATTTTATCCGCTGAAATTGTGGTAATTTCGTTAGGTACAGTTGCAACAGCAGCATTTATGACTAAAGTGACTGTATTAAGCGTTATTGCCATTGGGATGACCATTGGCGTGTATGGCTTTGTTGCCATGATCGTCAAGATTGATGATCTCGGGTTATATTTAACCCAACAGGCATCTGAATTTAAAAATAAGATTGGGCGTGGTTTGCTGGCCTTTGCCCCTGTGTTGATGAAAACACTCTCTATTGTTGGAACGGTTGCAATGTTCTTGGTTGGTGGTGGCATTATTAGCCATACCATTCCATTACTGCATCATTTTACTGAAGAAACGGTAGACCATATGGAACTGATTCCAAGCATTGGTTCAGTTATTGGCGCATTGACACCAACCTTGATTAATTTGGGTATTGGTCTGGTTGCAGGTGCCATTGTACTGATCATTGTTGGGTTGATTCAAAAAGTGTGGTCAAAGGCTTCGGCTTAAATCTTGGACAATATAATCATGTGAGGTCACTATGCGCTGGAAAGATCGTCGAATCAGTACCAATGTTGAAGACCGTCGTGGTGGCGGGGCAAAAGCAGGCGGAATTAGTATACTGGGGCTTATTGTTGCTTTTATTGCATGGAAGTTTTTTGGGGTTGACCCCCAACAGGCTTATCAGGCGACCCAGGCTGTGACTAGTGCGCAATCCTCACAGGGCAGTGCGCCGCAAAGCCTGACTGCCGACCAGAAAGAAGCCGGTGATTTTGTCGGAACCATTCTGGCAGATACAGAAGATACCTGGACTCCTATCTTTCAACAGTTGGGCATGTCCTATAAACCACCAAGATTGGTGCTGTTTAATGGAGTGGTGCGTTCTGGTTGTGGCACGGCACAAGCAGCGATGGGACCATTTTATTGCCCGACCGATCAAAAAGTTTATATTGATACTTCATTCTTCAAAGAAATGCGCCAAAAAATGGGCATTTCAGGAGAGCACAATCAAACTGAGTTGGCGCGTCAAGATCAAGCAGGCGATTTTGCGCAAGCCTATGTGATTGCACATGAGGTCGGTCATCATATTCAAAATCTATTGGGGATTTCCTCTCAGGTGCAGCAGGCGCGTTCACAAATGAGTCAGACACAGGGCAATCAGCTTTCAGTACGTTTGGAATTGCAGGCGGATTGTTTTGCAGGAATCTGGGCACATCAGAACCAGCAGCGTACACAATTTCTAGAGCAGGGTGATATCGAGGAAGCGATGGATGCTGCCCAAAAGATTGGTGATGATTATTTGCAGAAACGTGCCACAGGACAGGTTGTCCCTGATAGTTTCACACATGGTACCAGTGAGCAGCGTATGCATTGGTTTCAGTTGGGACTGAAATCGGGTGATATCAATCAGTGTGATACCTTTAAGTAACTTAAAGGTATTTCATCCTTATTTGAAAATATAAATTGTGAATGAATGGGTTTGGGTCATTGTTATAGACTTTAGGTAAGTGTGTTGATGTGTTTGTTTTATGGTAAATCACCATAAAATCTCTAAAGTTACTTTTTGATGGGCAACTTTGCCGTTAGAATAAATCTTTTGCACCTGTCAGACACTGTGAAATTTATTGCACCTCAACCCGTTGCAACCCATATTATTTCTGGCTTTTTAGGGGCGGGTAAAACCACGCTACTGCAACATTTACTGAGCCAAAAGCCTGAACATGAGGTGTGGGCGGTATTGATGAATGAATTTGGTCAAATCGGTGTTGACCAGCACTTAATTAGTCAACAACAGGGCTATGCTGTCAAGGAGTTGCTGGGTGGTTGTTTATGTTGTAGTAGTCAGTTACCCATGCAAATTGCGCTTGCGCGTCTTTTAAGTGAAAGCAAACCAGACCGACTATTTATAGAACCCACAGGTTTAGGGCATCCCGCACAATTGCTGGAACAACTGACAGAACCCCATTGGCAAAGCAGTCTGGCGATGCGGGCCTTGGTGGTGGTTGTGGATGGCAGCCGTTTGCATGACCAAGACTGGGTGCAGCAGAACTTATATACCGATCAGTTGAAAGCGGCACAAATCGTGGTCATCTCACATATTGATTTGATGAATGAGGCTGACCACCAAGCTTATCTGGCGTTAAAACAGGAATACCAGACCTATGTGCAACATTGGTTTGAGACTGAGCAGGGGCAGGTCGAGCTTGAAAAAATTGATATTGCCCAACAGCCTGTCCAACGTAAAATTCAGCCCTTATTAAAGTTGCAAAAAACACAGGCCGCCGTTCAGGAACAGGAAATCAAGCAACTGCCTTATCATTATGTCGAGACTGCCCAGGGCTATACCGTGGCAGGTTGGAAATTACCAAAGCGCTGGCAGTTTAATTTTTATGATTTATTAGACCTATTGTGTGCCCAGCAAGACTGGGTGCGTATCAAGGGAATTTTTAATACCGATCAGGGCTGGAAAAGCTTTAATTTTAATCCTCAACAGTTTAACTATAAGTCGGCGGAAGAAAGTATTGATAACCGAATAGAAATCATTACCCAAGTCCAGCAGGATTGGTTGGCATTTGAAACGCAGTTCTTGGCGTGTCGTATCAATAGAGATGGATAACCAGTTGGTCAAATTGGCTCATGTTGTCCTATAAAATAGAGTATGCTTAGCGCCAAATTTGAACACACTATATTTAAGAGCACCATTTATGGCGTTAAAAGCAACAATATATAAGGCAGACCTGAATATTGCCAATATGGATGAGCATATCTATGCGGATTACCAGTTGACGCTGGCATTACATCCATCAGAAACCATTGAACGTTTAATGGTGCGTATTCTCGCCTATGCGCGTTATGCGGATGAGCAACTGGAATTCACCAAAGACCTGTTTGAAACCGATGAACCAGCCTTATGGCAGAAAGACCTGACGGGGTTGCTGGAAAAATGGATTGAAGTTGGGTGTCCATCGGAAGATAAAGTAAAGAAGGCTAGTGCGCGTTGCAAGAAAGTTGCCGTGATTGCCTATGGTTCGCAGGCAGATGACTGGTGGCAGAAAAATACCAAAATCAAGACACTCGGCAATGTCTCGGTTTGGCAACTGGCTCCGCAAACCACACAGGCACTTGAACAATTGTGTGAACGTACCATGCAGTTGCAACTGAATATCATGGATGGTGAATGGACTTTGCTCAGTGACAAGGGACAGGTCGACATCCAGTGGCAACAATTGCAATAATGTTGAACTGAAAGAAATTTGGAGAGAGCGATGAGTGCGGAATTACAGATTATTGATTTAAAAGTGGGTGAGGGTAAAGAGGCTGTAAAAGGCGCCCTGATTACCACCCATTATACAGGGTGGTTGGAAGATGGAACCAAGTTTGACTCTTCAATAGACCGTGGTAATTATTTTGAAACCGTGATTGGCACTGGACGAGTGATCAAGGGCTGGGACCAGGGCATTATGGGAATGCGGGTTGGCGGCAAGCGCAAACTGATTGTTCCTGCACACTTGGCTTACGGGGAACGTAAGATGGGAAAAATTATTCCTGCCAACTCAAACCTGACCTTTGAAATTGAGCTTTTTGATATCAAGACACGCGACGAATAGACCGTTCGTTGTAGAAACAATAAAGTGGTTTAGGCTTGAATTTATGCTAAATCACTTTAAAATCAGTTATATAAAACATTATTAATAATTGTATAATAACTTTTTGATTTTAAATGACTTTCTTTTTATCTGATTTTTTTCATAGCCTGAGAAAAAATGGTTGATTCTCTATATAGTCCTGTATATCTTTGAGTTCAAAGAGCAATTTCCCTGCAAATGACAATGTGCTGAATAAAAAATCATATTTTAAAATTTGGCAAATTTCTTATAAGGTCACTATTAGGGTTGTGCTTGGTCACGTATGATAGTTGCTTAAATATAAAAATGCTGTAATTGCCTCAGGCAAGCGATAAAAATTTGAATGAGTAGAGGTATGATATGAATGATTATTTGGATATCACTGCATCAGAGTTGTTAAAAGAGCTGGACCATTTTTTCCTGATTGATACGCATGATGGGGCGCAAACAGGATTTTGGGTCAATGAACAGGCGCTTATGGATCGGCATTACTGGATTGATGGCGATTAAAAAGTTGAAATCGTAAGGGCCCTGCAACCTGCTCACCAGCATGCACCTCATAATTATAAGATTACCCGTCTGGCTTCATCCGAAGATGACCGCAATGTTGTGCTGCTGGAATATGATGGTATCCATAAAAAAATATTGACGTTCCGCCGTGGTGAGTGGGTCAACCGTTTATGTAAATATTTCTACCAGAAAGAACGCTACTATTTACAGCAGCTATCAGAAAATCCAAATTTCCAGTCTATTGAATATTAGTCTGTATAGCGTTTTATACTCCTAACCGTCACAAGGGTTGGGGGTATGATTGTATTTCCATCATATCTATTATTTTACGATAAATTTCATAATATACACTTTTAAGATTATTTTCAGTTTGCAAAATTATAAATACAATCCTTACTTCCAGCTGACACGCTAGAATGCTTATGATGTTGCCTAAATCCTAAGACCATTCATGCCTGCTTCGTCCCCAGCGACTTTCCTGTATCGAGACAATATTTCTATGACAACACGTTTAGTGTCTCCGACCTTAAAAATATTTTTAGGCCTTGTTTTCGGTGTGGTTGCAACCACAACAACTTTTGCGGAAAATCCAAAAATTGATGCGACAACGTTAACCGTCATTGGTTATCATGAAATCACAGAGCATAAAGATGCACTGATCCCAAGTTATGCGGTTACTGCACAGCAGTTTAGTCAACATATTGACTGGTTAAAGAATAATGGCTTCCATTTTATTAATGTGGATCAACTGATCAAGGCCCATCAAGGCCAGTATAAATTGCCTAGTAAACCTGTATTACTGACGGTGGATGATGGCTATCAATCTTTCTATCAAAATGCCTATCCCGTAATTCGTGCCAAAAAAATCCCTGTGGTTTTGGCTTTGGTCGGTTCATGGCTGGAACCGAAAGAAAACCAGAATGTGGATTTTGGTGGGGAAAGCATCGCAAGGAACAAAATCTTGAGCTGGGACGAGCTTAAGGAGATGCAGAATAGTGGCTTGGTGGAGATTGCCAGCCATAGTTATCATTTGCATCAGGGGATTAATGCAAATCCACAGGGTAATCTGGAGCCTGCCGCAATTACCCGCATTTATGATACTAAAAGCAAAAGTTATGAAAATGATGCCGATTATCAGGCACGTGTCTATCAGGACCTAAAAAAGAATAATGACCTGTTAAAGGCACATGGTCTACGTTCACCGCGGGTCATGGTCTGGCCTTATGGCCGCTACAATATGCAGTTGGTCAAAACCGCCAAGGAATTGGGCATGCCGATTACCATTACCTTGGATGATGGGGCAGACCAGGCCAAACAATCCATTCAGAATATGAGCCGTATCTTGATTCAGGGCAATATGTCGACCAGTGCACTTGCACAGGAAATCAAGAACCGTGAACTGAACCTCGGTGACAATAATCGTCCGCAAAAAATCATGCATGTCGATTTAGACTATATCTATGATCCTGATCCGCAGCAACAGGAACGTAATCTGGGACATTTACTGGATCGAATTAATGGTATGGGCGTAAACACCGTTTATCTACAGGCTTTTTCTGACCCCGATGCCAATGGTTCGGCAGATATGGTGTATTTCCCGAACCGTCACATCCCGATGCGTGCAGACCTGTTTAACCGCGTGGCCTGGCAAATTCAGACCAGAACACAGGTACAGCGTTTATATGCGTGGATGCCGTTACTGGCGTGGGAATTACCAAAAGAAGACCCTGTTGCAGATGAGCTGGTTGAAACCCAGCAGGGCAAATCAGGTGAGCATTTAAATATGGGCTATATCCGTTTAAGTCCATTCTCACCAGAAGCTCGGCAGACCATTAAGATTGAAGGCCTTGGTTTTTTAATTAAGGCATTTTTTTATATTCCTAAATTTCAGGTATAAAAAAACCAGCATTAAGCTGGAATTTTTAGCACCATATTTCCATTTGCTGAAAAATGGTGCCCGAGGCCAGACTCGAACTGGCACGCTTTGTGGGCGGGGGATTTTAAATCCCCTGTGTCTACCGATTTCACCACTCGGGCATGAGCGCAATAATAGAGGACACTTGAAAACTTGGCAAGAGTAAAACCACGTATTTGCTTTCTTTTCAGTCAATTCATGTATTTATCGGATAAAACCAAACTTGGACAAACTGTTTTCATAATTCTTTCATCAAACTGAGATTAAAGCTTCATGTATGTCCATTAGCTTTATTCATTTATTGCGATAAAAGCTAAGGTAGCCATCAAATGACAGCTAAAATTTCACGGCGGGAACTCATTCAAAAAAGCTTATTCGGTTTCGGGGCATTGTCCCTCTCCACTGGTTTTACAGGATGTAATGACAGTTCAGACCAAGAAACGGCAACACTTCAGGTGAATTTTGAACATGGTGTAGCAAGTGGTGATCCATTGCAGGATCGCGTGATTTTATGGACACGTCTGACACCGAATGATGCCAGTGCTCGTTTACAGGTAAGTTGGGAAATTGCACTAGATAATCAATTTAAGCAAATCATTAAAACCGATAAAGTCCTTACCTCGGCATCGCAAGATTTTACCGTCAAGGTGGATGTCACGGGTTTAAAACCAGACCAGCGTTATTTCTATCGCTTTATCTTTGGTGACAAGATTTCTCCAGTCGGTCAAACTAAAACCTTAGCAACCAGCACCTCAAAAGTCAGTTTTGCGGTATGTTCATGCTCAAATTATCCAGCAGGTTATTTCTATGTGTATCGGGAAATGGCGAAGCAAAATGTGGATGTTGTGATTCATCTCGGTGACTATATTTATGAATATGGTGCGGATGGCTATGCGGCGGAAGATGCGGAAAAATTAGGACGAACACTTGCAACGGATAACAATAAAGAAATTATTAAACTGGATGACTACCGCAAGCGTTATGCTTTATACCGTAAAGACAAGGACTTGCAGGCATTGCATCAACGTCATCCGTTTATCGTGATTTGGGATGACCATGAATTGGCCAATGACACATGGCGAGATGGAGCAGAGAATCATCAGGCCAGTGAGCGGCCGTTCATGGAGCGTAAACTGGCAGCTTTACAGGCTTATTTTGAATGGATGCCAATTCGCCCAATAGATGAACAACATCTCAAGATTTATCGCCAGTTTGATTTTGGCAAGCTGGTGCAACTGACTATGCTTGATACCCGTATTATTGCCCGTGATGAGCAGTTGGACTATGCCAACTATATGACAGCGAATGGTTTAGATATTGCAAAGTTTCAGGCAGATTTAACCAATCCAGCACGTACCTTAATGGGTTATACCCAGCGTGATTGGTTACTTGGAAAACTACAGCAATCGACATCCACATGGAATGTACTGGGGCAGCAGATTTTAATGACAAAAATGCTGGTTCCAGCTGAATTGTTGCTTTCATTGGCAGAAATAACTTCAGGCAATCCAACTGCCGACACCTTAAATAAAATGAATATGCAAATTACTGAGCTAGTCACCTTAAAGATGCGTTTAAAGCAAGGTGATCCGAGCTTAACCAGTCAGGAAAAAGCCCGCGTTCTCACCGTTGCACCTTATAATCTGGATGCCTGGGATGGTTATTTTGCAGAGCGTGAGATTCTGTATGGCACTTTGGCACAATTAAAGAAAAAAGTTGTTGTACTTGCAGGGGACACCCATAATGCATGGTCATCCAATCTATATAGCAAGGATGGTGTGTTTGTTGGTGTTGAGCTGGCAACCAGTTCAGTTTCTTCGCCAGGTTTGGAAAAATATTTAAATATCCCATTGGCTCAGTTGCAACAGTTTGAATTTGCGTTTACCACCTTGATTGATGAGCTGAACTATTGCAACTTAAATCAAAGAGGTTATTTAATTGTTCAATTTGATGAAGCACAGGTACAGTCACAGTGGGTTTATGTGGATTCAATCAAGAAGCCTGAATATAGTGTTGATACAGCCAGACAGCATCAGTTGAGTTTGGATGTGAATTTATTGCCAATTAAAACAGCGCAACAAGTAGCGTAATCCTATTTCAGTAGAGGCCAAACCATTCTGTTTGGCTTTTTTTATTTTTATTGCAAATATTTTCAGACATAAAAAAACCAGCATTAAGCTGGAATTTTTAGCACCATATTTCATTTGCTGAAAAATGGTGCCCGAGGCCAGACTCGAACTGGCACGCTTTGTGGGCGGGGGATTTTAAATCCCCTGTGTCTACCGATTTCACCACTCGGGCTTTACCAATGGAGGCGGAGGTCGGAATCGAACCGGCGTACACGGAGTTGCAGTCCGCTGCATGACCACTCTGCCACCCCGCCATCTCTTGGTGATGCACATATTAGCAATCTTTAGGAAAAAAACAATAGTGTTTCGGGTGAATATGCACATAAAAACAACATCTAAAAGAATATTGGACAAATTATCATGTATCATTTGCATACTTATCTAATTAGTAAGCGCTTACTTATACTCACTTGGGAGATACGCTGTGGCATTGGTTTTAGACGGTCGTGCATTGGCAAAACAAATCGAGGCGGATTTGTTGGTACGTGTAGAGGCACTTAAAGCAAAAACGGGGCGTACCCCAATTTTGGCAACCATCCTTGTCGGGGATGATGGTGCATCTGCAACTTATGTGCGTATGAAAGGCAATGCTTGCCGTCGTGTGGGGATGGACTCACTTAAAATTGAATTACCAAAAGAAACCACCACAGCGCAACTTCTGGCTGAAATTGAAAAACTGAATGCCAACCCTGATGTGCATGGCATTTTGTTGCAGCATCCAGTGCCTGAACAGATTGATGAACGCGCATGTTTTGATGCTATTTCACTAGAAAAAGATGTGGATGGGGTAACTTGCCTTGGTTTTGGTCGTATGGCAATGGGTGAGTCTGCTTATGGCTCAGCGACGCCAGCAGGCATCATGACCATTTTGCAGGAAAACAACATTGAAATCGCAGGTAAACATGCGGTTGTGGTGGGTCGCTCAGCGATTTTAGGTAAACCAATGGCGATGATGCTATTACAGGCCAATGCGACAGTGACAATTTGCCATTCACGTACCCAGAATCTTGCTGAGCTGGTTAAACAGGCAGATATTATTGTCGGTGCAGTCGGTAAGGCTGAACTGATTCAGAAAGACTGGATCAAGCAAGGTGCGGTTGTGGTTGATGCTGGTTTCCATCCTCGTGATGGCGGCGGTGTAGGTGATATTCAACTTGTTGGAATTGAAGAAGTTGCATCTGCCTATACACCAGTGCCAGGCGGTGTTGGCCCTATGACGATTACCACATTGATTCGTCAGACCGTTGAAGCCGCTGAAAAAGCTTTGGATTAAATTCCCCCCTAACCCTCTCTTTATGAATATAAGTGTCTACACAAGTTTTAATATGTTGATTTATCTGATTTTTAACCCCTCTAAATCTCCCCTTTAAAAGGGGAGACTTCCTGTGAATCTTATAAGGTCTTGATTCAAATGATGTTCCTCCACCTTTTTAAGGGGGGTAGGAGGGGGTTACAGATATGTAGACACCTATGCTTTATGAAAGAGGGGGATTGTATAGAATTAAAGAAATATGAGCTGTACTTTTCAATTTGCCAAAGCACCTGCGCAATTGCTGAAAGCGTTGCATGAAGTTATTCCAAATACAGATTTATTGGCGCAACAGCTTCCTGAGACGCCAATTTCCCTATGGCTGATTCCACCTGTTTTCCCAACTGAGCGTCTGGATGATGAGGTGATTCGCCGTATCTGGAATGAAACGCCATACTGGATTTTCTGTTGGGCCTCAGGTCTAGCAATGGCGCAATGGTTATTGGCAGAACCGCATCATGTTAAAGACAAGGTGGTGCTGGATTTTGGGGCGGGTTCAGGCGTGGTGGCGATTGCCGCAAAAATGGCAGGGGCAAAGCGGGTCATCTGCTGTGATATTGATCAGGTTAGCTTGGAATCATGTCGTGAAAATGCCTTGCTAAATAATGTCGAGCTTGAGTATCTGGATGATTTGTACAAGTCAGAACAGGTAGATGTCTTGCTGGCTGCGGATGTGCTTTACGATCAGTGTAACCGATTCTTTCTGGATGAGTTTTTAAAATTCGCACCAGAAGTCTGGGTAGCGGATAGTCGGGTTAAAAACTTTAGTCACCCTAAATATATGAAGATTGATGAGCGCAGCGCAACCACCTGGCCTGATCTGGATGAAGCCAAAGAGTTTCGCAATGTCAGTTTTTATAAGACCTTATAATAAGTACGCAGATAAAGCTAAGGTGGTTTAAATCAACCACCTTATTTTTAACCATTATGAACAGGTATAGCGAACCACTTTCAGTGTGGTTGGGCGTGTTTCCAGTGCCTGACGTGTTGCATAGCCCTCAGTGTTGTTTAAATCAGGTGAGTTGGATAGACCAAAAGTTGCACGGCTGTTGCCAAGTTGCACCCCATATTGTTCCTGTTTGGTTGGGTTCATAATTTCATTGACACTGAGTATCGAAATTTTATAGGTTTTTTCCATTCCTAACACTTGTTTACAGGCATGCTGTAGTTTTTTCTCATCAACCTCACTGTTGCCACGTGCTGCCAAGGTATAGGCTAGTGTTGCCGAAGTTGCCGTTTTATTTTCAATTTCATAACCTGTCACACCATTGTACTGATGTGGAGTGCTTTGACATGCCGCAACCAGAAGTGTACCGCTCACAATAATCAATAAATTAGTTTTTTTCATATTAGTAGTCCTATTATTTCTAGTCTTAGTATCGCATAAATTAGATTTTGTATTGTGATGAATCTTTAAAACTCACGCTGTTCATCATGATTTGGGTTCAAAATGAGAGAAAGAATTTTCGTTTTCGAACAATTTTGCATATAATCGTGCAAGTTTTTTATTTTTATATACAAGTTGTTGCTGTATCGCAGTGTTGAGGCCCATTTTTTTAATAGGTATTTCATTTATTGCTTTGATACATAAGGCAATTCTGAATAGGTATGCCATGATCTCTACAGATAGTCAAAAAAAATATGTGGTTGCATTTGACCAGGGTACAACCAGTTCACGTGCAATCGTGTTGGATCACGATGCAAATGTTATTACGATTGCCCAGCGTGAGTTTACCCAAATCTACCCGCAACCAGGCTGGGTTGAGCATGACCCAATGGAAATCTGGGCAACGCAAAGTGCGGTGTGGGTTGAGGCTTTAGCACAGGCAAGTATTTCAAGCGACCAGATTGCCGCGATTGGCATCACTAACCAGCGTGAAACCACAATTATCTGGGATAAAAAAACAGGTAAACCGATTTATAACGCGATTGTATGGCAGAGCCGCCAAAGTAATGAAATCTGCAACCAGCTTCGTCAGGACGGCTGGGATGAGTATGTACGTAAGGTCACTGGGCTGGTGATTGACCCATATTTTTCGGCAACCAAGATCAAGTGGATTCTTGACCAGGTAGAGGGCAGCCGAGAGCGGGCAGAACGTGGCGAGCTGTTGTTTGGTACAGTGGATACCTGGTTGATCTGGAAACTGACCAATGGTCAGGCGCATGTAACTGACTATACCAATGCCTCACGTACCATGCTATTTAATATTGAAACATTGCAATGGGATGATAAGCTGCTTGAAGCCTTGAATATTCCTAAAGCCATGTTGCCTGAGGTGCGTACTTCTTCTGAAATATATGGGCATACCCATACCATCAGTGGTCAGGAAATTGGGATTCCAATTGCGGGAATTGCAGGGGATCAACAGGCGGCTTTGTTCGGTCAAATGTGTGTTGAGGCGGGACAGGCAAAAAATACCTACGGCACAGGCTGTTTCCTGCTTATGAATACAGGTAAACGTATTGTTCAATCTGAACATGGTTTACTCACCACGATTGCATGTGGGCCACGAGGTGAAGTGAACTATGCCCTCGAAGGTGCGGTATTTAATGGTGGTTCATGTGTGCAATGGCTGCGTGATGAATTAAAGGCCATTAACGACTCGCATGACTCGGAATATTACGCAACCAAAGTGAAAGACAGTAATGGCGTTTATGTCGTTCCTGCATTTACGGGGTTGGGTGCGCCATATTGGGACCCAACCGCCCGTGGTGCGATTCTGGGAATTACCCGTGGCGTGAGTATTGAGCATATTATTCGTGCAACGCTGGAATCCATTGCTTATCAAACCCGTGATGTGCTGGATGCCATGCAGCAGGATTCGGGTGAGAAGTTACGTACACTTCGTGTAGATGGTGGTGTTACCGCAAATAACTTCCTTATGCAGTTTCAGGCGGATATTTTATCGACTTTGGTTGAACGTCCAGCCATGAAAGAGACCACAGGTATGGGGGCGGCATTCCTGGCAGGTTTAGCCGTTGGTTTCTGGTCTGATTTGAATGAATTGAAGAGCAGAATGACCATTGAGCGAACATTTACACCCGCGTGTAGTCAGGATGAAACCGAAAAACTTTATCAAGGTTGGTTGAAAGCTGTGGGACGTACACGTGACTGGGCTTAAAATTAAGGTAAAATAACGCCATTCGTAATTTAAAATAACTTAGGATGGATGAGCATGAGCTTGATCCTACGCCAACAAAAAACCCTCGAACTGGTGAGAGAGCGTGGCTATATCAGTATTGAAGAGCTTGCTCAATATTTTGATGTCACCCCCCAAACCATCCGCCGTGATATTAATCAGTTGGCGGATGAGGGCTTGTTGCGCCGCTATCATGGTGGGGCCGCACATGATTCCAGTGTTGAAAATACCGAATATACGATGCGTGTCGGCTATATGCTTGAAGAAAAGCTCAGGATTGCAGAGGCGGTGGCTGCTGCTGTACCTGACCATGCGTCATTATTCATTAATATTGGAACGACCACGGAATCGATTGCCCATGCCTTGCTCAACCATACTGGGCTGAAGATCATTACCAATAACCTGAATGTGGCCAAAATTCTCAGCACCAAGGAGGATTTTGAAGTACTGATTGCCAGTGGTCGAGTTCGCCCTGATGGTGGAGTGATTGGTCAGGCAACGGCTGATTTCTTTAAACAGTTTAAGGCGGATTATGCGCTGATTGGGATTAGTGGTATTGATGAGGATGGCACTTTGCTGGATTTTGACTTTCAGGAAGTGTGTGTGTCACAGGAAATCCTCTCAAGTGCACGTCAGGTTTTCTTGGCGGCGGATAGTAGCAAGTTTGGCCGTAATGCCATGATCCGTCTGGGTTCATTGAAGCAAGTAGATAGTATCTTTACTGATCAGCAACCCAATGAGCAATATCTAAAAACCATTCATGATTTAGGTGTGAATTTGGTTGTTGCTCAATAATTTTTCATTAAATGCTTTGTTTTATATCTCTTTAGTGGTCAAACACAGTTTGTTTCTATGATTCGAAAATTGACCTAAAGCATTTATCATCCATTTCATAATCAATTTCTTTTTTATTCATTTGTTAAAAATGCCAATAATTTGGCATTTTTTTTGCACAAAATTTATTGTTTATTTTCATTTTATATGTTTAAATTTTCATTATCGAAAAATAATGAAAATTTGCGGTGATAATATGCAAACTTCTCCTCAGTCAAATGACAAAATCTATGACCTTGCTGTTATTGGTGGCGGTATTAACGGTGTTGGTATCGCTGCTGATGCGTCAGGACGTGGTTTATCCGTATTCTTATGTGAAAAAGATGATTTGGCAAGCCATACCTCCTCTGCCAGCAGTAAGCTGATTCATGGTGGTCTACGTTATCTCGAACATAAAGAATTTCGTTTGGTACGTGAAGCATTGGCTGAACGTGAAGTCTTGTTGGCTAAAGCACCGCACATTATCCGCCCAATGCGTTTTATCATGCCGCATCGTCCGCATTTACGTCCCGCATGGTTGATTCGTACAGGTTTGTTCTTTTATGACCATTTGGGTAAACGTGAAAAGCTGTTGGGTTCAAACAATGTTTATTTTAAAGAAGATAGCCCGCTAAACTCTGCTATTACCCGTGGTTTTGAATATTCAGACTGTGCTGTGGATGACTCTCGTCTGGTGGTTTTAAACGCCATGCATGCCCGTGAGAAAGGGGCTGATGTAGTGACCCGAACCCGTTGTCTTTCTGCACAACGTGATGGGCAATATTGGCTGGTCGATCTGGAAAATAAGCATGGTCAATTCCAGATTAAGGCGAAAGCCTTGGTTAATGCGGCAGGACCTTGGGTTGCGCAATTTATCAAGCAGGATTTGCAGCTTAAATCTCCTTACGGGATCCGCCTGATTCAGGGCAGTCATATTATTGTGCCGAAGCTGTATGAATGTGACAAAGCCTTTATTATGCAGAATGATGACCGCCGTATTGTGTTTGCCATTCCATATCTGGACCAATACACCATGATTGGCACCACCGATCGTGAATATCAGGGTGATCCAGCACAAGTGAAAATTACTCAGGAAGAGATTGATTACCTGATTGAAGTGAGCAATGCCCATTTCAAAAAACAACTCACCCAACAGGACATCATTTGGACTTTTGCGGGTGTGCGTCCTCTGTGTGATGATGAATCGGATAATCCATCAGCCATTACCCGTGACTATACTTTGGCCTTGTCCAAAGGTGAGAAAGGGCAGGCACCATTACTTTCCGTATTCGGTGGAAAATTAACAACATATCGTAAATTGGCTGAATCTGCCATGCAACAGCTCAAGGCATTTTTCCCTGAGATGCAGGGAAGCTGGACTGCGACAGAGGCATTGCCTGGCGGTGAAAATATGCATTCTGTTGAACAGTTGATACAGGAAATCCGTGCACAAATCACGGATGCTCCAGAAGCATTGGCAAAACGCTGGGCATCGACTTATGGTTCACGGATCTGGAATATATTGGGCGAGGCAACATCGGTTGACCAACTCGGAAAACATTTTGGTCACGGCCTGTATGCCAAAGAAGTGGATTATTTATGTCGCTTTGAATGGGTAACAGGCAGTCAAGATATTTTATGGCGCCGTTCTAAGTTGGGTCTTAGCTTCACTCAGAAACAAATAGAAGCTCTAGATGCGTACCTTACTGTGAAAACTCATGGTAACGAAGCTGCTTAAAAATTCGTATAGTATACCGTCTTTAAAATAACGGTTATCTACGTCACCTGAGTTCGACTAACTCAGGTGGCGTACTGATGGAGTGGAAAGGGTGCTTTTTTGGGGTCGAATGTTAGGTACTGATGGCATTCGTGAAAGTAATTTGATACCTGCATGTAAAGACGCGCGTCATCGGAGTCCCGATGTTCAAAGTCGATATTGAACCCCAAAAATTCAACATAAAATTCTTTGGCTTTGTTTTCATCAAATATTCTTATAAGAGGGGCTATTCTGGTAAATGCCATTTTTTTGTTTTCTTTGGTTGCATAACGCCTGAATTAAGCCGCGCCGCGAAGCGGCGTCGACTTGAATGAATTGTTAGGGCACAGTTGGTAGCTAGTATCCCATTCTTTTGCAAGTTGTTTTGTCAACGAGAACATCTCCCATTTTTTGCTTGTAGATACTGCTATAGGAATATGTGTAGGAAAGCCCTCGTTCAAAAGCTGGATTATTTGCATTCTGCGCGCAGGCTTGGGGAATGATTTCTTGTTGTGTTGCGGCTAACCATTGCGCTATTTCATTTTGGGAAAGCCCATTTTTTACTCGCAGCACATTCTCAAAGCGAACGTTTCTACCTGTAGAGACGGCGTTAAAAGATACAGTCATATCATCTAAATGCAGATGTTTGTTTGCATTACTTTGCTTCGCAATCTCCGCTGCAATTTCTTCAATTTGTTTTATTTGTGCGGGATTTAGCTCTTGGCCAGATGCAACAGCAGCACCAAGCACACTCTTTGCAGTATCAGTTGAAAAAACAACCTTCCAAAGAATGAATGCAATTATGCAAACCACCCCGAACAAAATGTTCTTTTTCATGTTGTTAAGCTCCCTATTCTACCTACTATAACTACTTGTCGGATTCTGAGCCACTTTTTGGCTTTGCTGGTCTCACGACAAGAAATTCATAGCCAAATGCAAATCCAAAGGTAAGCAATAGGACTGGTATTCCTTGAAGATTGTATCGCCCGATCAACCAAAGGTTGAACAACAGCACAACGCCTCCGATGAGGCGAAGTTTCGTGGTCTTTTGCATAGCCGAACTCCTCGCAGTGTGTGACACAAGCCCTAACTACTCTTATGCAGCAGAGGTGACACATAAGATGCTAAAACTTGCTGCATAAGACGCCTATTTATAAAGTATTAAACAAAATAATATTGATTTATTTGAACTAAAAACTATCATTAAATCATAAAAATAACAAGGATAATAACATGTCAGTTCAACAACCCAAACGATAAGCTGTCGTATTATCGCTTTCTCAACTACTTACAAATGTGTTGCACTTCGTTACTAAATCCTCCAAATAAAAAAGGCCGCCGAAGCGACCTTTTGTATTTTTAATTATTAAGCAGATTTAACCGCGTTTAATAACTCAGCCTGACGATCTTTAAGTGCCTGAGGCAAGCGATCACCCAGTTTGGTAAATAACTCAGTGTGGCTTTCAAGCTCTTTGATCCATTGGTCTTTGTCTTGTGCTGTAACAGTGTCGAATTGTTCTTTAGAGAAATCGATACCTTCCCAGTTTAACTGCTCATAAGTAGGAACCAGACCGATTGGTGTTTCAGTCGCTTCTGCACGACCTTCGCAACGGTCAATGATCCACTCAAGCACACGCATGTTCTGACCAAAACCAGGCCATACAAAGTTGCCTTCAGCATCACGGCGGAACCAGTTTACATTGAAGATTTTTGGTAATTTGTTACCAGCAGCTTCAGCTTTTGCACCCACTTCTTTACCTAATTGTAACCAGTGGCCAAAGTAGTCAGCCATGTTATAACCAGCAAATGGCAGCATTGCAAATGGGTCACGGCGTACAATACCTTGTTGACCAACAGCAGCAGCAGTGGTTTCTGAACCCATTGTTGCGGCTTTATAAACACCATCCACCCAGTCAAATGCTTCTGATACCAAAGGCACAGTGTCTGCACGGCGACCACCGAAGATGAACGCAGAAATTGGAACACCTGCTGGATTTTCCCAGTCAGCGTCAATAGATGGACATTGACCAGCAGAAACAGTGAAACGGGCGTTTGGATGTGCCGCTTTATCTTCACCTGTATGTGGCTGACCTTTCCAGTTGGTCAAGTTCGCTGGAACTTCTTTAGAAAGACCTTCCCACCAGATTTCACCGTTGTCAGTTACAGCAACGTTGGTATAGATCACGTCTTTATGCAGGGTAGCCATACAGTTCGGGTTAGTTTTGGTGTTTGTACCTGGCGCAACACCGAAGAAACCCGCTTCTGGGTTGATTGCATATAGGCGACCATCTTCACCTGGCTTGATCCATGCAATATCGTCACCTACAGTTTCAATCTTCCAGCCTTCATAACCTGCTGGTGGAATCAACATTGCAAAGTTGGTTTTACCACATGCAGATGGGAACGCCGCCGCGATGTAATGTTTTTCGCCCTGTGGATTGGTCACGCCTAAAATCAGCATGTGTTCAGCCAGCCAGCCTTGTTCACGTCCCATCACTGATGCGATACGTAATGCAAGGCATTTTTTGCCCAATAATGCATTACCGCCGTAACCTGAACCATAAGACCAGATTTCACGGGTTTCTGGATAATGCACGATATATTTTTCAGGGTTGCAAGGCCAGGCAACGTCTTTCTGGCCATCTTTTAATGGTGCTGCAACAGTGTGTACACATGGGATAAACTCGCCATCTGTGCCCAACACATCATAAACTGCCTTACCCATACGCGCCATTTTGGTCATGCTAACCGCAACGTAAGGTGAGTCTGTTAATTCGATACCGATATGTGCAATGTGGCTACCTAATGGACCCATAGAGAAAGGAACCACATACATGGTACGGCCTTCCATCGCGCCATCAAATAAACCATTTAACTTTTCGCGCATTTCTGCAGGATCAACCCAGTTGTTGGTTGCGCCAGCGTCTTCCTTATTTTGAGAGCAGATATAAGTGCGATCTTCAACACGAGCAACGTCAGAAGGGTCAGAATTTGCAAGATAAGAACCAGGATGTTTTTCTTGGTTAAGTTTTTGCATGGTGCCGTTAGCGATCATCAAGTCGATCAGACGTTGATATTCTTCTTCGCTGCCGTCACACCATTCGATTTTTGCTGGCTTGGTTAGTTTTGCAATTTCTTCCACCCATGCAATTAGCTTAGGGTGACGAACGAATTCTGGTGCGTTCACTTGGGTCATGGTGATGCCTTTTTAAAGTGTGTACAACGTACAAGTTCCATTTACTGGGTGACAGTAAGATAGATGAAGTAAAAAAAGTGGCTGTATTAAAGCATAAAATCATAAAAAAAATAAGACTAAAGAATGTCAGAATCTGTTAATGCAAGCATGTGTATTTATATATAGGTAATTGTTTTTAATTGAGTTGATCATTTTTTAAGTCGCTATTTGAATTTTTTATATGTGTTATTTTTATTTAAAATTATATTAAAAAACAATATCTTGAAATATTATGGTTTTTTGAGAATTATTATTGATTATGTGAATGAGGTTCATTCGAAATTTACACAAACAAGCTTTTATTTGTTGATTTTGTAAACAAAAATAAGATTGTTAACTTTATTCAGGTTAAGTTGTATGAGTCAAAATTTACGGCCTTTATCCCTCATTTATAATCAAAAATCAGGTTTTCATGCAGCACAACAAGATGAGCAATATGAACGTCTTATGACGTTCTGGACACAATATGGGTTTGAAATCCAAGTTTTTGAGTTAAATCAGCAGCTTAATTTTGATGAAATGATGACATCGGTACTCTTCAGACATCAGCAGGCCGATTCGCGTGGTGTTGTGGTGGCGGCAGGAGGGGATGGCACCTTGAATGCGGTTGCCAAAAAATTGATGCATACCGATATTTCAATGGGAATCATGCCATTAGGGACATTTAATTATGTTGCTCGCGCCCTGAATATCCCAATTGATCTGGGTCTGGCTGCGGAGGTGATTGCCACAGGCATTGAACATAAGGTTCATGTTGCCACCCTGAATGACCAGATTTACCTGAATAATGCCAGTCTGGGTTTATATCCCTTATTTATAAAAAAACGTGAATTATATAACCAGCGTTTTGGCCGTTTCCCCTTGAATGCCTATACATCGGGTTTGGATGTGCTGTTGCGTGAACACAAATCATTAACATTGACGGTCACTGTAGATGGCCGAAAATATCCTGTTGCAACACCGCTGGTTTTCTTTGGCAATAACCAGCTTCAGCTCAGTAACATGAAATTGAGGATTGCGGAATGTGCTGCCAATGGAAAGCTGGCAGGGGTGGTGGTGGCCAAAAGTGATCGGTTAAGTTTGCTGAAAATGTTATGGACACTGATTCAGGGGAAAATTGATCAGGCTTCTGATGTTTATTCATTCTGTGCTGAACAGATTCAGGTAGAGTGTAAAAAGAAAAAGCTCACTGTGGCCGTGGATGGAGAACTGATGGAAATGCAGACACCGCTAAAATTCGCAGTTGAAAAATCTGCTTTAAAGGTAATGGTGCCAAATGCTGTTGCATCTGTCTGATTTACACTTTGGCACTGAAAGAGAGGTATGTATTCAGGCCATACAGCAGTTTTGCCAGCAACATCGTCCAGAAGCGATTGTGGTGAGTGGTGACTTAACCCAGCGTGCCCGCTTTAAGCAGTTCTATGCCTGCAGACAATTTCTGGATTCCCTGTCATTGCCTTATTTGGTGGTGCCAGGAAATCATGATATCCCCCTTTATCAGGTCTGGAACCGATTTTTCTCCCCTTTTGTATTGTATCAGGCATTTTTTGGTCGCCTGGAAACAACGCTGGAAACTGAGCATTTTTATATTGTGGGGGTAAACAGTATTCGGCGGCGTTACCACACGCGGGGACATATTTCCATGGAACAAATCCATGAAACCTATGAAAAGTTAAACAATGTGCCCTCAAATAAAATAAAGCTGGTGGTTTTTCATCAGCCTTTCTATATATCTCCTGATCAGCGTGATGATAAGGATTGTCCTGTTTTAGGGAAGATTGCTTTGGAACGCTGGGGCGAAACGGGACTGTTTGGCTTGTTGCATGGGCATTTACATCAAACAGCAGTATATGACCTTACAAAGATTTATCATTTGAATGTCAATCATCCTATCTATGACATTCATGCAGGCACTGCAATTTCGAGCCGTTTACACCATGACTCAACCAATAGTTTTAATGTTATTTTAGGGAATGGCAAGATTGAGCATTACTGGTTTGATGAAAAGTTAAAAATATTTGTTCAATCCCCAGAAAGTGTTTAATACAGCATTTCATGATTTCTTGTGTTTAAAAAAACATCTAGAAATAGAATTTTTTTTCTTTTACCCCTTGAAGCCATTTTTTTTAACCCCACAAAAGTGGCATATCAAATTTTGTTATGGCGCTTTTGTCTTGTCATAACAATTTATCAAAAAAGACTAAGTCTGATGGAGTTAATTATGAGCAACATTCGTCCATTACATGATCGTGTTGTGATTCGTCGTGTAGAAGAAGAAACCAAAACTGCTGGCGGTATTTTACTTCCAGGTTCTGCTGCTGAAAAACCATCTCAGGGTGAGGTGATTGCAGTGGGCAATGGTCAGATCACTGACAATGGTGTACGTGCTTTGGATGTTAAAGTTGGAGACAAAGTATTGTTTGGTACTTATGCGGGAACAACTGTAAAAGTAAACGGTGAAGAACTCTTGATTATGAAAGAGTCAGATATCTTGGCTGTGCTTGAAAGCTAATCTACACATAACTCACATTTATTATCAGATTCAGTATTTAAAAAGATTCGGAGTTTAATATGTCAGCTAAAGACGTAAAATTTGGTGATTCAGCTCGCTCAAAAATGATTGCAGGCGTAAACGTTCTTGCAGATGCGGTAAAAGTAACTTTAGGTCCTAAAGGCCGTAACGTTGTCATTGACCGTTCTTTCGGCGCACCGCACATCACTAAAGATGGTGTTACTGTTGCGAAAGAAATTTCATTAAAAGACAAGTTTGAAAACATGGGTGCTCAACTGGTTCGTGAAGTTTCTTCTAAAACCAATGATATTGCAGGTGATGGTACAACAACTGCAACTGTACTTGCTCAAGCGATTTTAAATGAAGGGATCAAGTCAGTAACTGCGGGTATGAATCCAATGGACTTGAAACGTGGTATCGACATCGCAGTGAGAACTGTGGTTGAAAATATCCGTACCAATGCTAAACCTGCTGATGATTTCAAGGCAATTGAACAAGTGGGTTCGATCTCTGCAAACTCTGACACCACTGTGGGTAAATTGATTGCGCAAGCAATGGAAAAAGTGGGTAAAGAAGGTGTGATCACTGTAGAAGAAGGTTCTGGCTTCGAAGACGCTTTAGACGTTGTAGAAGGTATGCAGTTCGACCGTGGTTATATCTCTCCATACTTTGCAAACAAGCAAGATACTTTAACTGCTGAACTTGAAAATCCGTTCATTCTTCTTGTGGATAAAAAAATCAGCAATATTCGTGAATTGATCACTGTATTGGAAGCGGTTGCTAAAACAGGTAAACCACTTCTAATCATTGCAGAAGATGTTGAAGGCGAAGCGCTTGCTACACTTGTTGTAAACAACATGCGCGGTATTATCAAAGTATGTGCGGTTAAAGCCCCTGGTTTTGGTGACCGCCGTAAAGCAATGCTGCAAGACATCGCAATCTTGACTGGTGCAACTGTAATCTCTGAAGAAGTCGGTATGTCTTTAGAACAAGCTTCTCTTCAAGATTTAGGTACTGCTCATAAAATCACAGTGTCTAAAGAAAACACAGTAATTGTTGATGGTGCTGGTAATGCTGAACAAATCGCTGAACGTGTTCAACAGATCCGTGCGCAAATCGAAGAATCAACTTCTGAATACGACAAAGAAAAACTTCAGGAACGCGTTGCGAAACTCGCAGGCGGTGTTGCAGTCATTAAAATCGGTGCAGCAACTGAAGTTGAAATGAAAGAGAAGAAAGATCGTGTAGATGATGCACTTCATGCAACGCGCGCAGCGGTTGAAGAAGGTGTGGTTGCAGGCGGTGGTGTTGCACTCGTTCGTGCGGTGAATGCACTTGATGGCTTGAAAGGCATTAATGAAGACCAAACAGCAGGTATCAACATTTTACGCCGTGCGATTGAAGCGCCACTTCGTCAGATCGTTGCCAATGCGGGTGATGAGCCATCTGTTGTAATCAACGCTGTTAAAGCCGGTGAGGGTAACTTCGGTTATAACGCCGCAACTGGTGAATATGGCGATATGTTGGAAATGGGTATTCTTGACCCTGCTAAAGTAACCCGTTCAGCACTTGAGCATGCAGCTTCTGTTGCTGGCTTGATGTTGACGACTGAAGCAATGATTACTGATATCCCAGAAGATAAACCAGCTGCTCCAGATATGGGCGGAATGGGTGGTATGGGCGGAATGATGTAAACTACTCACTGATATATTAAATTGTTGTAATTTAAAATAATTTATTATATCAGAATTTAGCTTACTCATAGTGTTACTCACATATGAGTTTGTTGCAAAAAAGGTCACAAATTTTATTTGTGACCTTTTTAATTATAGATCTTTAATCTCTTAAAAAAGAAGAGATCTTATTAGATAAGAATTTAACTCTTGAATGAATGAATGAAAATATTGAAAAAAACGCCTGAGAAAAATCAGGCGTTTTTGACTTAGAGCAACATCTATTTCATTTTGACGTAAGAATGGAGTTTTCCTCATTTAGAATACAGGTAAGGACATAGCTATTAAGCCAGAAGTTTTTACGTCCATCCTTTATCGGTCTTTTCACGCGACCAGTTTTATAGTCAAACTACTTTATTATCCATACAGGATTCGAAAAAAACTCTAAATAATTCATCGACTGAGTTGTATTGGTTTTATAATGATTTGACTATAATTCGATCATATAGTTCTTTTTCAGATATATTCATTCTTAATGCAAATTCAGCAGTCGATACACGTCGCTCTGTATTTGTAAGGTCTATAGATTTAATCATTAGATTTTCTCCATTTGTATAGGTTGAAAAGATAAACTCTTAAAATGAAGATTATCAAATTAATAAAATAAAAGATGAGATATGTTTAAAAAATCAAAAAAAAGACTTATTTTTTTTATTATATCAGTTAATAATCTTTTGTTTGTTGTTGGTAATAACAACATCGACTGCTTAAGTATCAACTAAAAAGTAAACATGTATTCATTACCAAAACCCTTTGAAATCTGCCCAACCCAACGCTCTATTTGATCTGCCTTCATCACCTTAAAATCCCGCCAGTTATACTTCATCTGCTTCCAAACCATCTCAATTCTATTCAGCTCAGGACTATACGCAGGTAGAAAATACAAAGTCGTTGAATACTCTTGTACAAGAAGCTTGCGCCAATCTACCATCTGTTTGCTGCGATGAATCGAGGCATTGTCAACAATCAACACCAAAGGAACTTGATAGCTGCGTTTCACCTGTGCTGCTACACCCATCAAATAGGCATAAAACCAGCGACTGTTAACGGACTCCTGTAGGCAACTGGTGATCAGATGACCCGTTGACAGCAGACAACCCATCACATTAACTCGCTTTAGTCTTACAGCATCAACCGCATGAACATCGCCTATCTTTGTCCATGCATAACGGTTATCTGGCGTAGCCGAAAATCCTGTTTCGTCCACATAGCCCAATACAATTTCACCACGTGCCGCTTGCTCACGTAATGCTTCAATCTGCTGTTGCGCTTGTCCAAATGCGGTCGGGTCTCTTTTTTTTCAAGCTGTGGCGGGTGCGTTTGAAGACCATGCCTGAATCTCGCAAAAACTTGCGAAGAGTTTCAACAGACACGGATACACCGTGTTTTTCATGCAGTTTGACTCGGATTTGTTCTGCATTGAGTGGGCTTGTGTTGACCCACTCTAAGATTTGAGCCTGATAGTTTGAGGTCAGTGTATTGGGACGGCCTGAGCGATGGCCTTCTTGAATCGATTCAAACTGATGTAGCTCCCAATGTCGGCGTTGTAGCCTTATGGTTTCTGGGATACGCTCTTGTAACGCAGCAACTTCGGCAACAGTTTTACCTTCGGAAAGCCAGAGAATGGTTTGGGCACGTTGTCTTTCACGCCAATGTGCTGCATGCTTGGTCAAGAGAATTAGTTGTGCACGCTGTTCTAAGCTGAGTGGGACGGTAACAATCCGTGGCATGTGCAAACATCGTTTAACCAAAAATGTCTTTTCGCATGTTTAGTTGTTTTTGTAAACTTACCTAATAAGTCTTTCTGTCCGTCTGTATTGACACCTAATGCTAGATACACCGCTTTGTTAATAATCGTACTATCTTGACGCACTTTCACGACGATACAATCCATATAGACAATAGGATAAAGGGCATCCAATGGTCGATTTTGCCATTCTATTACTTGTTCTTTAACTGCATCCGTCACTTTGGAAATAAGCGTTGGAGAGACGTCCGCATCGTACATTTCCTTGAATGTGGCAACAATATCTCGTGTCGTCATGCCTTTGGCGTATAGGGATAGGATTTGGCTATCCATTTGTGTGATACGCCTTGCGAAGCGCTGCTTCTCATCTTCTTGATCAGCTGGGGCTCAAAAGTGCCATCACGATCTCTAGGCGTGTCTAGTTCAAATTCACCATCATCAGTAAATAGCCGTTTGGTTGTATAGCCATTACGTGTATTTTTGCCTATACGAGGGCTATTCTTCTCATAGCCTAAATGTTCTGTCAGTTCAGCATTGAGTGCAGTTTCAACGGTGAGTTTCTTTAGAGCTTTACTGAAATTATTCAGGTCAGCTTCTGTTTTTAAGTTCTTGGCAAATTCTTTTGCCAATGCCAGCATTGCTTCATCTTTCATGGTAAACACCTGTGTTGCCCCCAACAGCGTTGAGGGATAGTTTAAGCGTTTACACAGTTTTATTTACAGTCTCAAAAAACAAACTCGATACCTGCACCATACAACCAGCCTTTTTCTGAGTCAGTGGCTTGTTGGAATCTTGTCTCTTTCAACCCTTTTTCATATTGATATGCAACATCCACAAAGGGTCTAATCCTTTTAGTAATCTCATATCTGGTTTTTATACCAGTCTTTAATTCAGACAAGCCGGTCTTAGAAGCAAAGTCAGAATTATCATTGAGTACAATATCTGCTTCGATATATGGTTGAGTAATTAACTTTTGGGTAAGTAATAAGTCTCGATCCACGTCAAAACTAGCTCCCCAAAAATTATTTTCACCACCGTATAAATAAGCCTGAGTTTCAAAGAAGTAAGGAGCTAATCCTAATATACCAACAACGCCATCCACTCTATTGCTGTTGTTATTCCTATCTTCACTATATCTTACACCAGCTTGTATATCCCAAAAGGGTGCTACATTACGACTGTAAAGTGCAGATACATCATATTTAGGATCATTGCTTTCTGACTTATCTAAATTTGCTTTAAGGAATAAACGATTTTCGTCCGTTCCTATCAATGTTTCAACTTTAGAACCCAGAGCACCATTACCATCTTCATCCACAGTCCACTGATTCTCAAATTTTGTTACTTGATAAATTTGCCCACCATGCTCGCTAATATGTTTATCATGACTCTGATTAACCGAAGCTGTTTTAAGCCCAGTACCGTTATCTCCATCATTTTTATTAGAGGCATTTTGATAAAAACTACGGTTAAGGTAACCCAACCCTCCGGGTTCATTTGAAAGTATATTCATACTCTCTGATGTCGAAGAACGAGAATCATTGTCTAAGTTTTCTGTCGAATTATCATTTGCAAAAGCTACACCTGAAAATCCGATTAGAGCAACTGATAAAAGTGTTTTTGAAAATAATTTTTTAGTGATGGGCATGTTGATTAACTCCCTGATCATTTGTGAGGGGCTGAGCAACAATCTCTTTAGTATCAGTATCATTGCTATCTACATTTGCCACAATAAGCTTATTCATCATTCCAGCAGACATGTGATATAACAAATGGCAGTGGATAGCCCATTCACCTAATTCATCAGCAGTAAGTAAAGTCGTAACCGTTTTACCTGGTGGAACAATTACTGTATGTTTGTTTGGCATATTGCTTGGATCCTGACCATTCTCAAGCTGCATAAACATGCCATGTAAGTGCATTGGGTGAGCCATCATACTGTCATTGACAAATTTTAAGCGAATACGTTCACCATACTTCACCACTAGTGGGTCGGCTTCATTAAATTTTTTACCATTTATTGTCCAAATATAACGCTCCATGTTTCCACCAAGACGGATCTCTATTTCACGTTCAGCTGCACGAGTGTCTTTTTGAGGATCTAACGATTGCAAATCACTATATTGCAATGCTTTATTACCTTCAGGTGTTGAAGCATTTGCCCATCCAAATACGGTATTATCATTCTTGTCTGAAGCCGCCTTAACAGTAGCGCTATTCATCGGCATATCATGATTCATACCTTTCATAGAAGACATATCGTGATTCATGCCTTTCATAGAAGACATATCATGAT
>NZ_KB849435.1:295051-334824 GCF_000368425.1 Acinetobacter sp. CIP 102637
GAAGACATATCATGATCCATACCTTTCATAGAAGACATATCGTGATTCATGCCTTTCATAGAAGACATATCATGATTCATTCCCATATCTTCCATAGTCAATAAAGAACGAGGACGAGGCTTAGGCATCTCAATTTGTTTTACAGGTGAGGTATTTTCATCATGTAAGGTTCCAACCGAAAATCCAGTACGATCAATAGATTCAGCTTCGATTTGATAATGGGCTTGTTTCGGTTCAACAATGACATCATAAGTTTCAGCAGTACCTATACGGAACTCATCTACAGGAACAGGTTTTACAGGTTGACCATCGGCACTTACCACTGTCATTTTTAAATTTGGAATTCGTACATCAAAAAATGACATAGCGGAAGCATTAATAAAACGAAGGCGAACTTTTTCACCAGCTTTGAAGTTACCCGTCCAATTTTGCTGAGGTGTCTTGCCATTCATTAAAAATGTATAACCAGTCACATCGGACATATCTGTTTTCAGCATTCGCATCTGATTCCACATAGAACGGTCTTGCCAAGTCGCTTTTAGCCCATCACGTTTAACTTGTTTTAATACATCGAATACTGTTTCGCGGCGGTTCTGATAGTAGTCTGCTTCTTTTTTAATATTCTTCATAATTTGATCACTTGTCGAATTATGAAAATCAGAAAGCAAAACCACGTAATCTTTATCGGTTTTTTCAGCAGCTGTTAGTGGAGTTTTATCTTTAGGATAAATAACAAAAGCACCATATAAACCGTCTTGTTCTTGTCCTTTACTATGTGAATGATACCAATAAGTACCATTTTGGCGGACTTTAAACTTATATTCATAAGTTTTATTAGGGGCAATGCCATTAAATTTGTTAAATCCAGGTACACCATCCATAATTCCAGGTAATAATAAGCCATGCCAATGGATTGAAGAGTCCTGATTTTTTAACTTATTGTGAACACGAATAACGGCATCATCTCCCTCTTCAAATTCAAGAAGAGGGGCAACGAATTTACCATTAACGGTAATTCTCTTTAGCGGTTTTCCTGTAATATTTACAGTCTGTTCCGCGATCGTTAAATCATATTCTTTAACTGCCGCCATTACCCAAGTTGATGAAAATAAACCAACTCCAATTAAGAGTATATGACTTAACTTTTTTGACATTCTATCTCACCTTTAGATTTTTTGACATTCTATCTCACCTTTAGAAAGGTCAAGGTTGAAGTAATAAAGCAAATATTTAGTATAAACTTTAATACTTCTTTCTCGCTATTTATAAAATTATTTATTGCTACTAGGCATATTCATTTTTGAATGATCCATTTTCGAATGGTCCATATTCATCATGGAATGATCCATTTTCGACATATCAGAGGAATTTGCCGCTTGCTGTTGGCTAGGTTCTTGCTGAACCTTATTATCCTTGTTCATCTTACAAGGTTTAGAACACGGCTCTTGTGCTTTTTTTGCAGTTGTCACAGCATTAGATTTCGAATTTGATAGATCTTTTGCATCATTTGCCCAAGATTGAGTACCAGCAATTAAAGTTCCAGCACACATTAAAATTGTTAGACTACGACGCACTACAGTTTTCATAAGTTTCTCTAAAAGTTAATTTCTTGCTACTACAATAAAGTGAAGCACTGAACATCTAAGTGACTTGAAAATGACATTTTTGTAATCTATCTCGATCAGATGTTTTATAACGTTATTATAGTTTTAATGAATAACTTAGGATTCGGAAATGAGAATACTATTAGTTGAAGATGAACAAAAAACTGGTGATTATCTCAAGCAAGGTTTATCCGAAGCTGGCTATATTACGGACTGGGTTACAGATGGGTTAACGGGTAAACATCAAGCTCTTTCTGAAGAGTATGACTTAATTATTTTAGACGTGATGTTACCTGGACTAAATGGTTGGAATATTATCAATGATATTCGTAGCAGCGGTAAAACAATGCCCATTCTTTTTCTTACCGCCCGAGATCAAATCGAAGATCGAGTAAAAGGATTAGAGCTAGGCGCTGATGATTATTTAGTTAAGCCTTTTGCTTTTGCAGAGCTTCTAGCTCGAATAAAAACGCTCCTTAGACGAGGGCAACAAAGAGAAGATAATAATATTATTAAGATTGCTGATTTAGAACTTGATTTGAGAAAACGTCGGGTAACACGAGCAGGTCAACGCATTGATTTAACGGCTAAAGAATTTGCTCTTATGGAGCTTTTTATGCGTAGAAGAGGTGAAATTCTACCAAGAGCACTTATTGCATCTCAAATTTGGGATATGAACTTTGATAGTGATACAAATGTAGTTGAAGTCGCTATTAAACGATTAAGAAATAAAGTAGATAGTAATTTTACCCCTAAGTTAATTCAAAATATTAGAGGAATGGGGTATGTACTAGAGGTAGAAGATGAATAATAAATTATTCAAATCTATCAGTTTTCGTATTGGTATTATTTTCTCATTATCGACTATATGCATTCTCATTATGATGGGGTTTTTCATCCATAAATTAGTGATGCATCATTTTGAAACGCAAGATCGTACCCAATTAGAAGGTAAAATCCAGCTTATTCAGAATCTTCTCCAACAGCATCCTAAAAATTCTCCAGAACTTAATCTTTATTTAAGAGATGCGTTAGTTGGACACCATGATCTTATGGTCCAAATAGAACGACCGACAGGTAAAGTTTTATTTAGTTCAGCATCCTCAATCATTAATACTCAAAATTTAATCAAGTCAGCAAATAATTCATGGATTAAATGGCAAGTTCAAAATAAGACCTATCGTGGCATGATCTACACTACAGGTATAAATAGAAATTCTGAAATACAATCTGTACGCATTATTGTTGGGATCGATACATCAGAACATCTACATTTTCTAAAAGATTTTAAGCGTCAACTTTTGTATATTGGTTTGGCTGGTACAATTTGTTTAATGTTTTTAGGTTGGTTTGCAACCTGGAGAGGTTTAAGACCAGTGCAAAAAATGGCTAAGGTCGCAGAAGGCATTTCTGCCCAACATCTTTCAGAACGTTTAGAAGTTGAGCACACACCAACAGAACTAAAATCATTAGCAATTGCCTTCAATGATATGCTCGACAGACTAGAATCAGCTTTAGAAAGGCTTTCCGATTTTTCATCTGATTTAGCGCATGAAATTAGAACACCGATTAATAACTTAATGACTCAAACTCAAGTATGTCTTGCCCGTAAACGAGATACCAGTACCTATCAAGAAGTACTATTTTCTAATTTAGAAGAATTAGAACGTTTGGCTCGAATGGTATCCGATATGCTTTTCTTGGCAAAAGCAGAACATGGCCTAAAATTACAGAACTTACAGGATATTGACCTGGTTAAAGAAGTTACAGCTTTATTTGATTTCTATGATGCGCTAGCTGCCGAAAAAAATATGACGCTTCAACAAACAGGATCTGGAAATGTCAAAGGTGATCCTGCTATGTTACGTCGAGCACTCAGCAATCTATTATCTAATGCAGTTAAATATGGAAATAAGAATTCTACAATACGCATAAAACTTCAACAGAATTTAGATAACACAATATTTTCAATTGAAAATGAAGGCCCTGAAATCTCTCCTGAACAACTATCCAGGTTATTTGATCGATTTTATCGAACAGATGCATCTAGACAAAGAACAGAAGAAGGAACCGGCTTAGGGCTTGCCATAACAAAATCTATTCTTGATATGCTTGGGGCAACCATCCAGGCTGAATCCCTCAATGGTCGAATCATTTTTACTATTGTTTTTCAAAGTGAATACATGCAAGGGTAATCGATTTAACTCATTTTTTGAGCATCTATCATTTACCCCGAGTTGAGCTTACGTAAAGTTCAAGCTCAGGCCCAGAGTTATTCCAGCACCTATCATGGCAATTGTGTAGCCAATTATGATGGCTCTGCCAAACTGTGCACCACCCGTCATCCATGCAATTGTCGCTTTGCTTAACATGTTGCTCAGTGTGGCCAGCCCTAGCGCGACAGCAGCCACATTTGTTGTTAAGCCTTCAGTACTATGCAGGCGGGCAAGTGAGACTAAAATAGCATCTACGTCTGCTAGCCCAGAAATAGTCGATAATACGAAGATGCCGCTGGTGCCCAACCATTGTTTTGCTGCCGGGACCAAGACTGCCATGACAGCCAGGAAAGCAGCGAAGCTGAATGCTGTCCCAAGATCAAAAGGAGCCATTGCTTCTATTGTTCGATCGTTGTTTTCAGCGCTGGTAATTTGGCGTTGTCTCCACAATGCCATACCCAGCAGAAGGATTCCCGCAATCATCATTGCACCACCAAAAGTGCTTAGCAATGCTGGCTCAATGACGCCTATCAGCACAACCATACGAAAAAACATGATGCCACAGGCAGCCAATGTTCCAGAAATAGCAGCACTGACCATGACGGGGTGCTGGCGTGTATAGCGTGCCAGTGCAACAGTTGCAGCTGTAGAAGATGCCAAACCACCCAATAGACCTGTCCAGAATATGCCTCTTTCTGAACCGGTAAGCCGCATGGCAAAATGACCTGCCAGAGAGAGTCCGGCAATCAGGATCACTGCCCACCATAACTGGTAAGGATTTAATGCAGCAAAAGGTCCCATACCCGTATTGGGTAAGTAAGGTAATATAACGACAGAAAGTACCAGTAACTGTAGAGATGCGGTTAATTCACGATGTTCGATCAAGCGTAACCAACCATGTAAGGTTGGCTTGAGATCCAAAAATACAGCCACGATGACAGCCGCTGTTAATGCTAAAGTAACATTACCATGGGATGCATATGCACCTAGAACTAATGTCAACAGCATCGCGATCGTCGTGGTAGCGCTTAAATTACCGGAAATTTTTGCGGTACGAGCATAGGACACTGTTAGTAATAAGGAAAGCCCTAATACGGCCGCAACTAGCGGCCAAGCTCCGAAGTTTGGTTGTAAATGACCGAGCACTCCTCCGAGCAATCCTGTCAATGTGAAGGTACGTAGACCTGCTACTCGGCTGCCCTCGGGCAATTCACGATCGTGCCATCCTCGTTCTAAACCAATGAGCAGGCCGATGGCGAGTGCTGCAACCAGCCCTGATACATCTGGTGGAAGAAAGGAACTCTCTATCATAACTTTTTATTTCGCAGGCGAAGGGCATTGGTGATGACTGAAGCTGAACTCAAACTCATAGCCAAGGCGGCAATCATCGGTGACAACAACCAACCGGTAAATGGATATAGTACGCCAGCCGCGATAGGGATACCCAAAGCATTGTAAAGGAAAGCAAACATGAGGTTCTGTTTCATGTTGCCGACAGTAGCTTCCGAAAGTGAACGGGCAACAGCAATCCCTCGTAAATCTCCCTTGATCAGCGTAACTTGGGCACTATTCATTGCAACATCAGTCCCGGTGCCCATAGCGATACCGACATCAGCTTTAGCCAAGGCTGGTGCATCATTGATGCCATCACCAGCCATTGCCACGATGCGACCTTGCTTCTGCAATTTGCTGACCAGTTCTAGTTTATCTGCGGGTTTGACTTCGCCATGTACCTCATCAATGCCTAGACGTGCTGCGACTGAACGGGCAGTGGTGAGACCATCTCCTGTTGCCATCACGATACGTAGACCCGCTTCCTTCAGGGTGGCAAGTGCTTCTGGGGTACTTTTTTTGATGGGATCGGATACTGCAAGCAGACCGGCCAATTCACCATTGATGGCTAGATGCATCACACTTGCACCTTCCGAACGCAGCTCTTCGGCTTGCGGAATCAGAGATTGTACCGAGATACCCAATTGCTCCATCAGTGCTGTGTTGCCCAAAGCTAACTGACGATCGCCCACTTGACCTCGAACACCAATCCCTGAGCCCGATTCAAAATTATCTGGTGTTTCAAGAGACAGGCCACGTTCGTGTGCTGCGTTTACAATCGCTTCGGCTAGCGGGTGTTCACTGCCTTGATCAAGACTGGCGGCTAAACGTAATACTTCAGATTCGTCAAAACCTGATGCGGCAACTACACGATCGAATACAGGGCGTCCTTCGGTCAACGTACCTGTTTTATCGATGATTAGTGTGTCAATCTTGCGTAGATTCTCAATGGCTGCTGCATCACGGAACAACACACCATGAGTGGCACCTTGACCCGTCGCAACCATGATAGACATTGGAGTTGCCAAGCCTAGTGCACAAGGACAGGCAATAATGAGTACTGCCACAGCATTGATTAATGCATAAACCCAGCTTGATTCTTCTGGGCCGAATAGTCCCCATCCAAAGAAGGTAAGCAAGGCAATGGTCACTACAGCCATGACGAACCAACCTGCTACCTGATCAGCCATACGTTGCATTGGTGCTCTCGAGCGTTGAGCTTGTGCCACCATCTGTACGATCTGGGACAACATGGTACTTGAACCAATTTTCTCTGAACGCATGATCAATGAACCATTGGTATTCAGGGTAGCGCCAATGACTTTATCGCCGACACGTTTAGTGATTGGTAAAGGTTCGCCTGTCAGCATTGATTCATCTACTGAACTACTTCCTTCAGTGACTACACCATCCACAGGCACTTTTTCACCTGGGCGAATTCTGAGTAAATCTCCTACATGGACATGCGTTAGAGGAACATCTTCTTCAGTTCCATCAGGCAGGATTCGGCGAGCTGTTTTAGGAGCGAGCCCAAGGAGTGACTTAATTGCAGCAGAAGTTTGCGAACGTGCTTTTAACTCCAATATTTGTCCCAGTAGGGTCAATGAAATGATGACCGCTGAAGCTTCAAAGTAAACAGCGACACGACCCATGGAGATAAATGAGTCTGGAAAGATTTGTGGTGCAATGGTCGCAACCACACTGTAAATAAAAGCAGCCCCTGTACCTAGACCGATCAGGGTCCACATGTTTGGGCTGCGATTCACAACCGATTGCCAACCACGGGAAAAAAATGGCCAACCTGCCCACAGTACAATCGGCAGTGACAACACTAATTCAATCCAGCTCTGAACTGCCATGTCGAATAGGTTCAGTTGATGGCCAAACATTGCCAAAAAAGTCACGACTATGGTGAGTGGCAGTGTCCACCAGAAGCGTCGACGGAAATCACGTAACTCAGGATTCTCATCTTCCTCTAACTCGGGAATGAGTGGTTCCAGTGTCATTCCGCATTTAGGACAGTTTCCAGGATGATCTTGCCTGATTTCTGGATGCATTGGGCAAGTATAGATGGTCGTGCCTGTTGTGCTTGCCGCATTAACGGGTTGAACAGCCTGATGATGCTGTGTGTGTGCATCGGCATTCATAGTTCCAGATTTAGTGATGTATTGCACAGGGTTAGTATGAAACTTGGATTGACATTTATCACTGCAAAAAAAGTAAGTTTTCCCCTTAAATTCCTCATGGTATTTCGATTCTTCAGTGACGGTCATACCACAGACTGGGTCTTTCAGTACGTCTGTTGTAGCCTGTGCCATATGGTCCTGGTTATGATTTTTTTGATCTGACATAAATAATTCTCTTATGGAAAAGTGGTTTTATGGCCGAATTTTGGAATAAATCTCGGAGTCTGTTGAGCATAGCTGTCATAGACAGCGCCAAACTGTTTACTCATTTCAGCCTCTTCCTTAATTGCCAAGCGGCTGTACATTAAGAGTAGGATTGGAAACATAATCAGTGTCAGTAAAGTTGGCCATTGCAATAAAAAACCCAGCAAGATCATCACAAAAGCCACGTATTGTGGGTGACGTATACGTGCATAAGGGCCTGTGATCGCTAAAGAATGCTGACGTTGCGCGTTGTACAGCACGTGCCATGCTTTTGATAGTAAATAGAAACCATAGCCCAAAAAAATATAACTCGCGATGTGCAGAATGCCAAAATGTGGATCACCCTTTTCACCCAGTAGCGTTGACCATAAGTGACCTGAGTTATGCGACAGCAAATCAAGTTCAGGAAAGCGAGTTTGTAGCCAGCCTGACAACAGATAAATTGTTAAAGGGAAACCATACATCTCGACAAACAATGCAATGATGAAAGCAGAGAAAGCGCCAAAAGTACGCCAATCTCGCGCTGTGGCGGGTTTAAAAAAACTGAAGGCAAACATAATGAAAATTGCCGAATTTATGATGACGAGCCACCACAGACCATAGGCCGATTCCGCATGATTCATGAGGGGTCTCCTGGTTCGCGTGATTTTTTATTATCTGATGTGTCTGGATTTTTCTGTTGATGATGGTGATGTCCATGACCACCATGCATAAAAATATGCATGAGTGGGCATGCTAAAAGGAGTAAAAAGGGTAAAACACCAACGACATGGGCCAAATGCTCGGTTAAGAGAAAATAGGCTGCCACACCACCAATCACGAATAGGCCGATGGCATAACGTGTAGACCAAAAGTTAGGTACTGAATTATGTTCTTGGTGTTGGTGATTCATGGTGCTTTCCCCTAATTCATGGGTAATTATTTAGTTGCTGACGGAGGCATACAGTCCATCATCATCTGCATCATGGATTGCATCATGTCCATACGTTTTTCCATCATCTGCTGACGGTCAGCCATATTTGCATTCATGCTTTGGCTGCCCATCTGTTTCATCATGCTCATACCTCCTTGCATGAGTTTCATGTGCTCAGCCATAAGTTTTTGACGTTCTTGAGGGTTTTTTGCAGCCATCATCTTCTCATGCATGGCTTGCATCGCCTTCATGTGTTGATCCATTGCAGCCATTTTATCTGTAGCAGTGGTGCTGGTAACTGTTTGCTTAATTGTTACTGCAGATGGTGCTGTTTTTTCAGGGTGGTGATCTTTGTGTTCATCGGATTGCTGTGCAAATGTATTCAATGACGCGGCTGCGATACATAAGCCCAAAAAAATGTTTTTGAATTTCATCATAATTTTTTCCTTTAAATAATTTGGAAGTAAAAGCTATGTTTTAGTACTGAACAGAGACTAGGAATTTGACTACTAAACTGATGATTTTTTGGTTATTCTCTGTTTCTCTTAAAAATTTTAGCACTATTAATTAATTATTTTTAAAAATGACAAAAATGTAATTTTGAAGTCATCGCTCTGTTTCTGTCTCTCACTAATAATTGAAATATAAGAGGAGATGATGTGGTCTCATTAAATATAGATTTTATAAAGTCATCTCTAATGAACTAACGAATCAAGAGGAAACGTAAATGAAATTATTTCAAAATAAAATGACTGCTCTACGTAATGTTGTAGTAGCTGCAACGATGATTGTGGCTACTACAACTACGTTCGCTCATGTGAGTTTAGTGAGTGCGATTCCTGCGGAAAATGCATCTATCCTTAGTCAACCAAAGAACTTGACCCTTAACTTTGGTGCAGAGGTTATGTTGATGAATATTAAGTTACTGGATGCTCAGCGAAGAGATGTTCCTTTAAAATATAAAGTTACTCATGACTTAAAGAAATCCTTTGATGTCGCTCTTCCGAAACTGAAAAAAGGTAAATATACCGTTGTCTGGACAACAATGGGGAAAGATGGTCACAACATGAATGGTGAATATAGTTTCACTATCAAATCAACTAAATAAGAATTGATTACCTTTCAACATGTCAGTGAGGTGCTGGCATGTTGTTCTAGAATGGACAAAAATAATGATTTCTGAATATTGGATGTGGGCCACTTGGTTAACTAAGGTTATTTTATATTTAAGTTTAGCTTTTGTCGTTGGTGGAGCCTTTTGCTATTTTTTACTTAGACAATATCTTGAACTAAAAGAATCGATTCTTAAATATATTACAATTGGCGCTGGATTAGGCCTAATTTCCAGTACCTTGGGATTTTTTATTCTGATTGGTAGTTTTGCCAATACTGGTATTACAGGGATGGTGGACCCCACGTATATTAATATATTGGTTAATACTCCGACGGGGTATATATACGTTCTTCGTTCTATTAGTTTTGCTCTTTTACTTCTTCTCATGGTGGTTAAAGTTAACAGGAACAAAGGTCAGTTTTCTATAATTGAAAGTTCAATATTTTGTATTTTACTTATCCCGATTATTTTTAGTTTTTCCCAGCTCGGACATGTCGCTAATTTAACCTTACTTGCTCAAATTTTATTATCAATCCATATTCTAGTTATGTCGTTATGGATGGGGTCTTTATATCCGTTATGGAAAACCAGCCGGGAAATAAGTGGTTTACCTTTAAAAGATCGCATGCATGTATTTGGACGTATTGCTGCTTTCATTGTTGGGATATTAATCGCCTGTGGCGCTAGTGTAGCTCTTCTTTTAATTAAAGATTTTAATACCTTAATCAATACTGCATATGGCTATGGTTTCATGGTTAAAATGTTTTTTGTTATAAGTATTCTACTTTTAGCTGCCTTCAACAAATGGTATTTCACCCCGCGTCTTCAACATCCTAAATTCGCTAAACACCTTAGTCATGCCATTTTATTTGAGATGTTATTAGGTCTATCAATTCTATTAACAACAGGCTATATAACCACTGTCGTGGGTATTGAATAAGAGAATTTCAAAATAAGGGAATTGAGGAAATTTAACATTACTGCATTTATCTTTTGTAGCTGAGCAATAAAGTTTCTACTGGACTGTCAACTTACGACAATCAGAACAGTAAAATCGCATCATGAGGCATTATACATAAAGGTAGTCACCGGTTTTTAGCTTCAATCCATAAGAGTCTCATCTATTCAGTTCACTACTATTGATTGAAATAACTATCTTATAAATTTCAAAGTGATCGTAGATGACAAAAATGTCATTTTTAAGTCACGTTAATGTTGGTTAAGTACTTTTACTGTAGTCATTAGAACACTCTTCTTTGGAATACTCTGAAGAAAACTGTAAGGTTGTAAACAGACCAAGTTACAGCAAGTAACTGATTCAGAGAAAGGCTGGTTGTATGGTGAAAGTTTAGAGTTACTGTTCTAATGGTTTAAACAAATATTTTGTTAAAAAGGAGCAACATATGAAATTTCACATCGCTAATATGACTTGTGGTGGTTGTGCACGAGGCATTACTACTGCAATTAAAGAGCTCGACTCGAATGCATCACTCGATATTGATTTACAAAACCGTATCGTTGAAATCAACACAACGGTGAGTCAGGATCAAGTCATTGCCACTCTCGGTGATCGTGGATTTACAGCTGAGCCTGCTTAATCTCTGTTAGAGTAAAGTGGTAATCCCTTATCACTTTACTTACTCTTGTTTTTCTCATCGTACAGATAAAACCTGTACTTGCTTGAAATAAAAGTAATCCCTGAATTCCCCCTAATCTTGGTTCGAGCTGATCTTCGCATATAGAACTCAGCATATCTAAATGATAGAGATCGTATATGAGTACCGAAATGACTGATACGCCACACTACAGTGAAACATTAGAGATTGAGGGGATGACATGTGCTTCTTGTGTAGGCCGTGTGGAAAAAGCTTTAAAATCTGTTGAGGGGGTTGAATCAGCTCACGTAAACCTGGCAACCGAAAAAGCAGTCATTTATGGACATCAACCACTTGATCGCGCTACTTTAATTAAAGTCGTAGAAAAAGCAGGCTACGAAGTGGAAGTATTGCAACCGATAGAGCTTACGATAGAGGGTATGTCATGTGCTTCTTGTGTAGGTCGAGTAGAAAAGGCTTTAAAATCTGTTGAAGGAGTTGAGTCGGCTCATGTAAATCTAGCTACCGAAAAAGCGACTATTCAGGCAAGCTCATCTGTCACTCGTGACTCGTTAATTCAGGCTGTCACCAAAGCAGGGTTTGAAGCAAAGTCAGTTCATCAAACTACGGAAAGCTTTCAAGATAAAAAGAATATTGAATTAGAAAAACTTAAAAAAGATTTAATTTTGTCAGTCTTATTGACTCTACCCGTTTTTATTTTAGAAATGGGATCACATCTTATTCCCGCTTTTCATACCTTTATGATAAATAACATTGGCCAACAAAATAGCTGGTTAATGCAATTTTTCTTGACCACAGTAGCATTAATTTTTCCAGGCCGACGCTTCTTCAAAAAGGGCATCCCAAGTTTATTCCGCTTAGCACCAGACATGAATTCCTTGGTGGCTGTAGGAACATTGGCTGCTTATCTTTATTCAGTGGTTGCTACTTTCTTTCCAAGTGTCCTGCCACAAGGCACGGTCAATGTTTATTATGAAGCTGCAGCGGTTATTATCACTTTAATTCTATTAGGTAGATTTTTTGAAGCCAAGGCAAAAGGCCGAACGTCTTTAGCAATTCAACATCTAGTTGGAATGCAGCCTAAAGTTGCCAGAATACAGCTCAATAATCAGGTGATAGAAGTTCCGATTGCCGAAGTTCAAACAGGAACGATTGTAGAGATTAGACCAGGTGAGCGTATCCCTGTCGATGGTGAAGTTATTCACGGCCAAAGTTTTATTGATGAATCCATGATTACTGGCGAGCCTATGCCCGTTGAAAAAACGATAGGCTCTACTGTGGTAGGAGGAACAATTAACCAAAGTGGCAGCTTAAATATCAAAGCCACCTCTGTTGGTAGTTCATCAGTGCTTTCTCAAATCATCCGAATGGTTGAACAGGCACAGGGTTCCAAGCTGCCTATTCAGGCATTGGTTGATAAAATTACCATGTGGTTTGTACCTGTAGTAATGGGTCTCTCTCTTTTAACTTTTATTACTTGGTTTATCTTCGGCCCTGAGCCAGCCCTAACGTTTAGCTTAGTTAATGCAGTTGCGGTACTCATTATTGCATGTCCTTGTGCAATGGGACTTGCAACGCCTACATCAATCATGGTGGGAACTGGGCGTGGTGCTGAAATGGGTGTTTTATTCCGTAAAGGGGAAGCTTTGCAGCTGCTCAAAGAAACTAAAGTGGTTGCTGTTGATAAAACAGGGACCCTGACTGAAGGGAAACCAATTTTAACCGATCTGCATGTCTTAGAAGGGTTTGAATACAATGCCGTACTTTCACTTATGGCAGCCGTTGAATCAAAGTCTGAGCATCCTATTGCTCGAGCAATTGTACAAGCCGCTATAGATAAGGAATTAATCCTGTCTCCTGTTGCTGATTTCAAGTCAGTCACGGGCTATGGAATAGAAGCAACGGTGTCTGAACATTTGGTTCATATTGGTGCAGATCGATATATGGAAAAACTAGGTTTGAATCCTAATGTTTTTTCTCAATTTTCGGATCGTTTGGGAGAAGAAGGAAAAACTCCACTCTATGTTGCGATTGACCAGAAACTTGCTGCCATTATTGCTGTAGCAGATCCAATTAAAGAATCAACATTTGCTGCAATTGAAGCGTTACATCAGTTAGGTTTAAAGGTTGCCATGATTACAGGGGATAACCGTCATACGGCTCAAGCGATTGCAAAAAAACTGGGTATTGATGAGGTTATTGCTGAAGTCTTGCCTGAAGGTAAAATAGAGGCCGTTAAAAAATTAAAAAATCAATATGGTAAACTCGCATATGTGGGAGATGGCATTAATGATGCTCCTGCACTTGCAGAAGCAGATATTGGCTTAGCGATAGGTACAGGTACAGATGTAGCGATTGAAGCTGCTGATGTGGTTTTGATGTCTGGCAACCTGAAAGGAGTGCCAAATGCTATCGCTTTAAGCAAAGCGACTATAACCAATATTCGTGAAAATTTATTTTGGGCATTTGTTTACAATGCAGCTCTGATTCCTATTGCAGCAGGTGTACTTTATCCGCAATTTGGACTGCTACTTTCTCCTGTATTTGCTGCTGGTGCAATGGCTCTCTCGTCAATATTTGTACTAGGAAATGCTTTACGATTAAAACGTTTTAAAGCCCCCCTTGCAATTATTTAACCATTTTTTATATACATTTAAAGTTTTGTTGGCTTTACTTTATATATTTGGAAATGAGATCCTTATTTTCAGTGACATATAAATCCAAAAATTGCAGTCGTGAAATATATTGAAGGCTTATACTAACAAAATTAGATTTTCATCACATGGAGTTACACAAGAAATCTTAACTAATACAGTTAAGCATTATTTAGTCTGATTAGGATAAGTATCTTAGATCATTAAATTTTATTTCTGGTTGGCAGGATTCATAATAGTTTCCTTTTTAATATATAAAAGAAGCATTGTAGTCATTACAGTATCAAGAATTTAGAATTGAAAGATATCCACGGTCCTGAAGGGGCTTTGTTGCATAAATATGTAAGCATTTGATTTAAATAAATTTAATTTTAGATCAAAAAATAATCAAAACTTTTAAAATCATATAGTTATGAAATCTTTGTGCAACAAAGCCTTTCAGGAGCATAACGTTGAACCCAACGGTAAATAGTCGTGTGATCAACATTCACACCCCGTTCGGCCAGCATTTCCTGCAGTTCACGATAGCTAATGCCATATTTACAATACCAGCGCACAGCCCAAAGAATGATTTCGCCTTGAAAATGCCGACCATGGAAAGGATTCATATGCTGCACCTTTAGCTAAAACAGTCTTCAGCTTACCATTCGTGGTTATTTGCAACAGTGCCGATTTTTTGAAAAAAGCGTAGGTCTAGATAATCAAGCTAGATTTTTTAGAACTCCACATTGGTCAATTGTACATAAGCCATCACAAGTACCTCTTAAATCAGATAATTGTTCAATAAGCTTTTGTTGCTTGATTATATTTTCTCTGATAGCACTGACATGTAAGTCAATTAATTCATTCACATCTGAACAATTTTTCTTGGGATTATCTTTATAGGTGAGTAATTGACGAATTTCATTCAAACTCATATTTAAAGTTCGGCAATTCAAAATAAACTTAATTTGCTCAACATAGCCTATATCGTAAAGGCGGTAATTTCCTTCCGTTCTTTCGGGTTCCGGAATTAAACCTTCCTTTTCATAAAACCTAATTGTTAATACTGAACATGAGGTTTTTTTAGAGAGTTCACCAATTTTTAAATGCATTGAGTTAGTATTTCCAAAGATTCTTGACTCTATAGTAACTATAGGGATTCTAATATTCAAAGTTTATAATTTTTTTAATGGGTATAATTATGAGTGGTTGTGGATGTAGTAAAGAAACACCATGCGAAGATAAGAAATCTCAACAAGAAAATCATCCATCAATTGCAGAAGCAAGCAATTCAAAGAATTGTGATAATACGCCTAGCTGTTGTGGTGAAGAGGAAGAAGAAAAATCTTCATCTCCTTGCTGTAACACTTCAAACAGTTGTGAAGATACCGCTCAATCCTGTTGTGGTTCTGATCCCAAAGAAAATTTAAGCACTGAAAACGTTTTAAAAGATTCGCACTACATGAGTGAATACTTAGTTCCCAAAATGGATTGTTCTGCGGAAGAACAGATGGTTCGTATGGCGCTATCTTCAATTGATGGTGTTCAAAAACTCATCTTTGATTTACCTAACCGTTCTTTAAAGGTTCTACATAATCAAAAAGATGAAAATATAACCACCAAACTTGAAGCTTTGGGTTTTGGTGCAAAGCTTGTGAAGACTGAAACTTATATAAGCAATCAACAGGCTAAGCAAACAAGTACCTACACCATTCCTAAAATGGATTGCTCTGCTGAAGAGCAAATGGTCCGTATGGCTCTTGCAGATATTGAAGCAGTTAAAGGTCTTACTTTTGATCTTCCCAATCGAAAACTGAAAGTCTTCCATAATGAAGGGATTCAGCAAATTACGGCTAAACTCGAAGGACTGGGTTTTGGGGCGAAACTTGATGAAACACAGCTTTCTTCAGGCGATATACCTAATGAACCTGATCCTGTGAGACAAGCTAAAGTACTTAAACTGTTATTAGGTATTAATGCTCTACTTTTCTTTATAGAATTCATCAGCGGTATTATTGCTGCGTCTACAGGATTGATTGCTGATTCTCTAGATATGTTTGCCGATGCAGCCGTTTATGGTATTGCGCTATATGCCGTCGGAAAAGCTGCGAAATATCAAATAAAAGCAGCCCATTTCGCAGGTTGGATTCAGTTATTACTTGCTGTTATCGTGATTGTTGATGTCATTAGACGATTCATGTTTGGAAGCGAGCCAGAATCAATGCTCATGATTGTTATTGGCCTGCTCGCACTTATAGCTAACGTGACATGCTTATATCTTATTTCTGGTCATCGAGAAGATGGCGCACATATGAAAGCCAGTTGGATTTTCTCGGCGAATGACGTTGTCGTAAATATGGGCGTTATATTTGCCGGTGTACTCGTGGCGTGGACGGGATCAGCTTATCCAGACTTAATCATTGGCATACTGGTTTCTTTATTCGTACTTAATGGTGCCCGAAAAATTTTGGCTTTGAAGTAAGAGTATCGAAAATGAATCTATTTGGCACTGTTGCAAATAACCACGAATGGTAAGCTGAAGAATGTTTTAGCTAAAGGTGCAGCATATGAATCCTTTCCATGGTCGGCATTTTCAGGGCGAAATCATTCTTTGGGCTGTGCGCTGGTATTGTAAATATGGCATTAGCTATCGTGAACTGCAGGAAATGCTGGCCGAACGGGGTGTGAATGTTGATCACACGACTATTTACCGTTGGGTTCAACGTTATGCTCCTGAAATAGAAAAACGTTTACGCTGGTATTGGCGTAATCCTACAGATCTGAGCTCGTGGCATATTGATGAAACCTATGTAAAAGTGAATGGACGATGGTCTTATCTGTATCGTGCAGTCGATCAACGTGGCGATACCATTGATTTTTATCTTTCTTCTAGACGTAATACCAAATCAGCATATTGTTTTCTTGGAAAAATTTTAAATAATATGAAGAAGTGGCAAATTCCACAAGTGATCAACACGGATAAAGCACCCACATATGGACGTGCTTTATCACGGTTAAAACGGGAAGGTAAATGTCCACCAGACCTTGAGCACAGGCAGATTAAGTATAAAAATAACGTGATTGAATGTGATCATGGCAAGCTAAAGCGGATCATCAGGGCCACATTAGGATTCAAATCTATGAAGACGGCTTATGCCACAATTAAAGGTATTGAGGTCATGCGTGCACTACGTAAAGGACAAGCATCGTCATTTTGAACCGTACCGGGTTTGTCGGAGACCATTTTTCTTGAGAGAATGTCCCAATGACAAAACCAAAATATACTCCTGAAATCAGAGACAGAGCGGTTCAATTATTGATTGAATCCGAAAAAGATTATCCTTCTACTTGGGCTGCAATCACAGCAATTGCACCTAAAATTGGTTGTACCCCTGAAACACTACGTTCCTGGCATCAAAAATATTTGGATCAACAAAATCCAGTTTAAGTACAGCAGCTTTCAGATCAAGAACGTATTAAACAGCTCGAACGTGAAAATAAAGAGCTGCAACGTGCCAATGAAATTCTACGCAAAGCAGCCGCTTTTTTCGCCCAGGCGGAGCTCGCCCCCCTACACAAATAATGGTGGATTTTATCCATAACAATAAAGATCGATATGGTGTTGAAGCGATTTGTAGAATTTTACCGATTGCAGCTTCGACCTATTATCGGGCTTTAGATCTCGTTGATAACCCAGAAGATCGAGCGAAACGGGATCTGCATGACCTGCATCATGCAGAGCAAATCAAACGTATTTGGAAAGAAAGTTTAGGTCGATATGGTGTGCGTAAGGTCTGGCAACAATTGAAACGTGAAGGTTATGTTATCGCACGTTGTACAGTTGCTCGATTGATGCAGAAGCTAGGTATACAAGGTGTTTGGCGTGGTAAGAATAAACAAACCACCCGTAGCCGAGATGATCAAAAACGAGCAGATGACTTAGTAAAACGCAATTTTAATGCAGATCATCCTGACCAGCTGTGGGTCGCTGACTTCACGTATATTCAAACTCATTCAGGCTGGGTCTATACCGCCTTTATTATTGATGTGTTCTCGCGAGCAATTGTTGGATGGAAAGTATCAACACGTATGAATACAGATATGGTGCTCGATGCACTGGAGCAAGCATTGCATGATCGAGGCATGCCAAAGAACGTGATTCATCATAGTGACAGAGGCGTGCAATATCTTTCCATTCGTTATACCAATCGTTTAGAAGCAGCAAATTTACGAGCATCAGTCGGTACGACCGGTGATTCATACGATAATGCTTTGGCTGAAACGGTGAATGGCTTATACAAAACAGAGGTGATTGAATATTTAAAAGCGGATTGGCAAGGTTTAGCGGATGTACAACTTGCGACACTAAACTGGGTAGATTGGTTCAATAAAGAGCGTGTACACAGTGCACTGGGTTATGTATCACCTTTTGAGTTTGAAGCAATGTACTATGATAAGATTAACCCGTTAGGTCAGGTGGCCTAACTTAAATAAAAAAGTCTCCGACAAACCCGGTACGGTTCCTTTTTTATATATATGAATTGTCAATGAACAGTACTCCAAGGATAATAAGCACAGATTAATTTATGGAAAGCACTGCATGAAAATTATCGCAGATGAAAATTTGGCATTTACCGATTATTTCTTTGCGGAATTTGCAGAAATACAGCATCAGGCAGGGCGTGCACTGACACATGCCAATGTACAGGATGCCGATGCACTTTTGGTTCGATCCGTGACAAAGGTCAACCATGATTTAATTGATCAAACTCAGATTAAATTTGTGGGTAGTGCCACCATTGGCACAGACCATCTCGATATTCCAGCTTTAGAACAACAGAATATTGCATGGAGCAATGCGGCAGGTTGTAATGCGCAGGCAGTTGCTGAATATGTCATTACAGCCTTACTGCATCTAAATATGGATTTATTGGAAAAAAATAAGGCGTTTACTTTAGCGATTGTTGGCTTGGGTAATGTTGGAAAACGGCTGGCAGTGATGGCGCAGTTATTGGGTTGGAATGTAATTGGCTATGACCCTTATGTGCAACTCGCTGGCATTGAAAATGTATCCTTTCAGGAGCTGTTAAAACAGGCTGATGCGATCTCGATTCATGTGCCTCTAACCACATCTGGTGATTATCCAACACTGCATTTATTTGATGAAGCTGCACTGGCTGAAATGAAACCTTCGGCTATTTTGATAAATAGCGCACGTGGTCCAGTGATTCAACAATCAGCACTGATGGCAGATATTGAAAAGACCAAACGTCAGGTTGTGCTGGATGTGTTTGAGTTTGAACCTGAAATTCCTCAAGAGCTTTTAGAAAGATTGGCTTTGGCAACGCCACATATCGCGGGCTATAGTCTGGAGGGTAAGGCAAGAGGCACACAGATGATCTATGAGGCCTTTTGTCATACATTTGGCTATCAACCATCAAAACATTTTGAGAGTCAGTTGCCAACTGTTGAACAATATTTCGGGCAGCAGGATTTAAAAGCCTCATTAAAGCAACATTTGATCCAGATTTATAATATTGCTGAAGATGATCAGCAGCTTCGTGCCTGTGTTCAGGCAGCTAATGTAGAGCAGAAAGCTTTTGATTTACTCCGTAAAAACTATCCTTTGCGTCGTGAATGGGCTGCACATGGAGGGCCAAAGGCGTGAGTCAAGCGACGAAAACCTATCAACCGACCTGTTCCATTGAAGCCTTAAAAGCACGTGCGGAGATGTACCAGAAAATTCGCCAGTTCTTTGCTGAGCGCAATGTGCTGGAAGTGGAAACACCTATTTTATCCCAGGCAGGTGTAACCGATGTTCATTTGGCTTCCGTACAGGTGCAGCGTCATATACATGGAAAATTAAATACTCAATATTTGCAGACCTCGCCAGAATTTCCCATGAAACGTTTGCTGGCCAGTGGCAGTGGGCCGATCTACCAAATCTGTAAAGTTTTTCGTGATGATGAGCATGGACGTAAACACAATAGTGAATTTACCATGCTGGAATGGTATCGGCCTGGACTGGACTTAAAGGCGTTGATGCATGAAACCGCAGAATTGCTGGAAATCTGTCTGATGCATCGCTTTGGTGAAATTCGTCCCATTATTCTGAGCTATAAACATGCTTTTCAGGATCGTCTGGATATTAATCCCTTGCAGGCAACACTGAAGCAACTCAAAGACACAGCTCATCGGGTTGGACTTAACCTTGATCTGGGAGATGACCGCTTGGCTTATATGGATCTGTTGTTTTCCCATTTTGTTGAGCCGAGTCTGGGCTTTGATGCGCCAGTTTTCTTAACTGATTTTCCACCTGAAATGGCATCGCTGGCAAAAGTCAAACAGGATGAGGATGGGGAACTGGTCGCAGCGCGTTTCGAGGTTTATATTGAGGGGCTTGAACTGGCCAATGCCTATGATGAACTTCTGGATGCGGATGTGCTGGCTTCCCGTTTCGAAGCGGATAATAAAGAACGTGCCAAGCAGGGATTACCTGTAATTCCAACAGATCAGCATTTACTGGCAGCCTTGCCGAATATGCCTGAATGTTCAGGGATTGCGCTAGGTATAGACCGTTTATTGATGGTGGCAATGAATCAGGTCAAGATTGATCAGGTCATCGCATTTCCAGCTGAAATTGCTTAACGATTGATGTATCAAATACTTTTATGCAATTATCTGACGAAATGAGATGTGATAGATAAAAGCCCCAAACATGGGGCCAGTCCTGAATATTTATTAAAATGGTAATTTGGTGAGCTGATTGAGAAAATGTGGAATCACCCGTGGTTCCAGCAGAATGGTGACCACCACGCCATATGCCGCTCCCCAGAGATGGGCGCTATGGTTAATATTGCTGTTACCTCGTTTACCCGACCAGATGCTGTAAGCAACATATAAAACTGCAAAGATAATGGCAGGCACAGGAATAAAAAAGACAAAAATCAGGTTCCAGGGCTGAAATAAAATATAGGCGAACAAGACCGCTGAAACCGCGCCAGAAGCCCCTAAACTTGCCCAGTGTACATCATGACGGTGCTTTAGGTAGCTGGGTAGAATAGCAAAGACCAGTCCACCCAGATAAAACAGTACAAAGCCCATATCATAAAAGAATTGGCGATAAAAGCTTTCAATAATATTGCCAAAGAAAAACAGCGTGATCATGTTGAACAGTAAATGTGCTCCATCGGCATGGATAAAACCATGGGTGATGAAACGGTCATATTGTCCACGCTGCATGGCGGGTGGCCAGAAAATCAGGCGGTTCATGACGGCCTGATTGGAAAATGCCAATAGGGAAATTGCAACGGTAATAATGATGAGTGTCACAGTGTGACTAAAGGGCAAATGTAGCATAAAGATTTTTGATTGATCAGTGTCTAGGCAATAATGCCATTAAAAAGTGAATAAACAATCATCTGGCATATAATTCCTACAAAAATGGTTGATTTTTTTTAAATCCCCTCCATCTTCGGTTAATATAACGACATCAGCTTGAGGATTATTGTTATGTCGACTGAGAACACCAACACTGCTGTCGCAGAAGAAATTCCAAACCTTTTGATTACTCCCTCTGCACAAGAGTATTTAAGTGATTTATTAACAAAGCAAAATACTCCAGGAATTGGCGTTCGAGTTTTTGTAGAACATCCAGGTACACCACGTGCCGAATGTTGTATGGCCTATAGTGCACCTGAAGAAGTGGTGCCAACTGACTATAAGCAGGATTATCCAGACTTTTCAGCTTATATCGATGCGCCATCTATTCCATATTTGCTTGATGCCGTGATTGACTACAACAAAGACCGTTTTGGTGGACAATTAACTTTTCGCGCGCCTAACTCGAAAGTACCTCGTGTAGGGCCAGATGCGTCAATTGAAGAACGGATCACTTATGTGCTGCAATCTGAGATTAATCCTGGATTGGAAGGGCATGGCGGTAACTGTAGTCTGGTTGAAGTACAGAACGATCCTGAGCATGGTTTAACTGCTGTGTTGAAATTTGGTGGTGGTTGTCAGGGCTGTTCAGCTATTGATGTGACGTTGAAGCAGGGTGTGGAAACCACTTTGAAGCAGCACGTTCCTGAGTTACAGCGTGTGGTTGACCAAACTGACCATACTCAGGCTGAGGGTGCATATTTCAAGTAATAAAGCTGGAAATACAATCTATTGAGAAAGCCCTTGCGAGGGCTTTTTTTAATGTTGAAAAAAAATCCAATATTTTTCTCAGATGGATAACAAACCGAGGTGCTCCCACATCACGCAATATGGAGGCGCTCACCGCGCATCATGCGCCTTGTTTTGTCAAAATTTCAGACATCTGTTCTGAATAATAAAATTTTTCTAAATAGGTGCGGGCACGTTGTCTTAAATAACCTGTTTGAATCACTTGCTGTAACACAGGTGTCAGTAAATCACTCAATTCATTTTCAATCAGGGTTTCATCAATATTCAGATCGCGGAGTAATAAATCAAATGTGCGTTCCTGATTACGTGCATACCATGCATAGGTCCCATCATGAACCTGCTGTTTTAAATAATCTGTTTGACGGATATGATCCCATATTTCATGCCCCATTCCCACAGTTTGGGGTAGGTCTTGTACCTCAATATAGTTGCGTAATACTGATAAGGGCATAACCTTAATTTTATGCCAGATGTTGGCCTGGAAATGGTAAAGTTTGTCTTCATTAAAGTGCTGGTTTAACACCCGTTCGCTCATTTGGCTGATCTTTAATATATTCTTTTGTAAATAGTGTCCAATGGTGTCATTCAGGTTGGAATTAGTCACTGTTTCGAGAACCGATTTTCCCATTTTCATAAAATGTCCAACGCCAGGTACACGTTTAGACATGACCGAATTTTCTAAATAGTCCTGAATGGAATGTTGAATCAACTGGGTAATCAGGGCAGAAAAAGCAGGATTATTCACGATGGTTTTAATCAGGCGCTGGCGATGGTCACTTTTACCTGCAACATATTGCGCAATTGAGTCAATGGTTAAAACAGGAATTACATCTTCGATATTGGTTTGCTCATTACGTGGATGAATCAGGGCAAAGCGGATATGTTCTGCAATTTGTTCAATCAGAAATGAACTGGCAGGTGTGTTCAGGATTTGTTTCTCAATCAGCTTAAAGATTTGTTCAAATGACCAGATATGTTGGAGTTGCTGTAAGCGCAACCAATGATAGAACTGTTTAAACTCATGTTGAATGGTTTCGGCTTGTGTAAACTCTTGATCCAGAAAATCAAGTTGTGCGTCAATCAGTTGTTCTATCATTGGATGTTTAGGCATAGGATTTTATAACTTTAGGTTTACGGAGTTGGCGCAGTTACAGGTTTTTGTGACTGAATCTTGTTCAGAAATGGTAAATATTGCTGAACCACCAATTGATCTGCTTCCAGAATAGGCATATGGCCCACATTATCCAGAATGACAGGTGTCTGCGCATTCTTTAGCAGTGATTTTAACTCAGGTGCAACCTCAACATTGATAATTTTATCCTGCTTGCCCCATAAAATCAGTGTTGGTGCATCAATGGATCTTGCCAGCAACGCAAATGAATCTGGCGTATATAACTTATTGAGTACAATTAACTGATCTACCATTTTCTGGGTTTGCTCGGCCTGACCAATCATCATTTTTTCCTGTGCCTGAGCAATTTCCTTTGGAATGAATGGAGGGGTAAACATGACCTGCTGCATTAAAAAGTTAAAATCGCCTTTTTTGCTGACAATCATGTTTTTAATGTGGTTTGGATCCTTTAAATAAGGTGTGGTGGCGGCCTTATATACGCCCGCAGCATCAATTAAAAACAGGCTTTTGGTCTCAAATGGATATTGCCCTGCATAGAGCATGGCAATTGAACCACCAAGTGAGTGACCTGCAATATGTGCTGGGCTGGTTAGGTTGGCTGCCTCAACAAAACGGCGTAACTTTTCAGTGACGTTTGGAATGGAATAGTCAAAATCTTTCGGAACTTGTGTTTCACCGCTGGCTGGCAAGTCTGGGATGATCACGTGGTAGTTGGCGGTTAAGGCCCGTGCCACACGGTTCCAGTTGTCACGGCTGCCCGCCAGGCCATGAATTAAAATCACGATCGGTTTTCCAGCCTGACCACCCTCACTATATGACCAGGTGATATCACCGACTTTTAATGTTTTGCTCTGTAAACCTGCCCATGCACGTTCCTGTTGCAGCACATTCTGGAAGCTCATTTCTATTTCCGCTGCCTGTGTTGAGCTGATTGCGATGGTCGCCAAGCTGCATGAAATTAAAGCTGCGGTTAAGGTCTTGCGAAAGGAGGTGGAAAAAAGATGGTTCATCATGATTTGTTCTATCCTTGATCTATTTTTAAACCCATTGATTATTGGGGAAGATGTGAGGGGAGTCATTTGCATAATTTACAGATGTATGGAAATTCTTGCCAATGAAATCATTCGTTTTTCGCTATTTTCCTGATTAAAAGACAGGCTGGTATTTAGATGGATTCTATTTTTGTCAGTGACTTTCAAACAGGCGTACATTAAACTCTTTTTTCATGTCAATCATAGATGGATTTAAACATGCTCACCGCCAAAGAAGCTCTGGAACGTTTAAAAGCTGGTAATGCCCGTTTTGTAAAGGGAGAGGCAACTCAGCAGAAGTTACTCACCCATCAGGAACGTGCCGAAATGGCAAGCGAACAAAATCCTTTTGCCATTGTTTTAGGGTGTTCAGACTCTCGTGTGCCTGCGGAAATGGTGTTTGATCAAGGTCTGGGTGACTTGTTCGTGATTCGTGTTGCAGGCAATATCGTTGCGCCGTCACAGGTGGGAAGTGTTGAGTTTGCGGCAGAGCGATATGACTGTGCCGTGGTGGTGGTGCTGGGGCATAGCCATTGTGGTGCGATTCAGGCCACCATTGATACCCTGATGCATCCAGAGCAGCCACCATCCTCAAACCTGATGTCGATCGTGAATCGGGTTCGTCCATCGGTTGAAATTTTGATGCAAACCGAACTCAAAGGTGATTTGAAAAAGCTGTCTGCCCATGCGGTTCGCTCCAATGTATTTGCATCGGTCAATCAGTTGCGTCATGGTTCTGCTGTGCTAGAACAGTTGATTGAGAAAGGCAAGCTGATTGTGGTCGGTGCTGAATACTCATTGGAAACAGGCGAAGTAACATTTTTTGATTTTTGATCTGGGTAGGGGCGGAATTGAATTCGCCCTGAATTGATTGAAATTATTTACTATAAAGCCCCTTTAATATAAGGATAAGCCAAATTCAGCATGATTGGTTGTGCCTTGGCATTGGGGTGGATTTGATCATTCTGGATGAAAGTTTTATTGCCTGCCACACCATCCAAAAAGAACGGCAGAAGCTTCACTTTATACTGCTGACTTACAATTTTGTAATTATTCTCAAAAGCCTTGCTGTACGCAGTTCCATAATTCGGTGGTATTTTCATACCAAACAGTAAAACGGTGGCTTTCTGCTTTTGACTCAGTTGTACCAATTGGGCTAAGTTTTTCTGAATCATCTGGGGTGGTTGTCCACGCAAGCCATCATTGCCGCCAAGTTCAATCACCACCACTTCAGGATTATAGGTTTGTAACAATTTTGGCAGTCGTGCCAATGCGCCACTGGTGGTTTCGCCACTGACACTGGCATTGACCACCCTGTGCTGTTTCGGATACTGTTGGTCTAAACGTTGTTGTAACAGGTTCACCCAGCCTTGTTTGGCCTCTATGCCATAACCTGCACTCAGGCTATCACCCACAATTAAAATGGTCTTGGCTGAAACCAGTGTTGGCATCACACAGAGGGCCATGATTGCAACTGTTTTAGAAACTGAACTGATAACTTTAGAGTTTTGCATCGCATTTAAAATTTGTCCTAAAGGATACGTGACATCATGCCACAACCAATTATTTCTGCCCGAAAAGTTACACAAAATATTCAGATTCACCAGCAAAGCTTAACCATTTTAAAAGACATTGATTTGGACATTTACCAGGGTGAACAGATCGCAATTACGGGACGTTCTGGTTCAGGGAAATCGACTTTACTGGGTATTTTGGCGACGCTGGATCGGCCAAGTTCAGGCGAATTGGAAGTCTGTGGGCAAGCGGTTCATACCTTAACAGAAGAACAACGTGCGCAAGTACGACTGGAAAACATTGGCTTTGTATTTCAGGCATTTCAGCTTTTACCGCAACTGAGTGCACTGGAAAATGTGATGTTGCCGTTACGTCTGCAACCTGATTTTAACTTTAGGAAAGCTGAGCAAAAAGCACTGGCATGGTTGGAACGAGTTGGGCTGGTTCGTCAGGCACAGCAAACCCCAAAAGTCTTGTCAGGCGGTGAACAGCAACGTGTGGCGATTGCCCGTGCGCTGATTGCCGAACCGAAGATCATTTTTGCCGATGAACCAACAGGCAATCTGGATGGGCAAACTGCCGAGGAAATTGAGCAGCTATTATTTGATCTAAATAGAGAATTAGGTACAACTTTGGTGTTGGTCACGCATGACCAAAATCTGGCTGCACTATGTCAGCGCCATGTCAAACTTGTCGATGGTCAGATTCAGGAAATCGGCAAGGCTGGGGAGAGAACATGAATTCGATTCTCAAGCCATTGTTGCTGCAAAGTTTTCGTACAGGTGGACTGTATTTACTGATTATTGCACTGTCTTTGGCGATTAGTGCCACTACCGCATTAAAATTTAGTAATAGTCAGGTCCAGAATGCGGTGGCTTTACAGGCTGCGGAAATGCTGGGTGCTGATCTGGTGATGACGGATAATAATCCCATTCAAGCTCAATGGCGACAACAAGCGCAAAAGTTGAATTTAAAACAGGCACCTGTGACAGTATTTGGTTCAATGGCACATACCCAAGACCAGTTTGTCATGGTCAACGTCAAGGCGGTTGATGAGCATTTTCCATTAAGGGGCAAGCTAGAAATTCAGCCTAAAGCGCAATCTATTCAGCAGGGACAGGTTTGGTTGAGTCCTCGTGTGATGGATTTATTACATACCAAACTAGGTGATCAGGTTGCGATTGCCGATGGACAGTTTACCGTGACAGGTGTGATTGAACATGACTCCAATCAGGAGCTAGGATTTTCAGGTTTTTCACCGACAGTGATGATTCATCAGTCAGATATTGCTAAAACCAATGCGGTTCAGGTCGGTAGCCGTATTGAATATCGTCTGCTGATGGCAGGTTCGCCCGAGCAAGTGAAAGCCTTTAAAAAAATCTTTAAGCAGCAAAAAAATCAGTTACATTCTGAACAGCAGCAACACCAGCAGTTTGAGAATAATGAGCAAAGTTCACTTAAACTTCGTGATGCCAATCAATCCAATACACGCTTGATGAAACCGATTGAGAATCTGGATACATTCCTGCAACTTGCCAATTTATTGACCATTTTGCTGTGTGGGATTGCCATCGCATTGACCAGCCAACGTTATGTACAACAGAATCAGGATCATATTGCCTTGATGCGTTGTCTGGGGGCAAGCAAGTGGCAGATTCTACTTGCCTATATTGCCTTGCTTGGCATTGTTAGTGCGCTCTCCATTGCACTTGGCAGCTTGATTGGCATTGGTTTGGGCTATGCTTTATTACAATTGATGTTGCAACTGATTCCACAATTGCAACTCAGCTTTGCCGTGACTGATTTATTGCTGGCGTTGCCTGTGGCAATTTTTACCAGTGTGATGGTGCTGATTGGTTTTATCCTGCCAAGTATCTGGGAATTGCTGAATACACCACCTATTCGGGTGATCCGCCAGCAGGAGCGTTCGCGTAAATCTTACTTTGCCATGTTTACAGTGGGCGTGATGAGTTTGATCATTTTTAGCTTGGTGTTAAGTGATAATCTACAACTCAGCCTATTGGTCTTGGCTGCAATTTTAATCCTGTGTGCCGTGCTTTATACCCTGATTTGGCTGCTACTCAAAGCCATTAAACAACTGAAACATCCAATTTCGGCTTATGTACGGATTCCACATCAGACTGCCTTGCAAGTCACTGCGCTGGCTTTAGGCTTAAGTTTAATTACGGTACTCAGTGTGCTGAGAACCGATTTATTACAGCGTTGGCAACAACAATTGCCTGAGGGTACACCGAATCAGTTTGTGTATGGTTTGCCGCCTTTTGATATGCCGCAGTTCAAGCAGCAACTTGAACAAAATCACTGGCAATCCACACCTTTGTATCCCAATATTCGGGGACGTTTAATTGCAAAAAATGGGCAGGCCTTTGCGCCTGAGTTGGTCAAGCAAAATAATTCCTTGCGTCGAGAACTGAATCTGACACAGGCCACAGAATATCCGAAAGATAATGTGATTACCGAGGGTAATCCGAAATTTAGCCAAGTGGGGCAGGTATCAGTAGAAGCTAAACTGGCAAATGAATTGGGCATTAAAATCGGTGATCGTCTTGATTTCAGTTTGCCAGAGGGCACGTTGCAGGCAACCGTGATCAATCTGCGTTCAGTGGAGTGGGAAAGTTTTAGCCCAAACTTTTTCTTTATCTTTTCACCGCAAAGCATGGATGAAAATGCAGGCAGTTATCTGGGCAGTTTTTATGTACCACCAGCAGATCAGCCAAAAATGGTGCAACTGATTCAGCAATTTTCTAATACCGTGTTTATTGATGTCGGACGGATTCTGGATGAAGTCAAGCGTCTGGTGGATGTATTGGTGCAGATCATTAGCGTATTGGCGTTGTTGGTAGGGCTGTCTGGTGTGTTGGTGTTGATTGCCTGCCTGAATGTGCTGATGGATGAACGCCGTAAGGAAGTGGCGTTATTACGCTCTTTTGGGAGCGGTAAAAACAGGCTGAAACAGATGTTGAGTCTGGAAATTGGTTTTATTGGCTTGCTGTCGGGCTTGGTGGCCTGTTTATTTGCCGAGGTGATCAGTGCGATTGCCAGCTATAAAATGCAAATGGCGATTCAGTGGCATCCTGCGATTTGGCTGATTTTACCGTTAAGCATGATGCTGATTTGTATGTTGATTGGTCGTTATCGCCTCAGTTATTTATGTGATATTCCACCATTGCAGAGTTTAAGGGAAATGAATCAGTCTTGATGAAAGAAAGGCTTTAAAATGAGGGATTCCAAGAATCCCTTAATTTGTGATGCTAATAGTAATTGAGTGTCCTGTTTTAGAAACCATTGTGACTAACGCATCTAATGTAAATTTCGATATTTTTGCATTGATTGCATCAGATAAGCGAGGACGACTAACACCTAATATTTCAGCAGCTTCTTCTTGCTTGAAATGATTTTCTTGTACCCAATCAGCAACGACTCTGGTTAAAGCTAATTTTGCATTGGCTAAAGCATCTGCTTCTTTTTTTAAATTTCCAGCATCTTCTAAGCCTAAATCTGCAAAAATATTGTCTGTTGGTTGAGTGATATGACGAATTTGTGTATCAATCTTGCTCATATTGTTCCTCCAATAACGCAATTTCTTTATAACGTGCTTTGATAATCTCAACATCTGGTTTGGCTGTTTGTTGTGTTTTTTTCTGAAAAGAATGGAGTATGTAAATTGCATGTCTGAATTTTGCAACGTATACAACTCGATATGCGCCAGATGAATCTTTATATTTAAGTTCAATGACTCCTGTGCCCCAATTGGGAATAGGTTTCCATTGAGCAGGTTCAGTGCCATGCTGAATTGCGTGAAGTTCAAAACCAAAATGTTTTTTCACGTCGGCTGGAAATTCTTTTAAATCATCTAAAGATGATCCAATCCAGTAAATACTCTTTTCAGGTTGTGGTTGAGTCATGTATAAAATTTTATACATCTATGAGTAAGTATGCAATAGTTATATCATCATGGAGATGTTGCAGGGGCAGATGGCAACCTGCCAGCTATATAAATAATCACAATTAATTCAACTGATTCTGCCTTAAAATCTCATTCCATAATGGATCAAGCCCTGTACTTAATTCTGTGCAATAGAAATAAAAAGCAGCGAGTAATACAGTACCTATAATTAAAGCACCGATCTGAATCAAAGCAGGTTTTTGTATTTTTTCTCCCAGATACCATGCACCTGCCAATAAAGCACCCATAATCATGCCACCAATATGTGCCGCATTATTGATGCCTGCCACGGTGAAACCAAACACAATGTTAATTGCCATTACCATCAATAATGATTTTTTGTCCAGCCAAAAACGTTGCTGAGGCAAAGGTGGAAACAATGAAATAACAGTGAGTGCTGCGCCCAATCCCATCACTGCACCAGACGCACCTGCGCTGATATGGGGGATGAGGGACGATTGTAGTCCCGCAAGGTGATCAAAATGTTGTAATAATTCATAGCCATTACGAATAGTCAGATAGCTGGAAAGTAAACTGCCCATCAAACCGGCCAGCACGTACATTCCGATATAATACAACCGACCAAACAACTGTTCTGCCACACTGCCAAAAATATAGAGTGCCCACATATTCAGCATGAGGTGAATCAAGCCAAAATGAAAAAACATGCTGGTAAATAAACGTTCAGGCTGTCCCATAAAAGTGAGTGGGGTAAAATCTGCGCCCCAGGCAATTGCATCTACAGGCGCTGGGTCGGTAATATTCACACCTGAAACAATTTGCCAGCCAAATAATCCGACATTGACTGTGATCAGTAGCGCAGTAAACCACCATGTTTGTATCTTTAACTTTTGATTATTGATTTGTGGTGGTGTCATTTCAGTCATAGGTTTAAGCAAGTGATTGATGTAAAAATAGCTTAGCATGAATATGTTCTACAAAATATCAACGATTTTTACGTGGTTTGCTGATATTTTGCAGAACAGATGCCCCAAGGAGTGATGCACTTTAATGAAAGCCTTTTTAGCGCGCGCGCTCATGTTGATTATTGGTCTGGTATTGCTCATCCAGCTCTGGATTTTTAGCAGTCTGGTGTGGTGGCGTACTCATCCTGTTGAAACCACCATGTTTATGCGTTGGGATTATCTGACCGACTTTAAGCCAATCAAGCAGCAATGGCGTGATTATGATGACATTAGTGATAATTTTAAGCATGCGATTCTAGCGGCTGAGGATGCTAGGTTTATCCATCATCATGGCTTTGACCTTGAGGGTATTCAGGATGCTTTGGAACGAAACAATGAAAAGGGCAAAATTGTAGCGGGTGGTTCCACCATTTCGCAGCAACTGTCAAAAAATCTGTTCCTCTACAATAAGCGTTCGTTTATTCGAAAAGGACAGGAAGTTGTTGCGACCTGGATGATGGAGCGAATGTGGTCAAAACGTCGTATTCTTGAAGTGTATATGAACGCAGTGGAATTCGGCCAGAATCTCTATGGGGTTGAGGCGGCAGCACAGTTTTATTATGGTAAAAGTTCAAAAAGCCTGACCCGTGAACAGGCTGCTTTTCTTGCTGCATTATTACCTAACCCAAAATATTATCAGGATCATAGGGATGACCGAAAACTTCAGTACCGTAAAAGAAGCATCCTGAAATATATGAATGCAACCCAGATTCCAGAGTAAGCCCATCTTAAAGTGTGATGAAGTGAAAAAAGCCCAATATTTTTGGGTTTTTTTACCAAATTGAAATAATTTTGCAGCATACTTAAACCATGTCTTGATCAATGATAAATCAACAAGGTTTGGTATGAATACGGCAGTGGCTACAACGACCCCAATAGAATACAGCTATAATGACCGCTATATTAATCGTGAACTTTCGATTCTCGATTTCCATCTGCGCGTTTTGGAACAGGCAGTCGATCCACTTCATCCATTATTGGAGCGGATGAACTTCCTGCTGATTTTTTCACGCAACCTTGATGAGTTCTTTGAAATCCGTGTTGCGGGGATGATGGAACAACTGACGCTGGGCAATGAGAGCCGTAGCCCAGATGGTCTAACCCCTAAACAAGTGCTTGAACAGATTTCTAAAACGGCACATGCGGCTATTGAACGTCAATACCGTATCCTGAATGAACAAATCCTGCCGAAGTTACGTGAGGAAGATATTTGTTTCTTACGCCGTGGTGAATTAACTCCTGCACAATCGGCATGGATTAAAAAGTATTTTCAGGAACAGGTCGCTCCTGTTTTAACACCAATCAGCCTTGATCCTGCACATCCATTTCCACGTTTGGTGAATAAAAGTCTGAACTTTATCGTGACACTAGAGGGTAAGGATGCCTTTGGCCGTCAGATTGACTTGGCGGTTGTGCCTGCACCACGTTCTTTACCGCGTGTGGTGCGTTTACCTGATGAATTGACAGGTGGTAAAGAGCATCATGTGATGTTGTCCGCAATCATCCATGAGCATGTGTCTGATCTGTTCCCAGGTATGACCGCAACAGGCTGTTATCAGTTCCGTGTCACCCGTAATGCAGACTTGGCCTTGAATGAAGATGTAGAGGATTTGGCAAAGGCATTGAAAGGTGAATTAAGTTCACGCCGTTTTGGTCGTGCGGTACGTCTGGAAGTGACACATAACTGCCCGAAACATATTTATGAATATTTGCTGGATGAATTTGATCTGAACGAAGAACAGCTCTATCGAGTTGATGGTCCTGTCAATCTGGCACGTTTACTCTCCAATTTTAAACGTCCGCACTTGCGTTATGACTCACATACCCCTGTGATTCCCAAAGTCTTTAAGAAGACTGAAAGTATTTTCTCTGCCATGCAGAAACAGGACATCTTGCTACATCATCCGTTTGAATCCTTTGCACCTGTGATTCAACTGTTACGTGAAGCTGCGCGTGATCCACAAGTGTTGGCAATTAAACAAACGCTGTATCGTAGTGGTGCGGATTCGGAAATTGTACAGGTTTTGGCAGAAGCGGCACGCAACGGTAAAGAAGTCACGGCTGTGATTGAGTTACGTGCTCGTTTTGATGAAGAATCCAATATTGAAGTTGCAAATGTGCTGCAAGAGGCGGGTGCTGTCGTGGTTTACGGCATTGTTGGTTATAAAACCCATGCCAAAATGATCCTTGTTGTACGCCGTGAAAACAATAAACTGGTGCGTTATGTGCACTTGGGAACGGGTAACTACCATGCCACCAATGCCCGTATCTATACCGATTATGGCTTGATGACCACAGATAAAGACATTTGCGAAGATGTACACCGTATCTTTCAGGAACTCACAGGAATGGGCAAAATGGCGAAGCCGAAAAAGCTTCTGCATGCACCCTTTACCTTGCATGCACAATTGATCAATTATATTGATGAAGAAATTGCCAATGCTAAGGCAGGTAAGCCAGCGCAAATTATTGTCAAGGTCAATGCCCTAACCGAAGTACAACTGATCAATAAACTGTATGAAGCCTCTCAGGCTGGTGTGCAGATTGACCTGATTATTCGCTCAATCTGTTGTCTACGTCCAGGCTTGCCAAATTTGTCTGAAAATATCCGTGTCCGTTCGATTGTTGGCCGTTTTCTTGAACATACCCGTGTTTATTACTTTAGCAACAATGGCAATCCACGTATTTATTGCTCAAGTGCAGACTGGATGGATCGCAACCTGTTTAATCGTGTTGAGGCATGTTTCCCAATTGAAGACCCAGCATCGAAAAAACGTATTTATCAACTTGGTTTACTTAATTATCTCAAGGATAATCAACAGGCATGGTTGTTACAGAGCGATGGTGTATGGGAACGAGACAAACCTGCCGCTGGTGAAGAACCCCATAATGCCCAACAGACGTTGTTGGATGCAATTAAATAATGAATCATGTTATTCCAGCATACCATTTTGGTGTGCTGGAACATTCTGCAATTAAACAGGCAAGCAGGCCTTTAAACAGGTTCTTCCAGCCTCGGATTGAACCGTAAGATGTCCACCCAGCCGTTCCAGACGTGTTTGCATACTTCTTAGTCCAACACTCATTCCTGCATTCTTAACCGCTTCTACATCAAAGCCAATACCATTATCTTCAATGTCTAGTACCAGTTGCCCCTTGGAGAAAAACAGGGCGCACTTTACCGATGTTGCCTGACTATGTTTCAGAATATTGGTCAGGGCTTCTTCTGCGACCCGAAGCAAAGTTAAACACACCAGCGGGGTTGGCTGTTTTTGCCATGATTCTGGAAAAGACCATTTTGTTGTGATATTCAGCTCATCAAACAGTTGGGTGAAACGATAGCGTAAAGGTGCTCCCCATAAAATGGGTGTGTCAGGCACTTTGGCACCTGTACTTGAACCACTGTCAATCACCTGCCGCAAGTCGTCCCTTAATATTTTGAGCATGGATAAAAACTGCTGATTGCTTAGATTGATCTGGCTTTGGTCTACTGTGACCATTGAACGGACGAGGGAACCCCCCAAACCGTCATGTAAATCATGGGCAAGTTGTAAACGTTCCTGTAGTTTTGCGTTGTCCAGTTCAAGTTGATGCTGGGTATTGAGAGAAAGTGTTAGTTCATTTTTGGCTTCAAGAATGTTTTGTTTGAGGGTCTGGTTAAAGTTTTCAATTGCTCTTAAATTTTTGGCTAAACGTAACGCTAAAATAATTGCAATTAATAAGCTTGTTAAGGGTGCGGTATAAGGCATCCATAAAAAGCTATTATTGGATTGCATGATCTGGAATGTATCATGAATACAGACAATGATAAAAAACAAAAATACTGCTGCCAGTAAATAGGCTTCCAATAATTTGGAACGATAGGCAATCCATTGATAACTGATAAAATTTATTAATAGAACCAATAGACCAAGGGAAAAAGTACCCGAGATAAAATTGTATAGCGCGGTATCAGGTAACAGTATGGCCATGCCAATCGCAATGAATAGCATCAACAATAAAATTTTTTCTAAACGTGGGAATTTTCGTTGTGCCAAACGCCATGCGTAAAAACAGGAAAATAAGCTATAAGCAAAAAAACACACGATACTGATACGAGCGATTTGTAATGTGGTTAAACCAAAAGGTGCTTCAAGCATAATGATATTAAACATCACCATGCTCCACATGAGCGCTGCCAAGGTAAACCAGCCAAAAATCTGATCTTTACGATGAAAAATCCATACCAGGAAAGCAATTACACCTAAAGTGAGTGACGTGATTAAATTTAAAAACACCAACACACGTTGTTGATTCCAAAACATCTGAAATTTTGGTCTGACCTGATCAGCATTGCCCACTAGGACCTGACCCAGACCCGAATTTTGAGTTTTTACCCCGACGACACGTACCCAAAGAATATTTTCGCCCTGTTTTAGGCTGGATACGGGTAAATTCCAGTAGCGTGGCATATTCCAGCTACGGGAAAGCGGTTCAACCAAAGACTGATCTTGCCATAACAAGTCATTATTAATAAAAACCTGACCAGCCATATTGATATAGCTAATCACAATGGTGATTGGGGTTTTTGTTGTGGTTGGACACTGATAATCCCACACGATTTTATACCATGTACTGCCCGTATAGTAGAATTTACGCTTATCCCATTGATCGGGCAATTTTACATTTTGCCAGCCTGTTTCAGGACGTTGAGTACCGTCTTGTCCAATGGCTTTTGCCATTTGGATCGACTGAATGTTTGCGGTGCAATTGACTTGCTCAGATGCGGAAGATTTTGCAAAGGAAGTTTGCGCCAGAATAACGAGCCAGCATAAGCATAGATATTTTATAAAATACCCAGTGAACGTGCGGTATTGATGGCTTTTGATCTGCTGCTGACCGAAAGTTTTCGGTAAATATGTTTGATATGGCATTCGATTGTATATTTTGATAAATGAAGAAAATCAGCGATTTCTCGGTTCGACATTCCCTGAGCAACCAGTTGCAGGATTTCAAATTCCCGAGTTGAGAGTAAATTATTTTGTTCTGCCACCGCCACATCTTTTACTTTTTGTTCAAATGGAATTTTTGACAAAATTTGTTGGGCAATAAATGGGTCAATGGGTGCTCCACCACGTAATATACTACGAATTGATAACATGATTTCGAAATCATCCCGTTCTTTTAAAAGATAACCCGTTGCACCCGCCTGTATCGCTTTTAAAATGGTTTCCTGCGTACTCCATGCCGAGATGACCAAAACAGGTGAGACCTCATCGGTCTGTCTTAAATTTTCTATAAAATCAATACCATTACCATCGGGTAAACCGAGGTCAACCAGTGAAAAGGAAATCGGGTACTGTTGAAGCATGTCTTTTGCCTGAGATAAGGTCTGGGCAAAAATAAGCGCGTCTTCTGCATAGCCAATTTCTAACAGTATTCTTTTTAAACGCTGTTGCATGATTGCATCGTCTTCCAGAATAAAGACAGGTACAGGCAAGATCAGCTCAGTTTGAGATACGTGAATCATAATAAGACTTAAAAAGTGATTCCCAGTTTCTAGCATAGGCACAATACAGGGTTTTGGCTATCACTGTAATTTGGTATTTTAGGTTTTATTTTGACAAAATTTGTCATTTTGAGCGTATTTATTTCCATAAAATTTTAGTGATTACCTATATAATCTTTGTTTAAAAATAATCACCATTCGTCAAAATACCAGTTTTCAGTGATATACAACTTCGTATGTAATGCTTTGTAATTGTACCTAATAGTCAAAAAAATCAGGTACAGATATGAATCACATCTTTAAAAAAATCTGGAATAAATCACTGGGGCGTATGATTGTTGTTTCGGAGAATGCCAAAAGTGCAGGCAAGACCGATAACACGACAGGTATACAACAAAATAGCCTAAGCAATGTTCAGTGTGATGAACAAGGAAAAAGCGGAGTTTTTTCCTTTAAACCTTTTGTTTTACAAAGTCTGGCGTTAAGCGTAGCTATGATTTTGGGAAGCAATACTCAGGCGGATGACAACTACGCTCGTTCTACAACCGAAACGGCTTTAGGTTCAGCGGAAGGTACAGAACATACAACGACAACCACGGCAGGAAAAATTACCGCAGTGGGTGGCATCACAGTTACTGCAACGGGCGCAGGCACAAGTCTGAATGATATTGACTCCTTTACAGCCAATGGTGTTACGACAACCAAAGCAGCCAACCCAACCGCAGTTGCAGCGTTTATCAATGCAGCCAAGAAAGGCGGAAATATAGCGGTTGGTAGTTACAGCAGTGCAGTAGGTACAGCAAATATTGCATCGGGTTCTCATAGCAGTGCGATGGGTGATGGAAATAACGCATCGGGTTCTCATAGCAGTGCGATGGGTTATAATAATAACGCATTGGTTGGTTCTAGCAGTGCGGTGGGTTATAAGAATAACGCATTGAGTGGTTCTAGCAGTGCGGTGGGTTATTATAATAACGCATCAGGTAGTTATAGCAGTGCGGTGGGTTCTGATAATACCGCATCGGGTAGTGATAGCAGTGCGGTGGGTTCTTATAATACCGCATCGGGTAGTGATAGCAGTGCGGTGGGTTCTTATAATACCGCATCGGGTATTTTTAGCAGTGCAGTGGGTTATGGTAATGCTGCATCAGGTTTTTTTAGTAATGCTATCGGCGGACAAAATTCAGCCAGTAAAACATTGAGCAATGCCATAGGTTCGCGTAACCAAGCCACAGGTACACTTTCAAATGCTATCGGTTCAGGGATAAACAATGCTTTGATTGTCCCAGGTGCAGGCGGTGTCATTACCTCAATTGATGACATTCCGATTACCACCACAGCAACATCGGTTGCAGCTTTAAGGACCAACAATATTACAGCCATTGATGGCAATACCAATCCAACTTTTGACGAAAAGCGGGCATTTATTGATGCGGTACAAAAAGGTCAAAATAGAGCTTCAGGTGTGGCTGCCAGCGCAGTCGGTGTAAGTAATAATGCCAGTGGTGCAGGCAGTAATGCGGTAGGTTTGGGCAATACCGCATCGGGTATTACTAGCAGTGCATTGGGTTATAATAATACTGCATTGGGTTATCTTAGCAGTGCAGTGGGTTATAATAATACTGCATCAGGTTCTGTTAGCAGTGCATTGGGTCATGTGAATAATGCATCGGGTGTTTATAGCACTGCGGTGGGTTCTAATAATCTTGCATTGGGTTATGTTAGCAGTGCATTTGGTTATAGGAATACTGCATCGGGTGCTATGAGCAGTGCATTGGGTTATACTAATGCTGCATCGGGTGATCATAGCACTGCGGTGGGTTCAAGGAATGTAGCAAGTGCCATTGCGAGTAGTGCATTAGGACACGGAAATCAGGCAACAGGGTTTGGAAGTATAGCAGTCGGGAATGGCTTTGGTGCGCCGAGTGAGGCTTCTATAAATGGTAACACGATTACTTATGGTACTGGTAGTAGTGTGACGACGATTGTGACCTCTTCAAGTGTTTCAGCTAATTCGGATTTATCCAATGTAACTGCAAATGACATTGTTTCTATTAATGGTAATACTACGCTCACTTTGGCACAAAAACAGGTCTTTTTGGATTATGTTCAAGGGTGGAGTAAATCTAATATTTCTTCAGGTATCGCCAGTAGTGCGGTTGGGGTCATCAATAATGCAACAGGTGTAGGTAGTAGTGCCGTTGGTTTTAACAATACAGCAAGCGCAACGAATAGCAGTGTCTTTGGTAGTTATAGCAAAGCCACGCATACAGGCGCAACGGCTTTAGGTAACGACTCTGAAACTGACCGAGACAACAGTATTTCGGTTGGTAAAGCAGGTGCAGAAAAACAAATTACCAATGTTAAGGCAGGTACAGCCGATACTGATGCAATCAATAAAAAACAACTAGACAGCGAAGTTTTAACCTTAAATACAAGGATTGATAATTTACCTACAGGCGGAAGTACGCCAATCGCCAGCGACAATTATGCTCATACTTCAACCGCCACGGCTTTAGGTTCAGCGAGAGGTACTGCACATATCAGTACTAACAATGGTACAACCTTGACCAGTGTGGCAGGGATCACCGTAACTTCAACCAGTCTGAATATGGATGATATTGATTCATTTACAGTGGGTGGGGTAACGACCACCAAAGCAGACCAACCAGCTAAAGTAGCAGCGTTTATCAATGCAGCCAAGAAAGGCGGAAATATTACGGTTGGGATAAATAGTAGTGCAATGGGAATGGCAAATATTGCATCGGGTTTTAATAGCAGTGCAGTGGGTTCTAATAATACTGTATCGGGTGCTGTTAGCAGTGCAGTGGGTTATGGTAATGCTGCATCAGGTTTTTTTAGTAATGCTATCGGCGTACAAAATTCAGCCAGTAAAACATTTAGCAATGCCATAGGTTCGCATAACCAAGCCACAGGTACGCTTTCAAATGCTATCGGTTCAGGGATAAACAACGCTTTGATTGTCCCAGGTGTAGGCGGTGTCATTACCTCAATTGATGGCATTCCGATTACCACCACAGCAACATCGGTTGCAGCTTTAAATACGGGCAATATTACAGCCATTGATGGCAATACCAATCCAACTTCTGACGAAAAGCAGGCATTTATTGATGCGGTACAAAAAGGTCAAAATATAGCTTCAGGTGTGGCTGCCAGCGCAGTCGGTGTAAGTAATAATGCCAGTGGTGCAGGCAGTAATGCGGTAGGTTTGGGCAATACCGCATCGGGTATTACTAGCAGTGCATTGGGTTATAATAATACTGCATTGGGTTATCTTAGCAGTGCAGTGGGTTATAATAATACTGCATCAGGTTCTGTTAGCAGTGCATTGGGTCATGTGAATAATGCATCGGGTGTTTATAGCACTGCGGTGGGTTCTAATAATCTTGCATTGGGTTATGTTAGCAGTGCATTTGGTTATAGGAATACTGCATCGGGTGCTATGAGCAGTGCATTGGGTTATACTAATGCTGCATCGGGTGATCATAGCACTGCGGTGGGTTCAAGGAATGTAGCAAGTGCCATTGCGAGTAGTGCATTAGGACACGGAAATCAGGCAACAGGGTTTGGAAGTATAGCAGTCGGGAATGGCTTTGGTGCGCCGAGTGAGGCTTCTATAAATGGTAACACGATTACTTATGGT
>NZ_KB849435.1:339244-340120 GCF_000368425.1 Acinetobacter sp. CIP 102637
GCTTTAGGTAACGACTCTGAAACTGACCGAGACAACAGTATTTCGGTTGGTAAAGCAGGTGCAGAAAAACAAATTACCAATGTTAAGGCAGGTACGGCAGATACCGATGCGGTCAATAAAAAACAACTGGATACAGCGATTTTAAGTGTTTCAGGCGGAACTGTCGCCACCGACAACTACGCTCATATTTCAACCGACACGGCTTTAGGTTCAGCGAAAGGTTATGCACATGCAACTACGAAAGAAGCAGGAACAAATAAAATTACCAAAGTGGGTGGCATTACGGTAACCACCACAGGAACAGGTACCAGTCTTGATGATATTGATTCATTTACAGCCAATAGTATCAAAATAACCGACCCAGCCGAAGTTGCAGCGTTTATCAATGCAGCGAAAAAAGGCGGAAATATTGCGATTGGCGATTATAGCAGTGCGATGGGTACAGCAAATATTGCATTGGGTAGTGGCAGCAGTGCGATGGGTTTTGAGAATAGCGCATCAGGTTTTAGTAGCAGTGCAGTCGGTTTTAGAAATGAAGCATCGGGTCAAAATAGCAATGCGGTTGGTGTAAACAATATAGCCTCAGGTAATTCTAGTAGTGCATTGGGCACTTATAATATTGCATTGGGTGGTGCTAGTAATGCAATGGGTTATAACAATACTGCAACGGGTGCTATGAGCAGTGCAGTGGGTTATTTGAATAATGCATCGGGTAGTTATAGCAGTGCGGTGGGTTCAAGGAATGTAGCAAGTGCCATTGCGAGTAGTGCATTAGGACACAGAAATCAGGCAACAGGGTTTGGAAGTATAGCAGTCGGGAATGGCTTTGGTGCGCCGAGTGAGGCTTCTATAAATGGTAACACGATTACTTATGGT
>NZ_KB849435.1:344460-348167 GCF_000368425.1 Acinetobacter sp. CIP 102637
GCTTTAGGTAACGACTCTGAAACTGACCGAGACAACAGTATTTCGGTTGGTAAAGCAGGTGCAGAAAAACAAATTACCAATGTTAAGGCAGGTACAGCCGATACTGATGCAATCAATAAAAAACAACTAGACAGCGAAGTTTTAACCTTAAATACAAGGATTGATAATTTACCTACAGGCGGAAGTACGCCAATCGCCAGCGACAATTATGCTCATACTTCAACCGCCACGGCTTTAGGTTCAGCGAGAGGTACTGCACATATCAGTACTAACAATGGTACAACCTTGACCAGTGTGGCAGGGATCACCGTAACTTCAACCAGTCTGAATATGGATGATATTGATTCATTTACAGTGGGTGGGGTAACGACCACCAAAGCAGACCAACCAGCTAAAGTAGCAGCGTTTATCAATGCAGCCAAGAAAGGCGGAAATATTACGGTTGGGATAAATAGTAGTGCAATGGGAATGGCAAATATTGCATCGGGTTTTAATAGCAGTGCAGTGGGTTCTAATAATACTGTATCGGGTGCTGTTAGCAGTGCAGTGGGTTATGGTAATGCTGCATCAGGTTTTTTTAGTAATGCTATCGGCGTACAAAATTCAGCCAGTAAAACATTTAGCAATGCCATAGGTTCGCATAACCAAGCCACAGGTACGCTTTCAAATGCTATCGGTTCAGGGATAAACAACGCTTTGATTGTCCCAGGTGTAGGCGGTGTCATTACCTCAATTGATGGCATTCCGATTACCACCACAGCAACATCGGTTGCAGCTTTAAATACGGGCAATATTACAGCCATTGATGGCAATACCAATCCAACTTCTGACGAAAAGCAGGCATTTATTGATGCGGTACAAAAAGGTCAAAATATAGCTTCAGGTGTGGCTGCCAGCGCAGTCGGTGTAAGTAATAATGCCAGTGGTGCAGGCAGTAATGCGGTAGGTTTGGGCAATACCGCATCGGGTAGTTCTAGTACTGCGCTAGGTAATAGCAATAGTGCATCAGGTTTCAACAATAGTGCGGTTGGCTTTAACAACACGGCATCGAATGGAGACCTCAATAATGCTTTTGGTGCCTATAATAAAAACAATGGCGCTGCGAAAAATACCGCGGTTGGTATTGGCAACATAATTAATTCTTCAGCCTGGGGCACTAATGCGTTAGGTTATAGCAATAACGTAAGTAATCTGTATGGTTCAGCCATCGGCACAAAAAATACCGTCACTGTGGTTGGAGGTAATGCCATAGGTCTAAATAATATAGTAACAGGCGGATATGCCAACGCCATAGGTACCGGTAATACCGTGATTGGGCAAAATGGTGCTGCGGTCGGCTCCGGTTTGGCCGACTATGCAGGTAATTTAGGTCCACAGGTTGTTTTAACGCCCTTCAGCTACACACCAACGTTTAGCAGTGTGGGTGGCGTCACCACTTTGGATGGTGTGGTGATAAAAACCAGCGCAGCAGATTGGGCGGCATTATCTGCCAATCCAAGCTTGTTGACCGAAGTCAATGGACAGAGCGTCACAGCAGCACAGGCAACCGATATTATCAATAACTTCAAACAGGGCGGTAACCTGGCGTTGTCTAACCGAAGCAGCGTATTCGGCATTAACAGTAAAGCCGTTGCCGCAGGGGCTACCGCTATTGGTTTAAATTCAGTGGCTGATGAAGCCAATACAATTTCGGTTGGTCGTGCAGGCGCAGAAAAACGGATTACCAATGTTGCAACCCCAACCAAAGCGACGGATGCAGCCAATAAAGGTTATGTAGATACTAAATTTGCGAGTGTAACAGGTGGCACAGTCGCCACCGACAACTATGCTCACTATGCTGGTGATACCGCTTTAGGTTCAGCATCAGGTACAGCACATACAACTACGAGAGCAGCAGTAACAAATAAAATTACCGCAGTGGGCGGCATTACGGTCACGACTACAGGTACAGGTAGCAGTCTGGATGATATTGACTCCTTTACAGCTGCCAATGGTGTCACAATAACCAAAGCAGCCGACCCAGACAAAGTTGCAGCGTTTATCAATGCAGCCAAAAAAGGCGGAAATATAGCGGTTGGTTCTTATAGTAGTGCAGTAGGTACAGCAAATATTGCATCGGGTAGTGATAGCAGTGCGGTGGGTTATAGTAATACTGTAGTATCGAATTTTGGTAATGGAAATAATGCCTTTGGTTCTTATAATAAAAACCATGGTGTATTTTTCAGTACTGCAATGGGCGTTGGCAATATTGTTAGTGATGGGACTTGGGGAACAAATGCCATAGGTTATAGTAATTCAGTGGGAAACTTTGCTGGTTCAGCACTGGGTACGGCAAATACTGTAAAAACCACAGGGTCAAATGCGGTAGGGTTTAATAATTTGGTTTCAGGAGGTTACTATGCCAATGCACTTGGAACAGGTAATACTGCTATGGGACAAAATACCGCAGCAGTAGGTTCAGGATTGGCAAGATATAGCGGTTCCTATAGCCCAGATCGACTTAATTTAACGCCAAGCTATACACCAACCATGACCACTGTAGGCGGTGTAACAACCTTGGACGGTGTTGTGATTGAAACCACAGCAGCAGATTGGTTAAGTTTACAAGTCAATCCATCATTATTGACCAAAGTGAATGGTCAAGCCGTAACTGCTGCACAGGCGACTGATATTGTGAAGAGCTTTGGACAGGGCGGAAACCTTGCATTGGCTGACCATAGTAGCGTGTTCGGGATTAACAGTAAAGCGGTGGCAACAGGAGCAACCGCCATTGGTCTAAACTCAGTGGCTGATGAAGCCAATACAATTTCGGTTGGTCGTGCAGGTGCAACAAAACGGATTACCAATGTGGCAACACCAGTAAATGCGACTGATGCCACCAATAAAGCTTATGTGGATACTGCATTAAGTAATTTTACAGCTAATGCCGATACAGTTCTATACGACACCGCCTCGAACCAAGCGACATTAACGCTGGCAGGTGCAAGCGGTACAAAAATCACCAATTTACAAAATGCGACTTTATCCGATACTTCAACTGATGCGGTAACAGGTCAACAACTTAAAGCCACTAATGATGTTGTTGCAGGCAAAGCATCACAAACTGATTTAACCACAGGCTTGGCTGCCAAAGCGGATAAAACCGCATTTGATAGTTTAAATAATAAAGTAACTGATGCAGCAACAGGTTTGGATAGCAAAGCATCGACAACAGCATTAACCACAGGCTTATCTAGTACATTGGCAGATGCGAAAGGTTATACAGACCAAACAGCGACAACGACTTTAGCGAGTGCGAAAGGTTACACTGATCAAACAGCGACTACGACCTTAACCAATGCAAAAACTTATGCAGACCAACAAGCTACAACTTTGGACGGTAAAATTACAACCAATACAACTGCTATTAGCACTTTAGATGGACGAGTAACAACTGAGGTTGGTAATCTAAATACAGCAATTACAACTAGCGCCAATACGATTAATACCCGTATTGATGGTGTAGATACCCGAATTGGAAATGAAGTTACGACTTTAAATACCAAGATTGGTACAGAAGTTGGAACACTGAATAATCGTATTACCAATGAAGTTGGAACTTTAAATACAACCATTTCAGGAATTGATGGACGAGTCACGACTAACACAAATGACATTGCACTGTTAAAAACCAATACAGGGAATCTTGCAGCAAATGCAGTGATCTA
>NZ_KB849435.1:348297-348997 GCF_000368425.1 Acinetobacter sp. CIP 102637
CAACGTCTAAAGATGCAGTGACAGGTAAACAGTTACATGCGACCAATACCAGTATTACAGCATTAGATACCCGAGTTGGAAATGAAGTTACCGCTTTGGATGGCAAAATCACCACTAATAAAAATGCAATCAGCACTTTAGACGGACGAGTAACAACCGAAGTAGGTAATTTAAATACAGCGATTACAACCAGCACCAATACGATTAATACCCGTATAGATGGTGTGGATACGACAGTTGCAGCTTTAGATACCCGAATCGGTAATGAAGTTACCGCTTTGGATGGCAAAATCACCACCAATAAAAATGCAATCAGCACTTTAGATGGTCGAGTAACAACCGAAGTAGGTAATTTAAATACAGCAATTACCAATAGTGCCAATACGATTAATAGCCGTATTGATGGTGTGGATACCCGAATTGGCAATGAAGTTACGGCTTTAGATGGCAAAATCACCACCAATAAAAATGCAATCAGCACTTTAGACGGACGAGTAACTACCGAAGTAGGTAATTTAAATACAGCAATTACCAATAGTGCAAATACGATTAATACCCGTATTGATGGCGTAGATACCCGAATTGGTCAAGAAGTTACAGCTTTAGATGGAAAGATTACAACCAGCGCAAATATGATTAATAGCCGTATTGATGGTGTCGATACCCGAATCGGCAATGAAGTGACTACCTTAAATACCAA
>NZ_KB849435.1:349834-381695 GCF_000368425.1 Acinetobacter sp. CIP 102637
CAACGTCTAAAGATGCAGTGACAGGTAAACAGTTACATGCGACCAATACCAGTGTCACAACATTGAGTGATCGGGTGACAACAGAAGTTGATACTTTAAATACAGCAATCACAACCAGCGCAAATACGATTAACACCCGTATAGATGGTGTGGATACCCGAATTGGCAATGAAGTCACTACCTTAAATACACGTGTTGATACGACTAATACTGCGTTGGTTCAGGCATTAGGTGGTGGTGCGGCATGGAACAATGGTGTATTCACAAATCCAACTTTTACAATCCAAGGAAAAGCTAAAAATACAGTGAGTGATGCATTCATTGCAGTTGATCAACAATTAGGTGCAATTAAAACCTCTGTATCAGATTTAAAAACACATACAGACCAGCAAGCTGTATCTAATTTAAATGATGCAAAAAATTATGCAGATCAACAAACAACCACTGCATTAAATAATGCAAAAGGCTATACCGACCAGAAAACCACCTCAACCTTAAATGATGCAAAAAGCTATGCAGACCAAAAAGCTGCTGATGGTAAAGCCTACACAGATCAGCAAACTGCATCGACACTAAACAGCGCAAAAAATTATGCAGACCAGAAAGCTGCCGATGGCAAAGCCTATACTGATCAACAAACTGCATCTGTACTTAATGATGCAAAAAGCTACACAGATCAAAAAGCGGCATCTTCTTTAAGTGGCGCAAAAGATTATACCGACCAGCAAACGGCATCGGCACTTTCCAGTGCGAATAGCTATACCGATGGCAAAATCGCAGATGTGCAAACTCAAATTATAGCCAGTAACCAGTTTGTTCAGGTGAATGGAGTAACTGATGCCCAAGCTGCTTCGGCAACAGGTGAAAACTCGGTTGCGATTGGAACAAATACCGTAGTGACAGGCCATCGCTCAACTGCTGTAGGTGTGGGTAATCAGGTTTCAGGTAATGGTTCTGGTGCCTTTGGTGATCCAAACACGGTATCTGGAAACGGTAGTTATGTTGTGGGTAATGACAATAAAGTCACGGGTGATAATACCTTTGTGCTGGGCAATAATGTCGATACTCAAGCCAAAAATGCAGTGGTATTGGGTAATGATTCTGCATCGGATCGTGATAATACGGTATCAGTTGGAGCAAAAGGCAAAGAACGCCAAATCATCCATGTGGCGGATGCCGTTGAAGATACCGATGCAGTGAACTATCAACAGCTAAAAGCAGCAGAAAAATCGACCAATAACTATACCAATGAGCGTGTAAATGCCTTAAATAGCGCGTTTAATGATTATCGTATGGAAACAGAACAGCGCTTCCATAAAGTGGATGAACGTTTTAACCGCCAAGGTGCCATGACTGCTGCGATGATGAATATGTCAAGTAGTGCTGCCAGTGTCAAAGGACAAAATCGTGTCGGTGTGGGTGCTGGCTTTCAGGGACAGGAACAGGCGGTGTCAATTGGCTATCAACGGATTATTAATGATAATACCTCACTCACCATTGGTGGCGCATTTACCAAGGAAGAAAGTTCGGGTGGTGTAGGCGTTGGTTTTGGTTGGTAAAATTTAAAGCATAAAGTGGAAAACCCGTTCAATTGAACGGGTTTTTTAATTAAAACGTTTTAAAGGGTTTTTATTTCCAAAACCAGTTGATTAATCAGGTCGGCTGCTTCCAGTTCCCGAATCTGTCTCACATTCATGCCAGCCCAGAATGCACCATAACCAGGATCATTGTGCTGACTGGCAACACTGATCAATTGCTTGGTTAAGTCATAGGTATATGGATACTCAGGTAATGCTGGGCGGTTGGGTGCATCAATCTGGGTGTGCCATGTGCCCAGCAGTCCACGGGCTGGACGACCTGATAAGCTTGAACTGATTTGTGTAATAGATTGACTGAATAAAGCTTTTCGATAGGCTGCATTCGCACTCGAACTTTTACATTGCACAAATGCTGTACCCAATTGAACAGCAGCAGCACCTAATTTCAACATCGATTTTGCTTGATCACCATTCATAATACCGCCAGCAGCTACGACAGGTAATTTACAATGTGTTGAAATGAGTTGTACGAGATCACTGGTTTTAATTGCAGCATCAAAAGTTTGATTGAAAATACCCCGATGTCCTCCAGCTTCAATCCCCTGTGCAATAATAATGTCGATTCCTGCCGCTTCAATCTGCTGTGCCTCAATCAGGTTGGTGGCAGAAACCAGAGTGACAATACCCGCATCTTTGAGTGCCTGAATCTGGCGAGGGTGTGGAATACCAAAATGAAAACTCACAGCTTTGGGGCGAGTTTCAAGTACAACATTCAGGAAATCATCATTATCTAAAAAGCTTGGATAAATACAGCGTAATTCGGACGGTGGCTCAGTACCAAACTTGGCAAACTGAGGTCGTATATATTCAATCCATTGTTGGGCCTTTTGGGGGTCAAGTCGTTCAGGTTGATGACAAAAGAAATTGACCTGAAAGGGTTTGTCTGTAAGTGTCTGTGTTTTTAAAATCTCAGCTTTCGCTGTTTCTGGTGTATTTGCCCCCAGTCCCAAAGAACCAAACGCGCCTTGGTTAGAAACTTCAGCAGCCAGTTCAGGGGTTGATACACCAGCCATAGGCGCAAGAAAAATAGGGTGTTTTATTTCTAGTAATTCTAGGATTGACATCATTATATTCTCACTTTGCTTTTAGTCACCATAACGCAAAAACAAAAAACCTTGCAAATAATAACCAGTATTTAATTATGGAATATACACAATATTTATTCCGTAAAAAATAATGGTTTTAAATGGTTGTGACATTAAATAGAGAACCGACCCAGCTTGAGAAAGCCATCGCTAAAATGCCCCATAACATAATACGCAGACTGCCTTTGAGTATTGAGGTATGTGCAAAATAGCTGGAAAGCGCGCCTAAAATTCCTAATGAAATAATGCCTGTCACCAAAACGGCATGTGAAATAAAAGCATCTGGACTGAGTAGGATGGCCAGCATGGGAAGAGCCGCACCGCATGAAAAGGAGGCGGCAGAAGAAAGTGCTGCCTGAACTGGATTGGCAGCAGTATTTTCATGGATGCCAATTTCATCTCGGGCATGTGCACCCAGCGCATCATGTTCAGTCAACTGTTTGGCAACTTCATGTGCCAGTTCAGGGTTTAAACCACGTGAAATATAAATCTGAGTGAGTTCACCAAGTTCCGCATGGGGATTCTTTTCAAGCTCTCTGGCTTCAAAACGCAGGTCTGACTTTTCAATATCCTCCTGTGACTTAACGGAAATATATTCTCCAGCAGCCATTGAGGTTGCCCCAGAGATCAGCCCTGCAATACAGGTAATTAACAGGGTATGTGAACTGGCACCACTGGCAGCCATACCCATAATCAAACTGGTCACGGAGATGATGCCATCATTTGCACCAAGCACGGCGGCACGTAACCAGCCTGAGCGTTGTATGACATGAGGTTCTGCATGATGAGAAAAAGACATAATTCGGCTCTTATAAAAATAATGAAACAAGTCCCAGCTTTATTATGAAAAATCATTTTTATGAAAATTCGATCAATGATTCATCAACTTAATTCGCTATAAAATGACTTATTTTAACGATAAGATAACGGGGGACTTCGTTATAATATGTGAATGGTTTAACATTTTTATTTAGGCTTTAGACTAGCAGAATAGATATGTTAGTCTATACCCTTAATTTATAATTTAATTGTGTAAACAATAACATACAGCTTGGTCTGGCTAAACAGATGTCTTAACAAATATAACGGGTTTATCTCGGCAGTAGCCATTAAATGGCTATAAAATGGCTATGAATATGTCTTAAACGTCTCAATTGCCCAGGTGCGGCTGGACTTTAATTCCACGATTGGCATAGGGTAGTCTAGATTCTGAATTTTGGTATGGGCATAAGGTTCATGTATGATTTTTGCATCCAGATCAGTGAGTTCAGGTACCCATTGACGAATGTAGTCGCCGTTCGGATCAAATTTTAATGATTGGCTGATTGGGTTGAATACCCGAAAATAGGGAACCGCATCAGTGCCTGTGGAGGCACACCATTGCCAGCCACCATTGTTTGCAGCCAGGTCGCCATCAACCAAATGCTGCATAAACCATTGCTCACCTTTACGCCAGTCGATGAGCAGGTTTTTGCTTAAAAACATGGCGCAGATCATCCGCACCCGATTATGCATCCAGCCTGTTGCCAGTAACTGACACATACCTGCATCTACAATTGGAATGCCCGTGTTTCCCTGTTGCCACTGTTCCAGCGCAATTGGGTCATCACGCCACGGGATATTCTGTGTTGAGGATTTAAAGGGAAGATGTCTTGAAACCTGCGGAAAATCAAACAGGATATGCTGATAAAACTCGCGCCATAACAGCTCATCCAGCCACACCTGCTGGCTTTCAGACTGGATGACAAAATCCCCATGTTGTTGCCTAAACAGTGCCTGAATACATTGGCGGATGGAGAGAATGCCAATATTCAGGTAGGCTGAAATTTGACTGGTGCTCACTTGTGCTGGAAAGTCTCGCGCTTGTTTATAGTGATTCAACCTTTCCCTTACAAACTCATCTAATAAATCTAAGGCGTATGTCTCTCCAACAGGCCAATGATCAATCATGTTTTGCTCAAGCGTTGAGGCATAGGCTTGTTGTAGGGTGGTCAGGTTGGCTTGGTTAAAAAATGAAAAATCCTCTGCAAGCGGTCGTTGAGCGTCAGGCAATGGATAACACTGGGGCAACCCATGTTGTAAACGCTGATAACAGGTTTTCTTGAATGCCCCAAAAACTTGATAGGGTAGGTTGGACTGATTGCGAATGGAACGCACAGGGAACATTGTACGATCATGAAACAGGAGCAGTTCTTTTTGCTGCTGGTTTAATACTTCCTGTACATCATGGTCACGCTTTAATTCATTTACGCCCAGTTCAATATTGGCGTAGACATTTTCGATATTTATTCGCTGGAGAAGTTCCGTAAAAAAATTACCTACATCTTTCCATAGAGGAATATGCTGGATGGTTAATGGGATATTAAGGGTATTAAGCTGCTGTTTTAATTGTTGTAGCTGACGCAGATAAAACTCGATCTTGATGGGGGCATCGTCATGTTGTTGCCATTGTTCAGGTGACAGAATCACCAACGCAATACACTGGCCAGCCTGCGTTGCGTGCCAAAGTGCAGTATGATCATGGATTCTAAGGTCCTGACGGAACCAGATCAGTTGATAAGAATGGGACATAGACAGAATATCAAGAGAAGAGAGTCCTATTAAAGTTAAGCGATTTTTCTATTTTATAAAAGTATCAGGCAATAAAAAAGCAAAGCCGAAGCTTTGCCTTAAACAATTCATTTAAAAATGAATTAGTGCTGGTGACCACCTGCACCATGAACGTGACCGTGATCAAGCTCTTCTTGAGATGCATCACGAATTTCCATGATTTCAACTTCAAAAGTCAGGTCTTGACCAGCAAGTGGGAAGTTTGCGTCAACGATCACGTTGTCGCCTTCAATTGCCTTAACCGTTACGATTTGAACGCCATCATCAGTTTGAGCCTGAAACTGCATACCAGGCTGGATATTATCCACGCCCTGGAACATTTGTGCTGGAACTTCTTGTACGAGGTCTGGGTTATATTCGCCATAACCTTCTGCAGCTGGAACAGTTACAGTAAATTTTTCGCCTACTGTTTTACCCAGCAGTGCATTTTCTAAACCAGGAATGATGTTGCCTGCGCCGTGCAAATATGCAAGTGGTTCACCTTGAGATTGATCAAGTGTTTCACCCTCAGCGTTTGTTAAAGTGTAGTGGAATGAAACCACGTGGTTATTTGCAATAGCAGTCATGTTTTGAATCCATGTCATCAATAGTTTTAGCTGTATATCATAAAGTGAAAAATAGTTTTTGTTGACTACTTTCCACTTTTTGAAACGATTTAGTTATAAATAGGAGCGAAATTTAAAATTTCAACTCAATACAGTTTAATTTTTGGACGTACGCGGCGAGTCAGAAAATCTTTGACGGTGAGTGCCCCAGCCTGAGTGTAGCCATGAATATTGGCCTGATGCAGTCGGTATAGCGATACATACATGGTTTTGGCAATAAATCCCTGTACGCTGACATCGCCAAGCAATTCTCCCACCGCCTGATTACGGCTCAATGAAACCAGCGATCCCTTGTCGTTAAAGGTGAACATGGGTTGTGGTGAGCCTGATAAACGGGCCGCCATCGCATCCACCAGAAAAGTTGCCTGCTGGCTGGCAACCTGTGCGCGTGGGCCAAGCGGTGGTTGACGGGCATCCAGCTGACAGTTGGCGCAGTCACCAAAGGCAAATACATTTGGATCAGAATGCGTTTGAAGCGTTGCGTAAACCATTAACCGATTGATCTTGTCACGTTTAAAATCTGTAAATGATTCTAAAACTTTGGGTGCCTTTACCCCTGCCGCCCACACGGTAATATCAGAATGCAGGATTTTCCCATTGCTAAAATAGACATTAGATTTATCGACTTTTTGCACCTTATGCTCAGTCAGAATCTCGATGCCCATTTTCCTGAGTTGCTTGGCACTATGTGCTGCGGTTTTTTCATTCAATGCAGGAAGGATACGGTCAGACGCTTCAATCAATGTAATTTTGACCTGCTTCGGATCAATTTTCTTTAAGCCATAACGATAGAAGTTTTTGGTGGTTTCGATCAGTTCCGCCGCCAGTTCCACACCTGTGGCACCCGCACCAACAATACCGATGTTCAGGGCACGTTCAGTGGAATGGTTTTGTGCCTCAATGTAGAGGTGGAGTAAATCCTGCTGGAAAATATCCGCCTGTTGGCGACTGTCAAGGAAGTGGCAATATTCACGTACCCCCTCGATGCCAAAATCGTTGGAGACAGAACCTACCGCAATCACCAGAGTATCGTAACCCAGCTTTTGAATCAGTGGAGTGTGTTCTTTGGAAAGCTGGGGAGGAGAGAGGCTAATCTGCTTTTGATCCTTGTTAACATCCAGCAGGGTGCCAAGCACGAACTCAAAATGGTGCTTTTCTGCGTGGGCAAAGTAGTTAGTCTGTTCTTCGTGGGGATTGAGGGAGCCAGCAGCAATTTCGTGGAGCAGGGGCTTCCAGATGTGGGTCAGGTTTTGGTCAACCAGTGTGATTCTGGCTTTCTTTTTCCTGCCAAAACGTTCACCCAGTTGTGTCGCAAGTTCCAAACCACCTGCGCCACCGCCTACAATCACGATATGATGTAAGGTTTTACTCATGATTAACCTAATTTTTTGTGAAAGGATGGCAGGATTATGCCATCCTTTTTTCAATATTGTATTAGTAATCTTTATAGAAAAAGTAGGTTTTTTTTAACCCTGATTTAGTGGGTAGAGTTTTGGATTTTTAGTGTCATTTATTGAGAAAAAGCTGAATAAATTAGAAAACCAGATCATAATTTTTTGAAAAATGTTGGCTTCTTCAATCTGTACATCATTCTCAATTTGCAAACTACGAATCAACTGGTTATTTTGATAAATCGACACCGTTGCCAAGTTCATGACCTGGGTTAAAGGAGCAGTCAAATGCTGTTCATTTAATTCAATGTTGATATGGGTATTGGTGGTTTGCAGTGGTTCAACTGTGCTGACCTGCTGGTTTGCATCAACCAGATGGATGCGCTGAGTTAACAAATCAAAACTATTCAAGTCAATTGGTGTTGCTTGATCATATAGCGATGTCGTCACAATAGTTGGTTGCTTGGTTTCGACCTTAAACATTTTTAGGGTTGATTTAATCACAGGCAGTTCAGCAATCAGTCTTTGCTTTGGAATGACTTCCTCATCACGGGTATAGGTATAGGCCAGGTCCATCAGCTTGTGCGCGACTTCGGCACGTTTCACCGCACTGGGTGTACCCAACACCACTACAATTAAACGGCGTTTATCAACATGTGGATTAAAGGTCGGACGTTCCGCAGTCAAGGCCAGATTATAGCCAGCAGCCTTAGTATAGCCTGTTTTTAAACCATCTGCCGTAGGGTCAAGCTTTAAGGCAAAATTGGTGGCATGGTGAAAACGCTGGTTATAGCTAAAGCTTGGCATTTTTGAATAATGCAGATAGTCAGGGGTTTGCGTGACGATAGCCTGAGCCAGCACACCTAAATCTGCCGCAGTTGAATAATGGTCAGGCATGCTGATGCCAGCAGGATTGCTGAAATGGGTATCTTTCATTCCCAAGGCCTGTGCTTCCCGATTCATGCGCGCAACAAACGCGGGTACGCTGCCTGAAATCTTTTCGGCAAGCGTGACAGCGGCATCATTGGCAGACATCACAATTAAACCTGCCAACAGTTGGTCAATCGAAATCTGCTCACCTGCTTTCAGGTACATTTGCGACTCGTCCCACATCACGGTACTCACCACAGGCGTAGCCGTCAGTACCTCTTCCTTACGCAATTTTCCAGCTTCAATTTCCTTGAGGGTAATGTAGGCCACCATCATTTTGGTCAATGAGGCTGGGGCACGTTGTACGTGGCTATTATGTTCAGCAATGACCTGACCTGACTGGGCATCCATAATTGACCATGCCTGCGCCTCCACCGATTCAGGTGCAATATTCAGTAAATTGGCATGAGCGAGATGGGTACAGATTAAGCTAAACAACGTAAACAGGGAGAGGATAAATTTCACGTAAACACCTTGTGCTGCCGATCCAGTGGCATGGAATGCGAAAAAGGCATGCTATGACTTTTTTGTTGAAGAATCCAGCAACTTTTGCAGACAATTAAGACATCTGCGCATGACTTTGTAAAAAAATGCTAAGCTGTGTGAAGTGAGTCTTATTTTTACGATCTAAAGCTATGTTGCACTATCAAATTGAGTTCGACGATTATCGCCAACACCTTATTCATGTGACCTTGCGTTTCCTTGCCAATCCCAATCAGGAGCTATGGTTGCCGACCTGGATTCCAGGCAGTTACCTCATCCGTGAGTTCTCAAAACATATTGAATCGGTTCAGGCTTCTGATGAAGCAGGGCGTCTGCTCAGCATTAAAAAAACCGAGAAAAACCGCTGGCGTTTGTTCAATAACGACCATGAACTGATTACGGTTGAGTATGATGTCTATGCCTATGATTTATCGGTGCGTGGGGCGTATGTCGATCAAACCCGTTTGTATGTCAATCCTGCCTGTGTCTGTTTAGGTCTGCAAGATCAGGAACAGTCACCTTGTGAGATTGAAATTTTCCTGCCTGATGAACTCAAGCATTTCCAGATTGCCACGGGGCTGCCAAGTAAAAGTCTGGTCAAGGGACGCTTTACTCTAAAAGCGGAGAATTATGACCAACTGATTGACAGTCCATTTGAGCTGGCTGAACAAAGCCGTTTTAGCTTTCAAGCCAATGGTATTCCACATGAGTTTGTGATTTCAGGCAAGCACAATACCAATTTGGATCGTTTACAGGCAGATATTGAGAAGATTTGTCAGGCTGAAATTAATCTGTTCGGTTCAGCACCATTTCAAAACTATACTTTTATGACCATGGCAACGGGCAATAGTTATGGTGGTCTGGAACATTGTAACAGTACCAGCCTGATCACCCCGCGTGATGACTTGCCCAAAGAGAATGAAACACAGGAACCTTCCAAAGACTATCAACGTTTTCTGGGCTTATGTAGCCATGAATATTTCCATTCATGGCTGGTGAAATTTATACGCCCTGAAAATTTTGCCCATTATGATTTGCACAAAGAGGGCTACACCAGCTTACTCTGGATATTTGAAGGCTTTACTTCTTATTATGATGACCTGATTTTGTTGCGTAGTGGTGTGATTTCGCAGAAATCCTATCTGGATTTATTAAAGGCGCAGATTGACCGTTATTTGCAAAATCCAGGACGTTTGATCCAGTCTGTTTCGGAATCCAGTTTTGATGCATGGATCAAGTTCTATCGTCAGGATGAAAACTCAAACAATGCAGGCACCAGTTACTACAACAAAGGCAGTCTAGTGGCGCTTTGTCTGGACTTGGGGCTGCGTTTGCGTGGTTCAAACCTTGATGCCCTGATGCGCCGTTTATATGAAAATACCCAAAAGGGGATTCAGGTCAATGAACGCACCATTTTTGAATTGTGCAATGAATTGACAGGTGATAACTGGATTGAGCAAATCAATCATTTAATCAATACCACCGATGAGTTGCCACTGGACCAGCTCTTGCCTGAGTTTGGTTTAAGTTATAGCCTGAAAAATGATAAGGCGCTGCCATTTGGTTTAAAAACCGTGGATAAGGCTGAGGGTGTGGTGATTCAGCAAGTTCGCCGTGACAGTGCTGCTGCAAAAGCTGGACTGTCTGCCAATGATGTGATCCTTGCGATTGATGGTATTAAAGCATCAGAAAAGCTTCTGGCGAAATATGCAAAACAGCAGGGAACGTTTACGATTTATGCTTTCCGCCGAGATGAGCTGTTGCAGTTTGAAATTTCAGGTGGAGAAAATGCACTGACCACTGTTGAGTTAAAAATTGAAGATCAGAATAAACTTGATCGTTGGTTGAAAGTTTAATCCCCCGACCAACGTCATATGTTGTTCATTAAACTTTGTTAGTGTCGTACTCATACTAAGGCACTATATTCATTTGTTTGCGAAATGGTAAATTTAAAGCTCTTATTTAAGCTGAAACCGTTTTGTGTTTGAAAAGCCAAAACTTCATGTGAGGTGGCTAAACATAGCTGCAACTTTTATAGAGTTTTGTAGTATTTTTTTTCGAAATGTCGTTATCACTCGATATTGCGTTGACTGAGATGCGACGAGGGCCGATACTCTCAGTGGTTTTATTTAAGCACATCGGTTCTCAAAGACTGGGCCAAAAGCTTGGTTCTTCACAACTAACATTTAACACAAGGGGCTATATATGGCTGGTGGAAAGTCAAAAATCATTTACACACTGACTGATGAGGCGCCACTACTGGCGACCTACTCTCTACTGCCGATCATTGAGACCTTTACCAAGCCAGCTGGCATTGAGATCGTTAAAAGTGACATCTCTGTAGCCGCGCGCGTGCTCGCAGAATTTTCGGACTACCTACGCGACGAGCAGAAAGTGACCAATAACCTTGCGGAGCTTGGACGTCTCACGCAGGATCCAGATACGAACATCATTAAACTTCCAAATATCAGTGCTTCGGTTGCTCAGTTGGTGGCATGCATCAAGGAACTTCAGTCAAAAGGCTATGCGATTCCTGATTATCCAGAGAATCCAGTGACTGAGGAAGAAAAGGCAATTAAAGACCGCTATGGTAAATGTCTCGGTTCAGCCGTAAACCCAGTGTTGCGTGAAGGGAACTCTGACCGTCGTGCGCCTGCTGCGGTAAAGAACTATGCCAGAAAGCATCCACATTCAATGAGCGAATGGAAACAGTGGTCACAAACCCACGTTTCACACATGGAAGAGGGTGACTTCTATCATGGTGAAAAGTCGATGACACTGGACCATGCACGTAACGTGAAAATGGAATTGATCACCAAAACGGGTGAAACCATTGTCTTGAAGCCAAAAGTGGCGTTGCAGGATGGCGAAATCATCGACTCAATGTTCATGAGCAAAAAAGCACTGTGTGAATTCTATGAGAAGCAACTGGAAGACTGCCGTGAAGCAGGCATCCTATTCTCATTGCACGTCAAAGCGACCATGATGAAAGTGTCGCATCCAATCGTGTTTGGTCACTGTGTCAAGATCTACTATAAAGATGCATTTGAAAAACATGGCAAGTTATTTGACGAGTTGGGTATTAACGTCAATAACGGTATGGCAGGCCTGTATGAAAAGATCGCAACCTTGCCAACCTCGCTTCGTGAAGAAATTATTGAAGATTTACACGCCTGTCAGGAACATCGTCCTCGTCTGGCAATGGTTGACTCCGCCAAAGGCATTGATAACTTCCACTCTCCGAATGACGTGATTGTCGATGCATCCATGCCTGCAATGATTCGCGGTGGTGGTAAAATGTGGGGTGCTGATGGCAAGCCTTACGACTGTAAAGCGGTGATGCCAGAATCAACTTTCGCACGTATCTATCAGGAAATGATCAATTTCTGTAAGTGGAATGGCAACTTTGACCCGAAAACCATGGGGACTGTGCCAAATGTGGGCTTGATGGCACAAAAAGCGGAAGAATACGGTTCACACGACAAGACTTTCGAGATTCCAGAAGCGGGCATTGCCAACATCACTGACCTTGATACAGGTGAAGTGTTAATGACCCAGAATGTTGAGCAGGGTGATATCTGGCGTATGTGTCAGGTGAAAGATGCGCCGATTCGTGACTGGGTAAAACTTGCGGTGACACGTGCGCGTAGCTCTGGCATGCCAGCGATTTTCTGGCTTGACCCATACCGTCCGCACGAAAATGAACTGATCAAGAAAGTCGAAAAATACCTGAAAGAGCATGATACCGATGGTCTGGATATCCAGATTATGTCTCAGGTGCGTGCAATGCGTTATACGCTTGAGCGTGTGGCGCGTGGTTTAGACACGATTTCCGTGACGGGTAACATCCTGCGTGACTACCTGACTGACTTGTTCCCAATTATGGAACTGGGCACTTCTGCGAAGATGTTATCTATCGTTCCGTTAATGGCTGGCGGTGGTATGTACGAAACAGGTGCGGGTGGTTCAGCACCAAAACACGTTCAGCAGTTGGTGGAAGAGAACCATTTGCGCTGGGATTCATTGGGTGAGTTCCTTGCGCTGGCTGTCTCTCTGGAAGAGCTTGGTATTAAAGAAGATAATGCGCGTGCAAAATTGCTTGCCAAGACTTTAGATCAGGCAACAGGCAAGTTACTGGATAATGACAAGTCTCCATCACGTCGTACTGGTGAGCTGGACAACCGTGGTAGCCACTTCTATTTGGCGTGGTACTGGGCTGAGGCGCTTGCTGCACAGGATGAAGATGCTGAGTTAAAGGCGCAGTTCACCCCACTGGCGAAAACACTGGCTGAGAATGAACAGAAGATTGTGGCTGAATTCTCTCAAGTACAGGGCAAAGCGGCTGACATTGGTGGCTACTACGCTGCTGATCCAGCAAAAGTGAATGCCGTGATGCGTCCAAGTGAAACATTCAATGCAGCGCTTGCAACTGTTTAGAAATATCAACCGACCCTACTTTGAGTTGGTATTGATAAAAAGCTAGTACCTCGGTACTAGCTTTTTTTATGGGGCTTTGAAGTGGGCTTTATGACTAACCTAAGAAATATTAAATCTTAACGGCCATTACGGTTACGGCCACGAGGCGCTTTGGTACTTGGACGTGTTGTACCATTGGTCTTACGACGTGGTTTCTCACTTTCATCCATTTGCCAGATGCGTTTAGTCCCAGACTTTTTCTTGTCACCGTCTTTTTTATCACCCTCTTTCTTTTTATGCTGCATTGGCTTGCCACCCGTACCGCCAGGTTTTTTGACATAGGAACGAGAACGGTAGGGCTGATCTTCAGGCAGGTCTTTAAAATCTGGATAAAGCAGCGGTTCAATATCGGTTTGTTCGCCTGGTTGCAAACCCAGACGCACTAAATCAATGGCGCCAATCTTGGTACGAATGAGCCGTAAAGTTGGAAAGCCAACCGCCGCCGTCATACGGCGTACCTGACGGTTACGCCCTTCACAAATTTGTAACTCAATCCAGCTGGTCGGGATATTGGCACGGTAGCGTACAGGTGGATCACGATCCCATAACCATTCTGGTTGATCCACTTTAATGGCCTTGGCGGGCAAGGTCATGCCATCTGCCAGTTCTACACCTTTACGCAGCTGTTCAAGCGCTTCCTCAGTGACATCACCATCCACCTGAGCCAGATAAGTCTTGTATTTCTTGTTCGCTGGATTGGTAATGTACTGGTTTAAACCGCCATGATCTGTCAGGAACATCAGTCCTTCAGAATCAAGGTCAAGGCGGCCTGCAAGACGCAAATCAGGATCGTGGATAAAATGGGAAAGCGTGAGATGGGCTTCATCTTCACGGAACTGTGACAGCACGTCAAAAGGTTTGTTAAATACGACAATTTTCATATAAAAATACTACTTTAAGAGTATGGGGTATTTGGTAAATGTATATTTTTATTTTATTGAGAAATGTTATTATTTCTCATATAAATCTAAAAAGATACAAGATTGAACTACACTGAATCAGCAAGTAAAAAAATCAAAGTATGCCATAAAAAACAAGGGATACATTAATTGCCAGCTACATGAGGGAGAACCTGTACAATGGGTTATCAGAAGATCGTGGTTCCTGCCGATGGTGACAAAATCACAGTGAATGCAGACCTGTCACTGAATGTTCCAAATCATCCTATCATTCCTTTCATTGAAGGTGATGGTATTGGTGTGGATATTACACCAGCAATGAAAGCAGTTGTAGATGCTGCTGTTCAAAAAGCTTACGGTGGTAAACGTTCGATCGAATGGATGGAAGTTTATTGCGGCGAAAAAGCCGACAGGATTTATGGCACTTATATGCCAGAAGAAACTTTTGAAGCTTTGCGTGAGTTTATTGTTTCAATTAAAGGTCCCTTAACCACACCAGTTGGTGGTGGTATCCGTTCCCTGAATGTCGCGCTGCGTCAGGAATTGGACCTATATGTATGTGTGCGTCCAGTGCGCTGGTTTGAGGGTGTACCATCACCTGTGCAACATCCTGAGTTGACGGATATGGTGATTTTCCGTGAGAACTCGGAAGACATCTATGCTGGGATTGAGTGGAAAGCCGATTCTCCAGAAGCAAAGAAAGTCATTAAGTTCCTGAAAGAAGAAATGGGTGTCACCAAAATCCGTTTCTCTGAGGGCTGTGGTATCGGGATCAAGCCTGTATCCAAAGAAGGTACCCAGCGTTTGGTACGAAAGGCCATTCAATTCGCGATTGATAATGATAAACCCTCTGTGACACTGGTTCACAAAGGCAACATCATGAAATACACCGAAGGGGCGTTCAAGGAGTGGGGCTATGAGCTTGCAGTGGAGCGTTTTGGCGGTCAGCTGATTGATGGTGGGCCGTGGGTAAAAATCAAGAATCCGAAAACGGGTAAGGACATCGTGATCAAGGATGTGATTGCCGATGCATTCCTGCAACAAATCCTGATGCGCCCAGCAGACTACTCTGTCATTGCCACATTGAACTTAAATGGTGATTATATTTCCGATGCGCTTGCGGCAGAGGTCGGTGGTATTGGGATTGCGCCAGGTGCAAACATTGGTGGGGCAATTGCGGTGTATGAAGCCACTCACGGTACAGCACCGAAATATGCAGGTCAGGATAAGGTCAACCCAGGTTCAATCATCCTTTCTGCTGAAATGATGTTGCGTGACATGGGCTGGACAGAGGCCGCCGACCTGATCATCAAGGGCGTGTCAGGGGCGATTGAGGCGAAAACTGTCACTTATGACTTTGAGCGTTTAATGCCAGGTGCGACCTTGTTGCGTTGTTCTGAATTTGGTCAGGCCATTATTGAGCATATAGGCGAGTAAGTTTTTATTTGTCCTATTAAGAGTGGTTTTGGCCACTCTTTTTTGTTTATGCTTTTATCAAACCATTAAGCTTTCATTTTCTGTTAAAGGTTCAGAGCTGGTTGTGTATCGTAAATTTAAAAAAATCTGTATCTATCATTTATCGACCATGTGTTCAAAATAAATTAAAAATCTTGAGAGTGCTGTGCAATGAAAATGTATCAGGTGGATGCGTTTACCAAACAACTATTTAAGGGCAATCCTGCGGCGGTGATTGTGACCGAGCAATGGCTGGATGACATCCTGATGCAGAATATTGCGCTGGAAAACAAGTTGGTATTGGCGAAGACCCTGTAACGGGTTCAATCCATACCGCAATTGCAGCGCTTTGGGCGGAAAAACTGGATAAAAAACGGCTGATCGCTTATCAGGCCTCCACTCGAGGTGGGATTCTGGAATGTGTTATTGAGTCTGAACAGCGTATTGAAATCTCAGGCTATGCGAAACTGTACATGCAGGCCGAACTGATGATCTAATTTGTAACTAAATCTCTATAAAAACAAAGAAAAAGGCTGTTTAAATCAGCAGCTTTTTTCAAAACATTACTATTAAAAATGCGAATCGTTCTCTACTATAGCCTATTGTTTTTATTTAATTCACCCAAAATATTTGGATAATCTATGTTAATGCGGTTTAAGCAGCTTACCCTTTCTCTTTGTTTAATCGGGTTAAGTGCAACTTCCTGGTCTCAGACAGTACTGGTCAAAACTGAAAAAAATATTGAAGAATATAAATTAGATAATGGTTTCAGAGTTATTCTTGCACCAAACGATAAAGAAAATAAGGTCTATGTCAACACAATCTACCTGACAGGTTCACTGAATGATCCAAAAGGCAAGGGTGGTCTGGCTCATTTACTGGAACATCTGGCCTTTAAAGGCACACAAAATGTCAAGGGAGAGGAGTTTCAGCGCCGTTTAGATCAATATACCCTGATGACCAATGCCAGTACTGACTATTACTCCACCAAGTATCTGAATATTGTTCGTCCAGAAAAAAACGCCTTAAATGAAATCCTGTATCTCGAATCTGAGCGTATGGACAAGCTGGTGTTACAGGAAAAATTTGTACCGTCTGAAATCGAGATTGTAAAGCGTGAACGTGAAATCCGTATGGATCAGCCCTTTGCGGTTTTGATGGATCAGATGTTTAAAGCAGCATACGGTAATCAATATTTGGGACGGTTGCCAATTGGGGATTTGCCCGAGTTAAAGTCCATCAACATGAACGAACTCAATCAGTTCTATAAAACTTGGTATGCACCGAATAATGCGATTATGGTTATTTCGGGTAAATTTGATAAAACTGAAGTGCTGAATAAAATTGACCAGTATTTTAGTCCTATTCCAGCACGGGTTGTGCCTGCACCTGTAAAAGTTCCTGTACTGGATGCCAGCAAAATTCAGCCACGACAATTTACCGTGCAAAAGGGCAGTGATCTGGCAAAATTCCATATCTATATGAATGGGCAGAATGCACAGCTACAGTCTGCCTTGTCGATAGCACCAGCACTCTATACCATGCAGCCAAGTGGAACCCTGTATAAGAGTATGGTGGAGACGGGAATCAGTACTGCTGTGCAGTCGACAACATGGCTGGATCAGGATTTTAATCTGGTATTTATGGGAGCGATTTATGCACCGAATCATGATGCCAAAAAAGTCGATCAAGCCTTAACCACAGGCGTAGAAAATAGCCAGCCATTTACCGATGCAGAGTTACAACGGGTCAAGAACATGACCAGAAATGCTGCTGATACCATTGCCAAGGATGCGACAGCTTTAGGTTCACGCCTGAGTGATTATGCTGTGGCTTCACATGGACAATGGGACCAGTATTTTAAAGATCTACAGGCCATTCAGGATTTAAAGCTGAATGATGCCAACCAGATCTTGAAGCAGTTTTTAGTTTCATCACACCGTATTTCTGGAGACATCTTGCCAACACCTGAAGACCAGAAAAAGGCAATGACCCAAAATGTTCAGGAACAGCCAAAAACGCTGGACCAGAGTGCTGAAAAAGCTGAACCATTAAAAGATGCCAGTGTTTATAAGCAGGAAGTTAGCCAATTTGTCACCCAGTCTGCCCAGCAGTTGCAAAAGAATGAGCAAAAGATTCAACGGGGTGAATTTAAAAACGGTATTCGTTATGCTTTATTCCCAACGTCAACTCGCGATGACAAAACTTATGCCACCATCAGTCTGGACTTTGGCGATGAAAAAACCTTATTTGGCAAGGGTGTCACTTTAGATTTAACCAGCTACCTGATATTACGTGGTTCAGAAAAGCATAGCTTGCAGGAAATTACTGATAGAGCAATTGCGGCAAGTGGTGGTGCTTCTGTCAGTTCAAATGGTAATGGTTTGACCATTAACATCAATGCCAAAAAAGACCAGTTTGAAGATTTTCTCAACTTTATTATTGAGGTGGTCAACCAACCTAAATTTGCCCAGTCCGAATTTGACTTGGCGAAAAACCAAAGCTTGTCGGTACTGGATCGCCCGTATACCGAGCCTGCTACTGTTGCATCCATGACCTTGGCAAGATTGCTGGAAACCTATCAGCCTGGGGATATGCGTTATCACTTTGAGCCTGATCTGGTCAAGAAACAGTTAAATGATGCAACTCAAGCGCAAATTAAACAGTTTTATAACCAGTTCTTCGTGACCAACCATGCCCAAATTGCAGTAACAGGGGGTTTTGATCCGAAAAAAATGCAGCAAACGCTGCAAAAAGCGTTTGGTTCATGGAAAACCAAACAGCCTTATCAAAAGATCACTTCCCCTTATGTGGCTTTTAAAGCACAGAAAGTACATGTCCTGTCAGAACAGCGTGAGTTTGGAAGTTACCAAAGTGTTCTTACCATGCCTGTTGGTGCTTACCATCCAGATGCGCCAGCATTGATTATTCTCAGTCATATTATGGGCAATTCACAGCTTTCCTCGCGTTTGGCGCAGGAGTTACGTGAAAAGAATGCGCTGGTCTATGGTTTTGGCAGTGATCTTGACTTGGACTCAGATACAGAAAGTGGCTCAATCAGTATTACAGCGAACTATACCGCTGGACGTTCTGATCAGGTATCCCAATCTGTGCATAAGGTTTTGACAGACTTGTTGAATAAAGGTGTGACTGAACAGGAACTGGAAGCAGCCAAAGCCGATATTATGAAAAAACGTGTCACTTCCTTGGAAGATGAACGCAAGATTCATGGCATGTTAACCGCACAGTTGGAACGCAATAAAACCCTGCTTGATCGTGAAAAGCGTGATCAAGAGATTGCCAGACTCAGTAAGGCGGATGTAGATGCCGTGATTAAGAAATATATCAAGCTGGATCAGTTTGTTGAGGTGATGGCAGATCAATATGGCCAGGCCCAGATTAAAAAATAAATGATCAAAATAATAAAGCCACTAAATCGGTGGCTTTATTATTTACGGAGTGACCATTAATGGTCGTGATCATGTTTATGTGCATGAAAATCTTCATTTTTGCGAAAGCGTAAATAGTTTTCAAACTGTTCACAATATTCGTCAAAGTTGTCTTCAAGCATCATCTGGAACTGTTGCAGTAAATAAGACATCACTTGTTCTTTGGCATCACGCATTTCATTGCCATCTTTAAAATTATTGGCTGCTACCCATGTGTTAAAACGGGCTGTACCAAATAACATGGCTGCACTGACTTGTGCCCGTAATTCAGCGGGATCAGTTTTTTGCCCTTTTGGCGGACGGCAAAATTCATTGGCCTGTTTGATAAACTCATCGGCACGCTCAAAAAATACCGCATTTAAAGCTTCTTCTTCCGTCACATCGGTAGCGTTAATTTTTTGAGACATGATCATTTCCAGCGACAAATTAAGACACACTATTATAGACAAAGCCTTGCTGAAACTAAACCTTTGCCTTAATCTAAAATAGCCTAAGCAAGTTGGAATAACCAAAATGTCAGATGCAATTGCGATCCAAAGCTTAAAAACCGATATTGCTTTACTACGCCAACACGTCTATCCACCGCAACATTTACAGCATGTGGAGGGTTTGCCGATTTATTATGCGCTGAAACAGGAAGTGGATGAATATTATCGACAATGGCAGCCTTTGATCGAAAGGGCACAACAGCTTTGCCAGCCCTTTATGCAGGATGAAGTGGTCGATGCGATTCATTTACCCAGTCATTTAAATTTGCCGTTATTTTTCTTTCATGTTGATCGTATCCGAATCAATAAAACCCGCGCTAAAGAATCTAAAACCTTTCGGGGTGTGGCGGCACTGGTGGAAAAATGTGGGCAGTTTGATACCGACCAGATTTTTGCTATGCAGGAATGGCTGGAAAGTGATGATACGGCTGCTTTGGTGGCACATCGGGAGTTTATTGATTTACGGACTTATGTGTTCCAGCATGGGCAAAGTGAATATACCCGAACCCGTTTTTATATGAATGGCATGATTCTAAGTGTTGAGCCGCATTTTGAATTGGTGGATGCACGGGATAAACCCCGTAAACAGCGTAATGATAGCTATAGTGATCCGATTGCCGATAATGGTGTTTGGAAAATTTTTGGAAAGTATCGCTGAATAGTCTAAGTCTAGTAAATATCTTTTTAGGAGTAGGGTATTAATTTTGATAAATAACTGCACAGCCACTAACATTAGGTAAAGTTTAAATGTTTTCGCATAGGCGATTTCCTACTTTGTTTTCGGACAAAGTAGGCAAAACCATTTGTTTGGCTGATGATACTTCCTTGTATCACAGCCAAACAGGCGGCATCCATGCCGCCCATCACGATAGTAAATGCTGGTTTTACTTTGTTGTACTTGCTGCTTGGATTAGCTATATAAAAGAAACAATTACGCCCAAAAAATATCTTTATGAGAAAGCACCTGTAGCTTTTTATTTGCTTTTTTTGTCACATGCGGCTGCTGTGCTTTGACCCAGCCTAAAGCAAATAAAAATTCTGGCTTTTCAGAAACTTGTTGCTGGAAAATCTGCTCAGCCACGAATAGGTCATTATAAAAACCTAAATATTCCTGAATCGGTTGCAGTTTATCCAGAAACTGCTGTACCTGCTTTTCAGGATAAAGCCCAGCAGTAAAGTCAATACAGTAACGTAACTGCTTAACTCGCTTACGGGTACGATGTTGCTGCTCTATAGAAAGTTCAGGAAATTGGGAAGCATCTTTTAAAATTTTATGATAGAGCTTGGTCAAGCTTTTGCTGACCTGTTTGGACAATTTGGCCTTTGCTTCATTTTCACTGTGAATAAAGCTAAGGAGAGATAAAAATAATTGTGTGGTTTGAGTATTGCTTAAACGTGTGGCAATTTCAGGATCAGTGTTGGAGCTTAATGCAAAATCAAAATCACAGACTTTCTTGATCAATGGAATGACGGAATCCCGAATGGCATCATGATCGCGTGATTGTCCCAATGCCCTAAAAATATCAGCTAACTCACTTTCCCAAGCAGGATTGATGTGTTCTGACCAATTGGAAAAATGTTTTAATGCTGAACGTAAACGGCGTAAACCCACCCGTGCCTGATGAATATGATCTGCCTCAGCCACGCCACCAGCAATGGCAGCCGCATTGGGTAGAATATGGTTTAGACTATTTTCAATCACCAATTTCAGTGCCTGTTCAGCCGATAGATTCGGATCTAATTTAAGTGATTTTGCTTTGGCGGCAGGAGAAGATTTTTTCTCCATAGCCAATAAATTGCCACGTTCTGCCTTGCTACGAACATCCAGCCAGAGTTGATATTTATCTACCCAGGTTTGAGCAAATTCAATTAAATCCTGAGCTGAACCTTGCTTGAGTTCAAACTCAACTTCACAGATTTTCGCCTGATCTTTGCCTGTACGAATTTCTCCATCATCCAGACAAACTTCAACCTGAGAATGATTAAACTCAAATACATGGTAAGTGCGCTGTACATCGGTTTGAAACTGCAATTGTAAATCGGCAGGTTCATTACCTAATATGTTACGCAACACATTTTGAACGGTTTGATTATGTTGATAATGTGATAAATCCAGTTCAGGTTCCTGTTCACATTTGCCCAATACAATATCTTCTTCAATCCGTTGTAAATGATTTTTACTGGCTGCCTTAAAGGTTTGTACCCAGCCATCTCCCTCCTGACGCAAGCGTATTGCAACATGGTTTTTTGCAAGTAGACGATCAGGCGTATCGTAATATTTGGCCTGTAAATGAATTTTTTGTGCTTTGTGTTTATTTAGGGTCTGTAAAACACTTTTTTTCTTGGATTCAGGGAGTTGAAATTTAAGCTCGATTTCCATAACGTAATGGCTCCTGACCATTTAAAATAACCAATTGAAATGAGTATAGCCTGTTGATCCTGAAAATGACTGTTAAAGTTTTTTGAAGCTTGGATATGTTGTGACACAATAATTTTATTTTGTTCAAGAAATGCAGTAACGTATGATGAGTTTTTGTACGATTAGGACGATCATAAAATGAATGCACCAGCAAATATCTCTCATCCAGTGGAATTTTCATTACCGATTAAAAATTATAATGAATTTTATCGCTTTTATTTAACTGAACACCGCAATATCAATAGTCGCCGTTTGCATGCGGTTGGTAGTTCTCTTGGTATTTATTTTTGGGCGAAAGCCATCCGCCAACGTAAGGCAAAATACTTGGCTTATGGCTTATTGTCTGGCTATGCCTGTGCGTGGGTGGGGCACTTCTTTCATGAACATAATAAGCCAGCAAGTTTTAAACAACCGTTTTATAGCTTTATCTCTGACTGGAGAATGTTGTCTGATATCGTACGTGGTCGCTTGAGTTTAATTGATCGTAAATTTGATAAAATTGATTCCTAATTTAAAAAATCCCTTAAACGACATTCGATGTCGTAAAGTCGCTTTAGGCGGCTTTTTTATTGTATTGATATCCGTTAGGCTTGGAAAAAATCAAGGTAAAATAGAAGTATGGAACAACTCAACCCATCAGACTTAAAAGCAATTCTTCATTCTAAACGGGCCAATCTGTATTACCTTGAACATTGTCGAGTGATGCAGAAAGATGGTCGAGTTTTATACCTGACCGAAGCCAAAAATGAAAACCAGTACTGGAATATTCCGATTGCCAATTCCACTGTAATTTTACTCGGCACAGGAACATCCATCACCCAAGCTGCAATGCGAATGCTGTGTAGTGCAGGTGTGTTGGTTGGTTTTTGTGGCGGTGGTGGGACACCGCTATTTTCAGGCAGTGAAGTGGAATGGTTGACTCCACAAAGTGAATATCGCCCAACGGAGTACATGCAGGGGTGGATGAGTTTCTGGTTTGATGATGTCAAACGTTTGGAAGTGGCGAAAGCTTTTCAAGTGGCTCGTATTGAATTTATCCGTAAAATCTGGGCAAAAGATAAAGATTTAAAAGATGAAGGTTTTTATCTGGATGATGCGGATATTAGCCAAGCTTTAATCGGTTTTGAAAATAAAATTCCACATCAAACCAAAGTTGGTGATTTGTTACTTGCCGAAGCCATGACTACGAAACAGCTTTATAAAATTGCAGCAACTCGTTGCAAACTCAGTTTTGAGCGTAATCCTGAACAGGGCGATTTAGCCAATGACTTTCTCAATCATGGCAATTATTTAGCTTATGGTTTGGCTGCAACCACACTTTGGGTGTTAGGTATTTCACATAGTTTTGCAGTGATGCATGGCAAAACCCGACGTGGGGCTTTGGTGTTTGATGTCGCTGATTTGATTAAGGATGCGGTGGTGTTGCCGTGGGCTTTTATTTGTGCCAAAGAGGGGATGACTGAGCAGGAGTTCCGCCAACAGCTATTGCAAAAATTCACAGAATATCGTTGTCTGGATTGGATGTTTGAGCAGGTGAAAGAACATGCTTTAAGAGAGTTTTAGTTTGTAAGTAATGAAACTTCAGAGCCATCAGGTAGCTGTACTTGTACAGCTAGACTTCCGCCTAGTGCATGTACATATCGTAGTAATGTCGATAATTGAACGTCTCCCTGATTTTCTAATTGAGAAATACTTGCTTGAGAAACATTCATTTTCTTTGCAATTTCTTTCTGTGTTATATGCTGTTGTTTTCTGAGTTCTGCTAAACGAATTGCTGTTACTGTTTGGCTAACTTGACTATTTATTTTTTCTTTTCGATCATTAGGAATTTTATTCATGAGCGAATCTAATGACTTAAATGTTTTCACTACTCTATTTCCTGTAAATAACGTTTATAAATTTGAATTGCAATTGTAACCATGGTCTTATAGAACAAATTCGCATTTCCAGTTTTATTTCCAGCGCACAACACAACAGCTTGGCGTTTTGGATCAAAAAAAAAGAGCTCGGTATGGATAACCTTGATGCTGGATTCGTAATTCTTTCAAATTGCATAACTCAGTACCTTGAATTGTATCCACATGTGGTCGACCTAGCTGTGGTCCAATTTGTTTTAAAACATTCAGACTATATAAAACACTATCTTGTTCGTCTTCGTTAAGACTAAAAAACCATTGCTCGAACTCGGAGGAATAAACAATATTCCACATTGTGCACCTCATAGTCATAATATAAGTTTTAGAAAATATAAGTCAAGACTTATATTAATGCAAATGATATTTTAATAATTAACAGTGACACCTTATAGGTATTGATTTTTTACATGAAGTGTATAAACTTAATCTTAAGATATTTGGAAAGTAATCAGCTTTCGAATTATCTTTGCCGTATAGGCTACTTAGAAATATAAAGTGTCACTGTTTTTCTGATTTTTCTTGACCACATAGGTCGCTCTAATAAAGGTTATCAGGAGGTTTATGCCCCTGATAACCTTATAAATAATATAAATGGATATAATATGATCGTGACATTTATCTCGCAATGTGAAAAGAAAGCAATCCCTCGAACTCGTCGTGCATTGGATGCCTTTGCAGATCGGATTGGTGATAACACTTGGCAAACGGTGATTACTGAAGAGGGACTAATTGCTGTTAAGAAATTGTTGAGAAAAACTGTGACTAAAAATACCGCAGTTTCCTGTCATTGGATTCGTGGTCGTCGTAGAAGTGAGTTAATGTGGATTGTTGGCAATCGGAATAAATTTAATGAACAGGGGATTGTGCCTGTCAATACCACCAAAAAAAGTTTAGCTCAAAATAAATGGGAAAATGACTGGCATTATTTGCCTTTAATTAAGGCACTTGTGGCGGTATCTGCTTTACTGCATGATTGGGGCAAAGCAACGGTTCTCTTTCAAGAGAAATTAAAACCTCAAAGTAATAATACCAAGAAAGGCGATCCGTTACGGCATGAGTGGATTTCCTGTCTTTTGCTCAATGCGTTGGTGCAATCGTCAGGTGATATTGACTCTGATGAAGCATGGTTGAATTTATTAATAGCGCAGAAATGGGATGAAGAGTTATTAAAACAAACGATTATTAAAAATTCAGACCAATCTAAAGTTTTAGATCAGCTCCCACCTTTGGCGCAATTGGTGGCTTGGTTGATCGTCTCACACCATCGTTTACCTGCTTTGAAAGATGAACAACGACGTAGAGATTATGCTGATACAAAAAAAGAAACACTGACAAGTTTGTTTAAAAGTATAAAAGTAGACTGGGGCTATCAAAATAAATTTGATGAACAGGATTATCAGCAACGTCTTAAACTTTGTTTTGAGTTTGAACAAGGCTTATTAAGCCAATCTGTTGAGTGGACAAAACAAATCAAAAAATGGTCAGCTCGATTATTGCAAGAATCACATACAACCGAACAAATCTTTGCAGATGGGAGTTGGCGAGTCATTTTACATCATGCTCGATTATGTTTGATGTTGGGCGATCATTACTATTCATCTTGTGAAGCAGATAAAACATGGAAAACCCGCTTATCCTTGAGAGCAAATACCGATCCAAAAACCAAACAATTGAAGCAATTTTTAGATGAGCATCTGGTGCGAGTCAGTGATAATGCAATGCGAGTGGCGCAGTCATTGAGTCGTTTAGCCGATGAGATGGAACCTGCTTATGATGTTCAAAAATTAAAAAAGAAAAGTCCTCAAGGTTTTGAATGGCAAGATCAGGCAGTAAAAGGCATTCAGCAATTTATTCAAAAAAATGAAGCTGCTGAAAAACAGGGCTGGTTTATTGTCAATATGGCAAGCACAGGTAAAGGAAAAACGATTGCCAATGCCAAGATTATGCAAGCTTTATCCAAAGATGCGCAGTCATTACGTTATATTTTGGCATTGGGTTTAAGAACCTTAACATTACAAACAGGCGATTCTTATCGTCATGATATTGGTTTAAGTAATGATGAACTTGCTGTTTTAATTGGTTCAAAAGCAGTTCAGGAACTCCATCATCACAATACAAAAAAAACTCAGCAGGATGAATCTCATCTGATAGAGGAAATTGGCTCGGAGTCATTGGAGGAATTGTTAGATAATGAGCTAGATTATGATGCCATGCCACAAGCTGATTTTATGAATGCATTATTTCCTCAAAATCAGGCTGAACGTAATAAAGCATTTTTATATAAACCTGTATTAGCATGTACCATTGACCATTTGATGGCTGCGACTGAAACTAAACGTGGCGGAAAATATATTTTACCGAGTTTAAGGCTTTCATCTTCTGATTTGGTGATTGATGAGGTTGACGATTTTAATGGTCAGGATTTAATTGCCATTGCTCGCCTTGTCCATTTAACAGGAATGTTGGGGCGCAAGGTAATGATTTCATCTGCAACCATTCCACCTGCATTGGCTGAGGGATTTTTTAATGCTTATCAACAAGGTTGGATGTTGTACTGTGCGTTTAAGAAATTAAAGCAGACCAATACTGTTGCCATGTGGGTAGATGAGTTTAAAACTCAAATTCAAGCTATTGATCTGGACAATCAAAAAGAGGCAATCCAACATTATAAAAATGCCCATGATAAGTATGTTGATTTGCGCTCAGATGCTTTGAGCAAACAAGTGATTAAACATAAAGCTTATATTGTGGATTGTGCTGATCTTGTGGCTGAAAAGGAAATACAACGCCTAGAACAAAGTTTACAAGCTCAATATTTTGAAAGAATTAAACAGAATATTGAACGTTTACATCACGATCATCACAGTATAGATGCGAAAACAGGGAAAAAAGTCTCTTTTGGTGTGGTACGTGTGGCGAATATTCCACCTTGTGTTGCACTAACCCGATATTTGTTAAACGCTGAATGGACGGAAAATGTTGCACCACGGATAATGGCTTATCATAGTCGGCAAGTCTTAGTGTTGCGAAGTGAGCAGGAAAAACATTTAGATCATGTTTTAAAACGTAAGGAAAAACTAGGAGAACAAGCGGCTGCATTTTCAGATGAGGTGATTCGTCAGCATTTAGATGTGACAGATTACGATAATGTAATTTTTATTCTAGTTGCAACGCCAGTTGAAGAAGTGGGGCGAGATCATGATTTTGACTGGGCAGTTGTTGAACCATCATCTTATCGCTCAATTATTCAGTTGTCTGGACGAGTTTTACGTCATCGAAAATTGGAACAAGACATTCAAAAGCCAAATATTGCTTTAATGCAATATAATTTAAAAGGATTACGCAAAGCTAAAGTTGCCTTTGAAAAGCCTGGTTTTGAAATAAATAATGATAAGTTTAAATTACAGAACAAAAATTTAAATGAGTTATTAGATATTTCAGGAACTGAATTTAGTATTAATGCCAGTCCAAGAATTAAAGCCAATCAACCCTTACAGGCGATAAAGAAATTGGCGGATTTAGAGCATGCAGTCATGGCAGATGCCTTAACTTCATATAATAAGGTTGGGGCAAAACCATTGAATTCATGGCTAACTCAAAAATGGTTTTTAACCGCTCTGCCACAGCAATTTAATCCATTTAGACAAAGCTCTCCTAATATTCAGCTTTTTGCACTATGGAAAGATCGTAAGCTTGTATTTTGTGAAAAAGATGATTTGGGGCGGTATATTGATCGGAATGGCTTCTATAACATTCATCCTTTTCAATTGAATGAATTAGAACAACAGCGATTATGGTTAAATCGAAACTATTACGACATTTTGCGTCGTTTGGCTGTTGATAAATTGCAAGAAAATGAGGATATTGAGGAAGAAGTAGAAAAGTTATCCAAGCGTTATGGGGAAATTATGTTGCCTGAATATGATGAGAATAAAAAACTCATGTATTCAGAACAATTTGGACTTGTAGTTTTAGATCAATAATAAAGAGGAGAGAACATGACGGAAAGCATTCAGAATTTCTTAAATGAACGTAAAGAACTTTGGTTAAAGGATCGTTTAAAAAAAGCAGAAAATGACAGTGTAATTTCAGAATTACAAGGTCAAGCGGATGATAAATTTAGTTTGAAAGAATGGTTGCCTGATGCTGCAAAGAGGGTTACACAGCTTTCTATGGTGAGTCATCCAAGTAAATTTAGTCATCCTAGTGCAAAAACATCAAGTGTGATTGCTCAAGCAAAACAGATTAATGATGGTTATTTACGCAGTGGAAATGTCAGCTATCCATTAGATGTGTTTGGTAATGCTGCTGCGATGGATGTTTTTAAATTTTTATCCTTACCACTCACTGAAAAACTGACAGTATTAGATGGTTTTGAACGGCAAGAAGAGAGTTTAAAAACATTACTTGTTGGCGCTGATTTAGACTTTGAGACATTAGGTACAGAATTTCTAAAAATAAAAGCGACAGATACTTCGGTAAAAACTGATCATTTAGTGAAGCAGGTTTATTTCCCGATTGAGCAGGCTGAATATCATTTATTGTCTGTTTTAACGCCATCAGGTTTAATCACTCGATTAAAACAATCAATTGATACAATACGTTTTTCTCAAGAAACTAAACAGGCTAAAGAGTTACGCAGGAAAAATGAGCATCATGAAATAGGTTATGCTGATATTTTTGATCTCACCATAACAGCTTATGGTGGAACACAGCCACAAAACGTCAGTGTTTTAAATAGTCAGAATGCAGGGCGAGCATATCTATTATCAAGCTGTCCACCTATGTTAGAAAAAAGAGCAATTCGTTTACCTAAAACAGACTTCTTTGCCCAATGTTTATATCGAAAAAATTATCAGGAAAGTTTTATTCAGCTTCATAAATTTATGCAGCTTGATTTAAATAATGATGATATTCGTACAGCAATACGAAATATTATTCAGTTTGTCATTGATCAAATATTAGTACTGGCATCTAAGACTCGAGAATATTCTACTGAGGGTTGGTCAAATCAGGATTATTACGCAAGTTTGCCAAAATTACAGCGTATTTGGTTGGATAAAATTTATCAGACAGAACGAGACGAAGATTCGGATTGGCGTGATGAATTAAGCAGGGAAATTGCACGTTGGATATTGCGAAGCTATGAAAAAGTGATTAGTGATGCTTATAAATTAGGAACTGGCGAGATACTGGATGTTAAACAACGTGTAGAAAAATCATTAAAACAAGCAAAGGAGTTTTTTTAATGCGCCAGTTTTTATTGATACCTCATTTAAAACTCCATAATGCCAATGCAATGAGTAGTCCTTATACCATTGGTTTTCCAGCAATGACTGCTTGGCTAGGTGCAGTTCATGCTTTACAACGCAAGTTACACAGCAAAGGCTGTGAGGTATCTTTGACTAAAGTCGGGGTGAGTTGCCATGAATTTAATTTGCAAACTTATAAAGGGCAAGGAGATTTCGTTCATTCAATTATTGGCACAGCCAATCCTTTGGACAAAGATGGAAGTCGACCTGCTTTTATTGAAGAAGCACGTTCTCATTTAGAAGTTTCTCTATTAATTGAATGCCAAAATATAGACCCCGATGAGAAAGAACAGTTTTTAGAAGATGTTCAACAGCTTATTTGCAGTATGAAGTTTGCAAGTGGAGATGTTCTTGCTGTTAAAAAATGTCAAATACTACAATTTGATGAAGATGCAGATCAGGATCGGGAATTAAAGCCGATTTTAAATAAACTGATGCTTGGACATGTATTGGTTGAACGCCGTGATCTAGTCATAGAAAGTATGAAACAAGGTAAAGATGCTTTGGATGCTGTTTTAGACTGTTTAAAAGTTACACATAGTTCTAGCGTAGATGAAAATGGCAAAGTGATATGGACTTCCAAGCGTAACGCACAGGGTTGGTTAGTACCGATTGCAGTCGGTTTTCAGGGTATTTCAGAGTTAGGTATTGCTAAAAACCAACGTGATGCCGATACACCACACCGTTTTGCGGAAGCTGTTTTGACGCTGGGGGAATTTATAATGCCTTATCGTATTGAAAGTATTGATCAACTACTATGGCAATATCATGTTGATTTAGAAAATAATTTATATCTTTGCCAAAACTCAACAACAATCTGATTTAAAAACTGAAAAAAGGAAAAGCTCATGGCTAAAAATGAAAAAGCAGTTGCAAGTGTACTCGCATTTGAAAAGAAACTTGTTCCATCCGATGGATATTTTTATGGTACGAGTTGGGAAAATCGTAATGAGCAAACGCCATTAAAACTGATTCCAAAATCAGTACGAGGAACAATTTCAAACCGTTTAAAACCTGCGGTTGCAGGCGATCCAATGAAGCTGAACGCTGAAGTTGAAAAAGCCAATTTACAAACTGTAGATGCTTGTGCTTTGGGGGAACATCAAGATACTTTAAAAGTTGGATTTACATTAAAAGTATTAGGTGGAATTGAAAATCCATCGGCTTGTAATAATGAAACTTTTTTAAATTCTTATCGGTCTGTCGCTCAAAATTATATTGAGAAGTATGGCTTTACTGAACTTGCAAAACGTTATGCACTGAATATCGCCAATGCACGTTTTTTATGGCGTAACCGTGTTGGTGCAGAAAAAGTAGATGTAGTTGTGACAGTGAATGATCAAGCAACAGTGACATTTAATGCTTTGGAATATCCACTTCATAACTTCGATCAAGTAGACGAGAAAGTACAAGCCTTAGCGAATCAAATTGCAAGTGCCTTAAGAGGGGAAGTCCCATATTTACTGATTAAGGTTGAAGCTTATGCTTTGGTGGGTAAAGGTCAAGAAGTCTATCCAAGTGAAGAACTTGTATTAGATAAAGGTAAAGGTGAAAAAAGTAAAATCCTTTACCATGTAAATGATGTTGCAGCCATGCATTCACAAAAGTTAGGTAATGCTTTGCGTACCATAGATACTTGGTATCCTGAATTTGATGAGAAAAAAACAGCGATTGCGATTGAGCCATACGGTGCAGTGACCAATCTTGGCAAAGCGTATCGTACCCCGAAAGATAAAAAAGACTTTTTTACTTTATTTGATAAATATGCATTAGGCGAATCACTTGAGAATCCTGAGCAAGAGCATTACGTCATGGCTGTTTTGGTGCGTGGTGGTGTCTTTGGTCAAAGTAGCAAGGATTAACTATGCTCTATTATTTAGAAATTACTTTATTGGAGCAGGAGGAAATTCCTCTGCATCTAATTTGGTCAAAAGTATATACCCAATTACATATTGCTTTTGCTGAACAAGCCGATGAACAGGGCAAGATTGTTTATGGTATTTCTTTCCCTAAGTATCGTTTAATTCAGCAGAAAAAATTGGGTTATTTAGGCGATAAAATTCGTATTTTTGCGGATTCAGTCGAAACATTGGAACAACTAAACTTAAACCATTGGCTAGAAAGACTGCAAGATTATGTGCATGTCTTATCTGCTCGTGAAGTTCCAGAAGATAAGATCAATGGCTATGCAACTTACTTTAAAGCCAATCCAAAATTAACGATTGAACAGCGTATTTTGCATCAAGCAAAACGCCGTGGAATTTCAATTGAAGAGGCAAAGGAACACTTTGAAGCATTGGAACTGACGGAGACTTTTGAACCTTATATTAATATGAAAAGCCAAACCAACGATATGAACTTCCGTTTGATTATTGGGAAAAAACGTGTTGATGAAGCATGTATTGGAAAATTTGGAAGCTATGGATTAAGTCGTACATCTACAGTACCAGAGTTTTAACCCAATATTTTTTAGACTCTTTAACAGCTTAATAAAATCAATAAGTTACAACAAGCCATTTTTTGATTGGGTAAATTTATAAAATACATGATAAATGCTTGTTGTAACTTATATTTTTGCTTTATTATAACTGTTCATGGCGACATACGCCATTTAGAAAATGCACATATTTAACAAATGCAGGTGTAAAGCGTTCATGGCGACATACGCCATTTAGAAATAAAAAATCGGCAAAAAAATACTTAAAAGTATGTTCATGGCGACATACGCCATTTAGAAATCACACT
>NZ_KB849435.1:382025-383437 GCF_000368425.1 Acinetobacter sp. CIP 102637
ATAGTTCATGGCGACATACGCCATTTAGAAAGCACAATGTAATCAAGCTTCTGATTGTCCTTTGTTCATGGCGACATACGCCATTTAGAAACTTACGAATCACTACCGAGTGATTACACCGATGTTCATGGCGACATACGCCATTTAGAAAACGGATCGCCAAGCCAACGATCGAACGTATAGGTTCATGGCGACATACGCCATTTAGAAAATGCAAGTCCAATTTAATAAACGCACAATTACGTTCATGGCGACATACGCCATTTAGAAAAAACTATTTAGGGCATAGAAGTGCATTTAACAGTTCATGGCGACATACGCCATTTAGAAAAACAGCTAGAGCAGCAACTAAGACGGCACGTTGTTCATGGCGACATACGCCATTTAGAAATGAATATAATTTGTGACGGATATATCAACAGCGTTCATGGCGACATACGCCATTTAGAAATGAAACCCCTGCACCTGAAACACCCCCTGAAAGTTCATGGCGACATACGCCATTTAGAAAAGTAGAACGCAATATCTACTATAAGACTACTGGTTCATGGCGACATACGCCATTTAGAAAATGTGATGATGATCTTCAATAATTTTTACGTTGTTCATGGCGACATACGCCATTTAGAAAAAGAGTTAATGAGACAGGAATAGTCCGTTTTTGTTCATGGCGACATACGCCATTTAGAAACTCAAAGTAGACCGCATATATTTCACCATCAAGTTCATGGCGACATACGCCATTTAGAAAACATAACAGTACCAATATTGGGACACAGAACCGTTCATGGCGACATACGCCATTTAGAAACGTATCATTACCCGTTTTTTAATAAAGCGCCAGTTCATGGCGACATACGCCATTTAGAAATTTTTCCGATGGCAACCGCTTTACAAGCAATTGTTCATGGCGACATACGCCATTTAGAAAACAGGCACGCGGCACTGGGGAAAAACCTTTGAGTTCATGGCGACATACGCCATTTAGAAAACCCTCAAACTCTTAACTTTTCAACTTGGATAGTTCATGGCGACATACGCCATTTAGAAACGTGAAATCCTACCTCGATGCGAGTTTGATGAGTTCATGGCGACATACGCCATTTAGAAAATTGAGCGCGATGAATCGGTTATTCAGAAGATGTTCATGGCGACATACGCCATTTAGAAATTCAAGACGGCAAGGAATGGATGATCTACCAAGTTCATGGCGACATACGCCATTTAGAAATCTCGAAAATGTTTCTCGACTCCCCATGCTTTGTTCATGGCGACATACGCCATTTAGAAAGCCAGTAGCAACAGCAGGGCAGTTGCTTGCTAGTTCATGGCGACATACGCCATTTAGAAAAATAAGTGAGCCATTTTTATATATTGATATAAGTTCATGGCGACATACGCCATTTAGAAAA
>NZ_KB849435.1:383609-384838 GCF_000368425.1 Acinetobacter sp. CIP 102637
GGCGACATACGCCATTTAGAAAACACCAGAGCAGCAGCAATGGTACTGGCAGAAGTTCATGGCGACATACGCCATTTAGAAAAACTTCATTTACAGGATGCACGGAAGTTTTCGGTTCATGGCGACATACGCCATTTAGAAAAATACTCATCTTTGCATTGATGTGTATAAAATGTTCATGGCGACATACGCCATTTAGAAAACAGGCACGCGGCACTGGGGAAAAACCTTTGAGTTCATGGCGACATACGCCATTTAGAAATACGTGTTTTTGGTAATTGCGGAAACGCATCTGTTCATGGCGACATACGCCATTTAGAAATTCAAGACGGCAAGGAATGGATGATCTACCAAGTTCATGGCGACATACGCCATTTAGAAAAGAACATTAACTTTTGTGCGAGTTTCGGCTGTGTTCATGGCGACATACGCCATTTAGAAAACTCAAACTGTTCAAACTTATCTGCTGCAATAGTTCATGGCGACATACGCCATTTAGAAATTGTGATACTTGATCTGAGTCATAAATATTGTGTTCATGGCGACATACGCCATTTAGAAAGCAAAGAACTCGATACAGCCATGACAATGGCGGTTCATGGCGACATACGCCATTTAGAAATTCTTGCACTGCGGACAGAATCGACCATGCCCGTTCATGGCGACATACGCCATTTAGAAATTAAAATTTAAGCCGTTTTGTTCTGTTACTTCGTTCATGGCGACATACGCCATTTAGAAAAATCTGTAAACGGCTTATATGCACAAAAATACGTTCATGGCGACATACGCCATTTAGAAATCCGAAAATTTCAATAACTTTCTCTGTTGGATGTTCATGGCGACATACGCCATTTAGAAACATTAAATACAATAAGCGCTGTCATCGACTTTGTTCATGGCGACATACGCCATTTAGAAATCAGCCATGCCAGCATTGTTTAACATTACGCCGTTCATGGCGACATACGCCATTTAGAAAATTTCAGACATTCGTAAAACATCACTAATTCAGTTCATGGCGACATACGCCATTTAGAAAACGCTGAATGAATAAAAGCTCATTCCCCACACGTTCATGGCGACATACGCCATTTAGAAACGAGGAAGAACAAGATGCGATTGTGGATGTTAGTTCATGGCGACATACGCCATTTAGAAATTGAGTCGTTCGAGCTTTCACAGCGTGTTGCAGTTCATGGCGACATACGCCATTTAGAAATGATTGT
>NZ_KB849435.1:384848-386026 GCF_000368425.1 Acinetobacter sp. CIP 102637
TTGCAGTTCATGGCGACATACGCCATTTAGAAATGATTGTCTTGATTGTTCATAATTTAAATCCTGTTCATGGCGACATACGCCATTTAGAAATTATGCAAATAACAGCCGAGTGCATAGTGACGGTTCATGGCGACATACGCCATTTAGAAAAAACACGGTACGCCCGTTCTATAAACCAGCATGTTCATGGCGACATACGCCATTTAGAAAGTTGCCAGTAATTTCAGTTTGGATATTGAAAAGTTCATGGCGACATACGCCATTTAGAAATGTATATCGTTGTAAAACGGTATAAGCCCCATGTTCATGGCGACATACGCCATTTAGAAAACAGGCTGAACGTGGACCCATGCAGACAGCAGGTTCATGGCGACATACGCCATTTAGAAACTGATGGCATCGCTGCTATGCAGATTTTAAATGGTTCATGGCGACATACGCCATTTAGAAAAGTGATTCATAAAGTGCTGCACACTGCTTGGTGTTCATGGCGACATACGCCATTTAGAAAAGGGTGTCATTGTTTCCCAGCGCCAAAGGGTCGTTCATGGCGACATACGCCATTTAGAAAGCCATGCGTTCAATCTGCTGGCGTGATGCTTCGTTCATGGCGACATACGCCATTTAGAAATTAGGCGTGATTAGCAAGTTCTTATTCAGTGTGTTCATGGCGACATACGCCATTTAGAAATTGCATCAATCCATCAGCCACCCGTCGCTGTTGTTCATGGCGACATACGCCATTTAGAAAAACAATAAATATGGCAGGAGATTCATCAAAAGGTTCATGGCGACATACGCCATTTAGAAAAATATATAGTCCATCACCCATGCAGTTTTTAAGTTCATGGCGACATACGCCATTTAGAAATATAAAAAGGGTCGCAACCGTTGATTTAATTCGTTCATGGCGACATACGCCATTTAGAAAGTAAACGACTAGCAGCGATTAGAAAGCTGCCGGTTCATGGCGACATACGCCATTTAGAAAAACCAAGCCCAACGTGTAGCATCAACGCTCATGTTCATGGCGACATACGCCATTTAGAAAGTTGCAAACACCATTAGACAAGCAAAACCAATGTTCATGGCGACATACGCCATTTAGAAATCAAGCGCATAGTTGATAGTGTTGATCTAATCGTTCATGGCGACATACGCCATTTAGAAAGCAT
>NZ_KB849435.1:386681-387557 GCF_000368425.1 Acinetobacter sp. CIP 102637
AGTTCATGGCGACATACGCCATTTAGAAAATTACAACGGCCCATCAAGTTTTTAGCTATCCGTTCATGGCGACATACGCCATTTAGAAAGCCAAGAGTAGCCAAATATGACTGGCAGAAGAGTTCATGGCGACATACGCCATTTAGAAATGCTAAGAAAATTCCGCCAAAGCGCACAAGATGTTCATGGCGACATACGCCATTTAGAAATTTGGCTGCCCTCTTTCGAGGGCATTTGTGATGTTCATGGCGACATACGCCATTTAGAAAAAGACGAAACAGTTTTTCGGCTAATCATTAAGGTTCATGGCGACATACGCCATTTAGAAATAATGAGAACAAATCTGCGCAATTTATCCAAAGTTCATGGCGACATACGCCATTTAGAAACAATAAAAAAGCTCCGATAATTGGGAGCTTTAGTTCATGGCGACATACGCCATTTAGAAATATTCATCACAGTGCTGTGCTTGCTTCTATCAGTTCATGGCGACATACGCCATTTAGAAATTTCCATCGAGTTTTCATGCCATGGCCTCGATGTTCATGGCGACATACGCCATTTAGAAAGTTACCCACCCCTCAACCGTTTAATAAGCTTCGTTCATGGCGACATACGCCATTTAGAAACATAGGTCACGATTAACACCTTCTGGCAATTCGTTCATGGCGACATACGCCATTTAGAAAACCACGCGCATTTCTACAGCAAAATGAGCGTAGTTCATGGCGACATACGCCATTTAGAAACTGTCAAAGTGTAGGTCTCACTCGCAAACTGGGTTCATGGCGACATACGCCATTTAGAAAATGTGTTCGTGGCACAGGAGAAAAACCATTGAGTTCATGGCGACATACGCCATTTAGAAAACAGATT
>NZ_KB849435.1:387567-388921 GCF_000368425.1 Acinetobacter sp. CIP 102637
CATTGAGTTCATGGCGACATACGCCATTTAGAAAACAGATTCAGATGACGGCTTTCCGTGGCAAATGTTCATGGCGACATACGCCATTTAGAAAAATATGGGAAAGTTGGCGCAATCTTTGTTGATGTTCATGGCGACATACGCCATTTAGAAAAGTGCAGGCAATACAACTGAAAGCAATAGCGCGTTCATGGCGACATACGCCATTTAGAAATGATTTATCTTTTATTGCGCCATAAATCTTCTGTTCATGGCGACATACGCCATTTAGAAATAAAGACAGGTGAGGATGCGAAAGGGGAGTATGTTCATGGCGACATACGCCATTTAGAAATCAATAATTAGTATCTTGTGATTACTTATAAGGTTCATGGCGACATACGCCATTTAGAAAACAGCAAATCTACCATTACTCAAGGTGGAGCAGTTCATGGCGACATACGCCATTTAGAAACGTATGCGGTCTAGCAAAACACTGGATGTTGAGTTCATGGCGACATACGCCATTTAGAAAAGCGTTTAAATGATGCAGAATCTGCACTTCAAGTTCATGGCGACATACGCCATTTAGAAACCTGAGCGCTTAAATGCGCTCTCTTAGTTCTTGTTCATGGCGACATACGCCATTTAGAAAGAGCTTGGAACAAAGGCTAGTGCTGGCGCACTGTTCATGGCGACATACGCCATTTAGAAATTTCGGTGGCCATAAAACTTGGATTGTTAATTGTTCATGGCGACATACGCCATTTAGAAATAGAAATGCCAGATTGCTGCGCGGTGCGATATGTTCATGGCGACATACGCCATTTAGAAAGCTTCAGCAACGAAGTCAGATGCGAATGCGAAGTTCATGGCGACATACGCCATTTAGAAAAAGTGAATGCTGCGGCGTGATTGTGGATAAGCGTTCATGGCGACATACGCCATTTAGAAAGATGGATGTATAAATGCGCTCCCAGTCTTCATGTTCATGGCGACATACGCCATTTAGAAAAAGATTAACAAGATCGACACGATTGCAGATCTGTTCATGGCGACATACGCCATTTAGAAAATTGGTAAGGTATTTGATTCTGGCAATGAAAAGTTCATGGCGACATACGCCATTTAGAAAACCAACGCTCAGAGCATTCAAGTTCTTGAAAAGTTCATGGCGACATACGCCATTTAGAAACAGCTAAATCAAGCGCTGCAAACCAAGATTAAGTTCATGGCGACATACGCCATTTAGAAAATTGGCATCTTTTGGCATCTCGATATACCAACGTTCATGGCGACATACGCCATTTAGAAAATTTACAACAAGTCTATCGCCTGCACGACACAGTTCATGGCGACATACGCCATTTAGAAA
>NZ_KB849435.1:389386-393578 GCF_000368425.1 Acinetobacter sp. CIP 102637
GTTCATGGCGACATACGCCATTTAGAAAAGTTGGTGCTTACTTGAAAACTGCGTTTATGGGTTCATGGCGACATACGCCATTTAGAAAAGCAATCCGAATACAGCAAACATAAGCATCACGTTCATGGCGACATACGCCATTTAGAAAAAGACTGAATCAATCCTATTGCTGATCGCAGAGTTCATGGCGACATACGCCATTTAGAAAGAAAGATGCAAGACAGTAAGCAAAAGCCCTCAGTTCATGGCGACATACGCCATTTAGAAATTCTAGTTGCCCAGAAATTTGGCTGTTTAAAAGTTCATGGCGACATACGCCATTTAGAAAATTGCAAGAAAATTTAGTTAGATTAAAGTTCTGTTCATGGCGACATACGCCATTTAGAAAAAAAAGAGAGGTTCGGGCTAAAGGGGTTTTACGTTCATGGCGACATACGCCATTTAGAAAAGTATTATGCAAAAAGACCAAATGTAATTTTAGTTCATGGCGACATACGCCATTTAGAAATGAACATACAATTTAGGGTTAAACACTCTTGAGTTCATGGCGACATACGCCATTTAGAAAAGCGCATCAAATTGATTCTGCGACAACGGCACGTTCATGGCGACATACGCCATTTAGAAATTTTCAAAAGAAAAATTAGATTCCATGTGCGTGTTCATGGCGACATACGCCATTTAGAAATAGGCTTTGGTGGGCAGTCGTGAGGGATTTTGGTTCATGGCGACATACGCCATTTAGAAAGATTTACTCAATTCCAGAATCAGTGCGACAAGGTTCATGGCGACATACGCCATTTAGAAAAATGATATTTAAACGACACCATAAGCCGTCTGGTTCATGGCGACATACGCCATTTAGAAACCTCTCTGATTACCTAAAAAACCGTTCAGGGGGTTCATGGCGACATACGCCATTTAGAAATAAAAAACCGTTCAGGGGAATTAGCGAGGGGTGTTCATGGCGACATACGCCATTTAGAAAAGCAGATGCAAATGCAAAAACTTTGGGGATTGGTTCATGGCGACATACGCCATTTAGAAAAGTTGCCAGCGGTGCCGAGATTTCAACTTTAGGTTCATGGCGACATACGCCATTTAGAAAAACAAAGTAAAGAAGTCACGCTTTGGAAAGAAGTTCATGGCGACATACGCCATTTAGAAATGATGCCGCTGGACAAGCCAAGTCTTCAAAAAGTTCATGGCGACATACGCCATTTAGAAAGATCCATGGAAAAACCCCAAACGATTGTAGGTGTTCATGGCGACATACGCCATTTAGAAAGAACGAGTGTCTACGAGTGAAGCCACCAGGATGTTCATGGCGACATACGCCATTTAGAAAAATCAGGTATTCCCATTGGTACAGCTTCTAAAGTTCATGGCGACATACGCCATTTAGAAAGAACTGATAATAAGTAAATATGAAAACAAGTAGTTCATGGCGACATACGCCATTTAGAAATAACGGCACTTTCTTGTTATCTGCCTTGTGCAGTTCATGGCGACATACGCCATTTAGAAAAAGCTTCGATATGACGTTGCATTGCATCGTAAGTTCATGGCGACATACGCCATTTAGAAACAATAACTCCAATCGCCGCGAATTAAATCTTCGTTCATGGCGACATACGCCATTTAGAAATCCCATTCCTCATCCACATAAGTCACGTGAATGTTCATGGCGACATACGCCATTTAGAAAACAGCAAATCGCATGGGCCAAATGATGCTCTCGTTCATGGCGACATACGCCATTTAGAAATCACACCAGTGCCATTGTTTACGCGCTGTCTTGTTCATGGCGACATACGCCATTTAGAAAGATGGGGTTGCCATTTGGCTTAACCGACCAGTGTTCATGGCGACATACGCCATTTAGAAACCAGTAAGCTCATATCGGGTCTTGTTATGTCGGTTCATGGCGACATACGCCATTTAGAAATGCATCACACTCAACAAGAGCGTCAATAATTTGTTCATGGCGACATACGCCATTTAGAAATTGTTCTTCTAAACGCTGAATCATCAATCTCTGTTCATGGCGACATACGCCATTTAGAAAGATATGTTTGTGACTACTGCCTGAACATAAGAGTTCATGGCGACATACGCCATTTAGAAAAGTGCCGTAATTATTTTGGCTTTGAACGCGCTGTTCATGGCGACATACGCCATTTAGAAATGTTGTTGATGCAAATGCACTTGCTGAAGAAAGTTCATGGCGACATACGCCATTTAGAAAGCTTGCAATGAATTGGTCGATGCAGTTTTCAGGTTCATGGCGACATACGCCATTTAGAAAGCGTTACTTTCGGTGCAGCAATCAAAGCAATCGTTCATGGCGACATACGCCATTTAGAAAGAGTTTCGTAATGGCGTAGAATTCGTCATCACGTTCATGGCGACATACGCCATTTAGAAATTGCCCGCCTGAATTGTTGAATGGCTGGGATGGTTCATGGCGACATACGCCATTTAGAAAATCACCATCGCTTGCATCTCGCAAGTAGAAGTGTTCATGGCGACATACGCCATTTAGAAAAATTGAAGATCGTGTCGAAAAGAAGCAAGAAGGTTCATGGCGACATACGCCATTTAGAAACATGCGATTTGCTGTGGAATGTTTTTGATGTGGTTCATGGCGACATACGCCATTTAGAAATTGCTACCGCTTATTGATGTTGGCAAGTCGGAGTTCATGGCGACATACGCCATTTAGAAAAAACATGGTTACATCACAGTGAACCATCATTGGTTCATGGCGACATACGCCATTTAGAAAATCCAAGATATAAGCCTTATCAATCGCACCAGGTTCATGGCGACATACGCCATTTAGAAACAATTGCTTGAGTTGTTGATTGAGCAAAGGAAGTTCATGGCGACATACGCCATTTAGAAAACAGTGGGGCTGCCTGCATGAAATCCCAATGAGTTCATGGCGACATACGCCATTTAGAAATTTATGAAGCAGCGTCTTTGCATCATCTCGCAGTTCATGGCGACATACGCCATTTAGAAACAAGAAAGAACAACCAAGAAAAACCGTATTCAGTTCATGGCGACATACGCCATTTAGAAAACATTCAAAGATGCCCAGCGCATTAGATCAAAGTTCATGGCGACATACGCCATTTAGAAATCCATTTCAACAAAGGTAAAAAAATGGCTGACGTTCATGGCGACATACGCCATTTAGAAAACGTGCTGAGTAGCTACATCACAAAGCATGACGTTCATGGCGACATACGCCATTTAGAAATTGCAATTGAGAATAGCTCACATGGTCAGTCAGTTCATGGCGACATACGCCATTTAGAAATGCTCAGTGTGAAAAAGAAGCATGGCGCTTGGGTTCATGGCGACATACGCCATTTAGAAAATTAGGCAGGCTTCGCGTTTTGGGAAGTAGTAGTTCATGGCGACATACGCCATTTAGAAAATGACCGTCCGTAAAGGCCTTAAAGAGTTGCTGTTCATGGCGACATACGCCATTTAGAAATGAACATAAGATAGAAGCCAAAAACTTTTGCGGTTCATGGCGACATACGCCATTTAGAAAAAGGATAGTGCTTTCACGATTCCTACACTGCCGTTCATGGCGACATACGCCATTTAGAAAAGAGGTTGAACACGCAAGGCCACTGGAAAAACGTTCATGGCGACATACGCCATTTAGAAATGACGCAAAGACTCGCTATTACGATGCAATGCGTTCATGGCGACATACGCCATTTAGAAAGATATGTTTGTGACTACTGCCTGAACATAAGAGTTCATGGCGACATACGCCATTTAGAAAGTGAATTCTTAGAATCAAACCGAATTATGTACGTTCATGGCGACATACGCCATTTAGAAAATTGCAAAGAAAGCTATTGAAAATCCGATTATGTTCAAGGCGACATACGCCATTTAGAAAAACAGCTTTGAATAAATCCGACATAGCATCCAGTTCAAGGCGACATACGCCATTTAGAAATTGTTGAGTATATGCTTGATATTTAGAACCTGTGTTCAAGGCGACATACGCCATTTAGAAATAGAAAGCCTACCTGTACCCATTCAGTACATTGTTCAAGGCGACATACGCCATTTAGAAAATTAGCAGCCATCCGTCTAACACTTCTGACACGTTCAAGGCGACATACGCCATTTAGAAAAGCAAGGCGGTAAAGATAAAAAA
>NZ_KB849435.1:393888-434908 GCF_000368425.1 Acinetobacter sp. CIP 102637
GTTCAGGGCGACATACGCCATTTAGAAACACAAAGCGACAAATATCTAAACGGTCCATAAGTTCAGGGCGACATACGCCATTTAGAAAAGACTTTGGCAGGGCATAAATAAGGATTTGCAAGTTCAAGGCGACATACGCCATTTAGAAAACTAATAATCGCTGATGCTTCTTGTGCATCAGGTTCAAGGCGACATACGCCATTTAGAAAACTCACGACGTTCTTCGCATGATTTACAGACCGTTCAAGGCGACATACGCCATTTAGAAATTAAAAGCCTCACTAAGATTCTCAAACGAATTGTTCAAGGCGACATACGCCATTTAGAAAATACAAATCACCATATCAATTGTGGTTAGACAGTTCAGGGCGACATACGCCATTTAGAAAATTTATTGTGATGGTGCGGGGTTTTTATGCGGAGTTCAGGGCGACATACGCCATTTAGAAAATGCAAATGAAAGCAAATTATTCCGTGGCGAAGTTCAGGGCGACATACGCCATTTAGAAATGTTATCTCACAGTTTGGCGACCAGTGATAACGTTCAGGGCGACATACGCCATTTAGAAACACAAAAAGGACGGAAATTAACTATCTGAAGCGTTCAGGGCGACATACGCCATTTAGAAAGTATTCTTCAGCAAGATTACAATAGTGCTCATGTTCAGGGCGACATACGCCATTTAGAAATTATTTTTAAGACAGTCACCACAAACACCACGGTTCAGGGCGACATACGCCATTTAGAAATTCTCATTACAACAATTTTACCAACCATCCATGTTCAGGGCGACATACGCCATTTAGAAAAAGTGGGAAAAAGAAGTGGGTGCTCTCTTATCGTTCAGGGCGACATACGCCATTTAGAAATTAACAAAGTCTTTGCCGTTAATAACAACGTTGTTCAGGGCGACATACGCCATTTAGAAATTGTGGGTGAACACTATCATTTGCATCGTCCTGTTCAGGGCGACATACGCCATTTAGAAAAGCACTGGAAAGAACAACGTCAGAAACTTTTGGTTCATGGCGACATACGCCATTTAGAAATTGAATGGGTAGAAATGCCCACTGTGCTGCTGGTTCAGGGCGACATACGCCATTTAGAAAATTGGCCAAAGTACAACGGACGTTGCCTTTTTGTTCATGGCGACATACGCCATTTAGAAACACTATAAGTTTCGATTAATGCCTGGTCAATATCACGATTGAGAAGAAACCAAACCTTTAATTGAAGATGTTGATTTTCAAGCATTACTAGCGGATAAAGCATTTGATGCAGATTGGCTGATTCAAGAACTCAATGAACGTAAAGTGAAAGTGGTGATCCCACCCAAATCTAATCGAAAAGTAATGAGAGCATTTGATACGATTATGTATAAATGGCGTCATCTCATTGAAAACGATTTCTGTAAGTTAAAAGAATTTAAACGTATAGCGATGCGTAGTTGTAAAACAGATACGAGTTTTGAAGCCATGATGCAATTGTGCGCGAGTTTAATTAACTCTCGGTAATTCTCAACAGACACTAGTAAAGTTCGAGTTGAATATTCAAAATGATGGCGATGTTGCTGAATTTTTTGTTGAATGAATGGCACAAGATCATAAATGGGTTGCAGTTCGGCATTGCTCAATGCCACGATCAGGGCTGGTGAGTAAAGCCAATATCACACAAATTTTTTAGTCATAAACAAGCTGAATTGCTGAACCAAATTGAATGTTAAGCGGTTGCAGTACTTGTTGATACACTTGTGTTTGAGTAATTTCCTGTTCAGTAAAATGCTGGGAATCATGCATCCAGCCTTGAAAGGGGGCAGATACCGATTTTTTAAGCGGGGATCATCATCAATTTCCAGACGAATATTAGTCAATGCCACTTGATTAAGATGATCTGCATCGATGTTGAGACTGTGATGGATAGTAAAGGACAGGGCCTGTACCTCTAAATCCACTGCCAACAGTTGGGAAAGTTGTATATCAAAATGGTGATTTAAATGTTCCAGAAATATTAGCGAGTCATCAATATGCTGAACCTTGTCCAGAATTCCCCGTACTGCGCCTTGTTCGATGAGATTCATCTAAAAACCATTGATATATTAACAGAGTAACATTACTCATTTTATATAGTTTTTGTTTGGCTTAAATCAGGTAAATGGAGAAATGTAGTCTTTTTGTATCATTATCCGATGAAATGAGAGAAACAGTAGACTGTGCTTGAATCAAGGTAATGCAAAGGATAAGAAGAAAAGCAATTTTTATTGATATTGTAGCAAAAAATAGAATGATAAAATGATCGGTATAGATTCTGAATGTGATATTGACTAAAGTAGGAATGAAAAATTATATGTTGAACTGAGTAATTTATGCACGGCCTCTACCTGATTACCAATGATGATCCAATCCAATTATTACTAGAAAAACTACAGCTTGCGTTGGCAACAGGACATATTGCCATTTTGCAGTATCGTCGTAAAAAAATCGCAAAAGCCGATCAGCCGCTTGAAGTGGAGCAGATTAAGATCCTGTGTGAAAAATATCAGGTTCCATTTGTGATTAATGATGATTTATCGCTGGCAGAACAATTTGGTTTGGGTGTTCATCTCGGACAATCTGATGGCGAAATTATTGATGCGGCCGCATGTCTACCACAGGGGGCGATTATTGGGCGAACTTGCTTAAACAGCTTAGAACTAGCTGAAAAGGCAATTGCTGAAGGTGCAACTTATGTTGCATTTGGCGCAGTCTATGCCACTTCAACTAAACCTGAAGCAGGTAATGTTGGAGTTGAAGTCATTCAACAAGCAAAGCAGAAGTTTAAAGTACCAATATGTGCCATTGGTGGTTTGACCGTTGAAAATTCCCAAGTGGTCATTGAGGCAGGAGCAAGCCTTTGTGCGGTAATTAGTGATATATTAGGACGGTCAACAGCTGAAATTCCTGCTCGTGTAAATGCATGGGCAAAGTTATTTGCATAATTTTTTGCATCGTTTCGACATTTTATTCTTCGATTCTAGGTTGAGTCTTTTATGAGTTTATCTCCAAAGCAAGAACAGTTATTTAAACAAGCAAATAAACATATTCCAGGTGGGGTCAATTCACCTGTACGTGCATTTAACGGTGTTGGTGGTACGCCTGTCTTTATTGAAAAGGCAAAAGGGGCATACTTGTGGGATGTCGATGGCAAACGCTATGTAGATTATGTCGGTTCATGGGGACCAATGATTTTAGGTCACGCCCATCCTGATATTATTCTGGCGGTACAAACTGCAGCTGAGGATGGTTTAAGCTTTGGCGCACCAACAGTATATGAAACGACTTTGGCAGACACCATTTGCGAGATCATGCCAGCGATTGAATTGGTTCGTATGACCAGTTCAGGAACTGAAGCGACCATGACAGCGATTCGCCTGGCGCGTGGTTACACAGGTCGTGACAAGATTGTAAAATTTGAAGGCTGCTATCATGGCCATTCAGATTCGTTATTAGTTAAAGCAGGTTCAGGTTTACTTACTTTGGGTGAGGGTGAGCCGACATCTAAAGGGGTACCTGCCGATTTTGCCAAACATACTTTAACGCTACCATATAACAATATTGAAGCCTTGAAAGAATGTTTTGCCAAGTTTGGTCATGAGATTGCTGGGGTAATTATTGAACCAGTGGCAGGCAACATGAATCTGGTTACACCAATTAATGGATTTTTACAGGCCATTCGTGATGTCTGTGATGAATACAAATCCGTATTTATTATTGATGAAGTGATGACAGGTTTCCGTGTTGCTCTAGGCGGGGCACACACCCTGTATAATGTGAAGCCTGATCTGGTGACACTGGGTAAGATTATTGGTGCGGGGCTACCTGTGGGCGCATTTGGTGGTAAACGCGAAATCATGGAATGTATCGCACCTTTAGGCGGTGTTTATCAAGCAGGTACATTGTCAGGTAATCCATTGGCAATGCGTGCAGGGATTGCCATGTTCAAGCATCTTCGTGAACCTGAATTTTATGACAAGCTTTCGGCACAGTTAGCGAAATTGCTTGCAGGATTACAGACGGCGGCAGATGAGGCAGGCATTCCATTTAAAACCCAGCAGGTGGGTGGTATGTTCGGCCTTTATTTCACCGATCAAGAGGACATTACCAGCTTTGATTCGATGTTGGCCTGTGATGTTGAAGCATTTAAAAAATTCTTCCACGGTATGTTAAAGCGTGGTGTGTACCTTGCACCATCGGCTTTTGAGGCAGGTTTTATTTCTTCAGTACACTCTGATCAAGACATTGCAGAGACAATTCAAGCTGCAAAAGAAACATTTGCTGAAATGAAAGCTTCTGCGTAATTTCAGATATCAGGAAACACCATGACTATTGTTGTGGTGTTTTTTAGATATGGAATAAAAAATTAGAATTAAATCGATTTTTTCATTGTATTTCTAGTCTAAGCTTTTTATGATTGCCCGCTTGTTTTCATCCAGTCGTTGGAAGGCTACTTTGAGTGATTTTCTAAGTGAACATTTGATTCATCGTGATGAAGATTTTATGGTCATCCATAAACCCGCAGGGTTGCTGACGGTGCCAGGGAAAACACCTGATTTACAAGATTGCTTGATTAATCGTTTATTAAAACTAGAACCAAAAACTTTACTCATCCACCGTTTGGACCGTGATACTTCGGGCATATTGGTTTTTGGCCTATCCAGGTTTGGACAAAGCGCCATTTCCCGTCAATTTCAGGATCGTCAAACCGCAAAAATCTATCAGGCATTGGTTGCGGGCCATTTAGAGGGACAGGGCACCGTTGATATCCCTGTAATCTATGATCCAAGCCGCCCACCATTGCATATTGTGGATGATTCCCATCACAAACCAGCCTTAACAGAATGGCAGGCCATTGAACACTTCGATATTCAGGGACAAATGGTAACACGCGTTAAACTCATCCCGATTACAGGGCGTTCCCATCAGCTTCGTGTGCATATGCAATATTTAGGTCATCCAATTCTTGGTGACACCTTATATGCCACGCCAGAACAGCAGCAGCTTTATGACCGTTTGTGTTTACATGCAACGCAGTTAAGTTTTGCTCACCCGAAGACAGGGACACAACTCAGTTTTGACTGTCCCGTACCGTTTTAATTGCTAAAACTTTTTAATAAATCATGATGTGATGCACGCTATTAGATGGTGCTTTGTGTCAAAATACATGGTTGAAAACTACATAAAATACCTTAAACCCTATCAGGGCTACGGAATACAATATGTAGGCTAACTTGAGATAAAGGTGGAAAAATTGCAGCAGTTTGCTATTGGTCAACGTTGGTTATCAGATACAGAAACAGAACTCGGTTTAGGCGTTCTTATTGATGTAGATGAACGTTCTATCAGCATTTTATTCCCCAAAAGTGATGAAACCCGTGTCTATGCACGCAATAATGCGCCTTTATCCCGTATCATCTTCAATGTGAATGATGAAGTTCAGGATCAGGAAGGCATCAAGTGGATTGTTGAATCCATCGAAGACCGTCATGGCGTGCTCCGTTACGATGTGGTTCGCACTTTGGCAAATGGCGAACAGGAACGCAAGGCACTGAATGAAACCCGTATTGGTGCGCAAATCCAGTTGTCAAAACCTTTAGAACGTCTGTTGGCCAGTCAGGTCGATTATAAGGAATGGTATGACCTGCGTATTGAGGCCATGTTGTTGCAGGCTCAAATGCACACCAGCCCATTACGTGGTTTGCTCGGCGCACGTGTTGGCCTGATTCCACACCAACTTTATATCGCGCATGAGGTGGGTAAGCGCTTTGCGCCCCGTGTTCTTCTTGCGGATGAGGTTGGGCTTGGTAAAACCATTGAAGCGGGCCTGATCATTCACCAGCAACTCAAGACAGGCCGTTCAGAACGTATCCTGATTTTAGTGCCTGATTCATTGCAGTATCAATGGATGATTGAAATGCGTCGCCGTTTCAATTTGCAATTCTCCCTGTTTGATTTAACACGTACCGCTTCGATCAAAGAGCATGATCCAGACCTGAATCCATTCCTGACTGAGCAATGCATTATTGCCAGTGTCGATTTGATGGTTGACCATGATGATTTGCGTGAACAGGCTTTGGAAGCAGGTTTTGACTTGCTGGTGGTTGATGAAGCGCATCATTTGATGTGGAGTGAGGAAGAGGGCGGTAATGATCGTTATGATCTGGTTGAAGAACTGGCAGAACAAACGGCGGGTGTGTTGCTTCTCACTGCAACCCCAGAGCAACTGGGTGTAGAAAGTCATTTTGCCCGTTTACGCCTGCTTGATCCGCAACGTTTTAGCAGCCTTGACCGTTTCCTTGATGAGGAAGAGCAATACCAGCAAACTGCGAAAATTGCAGAAGTATTGATGTCAGATGATGCTTTAACAGAAGAGCATTTAGCTGCACTTGAGGGCTTGTTGGGTCATCGTATTGATGATCAGCCTGAACAACGTATGCGAGCGATTCATGAACTGTTGGATCGTCATGGTACAGGTCGTATCCTGTTCCGTAACACCCGTGAGGCGATTCAGGGCTTCCCAGGCCGTGATTGCCAGCCAGCACCACTACCAGCCCCAGAAAACTGGTCTTTTGACGGCAAAATGCGAGAACAAATGTGGCCTGAAGAGGGACAGCTCGATGGTTCTTGGATGGAAACCGATCCTCGTGTGCCGTGGTTGATGGAAGTACTGCGTAAAGATCTCAAGCACAAAAAAGTACTGTTGATCGCACGTAGTGGACCTGTAGTTGAAGCTTTAGAAAATGCCCTACGTTTACATGCGGGCATTCGTACAGCAATGTTCCATGAAGGCATGAGCTTATTAGAGCGTGACCAAGCTGCCGCATATTTTGCTGAAGATAGTTATGGTGCTCAGATTTTACTGTGCTCTGAAATTGGTTCAGAAGGGCGTAACTTCCAGTTTGCTAGTGATTTAATTTTATTTGATTTGCCTGCCAACCCTGATGTGCTGGAACAACGTATTGGCCGTCTGGACCGTATTGGCCAGGAAAACCGCATTCAAATTCACGTGCCATATTTGATCGGTACAGCGCAGGAGCGTATGTTCCGCTGGTATAACGAAGCACTGAATATTTTCAGCAATATTTCTCCAACTGCTCAAACGCTACAAGAGAACTTTATCGTTGAACTGAAAGACTGCTTATTGGCAGATCAAGGGCAAACCTTTGAAGACTTGCTTGAAGAAGTCAATGTACAGCGTCAGGCTCTGGAAGCAGAACTACAGGCAGGTCGTGACCGTTTGCTTGAGTACAATTCTTGTCGTCCAGTGGTGGCGCAGGGCATTGTACAGGCGCTTGAGGATTATGATGACAATACGACTTTACCAATGTTCGTAAAGCGTTTTATGTCATCGACCAATATTGACTTTGATGAGCAAAGCAATGGTACGGTCATCATCAAGCCAACCGACCAGATGCAGGTGCAGGGTTTAACTCTAGACGAAGAGGGTATGACCGCGACATTCTATCGTGATCAGGCGCAAATCCGTGAAGATGCACAATATCTGACACTGGAACATCCATTTATTGAAAGTGTCATGGAAATGATCCGTACACAGTCATTTGGCAGTACCAATGTGGCTTTGCTGAAATCAAATGCATTAAAGCAAGGTTCGCTGTTACTGGAAGTGTGGTTTAAGGTGGATGTGGTTGCACCAAAAGCCTTGAACCTGCCATCAAGCCTGCCAAAACAGTTGATTCGTGTGTTGCTGAGTGAAAATGGTCAGGACTTGTCTGCCAAGATTGATCCAGGCATTTTACGTCCATATTTGCATCATCTGGATGGCAATAGCTGTCGTCAGGTGGTGAAAGCACGCCGCAATGTAATTGAAGAGCGTTACGCACAAGCTTTAGATATTGCCAAAACCTCTTTGCCTGAATTGATGCAACAAGCGAAAGAGCACTACAGTAGTAAATGGCAATATGAAATTGACCGTTTAACTTATCTGAAGCAATTCAATCCAAGTATTCGCCAAGATGAAATTGAGCGTTTACAGAAATTCCAAAAAGAAGGTTTAGGACTACTTGATGGACTTTCTGTTACCCCAGAAGCGATTCAGGTGTTGGTGGTGGTCAAACCTTAAATCATCACCATGCAATAAAAAAACGAGGATCATTTGACCCTCGTTTTTCTATTGCTGAACAGAAATTACTTTTGTTCGATATTGGCTTCAAGGAACCATAAATATTGATCCAGGTCTTCCAGGGCAGCATGGATAATGTCTTCAGAAATCGGGTCCTGAATCTCATCAATCGTGTCACGTAAATGGTTTGCCACCACGCCATACCGATCGGCAAGTTCTTTTAAATGATCCTGTACCGCATGGATTTCCACAGGATACGGTTTTAAATGCGATGTTTGCGCTACGGTCTGGGTCGTTCCCAATGCGGTACCACCAATTTGTACCGCACGTTCAGCCACATTGTCCAGATGGGTAATCAACGAAGTACGGAACATATCCAGCATTTCATGCACGGCAATAAAGTTGCTACCACGCATATTCCAGTGGGCCTGCTTGGTGAGCAAGGACAAATCAATAAGATCTGCAAGTATTTGATTTAATATTTTGACCGTTGCTTCTTTAATGGAGTCATCTAAATTATTACGTGTATAAACTTTTAAAGCTTTCGCTGCTGAAGAACTCATAGTTACCTCATTTCAATTTTAATAAGCATGAAAATGGATCAAAACCATTTATTTCGATAACTATTTTACGCCGTTGAATACGCCTGAGTGTTTAGATTTTGACTGCTTTTGTATCAGTTTGAATACTGTGCGAAATACAAAGAAGGGAATGTGGGAAGAAATGTAAGTGGGTTGATTGAGTGTGGTACAAATAAGGGCTGCACCACACGGAAACATAAAACTAGAGCGGTTCTTCTGTTAAATGGCGGGCACCTGTCAGGATCATACGGATCATGAGCATGGTTTGTTCTGCGACTTCAATCCGTTGTTCAGCAGACAGGTCAATCACTTTCGCACCCATGTTAAACACCAGTTGGGTGATGGCTTTAGCGGCAATATCCGCATGGGGCATGTGACTGTTATTGTTGATCTGTTCCAGACGAATCAGGTCTTCGTGCAACTCTTGCTGGAAGAATGAAAGCTGGCGGTCTACAGCCTCTTTATAGGAAGTTGAACCCGTATAGCTTTCACGTAACAATAAGCCCAAATAACCTTCATCCGCATCCAGAAGCTGAATAAAAACTTCGACTGAACTGCGGATAATACTATGTTGCAATACCGCCTGTAGGCGTGCTTCACGAATGATTTTACGCAGTACCAAACCTGCCCGATCAATCAGAGCGATTGCGAGTTCATCAATGTCCCTAAAATGACGATAAAAACTATTGGGTGCAATGCCCGCCTCACGCGCGATCTCCCTTAAACTCAGGGAGGAGATGCTCTTTTGTGGGCCAATTAGGTTCAGGGTGGCTTGAAATAACTCTTCTTTGGTAATGGTGGCTTTTCGGCCAACTGAACGTACAGGAGATTTTATGGAAACAACATCCTGTTCATCTGTTGCTGGTTTGGGACTGGGTGTTAAAACAGAAGAATGAACCATCATTTTCAAAACATAAATAAGCTGCTTGGGATTATAGCGATTGTCGATGGGCTTGTGAAATGTAAATCAATCGGGGCTGCTTTCCACTGTGGGAAACAGGGAAAACTCCATTTCTGCAAGACACTGCCCTTGACTGCGCACTTTTCATTTTATGGTAAACATTTTGTAAAAAATCCTGTTTACAATTCTTTTTGAATAAATATACAAGTGTATATACAAATAAATATACATATGTATAATAATTAAGAAAACAATTAGAGTAACTGCGCATGCAAGCAATCGAAAAGAGGGCTTCCCTGTTTAACTCAATGGCTCAAAGCGTCATGAGCAGTCATGATGCCAATTTCTGGTTACAGAAAATCAACCCTTTATGGTCAATGAATCAACCTCTTGCCAAAGTCGTAAAAAAACAAATTGTGGCAAAGGATATGGTGAGCCTGATATTGCAATGTAACCGCCATGTGCAACGTGGTGTTGCAGGTCAGCATCATCCTGTGACGGTGGAAATTGCAGGTCGTCATTATGAAAGAACCTATAGCCTGATGCAGGTCGATGCAGACCATCTCTGCCTAACGGTGAAAAAAATTGATCAAGGTCTGGTCAGTTCTTGGTTGGTCGATCAAAGTCAAACAGGTAATATTCTGCGTTTGGGACAGCCTTATGGTGAAATGCAGCAGCAGGTTCAAACACCAAAGCTATTGTTACTTGCGGCAGGTAGTGGCATTACGCCAATGCTGAGCTTGATTGAGGCTTTCTGTCAGTCCAGACAGCTTAAAGCCATATCTGTGCAACTGATGTATTGGGTGAAAACGCATGAAGATGCGGCTTATGCTGAGTACCTAAAAGAAGTTGTTGAAAACTTTCCGAATTTTACTTATCAGATTTTTTATACACAGCAAGAGGATCAACGCTTAAACCAGTCTCACGTTAATCAACTTAAATCTTTAAATGAAACCACAGTTTATGCCTGCGGCCCATCAGGCTTTGTGGCAATGGCGGAAACATTGTTTAAGCATGCCGCCTCAATCCAGACCGAAGCTTTTGGTCTAAGCCAGTTTGATATAGATGCAACTGATACGGGTTTTATCAATGTCACATTGACACAATCCAACAAGACCATCGCCATTCCAAAAGGCCAGTCGATTCTAAGCAGTTTGGAACATCAGGGGATCAAGCCAAAGCATGGTTGCCGTATGGGAATCTGTAATAAGTGTGCCTGCACCAAAGCACAAGGCGCGACCAAAAACTTGCTCAATGGTTCAGCAAACCACGAGCCAAGCCAGTTACTCAAGATTTGCGTAAATTCAGCTCAATCTGATCTTGTGATTGATCTCTAAGAGAGAAATTGAATATGAATATGCCTGTAAAATATCAATTTTTTCAAAATCCTAAAAATCGTAATTTAACCGAAGCCGAACTGGCTGCTTTTGCCAGGGAACTGGATCAAATCAAGCAGGAGGTGCTGGACGATTTGGGCGAAAAAGATGCCAAATACATTCGCCGTGTTTATTCATCAGTCCGCTATAGTAGTTTCTTAGGTCGTACCTTGTTGTTTGCTGGATGGTTTCCGCCTGCATGGCTATTGGGTACAGGTTTACTTAGTTTTGCCAAAATCATGGAAAATATGGAATTGGGCCATAATGTCATGCATGGGCAGTATGACTGGATGAATGAACCTAAATTTAATGGTCTAACCTATGAGTGGGACACGGTTGGCACCTCGGATAACTGGCGTCAAACTCATAACTATAAGCACCATACCTATACCAATGTGAAAGGCATGGATGATGATGTGGGTTATGGTGTATTTCGTTTATTTCCCGAACAACGTTGGACAAAGTTTACTTTAATTCAACCGATTTATATTGTGCCATTCAGCTTACTATTCCAATGGGGAGTTGCGATTCAAAATCTTGAACTCGGCAAAGTGATTTATAAGCGTAAATCAATGGCGCAATTTAAACGAGAATGGCAACCAGCGCAGAAAAAAATAGCGAAGCAACTGTTTAAGGATTATGTATTTTTCCCATTGATTGCAGGGCCATCAGCCATTCCTGTGTTTACTGGAAATTTAGTTGCTAATGGTATTCGTAATATCTGGACATTCAGCATTATTTTTTGTGGTCACTTTACCAAAGATGCAGAAGTATTCCCAAAAACAGTGCTGCAAGATGAAAGTCGTGGGCATTGGTACATGCGCCAGATTCGTGGTTCATCCAATTTGACTGGCTCGGAAGCATTTCACATTTTGACGGGACATTTGAGTCATCAAATTGAGCACCACTTATTTCCTGATATCCCTGCACGCCGTTATCGCCAAATTGCACCGAAAGTTGAAGCGGTATGTAAAAAATATGGCTTAAATTACAACAATGCCAGCTTTGTCAAACAGTTTGGTGAAGTGGTCGGACGTATTTTTAAATATGCGCTGCCTTTTAAAAAGTGATTAGAGCATAAGGGCGAATTGTGTTCGCCCTTATGCTGAGGTCAGTTCAACTTTCGAATTATTTAAACTGAATCGACCCATTGGCGCTAACCGTGATTTTTGATTCACCCGCCGCCATGTCCTGTGCAGGTGCAGCTTCCGCCATCGCAAATTTTGCCATGCCACCCCGCATCATTGGTTGTGGGAAATAGTTGCTGGTATTTAGGTTTAAACTGACCAGATTATATTGGTTTTTATTCCATGCCTGAGTAATGGCTTGGGCACGTTGTTGAAAGTTTTTCGAGGCCTCAATCATCAACTCATTTTCAACTTTCTTGCGCTGTTCATCCGATACGGTGAAATTGATGGATTGGGTCTGGAAGCTTTGCTGCAACTCGCTAATCAACTGGCTTGCCGCCTTAAAGTCCTTGCTTTCAAGCTGAATTTCAGCACGGGCACGCCATTCCTTTAACTTGCTGCTGTCATTGTCATAAACAGGGTAGGTACTTTGCGCACCAGTTTCGACCTTGACCTGTGAATATTTACGCGAAATCGCCTGTGCCTGATTCATCAGTTGATTGATTTGATTCGAAAGCTCAGCAGGTTGCTTGTGGCTTTTCTCAATATAGAGAACTGCACGCATTTCGTCATTCGCAACTTGGCGTGCTGCATCTGCTTGGATATTCACAATATTATAGTTCAAGTTTTCAGTCTCATGAGCAAAAAGGCTTGGGCTAAGTGCAGCTCCGATCATTAATGTTGCAAGTGCTAAAGTACGCATAAAAAATTCCTTAAAATTTGGTATTAAACATTTATTTTTACAAGTCTGATATTAGAAACAACGGATGGCGAACTTTTGCATATTTTGTGGTGTCTTTGTAATGGATTAGGGAGGTTTTGCAACATAAAAATAAATAAAAACGATTAAAAAATAATGGATTATTTAAAAGTGTTTGACCATTTATCTAAAATACAAACTGCAAATAAAAAAAGCATACTTTCTTTCACTTGTCACATAGTATGATGATAATTCATCATAGTTAATTGAAAGAAACATTTTTTCAATAATATTAGATGAATGTCAGGCATAAAAAGAGTTTATTTTATTTCAAAATTAGGTATCATCTCGCACCTAGTTGAAAGATATAAAACATTTTGTCTGCACTAGATTCTAAAAAGCACCGAGTCAAACGACCGCAAGTCACCAGACTTATTTCTTTTACCCATATCAGAGATGGTAATTCGATATGAGCGTTACTTCCGTAAACCCTGCCGCTAATGCAACCAACGAATATTATCTGACTCGCCAAAGTCAGATGGAATCAAATGTTCGTAGTTATCCACGTAAATTACCGTTAGCGATAGCGAAAGCACAGGGCTGCTGGGTTACAGATGTTGAGGGTACTCAATACCTCGACTGTTTAGCTGGGGCAGGAACATTGGCTTTAGGTCATAATCATCCTGCGGTGATTCAAAGTATTCAAGATACATTGGCAAGTGGCTTGCCTTTGCATACTTTAGACTTAACGACTCCTTTAAAAGATGCTTTTACTGAAGCACTTTTGGCTTACTTGCCAGGCGGTAAAGAAGAATATTGCTTACAGTTCTGTGGACCATCTGGTGCAGATGCAACTGAGGCAGCCATCAAACTGGCAAAAACCTATACAGGTCGTAGCTCAGTGATCAGTTTTTCAGGTGGATACCACGGTATGACTCATGGTTCACTGTCGATGACAGGTAACCTGAGTGCTAAAAATGCCGTGAATGGTCTTATGCCTGGCGTTCAGTTTATGCCTTATCCACATGAATATCGTTGCCCACTTGGTTTAGGTGGTGAAGCGGGTGTTGATGCTTTGACTTACTTCTTTGAAAATTTCATCGAAGATGTTGAAAGTGGTGTAACGAAACCTGCTGCTGTGATTCTTGAAGCAATTCAAGGTGAAGGCGGTGTCGTAACTGCACCTGTTAAGTGGTTACAAAAAATTCGTGAAGTGACTGAAAAGCACAACATCGTTTTAATTTTGGACGAAGTTCAAGCTGGTTTTGCACGTTCAGGTAAAATGTTTGCCTTTGAACATGCAGGTATCGAGCCTGATGTTGTGGTAATGTCAAAAGCTGTAGGTGGTGGTTTACCATTAGCAGTGCTTGGTATTAAGCGTAAGTTTGATGCTTGGCAGCCAGCAGGTCACACGGGTACTTTCCGTGGCAACCAGTTGGCAATGGGTACAGGTTTAATGGTTTTAAAAACTATTTCTGAACAAAACCTAGCTCAAAATGCGCAAGAGCGTGGTGATTTCTTACAAGCTGAATTCAAAAAATTAGCTCAAGAATTCCCATGTATTGGTAATGTGCGTGGTCGTGGTTTGATGATCGGCGTTGAAATCGTTGATGAGCGTAAACCAGCTGACCATATGGGTTCACTACCTGCTGATGCACAATTAGCTGCGGCAATTCAAACGGCTTGTTTCAACAATAAACTTTTACTTGAGAAAGGTGGTCGTAACGGTACGGTAATTCGTTTACTTTGCCCACTTATCATCAATCAAGACGAATGTGTTGAAGTAGTTGCACGCTTCAAAAAAGCGATTGCAGAAGCTTTAAAAGCAGTACGAGGCTAATCCATGGTTGATTTTGCAGAACATCGTAAAGCGTTACTCTGCAATGATGCACAATCCATTGCTGACTATCAGTCAGCAATGGGTGAAGCGGTTAAAGCCGTTTCAGCATGGTTGCAAAATGATAAAATGTACACAGGTGGAAGTATTAAAGATTTGCGAGCAGCAATTTCTTTTCATCCATCGAAAGAAGGTTTAGGTGTACAACAATCATTACAACGTATGGTTGAGCTTTTCCTCAACAAAAGTTTAAAAGTACATCATCCACACTCACTTGCACATTTGCATTGCCCAACCATGGTGATGAGCCAAATTGCGGAAGTGTTAATCAATGCAACCAACCAATCTATGGATTCATGGGATCAAAGCCCAGCGGGTTCATTGATGGAAGTTCAGCTTATTGATTGGTTACGTCAAAAAGTGGGCTATGGTGCAGGTCAAGCAGGTGTATTCACTTCGGGTGGAACACAGTCTAACTTGATGGGTGTATTACTGGCACGTGACTGGTGTATCTCAAAAAACTGGAAAGATGAAAATGGCAAGCCATGGTCGGTTCAGCGCGATGGTATTCCTGCAGAAGCAATGAAAAACGTCAAAGTCATTTGTTCTGAAAATGCACACTTCTCTGTGCAAAAGAACATGGCAATGATGGGCATGGGCTTCCAGTCTGTTGTCACTGTTCCTGTGAATGAAAACGCACAGATGGATGTTGATGCACTGGAAAAAACCATGGCGCATCTTCAGTCTGAAGGCAAAATCGTAGCCTGTGTTGTTGCAACAGCGGGTACGACGGATGCGGGCGCAATTGATCCACTCAAGAAAATCCGTGAAATTACCACGAAATATGGTTCATGGATGCATATTGATGCCGCTTGGGGTGGTGCACTGATTCTTTCCAATGACCATCGTACAATGTTAGATGGAATTGAATTATCAGATTCAATCACGCTTGATTTCCACAAGCATTATTTCCAAAGCATTAGCTGTGGTGCTTTCTTATTAAAAGATGAAGCTAACTATCGCTTTATGCATTATGAAGCGGAGTACTTAAACTCTGCTTATGATGAAGAACATGGTGTACCTAACCTTGTGTCTAAATCTTTACAAACGACTCGTCGTTTTGATGCATTGAAATTGTGGATGACAGTTGAAGCATTAGGTGAAGAGCTTTATGGTTCAATGATCGATCACGGCGTGAAATTAACACGTGAAGTTGCAGACTATATCAAATCAACAGATGGCCTTGAGCTGTTAGTTGAACCACAATTTGCTTCTGTTCTGTTCCGTGTTGTTCCAGAAGGTTATCCAACTGAGTTTATAGATAGTTTGAACCAAAACGTTGCAGATGAATTATTTGCACGTGGTGAGGCGAATATTGGTGTGACTAAAGTTGGTCAGGTTCAATCATTGAAAATGACCACTTTAAGCCCAGTTGCAACGCTTGAAAACGTTCAAAACTTGCTTGCACTTGTGTTGGCAGAAGCCGATCGTATTAAGGATTCGATTGCAGATGGTACCTATACACCGCCGATTGATTAATCGGGTGTTATGTAGAAAAGAAGATCGCTTAGGCGGTCTTTTTTATATTCGATCTGTAATGAGTTGTTTTTAATCATTTTGCTATAAATCATTAGAAACAAGGTGATTATAAAACTGTAGATAATGAGTTAAAAAATAGCCAATAATGCTCTTGTCTACCTTACAGTTATTAACATCATAAAAGCGTCATAAAGTTGTCACCTAATTGTCATATTATCCACTCAAAATGCAATTAAACAAAGTACAACACTTCATTCAGAGCGTTGTAAATCAAATTGCATCAATGAGAGTAAATCGAATGCGCTTAAATCCACGTCACATCGCAATTGCATTAGCTGTATCTGGGGCAACCGTAGTAACGACTGCAAATGCAGCTCGTGATACGATTCAAATTGCTGGCTCATCCACTGTGTTGCCTTATGCAAGTATCGTTGCAGAAGAGTTTGGTAATACTTTCCCACAATTCAAGGCACCCGTTGTTGGTTCGGGTGGTACTTCAGGTGGTTTAAAGCAATTCTGTCAAGGTGTTGGTGATAATACCATCGATATTGCAAATGCTTCACGTAAAATCAAAGATTCAGAGCTTGCTGCATGTAAAAAAGCAGGCGTAAATCAAGTGCAAGAAATCAAAATTGGTTATGACGGTATTGTATTTGCGTCTAACTCACGAAAGGGTGCTTATAACTTAGATCCAGCACATGTATTTACTGCATTGGCTGCACAGCTTCCTTCAGGTGGTAAATTGGTTCCAAACCCATATACACGATGGAACCAAATTGATGATGACTTACCAAATGAACCGATTACCTTAGTTATTCCAGCAACAAACCATGGTACGCGTGAAGTGTTCCAAGAAAAAATGGTTGAAGCGGGTTGTGAATCATTTGCTTATTTCAAAAATTTAGATAAAGAAGAACAGAAAAAAGCATGTTCAAACTTCCGTAAAGATGGTCGTGTGATTGAAATTGCAGGTGATTACACTGAAACACTAGCTCGTTTAAAAACTTCTCCTAATGCAGTAGGCGTATTTGGTTTAGGTTTCTATGATCAAAACCGCGATAAATTACGTGTTGCAACAGTAAATGGTGTATTACCTTCTGAGAAAACTGTTTTAAGTGGTCAATATCCAGTATCTCGTGCACTTTACTTCTATGTGAAAGGCGAACACTTAAAATCAATCAAAGGTTTAGCTCAGTATCCAGAGTTTTTCCTTAACAAGAAAATTTCTGGTAAAGGTTCTAAACTGGAAAAAGCTGGCCTGATTCCTCTAAGCGATAAAGAACGTGCAACAGTTCTAGCTGATTTCAAAGCGGGTAAAACAGTTAAGTAATATTGTTAAAAGGGAGGCTGGTGCGACTTAGGTTCATCAGCCTTTTTTGTCTAACTAAGTTTTTTCAAATCATGAAAATTGAGAAAACGTGGAGATTACATGAATCTGCTACTTATCGGTGTGTTATTAGCCCTTGTGGCAATTGCATATCAAATTGGGCTGAGTAAAAGCCGTAACCTAGCAGGTAAGGGAAATAACTCAGTAACACTACATTCACGTCCAGTTTATTACGGGGCTTTAGTTGCTTTGTGGTGTGGTATTCCTGCTTTTTTAATTTTGATGATTTGGAACTTGGTTGAACCAAGCGTTTTACAACATATTATTTTTAATAATATTCCTTCATCGATTAGCTCAACTTTAGATGAAGCTGGTCGTGATGTTCTTATTGATCGTGTTAAAGCAATTGCTTCAGGATTCGGGGTAACTGATCAAGCCGCTGCTTATGAAGTTGCTGCTGCACAGCAGTTAGCAAAATTCCAAACGATTGGTTCATTTGCAAAATTTGCAGTAGTGATTAGTGCTGCATTGGCGGGTCTTGTTTGGGCTAAACGTCATGTAAGTCAACAATATCGTGCCCGTAACCAAGTTGAAAAAGCTATCAATGTTGCTTTGATCCTTTGTTCTGGGGTAGCGATTCTTACAACTGTTGGTATCGTTCTTTCAATGCTTAGTGAAGCATTACACTTTTTCAAATTTGTAAGTCCTGTTGATTTCTTCTTCGGAACAGAGTGGAACCCTGGCTTTAGTACCACAGGTAATGCCGAAGGTAGCTACGGTATTCTCCCATTAATTTGGGGGACTTTGATGGTGAGTGGTATAGCACTACTCGTTGCTGTACCTGTGGGCTTGATGATTGCGATTTATTTAGCGGAATACGCTTCCTCTCGCTTACGTTCTTGGGCTAAACCAACAATTGAAGTTCTAGCGGGTATTCCGACGATTGTTTACGGTGTGTTTGCACTCATGGTGATTGGCCCATTCTTTAAGATGGTCGGTGAAAGCATCGGTGTGAACATCAACGCAACAAGTGCATTAACTGCTGGTTTTGTCATGGGAATTATGATCATCCCATTTGTCTCATCTTTATCCGACGACATTATTACGCAAGTACCTCGTGCATTGCGAGATGGTTCGCTAGGTTTGGGTGCGACAAAATCTGAAACAATTCGTCAAGTTGTTCTCCCAGCCGCTTTACCAGGTATCACAGGTGCTTTTTTACTTGCCGTTTCTCGTGCAGTTGGTGAGACGATGATCGTGGTCTTAGCCGCTGGGAATAGCCCATTACTGCATGCGAATCCTTTAGAAGCCGTGTCTACAGTTACCGTAACAATCGTTAAGCAATTGACAGGCGATACAGATTTTGCAAGTCCGCAAGCTTTAGTTGCATTTGCCCTAGGTCTGACTTTGTTTGTAATTACTTTGGGTTTAAACATTATTGCACTGTACATCGTGCGCAAATATCGTGAGCAATACGAATGAGTTCATCAAATACATCTCCTCTGGATCAGAACGTATTTGATCCACAAGTGGCTGCTGAACAACGTGAACAGCGCAAAAGAAAAATCCAAAGTTCTTTGGCAAAGCGCCACCGCAAAGAAAAGGCGTTCCGTTTTGCTGGCTTCTCGGCAGTGGTGATTGGCCTTGCATTTGTTGCCTTGCTGTTTGGTAGTATTCTGGCAAAAGGTCTGCCATCTTTCTGGCAAAGCAGCATAACTGTTCCAGTTTATTTTGACCCAGCGATTATTAATGTTGGTGCAAAACCAAAGCAGACGGCAGGTGAAACCCCCGCGCAGTTTGAAGAGCGAATGGTGGCCTGGCAAACTGAAATGGGTATGGTGGACTGGGATGCCCTGATCGTGAATGGCATCGTTTCAAAAGATAAATCGCTTGAAGATCAGCGTGATTATTTAAGTGGCTTGTACACCAGTTCTGAAGCGTACCGTTTACGTGACATGGTGTTAGCAAATCCAGCCCTGATTGGAAGCAAGCAGGAGATTAAGTTTCTGGCTGATGCCAATGTGGATGTCTGGCTAGCTGGAAATATTGACCGTAACCTGCCTGATGACCAGCAACAGCTTGAGCCAGAAGTGCGCCAGCTTGCAGATAAGTTAAAGGCAGAGGGGATTATTGCCAATACGTTCAATACCAATCTGTTCTTTAGCCCAGATTCACGCAGTTCACCTGCGAGCAGTGGTTTGGCTGGGGCATTCATGGGTTCATTGTTCATGATGCTGATTGTCATCATCATCTCGATTCCAATTGGAGTGGCGAGTGCAATCTATCTTGAAGAGTTCGCGCCAAAGAACATGATGACCGACATCATTGAAGTGAACATCAACAACCTGGCAGCAGTTCCATCGATTGTGTTCGGTCTGCTGGGTGCGGCAATCTTTATTGGCTGGATGCAGTTGCCTTTATCTGCGCCACTGGTGGGTGGTTTGGTACTGAGTCTTATGACCTTGCCTACCGTGATTATTACCACGCGCGCCTCATTAAAAGCGGTGCCACCATCGATTCGTCAGGCTGCTCTGGGTCTTGGTGCATCAAAAGTTCAAACCGTTTTTCATCATGTATTGCCACTTGCATTGCCAGGGATTATGACTGGTGCAATCATTGGGATTGCACATGCGCTGGGTGAGACTGCACCATTATTGTTGATTGGTATGAGTGCTTTCGTTGCCAGCATTCCGACTACACCATTGGATCAGGCAACCGCATTGCCAGTACAGGTATATTTATGGCAGGGCAATGAGCTGCGTAATTTCTTTGAAGGGCGTACCGCGGCAGCGATTATTGTGTTACTTGCATTAATGATTGGTTTAAATAGCCTTGCAATTTGGCTTCGTAAGAAATTTGAAGTGCGTTGGTAGTTGAGGAGAGTACAATGAATACGATTGATATTATGAACGCCGTAGAAAAGGATAAATCAGTGAATCCACAGCAAACAGAATTTACCTCATCTGAAGCGCAAGTTCAGCAATCAGGTACTGCATTTGTTTCTCAGTTTGAAACGGCTTCTTCAGGTAAAAAGCCAAAAACCAGTGAAGTGAAAATCAGTACCAAAGATGTTCATGTTTATTATGGTGAGACTGAAGCGATCAAAGGCATTGATCTGGATATTTACCAGAATGAAGTGATTGCGTTCATTGGTCCATCGGGGTGTGGTAAATCAACATTCCTGCGTACCTTAAACCGTATGAATGATACGATTGATAGCTGTCGTGTGACAGGTAAGGTGACACTGGATAATCAGGACATCTATGATCCTAACCTTGACGTGGTATTGCTGCGCGCACAGGTAGGGATGGTGTTCCAGAAGCCAAACCCATTTCCAAAATCAATTTTTGACAATGTTGCCTATGGCCCGAAATTGCATGGCCTGGCACGTGACAAATATGATCTGGAAGAAATTGTTGAAAATAGTCTGCGTAAAGCAGGTCTGTGGGATGAAGTCAAAGACCGATTAAGCCAGCCAGGAACAGGTTTGTCTGGCGGCCAGCAACAGCGTTTATGTATTGCGCGTACCATTGCGGTCAGCCCTGAAGTGATTTTGATGGATGAACCGTGTTCGGCATTAGATCCAATCGCAACAGCTAAGATCGAGGAGCTTATTTCAGAGCTTTCAGAGCAATTCACTATTGCAATCGTGACCCACTCCATGCAACAGGCAGCGCGTGTGTCTGATCGTACCGCTTATTTCCATCTGGGTGACCTGATTGAAGTCAACTCGACTGAGAAAGTGTTTACTCAGCCTGACCATCAATTGACTGAAGCCTATATTACAGGGCGTTTTGGTTGATACCATCCCGTATATATCAAAGGGCCTACGGGCTCTTTTTTTTATGATACAGATGAAAATGAATCTATTTTGCAAAAACGCTATTGAATTTTTATTGAACAGACCACATCTTAGAGGCATAAAGACGAACTCAAGAGCACTTACTTTATGTTATTCCATTTACCTAAATTTCCTGCTGAAATTCGTATTAGCCATTTAAATGCGCGTGTGAATGAACAAAGAAAAAAAATTGCGCAAACAACAGCATCCCGTTTGGAATTATTACAACTGGTTCAGCAGCTTGCCAAAGAAGCCAAGGTTCGTAAGAAAAATGACCAGAAAATCTTCGTTTTAGATTTCAAGGGTGATATTCAGGCCTCTGCAGTCGATACCCTGCGTGAAGAGATTACCCTAATTTTGGCAACCGCCAAAGCTGGACATGACCGTGTGATTGTACGTCTGGAAAGCCCAGGTGGAATGGTGCATGGCTATGGTTTGGCTGCGGCTCAATTGGTTCGTTTACGTGATGCGGGTTTTCATGTGACGATTTGTGTTGATAAGGTTGCTGCCAGTGGCGGCTACATGATGGCATGTATTGCCAATGAAATTGTTTCAGCACCGTTTGCCGTGGTGGGTTCAATTGGTGTGGTTGCACAGGTGCCGAACTTTAACCGTTTATTGAAACAGCATAATGTGGACTTTGAACTGTACACCGCTGGTCAATATAAACGCACCGTAACCATGTTTGGTGAAAATACTGCTGAGGGTAAGGCCAAGTTTGAAGAGGAATTACAGCAGACCCACGTGCTGTTTAAGCACTTTATTGAAAAATACCGCCCACAACTCAACGTTGAAAAGGTTGCAACAGGTGAGCACTGGTATGGTGAAGATGCACGTGCATTAAATCTGGTGGATAAATTACAGACCTCGGATGAATATTTACTCAGTCTTTTGTCACAACATGATGTCTATGTGATCAATACCCGCAAACGCCCAACATTTGGTGAAAAACTGGGTTTGCAGGCGGCACAAATGGCTGAGACCCTGATTCCAACGGTGATGGGAAAAATCGCTGATAGCCTCGCCAAGGCAAACAGCACCTTGGTTCAGATGCGTGACCCTAAGTTTTAATTAATTGATTCTGATTTAAAAAGCACCTGTTCAAGGTGCTTTTCTTTTGCTTCTGCCTAAATAGAGCAGCCCTGTAAGGATTGATCCGATTGTGGCCAGAAACATATCCTTGTGTGCATCCCACATATCTCCCTGCTGTCCATTATAGTTTTCCGCATCTTCAGGCGACAAGCCAATGGATAGTCCCCATTCGAGCAACTCATAGAGCATACTGGAAGCCATCACAAACTGGATCACCAGCAGGAACAAGGTCAATGGTTTTGCGGTAGGAAACCAGACCTGAAAACAACGGAGAAAAAATGGGTAAAGCAATAATCCATAAGCAAAATGCACCAGTCGATCATACATGTTCCGAGACCAGCCCATCACCTGATTCAGGTCAAAATGAAATAGGGACTTTAACCATTCATTGTAAGGCACATAGGAGTACAAATAATGTGCCGCAACAATATGGATGAAAAGAAAAAGCAGGTACAAGCAAAAACTGGAAAAATTGATGCCAATTTTTTTCATGCTGATGATCAGCACAACCAGCATAAACACAGTGCCCACCTGATGCAGGAGATAGGACTCAAGCTCAAGCGGCTGTATGCTGGCAATTGCCACGGCAAGGGCGATGATCCCAAGCGCAATATAATGTTTTAAGCCAAGTTGTTTTTCAATCATGCCACATCCGAGAAGAAAAAATCATCAGGCAGGGTAATTTATCATTGTTCAGTTGAATCTGGTATTAAAGGTGATGCTGCAACACCGCCAAGCGCCTGACAAGCCTGAAGATAGAGCTGGTACTTTTGTTGTACAACTTCATCGAGTGGAATGTCAAACAGATCCTCGCCATTTTTATACTGTTCAATATAGGTGCTGGCTTTGTCCTTGTTTGCGGCAAGTGTCTGTTGATAAAAATTGGTAATGGAGGAAGTCGCAAGCTGACTGGTCTCCACGTTTTTACACTGGAAACGCTGCAAAATTTTTTCAGCACGTTTAACTTCACTTGATTGTCCAAATACACATCCTGTTAATTGGGCAATCACAATCAGCACGAATAAGATCTTCATGATATTTAGAATAAAAATTTTTAAAGATTGTTATTGTATATAGAATTTATTCTGGAAATAAATTAATTATGTTAGGACTTACGCACTATTATTTATAGATTTTCTGTGGCAGCAGATGATTCTTATCGAGAATAAATTCATCAATAAAGTTCTTGATAATTGGTTTAAATAATTTCTTCTGCCAACGATATACATTTTCAAAGATCCGCTCAAACTGGTTCTTTTGTATCTCAACATAGGCCATCAAGGCTGAGAAAATATGATTCAAAATCAGCTTGGATCGTCTTACTTGAAACTTTTCAATATGACAAACCTGTTTAATTACTCGATGATATTGTTCTATTTTCCAATGACTTGAATGTAATTCATAAAAACCATCAAAGGACAATAAATCATCTTCATCTTGATGCACAATATAAAACCTCTGCTGTTCTTTTAACTGAGTCTTAAATAATTGTACAAAGCCAAAATCTTTGAGCCAGACCACTTGACCCTGATGGAAATTCGGCAATAAACGCAGTTGAAACCATTGTCCTTTCTCTGGGGAAACCTTACGGTTACAGTCGATACCAAACATAAATCGAATACCATGTTTTCTTATGGTTTTTAGATTTCCAGTCGATGAATACCAACTATCACCTGTAATAAATTGAATCTTTGCACCCCAACTGAGTACTTCACTTAACATATCCATAAAGTAATCATTCTTGGTTTTACCCTCAGATTTGTCATAAATTCGGAAATTAATTGGAATATTTTGACCATTTTGATCTGTCGCATACAAGGTAATGAGATTAATACCCTTGACGGATCGGTGGTGTTTGCCTGACCAAAAATAGCTAACTAAGTCCATATGCTGACTATACGGTTTATCTAAAACAGTATCATCAATACTGACTATAAGTTTATTATTATCAATATGTTGAATTGCTTCTTGATATAGGTCGTGAGGTGTGTAGTCTTCACGCTCTAGAAAGCGATTTACACTATCATGCGAGATATTATAAGTCTCGGCAAGTTGTGTGCAGCTAATAGAGTTCGGTTCTGTCATGAGAAAGCCCATATAAATGGGTAATGTACAAGTTGCTGTAGAAGCATGTTTAGTTCGTCTGATCACAGATACGTTATAAAGTATTTTAATACTTTTTTGAATCCGTCAATGCGTAAGTCCTATATGTCTAACATAAGCAATTAAATGACTTAAATCGTACGACATAAAATCCAGTTTTGAGATGAAGCGCATATTTTTTTCTATATATTTGATTTTAATCATGTAATATATCTGGGAAAACAAAAATGAAAAATTTATATAACCATCAGTCTGAGGAGCAGAATGTGAAGATACGCAAGGCGGAAAAAAGGGATGTGAATGAGTGTGTTCCATTTGCTTAAACTTTCTGGAACAGGTTATGCTCATTCTTGATCGAATTAATTCAACATGCTATGCGTAGTCAATCAGCACTTTTATCCTGTTTTATTTTATTTTTCTCCTGTATCTGTCATGCAGGGGATTATAATTTTTTTACAGCGGTCAATGATGATGCTGAAGAAATGTTTGACTCAGCCTATCCACAGCAAGAGAAAACAGATTATTCAATTTTGCATAACCTGTTTTTTCAGGGTGAGCGCTGGCGTATTTACAATTATACCGCCTATCAAACCAACCAGTTTAACCATAAAATGCTGACAGGTGACACCAGTAACTTATCTCTGGATGATTTTTCAGTTTCATTGGGATATGGCATCATCTACCAACTGAATCCAACCAACCGAATTGGCTATGAGTACTTGTCCAGCTTTCCATTTGATCGGGGGCAGTTGGTTCGCTTTTTCTGGTTGCGAATATTTTAGACCATCTTTTGATATAAACCTGCACGTACCATACCTGCCTTGGTTTCCTTGATTTTTTGCCAACTGGCTGGAAGTTTTAGCTGTGACAGGTCACGGTCTGCCTCAACATAAATATAGGCGTTCGGATTAATCAATGGTTCAGTCAACTCGGCAAGCTCTTGCCATAAATCAAGGCTGTAGGGTGGATCAAGAAACACTACATCAAAGCCACTGTGTAATTTCACTAATGCCTGCTGCGCGGTTGAGATCATCAACTGACAATTTTCCGCTTTTAATAACTGGATATTATCCTTTAAAAAACGTGCCTGAGTTGGGTTGGGTTCAATCATCACCACTTTTGCTGCGCCACGCGAGAGCGCTTCAAAACCGAGGGCGCCCGAACCACTGCATAGGTCCAGCACCTGTGCATTCTGGATATCCCACATCAGCCAGTTGAACAAGGTCTCACGGACACGGTCAGGGGTTGGCCTTAAACCCTCAATACTGGCAAAGGGCAGGGAACGTCGTTTCCATTCACCCCCAATAATGCGTAATTGGTTCTTCATTATTCAGTGGTTCCATCGGCTGGCTGCGGTGGCGGTGTAACGGCTGGGGCAGGGGTCACCGTAGATGATATTGGCAGTGAGGTTTGCGCCGTTGTTGGTGCAGTGGTATTGCCGCTTGGCAATTCGCTTGGCTTGATGCCTGCTGTCATTAAGCCGCCACTCACCTGATGGTTTGCAGGGCGCAGCGGATTCTTGTTGCGTGTCACTAACCAGTAATCGAAAACTGGGCGCGCCAGTTGCGCTGCGGAACCACCATGCTTACCATTTTCCCATACCACGGCAATCGCAATCTCAGGGTTGTCTGCTGGTGCAAAGCCGACAAATAAACCGTGGTCCCATTGTCTTGAGGATAAGGCCGCTTCATTGTAGCGTTTGCCCTGTGCGATACTCTTGACCTGGGCTGTACCTGTTTTTCCAGCAATTGAATACTGTAGGCCACCTTTAATGCCTCGACCTGTTCCTGTTTGGATGACATCAATCATGGCTGCATGCATATTCAGCCAGTCCTGTTCTGTCCCATTGAACTGAATTTTACCATCAGGGGCATTGTGCACCGTGAATTTTTTTGCACCCTTATTGTCCCGCAACACGTGAGGGGTGACGTGTGACCCTTTGTTCGCTGTAATTGCCGTTGCCATTGCCAGTTGTAATGGTGTTGCGGTAAATGCACCCTGACCAATACTGACCGAAATGGTTTCACCTTTTAGCCACTTGGATTTGCGGGTACGCATTTTCCACTCAGGGCTTGGATATAAGCCACTGCTTTCACTTGGCAGGTCAACACCTGTCTTTTCCCCGAAACCAAACTGGCGCATCCAGTCATTCATTTTTTCGATACCCATGCGGTAAGACAGGATATAGAAATAGGTGTCACAGGAGACCACTTCGGCCTTATGCAGGTTGACCGCACCATGTCCCGTTTTTTTATGGTCACGGAAGCGGTGACTGTCACCAGGTAAGTTGAAATAGCCTGGGTCGGAAATCGCAGTTCCCCAGTCAACCAAACCATAATGAATCCCACCTAGTCCAAACATTGGTTTAATGGTTGAACCAGGAGGATAGACACCCTGAACCGCACGGTTATAAAGTGGCTGGTCTAAATTATCGCGTAAACCACTATAGTCTTTCGAACTAATGCCCGTTACGAATAAATTGGGATTGAAGCTGGGACTGGAAACCAGTGCCAGAATTTCACCAGTACGTGGGTCCATGGCCACAATTGCCCCACGGCGGTCCGCCAATTGTTGTGCCGCGACCATCTGGAGGCCATAGTCAATCGACAAATACAGGTCATTGCCGCGAATCGGCGCCTTTCGTCCCAGGTTGCGCAGGATATTGCCATGTGCATCGGCCTCTACCGATTCGTAGCCTGGGGTACCATGCAATAATTCTTCGTAGCTTTTTTCCACTCCAATTTTACCAATTAGGTTGGTGCCTGCGTATAAATCCTTGTCAATAGATTTCAGTTCTTTATCATTAATACGGCCCACATAACCCAGCACATGCGCGAAAAGCTCTCCATGCGGGTAATAGCGGGTCATTTGTGTTTCAATCTTTACCCCAGGAAAGGCATATTTCACTTCACTGAATTTGGCAATATCCGCTTCATTCAGGTTTAGCTTGATGGCAATCCGCTCAGTTTTCCGTGCCGTTTTCACCCGACTCTTAAAGCGTTCAACGTCTTCTTCCGTTAGGCCCAGTACAGGAATCAGGCGGTTGATTGTGTCATCTATATCGCTGACATCTGCACGGCTGAGCGTGGCGGTAAACACGGGATAGTTATCGGCCAAAAGCACGCCATTGCGGTCATAAATATAACCACGGGCAGGGGCCAGTGGTTGCAGGCGGATTCGGTTCTTGTCGGAGGCGGTGGTGAAGTCGTCATAGTGCACAATCTGCAAATAGGCATAGCGGCAGATCAGGATGAGCAGACAGATCACAACAATAAAGATTGCAAAAAAGATTCGACCCTTGTAAATGCGCTTTTCTTGTTGCATGTTTTTTAAAGGAAAGTGCTGTTTCATACGGTGTCGACTTAATTACAAAATAAAAGAATGGAGCGGTTGGCTATTTTAACGTAAGTTGAATGATCATACTGTAGAATTTTCAGTACTTCATGCAAATGTGGTGCGACACTTTTTGACTTTGCAGACATTAAAATTGTATGGTCTTGTATATTAGGAGCAAAATAATTCTGTTAAAGTCACAAACTGTTTGAAATAGGACACACTCTTAGGGAAAGTGGAGAAAATAATGAAAAGAATTTACCTTTTGCTGGCGGTTTTAACATGTACTGGTTTGGTTCACGCTGAAGAAAATCCATTTAAGCCTGAACCTAAACTAAAGGATGCAAAAGTTTCAACCTGGAATATTGGGGCTGGTGTAACCAAAAAATTATTACACGCCAACCTTGAATGGGTAAATCCATACGGGATTGCTTATGCGAAAGCGGGTGCGTTTTTAAACGATGATAATGAGGCGGGCGGTCAGGTTGGCTTCCGTTATCCATATTACCTGACAGGCACAGATAAAAACGGATATTACGTTGGGCTGTATGCAGGTCATCTGGACAGTAAAAATTATGGTGGAAAAGTAAAGGCGAATTTGGGTGTAGGGGCTGATATGGCCTTTGTGTGGTTGAATAATGAACGGATTAGCACATTCAGTGTGGGTGCGGGCGTACGTGAACCATTGAAAGGGGCAGATGGGAAGACTGTTAAAAAAGCAGAACCTGTGCTTCAGTTTTCATACACCTTAAGTTTTGGTTTGTAGGAGAGTGCAAGCTGTTCATCTATAGGCCATAATGTATCAATAACTTTGAGAGTCATGCATGTTTGATTACGTCAATGAATTGTGGCAGATTTTCTTAAATCGACCTGACCATCTGGCAGTCTTAAGTATCATTCCAGTGACTGCCTTTGTAACATGGGCACACGTGTGGATGGCTTTGAAAATGGTGTTTTACCCAATTAATTTCTGGGGATTCCATTTAGGCCCATTACCTGTAGGTTGGCAAGGGATTGTGCCACGTAAGGCAGGACGTATTTCAGGCATTATTACTGACAATACCCTATCAAAATTAGGTTCATTGCGAGAGTTTCTGGAAGCGATGGACCCTGAGGACATGGCAAACATCATTGGTGAGCAGGTTGGTTTTGAACTTGAACACCTGATTGATGAGGTTATGCTGGAACGCAATGCGGTATTGTGGGAAAACCTGCCTTATTCAATTAAGCGCCGTATTTATGCACAGGCGCATAAACAGTTGCCAAATACCCTAAAGGAACTGGTGACTGAGCTGACCATGAATGTTGAGTCACTGGTTGACATGCGTGAAATGGTGGTGAGCCAGATGGAAGGTGACCGCCGTTTGATGGTGCGGATGTTCCTGAAAGTGGGGCAAAAGGAAATTAACTTTATTTGGCATATCAGTGCGCTGATTGGGATGTTCTTTGGTGTGTTCCAGATGATTGTCTGGTTTGTGGTGCCTTGGCACTGGACTGTTCCGTTCTGGGCCGCCATCTGGGGTTTTCTGACCAACTGGATTGCGATCTGGATGGTGTTCAACCCAATCGAACCCCATTATATCCGCTATCCACAGATTTTCCGTTTAACCAAAGACCGTAAGTTCCCGTGGATTGTGCCTGTGTTGAAGATTGGCACCTATAATGTTCAGGGTGCATTCATGAAGCGTCAGGAAGAAGTTTCTGATGTGTTTGCCAATGTGGTGACCGAAGACCTGATTACCCTAAAATCCATCATGACTGAAATGATGTATGGTAGTAAAAAGGACAAGACCCGCCGTATTGTCAAGCGCCATATCAATGAAATTATGGAAACGCCACTGGTGCGTACATCATTGCAGCTTTCACTTGGCCCTAGGGAATATGCTAGACTCAAGACTGACTTGATTGATCGCTCAATTGAAATTACCATGGGACCTGTATGTGACCCAGCCTTGAACGCCAGCCGCGCACAAAAAATCTTTCAAATGTTTAGGGACCGTATCCGTGAACTAACGCCGAAAGAATTCCAGAATTTATTGCGACCTGCGTTCCAAGAAGATGAGTGGATCCTAATTTTATTGGGTGGTGTAACTGGTTTCATTGCTGGTTTAATCCACTTATTTGTTGCTTTCTTATAATTAATTTGATGTTGGTTGAGCAATAAATCTGTATCATATTGCTCAATTTAAGATTTATTGTTTTTAAATGAGGATGTTCTTTTATGCGCATTATTTTACTCGGACCACCTGGGGCAGGTAAAGGTACTCAAGCTCAGTTGATCTGTAAGCGCTACAATATCCCACAAATTTCAACCGGTGATATGCTCCGCGCTGCAATTCGTGAAGGTACTGAACTAGGCTTAAAGGCGAAAAGCGTCATGGAGTCAGGTGGTTTGGTTTCAGACGAATTGATTATTGGTTTGGTTAAGGAGCGTATTGCCCAGCCTGACTGTGAAAATGGTTGTATTTTTGACGGTTTCCCACGTACGATTCCACAGGCTGAGGCTCTGGAAACTGCGGGTATCAGCATTGACCATGTGATCGAAATTGATGTGCCTGACGAAGAAATCGTTCAGCGTCTTTCTGGTCGTCGTCAGCACCCAGCGTCTGGTCGTATTTACCACCTGGTTTACAATCCGCCAAAAGTGGAAGGTAAGGATGACGAAACAGGTGAGGAGCTGGTACAGCGTCCAGATGATCAGGAAGAGACCATTCGTAAGCGTCTTGCGTCTTACCATAGCGAAACTGAGCAATTGGTTGGTTTCTATCAGGCGCGTGCCGCTTCTGGTGAGAATGCACCGACTTATAATAAGTTGAATGGTCTGCGTGCCATCGATGATGTACAAAAAGACCTGTTTGCGATTCTGGATAAATAACCTGAATTGCGAATGATGAAAGGGCTCTGAATAGGGCTCTTTTTATTTGGGAGAAAGCTTGTGCTAAAAGTGGTTCTTATTTTGGTTGTGATCTTAAGTTTGGCTTTACTCTTGTTTCTGGCGTACCAGAGCCAAAAAATGCTGCGCCATGTGCAAAAACAGCAGGCACTGGAAAATCGGCAGAATGGAAAATCGCGTCAGCTACATCCAAAATTGCGGCAGGATAAAAAACCTCAGGATTAACTGAGGTCTTTTGTTGCAATGGTCTTGCTTGCACCAAACTCAAAGCGGTCAGGCCAGTTGCAGACATCTGCAACCACACATTCAAAACATTTCGGCTTACGGGCGATACAGCAATAACGGCCATGTAGAATCAGCCAGTGATGGGCATCCAAAATAAATTCTTTGGGGATCACCTTAACCAGACGATGCTCAACCTCTAACACATTCTTTCCAACGGCTAAACCTGTACGATTTCCCACTCGAAAAATATGGGTGTCTACTGCCATGGTTGGCTGTCCAAATGCAGTATTCAGCACCACATTTGCTGTTTTACGGCCTACGCCTGGCAGCGCTTCAAGCTGTTGACGTGTTTCGGGTACTTGTCCCTGGTATTGATCAAGCAAAATCTGGCAGGTTTTAATGACATTTTCAGCCTTGGCATTATAGAGCCCAATGGTCTTGATATATGCCTTGAGTCCCTCGACACCAAGATCAAGGATGGCCTGGGCTGTATTTGCCACAGGATAGAGTTTATCGGTTGCCTTATTGACGCTGACATCGGTCGCCTGTGCCGAAAGCATCACCGCAATCAGCAGTTCAAATGGCGATGAATAGTTCAGCTCTGTACGGGGATCGGGACGTTGCTCATGCAAGCGTTCAAAGAAAACCTGAATTTGCTTTTTGGTCATATTCTTAACGGGCATTTAGACTTCCTGCAATTCATTTAAACGTTGCTGTAGGCTAAGCAGTTGCACCTGTTTCTGTTCATCAGCCCGTACGCTTAACTGTTTTTCCAGCTTCTTGATCTGGGTGCGGATTTTAGCCAGTTCTATCGTGGTTTTTGCATCAATTGGGGCGCTTTCTTTGGGCTTGTCTGCCAATGTAATCACAGGCACATTATTGAGTGCCTGGGAGAACTGGGCAAACAACTCGGTATCGATTTCAGCCCGTACAATCGGACCTTTACGATTTAGGCGGCGTTTTTCTTCACGCTGGATATGGGCATAGTAACGATGCCTTAATTCATCCTGTTCCTTAACGCGCTGTTCTCGGGTTGGCAGTGGCTTGATGTCGGCAACCAGGTCAATACAGTCAACTGGACAAGGTGGGATGCATAGTTCACAGCCGGTACACAGATCTGCCAGCACCGTATGCATGAGTTTACCACTGCCGATGATGGCATCTACAGGACATGCGCTGATACATTTGGTGCATCCAATACATTCATCTTCACGGATCACCGCTTTCATTTGCTGTGGGCGACCATCTGCCTGTATTTCCCAGACACTGGGTTCGGCAGTCAATTGTGGTCGCTGTAACAGTGTGGCAAGCGCATCCGCAACAGGCTGTCCGCCTGGAACACATTTGTTCGCATCTTCACCCGCGGCAATGGACTGTGCGTAGGGTAAACATCCATCACGATGCCCACATAAACCACACTGTGTCTGTGGTAAAAGCTGGTCTATCTGGACAATCAGGGAATGTGGTGGGGGCAGGGACATAACAACAGGGGAAACAAAATGGGACGGAATAGTATAACAAAAAATAGATGGTGTTGGCGGTGAACATCTGGAAACAACAGTTGGCTTAAAGTGTTGGATTTTGACAAAAAATGGTGCGAATATTGCACTTTAACCAAGTAATCCTAAAATAAATCATATCTTTCTTGTTTTGTTTAATTAATTGAAATTCTTTAATATATTAAATAATGCACTAAAATGATACATGGTATTTTTTATAGGAATGTTCGTTATTTTTTCTTTTTAAATATTTGATTTATAAAAATTAAAAATAATATGATTGAAAAAAATATTGTGAATTAAAAAAAATAAGTATTAAATAGGTGCGTTAAACTATTTTGGTGCGTTTTTTTTGCACTTTTATGAATCATTCGACTTGAGGGTCAAACATTGAAATACAGTAGCCTAAGCGACTTCCTGGATTATGTTAAAGCTCGTGATCCACATCAACCAGAGTTTCTGCAAGCTGTGGAAGAGGTAATGATGAGTTTATGGCCTTTCATTGAGAAGAACCCAAAGTACGCTCAATATGGTCTATTAGAGCGTTTGGTTGAACCTGAACGGGTGATTCAGTTCCGTGTTTCATGGATGGATGATCAGGGTGAAACCCATGTGAACCGCGCGTTTCGTGTGCAGTACAATTCGGCAATTGGGCCATTTAAAGGGGGAATGCGTTTTCACCCTTCAGTGAACCTGTCTATCCTGAAGTTTTTGGGTTTTGAGCAAACCTTTAAAAATGCACTGACCACACTGCCAATGGGTGGGGGCAAGGGTGGCTCTGATTTTGACCCCAAAGGAAAGTCTGATGCCGAGATTATGCGTTTCTGTCAGGCCTTGATGCTTGAGTTGTACCGTCATTTAGGATCAAACACTGATATTCCAGCAGGAGATATTGGTGTGGGTGGTCGTGAGGTTGGTTATATGACGGGCATGATGAAAAAGCTCAGCAATGACACCTCTTGTGTATTTACAGGCAAGGGGATCTCGTTTGGTGGTTCGTTGGCGCGTCCAGAGGCAACGGGTTACGGTACGGTTTACTTTGCCGAAGAAATGCTGAAAACTCGTGGCGACAGTTTCGCGGGTAAAACGGTTTCCATCTCTGGTTCAGGCAATGTGGCGCAATATGCGGCAGAAAAGGCCATGTTCCTGGGTGCAAAAGTGGTGACCCTGTCTGATTCAAATGGTACAGTCTATTTGAAGAATGGTTTTAGCAAGGCGCTTCTGGATGAAGTGATGGAACTGAAAAACGTAAAACGTGGTCGTATTTCAGAGTTTGCCTCTAAACATGGTTTTGAATATTTTGAGGGTAAAACACCTTGGCATATTCGTGCTGATATTGCCTTGCCATGTGCGACACAAAATGAGTTGAATGGCGAAGATGCTGAAATTCTTTTGGCCAATGGGGTCATCTGTGTGGCTGAAGGTGCGAATATGCCATCGACACTGGATGCGGTGGAGAAGTTTGTTGAGGCAAAAATCCTCTATGCACCAGGTAAAGCCTCTAACGCGGGCGGTGTGGCAACATCGGGTCTGGAAATGTCACAGAACGCCAATCGTTTGGGGTGGTCATTTGAGGAAGTGGATGAGCGCCTGCATGCGATCATGAAAGAAATCCATCGCAACTGTGTGAAATATGGTACGCAGGAAGATGGAAGCATCAATTATGTGGATGGTGCCAACATTGCTGGATTTGTAAAAGTGGCTGACGCAATTCTAGGTCAGGGCATTTATTAAAAATTCCTCTTTAATAAAGAAAGACTTTTCATAAAAAAATCCGATGTTAAAAGCATCGGATTTTTTATTTATCCATTGGAGCGTAAAACCTCGGGGTTTAGCCCGAGGATATAAGCGACTGGCGTAAGCCATACGACATGAAATGTCGTTTTAAATACTTTTGCTATAATCACTATTAAGAAAAATACGGTTAAAATAATTGTATGAAGACACTCAAATTACGAATAAAAGACAAACATTGCAAGATGCTAGACCAACTAGCGTTGGAGGTAAACTTTGTTTGGAATTATGTCAATGATTTGTGTTTCAAGCATCTACAACGCAAACAACAATTCTTTTCAGCATACGACATTACCAAATACACAAAAGGCACATCGAAAGAATGTAATTTGCATAGCCAAACGATTCAGGCGGTCACAGAAGAATTAGTGACAAGACGCAAGCAATTCAAAAAAGCAAAACTGAAATGGCGAGTCAGCAATAAAAAATCAGCTAGGCGTTCATTGGGCTGGATACCGTTCAAGAAAGTAGCAATCAAATATGCTGATGGCTATGTTCAATATGGCAAGCACCAATTCAAACTATGGGACAGCTACGGACTAAGCAAATACAATGTTAAAACAGGCTCATTTGTTGAGGATAGTCGTGGGCGTTGGTATGTCTGTTTAGTTGTAGAAGCACCAAAGATAGAGAAAACAACATCAACCACAGCCATTGGCATTGATCTAGGGCTAAAAGACCTTGCAACATGCTCAGATGGTGTGAAACTCAAAGCCCCTAAAATCTATCGACAATACGAACAAAAACTTGGCATTGCTCAACGTGCAAAAAATAAGAAACGCGTCAAAGCGATTCACGCCAAGATTAAAAATATACGTCAAAACATGCTGCATCAATTCAGCCATAAACTGGTGAATGAACATGCAGCAATCTTCGTTGGCAATGTGAATGCCAAAGCACTCGCACAAACTAAATTAGCTAAATCAGTGCTAGATGCAAGTTGGACAACACTAAGAACCATGCTTAAGTATAAATGCGAGAACGCAGGGGTATGGTATGAAGAAGTCAATGAATCGTATACCACCCAAACTTGCTCGTGCTGTGGCTCACGCTCCAGTAGTCCGAAAGGTAGAGCAGGCTTAGGAATAAGAGAATGGCAGTGCATGGAGTGCGGTACGCTCCATGATCGGGATGTAAATTCCGCACTGAATATTCTTGCGCTCGGACATGAGCGTCTCGCAGGAGGAATCCCCGTCCTTTAGGTCGGGGAGGATGTCAATTGTGTAATTACGCTGTCAGTTATATTTTGTGCTGATTGGCAGGCTATTAGGGAAAGTGGAAGTAAGGCAAGAACTAAATATTTGATTTTCATGTTCAAAATGACAGTAAATAAATAACAGTGTTAAGCTTAAAGTATTCTTAAAAAAGAGCATGTAGTACGTTTAGGTATTCAGTTTGCTAAATGTATTTATTTGTAATATTCCAGCAATTATGGCCTTATGGATGGGACGATGATGACCGTCCCTTTTTACGATATGAAATTTTAATCAAACCGATAAATATCCATGCCCAGTGAACCCATTGAAAAACTGCTATGTACGATCGTAAAACGATGACCTGTCCCCATCGCAAAAAACAGTGGGGCAAAATGTTCAAGTGTGGGATGGTTGCGCTGGACATAGGGTAATGATGGCCAATCCAGCACCGCATCATAGTTCTGGTGGGTCAATTTGCTCACCACTGCATTTCTGAATGTACTGGCCCAGATCGGCACATCTGTAGGGTTGTGCCATGATAGCTCAGCCAGATTGTGGGTGATACTGCCTGAACCAATCAACAGGATTTGTTGATCACGTAATGGTGCAAGCGTTTGCCCGATTTTGTAAATTTCATCCGCATTCATGTGAATTGGCAGGGAAATTTCAATCACAGGAATATCTGCCTCTGGATACATATGTAACAACGGCATCCATACGCCGTGATCGCGTGGACGGGTGCTGTTTGCGTGGGCCGCAATATCTGCTTCTGCAAATAAACTCAGTATTTCCTCGGCCAACTTTGGCGCGCCTGCCGCAGGGTAATGAATCTGATACAGTTCAGGTGGGAAGCCGCGAAAGTCGTGCCAGGTTTGTGGTCGAGTGGAGGTGCTGACTTCCAGCGCCTGACTTTCCCAATGCGCTGACATCACCACAATGGCCTTGGGCTTTGGCAGATTGCTGCTTAGGCGATATAGGGCAGGACCAACCTGCTCAGGATCAAGTGCGAGCATTGGCGAACCATGAGAGATAAATAACCCTGGTAAAGTTTGCAAGTTCATAACAGCGCACCTGATTGGAGAGACCTGATTATCGTGACAAATTCTTTAAAGGAATGACAGTAGTTAAACTTCAACATATTGTTCTAAAATCAGAACAAGTATAGCGCTATGCCCGATGATAAGGATGGTTATGGTTAATGCTCATCGCACGATACAGTTGTTCAATAAGCAAGATACGCACCATGGGATGGGGCATGGTGAGCTTGGACAATGACCAGTGCCAGGCCGCAGCCTTGCGTACCGCTTCGGAATGGCCATCTGGGCCACCAATGGCAAGTGCGATGTCATTGCCCTCTAGCATCCATTGCTTCATGGTGTCTGCCAGCTTTTCAGTGCTGAGTTCGCGCCCGCCGACTTCTAAAGCGATCAATGTCTCATTTGGCTTGAGGGCATTCAAAATACTTTCACCCTCAATTTGACAGTATTTTAGGATATCTGCCTCAGAGTCATTTTTTCCACGTTTCGCCATAGGCAGCTCAATCACCTGAGTCTGTACAAAGGGCTGGATACGTTTGAAGTAATCTTCAAAGCCAGTGAGTACCCAGGCAGGCATTTTTTGACCAATGGTGAGAATACGAATTTTCATAGGATTGTTTAAATCGATAGATTCAGCACATTATAAATGCTGCTGGTTGTCATGGGATGGTGCAAACGGTTTATCTTGTCATAAAAGATACAAAATAGCGGATTATTCTCTCCATAAAAAACGCAGCTCAACATGCGTATGAGCTGCGATCAAAGTGCCATCTGTCTGGAGTTCAGATGGCACTAAAATGAGTTCATGAGTCAAGTTTGGCCTTTGTTTTGTCGACTCCATTTCATTATGCAATATACTGGTTATTTTTCAACCAAAATATGTAACAAAAAAAGAGAGCCGAAGCTCTCTTTAATTTTTTCAAGGATTAGTGACGTGCAGCCTTTGCTTCTTCCACTGGTTTTAGAATCGGTGTTTTCGGCAAAGGTTTTGGTGTATCCGTCAAAGCCAAAGGCAGGATTTCATCAATGCTTTTCACAGCCTTGATTTCCAAGCCTTCCTTAACATTGTCTGGAATCTCAGCCAAGTCACGGACGTTATCCTGTGGAATGAACACCAGCTTGATTCCACCACGGTGTGCCGCAAGAAGCTTTTCTTTCAAGCCACCAATACGCATCGCACGACCACCAAGACTTGTTTCACCTGTCATGGCAATGTCTGGACGAATCGGAATACCTGTAAATGCCGATACAAGGGCAGTGGTCAGGGCTAAACCAGCTGATGGGCCATCTTTTGGTGTTGCACCTTCAGGTAAGTGAACATGGACATCAGTTTCATCGAAACGAGATGATTCAATTCCCAATTCATCCGCACGTGTACGAACAACGGTCATTGCTGCGGTAATTGATTCTTTCATTACATCACCGAGCGAACCCGTGGTAATGAATTTACCTTTACCTTTTACGGCAGCAACTTCAATGGTCAGTAACTCACCACCCACCGAAGTCCAAGCCAGGCCATTGACACGACCCACTTGCGCTTCATCTTCAGCAACACCAAAGTCAAACTTGTGTGGACCCAGGTATTCTGGAAGATTTGCAGAAGTCACATCAACCTGTAGGTTTTTAGACTTCTTGCTCACCGCCTCTTTCACAACTTTACGTGCAATTTTAGACACTTCACGTTCAAGGCTACGCACACCAGCTTCACATGTATAACGTTGTACGATGTCGCGAATGGCTTCTTCATGAATAGTCAGTTCTTTTGCACGTAGACCATTATTTTTAATGGCTTTCGGCACTAAGTAACGCTCAGCAATATTCACTTTTTCATCTTCGGTATAACCCGGTAGACGAATCACTTCCATACGATCCAGTAAAGCTTCTGGAATATTCATGCTGTTCGCAGTACAGATGAACATCACTTCAGACAAGTCCAGATCAAGATCTAAATAGTGATCGTTGAACTTACTGTTCTGTGATGGATCAAGCACTTCAAGCAATGCAGAAGCAGGATCGCCGCGGTAGTCTTGTGCCATCTTATCGATTTCGTCGAGTAAGAACAGTGGGTTCTTAACCCCAACATTCGTTAAAGACTGTACAATTTTACCTGGCATCGCACCGATATAGGTACGACGGTGACCACGGATTTCAGCTTCGTCACGTACGCCACCGAGGGCCATGCGGACAAACTCACGACCAGTCGCTTTCGCTACTGATTCCCCAAGAGAAGTTTTTCCTACACCTGGAGGGCCGACTAAACACAAGATTGGCCCGCGGAGTTTTTTAACACGCGACTGAACCGCCAGATACTCAACAATACGATCTTTGACGTCATCTAAGCCGTAGTGATCTTCATCAAGAATCTCTTGTGCTTTGGCCAAGTTAATGCTGACTTTGCTCGCCTTATTCCAAGGCGTATCTAAAATGACTTCTAGATAGTTACGAACAACGGCTGCTTCACTGGATGCAGGTTGCATTGCCTTGAGTTTACGGAACTCAGCTTCAGCTTTTTTGCGTACATGTTCAGGTAAATCTGCTTCAGCAAGACGTTTCTCGATTTCCGCAACGTCATCCTCAGCACCACCATTCATATCGGAAAGCTCACGTTGAATAACTTTCATTTTTTCATTTAGAAAGTATTCACGCTGGTTCTTTTCCATTTGACGTTTAACACTGTCATGTAACGTTTGTTCAATTTGCTGTTCAGCAGATTGATTCACCAAATAGCTCATCAACTCTTGCAAATGCGCTTCAAACTCGTCGTGCTCTAAAAAGTTTTGTTTCACTTCAATGTTTAAAGGCACACGGGTCGCAACGAAGAACATCAGTTGTAACAGGTCTTCGATTTTATTTGCCGCTGCAACCAGTTCACGCGCATTACGCAGTTTCGCTTCCGCATATTGGGCGAACAGGGTACGTAATTCGTTTAAGCGAGTTGCTTGAGCTTCCTCATCCAATGGTAATGTAATTGGACTGAGACTGTGCTCGGCAGTCAAGTATTCTTCACCATCAATAATGCGCTCTAATTTAGAACGATGCAGACCTTCAATCAGTACTTTAATGCAGTTTTCATCATTTTCATGATTGACGACCTGTACGATTTTAGCCACGGTTCCATATTGATAGAGGTTATCGTGATCAATTTCTTCTGTAAGCGAATCTTTTTGCGCAACTACAAATACTAAATTGTCACCGTTACGAGCCACATCCACTGCATTGATCGATTTTTCACGACCCACAAATAGCGCAATTTGCATGTGTGGATAGACCACAACATCACGTAATGCTAATAGTGGTAATACACTTGGAACCTGTGGCTCTAAGCTTGATTCATTATTTAAAATATATTCAGACATGGGCACTCCTAATGAGTGACAACGGTGTTGCCATGTTTTTTATAGTGAAGTGCATTTTTAAAATTACAAGGGTTTTAATTTATAAAATATTAAAAAAAAGACTAAATTACTCAAGATTGGCGGTTAAAATTAATAAAATTAGCTATTTATCGTTTGAAATAATAAAAATTTTGAGGGGTTAATAATCCATCAATGGGTTGATCCCATTTTTGTCTGAATAAAGGTTCATTTATATATTGAAAAGAATGGGCGAGACCCAGCCGAAAAGGACGATGTGGGGCAGTTGCCAAAGTACGATCATAAAATCCACCTCCCATACCGATTCTCGTTCCAAGCTGGTCACAGGCCAATAAAGGCATAATCAGTAAATCCAGGGTGGAAACATGCTGCCCACGCGTCGCCATTGGTTCTTTCATACCGAGAGGATGATGGGAAAAACGTTTATTTAAATATTGATTGGAGCTGATTTTTACCCAAACCAGATTTTGGTTCATATTACAGATCGTGGGTAGATAGACCTGCTTGTTTTTTTGAAAACAGAACTGGATGATTTTTCGGGTATGCACTTCACCAAAGGCATGTAGATATAGGCCAACTTTTTGGGCTGACTTGAACTGTGGCAAATATCTGAGTCGATTTAAAACCTGTTGTTCAGCTTTCTTTTGTTCATAAGGAGAAAGTCGCTTTCTTTTTAGGCGAAGCTGTTTTCTTAATGGGTTTAAAAGCTGGTTCATGAGATTTGAAATGATTTTCTTTTGAAGAATGATACCCGATTTTGGCGAGATTCTTGAATATGGAACTGAATAATTAGATCGGGTTCTTATGGAAAGCAGGATGAGTTGTGCGACATAAATTGTCGCCTAAATGTCTTAAGTTTACAATTTATAGGACTTACGCACTATTATTTATAGATTCTCTGTGGTAGCAGATGATTTTTATCGAGAATAAAGTCATCAATGAAGTCTTTGATGATTGGTCTAAATAATTTCTTCTGCCAACGATATACATTTTCAAAGATCCCCTCAAACTGGTTCTTTTGTATCTCGACGTAGGCCATCAAGGCTGAAAAAATATGATTCAAAATCAGTTTAGATCGTCTTACTTGAAACTTTTCAATATGACAAACCTGTTTAATCACTCGGTGATATTG
>NZ_KB849435.1:435648-505964 GCF_000368425.1 Acinetobacter sp. CIP 102637
TCTCGGCAAGTTGTGTGCAGCTAATAGAGTTCGGTTCTGTCATGAGAAAGCCCATATAAATGGGTAATGTACAAGTTGCTGTAGAAGCATGTTTAATTCGTCTGATCACAGATACTTTATAAAGTATTTTAATACTTTTTTGAATCCGTCAATGCGTAAGTCCTAAATTTATTAAATAAAGAATAATAATTGATGAGTAGAATAGCGTTATTAGGAATCTTTAATAAAAGCCAGATATATATTTTTTAAAATTCGCAGATTCAAATCCCAAGTGCAACACATTTGTAATTAGTTGAAAAAGTTAGGTGTATTCATAGAATCATTAGACTTTTTCAACTCGCAATTGGAAAGCACACAATGAAGAAATACACCCAACTTTCTCAAGATGAAAGATACGAAATTTATGCTACTTTGAAAAGTAAAAGTTCAATCGCTACCCTTGCTCGGGAGTTAGGACGTTCACGATCAACCATCTACCGTGAATTAAAAAGAAATACTGGGCAACGTGGATATAGAGCTCAACAGGCAGCTAAATTTGCAAGTCAAAGACGGTACCGTCCTTCATCATCAATGACAGCATTTGCCTTCGCTTATATTGATTATTTGATTGGTTTGGACTGGTCACCCGAACAAATTTCAGGTGCTTTAACACAACGCGGTTGGCTGGATGTACCTTCACATGAGTGGATTTACCAGTACATTTATCAAGATAAATCAAAAGGTGGTAAACTTCATCTACACTTAAGGCATCAGAAGAAATATCGAAAACGCGGTTACAAAAACACGGATCGTAGGGGTCAAATCATTGATAAAACAAGTATTCACTGCCGAGACCAGGTCATTGATCAACGACAACGTTTAGGAGATTTCGAAGGTGACACGGTGATTGGTAAACATCATAAAGGTGCTTTATTGACTCTCGTTGATCGAAAGAGCCTGTATGTACATATTGTTCATTTAGGGCCAACGAGAGCATCCTCTCAAACGATTACTTGTGCACTAGATCGTTTACAAATGAGCCATGCTTATAGTGTGACATTTGATAATGGCAAAGAATTTTCCGAACACAAAAGAATTACTGATGCTGGCATAGAGACGTATTTTGCTGATCCTTACAAGTCTATTCAGCGAGCTAGAAATGAAAATACGAATGGTTTAATCCGTCAATATCTGCCAAAATCATCATCGTTTGATGACGTGTCAAAGGAACAAATAGAGCAGATAGAATTTGCACTCAACCATCGTCCTAGAAAAACCCTAGGTTGGTATACACCGAGTGAAGTTATGGCTGGTTTTTATACTGTTGCACTTGCCGCTTGAATCCGCCATTAAAGATTAAGTAAATAATTGGGGAAAATAAGAGGCCATTCAATGTTTGAAAGTATTAAGAATAAAGTGAATCAGTTGATCAACCCACAAGGGCAAAATTCATTGGATTCAGAAACCTTGGCTTTAATCAACACAATTGTTGAACCTTTGGCACAGGTGGATGCAGCATTGCCGAATCAGGTTTTAAACTATATTGTAAATGGACAAAATCCTGAGGTTTTAATGACCTTACAACAACAAGCGACAGATAAAGCCTGTGCATTGTTGGGTAGTCCTGGCACTTATGGCTGGTTTTGGCCCTCTTCAGAATTGACTAAAGCTCAGGAGAAATTATGCAAAGCTTCCCAAAACGCACGTTATAAGCTGTATATCAATATTTTTTCAAAACTCAGCAGCGAACAGATTATCCGTTATGGCAAGTTTTTGGAAGCAGCCACTCAACAACGAAATTACTCTCAATTATCCAAACAAAGCCCTGTATGGTTCGGTTACGTTTTGGTCGATGGTTTATTAAGTAGTTTTAACCATCAAAGTTTTGATGATCGCCAGAAAAAGTCACATCGTGATCTCTGGACACTGGCAGTACTCAAACAACTGTATTTATCTGAGCCTGAAAATAATATTGAGGGTTTTATTGCAACCTTATTTGAGCGAGATGGGGTTAATAATTATCACCATGATCAGCTTAACGTTTTATTTAAACTTTCCGATAGTGTCGTATTTTTCAATGAACATGCCCAACAGGTTCGGGAGATTTTACCGAAGCTGTCTGCCGCAGCACAGGGGATTTTTTTAGAATTTATTGCTCAACATTCAGACTTATTGCAACAACAAACTGAGCTGATGATTATGCTTGCGCTTAGTTCAAGTAAAACTGTTCGTGAACAGGCAACCGTATTGTTGTCGCAGCTTAATCAGACAGAAAGTCAGCAATATTTGCAACATTTTCTGTTGAATGGTGAGAGCAAACAGCGCAGTTTTGCGGCGGATTTACTGGCGCGTCTGGGTGAGCAAAACCGAGACATTTTGCAACAAGCCGCAGACAGTGAAAAATTAAAATCAGTACAAGTGCTGATTATTGCTGCTTTACAACGGCTTGAGAGCTTGCAGCAGGTGGTTGAGGTTGATTATACCTTACCTGAAATTAAGGCTATTGAAACGCAGGATATTCCAGAAAGTTTTATCCCAATCATTGTGGAAAACTATCAAGCATTACTGGAAAAAGCCAGACTACGTGCTGAGCAAGAAATCGAAGATAATAAAACAGCCTCTTATAAAAGCACTTGGGCGCAAAGTAATTACAAAGACCTGCAAAAACTCAAAATAGAGCAGATCAGCCAGCAGTTGTTCTCCACAATTAATGGCAAGAAAAGAACCCAGATACACGGTGATCATTATAATATCCTGACCCACCAGAATAAGCTGCAAAATCTGCCTGAGTATGGTCTGGAACATGCGCTACGTTTAAGTTATCACGGACGAAACTGGATTAACTGGAATGAACTTTTCAATAGTTTGCTAAAACCACATCATTATGAAAATCTTGAGTTGCGTCAGCTTGAACAGTTGATGAAACAGTTGGGTTTTGAAAAACCTGCGCGTATGATTGCCGAGAGTTATTTAGAGAACTATTACTATGAAAACTTGAGTAGTTATATTGCAGAGGATGACAAGGTTGTTCCATTTTTTATGGAGCATATTGATCTGATTGCTGAAGCGTTGGGTTTATCACCTGATAAAAGTGAATCACGCTACCATGGTTTTGAGCCTTTACATGCAATTGGTGTATTGCAACGTTTCCCACAATTGCCAAAACAGTTTATTCCTCGTTTACTTGAGTTTGCTCTGGGGGATGGAAAACGTTTACGTTTTGATGCTCAGGAAGTATTGAGAAAACTCCCTGATATCCATTTACGTGCGATTGAAGCGCTGGAAAATGGTAAACAGGAAATTCGTATTACCGCGATTGAATGGTTGGCCCGTTTACAGCATCAAGCCGCTGTGCCTGCCTTATATGCGTTGTTGGAAAAAGAGAAAAAAGAAGTTGTTATTGCTGCAATTCTGACAGCTTTGGAGCAATTAGGGGAAGATATCAGTCGTTATCTTTCACCTGAAAATTTGCTGAAAGATGCTGAAAAAGGACTAAAAGGTAAAATTGCCAGTAGCTTTATCTGGTTTGATTTACAGCATTTACCTCAAGCCCAATGGCAGGATGGAACGACAGTTGATCCCAAAATTATTCAGTGGTGGGTAATTTTAGCGGATAAATTAAAAGATCCGATTCCAAATGCCTTGTTACAGCGTTATATGGGGCTGTTGAATGAAAAGAGTCAACAGACACTTTCGCTACATTTACTAAAAAGCTTTATTTATCAGGATACACGTAATCCAACTTTAGAAGAGGCGATGGAGGTTGCAACTAAAGAAGCGCCAAGTCGTTTAGCATCTTATCAAGATTCATTTAAGCGTTGGGGACAAAAGTACCCTGAATTTTATGGGCGTTATGAGCACATCACGTTAGAAGAAGTGGTTGAGGAAATTAAACGTGAACGTCTGGCAATTTATTTAGGCTCTGCCATCAAAAGTAAGGGCATGCTGGCACTCACCTTTAAAACACAGGGCAGTATTGCGGTGAAATTGTTGCAGGATTATATGAAGCAACACTATCAACGTCGTGCGCAAATTGAAGCAATGTTGAGTGGTTTTTCAGTCAGTGATGATCCACTCATGATTCAATTGCTGCTCAGTCTTTCACGTCGTTATCGTACTGCATCAGTTCAAACTCTGGCAAAACAACTGGTTGAGCAAATTGCTGAGCGTAATCAATGGAGCAGTGATGAGTTGGCAGATCGTACCATCCCGACCGCTGGTTTGGACGATGCGGGTGTACTGAGTTTAGAATATGGTTCACGAATTCTAACTGCTTATGTGGATGAAAAAGATAAATTTGTACTGAAAAATGAAGATGGCAAGATCATCAAAAGCCTACCTGCTGCACGACAAGGCGATGATGAAAGCCTAATCAAGGAAGCGAAATCATTGTTCAGCAGCAGTAAGAAAGAATTTAAACAGGTCATTGATTTACAGACACAGCGTCTATATGAGGCGATGTGTAGTGAACGTGTATGGAGCAGTGCAGACTGGCAAGAATACCTGTTTGCACATCCGATTATGAAGCGTTTGATTCAACGTTTGGTTTGGTTGGAAATTTCTACAGAGGGTGAGATTCTACACAGTTTCCGTCCGAGTGATGATGGCAGTCTGTTAAATCTGGAAGATGATGAAATTGAATTGTCGGCAGATAGCCAGATTAAAATTGCGCATGTGGTTTTGATTAGTGCTGAGGATGCTGAGGCATGGCAAGCGCACTTTAAAGACTATAAAGTGAAGTTTCTGTTTGAACAAATGACACACCAGCTTCCTGTTTTTGAAGCACAGGCTGAAATCATTGAAGATCGTAAAGGTTGGTTAACCGATACCTTTACCTTGCGTGGTGTGATCACTAAGCTGGGCTATCAACGTGCCTCGATTGAAGATGGCGGCTCCTTTGATAGTTACTTTAAGCCATTTAGTCAAATCGGTTTATCTGCGGTGATTCGTTTTAGTGGTAGCTATGTGCCTGAAGAAAATCTTGCAGCCGTTTTATATGACCTGAGTTTTGAGAAAAAAAATGTGCATTCGTGGCGTGACAGTGGGATGAATCTGGCAGATGTTCCGCCTGTGTTGTTGGCTGAGACCTATGCAGATTATTTAAAAGTTGCTGAGGCATGTTCTGGTTTTGATCCTGAATGGCAGAAGAAAACGCCGTGGTAGAAAATGGTAAAAATATGAATCAACAAGACATTATTAAACTCAGTGCCGAACAACGTTTTGCAGAAGAACTGGCAACATTAACTGAGCATGACCATGCACCCAAGCCACAAGGTTGGTTACGTTCACCACGTGCAGTACGCCAATTTATTCTTGGTGATGAAAAACTTGCCATCAGCCGTAAATTTTATGGTGATGATGCCTTGGTAGATCGAGCTATTGTCACTTTATTGGGAAAACAAGGTTTGATGTTAGTGGGTGAGCCCGGTACAGCAAAATCCATGCTTTCTGAGTTGTTAGCAGCTGCGATTAGCGGTGATTCTGGACTGACCATTCAGGGGACAGCGGGTACAACCGAAGACCATTTAAAATACTCATGGAACTATGCCTTATTACTTGCAGAGGGTCCAAATGAAAAATCTTTGGTGTCATCGCCTGTATATCAAGCCATGCAACAAGGCAAGATTATTCGTTTTGAGGAAATCACCCGTTGTCCACCTGAAATTCAGGACGTGCTGGTTTCACTGATGTCTGAAAAGACCATGATGATTCCTGAGTTAGGTGAGCAAGGTCGTGTTTATGCCAAAGCAGGATTTAATATTATTGCCACTGCCAACTTGCGGGATCGTGGTGTGCATGAGATGTCCTCGGCATTGAAACGTCGTTTTAATTTTGAAACCGTTCGCCCGATTGCCGATCCTGTGTTTGAGCGTGAATTAGTATTGACTCAGTTAAAACGTGAGTTAGGCGATTTATCTGATCAGATTCAAATGTCTGAATCTGTGGTCGATCTACTGGTTACAGTTTTCCAAGAGTTACGCCAAGGCACAACCAAAGATGGTACGTCGATTAAAACGCCTGACGCGGTGATGTCGACAGCGGAAGCAGTGAATATTGCCTATGCTGCTGCTTTAGAGGGCTATTATCTGGGTGATCAATCCTTGAGTGGGGCCGCGATTGCCCGTCAGTTGATCGGTGTGGTGCTCAAAGATAATGCGGATGATGCCAAACGGATGCGTTTTTATATGGATAATGTGGCACGTGAACGGGCGAAACTGGATGCTACCTGGAAAGCTTTTTTTGATGCTGGGAAGACGTTTTGGCAATGACCATACCTCAACGCTTACAACACGCCCTAGCATGGCAAAAGGCTTTGGCTGAAAGGGGGATTCATTTTTTACCAATTCGCCATCATAGTCCAGCGTGTGCCTACGCTACTTTACAAGCCTTACAGCAGTTGCAGGCTACGCATGTGTTGATTGAGGCACCACGTTCGTTTAATCGTTTAATTGCAGATTTACAGCATCCAGAAAGTCAGCCACCATTGGCTGTGTTGTGTCAAACCGAAATCATTGAACAGAATGTTGATGCTGTAAATGGGGAAACCGTTGAGCAGAAACAAACCCGTACGGCCTATTATCCATTTTGTGATTATTCACCTGAATGGGCAGCGCTGCGTTATGCGCCAGAAATTAATGCCCAGGTTGAGTTTATTGATTTGGCATGGAGCAGTCAGGTTGAGCATGAATTACAAACCTTTGCTGAACAAACATGGCAAAGCCGAAGCTTACAACAAGAACGTTATTTAGGGCATAGCCAGTATTTACAAGCCTTAGCGCATAAGTTGCATTGCCGTAACCATGATGAACTTTGGGATCATCTATTTGAGCTAAAGTCCAAAAAAGAGATGAATGACTGGCAAAACTTTTTCCATGAAGTTTTTGTCTGGTGTGCTATGTCTCGTCTGGACTATGAAGACAGTGTCTTGGAAGCTGATGCCTCTCTGGTTCGTGAACAATGTATGTTGCAGAGCATTTTAGAGTGCTATGAGAATAATAAGGGCACAATCTGTGTTATTACAGGTGGTTTCCACACTTTAGCTTTAATTGAGGAATTAGCTAAACAACTGTTATCTGAAAAACCAAAAAAGATCAAAAAAATAAAGTCAGCTGATCAGAATGATCAAGCTTGGCTGATTCGTTATAGTTTTGATCGCCTTGATGCCTTAAATGGTTATGCTTCAGGTATGCCATCGCCCGCTTTTTATCAGCGTTGTTGGCAGCAAATGATGGATGACTCTGCAAATGATGTTGAACAACGGCAAGCCTTAACTGTTGAGTTGCTTTCTGACTTTTCAAGACAATTGCGTGAGCAGCAGATTCTGGACAGTAGTTTTATTACCATTAAAAATGCCACTGAACAGGCGATGAGGTTAGCCAGTTTAAGAGAGCATCATCTCATTAGCCGTTTTGATTTGATTGATGCCTGCCAAAGCAGTTTTGTCAAAGGTAGTCTGGATGAGGGGCAGCAAGCCTTTCAGCATTTACTTCACCAGATTTTAAGTGGGGCTCGTTTAGGGCAGGTGGTTCAATCTACTCAAACGCCGCCACTCTTGGCACAAGTTTATGAGTTGGCCAAAATCCATCGTTTTAAACTGGATGAAACCACCAGCAAACGCGCGAAACTGGATGTATTCCGTAATCAGAAACATCGTTTGCGCAGTCGATTTTTACATTTGCTGGAATTTTTACAAGTCGGTTTTGCCAAATCAGTTAGTGGCCCTGACTTTTTGGGCGGTGGACGTTTACATTTGCTGTTTGAAGAATGGGACTATGCATGGACTCCGCATGTTGAAGCGCAATTGATTGGATTGTCAGAATTAGGAAGTGATCTCAATACCATCGCAGTACAGAAGTTACTGCAACTCAAAGAGACTTTTTCTCAGTCTGGACAAGGGCGATCTTCTCATCTTGCAGTACAGCTTTTAATTCGTGCAGCATTGATGGGATTACATAAACAAATTCCAATTCTTTTTGCCGAAATTCAACAATATTTACCCAATGATCCTGATCTGGACTCGGTCATTCAATGCGGGCAAAAACTATTAAATTTATGGACAGGTAAGGATTTTTTGGCTTTTCAACAGCAGCCTGAACTAAAAGGGTTGTTAGAACAGGTGATTCCAAGTGCCTTGTTTTTGCTTTCACAATTGGCAACGCCGCCCGCAGATCAACAGCAGCAGATTCTCAATCAAGTGTTGCAGTTACGCAATTTGTCTAAACAGATTCAGCGCGTAGTGGAGGGTGAAGCGGATTGGTTGACACAGTTCTATGAAACCCTGGCGCGTTTACATACCGATTGGCAAAAGCTAGATATATTGGCAGGTGCAGTGGATGCCTTACGTTTTATTGATGGTGATTTGACCGAACAAAACCTACAACAATCGATTCAGCAGCATTTTGGCATCGGTGCAAGCCCTGAACATGCAGTGGCCTATCTATCTGGCATGATGCAAAGCGCCCCTGAATTATTATTGCGTTATCCTGCTATGGCAAAGTTACTTAATCAGCTTTTATTGCAGTGGGATGAAGCTACTTTTGTCGCGATTCTGCCTGATCTACGCCAAGCATTTACCTATTTTAAACCAAAAGAAACCGCAGCTTTTGCGGAACAAATTGCACAGTTGAATGATGTTTCAAGTCTGGATATTTCTCAATATATGAGTGAGGTATCACAGGCTGAAATGTTGCAAGGTGTGCAGTTGAATCAACAGCTACAGCAGTTTTTAGTCGATCAAAATTTACAAGGTTGGTTAGCGTAATGGGTGATTCAAATTCTAAAGACCTTGCAGCCCGTTGGCGTTTAATTTTAGGTCGTTATAGCGATCGAGCATTAAATCAGGTACAACTCGATGCAGAACAACTTCGCTTGGAACGAACCCTTGATTATTTATACAACCGAGAGTATGAACAGCGCGGACATGTAGCAGGAGAATCACGTCATGGTTCACTTGATGATTCACAACTTACTGCAATTAACTGGCTCAATCAGGCACGCAAACTATTTCCACAAAGTACCTTTGAGCGTGTACAGACCCAGGCAGTTGAGCGGTATCAGTTAGATGCCTTGCTTAAAGATCCACAAAGTTTAAAAAGTCTGGAACCAACACCGCAATTGGCAAAAGCTTTATTGACCATGCGTGGGCGAATGAATGCACAAACCCGAGATGCTGTTCGAGAGATCATTAAAACGGTGGTGGAGCAGATTGTTGCACGCTTAAAACCGAATTTTATCAATGCGATTCATGGTCGTCGTAACCGTTTTCGTCGTTCATTGATTGCCAATAGTCAGAATTTTGACTGGCGGCGTACCATTCGGGAAAATCTAAAACATTATAACTATGATCTAAATAAGTTGATTATTCAACAGCCATTCTTCAATGCACGGGTACAGCGTCATTTACCCTGGACGGTGGTGTTATGTGTGGATCAAAGTGGTTCGATGATGAACTCAGTCATGTATAGCGCGATTTGTGCCAGTATTTTGGCGAGCTTACCTGCTGTTAAAGTTCATCTCGTATTATTTGATACCAATATTGTGGACTTGTCGCATATGGCGCATGACCCTGTTGAGGTATTGCTAACGGTGCAGTTGGGCGGTGGAACAGACATTGCCAAAGCAGTGAATTATTGTGAACGTTTTGTGACTCAACCCAATCGGACCATTTTTACCTTGATTAGTGATTTTGAAGAGGGCGGTTCAGTGGCGCATTTGCTTAATGCGATCAGTCGCTTGCAAAGCCAGCAGGTAAAATTACTGGGCTTGGCCGCTTTGGATGAACAGGCAAATCCAGTGTATGACATTCAGATGGCACAAAAACTGAATGAACGCGGCATGTCTGTGGCAGCTTTAACACCTGAACATTTTGCTGAATGGATGGCAGAGGTGATACAATGAGCTGGCAACAACAATATTTGGCTTATGATCAAGATAGCCTTGCAACCTATGCCAATGCGGGGCTGGTACGCCGTGCCTTAAAGGATATTGAAGCGGAAAAGGTTATTTTACAGAATGAACAAGCTGAACAGATCACGATTGAGAGTGATGGTCAACAAGTTTGTTTATCGGCTACAGGTTTAGTCAACGCATCATGTACTTGTCCTGCAATAGGTGTATGTAAGCATATCGTTGCCGCAGTGCTGTATTTACAACAACATTTGCAAAACCCAGTTCAACAACAGATCGAAAATCAGACACAAGATACACCTGAATTGGTTGAGATTTCGGTTGTTGCATCTAGCGAACAGCCTCAAGTAAGTTTAAATAAACCCAATCTTATTGAAGAGATTCTTGCATTTGATTTAAATCAACTTGCCAAAAAAATAGGCAAAGCTCAAACCCAAAAAGCGATTAAATTGGCTCGCCTTTGGCAGCAAGAGCAACAAACGGAACTATTAGAAGAACAGTATCGCTTAAAGATTCAGATCAAAAGTCTGGCTGAGGACATCATTTATGTTGCAGGAGCTGGTTTTGCAGGCATGCTGTCCAATCTGGAAAAAGATCAATCAGCCTATTATCTGGCGGCTTTAAGTGAAGTACAGCGTTTACAGGGAAAATCATGGGCTGAACTGGAACTGAGTGAAGCAGAAAATCCTGCAATTTTAAGCGAGAGTGAACGTCAGTTTATTTTTCAATTAAAAGATGATCTGGCACAGTTGCTTGAATTTGGCCTATCCCATGTCAATGAAATCACGGCACGGCAACTGCATTTACTCAATATGTCGGCACGAAGTGAATCACTGCCACGGCTGGCGGCAATGCTAAGGCAACTCAGTGGACAGGTAAATCGGCTATTAAATCGTGACGAGCACAGTTCAGAACAGGATACACTGCTATATCTAGCGCAGATGAATGCTTATCTCTATCAACTTCAACATGCACAAGGTGAACAGCTATTAAAATTGAGAGGGAAGCTGCGACAGCATTATCAGCTTGATGAAGAACAAGCTGATTTGCAGCTTTTACCTTTAGGCGCACGTTGGTGGCGGACGCTTGGGGGAGCACGTGGGATGAGCCTGTATTTTTCAGAATTGGAAAATCCTAAAACTTTTGAAGTCACTTTGGCGCGTGCTGAAAATAATGATCCCAACTTTACCCGTCATACTGCATGGTCTCAGCAGAGTGTCTGGATGTTAACTGCTCAACAACTGATGCAGAAAAAAGTACGTTTACAACAGCCTCGGTTTGGTGAAGATGGACGGTTATCTGCCGCAGGGACAAGTCGTGCCTTGCCTTTAAATAGCCTAAGTAAAATTGATGATTTTAGTCTTTACCAACAGATCGGATTTGATGACTGGCAGACATTACAGCAGCATTGGCAGCAACAGTTACAGACTATAGACGGAATTAATCAAACGATACTTCTTAATATCTCTGCTTATGACAGCCCAAAAGTAGATGAGATTGAACAATGCTTATGGTGGACAGTTTATGACCAAAACCGATCAACATTGCATTTGCGTTTGGACTGGAAAACACAAGACTTAGAGAAAATTCGTCAGCTTGAACGCTTATGTACCCAAATGGTACAGGTCCATTCTATTTTTGGATACTGCCAAATTAAAGGGCATCAATTGGTTCTATCACCGATGAGTTTATTGATCACTCAAAATGGCAAGAGTCGACTGTTTAACCTTGATTTTGACCAATTGGCTGAACCAAAAAAAACTTTAAAAGAAAGTATCGTTGGACGTATTGAGCAACTGTTGGCGAAGAAAAAACAGCAGCAAGCTAAATTTGCTTCAACTCAAATCAGCTTGAGCCAGAAAGTGTGTGAACCGATTTTGGAGGTATTGCTCAGTCTTAGTTGTTCAGGGCGTATGTTGCTGAGTGCTTCGCAGGTTGAAATACTACAGCAGCAACGACAGTTGGCACAGGATGCGGGAATGAGCCTTTTAGTTAGACAAATCAACTTAATTTTGGATACTTCTCAACTAAATTCAGCGCTGCTTTTACGTTTGGTCTATGTGTGTGACTTGCTTTTAAGAATGCAGGTTTTTTTGCCAATACAATTAAATATTGATAATAAATAGGACTTACGCACTGTTATTTATAGACTCTCTGTGGTAGCAGATGATTTTTATCGAGAATAAAGTCATCAATGAAGTTTTTGATCATTGGTCTAAATAATTTCTTCTGTAAGCGTCCGCTGAACCCCATGGCTATTTTTTAATTTTGTTCGGATTATCAATAACATAAGCGGGCATCGCTTGCTGAGTTAGGGTGTCACACTGATCACGGACCCATTTGCCACGTACATGCTGTTCCTTATAGAACGGTGCTGGTCTGAAATTCAGTTTTTCACTGATATCTTCGCCGACGTTTAAATTCAGCAGTATATGTTCTTCGTTTTTTCGCAAGAGATGCGATGGATGTCTGGTTATTTGTAGCCATAAATTTAAGTCCCCACTTATTTTTAAGTGCGGACTAAATTAAGGCTTATAGGACGAATTCATAAGGTGTCTTCAGCGGACGCTTACCTATTTTTTCAAAAATGAAAGCTCAAAAATTACCCGAAGAATGTGATAAAGAATGTATTTATTCAACTTTTATAGAGTCTTTTAAATGCCATATTTTAACCAAATGTTCAATTCAAATGATTGAATAAAGAAACTTTTCAAGTGTTATTTATTTATAAGTATATTGATTTCGTATATTTATGACATTTTAGACAGAATTTTTTGCAAAAACGTCACGTTATAATTTGTATTTATTTTCTACAATATAACAGTTCTACAAATCAGCTAAATAGCGAAGTTGTAAAACACAAGTGGAGAAAATGAGTAACTATAGCTGAATACGTAATTTATCATTACATCTAAAACCATAGGAAATCAGGTTTTACAGATGTTTCCATGTACTAATATTTTTAGAATTTAGCTATAAGGTCATCATTCATAACAGTTTAATACGATTTATATGATGTTTACTTATTCATAATAAAGAGAGTATAAAGCTTTCTTTAAGAAGATTTGTTATAAATGGAATGATAGAAAAATCAGATTTCATGGTTTTTCTAACAGGTAAATTGTAGACATTTCATGGAATCTTAGAGTTATTCGATATAACTCAATGTAGAAAGCATAGGAAATAAGTAATGCCTAAAAAATATGCGCGTTTTTTACCTACAGCCGATTCATTTAACTTGGAAGACTTCCCTTTTTACTGGATTTCTCAAGTAAATGCCCAGTATGTTCAAAACATTGACAACGTACTTAAAAAGTATGGTTTAGATAACTCTCGCCGCCGCATTCTCATTGCATTACATGTAAAACCTCATGCCAGTGTGTCTGAGCTTTCAGATATGGTCATTTCTAAAATGTCGACGACAACAAAAATTGTTTACCGCTTAAAGGATGAGGGATTTATTGAGACTTATTCCTGTAAAGAAGATGGTCGAATTACCCGCGTTTATTTAACCGAAAAAGGTCAGGAAATGATCACCAAGGTCAATGACCTCACTTCCGTTATTCTAGAGCAATCCTTTGATGGTCTGACACCATTACAGATTGAGAAAACTATGGAAATTCTCAAACATATGTTTAAGAACTTGGCGCGCTAATTTCCTATAAAAAGAGCTTCAATAATGAAGCCTTTTTTATTTTAGGTATAGAGAACTTATATCAATCAAATATACTGAATTCTGGAGTAATGTTTTCTATGGTCATAGGTCAACGTTTTACGCAGTTCTGCAGGTGAATATTTCAGAGCTTCAGTTAAAGCCTTGCGCACTGATTCTGCCTTTGCATCAGGTAATGTTGCCAAGATACAGAGCCGTGTATTTCGTTTAATAAGTGTTGCTATCGAAATTTTATTGTCTTTAACTTTAATTAAATTAGCTTCCCAATGACCTGGTATTTTTCTTTCTTGAACTTCAGTTGGGCGCTCATGAATAGTTTTAATATCCTGTAATATAGAATCTTTAGATCGTACCAGGATGTCTTTTAATGAGTTCAGCAAATTTTCTGGCTGAAAAGCTTTCTTTTCTTGACTCAAGCATTAATGCAGTACGATCTTCAAAGCTAAGATGATAGTATGACAATTTTATATACTCCATAAACCCTTTAAATTAATTAGGTGGTTTATGTCGCACTTCAAGTTTTACTCTGCCTATATTGATTTTAAAAATAAAATGCTCCAGAGGTGCCGCTGCATGGTCGTTACCCTGAACCCGATGAGTTCAAGGTGGAGGTGACGTATACTTAATGGGTTTCCTACTCGAGGCAGGCATACACTCAAAATACACAGAACACATCCATAAATTTAAGTATCGGCAGGGGACTGGACGTACTGGCGAACACCCTAGAGACAGTTTTAGTATAACCGATCTTTACACGATGACAATCGCTACTTGTAAAGATAATTATTAATTGATGGGGCTTTGTGCAAATAATCTTAACATTTAGGTATTTTTCTACACAGTCTGTTCCACATCTTCCAAAATGGTCTGGAGCAGGTGTTCACAATGGGCATATTCCTGTAAAGACTTATTCAGGCTAAACACTTCCTGAGCCATTTGCAGGGCCACCATAATCACAAGTTTGTTATGTTCTACACGAGGAGCATTACGGCGCATGTCATGAAACTTTTGGTTCAGTAGTTCAGCTGCACGCTCTAATTCTTCACGTTTATCTTCAGTCGTGTTTAAACGGAAAGTCTGTTCAATTAAACGAAGTTCTACTGTCACTTGTTCACTCATGATCAGTTTTCCTCTTGTAGTTCAGCATTTGGATGGGCGAGTTGCTGAATCTCTTGTGCATGTTGATCCTCGGCTGTACCAAGAACGGCTAGGCGGTGGATAATCGCCTCAACTTTAGACTTTGCTAACTCATTTTTCTGCAACAAACGATCACGGTCCTGTTGCAAGTCCTGAATTTCCTGTTGGCTATGACGTTGCTGTGCCTGTAGTTTTTCCTTGATGACACGTAGATCATTACGTTCCGCCAGAATTTCCTGAAAGCGATTTTTAAGATCAGTGGTACTTTTCTCTAAACGTCCATAACGTTCAGCCAAAGTTGTTGCATCAGTATTCAGTTGTTTAAATTGATCTTGTAACTGAGTCAGTTGTTCAGTTAAGTTATCAACTTCTTCCTGCTTTTGCATGATGATGCTATTTTTCTGCACAACTTGTGCATGATGATCAGTTTCAGCTAAAGCTTTAGCCTCAGTGAGCGAAGTGTTTTCTCGCTCTAAATGATGTAAACGTGTTTTTAAAACACCAATATGCGCTTGTAGACGCTGTAATTGTTCTAACATAACGAGGTCGCACAGAGTTGCAATCAAAGGTAATATATACAGCAGTATAGAGATTGGATAAACGAATGCAAGACGATATTTCAGGTTGGACGGAATGGAATGCTCATTTTGATGGGATTGAAGAAATTTCAAGTCCAAGTGAGTTACATGGATTACTCACAGGTATAGTTTGTGTCACACAAGCGCCAACCAAAGACGAATGGTCACAAATTTTAAATACTTTAAATGTTCCTGCATTATCGGAAGAGGCGTTAGAAAGCTTAACTGACGAAAGCGAAGATGTTTCTCATGCCTTGTCTGACGATGAGTTAGATTATTTGCCGATGTTGCCAGACGACACTCATTTGCTTGTAGACCGTGTTCAGGCATTGGCGGATTGGTGTGCAGGTGTGGTCCTTGGTTTTGGTTTGGCTTCTGGTCATATTCGTGCAGAAGAACAAGAGCTGATTGAACATTTACAAGATGTTGCAGCTGTTGAGTTTGAGGATTCGGACAATGATGAAGAGGGTGAGGAAAGCTATCAGGAACTGTATGAATTTGTACGCCTGATTCCTGTGAGTCTGTCGATTGGCCGTAAAAAGATTGCTGTAGCCGAAAGCTCATTATTACAAAACTTTCATGCAAAAAGTAAGAATCAGGGGGATATTGGCGATGCACAAAATGTCGTTGAAATGTTTACCCCACATCGTCCGAGTTAACTCGGGCGGTGCCTTAAGCTCTTATAAATAAAGATACTTACAATCATTCATCTTCATCAGAAGGACAATATGAAATTAAGTCAAGCCGATTTTAAACAACGCCGTAATCTTCTTGCTCAACACATAGGCAGCAACAGCATTGCCATTATTGCGACGCGAGCAGAAATGTATCGTAATCGCGATGCGGATTATAAATATCGTGCAGACAGTAGTTTTTATTATCTGACTGGGTTTGCAGAACCCGAAGCCGTTGCGGTAATCGAAACCTTTGCAGAGGGCGAGGAATATAGCTATAGCTTGTTCTGCCGTGAACGTAATCGCGAGATGGAAATCTGGAATGGTTATCGTGCTGGGATTGATGGTGCGATTGAAATCTATGATGCAGATGAAGCGTATGCAATTGATCTGCTTGATGAAGAAATTATCGACAAGTTGTTAAATAAAAAGCGTTTTTATTATCGTATTGGTCAAAATGCGGAATTCGATGCACGTGTCAGCCAATGGATTCAAAAAGCAGATGCACAGCAGCGTCGTGGTGGTGCTGCACCCGCTGAAATGATTCAGTTAGACCGAATTATTGATGAAATGCGTTTGAAAAAATCAGCGCAAGAAATCGAGCTAATGCAGATCGCATCGAATATCAGTGCTGAAGCCCATACTCGTGCCATGCAAAGCGTAAAACCAGAAATGATGGAGTATGCACTTGAAGCAGAACTCAATTATATTTTTGGTAAAAATGGTTGTGTGCCAGCCTACAATAGTATTGTCGGTGGTGGAGAGAATGCGTGCATTTTGCATTACGTAGAAAACAATAAACCATTAAAAGACGGTGATTTGGTTTTAATAGATGCTGCTTGTGAATATGAATTCTACGCATCTGATATCACTCGCACTTTCCCAGTCAATGGTAAGTTCAGTCCTGAGCAAAAAGCACTTTACAATATTGTATTAGATGCACAACTAGCTGCGATTGATGCAACCCGTATCGGCAATCACTACAAATATCCACATGAAGTCGCTGTAAAAATTTTAACTCAAGGTTTGGTTGATCTCGGCTTACTGAGCGGTAATGTAGATGAGTTGGTTGAGAGCGGAGCATTCCGTCAATTCTTTATGCATGGAACTGGGCATTGGCTCGGTATGGACGTGCATGATGTCGGTGCCTATAAAACGGGCGAAGAATGGCGTTCTTACGAAGTGGGTATGGTAGTCACTGTTGAACCAGGTTTGTATATTGCACCCGATGATGAAACCGTTGATGCAAAATGGCGGGGTATCGGCATTCGTATCGAAGATGATGTTTTAGTCACTGAAAATGGACCGTTGGTTTTGACGAAAAATGTAGTGAAAACTGTTGAAGAAATTGAGCAATTAATGGCTAGTTAAGTCAGAAATATTGATCTAAAGGCTTTTTCTGGGATAAGCCTTTTTTATTTGTCGAATTAAAATAAAACACAGACCAAACAAAGTACAAATTCCATTGTCGATTTAAGTTAGAGTAAGATAGGCTAGGGTCTGTAGATATTTCATAAATGCTTGCGACAGTGGATATTTTTTAGGTGATATAAGGCATGGCTTATGAAATTTAGTCATTCTAAATAAATAAGCCATAACGCAGTAGCGACAAAAAATATCCCTGTCCCACAGGGTTATGGCTAAAACTTCCTTAAACTTTGTTATGAAACTTGACAAGGAGTTGCCATTGCCTACGTTTCATGCCTCGTTTAAGTTGTTTTAGCCTATAACGCAACCATAGATGAAATATCAACAGACCCTTAACATCAAGTCATGAAAAACTGATAAGGAATAATATTATGCAGCAACAAGTCATCATTGTCGGTGGAGGTATGGTTGGACTCAGCCTTGCTTTAATGTTGGCAAAATCTAATATTGCCGTAAAGCTATTAGAAGCTGTGAAATATCCAAATTATGATGATGAAAATGTTGCTCCTTATCACTCAAGTTTTGATGCGCGTAACACCGCTTTGTCACGCCATAGCGTGCAGATTTACCAAAAATTAGGTTTGTGGGAAGCCTTACAGCAACATGCCACCCCAATTCTGCAAGTACATATCACTGAGCAGGGTAGCTTTGGTAAAGCACGATTAGTCGCAGAACAAGAAAAAGTAGAAAGCTTTGGGCAAGTCATTGAAAATGCGTGGTTAGGTCGAGTATTACTCACCCAGGTTCGTCAGCAGCCTCTGATTGAATTAATTGATGGGGTACAAGTGACATCACTGACACAAGATGCAGATGAGGTTCACATTGAAGCCATGCGTAATGGTGAATATATCCATTCCTTGAAATCGAAGTTGGTGATCGCAGCAGATGGTCGTGATTCTTTCTGCCGTCAAGCAATTGGTGTGGGCGTGGATGAACATGATTATGACCAAGTTGCGATTGTTACAACGGTTCAAACCTCTAAACCTCATCAACAGGTTGGTTTTGAGCGGTTTAGCGCATTAGGACCATTGGCATTATTGCCTTTACCTGGTGAATATCGTCGTTCTGTCGTTTGGCCAGTTAAAAAAGGTACTGAAGCTGAATGGTTGGGTGAAGAAAATGATCAACACTTCTTGGATGCCCTACAAGAAACTTATGGCGATCGTGCGGGTAAATTTGAAAAAACGGGTAAACGTTTTAGTTATCCATTGTCACAAGTTCTGGCTCACAAGCAGGCAGTTGGTCGTGTAGTTCTGATGGGTAATGCAGCACACACAATTCATCCTGTTGCAGGGCAAGGCTTTAACTTGTGTTTGCGAGATGCCGATGTATTGGTTCGTTATTTACTAGAGCAGTTAGCGAAGTCTGATGATATTGGTCATCCTGATAATTTATTGGCTTATGAGCAAGCACGCTTAACAGATCAGCAGCGTGTGATTAAGTTCTGTGATTCAGTGGTGCGTGGTTTCAGTAATCAAAATCCAATCCTCAAATTATTACGCAATACAGGTCTGATTGCATTTGATGTGATTCCAGGCGTTAAGCCTTTGGTTGCCAATTATGCGATGGGACTAAAAGCATGAGTGAAATCTTAGATGTTGTGATTGTTGGCGGTGGTTTAGTCGGTGGATTAACCGCTTTATTGTTGGCTCAAGGTGGGGTGCAAGCAACAGTATTGGATGCTGCACCAGTGCTTGATCAAGACAAAACTTTAGCCGTGATGAATCCACGGGTGTTGGCTTTAAGTCAAGCAACGATTCATCTACTAAAGACAGTGGATGTCTGGAATGATTTAGCACGCCAAATGCCTTATTCAGGTATGCAGGTCTGGAATAAAAATGGTTATGGTGAAATAAATTTTGGACATGCTTCCGAACAGCAACCTCGTGCAGATCAAGCTTTAGGTTCAATGGTTGAACCAAGTGTCTTGAATGTTGCGATTCAACAAAAAATGCTACAGCAGCTCAATGATTATCGTACTCAAGTCAAAGTGATTCGGATTGAGCAGATTCCACAAGGTTGGTCAATTCAATTGGCGGATGGCACAACACTAAAAACCAAGTTACTTATTGGTGCAGATGGTGCAAATTCTTTTGTCCGCGAACAAGCGTATATTGATCTAGATGTTTTGGATTACAAACAGGCTGCCATCAGTTGCGCGATTAAAACCACCCAGCCGAATCATTATGTGGCACGACAAATTTTCCTACCGACAGGCCCATTGGCTTATTTGCCGATGGCGAGTCTTGATCCACAAGAGAACTGCTATTGGCAGTCGATTGTCTGGACTTTACCAGATGATTACGCCGATGAATATTCAGCACTCAGCGATCAAGCGTTTATGCAATTACTGACCCAAGAAAGCCTAAATATGTTGGGTGAAGTAGTTGAGGTTCGTTCCAGAGCACAATTTCCACTTAAAGCAAGAGCAGCTCAGCGTTATATCAAATCGGGTCTGGCATTAATTGGTGATGCTGCACATGTCATCCATCCTTTGGCAGGTCAGGGCGTAAATATCGGTTGCTTGGATGCAGCAGTTTTATGTGATGTTTTATTGCATGATTTAAAACGCGGTGTGTGGGCCAATGAGCAAACTTTATTGCGCTATGAACACCAACGTAAAGGCCAGAATGATGCCATGATGCACAGTATGTCTGCGATTGGTTGGTTAGAAAGTTCAGAATTATTTCCGTTTGTTTGGGCACGTAACTTTGGTCTAAAACAAGTTGAACAATTGGATTGGTTTAAAGATCGCTTTATGAGACAAGCGAATGGATTAGGGGCTTTACAGCACACGCGTTATGCTTGCTAAAAAATAGTAGATATTTTTTAAACAATCATTTATAAATCAGAGTGAATTTGGTTATAAAAAGCACAATTTGATGAATATTTTGCTTTGATAAATAAGAAGAGCTTGTTAAATTTCATCAAGTTCTGATGGCCAAATAGCGATGATGAGAGTTGAGTCATTGTGGGGAGAGTAATATGACGGAAATGAATGATTACGACGAAAATACTGAAGATTCTGCGGTAGACGATGAAGAAGCGAAAGCCGCAGAAAGCGGTGCAAATACCGAAGAAGCAACGATTGATGATGCTGATCTAGCTGAAGCTGAAACGCTAACTGTGACTGCGAAACAGAAGCAGCGTCAGGCTTTGGAAGACGAATTAGCTGCATTTCTTGCACGTGGTGGACGCATTACTGAGGTTCCGCCAGGTGAGCATCAAGATTAAGTCTGAATTGACATAAAAAAGCATCACGGTTTTATTGGTGGCTCACATGCCCGTTCTGTATCGTTATGGGTCGATGCGCTGGATTTTGCAGGTGATGCTGCTAACTATGCAATTTCATTGGCTGAGATGATAAGGGGAGATTTTTTTAATCCCCCCTTAGGTTTTATTGATCTTGTTGGGTGAGTTCCAGAGCCCGTTGATAAGCAACTTTCTTTTTTATACCCGTTAAATCAGCGGCCAATTGTGACGCTGCTTTTACCGATAAATCCTGCAATAAGCGTTTTAACAACTCATCCAGTTTATCCTGCTCCACATCTTTTTCCGCAGATGCACCACCCACCACAACCACAATTTCACCTTTTTCCTGGTTGTGATCATTTTCAATAAACGTGACCAATTCTTTTAAGGTCATTTTTTTGATGGTTTCAAAAGTCTTGGTAATTTCACGGGCAAAACCGACAGGACGATCTTCACCAAATACCTCAGCCATATTTTTAATACTGTCTAAAATACGATGTGGCGCTTCATAGAAAATCAGGGTTTGGGTTTCATCTTTGAGCTTTTCAAGCTGGCTGATTCGTTGCGATGCTTTCGATGGTAAAAAACCCTCAAAACTAAAGCGGTCACTCGGTAAGCCCACTGCACTTAATGCCGCAATTGCAGCACAGGCACCTGGGACGGGGATTACACGAATGCCACGTTCTTGTGCTGCGCGTACTAACTTAAATCCAGGGTCACTAATTAACGGTGTTCCCGCATCACTAATCAGCGCAATACTTTCACCATTTAACATTCTTTGAATAAGTTGATCAATTTTGTTACTTTCGTTGTGATCATGACACGCTGTTAACGGAGTTGAGATATTATAGTGCTTAAATAACTGAGCAGATTGACGAGTATCTTCTGCTGCAACCACCGATACAGACTTTAAAATATCAATTGCACGAAAGGTCATGTCATCCAAGTGCCCAATCGGGGTTGCTACAACAAATAATTGAGCACTCATAAAAGGTAACTCCCTCATGTCTTACAAAAAATATTGGCTGCTACTCTGTTTGGCAGCATGTATGAGTCCAGCCTATGCGGACGTACTGGTGATTTTACCTGAATCTGGCACGATGGCGCGAGCAGGCCAGAGCATCAAACGTGGTTTCCTGAGTGCTTATACAGCATCTGGCAGCAAAGAAAAAATTATTTTTGTAGATTCCGCAAAAAATAGCATCGACTCAATTTTTAAGAAAAAAGTCACCCATAAGACCAGACTGATTGTTGGGCCATTGGCAAGACCTGAAGTTGAAAACGTTATACAGCTTAGTCCCAAAATTCCTGTACTGGCCCTTAATGATGTCAACACACAGTCAGCCAATGTCTGGCAATATAGTCTGGCCAAGCAGGATGATGCGGTTGCCCTCAACCAACTGCTGAAAAAAGATGGGGTGAAAAAACTATTTGTTTTACGCCAGACAGGAACTGAGTCAGCCACTGAGCTTTTTTTAGTGGCATTGATGGCTGATTTTGGTTCAGATATTGCAATGGTCAATCAGTTACCGAAAAAACTCTCCAGAAAAGAGGGCGTGTTGCTATTGGGTGACCATCAATGGATGGAACAACTGGGATCATTACCTGAGAAAAATATTTATGCGACACCCCTAAGTATTGAACAGGGGCAGTCCATACCTTTGGGATTGAGTTTCTGTGATGTCCCCGCGTTATATAATGGTCAATGGGCAGACTTAATTGAAGCCTACAAGGAACAGCCTGAAAATATGGCATTTCAACGTTTGCTGGCTTTTGGGGGTGATGCATGGAGCATCAGTCAACAGTTCCTTGAGCAAACTGGACAGGTGCAGTTCTCTTTTGTTGGACGCACAGGTGCAATTGAGCTAAAAGACCATAAAATCTCTAGGCAGCCTTATTGTTATAGACAGCAAAAAAATAGCATTGAAATTTTAAAATAAGATATGGGCACAATCGAACAGCAGAAACATCTCTTGGGACAGTGGGCAGAACAAACGGCATTGCTATTTTTACAGTCCCAGCAGTATCAATATGTCAATAAAAACTACCATTCACGTTTTGGGGAAATTGACCTGATTGTCAAACGTGACAATGAGCTGGTTTTTGTGGAGGTGAAAGCCCGTTCCGCAGGCAGTTATGCAGAGGCCTGTGAAGTGATTTCGTATTCACAGCAACGTAAGATTATTAAGACGGCGCAGTTCTTTTTACAAAGATACCCCAATTATTACAATTTTGACTGTCGTTTTGATGTGATCTGTTTTGATTTTCCACAGAAACTTGCAAAAACAGTACAACCAGATTTTTCAAAATTGCAGTATGATCAGCAATGGATTAAACATGCGTTTACTTTGGATTGAGATACGGTTGAGTCATTTCAAGGCAAGTGCAGTAGATTGAATAAGTTAGTGGATAGGGAGTCTTGCCAAGTGTTGAAACGTTTAACGATGACGTTGGTTTGCGTTGCAAGTCTATCGGGATGTGCGAGTTTTATTTCTGGTGGAACAGGATCGGCGCCTGTTGGTACAAACAGTGGTGAACGTAGTTTAGGGCAGGTTTTTATTGATTCTTCAATCAAGCGTACTGCAAATATCAACCTATACAAACTAGACCATCGCTTTAAGCAGTCACGTATCAATATTGAAAGTTTCCACAGTAATGTTTTGTTGACTGGCCAGGTTCCCGATCCTTACTTAAAACAGTTGGCGGAAGATAACCTGCGCGCCATGAGCGATGTTAAGGCGGTTCACAACTACATCACTGTAGGCGATAAAGTAAGCTATAGCACCATCATGCAGGATGCAACGGTAACGGCGAACACCCGTGGTCTACTGATGAAAGCTCCTGTGGTTTCTGACAGCAAAGTACTGGTACATACTGAAAACGGTGTGCTGTATGTGATGGGGCGCCTTAATACCGCTGAAGTGAAAGATTTGGATGATGTCTTACAAAAAGTGGGCAATGTGAGTAAAATTGTCACGCTGATTGACAACATTGATCAATCTTCGGGGACGATGAACTCATCTGCTGCCACGCCAATGGTCGGTGCAGCGACAACACAGCCTTTAGTTGAAACACCAGTTGCAATTGATCCTGATCAAGATGAACCCGTGACGACGACACCAACCGCACCTTAATTTATGAAGCAACTTATTCAGCAAGTACAAGAAAACGTGATACGGGCGAAAAACTTATATCAGGAATTTCGCCTGTATGATTTTGCCAGCTATTCAATCAATTATTTGACGCCAAAGGATACTTTTGAAAAAGAAGAACATCTTGCTTATGGGTTAAAAGCCAGAAATCGACTGGATCTTTATCGAACCAAGAATCCAAAGAAACAAAAACCTTTGATTGTTTTTGTACATGGTGGATCATGGCAACATGGTAATAAGAGAGATTATTTATTCATTGGCGAAACCTTTGCTCGAGAAGGCTTTGATGTTGCTGTGATTAATTATCAACTTGCTCCAGAGAATATCTTTCCAGCATTTGTTGATGATCTAGCGCAAGCGATTCATTATTTGAATCAAAATAAAGTTAAGCTGAATATCTCAACTAAAAACATCATTCTGATGGGACATTCTGCGGGTGCCTTTAATGTGATGTCTGTGGTGTATTCTGCTCAGCCTCAGCAATTTAAATATACAGATAATATTAAGGCAATTGTGGGTTTGGCTGGCCCGTATCATTTTGACTATAAAGATGATCCTTTATCTGAACATGCATTTGATCCAAAAACATCGTACCAACAAGTGATGCCGTATTATTTTATTAATCCGAATAAGATTAAACATTATCTATTGATGGCTGAGAATGATCAGTTGGTTGGTAATCATAATAGTTTCGATCTTGATAAGGCATTGAGAGAAAAGGGTAATCATAGCCATGTGATGATTATTCCTAAGACTAGACACATTACCATTGTGGCGACTTTGGCCAGTTTTGTAAGTCATTACTTCAAAACCAAGCGAACGATTTTGCATTTCTTAGATGAAGCTTTAGAAGATTAAATATAAAAAGCATCTTGATTAAGATGCTTTTTTATTCTCAACGATTTGCATAATCATTGCATGTGCAATACTACCTTTAAATGGAATTTCAGGTAGTTGATCAAACTTAAAGAATTGAGCCTCGCTAATTTCTTCCACTTGTAATTGAATATCACCTGAATCATATTCAGCATGAAAAGCAATCATTAAATTACTTGGAAATGGCCACGGTTGGCTCGACATATAACGAATATTTTTTAGTTTTAAACCGACTTCTTCAAAAGCCTCTCGTTGCACAGCTTCTTCTAATGTTTCTCCGACTTCAACAAATCCGGCAATTAGCCCGTACATATTACTTTTATTATGCGCCGATTTCGCAAGTAAGATTTCATCATCACCTTTGGTAATGATTGTAATAATACAAGGCTGAACGCGAGGATATTGATGATAGCCACAAGCTGGGCAAACCATTGCGTATTCTTTGGCGTGAATTTCAGTTATATGACCGCAATGGCTACAGAATTTATGATTACGTCGCCATTCTAATAGTTGCACTGCTCGACTGGCTTGAAGAAATTCTGTAGTTGACCATGACTGAATCAGTTCACGGATTGGAACGAGCTGATAGCCATCGGGAATGGCTTCATTTTCAAGTAGATCACGCGCAATAACGTGATCATTATGATTCAAGGGTAAATCACTTGCTAATTTTTCAACCTTTGGCAGTTGCAGGTTTTCATCAACTAACAGTTTTTGATGTTGAAAAATATAAGCAAGTGAGAGCTGAGTCATTATGCGGCGATGTTTTGTAATTGCTGACTGCTTGATAATGCCACATCAAACATGGATTGCAATACAGGTTGTTTATTCTTAAGGTTATCCACCAGTAAATCCAGACCTGCAACCACATTTAAAATGCAGTTCACCTGCTCTGCATCCAAAGCCAGATTCTGGTCCAGACGCTTCTGGGCAAAATTTGCCGCAGTCAACAATGCTGTCTGTTGAGCAGAATTGCCAAGGAACTCGGCAGCACCAGCAAGCTCCTTAAGATATTCTGGTAATGCCTCCAGACTATGTGCGGCTGGGTCCTGAACATACAGGCTTAGGGTCTGGGTCAGTGTTTCAATCAGTGTTTTTGTCTCAGTCAACAACGCCATATGTGCTTCATCTAAACGGTCTAGTGAGATATGCATGTTGTTGACACGCAACTGCAAACGGCTAGAGGTGTAGTTACGTTCCAAAATGCCGATTGAGTTCATCGACGCTAAAATACTGTTCATCAACTGCTGTACTGAAGCCACATCCGTTAAAGTGTTGGATTGGCTAAGCTTCTCTGCCTGCTGGATCAGCTCTTTTGCCGCCTCGTTCAGGTTAAGCACCTTGAACACATTCGCAAGCTGGTTCAGCTTCAGTTGTAGTTCCTGAGTTTTCTCAGTTGACATATTCTGATGATTGTATTCAATTTCATTACGAATCTGCGCCATTTCATTGGTCATCAACTGGCTGATGGTATGAATGGTTTCATAGTCAGGGCCATACAAATGACGGCTGAGCACCTGCAACTGGGTATCGCTTAATAACTCATCGCCAATGTTGAGCTGTTCACGGATATGCTGGGAAACATCATCTTCCTGACTAATGCAGATGCTGAGAATATCAGCAAGATCGCTCAGGTTGCTTTGGTAGGCAGACTGCTGTGCCAGGAATTTGCCAATATTGGTTTCAACCTGAATCAGGGTGCGTAAACGCGCTTCGGTGATCAGCAGTTCTTCAATATGGCTTAAACCAACATTGACCAGTTGCCAGTATTGCTGACTGGGAAGATTTGAAGCCATGCCCGCAAGGTAGACACCAACAAGTTTGATGCCCTGCAAGTCCAGAGGCGTTTCTGCCTGCTTGATCAGCTTGTTTAGGCACAGCTTGTAAAGCTGGTGAATATATTGGGATTTTTCCAGACTTGGCGCCTGTGGCAGATTAAAGTTTGGTGTGATGCAGTCCAGCAAAGGCTGAATGGTCTGGCCTTCTTTGGTGATTGGTTTGCCCAGCGCTTTTTCCAAACGGTTCAGGGTATCCAGCAGGAACTGGGGAACCTTGACTTCACGCAGGCTGATAAACTCGATATAGCGCTTCAGCATGGTGGTGCCTTCACTGAGGGTAACCACATCACTGGTCTTGATTTGCTGCGGTTGAGCCATGATCTTGCGCATCAACTCAGCCGAATACTCGGTGATCTGTGACAAATGCGGCATATCAATCAGGGCAAGCACCTGTGTGCATTGCTCAAACTGATTGAGTGCGTCATCAATACCAAAAGGTAAGGCTTGTTCTTCAGCAAGCGTATTAACTGCTGTCTCCACCAATTTAATCGAATTGTCGATTTCATTTTTTATTATTAGTAATGCCGTTGGGTCGAAATGAATCGAGGTTTGGTAAGACATATGACCTACACCTTTCCTGAGTTGTTATATCCATGAACCTCCCGCAACAGGAGGTTTAAATGTTCTATAGGCTAATATAGCGTAACTTTCAAAGCTTGAAATACAAAAAATAACATTGATCAGTAAATTTATTTTGCAAAAAAGCAAGGCTTTCCATGTTTCTGTTCAAATTGTTTGACCCATGTCTCATGTTGGGCCAATTCATCACCTGATGCATAAATGACAGGAAGCTCAATCTGCACACGTTGACGGGTGTTTTTATTTTGACCTTGTTCCGTTTGTGACAGGGCATCTATATCAAAGGAAACCTGTCCACCCGTCATGGCAAGGTAGACATCTGCCAGAATCTCGGCATCCAGTAACGCACCGTGGAAAGTACGGTCCCGCGCAGGAATTTCGTAACGCCTCACCAAAGCATCCAAAGAATTTTTTTGGCCAGGATGCTTATTTTTTGCCAGTGCCAATGTGTCGGTCACTTCACACACTTCGGAAAGTAAGGGCAGGCCAGCACGCTTGAACTCCATGTCGAGGAAGTTCATATCGAAAGTTGCATTGTGTGCAATGATCTCGGCACCTTTTAAGTAGGCAAATAGCGTATCGGCAATTTCTGCATATTTGGGCTTGTCTTGTAGAAAATCGTCGGTGATGCCGTGGATGGCCTCTGAGTCACCAACAGGTTTTTCAGGGTTGATATAAATATGAATCGAGCTGCCCGTCAGTTTGCGGTTGATCATTTCAATCGCGCCCACCTCAATAATGCGGTCGCCATCCTGATAATAAAAACCTGTGGTTTCGGTATCCAGAATCAGCTGGCGCGGGCCCTGAAGATTTAACTTGGCTTCAGTCACAACAATTTGTGGATGTAGGCTGCTTGCTGGTGTTGCTGAGGTGTCGGGCAATATCTCTGTTTCAGCCATATTGTCCTGAACATTTATTTCTATTTCAAGCTCTTCCTCAATTTCGTCCTGATCCGCCATCATATCTAAACCAAAAGGATCGTCCAGAAGCCAATCTGGTTCAGGCTTTTTTGTATCAGCGTTAGCCTGTGTTGTGGATTTTAGTTGTTTGGCAGTCTGTTCCGCACCCAAATTGGCCAGTTGATCTGCCATTTCATTGCCCGCATGACCTGCATGACCTTTTATCCAGTTCCACTCAATCTCACGGTTGGCACAGGTTGCATCAAGTTTTTTCCAGAGGTCTGGGTTTTTGACATCTTTCCAGTTCTTCTTTTTCCAGCCATGAATCCATTCAGTGATGCCTTGCTTGACATAATTGGAGTCTGTCCAGATGATGAGGTGTGCATCAGTTGGGCAAAATGCAATTCCCTCAATTGCAGCAGTCAGTTCCATGCGGTTGTTGGTTGTTTCTGGTTCGCCACCACACAGCTTGTGTTCACCCTGTTCGGTAATGATGTATGCACCCCAACCCCCTAAACCTGGGTTGCCCTTGCATGCGCCATCAACATAGAGTGTGATTGTTTGTGACATATCTGAACCTAAATCATAAATCGAATAAAAAGTTTCCAGCATTGCCATCTAAATTGTATTAAACAAATATTCTGCTGTGACCTTGAGCAATTGGAATAACACTGTAGTTTGCCCATATGGATGGAAGATTTTAGCATTTCCATCCTATTTCTTGTATTGTAAGGTGAAATTCTTGCCCTGAACGTTACAAAATACATATTTTTTAATTTCTTGTAACATTTCCATGCACATCACGCTAAATTATTGCCTTGTCTAAGCGGCATGCTTTACTACAATGGCTAATTGAAAAAGAACTAGCGTGAGTTGACTGGAAGTTTTTATGTATAAATCGAGCACATTGGTGTGGCAAACATCTGCAACATCATTATTCAAAATTACTGTACTCACTTCCGCTCTAGCCGCGTTGGGAATGACCACAGGTTGTTCATCAACCCCTCAGACAAGCAAGGTTTCATCTTCAAAACAAGTGGGTTCAGGCCTTTTGGATGCAAACAGTCTGGATTCTCTGGAAGACCTGCTTTCCGCAACCGATATGCGTGCGGTGGAGGGCGACCGTCTTTTAGTCTTAAAACATGGTGATGTCTGGAAACGGATGACTGTGGGTTTCAAGATGGACTTAAACCATTGGGACTCGCGTATCGAGGCGCAGCGTAGCTGGTTTATTTCCCGTCAACCTTATCTGGACCGTTTAAGTGCGCGTGCCAGCCGTTATTTATACCACACTGTAAAAGAGGCTGAACGCCGTGGTATGCCGACTGAATTGGCACTTTTGCCCGTAATTGAAAGCTCTTATGACCCAGCGGCAACCAGTAGTGCGGCAGCCGCGGGTTTGTGGCAGTTTATTCCAAGTACGGGACGTATTTACGGTTTGCAGCAAACCAGTTTATATGATGGCCGCCGTGATGTGGTTGAGTCCACGCGTGCCGCTTATGAGTTTTTAGGCAGCTTATATAATCAATTTGGTTCTTGGGAACTGGCACTGGCTGCCTATAATGCAGGGCCAGGTCGAATCCAGCAGGCAATTAACCGTAATAAGGCGGCTGGGTTGCCAACTGACTACTGGTCCTTGAAATTGCCACAGGAAACCATGAACTATGTTCCCCGTTTTCTGGCAGTTGCACAAATTATTAAAAACCCCGGCGCTTATGGTGTGGCATTGCCTCCAATTGCCAACCGACCTCACTTTCGTGAAGTTGCTTTATCTGCACCGCTTGAGTTAAACCAGATTGCTTCAATTACGGGGCTAAGCCGCGCCGAACTGTATACATTGAACCCAGCCTACCGTGGTGAGATGGTTGACCCGATGAGTCCAATGCGCATCCTGATTCCTGCGGATTTAAGTCCATCGATTGATGGAAAATTACGTTCTGGCAAGGCAGGTTCTGGTGGATTCTGGGCAAGTAGTGCGTCGCCACCTGCAATGAACCCATTAACCAGCTCAACCACAGTACGCACAACCACCTCAACTATAGGCAATGTGGGGCAAATCGTTAAGCCATCCACCACACCACCGCCACCATTAACCACGAAGACCAATACTGTACCCGTTACCACCACAACAACAAAAACGCCGACCAAGATAGCCACTCCTATGGGGTCAAATGCCTTGGCCTCTTTTGCGGCGGCGGCGGATGTGCCGAGTGCACCGCGTATTCCTGTAGCGATTACACCAGCTCCAAATGTTAAACCTATTAGGATTGAACGGCCAATTTCAGTGCAGGAGCGTGAGCAGATTGTTGCTGCGGTGAAGCAAGAGGGTGAGAAAAAAACGGTAACACAAGTTCTGCAACCACAGGCAACACAGGCTGAAAAAGATCAGGTGGTTGCTGAAATTAAGGCCATTGCTCCACAGGGTACAGAAATTGTTGATCCATTTGATGGCAAGATTAAGCTGACCGCCATACAGACCAGCCAATCGGTTGCCGATCAGAAAGGTCAGGAAGTCAGCAAGGGCTTTGCTTATCCAAAAACCTTGGCTGAAAGCCCAGAAATTGCCAATAGTGATGAGGCCAAACGTAATCAGGGTAAGCCTTACATCAAGACCGATACCGATGTTGTGGTGGTCGCACCAAAAGGCAAGCGCAGTACCTATACCGTTCAGTCTGGCGATACGCTGGCCTCAATTGCCCAAAAGAATGGGGTGAATTGGCGTGACATTGCCCAATGGAACCAGATTGACCCAGCAGGTAAATTGTTTGTCGGGGCCAGTCTGTATCTCTATGATGCAAAACCACAAGCTGACACCTCCAAGGCGGTGGAAAGGAAGCCAGAAAGTTATGTGGTGCAGTCAGGTGATAGTCTGACCAATTTAGCGGCGCGTTTTGATCTAAGTCTCAAACAATTGGCTGACTATAATAATCTCTCTGTAACTGACGGCTTGTTTGTAGGGCAAAAGCTCACATTGGTTGAGCCTAAAACCAATACGCGTAACAATCAACAAACAGTACGTGTGCCAGAGACAAAGACATCCACAGCCCAAAAAGTGGCGACCAAGTCCTATACGGTGAAACGTGGTGAATATCTAAAACTGATTGCGGACCGCTATGCCTTGTCGAATCAGGAGCTGGCTGATTTAACGCCAGGACTGACATCGGGTAGCAACTTGTTGGTGGGGCAGAAAATTAATGTGCCCCTGCATGAAGTGTCACAAACTGAGGATAATGTCGAGCCTAAAAATACGGTTAAGTATGAAAATGTAAGCGCATCAACCAGCTACAAGACTGAGAACTACACGGTTCAACGTGGTGATACCTTATCCAGTATTGCGACAAAATCAAAAATCACCCTGAATGAATTGGCCGAGTTAAATAAGCTGAAATCCAATAGTGGTGTTCGTCTAGGGCAGACCATCAAGATTCCAGCAGGTTCAACTGTTCCTGAGCAATATGTGGTTCAGTCTGGCGACAGCCTCAATGCAATTGCCAGCAAATATGACCTGACCGTCAACTATATTGCGGACTTGAATGGACTGGAGAGAACGGCTGGTGTGCGTGTTGGTCAGCGTTTAAAACTCACGGGTGATGCGCCAACTAAAGCAAATAATAGTAGTGCTAATGCCAAAGCTAAAGAAGACAGTGTGCCAGATACTTACACAGTGAAGTCTGGAGATACTTTAACCAGTATTGCGAACCGCTATGCCTTACAGCTTGAAGATGTTGCTGCCTTAAACAACTTGTCTCGTGACAGTAATGTTCGTATTGGACAAAAACTTAAACTGGCAGGTGATGTGCCAAAAGCTGAATCTGCCAAAGCATATAATGGCAAGAGTGCTTCCAACATCAAGTCGGTATCGAGCAAGAACACTGAAAAATATACAGTGAAAGCAGGTGAGTCACTGAACAGCATTGCCAGCCGTTTAGGCATGTCTGGACGTGAACTGGCAGAGTTGAATGATCTAAAAGCCACTACCAGCCTGCAACGTGGTCAGAGTATCTCCATTCCAAAAACGGTAACAGAGTATAAGGTAAAACGTGGTGATACCTTGATTGGTCTGGCGAGTAAGTATGGCATGGAAATTAATGCACTGGCTGAGATGAATGATCTTACCCCAAAAACTCAATTGCGTATTGGTGATGTGATTAAAGTCCCGAACCTGTAATTGCGCATGATTGCGTTGCTTGCTAGCAAGAGGCTTAGTCTATTGTATGGACTAAGCCTTTTTGCTCAGTTCTCATTTGCAGCCGTACATACCACGCCTTATTTGGCAATGCATGTGACCCCAAAATACGCACAATTACACGCCATGCCTTATGCCAATCCGAATGCACCGAAAGGTGGAGTGCTTAGCCAATCCAGTCTGGGAACGTTTGACAATTTAAATAGCATGAATGGTAAAGGCAGTGCCACAGAGGGCGTGAATTATCTATTTGATAGTCTGATGGACCGTTCTTTGGATGAGCCACGGGTGATGTATCCCCTATTGGCCGAAAAAGTCAGTTATGATCCTGATGACCTGCGATTTGTAATTTTCCACCTCAATCCTAAAGCCCGTTTCAATAATGGTCAGCCTGTCACCGCAGACGATGTTAAATTTACTTTTGATACCTACCAGACCAAAGCCAATCTGGGTTTTCAAATGTATTTGTCCGATTTGGCAAAAACAGAAGTTATTTCCAGGTATCAGGTTAAATTTATTTTTAAATCCAGGAATAATGTGGAAATGCCGCTGATTGTGGCAAGCCTACCCATCTATTCCAAGCAGGACTGGAACAATAAAGATTTTACTCGGGTCACACTCCAACCCATCGTTGGCTCTGGTCCCTATATGCTGGAGCGTATTGATGCAGGGCGGAGTATAAGCTATAAACGTAGTCCAAATTATTGGGCCAGAGACTTGCCTGTCAATAAAGGGCGTTATAATTTTGATCGGCTGAAATATGTCTATTACCGTAATTTAGAGGTCAGTTTTGAGGGTTTTAAATCCCGACAATTTTATTTATACGAAGAAAAAAATATCCGTAACTGGATAACCGCTTACCATTTTCCAGCGATGCAATCGGGCTGGATCAAAAAGTATAAAGCCCGTCTAGGTACACCCTTAGATATTCAAAGTCTGGTATTTAATATTCGCCGTTCACCTTTAAATGATATTCATCTGCGTAAAGCTTTAACCTATGCCTACGATTTTGAATGGCAAAATAAAGCATTATTTTTTAATCAAAACCGACGTTTACAAAGCTATTTTGATAATACGGATTTGGCTGCAACAGGCAAGCCTAGTACAGCAGAATTAAACATCATTCAGCCTTTTCTGAAACGGCTTGATCCTGTCATGCGACAAGGTGTGTTGGCCGATTGGCATTATCCTGTATCGGATGGCAGCGGTTTTAACCGTCAGAATTTATTGATTGCCCAAAAAATTCTAAAAGATGCGGGCTATATGATTCGCAATGGCAAGTTATATGATCGGCAGGGCAAACTGATTCAAATTGAACTGCTCATGCAACTGGAAAATCCACAACGTGAGTTGATGCCCTTTGTACGTAATTTGAATCGTTTAGGGATTCAGGTCAAGCTGAGGCAAGTGGATGTGCCGCAGTATATGGAACGGATTCGCCGTCAGGACTTTGATATGATGGTGATGAAAATGCCACAGACTTTAACCCCAGGTAAGGAACAGGCGCAGTTTTGGAGCAGTGCTGCCGCAGATGAGTCGAATAACTATAATTATTCAGGAATTAAGAATCCTGCGATTGACCAGATGATTGACAAGATTGTGGCTGCCAAACGCCGTGATGAAGTAGTGCTGTATACCCGTGTGCTGGATCGTTTGTTGCGGGCAGGCTATTATCAAATCCTGACTTATGGCAAGCCTGAACGCTGGTTTGCCTATTGGGATATTTATCGACAGCCTCAAATCAAACCAAAGCTTTCAGTAGGTTGGGAGTATTGGTGGGTGGATGCAGATAAAGCCAGCAAGCTAGAACAAGCTATCCAAAAACATCAATGAAAATAATCAAGGATATTTAAATGTCTCACTATATTCTGAAAAGAATGTTATTGATGATTCCCACATTATTTTTCATTGTGTTGATTAACTTTATGATTGTGCAGATTGCGCCAGGTGGACCTGTCGAACAAGCCATTCAACAAATACAAAATGCACAGGGTTTAGGTACAGGAACAAGCGCTTCATCTAGCCTAAGTAACTTGGCGCAATATCAGGGCGCGCGTGGTCTCAGTCCTGAAATGGTTGATAAAATTAAAGCACAATATGGTTTTGATCGTCCTGCGTATGAACGTTTCTGGTTGATGATCAAGGGATATTTAACATTCGATTTTGGTACAAGCTTTTTTAAGGATAAACCTGTTACGCAACTGCTTTATGAAAAACTGCCTGTCACTTTGTCTCTAGGCTTGTGGAGCACTTTCCTGATTTACCTGATTGCGATTCCATTGGGGATGAAGAAAGCCAAAAAAAATGGTCTGGTGTTTGATCAATCGACTTCCTTGTTATTGGCTGTCAGTTATGCCATTCCATCGTTTGTGTTTGCCATTGTGTTGATTGTATTTTTTGCAGGTGGCAGTTATTTGCAATGGTTTCCATTACAAGGTCTGGTTTCAGAAAATTTTGCCCAACTCAGTCTATTGGAAAAAATTAAAGATTATCTCTGGCATATGTGCTTGCCGATTTTGAGTATGGTGTTAGGCAGTTTTGCAGCCTTGACCTATCTGACTAAATATTCATTTGTGGAAGAATTGCAAAAACCTTATGTGCTGACCGCACGGTCTAAAGGTTTAAGTGATCGTCAGGTGCTCTATGGTCATGTCTTTCGTAATGCAAGCTTGGTGATTGTGGCAGCTTTACCTGAAGCATTGGTCGGGATTTTCTTTGTCGGTAATTTATTTATCGAGATTATTTTTAATCTTGATGGCATTGGTTTATTAGGGTTTGAGGCGATTACTCAACGTGATTATCCAGTGATTTTCGGCACCTTATTTTTATTCAGCTTGTTTGGCATGATCCTGCGTTTAATTGGCGATTTGCTTTATCAAGTGATTGATCCTCGGATTGATTTTGAAGCAAGAGGTGGTAAATAATGTCGCCTTTAATGCAGCAGCGTTTCCATCGTTTTCGACAAAATAAATTGGGTTTTCGCTGTTTAATCGTATTTCTGATTATTTTTATCCTGTCTTTATGTGCGGAATGGCTTGCCAATGATCGTCCTTTATTGGTGCGTTATCAGCAGACATTTTATTTTCCAATTTTAAAAGATTATCCAGAAACGACTTTCGGTGGGCAATTTGAAACTGCAACCGATTATCAAGACCCAGCAGTCAAACAGTTGATTCAGCAACAAGGCTGGATGATTTCTCCGCCTGTGCCATTTTCCTATCAATCACCCAATTTATCTCTTGCCGTGCCGGTACCCTCAAAACCAAGCTTACAAAACTGGCTCGGAACTGATGATCAGGGGCGAGATGTATTTGCCCGAATCTTGTATGGGTTGCGGATTTCCTTATTGTTTGGATTGGCTTTGACTGTATGTTCGGCTGTGATTGGTATTATGGTTGGCGCAATACAAGGCTATTATGGAGGCTGGATTGATCTGATTGGACAACGCATTTTGGAAGTGTGGGGTGGTTTGCCCATGCTGTTTATCGTGATGATTCTGGTGAGTATGTTTAGCCCTAGCGTGTATTGGCTTTTTCTGATTATGCTACTGTTTGGCTGGACAGAACTGGTGGGATTGGTGCGTGCTGAATTTTTACGTGCCCGAAATTTTGATTATGTGAGGGCTGCGCAAGCGTTGGGCGTGAGTGATAGTCAGATTATTTTCAAGCATATTTTACCCAATGCCATGAGTTCCAGTCTGTCGCAGATTCCCTTTATGCTGACTGCCAATATCATTGCCTTAACTGCGCTAGACTTCTTGGGTTATGGTCTACCGCCTGATGCCGCGTCGTTAGGTGAACTCTTGTTACAAGGCAAAAATAATCTGGAGGCACCGTGGCTGGTGTTATCTGGCTTTTTTACTTTGGCGATTGTGTTGTCCATGTTGATTTATATTGGGGAGGCGGCCCGTGACGCATTTGACCCAAGACGTTAAGCCGTTGTTAAAAGTACAGCAGCTTTGCATTGTCAATGAAACAGGGCAGGCCTTGCTGGATGATTTAAATTTCGGGCTCTATCCAGCTCAGACGTTGGCAATGGTGGGCGAAAGTGGTTCGGGTAAATCCATCAGTGCTTTGGGATTATTGGGTTTATTGCCTGAAACTTTAATTGTGCAAGGTGTGGTGCAATTTAAAAATGATGATCTATTAAAGCTTAGCCAGCAACAATTACAGCAGCTTCGTGGCAAAGGTATTGCCATGATTTTTCAGGAACCCATGACCGCACTCAATCCATTACATAAGGTGGAAAAGATCGTTGGTGAAAATCTGATTTTGCAAGGTCTGTCCAAAGCAGAAGCTCAGCAAAAAGTGATCAATTTACTACATGATGTGGGCATTGAGGATGCACAGCAGATTCTAAAATGCTATCCACATCAGCTTTCGGGTGGGCAACGACAGCGTGTCATGATTGCAATGGCGCTGGCTTTAGAACCTGATATTTTAATTGCCGATGAACCCACCACCGCTTTAGATGTGATGTTGCAGGCACAGATTTTGGAATTACTTAAAAAGCTGCAACAGCAACGCAACATGGCGATGATTTTGATTAGCCATGACCTCAATCTGGTCAAACGTTATGCTGATCATGTGCTGGTTTTGAATAAAGGCAAAGTCGAAGAGCAAGGTACAATTGCTGAAATTTTTGACCAGCCAAAAACGGAATGTACCCGAAATTTACTCAATCACGATTTTGGACAGGCTTTGGTATTGGAATCAGCAGAAACGTTATTAAGGCTTGAATATGTCACGGTAAAATATCCAATTAAACACGGCTTATTCAACCAGATTAAGTACGATAAAGTAGCAGCCGAAGCGATTAATCTGGAATTAATGCAGGGTGAGGCATTAGGCATCGTCGGGGAGAGTGGTTCGGGAAAATCTTCTTTGGCCCTGGCGATTGCACGTCTGATTGCCAGTGAGGGAGACATTATTTTTCAGGGCAAAAATTTAAACCAATTGAATCAAAAACAACTTAGACCTTTACGAAGTGATTTTCAGATCGTATTTCAAGACCCTTTGAGCAGCTTAAATCCACGTATGACAGTTGAACAGATCATTGGGGAGGGCTTAAAGCTTAGATCAATTTCCAAAATATTGATTACAAATAAAATTGAAGAAGTACTGAGTAAAGTTGAATTATCAATAGAGTCTAAGCATTCATATCCACATCAACTGTCTGGTGGGCAACGGCAAAGAGTGGCATTGGCAAGGGCTTTGGTGTTACAACCCAAACTTATTATATTGGATGAACCCACCTCAGCACTGGATCGCAGTACACAGCGTGCCATGATTCAATTGTTACGCCGATTACAGCAGCAAGACCAGATCAGTTACATCTTTATCAGTCATGACTTACAAGTCATTCAAGCGCTCTGCCAAAAGATCATGGTCATGCGCCAAGCCAAAGTTGTGGAATATCAAGCAACAGCACTTCTGTTTAACCAGCCTCAAACTGAATATACACAACAGTTGATCACAGCCAGCCAGTACGGAGCATCTTGTAATTAAACTGACATATGATATTGTCAATTTATCGGAAGATAGCTTGACATCAACAATAATCAGATTAAATTGGAGTAAATACTCTAATTGTAGCAGAGGATGACCATGAGTCAGATTGCAGACAGTATCCAGATTCGTAATACCACATTTAAAAACCGTATTATCAAAGGTGCCATGAGTGAAGCACTTGCCAACCATGATGGACAACCGAATGATTTGCATATCGGTTTATATGAGGCTTGGGCAAAGGGTGGTTTAGGTTGTGCCATTACAGGCAATGTGATGGTGAGTATCGCTGCCAAGAATGAACCTGGTGTGGTTGTAATTGAAACTGAACGTGATTTGGCAAAATTACAGCAGTGGGCGGCAGTGGGTAAAAAATACGGGATGGTACAATTGATTCAATTGTCACATCCAGGTCGTCAATGTCCAAAAGGTTTGAATAAGGAAACGGTTGCACCTTCGGCTGTGCCATTTAGCCCAATGCTGGCCACCATGTTTGGTACGCCTCGTGAACTAAAACATGAAGAAATTCTGGATATTATCCAGCGTTTTGCCACAGCAGCAGCCATTTGTGAAAAAGCAGGTTTTGAGGGCGTGCAACTACACGGTGCGCATGGTTATCTGATCAGTCAATTTTTATCCCCATTGACCAATAAACGTACTGATCAATGGGGCGGTTCAATCGAAAATCGCAGCCGTTTCTTATTAGAAATTTATAAGGCAGTACGTGCTGCGACTTCAGAAAACTTCATTATTTCAGTCAAACTCAACTCGGCTGATTTCCAGCGTGGCGGCATTACTGAAGAGGATGTCATCACCGTATTCAAGGCAATTGATGCCGCAGGGATTGACCTGATTGAAATCTCAGGTGGAACCTACGAAGCGCCTGCAATGGCAGGCGCAAAAGCTGAATCACGTAAAGCTAGCACCATTGCACGTGAGGCTTATTTCCTTGAGTTTGCTGAAAAGATTCGCCAGCATGTATCGTGTAAGTTGATGGTAACAGGTGGCTTCCGTACCGTTGCAGGCATGAATGCTGCACTTGTAAGTGGCGCATGTGACTTTATTGGTATTGCCCGTCCATTGGCAGTTGAAACTGATTTAACAGATCGTTTAATTGCGGGCAATGATGTGCGTTATGCCGTAAACCAGATTAAAACAGGCATCCCAATGGTTGATAAAATGGCCATTATGGAAATTATCTGGTATGCAGCACAGTTTAAGGCGATTGGGCAAGGTAAAAAGCCAAATCCTAAATTATCGCCTTTAATCGTGTTCCTGAATTACGCCAAAGGCAATATTAAGGCAGTGATCAAAGGACAGGTGAATTCACGTAAATCAGCATAATATTTTAGGACTCTTCGGAGTCCTTTATTTTGAGCGAAAAAAAAAGCCACTGTCTCATTGATGCAGTGGCCTTTTAATATTTGGCGTCCCTACGGGGATTCGAACCCCGGTTACCGCCGTGAAAGGGCGATGTCCTAACTTTGCCCCTTGTTTACATTTCTATAAAAACTTCCCTTACAATGTGTCTTTTGATATGGGGAAGTTTTGATGACTTGGATAATTGTTTTAATCGTTATATTCGCAATCGTTGGCATTTTATTAGGCAGTGCAAACAAAGGCAAAAAAGGAGGGAAGCGCAGCCCAATCAAGGGTAAACGCATCATCACAATGAATGAACAGCCAACATTTTTAAGATTGAGGGAGGCATTACCTGAACACATTGTCTTGGCACAAGTTGCATTTAGTGCATTTATGACAGCAAGCGGATATGCAACACGTAATCTATTCAATCGAAAAGTGGCTGACTTTGTTGTGTTAGACAAGCAGTTCAACATTGTTGCAATTGTTGAGCTGGATGATTCATCACACAAAGGCAAAGAGGATAAAGATGCAGACAGAGACGCTTTAGTTGCAGAAGCAGGTTTTCGAGTGATTCGATATAAGCGAACACCTGATCTGGAACAAGTAAGGGCTGACTTCAACATTTAAACCTCCAAAGGCTTGGCTAATGCCAAGCCTTTTCTTTTTTGCAAAACCTGACAAATTGGTCAGAATCAAGAGGTGAGGAAATGCTCAAAGACATCATCGAGATGAATAAAATTCGATTTGGAAGCTATGAAAAATTAGCTGAAAGATTGGATATTGATCCAACAGTTATATGCCACTGGAAGGCAGGAAGAAGAAAGCCAACAACTACACAGATTATGCAAATGGCTGATTTTATTGGATATGAACCACTACATGTTTTATGCTTGGTTATGGCTGAGCTCGATACCGAGCATAAAACACTGTGGGAAAAATGGCGTCCCTACGGGGATTCGAACCCCGGTTACCGCCGTGAAAGGGCGATGTCCTAGGCCTCTAGACGATAGGGACTTCTTGAGGTGCATGTATATTAGGGTTCCGTCACCAAAGTGTCAAGAAGATGGGGAGACAGTTTGTTCAAAATATAGCAAAACAGTTCAGCCGTCTTTTGGGTATCGTATAGGGCGGAATGTGCCTCCTTGCCATCAAACTCAATCCCCGCCTGAATACACGCCCGCGCCAACACAGTTTGGCCAAACATGACCGCACTGAGTGTTACGGTATCAAACACAGAGAAGCTATGAAAAGGATTCTGGTTCTTTGTTCCAGTACGGGCAATTGCCGCCTGCAAGAAACCTAAATCAAAATGGGCATTGTGTCCGACCAAAACCGCATGGGTACAGTGCTGAGCCTTGCGAACCTCGTTCAATGATTTGAAAATACGTTTCAATGCACCACGTTCGTCTTCTGCCATTGCCACACGCATGGGGTTAAATGGATCAATCCCAATAAAATCTAAAGAACGGCGGTCAAGGTTCGCTCCCTCAAAAGGATTGATATGGGCATGAAATGATGGTCCAGGAATAAATTGCCCTTGTTCATCATAGATAATTGGAATACATGCGATTTCCAGAAGTGCATCGGTTTGTGCATTAAAACCTGCTGTCTCCACATCAACAACAACAGGTAGGAATCCACGAAAACGCTGGGCAATTACAGGAGCTTTACTTTCTGCTTGTGTCACACTTTTCTCCATTGCAGTGTTTTTCCTGCATGAAGTGGAATAATTTTCTGACCATCAAGATAGTCAAATGATTCAGCTACGGTATTTTCTTCCTTGACCAGCGTGATGGTAGAGGTATTGCGTGGCAAACCATAGAAGTCAGCACCGAATATGCTAGCAAAACCCTCTAGGCGCTCTAATTTACCCACTTGGTCAAATGCCTGAGCATACAATTCAATCGCATTCGGTGCACTATAGCAACCTGCACAACCACAGGCATTTTCCTTGGCATGTTGTGCATGAGGTGCACTGTCTGTCCCTAGGAAGAATTTTGGATTACCGCTGGTTGCAACTTCCAGTAATGTGGTTTGATGAGTTTGACGCTTTAAAATCGGCAGGCAGTAAAAATGTGGCTTGACCCCACCAACCAACATATCATTACGGTTAAACAATAAATGTTGTGGAGTGATGGTCGCGGCAACATTGCGATCCTGCTCAAGCACAAAATTGGCTGCATCGCTGGTGGTGATGTGTTCCAATACCACCTTTAATTTTGGAAACTGTTTGAGTAGTGGTGAGAGGATTTCATCAAGGAAACGTTTTTCACGGTCAAAAATATCAACATGGTTGTGTGTTACTTCACCATGTAATAGTAAAGGCACCTGATGTTCTTCAAGCTGTTCAATTACTGCATACACCTTACGGATATCGCTGACACCATTGTCCGAATTTGTGGTGGCGCCAGCAGGATAAAGCTTGATGGCATTCACAAATTCAGAGTCTTTAATTTTACGAACTTCGTCTGGAGGGGTATGATCAGTAAAATACAGCACCATACGTGGATCGAAATGGAGCCCCTCTGGCACATGGGCAAGAATACGCTCGCGGTATGCCAAAGCTTCTTCTACAGTTTTGACTGGTGGAACAAGGTTCGGCATACAAATCGCGCGTGCAAATTGTTTTGCCAAATCAGGTACAGTGCGTTTTAGGGCTAAACCATCACGCAAATGTGCGTGCCAATCGTCTGGTTGTAAAAGTGTAAGAGTATTCAAGGCGTACTTCAAACTTAAAAATAATACAAATAATAATGCATATAGTGTGAAAATGGTAACTACAATTATGGATAAGTGGTTAACCAAAGCACATGACAAAATGCGATTTTGTGTTATTTTTATGCGGCATAAGAATAGTGCATTATAAAAAGAGTATTGAGGATGGATAACCAGTATGATCTTGATCAATTACGGAGGTCAAAAGAGGATCTAGAGCAGCTTGTTGCCCAGCATTTTAAATCAAATAACCGGCAGACCTTGCTCCCTAAAAAGTTGGAAGATGAGTTTTGGGCATTCAATATTGACCGAACACGTGTCAATGCCATTCAGTTTTTTGGTCAGGGTGTGATTACCTATACCATTTTTGTACTGTTGATCTTGCCCTCCAATTATTTTGTTCTTCGTGAAAGTCCACATTTTGTTCTCGATTTTATCTACAGCATTTTAAGTTTAATTGTTGTGGGGGCCGCACTGTTTTTATTCTGGGCCTTTTCCCGTTTTAGAAACCTAAGAGTTTTCTTTTATCCAGCCGCTTGTACGATTGTTTTTTTTACCATTGTACTGACTTCATCGCTGATGATCGGGGTCTCCAATGTGGTGTTGCAGAACCAGGCAATGGTGCTGGTTGCTTTCTTATACATGCTGGGCTTTATCCTGAGTGGTATCAAACCCTTGCATATGTTGTGGATCGGTTCTTTCGCGGCAATTGTTAGCCTGTTTTTTCTTTATTTTTTAAATATTCCCTATGACCTTTTGATGATAGGTCGGACCTTTATTGGAAGCCTGCTCCTGGGTTTTTCCATCAGTGTAATGCTGAATTCTAAAGAGCAACGGATTTTTATAAAATCAAAAATATCTGAGATTGATGAGAAAATTCTACGCTTACAGGCCTCCGAACTGCTCCATCTAAGTCAGCATGATGAACTGACCAATGTGTCGAATCGTCGTACTTTTGAGGAAATGTTTACCCATTACTATAACCTGGCATGTAAGGAAAGCACGTCGTTATCTGTGCTGTTTATCGATATTGATTATTTTAAAAACTACAATGATTTTTATGGTCATCAGATGGGGGATCAGGTGATTTCTGAAGTCGCAAAAACCATAAAAAGTTCGATTCGCCATATGGATTTTATTGCACGTTATGGGGGAGAGGAATTTGTGGTGCTGTTGCCTGAAACTTCTGCTCAAGGTGCGTATGCGGTTGCAACCAATATTTACCGCGCCATTGACCGATTAATGATTGTACATGAGAAATCACTGGTCTCTAATTATGTCACCATTAGTTTGGGCATTACGGTTTTTAATGGTAATCCTAAAATCAGTCAGGATTTCCTGATTCAGACTGCGGACAAGGCATTATATCGGGCCAAGCAGTTAGGCCGTAATCAAATTTACTATCAACCATTGCCTATTGTTGAATAAAACTTGGCAATTAAAAAACCGAATATTAGTAAACAATATTCGGTTTTAATTTACTTGGAATAACCCTGAAATTATTCAAGGAATTTTACGGTTACACCTGAACGGACTTTATTCCCCAAGTCATTGGCATCCCAGTTGGTTAAACGGATACAACCATGTGAGGCGGTCTTGGAAATTAATGATGGGTTTGGCGTACCATGAATACCAAATGATTTTTTACTTAAACCAATCCAGATATTGCCCACAGGTGCGTTGGGACCAGGTGGCAAGGTCAGTGGCTTAAGGTTTTTCCCCTGAACAAAGTTGGATGGTGAGTAGCTATAGTATGGGTTTTTCGCAACACCGACCACTTTATAGGTACCTGTTGGAGAAGGCGTGTCAGCACTGCCAATTGTCGCAGGAAATGAAGCAATCATTTGGTTACGGCTATTAAACAGATAAAGCTGTTTTGCGCCTTTATGTGCCACGATTAAATGGATGTCTTCAGGCAAGTCGTTACGCACATTGGCAACAACGATTTTTTCACCTGGTTTTTTGAATGTTGCGTTTGGGTTTAACTGTCTCAGGAATTTTTCATCCATATGAAACTTTTCACCGAGCATTTCTGTCACGCGTGTGTAGTAAAGGCCTTTCATTTTAGCTTGCAGCGCATAATCTGATGGGATTGAGTCTGCATAAGGGCCCTTAAAATCAGCATCGGTTGTGGTGTATTCAACATAGGCTGGTTTGGTTTGCTTGGAAACCAGTGCATCCCATGTTTCCTTGGTGAGTTCACCTGTTGGGGTGATGCCATTCATTTGCTGGAATGACGCAATCGCTTTCAGCGTGTTTTTACCATTGGCACCATCAATCGCACCTGGTGACGCATGTGCATTGTTCAGCATGACATGGGCACGTGCATAAGCAGGAGATTGGCCTTTTGGCATATTCTCAGACCACTCGGCATTATTAAGCGAGTCTAGGTTCCAGCTTGTAGACACTGACTTGGATGTTGCTGCTGAATCTGGGGCTTTTTCCAGATTCTGGGAAACGGTTGAGGCGGCATTATTGGGTTGTGGTTCAGAAGCCGCCTGTGGTTCTGAGGCTGCCTGCGCAACCGCACTTGAAGATGACGCAACATTAATTGCTAAAGGATCAATTGGATCTTCAACTGAGGTCGAAATTTTTTTGGGATTTAAAGGTTGCTCAGTTGTTGGTGCAGCTAAAGCAACATTAATCAGAATAGAACTTAAACTCACAGCGAGTAATGAGCGAACAAACATGCAATTTAACCTTAAGAATTATTCATATTGAGATTGAGGGTCTGTCAACGTTTCACACATACTTGCGACAGAAGACATTTTTTAGACGGTACAAGGCATGACTTATGAAATTTAGCTATTCTAAATGAATAAGGCATAACGCAGTAGCGGCAAAAAATGTCCCTGTCCCGCAGGGTTATGGCTAAAAATTCCCTAAACTGCGTTATGAAACTTGACAAGGGAGTCACCATTGCCTGCGTTTCATGCCTTGTTTATGTCGTTTTAGCCTATAACGCAAGGCATGGCTGAAATGTTGACAGACCCTAACATATTACAAGTATTACAGAAAATAATTACGCTTGCAGTAGCAGTTTTGTGTCAAAGCGAAATTTTTGTTTAAAGGTGTAATGTTTGTATGGAATTGAAATTATAAATTCCAGGCTAACTTTGTTATGATGCGTTCCACATGAAAGAATTTAGAGATTGGTCATGACAACGTTGAAAAATGATCGTTTTTTACGAGCTTTATTACGTGAACCTGTAGACACCACACCTGTATGGATGATGCGTCAGGCAGGGCGTTATTTACCAGAATATCGAGAAACTCGCGCACAGGCAGGGGATTTCCTATCTCTATGTAAAAATACAGAATTTGCCTGTGAAGTTACTTTGCAGCCTTTACGCCGTTATGAACTGGATGCCGCAATTCTATTTTCTGATATTTTAACCGTGCCTGATGCGCTGGGATTGGGATTGTATTTTGAGACGGGGGAAGGGCCAAAGTTTCATAAAACAGTACGTACGGAACAGGATGTCGCCAACCTGCCGAAAATCAATGCCAAGTCTGACCTGGCCTATGTTATGAATGCCGTTTCAGCCATTCGATCTGCTTTAAGCGGACAAGTGCCTTTAATCGGTTTTTCTGGAAGCCCATGGACTTTAGCCACTTATATGGTGGAAGGCGGTTCCAGCAAGGAATTTCGCTTTATCAAGAATATGATGTATGCACAGCCAGAAGTGTTACATGCCTTACTTGATCATTTAGCCGACTCAGTGATTGATTACCTCAATGCACAGATTGATGCAGGCGCACAGGCCATTCAGATTTTTGATAGTTGGGGGGGCGCGCTGGCACATCGGGAATATATTGAATTTTCATTGAACTATATGACCAAGATCATTGCTGGGCTTCAGCGTGAAAAAGATGGCCACCGTATTCCGATTATTGTCTTTACCAAAGGTGGTGGACAATGGCTGGAAGCCATGCTGACAACAGGTGCAGATGCATTTGGACTGGACTGGACAACGCCACTTTATACTGCAAGAGACGTGGTTGCAGAACGAGCCGCCTTGCAGGGGAATATTGACCCAGCTACGCTTTATGGTTCGACGGCATCCATTGAAAAATCGGTCAAAGCCATGCTGGATGATGCCTACAGCAATGGTGAAAAAACAGGTTATATTGCTAATTTAGGGCATGGTATTACCCAATGGGTCGATCCAGCCCAACCAAAGATTTTTGTGGATACCGTACATGAATATAGCGCGAAATATCTAGGCTGATATTTAAAAGGCATTTCAAGGCTAAACCAGCTAGGATCAGTTTTGTGCAGTTGATTGTATTACCAATAAATTTTATCAGTACGGCAGCTTCGGCTGCCTTATTTGGATTGCTGCTTTTAATTGCTTTTGCAATGACTGCACCGATGGGAAGCCAGGAATATTACGGTTTTTACCGTTATGACTATTTGTTGTTTTATGCGCTGATGATCCAGATTTGCCTGCTGTATTTAAAACTTGAATCCTGGGATGAAGCCAAGGTCATTGCCTTATTCCATATTATGGCGATGGGGATGGAGATTTTTCTGACGCATCCTGCAATTGCATCATGGCAATATCCTCAGCCTGCCATCTTTAAGTTGCTTACGGTGCCATTATTTGCGGGTTTTATGTATTCTGCGGTCGGCAGCTTTTTTGCAAGGTCACTCCGCCTGTATCAGGTGTCTTTTGAAAATCTCCCCCAGTTTGGCAATATGTTGTGCCTGGCAGTTTTGTCTTATTTAAATTTCATGACCAAATTCTTTATTCCTGATATTCGTATGGGATTATTTATCTGGAGTGTGGTGATTTTCTGGAAAACAAAACTGTATTTTCAACTCGCCCAACATCGTTTCAAGGTTCCGATGCTGCCGATTTTGCTGATACTCGCATTCCTGATCTGGATTGCTGAAAATATCAGTACTTTCTATAAAATCTGGCTTTATCCAAGTCAGGTTGATGCATGGCATATGGTGGGCTGGGGGAAACTGGGTTCCTGGTATTTACTGTTATTACTGAGTCTGGTTCTGGTGCTCAAGATATTGGGGAAACGTGATCAAGATGGGACTTGGCGATTGCATTAGTCAACAATGCTTTATGTATTCTTGAGGATTTTGAAACTATCGCACCTCATGTTTGAATTCGCCCTGGTTTTTCTAAGACTTGAAAAGCATTTGATCAAGGCATGCAGAATTGATCAAACATCCACAATCACATAATACTTTTTAACCGCTTCAACCACTTCAAATGTGCCAATAAATGCAGGTGGAATAATCCCTGCATTTCCAGCAGCCACTTCAATAAACGTATTGGTCTGTGCATCATGGATACGTACAACACCTTCAATCACCTGAAAAAATTCCTGTTTATTGTCAGCAAACACAATATTCCATGCACCCACTTCACATTGCCAAATTCCACAACTCATATGAGGATGTTCATATAAGCTATAGGTCAGGCGTTCTGGGTTGCCTTTAACCAAGCGATCAGGACGAGGGTGGTCAATACTGGCTTCACCCTGAGTAAGCTGTCCCTGACCAGCGAGATAAATGGATGACATGGTAAATACTCAGATCAATAACTTTCAGGAACCGCACTTAAAAACTCACGGCGAGTTTCCTTGTCCGTCTTAAAATCACCAATAAACGAAACAGTACGGGTGGTGGATTCCTGCTTGCCAACACCACGCATCATCATGCACATATGCGCTGAATCAATCACCACAGCAACACCACGTGCCTGAGTCACTTCAGCAACCGCTTCTGCGATTTGCTGGGTCAAGTTTTCCTGAATCTGTAAACGACGGGCAAACATTTCTGTAATGCGGGCAAACTTGGATAAACCGAGCACCTGACCTTCAGGTAAATACGCAATGTGCACACGGCCATAGAAAGGCAGCAGATGGTGTTCACACAATGAATAAAACTCGATATTTTTGACCAATACCATTTCATGGTTATCGGATGGGAAAACCGCACTATTGGTCACTTCCTCAAGCGTTTTGCTATAGCCAGAAGTTAAAAAAGAAAAAGCTTTAGCCGCACGCATGGGTGTATCTTTTAGGCCTGGGCGATTTAAATCTTCACCAACGGCAGTTAAGATATTTGCGTACGATTGCTGCATAGACATAACAATGTTCACTTAGGTGGATTGAACAAAACGGCAATTGTATCAGAAAACGATTAAAAAACTTAGTTTTGATGCAATTGCCGATTACTGATTGTACTTTGGATTTTTTTCAGCACGTTTCAGCAGCACCAAAACTGCACCTGTACCACCCTGATTTTCAGGTGCGCTGACAAAAGCCAGCACGTCACGGTGTTGTCTCAGCCAACCATTGACATAGGTTTTTAAAATCGCTTCTGGACCTTTGCCATGTACAATTTTAATGACATTCTGATTTTCATCTTTTGCAATCTGGATAATTTGCAAAACGGCTGACCGTGCCTGCTCAACGGTACAGCCATGCAAATCGACTGCCTCAAACCAGCGCATTTTGCCTGCTTTTAAATCCTCAAAAACTTTATGCTGCAAGGTTGCAATCCGATAGCTTAAAGAAGCTTGGCTTGAAACAGGATTCAGGATGGCCTGGGTATCTGAAATCTCAGTATGTTCCTGTTCGGCAGAACCCTCAGCCGCGGCCCGTTTTGCCAATGTCTGGGCATCCACTTTTTTGCTGCGGGTGGTTTTGGTATTGGCAATATTATCATTGGCGATAGGTTTTACACCGACCAGTGCTTTTTTAAAAAGCTCGGTATCTTCCAGCTCTTCAACAGCAACCTGAGTTTTTTTTGACTCAGCCTGTTTGGCAACCGCGCTGGATTGAGGGTTGGAAATTTGCTTTTTAAATTGTTTTAACAATTGTTGCTGTGACTTGGAGAGGGAAGAATCGTTACTCATAGGTCTCGAAAAATCTAAATTTGTCTGCGTCATTATATTGCATTCAATGTAATTTTACTTGTAATTATAGTAACATACGAACAAAAGATGAGTTTTAAATAGGTCAATGATGAAAAGACAATTATCAGATTCTGAAAAATTACAAGTTCAAAAGCAACAAAGTGATCAAAATGGAATATTAAGATGTTTTATCTCGGGTGAAATTATTACATTAAATATTGATGATATTGAATATGATCATATATTACCCTATGCAAAACAAGGCGAAACTGATTTATCAAACATTCGAATTGTGAAAAAATATTATAATCGGAGGAAATCTGATCAAACATTGTATGAAGTTCGAGATAACTTAAAACTTGAGCAATTGTTTAATGCCAAGAAAAATAAAATTAAGTTACAAGATATATTTGAACTTAAAGATATTTCACACAAAAATATTTGCTTTTCTAAAAAAGACAATCAGATTGTAGTAGATGATGGAACTGATGAAAGGACATTTACTTTACTTTTTGATGAAATTTTAAAAGTTGGGTATTTTTATGGGCGCATTCCAATAAAATGGCTCGAAAATGATGATCAAGAAGGGTTGCAACCTAGGGTAATTGATTATAAAAGATTAATTTCTTTACGTAATCATTTGAAAGATCATCCACAGTTAGCTCCTTCTATTGCAAGGTTAATTGATCATAAGTTTAAGTTATTTGATGGACAGCATAAGCTTGCAGGACAAGTATTAAATAATATGAGTGAAGTTGATATTAAAGTTTATGTATCACCAGATGATCCTTTAAAAGCAAAAAAACTTTTTGATGACCTGATGATGACTAATCTTGAGGCTCATTCTAAACATAAGCAAATACCATTCTATACTTCAACTTTATTAGATCGTTTATCTGTCATTTATAAAGAAATGTTAGATGAATTTACAGAGATGAAAGCAGTAGGGCAGCATTCTGAGGAAAATTTCATTAAGTTTCTGGTTGCCGAAAAACAACAGAGTAAAACTGATGCTAAACAAATGCTAAAAAGTGCTATTATGGATAATGCTATTGAACTTTCCGCATTAAAGCTATTTATTGCTGAAGCATCAAAAGATGCTGCATATGCCTTGTCAATTGATCTACTTAAAAAAACAATTTTTTCAAATACATTATTTTTAGAACCATCTTCAGCAAACTTTAAATCTATTACTGATTATCGTGATTCAGAACTTGAAAACTTTAAGGAGCTAGCTTCTTTATTAGTAGATTGTGGTTATCTAAATCATTGGGTGCATAATATTCGTGGAAAAGATTTAACAAATGTAGAATTAAAGGCTCGTAGAATTTGGCATAAAGGTTCTGTATCAACTTGGTCTCCTTATTTGGAAAGTATTCTAGGTATGGCTTTTAACTTTATAACACATGATGAACGTAAGAAATTACTATATCGGGAAGTTATGAGTAATGATCAAAAAGAAAGGATTAAGGGATGTTTAGATAGATTATTTAATCATCCATTATGGGATGAACCTAAAGGCGATATTGATAATCTATTAGTATCATCAACAAAGCAAACAGATTTATTTGATAGAAAGGGTTTAACTGAATTTTATGTTTTAACTGGTCAGAGTAAATAATAAAAGAACTGAGTTAATATTAGTTATATTAACTCAGTTTTCTCAATATATAGTGATTTAAATCTGCTCAGGTTTTCCAAACAATTCACCAAACGCTAAATCAGGACGAGGCTGTTTCATAAAACTTTCACCAACAAGGAAAGTGTGAATATCATTGGCCTGCATCATTTCCACATCAGCAGGTGTGGCAATACCGCTTTCAGTGACCAACACACGAGAAGCTGGTAGCAATTTCTTTAAACGCAATGAAGTATTTAAATCCACATCAAAGGTTTTTAAATTACGGTTATTTACACCCAAAATGCATTGTTCAGACAGCCTTAAGGCACGTTCCAGTTCATCTTCGTCATGCACCTCAACTAATACATCCAGTTGATGTTCAAATGCTGTTTTAGACATTTCTTCTAGCTGTTGATCAGACAAACACGCCACGATCAATAAAATACAATCTGCATGTAAGGCTCGTGCCTCAACCACATTATAAGGATCAATCAAAAAATCCTTGCGTAAAGCGGGCAGGGCACAATGGTTACGGGCGATCACAATATTTTCATCGGCACCCTGAAAGAAATCCACATCAGTTAAAACAGATAAACATGCTGCTTCAGCTTGTTCATACTGCTGTGCAATTTCAGCAGGATTAAAGTCTGCACGAATCACACCTTTGGATGGTGACGCTTTCTTAATTTCAGCAATCACAGCAGGACGCTTATGCTGTAATGCATTGGCAAAACCACGAACTGGTGTTGCTTCTTTCGCCCACTGTTCAACATCTTGCAAGCTACGTTGTTTTAAGCGTGCTGCCAGTTCCTCATGTTTGCGGTCAACAATTTTACCTAAAATGGTATTTTGAATATTGATCATGAGAAATCCTTAGTCTGCCTGATATTGTTTCAATGTTTTGGTAAATTCACCCAGAATACTCATTTTTTCCAGGGCCTGTCCGCCATAGAGAATATCCTGCGCCAGCGCAACGGCTTGTTTATAGGTCTTGGTCATGCCTGCCACATAAATACCTGCACCTGCATTCAGTGCAATCATGTTGGCTGCTTTTTCACCGATTTCTGATTTGTTACGGCCCAAAGCATCCTTAATCAACTGCAAGCTTTCTTGTGAACTGTTCACAACCAAACCCGTCAGTGTCTGTGATGGAATCCCAACTTCATCAGGCGTCAGTGTCCATTCAGTAATTTCACCATCTTTGAGTTCAGCGACTGTGGTAGGTGCAGCCAGACTGATTTCATCCAGACCGTCTCTGGAATGCACCACCATGACGTGTACCGCACCCAACTGTTTTAAGACCTCAGCGATTGGAAGACACAGTTCATCTGAAAACACGCCAATGACAAAACGATTGACACCAGCAGGATTGGTTAAAGGACCCAATAAATTAAAGATACTACGAATACCCAGTTCACGACGTGGTGCCACAGCATAACGCATGGCCTTGTGATGATTCGGTGCAAACAGGAAACCCACACCCATTTCACGAATGCAACGTTCAGTCTGTTGCATATCCAGATCAAGCTGAATACCCATCTGTTCCAATACATCTGATGAACCAGATTTACTGGACACACCTCGATTGCCATGCTTTGCGATAGTCGCACCCGCAGCAGCAATCACGAAACTTGAGGCAGTGGAGACATTAAACAGGTTTTGGCCATCACCACCTGTTCCCACAATATCAACCAAATGGGGAATATCGCTGACATCAATCTTGATGGCAAACTCACGCATAATCCGTGCCGCCGCCGTGATTTCATCAATACTTTCGCCTTTCATGCGCAAACCCATCATCAACGCGCCAATCTGGGCGTCGGTGGCTTCACCCTGCATAATGCTACGCATGACATCTTCCATTTGCGGCTGGGTCAAATGAATGTTTTTGGTAATATGATTCAATGCCTGTTGAATGTTCATTTATGCATAAATCTCTAAAAAATTCTTAAAAATCTGGTGTCCATGCTGGCTCAGGATGGACTCTGGATGAAACTGAACCCCCTCAACAGCAAGCGTTTTATGCTTTACACCCATAATTTCTTCAATCGTGCCATCTGGCTGATTGGTCCAGCAGGTCACTTCAAGACAATCTGGCAGTGTTTCCTGTTCAATCACTAATGAATGGTAACGTGTCGCAGCAAAAGGCGAGGGTAAATTGCTAAAAATACCCTTATTGCTATGGTGCATATCTGATAAACGACCATGCATCACGGTTTTGGCACGGATAATATTGCCACCAAAAGCCTGACCAATCGCCTGATGTCCTAGACAAACGCCCAGCAAGGGAATTTTTCCTGCAAAATGATTGATGGCTGGAATGGAAATTCCTGCTTCAGTTGGGGAGCATGGGCCAGGACCAATCACCAGATATTTAGGCTGCCATCGTTCGATATCCTCTAATGTGACTTGATCATTACGAACAACTTTTACTTCCTGTTTCAACTCGCCAAAATACTGAACGATGTTGTAGGTAAAAGAATCGTAGTTGTCGATCATCAGAAGCATGACTTTAACCTTTTGAAAAATGTACACTTTATTGTGTTGTGATCTTAAATAAATCTATCAGCTTGTCTTATTTTTTAATCGCTATAACGAATAAAAATATTCACTCATGATAGAGGAAAATAATCATAGCAAAAAATAAATGGGCAATGCTGAATATTTCGAGTAATGATGATTTGGATGAGGATAAAAATGTGTAAATAAAAGACAGAAAAATGCACAATAAACTTTTTTAATTTAAGGGTTTAGTAAAAAATGGGATACCTAAATTGAAAGTCGAATTGAATTGATTGGAATCAAACTGAAAAGAATGATATAAAAAGCCAATTTATACCATCCAAAGATGGCGTAATTGGCACTACATTGGTTCTTTGTTATATGTTTTGCACTGTTTTGGTTCATTGTGTCTGTTTTGGAGACGAGCTGAGGTGGAAATGTATAAATATGGTGCATTTGTGAAAGCAAACATTATAGTAGACATGGGACATGGAGCTTAAAGCATTTTTTCTGCAAAGAATTTCAATGTTTTAGGTATGCTTTAAAATTGTTGGTATGGTAATTGCTAATTATATATCAACAACTAACACGCACTTAACAGGTGCACAAAAATTTCATTGGAGCAAATGAGCATGGCGAACAAGGTCCTTCAACTCATCAAAGAAAGTGGCGCAAAATGGGTCGATTTTCGCTTTACTGATACTAAGGGTAAAGAGCAGCACGTCACTTACCCAGCTGACACCATTGATGAAGATACCTTTGAAGACGGTAAAATGTTTGATGGTTCTTCAATCGCTGGTTGGAAAGGCATTGAAGCGTCTGACATGATCTTACGTCCAGATGCTGAAACAGGTTTTCTTGACCCGTTCTTTGCTGAGCCAACAGTTGTTGTAACTTGTGACGTAATCGAGCCATCTACTGGCCAAGGTTACGAGCGTGATCCACGTTCGATTGCTCGTCGTGCTGAAGAATATTTAAAATCTACTGGTATCGGTGATACTGCATTCTTTGGTCCAGAACCAGAATTCTTCGTTTTTGACGAAGTGAAGTGGGATATCGACATGTCTGGCGCACGCCACACATTGATCGCTGAAGAAGCTGCATGGTCGACTGGTAAAGATTATGAAGCTGGTAACTCTGGTCACCGTCCACGTGTGAAAGGCGGTTACTTCCCAGTTCCTCCAGTTGATTCTCATCAAGATATGCGTGCTGAAATGTGTGCACGTATCGAAGACATCATGGGCCCTGGTCGTGTAGAAGTACATCACCACGAAGTTGCTTCTTGCCAATTAGAAATTGGTGTGAGCTTCAACACCATGGTTCGTAAAGCGGACGAAGTTCAGCAGTTCAAATATGCAGTTTGGAACGTTGCGCATCAATATGGTAAAACTGCTACATTCATGCCTAAGCCAATGGTAGGTGATAACGGTTCTGGTATGCACGTTCATATGTCTATCTCTAAAGATGGCAAGAACCTGTTTGCTGGTGATGAATATGCTGGTTTGTCTGAAATGGCATTGTTCTTCATTGGTGGTATCATCAAGCACGCGCGTGCATTAAATGCAATTACCAACCCTGGTACAAACTCTTATAAGCGTTTAGTTCCACACTACGAAGCTCCGATTATGCTTGCTTACTCAGCACGTAACCGTTCTGCTTCTATCCGTATTCCTTACGTTTCTAGCCCTAAAGGCAAGCGTATCGAAGCACGTTTCCCAGATCCATTAATGAACCCATACTTAGGTTTCGCTGCATTGTTAATGGCTGGTCTTGATGGTATCCAAAACAAGATCCATCCAGGTGAAGCTGCTGACAAGAACTTGTATGACCTTCCTCCTGAAGAAGAAGCAAAAATCCCTACAGTTGCTCATAACTTGGAAATGGCGATTGATGCTCTTAAAGCGGATCATGAGTTCTTATTAAAAGGCGGTGTATTCACTAAAGAAATGTTAGATGCTTACATCGAACTTAAAACTGAAGATGTACGTCGTCTTAATACGACGACTCACCCAGTTGAATTTGATATGTACTACAGCCTGTAATACATCCAAAATCAGAAAAGTCCGCTTCGGCGGACTTTTTTTATGTTTCTGTTTCAATTTGAATTTCATACATTTTTAATAAAAAATTCAGGTAAACTAATCCCGATGTTTTTAGTGAGCCAAGCATGCGAAATTTACGACCAAACAGAACAAGGGAACAACAGCTTCATGCTGAATTAAAAAAATGGTTGTATGCCTCAGGTTCACTCACTCAACAACTGACAGATTTGGCAGGTGGTGAGTTTCGTGTTGAACGCATCAAAGAACAGTACCAACGTTTAACGCTTGCGGATAGTCGATGGATGAAGATGCCATACCATCACCTTGCATGGGTACGAGAAACCAATTTATATGGTTGTGAAGAACAGGCATGGGTAAAAGCTAAAAGTATATTTCCAATTCTAAGTCTGCAAAAAAAAGCCCGTTTGTTTCAACATATTGGTAATAAGCCGATTGGCTGGTTTTTATTTCAAAGAACCAATCCATCTTGCGAAAGACGTGTGATTCATCTGGAAGAGGGCTGGACACGACAAAGTTGCTATACTTGGCATGGCTGCAAATTTATTGTGCAGGAAACATTTCTGCCAGCGTTTGAACAGTTTATTCGTCAGCATTGACTCTAAGGAATCAGCATGGAAACAGTGCAACACACCACATGGCGACAACGTCTGCAAGCCTATTATTATCTCTGCCGTTTTGATAAGCCGATTGGTACGGAACTGGTATTTTGGCCCACCATGTGGGCGTTATGGATTGCATCTAAAGGTATTCCTGATTTAAAAATCCTGCTGGTAATGACGCTGGGCGTGATTTTTATGCGTGCAGCAGGCTGTGCCATTAATGACTTTGCCGACCGTAAAGTCGATGCTCATGTAGAACGCACCAAAACCCGTCCTTTAGCCACAGGGATTATTCGTGCCCGTGAGGCAGTTTTTGTATTTTTGGGATTGGTTGTGGCCAGTGCCTGTCTGTTGTTGTTCTTGCCTTTAGAGACTTTTTATTGGTCATTTGGTGCATTGTTTTTGGCGTTTATGTATCCTTTTATGAAGCGCTATACCCATTTACCTCAGGTATTTTTGGGTGCTGCATTCTCATGGTCAATTCCCATGGCCTATACCGCAGTAGGGCAAACACCTGATTTAACCTGCTGGTTTTTATATTTTGGCAATTTGGCGTGGACAGTGGCCTATGATACTCAATATGCGATTACTGATCGTGAATATGACCTGAAAATTGGGGTGAAATCGACGGCCATTCTGTTTGGCCGTTACGATATCCAGATTATTGCTTTGTTACAGGCAATTAGTCTTGGATTGATTGGGACGGCATTTTATCTGGAAAATATTCTAATTCCTTTTGGGCTGATTGCATTGCTTGTGGTTGCGGCAGATTTTATTTATCAGGCGTTCAAAACAAAAGATCGGAACCCTCAAATCTGTTTTTGGGCATTCCGTCACAATCGTTGGGTTGGAATGATTATTTTTATCGGAATTTTTTTAGAATTCATAAGCTGAAATAATGAATGAATAGAAAAGTGTCCTATGCAGGGCACTTTTTTTATGTATTAATAGAATGGCGTGTAGCGTCATGTATAAAAAAGACAAGGACTAAAAGGATATTTTATGAAACGGTCTAATATTACTTTAGCAATTTCTACGTTAACAGCTTCATTATTTTTAACTGCATGTAATAATGGCGGCGGCGGTAGTGATAATAATTCACAACCCTCTACACCATCATCTTATGTTTCAGAAACAGCGTATGTAAATGAAGCAGACACTTTGAAAGATGTGGCTGAAGCGAGTTCGGTTAAAGTCATTAAATATAAAATGCCAAACGTTTTGGGTAAGACTGTTGAAACCTCAGCGCTTGTCTATTTTCCAACGATTGCTCCACCTAAAGATGGTTATCGGGTGATCGTATGGACGCATGGCACATTGGGTGGAGCTGATAAATGTGCACCAAGCAATGCAGGATTGGGTGATCGATTCAATGACTATATTGCCAAGGAGCTATTGGGTCAGGGTTATGTAATCGTGGCGCCTGACTATGAGGGCTTGGGAGGAGAGGGTGAACATCCTTACCTGCACCTGCCGAGCGAGGCTAAATCTGCAATCTATGCAGTAAAAGCAGCCAAAGAGCACTATGGCACCAAACTGAATGGCGCGTGGATGTCTGTAGGCCAGTCACAAGGCGGACAGGCTTCATTGGGTGTTGCTGAATATGCCAATGCAGACGCAAGCTATAAAGGTGCGGTTGCTGGTGCACCAGCATCAAGCTTAGGCGAAATTATCCTGAATGTTGCACCTGCTGCAATCAATGGCTTGTCACAGCCTGTTGCGATTGAAACCTATGCGACATTGTTGTCTTATGCCGCATTGGCTGGGGTTGGAATTACAGCTTATGAACCAACATTCAATTACCAGAATATGTTTGGTAGTGCCAAAGCCAAGACCATTGCCGATTTGGCAAAAACTGAATGTCTGGATGAAATCCAGGATGAATACAGCAAAGATATTCAAGCCTTTATAGCAGCGAATCCAGACAAGAAAGTTATAGACTATCCAGGAATTAATCGGGAAGAGTTTGAAACAGATGAGGTTGTGAAGAAGTTCCTCAACGACTATAGCCAGCCAACAACGAAAAAACTGAATAAACCAATTCTGATCATTCAAGGGGTTTATGATACCAATGTACCTTATACTGTGACGTATGATCTGTACGATAAAATGTCAAAAGCAGGTACAAATGTCAGTATGATTCCAGTGCCAATTGCACCAAGTGCAAGTGCTCCTGTGGTGAATGGTTCTCATACAGGTGCAATTCTTTATGCAACACAAACTGGGCAGTTAAGGGACTTTGTTAAACTTTATATGCCAGCTCAATAAGCCAATCAGCTATAAAAAAAGAGTCTCTTTATAGAGGCTCTTTTTTGTTATATTGTTGCACTCCTTGAAGCTTGCAACTTAAGTTGGAATAATCCATGAGTCAAAAAACTGTTGAAAAAAAGTCGATACCTTGGTTGTTGATGGGTTTGGGTTTGGCAATTCCAATTTTTATTGTAGGTATGGCATTTCTTGCTGCAAAGAGTGATGCGGAAACCAAGAAAAAATATGACCAGCAACATGCTGAAATTGCCAAGAAATTCGAAGAGCAGAAAAAGGCCGAGCAAGCTGCAAAAACAGAGCAGTAATGTTACGCATCATTAAATCAGCGAATATCCATCTGTAACTGTTTAATGGATGGAATTTGCGTATAACGTTGTACCCGATAGCCTGCCTCTTTCAGCATACGGTCACGTTTTTGGTCTTCCAGTTCCTTTCCAATATGGCTTGGATCATCAAGTTCAATCACCGCAATAACCCGCATTTCCTGATCTAAAATAACGAAGTCTGTGACCTTGCGGTTGAATTTGCTGCGGATATTGTAATGCTCGCTTGTAATCAACGCACTAAAGGCAACCTGGGCCAATACGTGGTAATGGGGAAATGCCTGTTTTAATTGCACGAACATTTGTGATTCAAATGCGGTAATGACAGGGCGGGGAAAGAATTGTCGCTTGGGTAAAAAAGAACGTATGCAACTGATGAGAAGTAGTGCTGTGCTGATACAGCCAATCAGTACAAAAATGAATTGATTCGATGCAAACATATTCTGATTAAATTACCCACAAGAAAAAACCCACTCAAAATGAGTGGGTTTTTAGAATCTTGGCTCTCCCACCTGGGCTCGAACCAGGGACCTGCGGATTAACAGTCCGTCGCTCTACCGACTGAGCTATGGGAGAATCTGAGTGCCATTATAGGTGGCTTTTAAAATCGGTCAAGTTAAAAATGTCATGTTTCTTTCATTTTTATATCGTATGCTTTTTATTTGCACAATTAAGGTGAAATGGCATAAATAACTTGAACTTTAATCAAGTGATTGCTAGAGTCAAGATAGAAAGAATGTTTGGATATTGATCTAAACAGTGTGGATTTAACCCAACTTGCCAGCACTAAAATGGCTAAATCGGAGATCAAAATGACGACTCATTGTATTCAATCTATTTTCTCAAATTTTTTCTTTTATCAACAAAATTATCTCTAGATTATTCAGAATCCTGAACAATATTACACAGTAGTTGAAATTGCTTAATTTACAGTATGATTATTTCACTGCTTTTTCAGCTTCAATTGATGCGATTGCCGCATCTACACCATCAATTGAGTCTGCTGCTTTTTTGATACGTGCTAAAGCATCAACTAATATTTCATCAGCAGTTGCATAAGAAATACGCATAAAACCACCTAAACCAAATGCGTCGCCAGGAACAACAGCAACGCCAGTTTCTTCAAGTAACCACTCAGAGAATTCTGTACAAGATTTCATACCTTTTGCACGAATCAATGGACGGATGTTTGCATAGGCATAGAACGCGCCATCAGCAGGGAGACAAGAAATACCGTTGATTTCATTTAAGCCATTTACCACCAAGTCATGACGGCGTTTAAACGCTTCAATCATTGGTTGAAGAACGTCTTGTGGACCATTCAATGCAGCTTCTGCCGCAACCTGTGAAATTGAGGTTGGGTTAGATGTAGATTGGGACTGAATGTTCTTCATTGCGCCAATCAATTTTGCAGGACCAGCCGCATAGCCAATACGCCAGCCTGTCATTGCATACGCTTTTGACACACCGTTAAGCACAATGGTACGGTCATATAAGTCTGGAGCAATTGTTGCGATGTTGTAGAACTCATCTTCCCAACGGATTGGTTCATACATGTCGTCCGAAGCAATCAATACTTGTGGGTGGCGACGAAGCACATCAGCCAAAGCTTCTAGTTCAGCCTTGGTGTAGATCATGCCTGTTGGATTCGATGGACTGTTAAGTACCAACAAACGTGTATTTGGTGTGATTGCAGCTTCCAATTGTTCAGGTGTGATTTTGAAGCGTTGTTCTTCACCACATTTTACGATGACTGGCGTACCCTCAGCAATGATCACCATGTCTGGATAGCTTACCCAGAATGGCGCAGGGATGATCACTTCATCACCTTTGTTTAACAAGGCTAGTGCCAGGTTAAAGAAGCTTTGCTTACCACCACAAGACACCAAAATCTGGTTTGCTTGATAATCTAAATTATTGTCACGTTTTAATTTTGCAATAATTGCTTTCTTTAAGCTCGGAGTACCGTCTACTGCTGTATATTTTGTAAAGCCTTTGTTAATCGCTTCAATTGCAGCATCTTTGATGTGTTGAGGGGTATCAAAGTCTGGTTCGCCTGCACCTAAACCAATCACGTTTTTACCAGCAGCTTTAAGCTCGGCGGCCTTATTTGTTACTGCAAGTGTAGGGGACGGTTTGATGGCATTGACACGATCAGAGAGACGTACGTCCACGGCATTATTCCTTCTTATGGGATTGAAAAATAAAAAGCAGCTTATCTTAGCTTAAATCAAGGTTATTGTGGTCAAAACTTGCCTTAATCGCATAAAAAGTTACCAAAATATAAGTTGTATGAAAGCTTTGGTTTTTTACATATTTTATTTTTATAAAACTGACAAAAATCCATTACAATAGCGACTAGAAATTTAGATTTCGAGAGAATTTCAATGAGTACGCAACAACCAAAAGCCAAAAAAGCTTTGGTGAAATTACCATTCCCGATGCCATCTGCTCAAGATGATTCTGAGGACGTGGCGCATAATCAGGTTCGTCCAAAGCCTGAGCAATATGCAGATCGGACTTGGATGCCACCACGTGGTACACGCCGTTCGATGGGGAAACGCTAAAAGAAAGCCAATCAGTTGATGATTGGCTTTTTATCTTAATGGCGTTTGCGGTTTACTGGATGCTGTATTTCCAGTTCACCACGCCAGAGTTTCATGAAATCATATTCATCAATATCATACAGTTCCATTAAGGCGATAATCACGCCAACAAAAATCATCGCACCTTCGGAATTACTTTGGAAATTAAAAATCTTCCCATTCAGTTTGCTTAAAATATCAGTGATTTCATGTTCACGGCCACGCCCGTAGCGATCACGTGGATAAATCTCTTCATTTAAAACAACAAGTGCAATTGCTTTTTCCACAGCAGATAAATGGGTTTTATCTAAAGCCTCTTCAAAAGATTCATAGCCATGATTGAAGTAAAAAATGACTTCGTCATTAATAAAGGCATGCACTGTTTCGGCAGTTAAATTGGGAAATTGAGAAACAGCATCTTCTTCAATATAAGGACGAAATGATTCAGGAAAAATCACATTGGAATGAATCCCTTTAAATAAAGGGGCAATTTCAGAGACTTTATAACCTGCAATACCACAACCCAATGCTGTTAAAAAGTATTTCATTTTTGGATGTTTTTTGGCATAGATTTTAAAATCATCTACATAATGCTCAATTTGTGACAGTGGCATTTGCTGTAAATGTTCGTTTAATGTTGGAATCGCAAAACTTTGTCCAGCCCAGCCACGTCCCACACCTTTGACTGCGGCAAAATGTTGTGCTGCCACACGAGCTGCACCACTGTCGTGTGTGCCAGCTAAGTTACTGCCAAATACAAAAACAGTATCTTCGGGCAGTTCGGTGACAATGCTTTCATCATGGTATTGGTAAGACATATTGTTATCATTGAAATAGAGTATACATTCATGTTGCAGTTGATTAGGCTGATGGTCAAGTGCTAAATGTAAAAGTTTTATGTTATTGTTGAAAGATAACAAAAACAGTGTGATAGATGAAAATGAATCAATCCAAAGCAGGGAATCTACTTTATACCAATGGGCGTATTGTACAAAAAGGGGATTTTGCCTTAATGAGTTGTCGAGGTTTGGATGCCTATTCACCTTTACATTTTAAATATGGTTTTATTCCTATTCAAATTGCTAATTTGGAATATGATAAAACAGGTAAAAAAATAAAAAGAATCCCTTTTATTTCTGAACAAGGTGAAGAAAGGTCTTATGGATATGCCATAGATGATTTCAAGGCAAAAGGAACAAAGACTTTACATTATATTGACCATAGCACAAACAATATGCAGGATTATGTGGTTTATTATCTTGCTGAATTGGAAAAATGGCTGAAAAATGATAGGGATATGGACGCTGCATTGGCTCTGGCAATGTATTATTCAAACCATGAACCAAAAGATCAGGATGAACAATATGTTTTAAAGATCAGAAAGAAAGCAAGACAATATTTTGAATTGGCTAGCCAAAATGGTCATGCCATTGCCAGTGAATATCTAGCTCGTGAACATGGTTACTATATTCTCTTTCAGCCGAGAGATCGTGTTGAAAATAAGGTGTATTTAGAATCTGAAAAAAATTTATTTTTTGATTATCTGATTAAAAGTGGGGAACAAGGATTTGCTGAGGCACAATTTAAACTTGGCATTAATTATGAATATGGAAGAGAGGGTTTTCCTCAGGATTATAAGAAAGCAGTCTACTGGTATCATGAGGCTGCTCGACAAGGCTACCCGAGGGCGACTAATAATTTAGCTGATAAATATGAGCATGGATTGGGTGTTGCACAGGATTATAAAAAAGCGATTGAACTTTATTTATACGCTGCACAATATAGGATTCCTGAAGCCATGTTTAGTTTGGGAAATCTTTATTTGCAAGGTAAAGGGGTATTGTGTGATGTCATTCAGGCTCAATTATATTTTCAACAATCAGCACGTTTGGGCTATGCCCCAGCAAAAAGAAGTCTTAAAGCACTAGATATTGAACGTTGAAAATTGTTAATTCGACCTTATTAATAAAAGTCAACTGATCAGAAAAGAGTAAGCCTGTGAGCGAAAACCAACCTTTTGAGTTAGTCACCAACTACCAGCCAGCAGGTGATCAACCTCAGGCGATTGAGAAGCTTGTAAGTGGGATTGAACAGGGTTTTCGTAATCAATTGCTACTTGGGGTTACAGGGTCGGGCAAGACCTATACTATGGCCAATGTGATTGCCCAAACCCAGCGTCCCACCATTGTGATGGCGCATAACAAAACGCTTGCGGCACAGCTTTATGGTGAGTTCAAGGCATTTTTCCCAAACAATGCGGTCGAGTATTTCGTCAGTTACTACGATTACTATCAGCCAGAAGCCTATGTGCCCTCATCCGATACCTTTATCGAAAAAGATTCCGCCATTAATGACCACATTGACCAGATGCGGCTCTCTGCAACCCGTGCTTTGCTGGAACGCCGTGATGCCATCATTGTGGCATCGGTGTCTGCCATTTATGGTTTGGGTGACCCAAACGCCTACATGCAGATGCTGTTGCATATTGTGCAGGGCGATCGGGTCAGCCGTGATGACATTATTCGTCGTTTGGTCGAAATGCAATACACCCGTAACGAATTGGAGTTTTTGCGTGGTACCTACCGTATCCGTGGTGAAATTATTGATATTTTCCCAGCTGAATCGGATCAGGATGCGATTCGGGTGGAATTGTTCGACGATGAGGTGGATTCAATCCGCTGGTTTGATCCGCTGACTGGAAAACTGGTGCGTAAAGTGCCGCGTGTGACCATTTATCCAAAGAGCCACTATGTTACGCCGAAAGACCATTTAACCCGTGCCATTGATACCATTAAAGATGAGTTAAAAGACCAGCTTAAATTCTTCAAGGATCATGACAAGTTACTGGAGGCACAACGTATTGAACAGCGTACCCGTTATGATCTGGAGATGATGCAGCAGTTGGGCTATACCAATGGGATTGAAAACTACTCACGCCATCTTTCAGGTCGTACGGCAGGCGAAGCACCACCGACCTTGTTTGACTATATTCCCGAAGATGCGTTGCTGATCATTGATGAATCGCATGTGACTGTTCCACAAATTGGTGCGATGTATAAAGGCGACCGTTCCCGTAAAGAAAATCTGGTGAATTATGGTTTCCGTTTGCCAAGTGCTTTGGATAACCGCCCAATGAAATTTGAGGAATGGGAACGTATTGTACCGACTACTGTGTTTGTCAGCGCGACACCAGCATATTATGAACTGGAAAAATCAGAACAGATTGTTGAGCAGGTGGTACGTCCAACAGGGTTGATTGATCCTGAGATCGAGGTTCGCCCTGTGTTGACACAGGTCGATGATGTGTTGTCTGAAATCAATATTCGTAAACAGTTGAATGAGCGTGTGCTGGTCACAACACTGACCAAACGTATGGCAGAGGACCTAACTTCATATCTGAAAGAGTATGGCATCAAGGTGGCTTACCTGCATTCAGATATTGATACCGTTGAACGGGTCAAGATTATCCATGAATTGCGGACAGGTGTGCATGATGTACTGGTCGGCATTAACCTGCTGCGTGAGGGGCTGGATATGCCAGAAGTGTCGTTGGTGGCAATTCTGGATGCGGACAAAGAGGGCTTTCTACGTTCTGAGCGTTCCCTGATCCAGACCATTGGACGTGCTGCCCGTAATGTGAAAGGTAAAGCAATTTTATATGCGGACCGCATCACTGATTCCATGCGTAAGGCAATGGATGAAACAGAACGCCGTCGTAATAAACAGATCGAGTTTAATGAATTACATGGAATTACCCCACGCAGTGCTGTTCGTCAGGTGATCAAGGAAATTGATACAGGTGAAGTTTTAAGTGATGATCAGATTGATGAAAAAATTGTTGATCAACACAAGGCCATCAGTGCTGATGAACAGCATCTTTTATCTGATCCAAAACTGTTTGCGAAGCACATTGGCAAACTGGAAAAGGAAATGTTAAAGGCATCCAAGGAGCTACAGTTTGAGCAGGCTGCAAGACTCCGTGATGAGATCGTTCGTTTAAAGGCACACATGCTGCAATCTTGATTTTTAAGAGAAATCCTCAAAAGCGATACATATCGCAACAGAATTTGTTTATAAATTGGGCTATGTTGCAGGACGAATGACCATTTATAACAAATTTCTGTTTTGAGGATTTCTCATGCCATTTATTAAAAGTTTCCCAAAGGCAAGTTGGCGTTTAGCAAAGATAGCGATGGGCGGTGTGGTTTTAACGGGGTTGGCTGTAGGAACAATTGCCTATGCTCAGGCAAAACCTTTACCCACTGTTGAGAAAGTGGAACTCGATAAGTATTTGGGGGTTTGGTATGAGGTGGCCCGAAAGCCAATGTTTTTTGAGCGTAAATGCGCATTTAACGTCACGGCAACCTATACGCTGAATGAAAATGGCAACATCGTGGTTGACAATAAATGCGCTGACCAGGATGGTGATTTACAACAGTCCCTAGGTGAAGCCTTTGTGGTGAATGCGCCATTTAACAGTAAATTAAAAGTCAGTTTTTTACCTGAGGGTGTGCGCTGGATTCCTGTCGGTCGTGGGGATTACTGGATTTTAAAACTGGATGAGGATTATCAGACGGTATTGGTGGGTGAACCACGCCGTAAGTATTTATGGGTGCTTTCCCGTATTCCGAATCCGAAAAAAGAAATTATCCATGAATATTTAAATTATGCGAAATCATGGGGCTATGATATTCATGATGTGATTTACCCTGAACATCGCTAAATTAAGATATACTGATTTCGTTTAAACCATGCTTGCATGGTTTTTTTATTTATATATATATGATGATTGAAAAAGAATTTTACCTAAAATCAAAAAAATAATTATAGGTATTTTATGAATTTATAGTCAATCAGGACAAAATCTTAGCTCAAATAGCAGCTTTTGATTCAATATTGATGATAATTCTATTACAATTATTGCGTTTTAAAATTCACGCCCAGTATATATAAATTAGAGGACGTCACTGTGAGCAAAGACACTATCGTTGCCCTACACGCAGAACACCAAGGTCGTTGGAAAAACCGTGAAGAAATCGCGGAACGTATGATTACTTTAATTGGTCAATTATACCGTGAGAAAAATATTGTTGTTTCTGTTTACGGCCGTTCTTTAATTAACCGCTCAGTGATTCAGATTTTAAAAACACACCGCCGTACACGTATGGTTGATGTTGAGCTTTCAGTTGTCAACACGTTCCCAATTCTCGAAGCATTGATGAAAGTTGAAAACATCGGTTCTGCCGAAGTTGATATTGGTAAGCTTGCTGTTGAATACCAAAATCAGGGCGGTGATGTAGACGCTTTTGTTGCCAATGCTGTTGCATCAATTCAGGGTAATGCAACTTCTGAACAGCCTAAAGATGTTGTTCTTTACGGTTTTGGCCGTATTGGTCGTATTCTGGCGCGTTTAATCATCAGTCAATCAGGCCTGGGTCGTGGTTTAAGCCTTAAGGCAATTGTCGTGCGTAAATCATCTGATGGTGACTTGGCCAAACGTGCCTCTTTGTTACGTCGTGACTCTATTCACGGTACGTTTGACGGTACGATCTCTGTTGATGAAGAAAATGAAGCCATCATTGCAAATGGTAACTTCATTAAAGTTATTTATGCTTCAAGCCCAAGCGAAGTGGATTACACCGCTTATGGTATTGAAAATGCGCTTCTTATCGACAATACAGGTAAATGGCGTGATGCAGAAGGTCTGAGCCAACACTTGAAATGTGCAGGTATTGCACGTGTAGTTTTGACTGCACCAAGTAAAGGCGAGATGAAGAACGTTGTATACGGCGTAAACAATACAGATATCTTAGATGAAGATAAAATCATCTCTGCTGCAAGCTGTACAACCAACGCAATTACACCTGTATTGAAAGTTTTAGATGACAAATACAAAGTATTAAATGGTCATGTTGAAACAGTTCACTCGTTCACAAACGACCAAAACCTGATTGATAACTACCACAAGGCTGACCGCCGTGGTCGTGCTGCAACATTGAACATGGTAATCACTGAAACTGGTGCTGCGAAAGCGGTTGCCAAGGCATTACCAGGCCTTAAAGGCAAGTTGACGGGTAACTCGGTACGTGTTCCTACACCAAACGTTTCACTTGCAATATTGAACTTAAACCTAGAGAAAGAAGTTGATCGTGAAGAAGTGAACGAATACATTCGTCAAATCTCAATCAACTCTAGCCTACAAGGTCAAATCGGTTATACCAACTCGACTGAGGTTGTATCAAGTGACTTTATCGGTTCGCGTACTGCTGGTGTGTTTGATGCACAGGCAACAATCACTTCTGGTACACGTTTAACTGCCTATGTTTGGTACGATAACGAAGTGGGTTATAGCTGTCAGGTATTGCGTATTGCTGAACAAATGTGCGGCGTAAGCTATGCAAAAATTCCTGCTCAAACAGATGCATAATATTCGTTAGCAAAGTTATACAATACAAGCCCAGTTTCGACTGGGCTTTTTTATAGACTGCACCGAACCTATGCTGATAGAAACATTAAAATAAAAGAAAATAGCGACAAGGGAAGATGATTGGTTAGGAATACTTCATTGTAGCAGTTCAGACGTTTATTCACGGTATTTGCCTTAATTGTGGTGGCCAACTTGTGTGGTGTATATGTTGCGATGTGGGTGCTTAAGCATTTTAATATTTATATTCCATTGAAGAATAGGCATCCATAACACAATGAAATAACACTTTTTTAAAGCTAGAAACGTATTTGCTGATTTTTCTATTCGAGAAATTTATTAAAATGTGGCAGAATAGTCCGCTTTTAAGATTTTAGAGGATTGGCACATGCGCTTTGTTGATGAAGCAGTCATAACCGTAGAGGCTGGCGACGGTGGCAATGGCGTAGCCAGTTTTCGCCGTGAAAAATTTGTCCCTTTTGGTGGTCCTGATGGCGGTGATGGGGGGCGTGGTGGAAGTATCTATATCCAGGCCGATGATGATACTGGTACGCTGGTTGATTACCGTTATACCCGTCGATTCCGTGCGGAACGTGGTAAGAATGGCGCTGGTGCGAACTGTTCAGGTCGTGGCGGTGAGGACGTTATCCTAAAAGTACCTGTGGGTACAACCATCGTGGATACTGAATCTGGCGACATTATTGGTGACTTGGTCAAGGATGGTCAGCGTGTCAAAGTGGCACATGGCGGTGATGGTGGTTTAGGTAACACACACTTTAAATCATCGACCAACCGTTCTCCACGTAAATGCACTCATGGTATCAAGGGCGAATACCGCGAAATACGTTTAGAGTTGAAAGTACTTGCAGATGTTGGCTTGTTGGGTATGCCAAATGCTGGTAAATCCACGTTTATTCGTGCAGTCAGTGCGGCCAAGCCAAAAGTGGCAGACTATCCATTTACCACCATGGTGCCGAACCTGGGTGTGGTGGATGCGGATCGTCACCGTTCGTTCGTGATGGCGGATATTCCAGGGTTGATCGAAGGAGCGGCAGAAGGTGCAGGTCTAGGGATTCGCTTCCTTAAACACTTGGCGCGTACCCGTATCCTGTTGCATATTGTGGATGTCCAGCCGATTGATGGTTCGGACCCTGCACATAATGCCAGAGCAATTCTGGGCGAGTTGAAAAAATTCTCTCCAACCTTGGCAAAACTTCCACTGGTTCTGGTGTTGAACAAGCTTGACCAGATTGCTGAAGAATCAAGGGATGAATGGTGCCAGCACATTCTGGATGAATTGCAGTGGACAGGTCCAGTATTCAAGACATCTGGCCTGATGTCAGAAGGCACCAAAGAAGTTGTGTATTACCTTATGGATCAAATTGAGCAACAGCGTGAACGTGAAGTTGAAGATCCTGAGTATGCAGCAGAAGTTAAAGCATTCCGTGAGCAGCTTGAGGCTGAAACACGTGAACAAACTATCGCGGCAAAAGAAGCTTATCGTGCCATGCGTAAGGCTCAGCGTGAAGCGGGTCTGGAAGACGATGAAGATGACTTTGATGACGATGAGGATGAAGGCGGCGTAGAAAGTATTTACGTACGCGACTAGTGAATCGAGGAAAAAATGATAGAAGTGGTCGATGGGCAACGTCAGCTCAATGCGTGTAAACGAATCGTTGTTAAAATCGGATCATCTTTACTCACTGCAAATGGGCAAGGTCTAGATTTAAATGCAATTTCGCACTGGGCGAAACAGATTGCAGATCTACACAATGCTGGACATGAAATCATACTTGTGTCCTCAGGTGCAGTAGCAGAAGGGATGGTACGCATGAAGCTTGCGACTCGACCCACCGATCTACCCAGTTTGCAGGCCTGTGCCGCCATTGGTCAAATGGGTTTGATTCATACATGGTCAAGCGTACTGGATCAGCATGGTATTCAAACCGCACAGGTTCTACTCACGCATGATGATCTTGCAGATCGCCGCCGTTATCTCAATTCCTGTGATGCTTTACAAAACCTGATTGACTGGCGTGTGATTCCTGTCATCAATGAAAATGATACAGTCTCAACCGATGAAATCCGTTTTGGTGACAATGACACTCTAGCTGCAATGGTCGCAGGGCAGGTACATGCCGATTTATTAATTATTTTGACCGATCAGCAAGGCATGTTTGACTCCGATCCACGTTCTAATCCAAATGCGAAACTGTTCCATACTGTACGTGCTTTGGATGAAAGTCTGTTTGATATGGCGGGCGGTAGCGGCAAGTTCGGGCGTGGCGGCATGCTGACTAAAGTCCGTGCAGCGCGTTTAGCGGCTAAATCGGGTTGTCCAACGCTCATTGCCAGTGGTGAAAGTGAAAATGTGCTTGCTCGCCTGATGGCTGGTGAAATGTTGGGAACATTGTTTACCACAGACAATGACCGTGTTACAGCGCATCAACAATGGCTGGCGGCGCATTTACAAACAGCAGGTCGTTTAGTGATTGATGATGGCGCGGTTGAAGCGATCAAACTCAAGCACCGTAGTTTATTGCCAGTGGGCGTGAAAGCGATTGAAGGGCATTTTGCTCGTGGTGATGTGGTGGAGTGTGTAGATACACAAGGTCATCGTGTGGCAGTGGGACGTGTTAATTTTAGTTCGCGTTCTGCAGATTTGGTTAAAGGCTTGGCTTCTGACAAAGTGCATCAGGTGTTAGGTGAGGCACGTTCGTTAGAGATGATTCACCGTAACCATATGGCAATATATTAGCAAAAACCTACCATAACCAAACATAACGCTAAGGCTTTATTCCACAAGGGATTGAGCCTTTTTCTTGTGTAGTGCAATAACATACAATAAACTACGATGAGAGGTTAAATGGAGGTTAAAATGGAGGTTAAAAAAATTAATCGCCATAAATACTAGAAATTAAGCGCCATAAATTTTAGAGCCTCTTAACTATATGAATTATTGAGGAAATAGCGATGCTGTCAAAACTACAAATTGATGCGATTAAACCAACCTCCAAATTGCAAAAAATCTACGATAGCGAGATGCTTTATCTGTTTGTATCCCCTACAGGTCGCAAAACTTGGAAAGTGCTTTATCCATTGGAGCGTAAAACCTCGGGGTTTAGCCCGAGGATATAAGCGACTGGCGTAAGCCATACGACATGAAATGTCGTTTTAAATACTTTTGCTATAATCACTATTAAGAAAAATACGGTTAAAATAATTGTATGAAGACACTCAAATTACGCATAAAAGACAAACATTGCAAGGTGCTAAATCAGATGGCATCTGAGGTGAATT
>NZ_KB849435.1:506604-758582 GCF_000368425.1 Acinetobacter sp. CIP 102637
AGTTGGACAACACTAAGAACCATGCTCAAGTATAAATGCGAGAACGCAGGGGCATGGTATGAAGAAGTCAATGAGGCCTATACCACCCAAACTTGTTCGTGCTGTGGCTCACGCTGTAGTAGTCCGAAAGGTAGAGCAGGCTTAGGAATAAGAGAATGGCAGTGTATGGAGTGCGGTACGCTCCATGATCGGGATGTAAATTCCGCACTGAATATTCTTGCGCTCGGACATGAGCGTCTAGTAGTAGGAATCCCCGTCCTTTAGGTCGGGGAGGATGTCAAACGCTAGGCGGTAAAAAAAACACCATCACACTTGGCGAATATCCAAAGGTGATGAATGCCAAAGATGCACGTTTAAGACGTGACGAGATAAAAAAACAAGTATCAGAGGGCGTTAACCCAACTGAGCAAAAACGACTGGAAAAGCTCAAAGATTTATCAGAAATGAGCTTTGCCGACTTGATACGGATTTATATGGAAAAAGTCACACCACACAAAAGGGGTGGGCGTGTGGAAACTATAATTTTGAGTAGCTTTATCAAATCATTTCCCCGATTGATGAAAAAACCAGTAAACCAACTGGGGCAGCTAGACATGATTCAGTTTAGAGATGAGCGCTTAAAAAAGGTAAAGAGTGCGACAGTAGCCAGAGATTTAGGCTTGTTAAGTGCGGTATTTAAATATGCACGCCAAGAGCTTCGGATTATGACCAGCTCCCCATTGGATGATGTAGCAAAGCCGAAACAGTCACCAAGTAGAAATAGGCGCATTTCACAGGATGAGATTAATAGCATTCTACAGGCGTTCAAATACGATGGACGCTCTCAACCAGTCACCAAGAAACAACAAACGGCTTGGGCGTTTTTATTTGCTATAGAGACAGCAATGAGGGCAGGCGAGATAACAGGCTTAAAGTGGGCGGACGTTTACGACAAGCATGTCGAACTTGAACTCACAAAGAACGGTACAGCTAGAAAAGTTCCTTTATCTAAGCGAGCTATTGAGCTTCTGAGTTATATGCGAGGGATAGATGATACTGATGTTTGTACAGTTAAAAGCAAGGTGGCTGATGGTGAAGTGGGCAGAGGTGGATTATCGGCATACTTTACCCAGGTGGTGAAAGGTAAATTAAAAATTAATGACTTAACTTTCCATGACACCCGACATGAAGCCATTTCACGGATGGTTAAAATGCAAAAACTCCCAGTAGAGATACTGGCAAAAATTACAGGTCATAAAACCATAAGTATTTTAATTAATACCTATTACAACCCCGACATTGAAGAACTAGCCGACCACCTACACAAAGAGGATGACCCCGACATTATTCTATTTAAAAAGACAGTGTAAGCGACAAGTTAAGACGTTCAATAACTAGCAATTACTTGATTATTTGATATATTGATTTAGCTAGGTATAGGAGGCATCCGACAAGCAAGTACCCAACTTGTTTACCTAGCTACTTTTTGGGGGATGCTGTGGGAGGCATGAATTGAAAGAGTATTTCACGCTAGATGAATCTCTAGCATTTTTAAACAAAGATATTGGTAAGAAAGAAAGAATAAGTGTAGAGGATTTATTTTTATTTGCTGCTCGCGGAAAAATTCAGCCGTGTTTTTATTATGCTGGCGATCTACTTTGGAGAGAGGAGCGCGAGCAATACAATTATATGAAAGGTTATATCGAGCATAACTTTACAGGTTATTTGTCACATCGTAATTTAGGCGAATACTTGCACAATTCTTATAAAGACGATCTTCATTTATTTTTTATTAAATTTGCACATATTTATGAGCCAGTGGGGGCAACTGTCATACCTGACGATAAAACCACAGTAGTTTTATATGATGACTTTCTCCATGATAGGTCGATGAATGTTAAATACAATCAATTAAGTGAAGATGCAAAAAAAAATGAAGGTAATTTTTGGGCATTTGCATTTTCGGAAGTTGGTCATGCTTGTATTCATTTCGACAAAGTATTTTTTCATAAAAAAGAGCTGCTCAAGCTAAAAAGCATGAACACCTCAGAAGATAATGAGGTAGAGATTCTAAAAAAAAGGATTAGTGAGTTAGAGAGTTTATTAGCAAGTGCGCTAAGAAAAACCAACACCATAAAAAATATTAATACCGATGAGTTAACGCCCGATCAAGAAATACCAAATACGAGAACGCGAGGCACTGTATTAAAAATAATTGCTATTTTGGCTGATATGGCAGACTTACCTGATGAGCCTTATACCGCTTTCAACATGATGGAGGCTCATGCTGATTCAAAAGGTTTAAAAATACCATCAAAAACACCAGTTACAGACTGGCTCACTAAGGCTAGAGATTCCAATTAATAACTCCTATTCCAATTGGAATGAAAGTTATTCCAATTAGAACAAAACAATAAAAATCAAAAACATACTAGCACCCAAGCAATAACGCTTTATGAATTGCAAGGGTGCAATATGCTATACACAGAACAATATGCTCGTATTAAACAATTAGCGAGCGCACCATCTACCCCCGAAAAAATCTACACCATCAAGACAGGCGAAAACGCAGGCATGAAACGCAAAGTTAATGCCAAGCCTGAGCGTGTCGGATTACTCCCAGTTAGTGAAAAAACAATATGGACTTGGGTCAAGCAAGGTAAATTTCCGCAACCCATCCGCATGAGTGGCAACGTCACTGTATGGCGCATGTCAGAGGTCGAGGCGTGGATTGAAGAACAAGCCACCATTGCAACGATGGAGGCGTGAATCATGAACAAAATTACTCAAGATCAAACCATCCTAAACCACCTCAAAAGCGGCAACACCATCACACAGGCAGAGGCGGCCAAGTCTTATGACTATTACCGCCTAAGTGCGAATATCGAGCGTTTACGCAAAGCTGGCTACAACATTGTGACCCATTACGAGCGCAATAGTTCAGGCAAAGGAACTCATGCACGGTATGAACTTATTAGCGAGGTGAAATCATGAAAGATTTTGTATTTGCTTCATACCGACCAATGCGAGAAGCAGAAACCGAGGCACACATATTTGTGAATGATGAAGCAATGGTATTTGTGGAACTTGATGCGGTGGATGGTGCAGAGCTGGAGATTTTAGCAACTCATGAAAAACTGATGAAAAATCCAGATGCTGTGGATGTTGTTGTATTTCACTATGGCAGCTTAAAGACCTTGTTTGACAAGTTGGCAGAGGTGAAGTCATGAGCGAAATTATAGATTTTAAATCTGAAACTCAAGCGGACAGCCAACCCATGACCGATGACGAAATGCGGTTAGCCAATATCTATGATGTTGCAGTCGGTTTAATTATTGATATTGAGGAGGGGCGCATCTTCTCAATGGCAGAAATCAAAGCGCAAATGATTGAGGTCCTAGAAATCATACAAGAGGAGCTTTAAACATGAAAAACAAATTATTCGATATTGCTAACGCCCCCCAGTATGGTTATGCTGTAGACCTCTCAAAAAATATCAGCGTCACCCCACAACGTCATTGTGGTTTTATTGTGCCTAAGTTTTGCAAAGCCTCTCAAGCTGTGCAGAAAACAAGCGCAAGCGTTTCAGCTACGCACACAAGGCTGTACTCCCTCTATGAGGGGATGACACAACAAAATAAGTCAGCAATGGCGAATATGTTGGGCGGTACTGATATACCGAGAGTGAATCCCCTCACCAGTTTTAAACATGGTGAAATCTCTCAAAACTCAAAAATATCAGGAGGCAATCATCATGCCTAAAATAATCAATCCAATCTATGCGACTGTCACCACATACCGCAGCAACTCTACAACTGCATTTTTTGATGCCCCAACCGATGCCACACCACAAGACTGTAAAGAAGTCACAGCCAAGCTATTAAAACGTGCTGTAGCGATTCTAAACGGCGTTTTACTCGATGAAAGCCTTGCTATGGACACATTGCTACAACTGGAGACCGTGCGAGATACTTTGCACAGTGCAAGCCAATCTCTACACCTACTTGATATAGAAAAAGCCGTCCTTATGGCACAACGTGAGGAGGTTTAATTATGTCTAATCAAATCAATTCTACAAATACACCAAAAAAATACGATGCTGGCGATATGCACGATCTAGCTTCATTAGCTGAATACGATATGAACTGGATGCAAATAGCTATTAATCGAATCCGCTGTGACTTCATCAAATTAAGAAAAGACTTACAGCAGCAAGGCGTGCATTCATGCCATTTCGATGAATTGCAAACTTTTTTAGAGATGTACAGCTACTTGGCAGAAGAACGTCATAGCTGTCATGCGAAAATGTCAGAACAATATGAAAAAGAGTGGCGGAACACCAAAGGGGGTGCGGAATGAATGCAAAAATTCAAACAACCGCGCCAGATCAGCGCGAAGCAATCCGAATGCTCGATATGCTGGATGCTGGCGGTGAGTTCACATTTCAAACCTTTGCTGATGCAGACAAAAACAAAAACCTTGTTCATATCTATCACGGCTCGTTAGAGGCTCATTTTGACACTTTAGCGCGTTTGAATGGTCAAGGTGCAGGCGTATTCGTTACAGTCAATCAAACCGACCTACAAGGGCGTACGAGCGACAATGTAACGCGTGTTCGTGCCTTATGGGTGGATTTTGACACAGTAGACCATGCCCGATTAGATCGGCTGATGAATATGGATGGCATTCCACCCAACTTGATTGTTGAGAGTTCCGCAGGCAAGCATCATGCTTATTGGATTGTTGCCGAAAATGGCGAGATTCCACTTAATCAATTTACTGAACTACAAAAGCGATTGATTCATCACTTTGCTGATGATGGTGCAGATAAAGCTATTCACGATTTACCGCGAGTTATGCGGCTAACTGGCTTCTATCATCGTAAGGGGGAGGCATTTATGGCGCGAGTGGTACATTCTGATGAATGGCGAGATGCTGATGAGTTAATTAGATGGGTGCAGTCCCTACCCATGCCCGAGGCGGCAAAACCAAAGGCACAGGCAGAAAAACCACAAGCAAGACAAACACAACAAACACAACAAACACATTCTACCTTAGATTTTAAGCAGGCGAAATTATTAGCGCGTGGTCGTTGGCCTGAAATATTCAATCAGCTTGGCTATACATTATCGACAACCGCACCGCATGAGCATGTTGCATGTCCTATGTGTGGCGGATCGGATCGGTTTAGATTCGACAACGAGAACGGCGATGGCTCTTTTATATGTTCACAGGGCACAGGCGAACCGATTGCAGGCGATGGATTCACACTATTAGAACATGGTGGAAAATCAGCAGCAGAGGCATTGCAGGCAGTCACTCATGCACTATCTGCAATGGGCTTGGTTAGTGAGTTCGACAGCAAGGATACTGCTCACCAGTGGGGAGAACCGCAACTTTTACACATTGCTAACCAATATGTTGAGGGTGAATATCCTATTCATGCTTTCCCTGATGTTATTGCAAAAGCTATTAAGAAATCCGCTTATTTTCACAATGTGCCGTTAGCAGTAGCGGCACAAACATATTTAGGTGAGCAAGCATATATAGCACAAAGACACATCAAAGCACCCAGCGACAAGTCAGAAAAAGGGCAGCCATGCAGCCTATTCATGCTTACTATTTTTCCATCGGGAGAGGGTAAAGACGTTTGTAAGAATGATGCTTCAAAAATCAGTGGAGAAATCGAATCTGAAAATATGAATCGGTTTTATGCAGATTACAAAAGCTGGAGTAAAAAGAAGTCGGATGAACGTGGGGACGCTCCAGTGAACCCCATGTCGAGATTCAAAAAAACCACGACACAAGCCATTATTAGAATGATGGCAGGCGGAGCTGGCAATAGTTATATATGGGCAACTGGCGAGGGTGGCTATCTCTTTAGCGGTTACTCATTAAAAAGCGACACTGTGGGCGAATCAATTAGCGTTTTAAATGACTTGGTTGATACTGGCAAGGGAAATGCACTTTTAAGAAATGAGGAAGATAGCCATTTTTTTGAGAATAAATATTTTTCCCTAGATATTGCTGTACAGGATGTTGTTGCAAGACCCGCCCTAACCAACTCTCTACTACGTGAGCAAGGTTTTTTAGCTAGAGTTTTGTTTTCAGCACCTACGCCACTCCAGCATCGTGAAGTGACATTAGAGCAGCAGAGCATCAAGCCATACGATGATGAGGATTTAAAAGCGTACTGGCGGTTCTGTGAAAAGATGCTAACCACTCCGTATTTCGGCAATAAACTTTTTGTTGGTGACGATGGCAGAGTGGTAATTACAAAATGCCAAGATGCTGAGAGGTTGCATATTCAGTATCAGAACCATATCGGTCAGGAAGCTGGCAAGGGTGGAAAGTATGAGTTTATTAGAGCCTATGCTTTACGCACTAATCAGTATGTTTTGCGAGTTGCTGCAATTTTAGCGTATTGCTCAGAGGTTGATTATATTGACGCTCGCATCATGCAAAACGCTATAGACCTTTGCAAATACTCTTTAGATGAGTGGTTGCGATACTACGGCAAAATGGAAAAGTCAGACAGCGAACTGATGCTGGAGTGGTTGAAAAAGCAAAATTCATCAAAGATATTGAAATCAGCTATTTCAACTACTGTTTATCCAAAGCACCTACGCAGTAAAAATAACCGTGATGCTGCACTCAACCACTTAATTGATGCTGAGCATATCCATATCGAGCAAATCGGGAAAAAGGAATATGTGGTTTTAAATCCTCTTTTCTCAAAAGTGGGCTAAAAGGGCTAAAATGCTTGAAACCCTTATACTGTAATACTTTCAGGCTAGCCAACCCAAAGGCTAAGAAAGGCTAAAAGGGCTAAAATGATGCTAATAGATATTAAATCTTAGCCTTTTTAGCCAACTTTAGCCAAGCCATAGGCTAAGGTGAACGCTATACGTGGCAAGGATTACAGCGACTTTAGCCAAAATAGCCCGATTCCCAGAGTAAGAAATAGCAACAATAGATATTAGAGAATTGAACAATGCCAAACGTGAACAAAGCAATCGTGATGGGTGTGCTAGGTCGTGACCCTGAAACTAAACAATTTCCCAATGGCGGCAGCATTACGACATTTAGTGTCGCAACTACCGAGTTCTGGAAAGACAAGACTACAGGCGAGCGCAAAGAGGCCACAGAATGGCACAGAATCACCACCAGCAACCGATTGGCTGAGATTGCGAGTAAGTACCTCAAGAAAGGAAGTAAGGCCTATATCGAGGGCTCATTGCGTACTAGGAAGTACAAGGACAAAAGCGGTGCAGATCGTGAAGTAACCGAGATTCGGGCGGATATTCTGCAATTGCTGTGATGCTAGATAACTTGGTACAGATAGCTCCTCAAATGTGGGGAGCTTTTTTATTGGCTGAATGGTCAAGATAACCATGCAGATTCAACTATCATGGAAATCGTGACAATAGAATAAACAGCTTTAGATTCATGCAGCCTGATTAGATAAAAACACTTCTTTCATAGGGTTATTTCGCAAATGCTGCTTTAGATCGGCACGGTCCGATTACGTGCAACAAACATTCTCTTTTTATAGGAGTGCAAGTGTTGATTGAGTGCTAACCACTGGGGGGGAGCCATCAAGTTGAGGGATGACATAGATCGGACACCACCGACCTACTCACGTATAAAAAAAATTCTGTTTGAGTTAAAAAGTTAACTTTTTGTTAAAGCAGATACAATGAATATCATTATTTTAGAGCCTAAATAATTAGGGGAATTAGTGCGCTTTATGTCAAAAGGTAGCGTGGAAAATTACAGCTTTATAAGCATTAAACAGCTTAATCTAAACAGTTTATTCAGTGCTGACCACCTGAAAAAGTATAAAAATATCAGCATCACCGCAAGCAACGATTACGGCAGTTATAACCTGGGCTTAACTCATTCACCTTGCAACTACGGCGGCGCAAGATTTTGGTTTTTATGCTCATGCGGTAAACGCTGTACCAAACTATATTTTAAATGCAGGAGATACGCGTGCAGACAATGCCAGCAACTCAACTACATATCACAACAATGGAATAAGTCGGATATTCCCCTACTACGCGTCAGACGGCTAAGGAGTCGCTTGCAATGGTCACAAGACGTTAGAGATTGGCCGATATATCAAAAGCCTAAAAACATGCACTACAGGAAATTTTCCGCACTTGTACGAGAGCTGGAAAAAAGAGAGCAGGAAAGGCTGCAAATGTTTATTGTCTATTTAAATCGGATGGGCATAAGGTGAATGTCAGGTTTTGTCAGGTTTTCTTTTTTAAAGCAGTCCGCAAAACTGAAGTTTTCTGAAGTAGGCCAGCGCAAAATTGCGTTGTGTTTCGCAACAACTACGCGCGCGCGAGGGATAGTGCAAATAAGGGCGGCATTCCAAATGCGACCCTATACATGAGTAGCAGATCTGGAACACTCCACCCCACTGGGAGATATATCCAAACTTGGATGGATTTCAAATATGACCAAGTGAGTAACTTAAATCTAACCCCACCTGAGCCACCAATATGGGGGACAGATCAAATATTTAGTTTTTGCGCTCAATAAATTTATTGAAGCCAAAAGTGGAGCGAAAAAAATAATTTATTGCTCAAAAATAGGGAGTACAGAACACGACTGGAGGTTAAACGAGTGGTTAAATATTTTATACTTAAAAAATATTATAATTAAAACAATAAGTTACTAGTTTTATATGTCGCTACCATATGGCGATTTACTAAATACAAATAGAAAAACAGCTCGCTTAGGCGAGTTTTTTTATGTTCGTTCTATATTGGGACTAATTCTTAGTGCATCAAATTTTAATTCTGGAAGTGATTTATTTTCTCCCATCATGTACGGGTGGTCAGCCAATGACAACATATCCAGATCTTCTTCGCTATTTCCATAAACATAGATATATTGATAGTCCTCTAAATTGTATTGTTGCAAAATCCGTAATTTTTTCTGTTCACAGCTACAGTCTTCGGAACTGTAATGACCTGTCAGCAGGCCGTTCTTAATTTCTGTTGCTGTACAGATTAATTCGATATTTAGAAACTCACAGATTGGCACAAGATAAAGATCAATCGAAGCCGAAACCAGCACAATGTGATCACCCTGTTGCTGATGCAGGCGAAGTTGTTGCAATAGGTTCTGATCTAAATTCTGAGTAAGCTGTAGGGCATATTCCTGTGCCAAATTTTGTACAAAATCTGCTGCAATGCCCTTAAACATGCTCTGAAACAAGCGTGGTCGCATCGCATGGGCAGGGTACAGCTTTAAATAATAGGCATGAATCCACGGTAGGATTTTCAAGCCTTTTTTTACGATATGTCGTTTTGAAAGCGTATAAAAAATAAATCCAGTAAAACTGTCCTTGGGATAAAGTGTCCCATCAAAATCAAATAAGGCCAGATTTATAGTTTTATGCGTTTGGCTCTTTGCATGCATGTCTCATATCGTCCATTTACACGGCTTGCGAACCAGTTTGTATTGTAATCACGACTCAGTTTTGGTCCTGAAATAACGACTTGTGGCATGGTTGCATAAATTGGTTCTTTTTGGGTTTTATTTTGATATAGCTTTTGTACAGCTAAATAAGTTTGAGTATCTTCAAATTTTTTCTCTTTTTCTTTTTTTAAGTCACTACGAATCTGGCGTGGAGTCACCAGAATGTTATTTTGTGCAAAAATTGCAATCAGCTCTTTCTCTGTCTGGCTCTGGGTTGCCCTAATATCACCATTCTTGGTGTAGAGCAGTAGGTCGCCATCCAGACTGATTTCAGTTTTGGTCATTGCATTCAGCATACTCTGAAAAGCCGCATTTCGACTGGAATACATGCCTGAGTTATAGTCTGCGAAACGGTAGATGGCCTTGTCATAATCGGCAGGGTATTCCATTAAACGGTGAATACCATAATATAGACCACCATATTGGGTATAAAGATCATTGCGTAGTTCAGCGATGCTGCCGCTTTGGCGTTTATGTTCTTTGGCATAGTTGATATGAACCTGCATGGAACCCAGTGTGGTAATCGGGTTCATCTTTTCGCCAATATCCTGACCTACCAGTTTTGCCGCACCAGTTAAGGCACTAACATGGTAATGTTTGGACATATAGTCAAAAATTTGACGATAGAGTAAATCCAGCTCGCGTTCGGTTTTGACCTTACGCATTTGGCTCATGTAATTGTTTTCTGGAGAGGGCTGGTTTTTCAACACATCTTCAAAATACTCAGCTACTGTTCCACCAATGGTTTCACCCAGTTTGGCCTCAAACTTTTCCTTTAAACGGCTGTTAATTTCCTGTACCGCTTTTTCACCCAGTCCATGGACGGCAGGGTCGGCAACAAAGTTCGATTCCTGATCAACCACAGCAACCACACTGCACACATTCTGCTTGGTTTTCGGAATGCTGAGTTCCTGCATAATGTCGAAAATATCTTGTGCCCAGGATTGTCGGTCATTCACACGTGCTGGAATGACTTTCTTAATCTGCTCTGCTTCCATTTCAGGTTCTTTACCATTTGACCACCATGCGTTGTCACCGCAGGCACTGAGACTGATGCAGGCTGCAATGATGCTAAAGGTTTTAAATAAAGGACGAGCTGGGAACGATTTATTCATAATCAGGACAACACCGCATAAAAAGATGAGTCAAATGGGCGAATGAAGTATACTATGTTGATCAGAATTTGTAAGAAAATATATGTATATTGGTTCATACCAACTGTCAAATAATTTGATCGTTGCTCCGATGGCGGGTGTCACTGACAGACCATTCCGTTCATTATGCAAGTACTTTGGGGCAGGGCATGCGGTCAGTGAAATGATGACGGCGGATAAAACCCTACGCATGAGCAAAAAGAGTTTATATCGGGCCAATTTTGATGGTGAGCTTGCACCCATCTCCGCACAAATCGCAGGTTCTGACCCGTTTGAATTAGCCGAGGCAGCACGTTATCAGGTTGCCAATGGTGCACAAATTGTTGATATCAATATGGGCTGCCCAGCCAAAAAGGTCTGTAACAAGCTCGCTGGTTCAGCCTTGCTTCAGGATGAAGATCTGGTCGCCCGTATTTTAGATACCGTGGTGGCCGCAGTAGATGTTCCTGTCACCTTAAAAACTCGTCTGGGCTTTCTGAATGGTCAGGAAAATATCCTGCGTGTGGCAAAACGGGCTGAACAGGCAGGCATTGCGGCCTTGGCCCTGCACGGTCGTACCCGTGAGGATATGTATTTAAATACAGCCCGTTATGAGTTGATTAAGCAAGTTAAGCAAATGATCAATATTCCCTTAATTGCCAATGGTGATATTGACAGTCCTGAAAAAGCCAAATATGTGCTGGACTATACAGGTGCGGATGCGATTATGATTGGGCGGGCCGCACAGGGAAGACCGTGGATTTTTCGGGAAATCGCGCATTATTTAAAAACAGGCGAACATTTGGCTGCACCTGATATTGCCGAAGTAAAAGCGGTCCTGCTTGGTCATTTGGCTGAACTTTATCAGTTCTATGGTGAGTATTCTGGTTGCCGTATCGCGCGTAAGCATATCGCCTGGTACACCAAGGGCTTACGTTCAAGTAATGAATTTCGCCAGAATATGTATAAGGTTGAGAATACCGCTGATCAGGCGAAAGTGGTGGAAGCCTATTTTGATCAGTTACTTGATCAGGGGCAGCGTATGAGTGATGTTCAGGTTGAGCAGGTAAATTTATTAGAGATCAAGTAGGGGCGAAGTGAATTCGCCCAAAGTATTGATTATTGCAAATGTGCAGTGATTTTCTGTAGGATTTGCAGAATCACATCAAACTCACTTTGCAGTGGTGTGCTCTTACGCGTCACCAAGGCAAGGATGCGGCTTGGAGCATCTTCAATTGATTTCACTTCAATAGCTTCATTGAAATGAATCATGCTGTTCTTTAATGCAATTTCAGGCAATAAAGTAAAGCCTAGGTCTGAAGAGACCATTTCCACCAAGGTGGGTAGAGAACTTGCCTTTAAACGCTGGTCATTCTTGCGTTCACCCACAGGACAGGCACTGAGGGCATGGTCACGCAAACAATGGCCTTCTTCCAGTAGCATAAGGCGGGACAAATCCAGATCATCCAGAGAATTTGCATTGGCCGCATTTTTATCTTTCTTGTTGTAGACAAGGAATAAATGCTCTTTGGCAATTTCGACAACCTTTAAGCTACGCGTATCAAAAGGCAGCGCAAGTACAATCATGTCCAGATTGCCATGTTCCAGTTTCTCTACAATCTTCTCGCTTTGAGCCTCATGCAGATGGAGTTGAATTTTTGGCAACTGCTGGTGCACTTCATCCAAAAGCTGGGTCAGGATAAAGGGTGCAATGGTTGGGATGATGCCAAGATGAAGGTCGCCTGTTAAAGGTTCGCTCATTTCACGGCTTAAACGCATTAGGTCCTGTGCATCGGCCAATAACACGCGAGCCCGTGCAACAACCTGTTCACCTAAAGGGGTTAAACGGACGTTTTGACGATCACGCTCAACTAAGACGCCACCTAATAAGCGCTCCAGTTCCATAATGCCGCCCGACAGCGTTGACTGGGTGACAAATGAACGGCGTGCTGCTTCGGTAAAATGTAAAGTTTCTGACAACGTAACTAAATATGATAGCTGTCTTAATGAGGGTAATGCAGCCATAGTGTCCTAGTGTGATGATCTAAAATGATGAGCAAACAAACCGCTAAGTTGTGGAATGAAATGTGCTGGAATATCATGCCCCATTCCTTGAATTAATTCAAACTTAGCACCAGAAATCGCTTTTGCTACAGCTTTTCCGTGACTTGGGGGCAGCAAACGGTCTCTTGAACCATGAACCACCAAGGTCGGTTGGGTAATGTTCCTGTTTAATGGCAACAGGGAACCCGTACATAATATTGCTAAAAACTGTTGAAGTACACCCGCTGGGTAAAAACTACGACGATATAGCTTGCGAATGGTTTGAATTGCCTCAACCTGGTTCACATAACCTGGCGATCCAATAATATGAAATACTTTTAAACTATGATTCACAATCGCATCTTCGTCATGTGCTTCAGGTTTGCCTAATAAACTGAAAAGTTGTTTTGGAAACGGCGGTGGCAGAAAAGGCTGGTTGTTACTGGTAAACAGTAAGCCCACTTTTTCAACTTTTTCTGGATATTTTGCCGCAACAATCTGTGAAATCATGCCACCCATGGATGCACCAAGAATATAGGTTTTCTCTATACCCAACTGGTCAATCAGCATGGCAACATCATCTGCCATGTCATACAAGGTATAGGGTGCTCCCTCATTGCCTAGACCGACCATAAAGCGGCTCATCAGCTTCATGGTGTTGAGACGTTGGCGTTCCTTGTTGCGGACCTTGGAAGATAGGCCAATATCACGGTTGTCAAAACGGATGACACGGAATCCCTGATCAATCAGCGATTTGCAAAAGAAGTCAGGCCAGAACAGCATTTGTGCACCTAAACCCATGATCAGTAGAATGGTTGGGTGCTCAGGATTGCCGCCCATCTCTACATGCAATTCAATGCCATTGCCCAAAGTGACTTTGGTTTCCTGCATAAAAGGTGCATAAGGCGACATATTAAATTGTAAAGCACTGTTCATGGCATTCGTTCCGTGTTGAATTTTTTTTATAAATACAGGGTCAGAGTTTGGGGGATATTCATTTCACAACAAACTCTGGTATTTAAACCCTAAACCTGTGCAGGAATCAAGTCTGGAACGAGTTTGCTTAAGGCTAAACGCTGTTTACTTGCGGTTGCCCCCAACAGCACAAAACCTCTTAAGGTGCCTTGACTGTCTATTGCTTTGGCAAGCATACCGTCATCAAACTCTTCAGTTTCCCAGTTCACATCAACATCCAGTGGTGCAGGTAAAACAGTCAGCGGTGCGGCAGGTGTTTTTACCGCAACTGGCATTGCAGGGTAATGGACATTGGTATTTTGACCACTCAGTGTTTTTGCCAAGGCACGGGCCTGTTGCATGATTGGCATGACGAATGGCAGCAATGTTCCATTCACCTCAGCACAGTCACCCACTGCATAGATGTCAGGTTGGCTGGTTTCCAATAGGGTATTGGTAATGATGCCACGACTGGTCTGGATATTTGCATCTTTTGCCAGCGCAATATTTGGCTGTAAACCAATTGCTGAAAGAACGATGTCAGCGACTAAGGTCTGACCATTGGCCAATGTGACCGCATAGTCTTCGCCATCATTGATCTTGGTCACTTTTTCAACAGTGGTTGAAAGGGCGAATTTAATGCCCGCCTGCTCTAAATTGGTTTTAAAGGCTTCCGCAACATGGTTTGGTAATAAACGGCCCAGTGGTTGTGGGGCAAGGTCAATCACGGTGACATCGTAGTTACTGTGAAGTAAGTCATTGGCAAATTCACAGCCAATCAAGCCCGCACCCAAAATAACCACACGCTTGTCTTTACGTTTTGAGAGGTTCTCACGGAAGATACGGTAATCAGTCAGCGAGTTCACGACATGAATATCATCACTACCATCACCTGCAATGGCTAAACGGATTGGATTGGCACCCACAGCCAAAACGAGTTTTGAATAGGGTTGAGTAATGGTTTCACCATTTTTTTCCAATGTGATTTCATGGCTTTCAGGATGAATTTCTTTTACCAAAGTTGCCGCTTCAATACGCATATTGAGTTGGGCTGCCATTTTAGCAGCATCACCTAGAGCAATTTGTTCAGGTGCCTTATTGCCCGCAAAGGCATTTGATAATGTTGGTTTTGCATAATTCACCGCATCATCCGCACAGACCATAACCAGTTCCTGTTCAGGACTGAGTTTACGAAACTCACGTGCAACGGTGTAACCCGCCATACCTGATCCAATGATGATAATAGGATGCATTATATTCTCCAATATTTTTTCACTTAAAACACATTACAGGAAAAAAAAGACCATGCTCATGTCATGGTCTTTTTTAATTTATTTAGATTTCAACCATTTCAAAATCAGCTTTTGAAACGCCGCAATCTGGGCAAGTCCAGTCATCTGGGATATCTTCCCATTTGGTACCTGCCGCAATGCCGTCTTGTGGCCAGCCTTCAGCTTCGTCGTAAATCCATCCACAGACGATACATTGATATTTTTTCATGTGACTCTCCAAACTGATAGGTATGCTCAAGTTGCCTTTCAGTAAAACTATTCCATAATGTCGCTACGATCGCTGCAATGAACTAACTTGTGTTGATCGGGAGTTAGATTTTTACGCAGAACAACATTTAAGTAAAGTAAATGCAAGAGTTTAATGATTTATACAAAAAGTGGAATGGCAAATTTATCTGAAAGTCTTGTTTTTTGAGCAATTACTCTAATTTTCGGAAAAATATAATGGCTTGTGTAATAAAAAAGCCCGAATATATCGAGTTTATGAATAAACGCTTTGATCAAGGACTTGCAATGGCTAAACATCTGGCGGAAAAATAACTAAAAAGTTGCGTAATAGATAGGGCTTAATCAAACGGCGATTCTATTTAAAATTGATAAATATTCATTTTTTTGAATTGTTCAGTTGAAATAATACGAAAACGTTTCATGATCTGCTATTCTATGCTACTTCATTTTTACTTAGCCCGAGGCAGAGATGACGCAGCAAAACGCTCAATCGACTTCTGAACAAACACTTTCTGAAAACGATTTAATCGCACAGCGTCATGCCAAATTAAAACAAATTCAGGATACGGCAAAGGAAACAGGCAAAAGTCCTTGGCCGAATACATTTAAGCGTGAGCATTATACTGCTGACCTGCAAGAACAGTTTAAGGAACAGGACAAGGCACAGATTGAAAGTGCTGAAAAAGTCTATGTAAAGGTTGCGGGTCGTGTCATGCTGAACCGTGGATCATTCATTGTGATTCAGGACATGACGGGTCGTATCCAGCTTTATGTTGACCGTAAAGGTTTAGCAGCTGAAACTTTGGAAACAATCAAAAGTCTGGACCTCGGTGATATTATCGCGGCTGAAGGCTATATAGGCCGTTCTGGTAAAGGTGATTTATATGTACACCTTGAACAGTTTGAATTGTTGACCAAGTCACTTCGTCCACTACCAGATAAATTTCACGGTTTAACCGATACCGAAGCGAAATATCGTAAACGTTATTTAGACCTGATCGTCAACGAAGAAACCCGTAAGACATTTGAAATCCGTGCCAAGGTTGTGGCGGGGATTCGTGCGTTCTTAAGTAATGAACGTTTCATGGAAGTTGAAACCCCAATGATGCATGTGATTCCAGGCGGTGCATCAGCTCGTCCATTTGAAACGCATCATAATGCTTTGGATATGCCGTTATTCCTGCGTATTGCACCAGAGCTTTACTTAAAGCGTTTGGTGGTGGGTGGTTTCGAGCGTGTGTTTGAAATTAACCGTAACTTCCGTAATGAGGGAGTTTCAACACGCCACAACCCTGAATTCACCATGATTGAGTTCTATCAGGCTTATGCTGACTATAAAGACCTGATGGCATTGACTGAAAATATGCTTGAAAAGCTGGCCCTTGATATTCTGGGTACGACTGATGTGCCATATCAAGGCGAAGTATTTAGCTTTAAAGGTCCATTCAGGAAAATCTCAATGTTTGATGCGATTCTTGAGCATAATCCTGATTTTACCCCTGAAAATGTCAATGATCGTGAGTTCCTGGCAAAGTTCACGCAGGAAGTGCTTAAGGAACAAGTGAAACCAGGATTTGGTTTAGGTAAATTGCAGACTATTGTGTTTGAAGAAACAGTGGAAACCAAACTACGTCAGCCAACGTTCATTACTGAATATCCAGCGGAAACATCACCACTTGCACGCCGTAATGATGATAATCCACACATTACTGACCGTTTTGAGTTCTTTATTGGTGGTCGTGAGTTGGCAAATGGTTTCTCAGAGCTAAATGACCCGATTGATCAGGCTGAACGTTTTCAGGCACAGGTGGCTGAAAAAGACGCGGGTGATGATGAAGCCATGCATTATGATGCCGATTTTGTGGAAGCACTTGAATATGGTCTGCCTCCTACCGCAGGTGAGGGAATTGGTATTGACCGTTTGGTTATGCTGTTTGCTGATGCGCCGAGTATCCGTGACGTGATTTTATTCCCACATATGCGTCGTAAAGATTAATTTTTTTAATCCTATAAATACTTGAAAAGGCCGCTTTTAAAAGTGGCCTTTTTGTTTGGATGTTAAAAAATGTAATTGTTTCGTTTAATGATTGAAAAGTGCAGATAAAAAAACGATGATGGCCTGTATAAATATATCTGAGAATATTTCTGGCATGTTTTTAAAAAAATCACTGTCTATAGCAGTATTTTCCTGTTTTTCTTCTATTACCCTTGCTCAAGGTTTAGTGCTAAATGATGAAAATTTGCGTACCGATTTAAACTGGTTAAACCAGCAGGGTGTCATCCAGATCAGTACTTCGACCTGGCCATTAAGTGGTGATGAAATTCAACGTGCATTGGCGCAGGCGAAAGTCAGTAATAACACCCAGCAAAAAGTGGTTAATTCAGTCATTCATGCGCTAAAGGCAGATAATGGGCCAGCCAAGGTTGGTTTATATGCTGGTACTGACTTAAAAACAATTCCCCAAACATTTGGCGATAATCAAAAATCACAATATCAGGTTGCGGCTGAGTTTAATGCTGGCGGTGAGAACTGGGATGCCAAGTTGCGTATCAATGGCGAAAAAGATCCATTGATTGATCATGGACATGATGCCAATGTCGAGGGTTCCTATCTTGCGGGCAAACTCTGGAATCAATGGTTAATTGCTGGGCAAATCCCAACTTACTGGGGGCCGGGACATGATGGAAGCCTGATTCGTGGTGATGCCAGCCGTCCTGTTTACGGGATAAGCGCTCAGCGTGCGGTACAGAATGCCTTTGAAACAAAGTGGCTATCATGGATTGGTCCTTGGCAATATCAGGCCTTTGCAGGACAACTGGACGATTACAATGCTGTACCAAATACAAAACTGATCGGTTTACGTTTAACTGCACAACCTTTGCCTTATCTGGAGCTTGGTGCTTCACGTGCAATCCAGATTGCTGGGAAAGGTCAGCCTAATAGTTTTAAGGCATATTGGAATGCTGTTATTGGTAAAGATAACGGATGTGATGACAGTGGATGTGTAGGTGACGACAATGCATCAAACCAAATTGCTGGTTTCGATGGTCGTTTATTGCTACAGCCATTATTTAATCTCCCTATCAGTTTATATACTCAATTTGTTGGTGAAGATGAAGCTGGTGGTTTACCTGCAAAATATTTATATTTAGCAGGTGCCGATTTTTCTTCAAGCTATAAAAATCTACCTTACCAGCTTTATATGGAGTGGGCGGATACACGTACTAATGGTCAGGTGAGCGGTATTTCTTATAGTCATCACCAATATAAAGATGGTTATTATCAGCATGGTTTCCCATTAGGACATGCAATCGGTGGTGATGGGCAGATGTACTCTGTTGGTGGTGACATTCGCTTTGATGTGATGAACCGCCTAAGTGGGCGTGCCTTATATGCCAAAGTAAACCAGTCCAATTTAGCCATTAATGCGGCATTTCCAAAAGAAGATAGCATTAAGGGGCTGGACCTCACCTGGACACACTATATAAAACCTACACTTCCACTGAAAGTGAATGGCTGGGTCAGCGACTCTGATTTAAATGGCCGTGATGGTGGTGTTTCGGTAGGAGTTGAAATTCCACTGGAACGCAATATGTTCGGTTTCTAAATTAACCAACTCAGAAAGAAGCCTGCATGGGCTTCTTTTTTGTTTAAATTCATGTGAAATAGGTTGTATCTATATTTCTGAATATAATTTTCATATCATAATTTTGCATATTTATATGAAAAAACAAGCTAAAGAACTCAATCTAAATTATTATAATGGATAACCTTTGTTAGCGTGATCATTTATCCGCTAGGCAGAATATTAATATCACGAAAAATTGGAGTTGTTATGGCACTCGTTCCTCCACACGGTCTTCCAAGTGGTGGTTTAATACCACTTATAGATTTTATGGGTAACATGGATAAGGAGGGATGTGTTCATGACTGATAATAGACTTACTCACCTTAAGCAGCTTGAGGCTGAGAGTATTCATATTATTCGTGAAGTGGCTGCTGAATTTGAAAATCCAGTCATGCTCTATTCGATTGGTAAAGACTCGGCAGTAATGCTGCACTTGGCATTAAAGGCATTCTATCCAGCTAAGCTTCCATTCCCACTACTGCATGTAGATACGGGCTGGAAATTTAAGGACATGATTGCATTTCGTGACAACATGGCAAAAACCCATGGTTTTGACCTGATCGTGCATCAAAATGCGGAAGGGCGTGAGGCAGGAATTAACCCATTTGACCACGGCAGCTCAAAATATACCGACATCATGAAAACTCAGGGTTTAAAACAGGCACTGGACAAATATCAGTTTGATGCTGCTTTTGGTGGCGCACGTCGTGATGAAGAAAAATCACGTGCCAAAGAGCGTGTTTATTCGTTCCGTGACACCAAGCACCGCTGGGACCCGAAAAACCAGCGTCCAGAACTTTGGAATCTTTACAATGGTAAAGTGAACAAAGGCGAAAGTATTCGTGTATTCCCGTTGTCCAACTGGACTGAGTTGGATATTTGGCAATATATCTATCTGGAAAATATTCAAATCGTTCCTCTTTATTTCTCTGCGGTTCGTCCAGTGGTTGAGCGCAGTGGCACGTTGATCATGGTGGATGATGAACGTATGCGTTTAAAAGAGGGCGAAGTTCCACAAATGAAATCGGTACGTTTCCGTACGCTGGGCTGCTATCCATTAACGGGTGCGGTTGAGTCTGAAGCGGATACCTTGCCAGAAATTATCCAGGAAATGCTTTTAGCCACCAGTTCAGAGCGTCAGGGTCGTATGATTGACCATGATGAGGCTGGCTCGATGGAAAAGAAAAAGCAGGAAGGCTATTTCTAAGTTACTTGGCAAATTCGATTTCAAAATATTGTGGAGTTTGAGCGATGTCTCACCAATCAGATTTGATTAGCCAGGATATCTTGGCATATTTAAAACAGCATGAACAAAAAGACCTGTTGCGTTTCCTGACTTGCGGTAATGTCGATGATGGTAAAAGTACCTTAATTGGGCGTTTGCTTTACGATTCAAAATTGATTTATGAAGATCAATTGCAGGCAGTGACCCGTGACAGTAAGAAAGTGGGTACCACAGGCGATGCACCAGACCTTGCCTTGCTTGTCGATGGTTTGCAGGCAGAACGTGAGCAGGGCATTACCATTGATGTGGCTTATCGTTACTTCTCTACTGAAAAGCGTAAGTTCATCATTGCGGACACCCCAGGGCATGAACAATATACGCGTAACATGGCAACAGGTGCTTCAACGGCTGATCTTGCCATCATTTTGATTGATGCACGTTATGGTGTGCAAACCCAAACTCGCCGTCATACTTTTATTGCAAGTTTACTTGGTATTAAAAATATCGTGGTCGCGATCAACAAAATGGACTTGGTTGAGTTCTCTGAAGCACGTTTCAACGAAATTCAGGTTGAATATGATGCCTTTGTCAGCCAGTTAGGTAATCGCCGCCCTGAAAATATTGTATTCGTGCCAATCTCGGCATTGAATGGTGATAATGTGGTGAATCCATCAGCAAGCACGCCGTGGTACAAGGGTCAAACCTTGATGAACATCCTTGAGTCAGTGGAAATTAAACGTGATTCAAATAAAAAAGAATTCCGTTTCCCTGTTCAGTATGTAAACCGTCCAAACCTTGATTTCCGTGGCTTTGCAGGAACGATTGCGCTGGGCGAAATCAATGTGGGTGATGAGATTGTTGCATTGCCATCAGGTAAAAAATCAACGGTCAAAGAGATTGTGACCTTTGATGGCAACATTGAGCAAGCCATCGCAGGTCAGGCGGTGACCTTAACGCTGAATGATGAAATTGATATTTCCCGTGGTAACGTTTTAGTCCGTGCTGGCGAACAACCCTTGATTTCACGTTCTGTACGCGCATCAGTGGTGTGGATGACTGAGCATCCTTTGGTCAAAGGCAAACTGTACAATGTGAAGATTGGTACACAGACTGTTCCTGCCAAAGTGACTGAAATTAACTTCCGTGTGAATGTCAATACACTTGAACATACTCAGGTTGAAGAGCTTGAACTGAACGCGATTGCAGATGTAGTGATTGAATTTGATGCGCCAGTGGTGTTTGATCAATATCAGGACAGCCGTTATACAGGTTCATTTATCTTTATTGACCGTTTAAGCAACGTTACTGTTGGTGCAGGAATGGTTGAAGCGGCAGTTGAATGGACGGCGCATAGCAATCCCGTCACTGCGGAAGATCGTGCGGCACGTTTGGGTCAAAAACCTGCGGTGATTGGTGTTTCAGCGCAATTGATTGAACAGGCTCAGACTTTGGAAAGTTTATTGATTCAACAGGGTGTGGTGGCAATTGCCAAAGCAAATTTGACTGCTGAGCAAATCAATTTGTTACGTGAAACAGGTGTGGTGGTGATCACGACAACTGTAGAGGGTACAGATACTGATGTGACAGCGGATAGTGTTGAAGAGGCTGCTGGAAAAGTAGTGGAATTGGTGCGTTTGTAATTAAGGAGAAAATACGCTTACCGAGTTCGGTAGGCGTATTTGATATGGATCATGAAAGTCCCGAATCAAAATATAGACGATGAATTTTCTGCTAATAGAATTTTAGAAAAGGAAATTAAAGAATTAAAAGCAGTCTATGCAAGAAGTATTGCGACACGTGATTTTGAAATCACGCAATTACAAAATAGGAATAATTATTTTATTATCTTTCAGGGTGTTATGTTATCTGGAGTATTAACGGCTTCAGCAAGTAAACCCTTTGTAGAATTTATTGTTTGTCTATTTTGTATTATTTTTTCAATATATCAAACGAACATTGCAGCAGGAGCAAAATATTGGCAAGAGTACTGGGAGCTTAAAACCTCTAATTCAGAGAAAAAACTAAGAGAAAAATTTGATAGTTATATGGGAATTTCTTTGTACACGACAAAAAAAGATAACTCATTGAAATAATGGCATAATACTTGTTTTCTGACGACGAATATGATGACACATTTCAATGAGTTACATCTCATCTTAAACAAATATCTAAAGTGGAACAAGTCACATGTAAAATGTTTTACACTGATTATGATTGCATTAATTGTAAAACAGACATGTAATCTTTCTTCTGCATCTAAAGCCTTACCCATCAAGTGCTTACCACAATCATTTTATCGACGTATACAACGCTTCTTTGCAGGTCAGTATTTCGATTATCGTCAAATTTCTCAGTTAATTTTCAATATATTTTTATTCGATAAAGTCCAATTAACTTTGGATAGAACCAACTGGAAATGGGGGAAACGAGATATCAATATCTTGATGTTAGCCATCGTCTATCGTGGAATAGCCATACCTATAGTTTGGACATTGCTCAATAAACGGGGAAATTCAGATACAAAAGAGCGTATTGCTTTGATTCAACGCTTTATCTCCATTTTTGGTAAAGACCGTATTGTGAATGTGTTCGCAGACAGAGAATTTATCGGTGAGAAATGGTTTACATGGTTAATTGAAAATGACATTAACTTTTGTATACGTGTTAAAAAAACTTCATTGTGACCAATCACTTAGCCAAGAATCATAAAATTAGTGATTTATTTCGTCATCTTCAAGTTGGTCAAACTGAATGTCGTAAACGACGTATTTGGGTTGGTCGAGTGAAACTGTATATTAGTGCGCTACGATTAGAAGATGGAGAACTTTTACTTGTTGTTTCTCCTATGTTTAATGCTTCTGCTATTCGTGATTATGCATTACGCTGGGAAATCGAAACGTTATTTAGTTGTCTCAAAGGACGTGGATTCAATCTTGAAAATACTCGTTTAACAGACCCTAGACGAGTCAAGAAATTGATAGCAGTGCTAGCTATCGGTTTCTGTTGGTGCTATTTAACAGGTGAATGGCAACATGATCGAAAAAAAGCGATAAAAATAAAGAAGCATGGACGACTTTCAGTAAGTTTATTTCGCTACGGTTTGGACTATGTTCAAATGGCTATTCTACGTTTGATTGGTTTTGGAAAAAAAGAAGAATTTAAGAAAGTGCTAGCAATTTTAAGAAAGAAAAAGCCTGATAGGACAAGGATCCTATGAAATTTGTCGTGTACAGAGTGGGAATTTATAAGAATGAATTAATCGCCAAGCTGGAAAACAAAATTAATTATCTAAATGTATTGGGTGAAATGTATCAAAATAAGATAGAAAATTTGGAAAATGAGATTGATAAGATCAGAAATGGAAAATACCTGTTTCATCATTTATTTGAATTTTTAGAAGATGATTCAAAGGAAAAAATAAGCATACAGGAATCTGTTATAGGGCGTGTGACATTAAATGAGAAAGACTTTGATTATATCAAAAAAGATACAGTGAATGTATTTGATATTTTCTCAAATTATTTGATTCTAAAGAAATTTTCTGTCAGTAGAATACCAATTATTGTTGGGATGTTCTTTACTCTATTATGGTTTGCGTTATTGTTACATACATTAAGTTTTAATGCTCATGCTCTTAAAATAAAGGGCTTTACCTTAGAACCTAATACCCATTCTATCGTTGATGGAGATAAATATAAACCTATAAAAATAGAAGTTGTTCAAGAATAACGATAATTCAAAAAGTATCAAGCTAAAAAGCAAAGTTTGACAATTTCAAGATATGTTGATAAATGTCTTTTGGATAATCCCGAATTAAATCTAAAAATATCTCTTTATTGCCTTGATATAAGGCACGGGTTGCTTCCTCATAATTTGGCATATTGCCCAACATAGCTGACATAAAACGATCTGTAGCCTGCTTTGCCAACAGCTTGTTGCTTTCTGAGTTCGGATTATTCAGTTCATTGTCGATCAGCTTGCGGATCACGGCCGATGCGCTTGAGCTTTGCTGATCAAGCCAATCCCAATGCTTCTGTTGTAAGGTAATTTCGCGTGAGATCACGCCCAGTTTAGGTCTTCCAACTTTCTTGACCATTTCAGGTTCAGCATAACGTTGTTGAATGTCCTGCTTCGAACCTGAAATATCAAGGTCAATTTGTTTACCCGTTTGATCATTAAAAATCAACAAGGTGGCATTGGACTGGTTTGCATGTTGTTGAATGGCTGTTGCAACATCTACTAGGGTGCCGTTTACCAAACATTGCTCATCCAGAAAAGCGGTATAGGTCATTTGAATGTTCATTTCTTTGGGATAATTTTATACGGGTAAAATAATATTATCAGGGTAAAACTAATTTTGCAAATTGCATTCTTAATGTAAGGGAAGTACCAAAATTTTCCCAGCAGATAAATACTAAGGATGAATATCCATTTTTAATTTTTATTCTGTTTTGCTATGGCTTTTATGAGACAATACTTCTTTAAGTTTGTATATAAGGACTCCCATGATTGAGCAATCTGCTGAATCTTTAAGCGATATCGAAATTTTAGACATTTTACAGTCTATGAAAAAAGATAAGCTTGATGCAGAAGCGAACGAAATCATCCGTAATGGGGGGAAGGCTGGGCGTCAAGAAGCACACAAGCAAGCTTTGGTTGCACTGAATACAAGTTTTGAAGATAAATTTGTAGAAGCAGTAACACTTGCATTAGGTTTAAATTCTGGACAAGCTAAAAAAATTCGTTATAAAAAAGACCGTATCCGTATTTTAAAAGCGCGTGGGATTGATTATCTTGCGATTGATGGAGCTGAAACAGCTCAAGTTTTAGCTCAGGTCGCACAGGCAATTGGTCGTGAAGACGCGATTGTCACCCATGATTTGCACAATATTTTTCCATTCTGGAAAGAGGGCTGGCCGATGGTTCAGTTTGACAATGCCTACAAGGTTCTGGCGGAAGATATTTCCATTCATTATCAGGCAATGCTCGATGAATTAATTTCACTGTATGGTGGAAATTAAAATATAGTGGTGGAATCACATTCTTTGTATTGTTTTTTACCATTATCGCTTTGTTATTTGGATTTATTGCAAAGTGAAAAAAGCCCATCTAAATGGGCTTTCTGTTTATTAGGATTAATTTTCCTGTGTGGGTGACTCTGTTTCTAAATTCGGCATGATTTGAGTCACAAGCAGTTGGTCGATTTTATAATGATCAATATCGACTACTTCAAACTTAAAACCCGCATATTCTACAGCATCGGCTGGACGCGGAATCTTGCGCAAGCGATACATGATAAAACCCGCAATGGTTTCGTAGTTTTCATTTTCTGGAAACTCTTCAATCGCCAGCGCATGTTTCACATCTTCTATTGGCGTGCTGCCATCAATAAACCATGAATGGTTGTCCCGTTTGATGATCTGCTGTTCCTCTTCCATTGGTGTCACCCAGTCACCCATCACAGTAATCATGATGTCACTGAGGGTAATTACACCCACCACCAACGCATATTCATTGATGACGACTGCAAATTTTTCTTTGGTTGAACGAAAACGGTCCAGCAGTTCAGACAGGGTGAGGGTGTCAGGAATAATCAGGACGGTACGGATGGTTGATTCATTCAGTTGAAGCAATGACTGGTTGTTTAGAATCCGAACCAGAATATCTTTGGCATCCACATAGCCAATCACCTGATCAATGTGTTCATTACAGACAAGGAATTTTGAATAAGGATATTCCGCCAGTTTTTGCCGAATACTGTTTTCATTTTCTTTCAGGGTAAAATACACCACATTTTCACGTGTGGTCATACTGGATGGAACTGTGCGTTCCTCAAGCTCAAACACATTCTCAATAAAATGGTGTTCCTGTTTTTGTAGAACGCCTGCCTGCGCACCTGCATCCATAACTGCTGAAATATCATCAAAGGTGATATTGTCATCACGTATGGTATTTACCTTAAATAGGCGGAACAACAGGTTGGCAATCGCATTGATTCCCCAAGCCAGAGGTTTACAGATTTTGATGAAAATCTGAATTGGCTCAATCACCCTAATCGAAATCTTTTCGGGTGCATTCATCGCCAGACGTTTTGGCATTAGGTCGGCAAACAGGATAAACAGCGAAGTGACCAAGGTAAAGGAGAGGGCGAAACCAATCGTTTCCAGCCAGGGTCCTGTATAGAACCGTGCAACAAACTCCACAAAATAGGGGCGAAACGCCCCTTCACCTAAAATACCACCTAAAATGGCAATCGCATTTAAACCAATTTGTGAGGCGGCAAAGAAGTCGGCAGACTGTTCCTGCAAGTCCAGAACTTTCTGTGCACGGATTTCACCTGATTCCGCTAAAATCTTTAGTTTAACCTTTCGCGCACCTGCAAGCGCAATTTCAGTAAGTGATAGAAAACCCGCCGCAGAAATAAGCAGAATAATGACAATAATATTTTGGAAGAGACTCACACATCACCTGTGGTTTATCATTATTGTGAATATGTTTTAACACAAAAAAGTTGTGAGGTAATTAGAACATTACCTCAGTGTAACAATAGCGTTCAACAAGCATACTCGCAGAAAGCTAACCATTATAATAAAACAAGATGTTAATATCGTGAAAACTGCGTATTATTTAAAAGAAATTCACGATTTTCTTCTTCAATCATTTGCCGTGCTACAAACAGGATTAACTGCCTTAACCAGCGATGCGCTGGATGATGATGCAATAAAGGACACCAGGCCATCTTTAATTCAAATTCAGGAATATAAAATGGAGGATCCTTTATAATCAGTTTTGGATTCTGTGCCTGTAGACGTGCCATACGGGTTGGAAGTGTGGCAATTAAATCAACATTCTGTGCCAGAAGAGCAGGCATTTGATAATGACGGGTAAATACCGAAATTTTACGGCGTTGACCAATCCGTTCCAAAGCCTGATCAATCCAGCCTAAACCAGCCTGTTTGTCTGGGTTGACACCAAAGCCAACACCCATACCTGTCTTGGATACCCAGATATGCTGGGCGTCTAAATAACTTTTTAAATTAAGATGGGTTACGGCAGGGTGCTTGTCATTTAAAATACAGCTAAAGCTGTCACGCCAAACCAATACCTGATGAAAGCTTTGTGGAATTTCATTAAAACGGTTAATTGCCAGATCAACCTTACCTTGTTCCATATCGCGGTAGGACACGTCACTTGGAGTCAGGAAGTCCAAAACAACATTTGGCGCTTCAGAACGCAAGGCTTTTACAAGGCGGGGAACCAAAGTGGCTTCAGCATAATCGGAGGTCATGATGCGGAACACGCGATTGCTGGTATAGGGTCTGAACTCGGTACGAGGTTCCAGAATCATGGACAGGTCTGACAGTGCGTCACGAATACGGGGTTGCAGTTCCAGTGCCCGTTCAGTCGGTGTCATCCCTTCGGAAGATCGTATGAGGAGAGGATCATTAAATAAGTTACGCAAACGGCGTAAAATATTACTCATTGCAGGTTGGGTAACACCTAATTGCTCTGCTGCGCGTGTGACATTTTTTTCACGAAGAAGTACATCAAGATAAATTAATAAATTGAGATCAACCCGCTCCAGATTCATAAAAAAAATACCGAAAATAAAATCGTTAAATTATGTTGAATTATGCCATATTTAAAGCTGTTTGTGTAACTTAATCCTACAATAAGCCTTGGCTATCAGTCCAATCAGGAAGTCACTTTCCCATGAGAAAATTTCACTTTCATATGGGGATAAATTTATCTGACTGTGCTACAAATGGCAAAAAATGTCAGTTTTGGAGAGTATGGTAAGTCCTAAAATTGTATTTAAATAAGTCAAATAAAAGAAAAAAGAGAATTTCATAAAAAATTTAATTATTAAAAAATTATGAATAACAATGGTTTAAATTGGTTTTTAATCTAAATAAAATGACTTTTATTGCTATATTTCATAAGAAAATACCGAAAATTACCCAATAATATTGGATAAAATGATTGCCACAGACTAAGCTGTGCAAAATATTGAAGAAGTGCTTGAAATCTCGCCTATAAAAAAGCATGATTTTCAGCGTCCATTCGATGCCAATCCCTCTAAAGGAATATATCATGTCTACATATTTAACAGCGATTGATGCAATCCGCGAATTAAAAGCAAAATTCGGCGACACTTGGCGCGATATTAGCCCAGAAGATGCTGCACGTATGCAAATGCAAAACCAATTCAAAACTGGTTTAGATATCGCTAAATACACAGCTGCTATCATGCGTAAAGATATGGCTGAATACGACGCTGACTCTAGCAAATACACTCAATCATTAGGTTGCTGGCACGGTTTTATCGCGCAACAAAAAATGATTGCGAACAAAAAATACTTCGGTACAACTTCTAAGCGTTACATCTACCTTTCTGGTTGGATGGTTGCTGCTCTTCGTTCAGAATTTGGTCCACTTCCTGACCAATCTATGCACGAAAAAACTTCAGTACCTGCTTTGATCGAAGAAATCTATACTTTCTTACGTCAAGCTGACGCGAAAGAATTAAACGATTTGTTCCGTGCATTGAAAAAAGCGCAAGAAGCTGGTGACACTGCTAAAGCTGCTGAAATCACTGCTCAAATCGATGGTTTCCAAACTCACGTTGTGCCAATTATTGCTGACATCGACGCTGGTTTCGGTAACGAAGAAGCGACTTACTTACTTGCTAAGAAAATGATCGAAGCTGGTGCTTGTGCGCTTCAAATCGAAAACCAAGTATCTGATGCGAAACAATGTGGTCACCAAGCTGGTAAAGTAACTGTTCCGCACGAAGACTTCATCGCTAAAATCCATGCATTACGTTATGCATTCTTGGAAATGGGTCTTGATGACGGTATCATCGTTGCGCGTACTGACTCTGAAGGCGCTGACTTGACTCAAAAAATCCCAGTGGTTAAAGAGCCAGGCGACATCGCTTCTCAATACATCAGCTACTTAGACACTCAAGAAATTGACATCTCTGAAGCGAAAGAAGACGAAATCCTAATCAAGCGTGATGGTAAATTACATCGTCCTAAGCGTTTAGCTTCTGGCTTGTACCAGTTCCGCGAAGGCACTCAAATTGACCGCGTTGTACTTGACTGTGTAACTAGCTTACAAAACGGTGCTGACCTTCTTTGGATCGAAACTGCGACTCCAAACGTTGAAGAAATCGCGCACATGGTTAACCGTGTACGTGAAACAGTTCCAAATGCTAAGCTTGTTTATAACAACAGCCCATCATTCAACTGGACGTTAAACTTCCGTCAACAAGCTTACGACCGTTGGGTTGCTGAAGGTAAAGACGTTTCTGCTTACGACCGTGCTAAATTAATGAGCGCTGAGTACGATGAGACTGAATTAGCTGCTGATGCTGATGCTAAGATCCGTACATTCCAGGCAGATGCCTCTCGTGAAGCAGGTGTGTTCCATCACTTGATCACACTTCCGACTTACCACACAGCTGCTCTTTCTACACATGAGCTTGCACAAGGTTACTTCGGTTCTGAAGGTATGTTGGCTTATGTTGCTGGCGTACAACGTAAAGAAATCCGTCAAGGTATTGCTTGTGTTAAACACCAGGCAATGGCGGGTTCTGACATCGGTGATGATCACAAAGAAATCTTCTCTGGTGATAACGCTCTTAAAGCGCACGATGATGCTAAAAACACAATGAACCAGTTCGCTGCTCACTAAGCTTTGAATTGATTTAAAAAAAACCCTGCGTAAGCAGGGTTTTTTATTGGTGAGATAATTGTTTTTAGAAGCTCGCTGGATATTATTCAACGTCTTTTTTTAGTTGATATTTGTCTGCCAAGGCACCTGTAATTTCATTGCCCTCAAGGTCTAGGGCTTTAAGATAACCCTCAGCAACAAAATATTTACGGCTATCACCCGCCTTGTCTAACTCAATAACAGAGCGATTGTTACTGTCAAACTGGAAGCTACCTTTCGTTTCAAATGCCTTGCCATCACCTTTGCCAAGGTAGGTTTCTTTAAGCTCGTAAGTTTTATCCTGATTTAGCTCAAGCTTGGTTTCAATACCCTCACAGTCAGCACAAGGGAGCACACCTTTATATGTGCCATCCCAGTCCAGTGAGTTTTCTGCTGTATGTTCACTATCTATTACAGTTTCAGAAGTAGCTTCTGTTGTTGCAGGAGGGGTATGTTCTTCAGTTTTTGGTTTTTCTGCTTTGTTACATGCCACTAGAAAAATAGATGCAAGAGAAATGGCAATAATTGACTTCTGCATACCTGATACAGCCTTATGAAAATGTTGTTATCCAAATTATGAAATTTTATGAAGAAAGTGTAGTAGGGGAATGTAAGGGTTATTTAACTTTTGGTAAATAAAGCAAGGACTAGCCTTGTCTTGCCTTAAAGCGAGGATTGGATTTACAGATCACGTACTGTTTTCCATGACGATTAACAATTTGGCAGTCGCTACAACGTTGTTTCGCACTTTTGAGGGATGAACAAACTTTCATTTTAAAACCTATTTATTTAATGTAATGTTATAATATTGCATTTAGATAGCCTTGTACAGAAAGCATAAGAATATAGTTGAAGTGTGATGGTAGAAGAAAACCTTTTAGACGTATTAAAATACTCATCGTAAATTATAGCTTACGAAGTTAAATGCTTGATTCGGTATTTAGCTTTATTTATTTTGGGGCTATAGTAAATAGACCTCTTGCGAAAGTATAGTTTTATCTAATTTTTGAATTGGCTAAAACCTCATCAAATATAGCTTTCAGCTGCTTAAAATTTGACTAACGCAAGAAGTTTAGCATAGATAAAGTTATTAAATAATATAAAAAAAGCCCTAATCTTTCGATTAAGGCTTTTTTGAATTTTGGAGCGGGAAACGAGACTCGAACTCGCGACCCCAACCTTGGCAAGGTTATGCTCTACCAACTGAGCTATTCCCGCAATAGGTCGCATTATAGAGAGTTTAATCAAACTGTCAACTCTCTATGTTGCTAAGTGTTGATTTAATCAGCACGTCGCCAAATAGTTCCCTGACGGGTATCCTCAAGCACAACACCCTGATCCAATAAAGACTGTCGAATGGCATCTGCCTGAGCAAAGTCTTTGGCTTTTTTAGCATCAACACGTTGCTGGATAAAGTTTTCAATTTCTGTGTCAGAAAGGGAGAGTGCTTCCTGACCAATATCCGATTTTAAAAACTCATCTACATCATGCTGAACCAAGCCAAGAATATTGGTTAAATAGCGTAAGGTTGAGTAGAGGACAGTTGCCTGTTCAGCAGTTTCTTCCTTAACAGCACGGTTTAACTCTTTATTTAGCTCAAATAAAACTGCCATTGTTTCCGCAGTATTAAAGTCATCCCGCATTGCGGCATTAAAACGTTCAACAAAACCTTGCTCTAAAGTCTCAACTGTTTTTTGCCCATACATTTGCTGGTAGGCTTTAAATGAATGATAAAAACGGCTGAGTGCTGTTTTCGCCTCTTTCAAGGCAAAGTCAGAGAAGTTGACTGGACTACGGTAGTGTGATGACACAATAAAGTAACGGATCACTTCTGGATGGAATTTTTCCATTACATCACGAATGGTAAAGAAGTTGCCTAAGGACTTCGACATTTTCTCACCATCGACATTGATGAAACCCACATGCATCCAGTAATTCACATACTGTTCGCCCGTTGAGGCCTCACTTTGGGCAATTTCATTTTCATGGTGTGGGAACATCAAGTCTGAACCACCACCATGAATGTCAAAATGATTGCCCAGGCAGCAGGTTGACATCGCAGAACATTCAATATGCCAGCCTGGACGGCCATTGCCCCAAGGTGAAGCCCATGCAGGTTCATTTTCCTTGGCGTGTTTCCAAAGGACAAAATCAAAAGGATGTTTCTTTTCAACTTCGACATCGACACGTTCAGATGCACCCGCCTGCATATCCTCAAGCTTACGGCCCGATAAGCGACCGTATTTGTCAAACTTGGTCACTTCAAAATAAACATCACCGTTGGCAGCAGGGTAGGCTGTGCCATTATCCACCAACGTAGCAATCATGCTTTGCATCTGGTCAATATATTCGGTCGCTTTGGGTGCTTCATCGGGTAGCACACAGCCAAGGTTGGCTGCATCCTCATTCATTGCATTAATAAAGCGTGCAGTGAGTTGCTGGATGGTTTCACCATTTTCATTGGCACGGGCAATGATCTTGTCATCAATATCAGTGATATTGCGTATATAGCGAACTTTCCAGCCCTGACTACGCAAAAAGCGGATGATGTAGTCAAATGCAACCATAACCCGAGCGTGTCCAATATGACAATAATCGTAAACCGTCATACCACAGACATACATATCGATTTGTCCCTCTTTGCGTGGTACAAATTCAACTTTTTTACGTTGCTCAGAATTATATAGAACAAAAGGTTGCATAAGGGTTTTCAAACACTCTACAAAAATCGTTATTCATCATAACGTATGCATTGTATTTCATAAAGTTGTCGGGCAAAAAATAATGGACCAGATCAATTTTAATGATTATGTTGTTTGGGATGGGGTGTTATCCCTGTTCTTGAAACATGGGTTGTAGTGTGTAGCGATCAGCATCTGGAGTTTGCGGTTCATTGATCTTTATTTTTCTCCATTTTCCCAAAAATCTTACACATTTTAGAAACGTGCATAACTTCTAGTTATGCTAGAATCTCGATCATTCTTTTGATTACAATCATCTACCTCCAGTAGATCGCATATTATTTTGAGTCAAACCTGCATGTCACAAACGATAAATTTCCAAAAAAGCGCATTGGAAACTTTGCGCATTGAACAACAAGCGATAGAAGTGCTTGCAACACAAATTGATGAACGCTTTGACCGCGCCTGTGAAGTCATTTTGCAATGCAAGGGGCGTGTGGTTGTTACAGGAATGGGTAAATCTGGTCATATTGGTCGCAAAATGGCGGCAACCTTTGCCTCCACAGGTACACCCTCATTCTTTATGCATCCTGGTGAGGCAGGGCATGGTGATCTGGGCATGCTGGTGCGCGGTGATGTACTGATTGCAATTTCAAACTCGGGCAAGAGTGATGAAATTATGATGCTGATGCCACTGATTAAACACTTGGAAGTACCTTTAATCACCATTAGCCGTGATGACAAGGGACCAATGCCACAGAATGCTGATATTGCCCTGACGCTGGGTGCGGCAGATGAAGCATGCCCACTGGGATTGGCGCCTACATCAAGTACTACCGCAACACTGGTTCTAGGTGATGCTCTAGCGGTTGCTTTGCTGGAAGCACGAGGCTTTACCGTAGATGATTTTGCACGTTCCCATCCAGCAGGGGCGTTAGGTAAACGTTTACTCCTTTATGTTAAACATTTGATGCATACTGGTGCAGAGTTACCTAAAGTGAGCCCAGACACCCCAATGAACAAAGTGTTATATGAGATTTCTGGTAAAAGGCTTGGGTTAACTACAATTGTTGATGAAAATGATACCTTGTTAGGTGTTTTCACGGATGGTGATTTACGTCGTATGATTGATCAGCAACAAGGTTTTGATGTGAGTTTAGCTGTATCCGAAGTTATGATTAAAAATCCTCTAACGATTTCTCAGGATACTCATGCGGTGAAAGCCTTAGAAAAAATGCATGACAAAAAAGTCAATCAATTTGTGGTCGTAGATAATGCCAACAAGGTGATTGGTGTAATCACTATGCACGATCTGATTGAAGCAGGAGTGAATTAAGCCATGGCATCGTATGCACTTTTAGAGCAAGCGCGTCATTTACAGGCATTGGTGCTGGATGTGGATGGCATTCTAAGTGATGGTTTTGTGACTTTGACCAACTCTGGTGATGAAATCAAGTCATTCGATATCCGTGATGGCCTGGGCATGAAGCTGGTGCAGCAGGCAGGCATGAAAGTGATTATTATCACTGGACGTAAAAGCCAGATTGTTGAAAAGCGCATGTCTGACTTGGGTGTGGATCTGGTGTTTCAGGGACGTGAGGATAAGGGTGTGGCATTGCGTGAAGCCTGTGCACAGCTCAATATTCTGCCTGAGGACTGTGTCTATATGGGCGATGACTGGCCTGACCTGTCTGCGTTTGCAATTGCAGGTATGAGCATTACCGTGCCCAATGGCCATGAGGAAGTGCGTCGCCGTGCAAATCTGGTCACCCAGGCGATGGGTGGACGTGGGGCAGTACGTGAGGCCTGTGATATGTTGCTGATGGCAAAAGGTGTTTACCAAGAGCTACTTGCAAAATACCTGGCTGTACCACATTAATATCAGTATTAAACTCCCTCAAGGTTAGGGCACCCTGTTTATGGATACCAAGGTTTTATATGTTGTTGCTGTAATTGTTGCTGCGCTCAGTGGCGGCTATTACTATTACAGCGGCAAGGCAAAAAAGCTGGAAGTTGATTCAGCTAAAAATATGACATATTCAGCACAGGGCGTTCATCTTACACAAACAGATGAGCAGGGGAATTTATATATTCGTGCCGAAATCAAGCAGTTGCAACAGGATATGCAACAGAAAACATCACAGCTTGATCAGCTCAATGCGGTGATGTACAAACAGGGCAAGCCTGATGCGACCTTTTTTGCCAAACAGGCAAATGGTTACGATGACAATAGCAAAGTAGTCCTGACTGGAGACGTGGTTGCGACACAATTATCTGAACAGGGTAAAATGGAGTTTCATACGGATGAACTCACAGGCTATCCGAAAACCAGACAACTGGAAACGCAGCATCAGGTCATTGTGCAGTCACCAACGGCTGAGTTTGTGAGTCAGGGACTAAAAGCAGACCTCAATCAGGGTCAATATGAATTTTTCAAAGTTCGAGGAAAGTATGCGCCAAAACCTTAATACCCAGTATCGTTCATCTTTCCTGAAACAGGTGGCTTGTGTTGCGGTGGTTGCACTCTCTTCTGCCTCAGGTTTTGCTTTACCGTCAGACCGTAACCAACAACTTTCTCTGGCGGCTGAAAACGCGACTTATAATAGTAAAACGGGTATTACCACTTATACGGGCAATGTGGTGATCGAACAGGGCACCATGAAGCTTCAGGCGGACTCACTGGTTGCCACACTGAACAGTAAAAACGAGATTCAGACCATTACCGCCAAAGGCAAACCTGCCAAGTTCCAGCAGCAAATAGAAGCCAACAAGGGGTTGGCACGCGGTGAGGCGCAGAATATTGTCTACAACGCAGACACAGGGATTATCACGTTGACTGGCAATGCCTATCTCTATCAGGATGGTTCCAGTATTCGCGGCAACAGGTTGAAATACAGTATGAACAAGGGCGATGTTGAGGCGCAGGGTTCATCATCTAATCGTATTCAGATTATCATTCCACCATCAAGTTCAAAAAGCTTTCCAGGGGCACGTGATTAATGGAACAGTCAGGTCAGCAACCACAGACATTGTGCATTAAGCATTTGGCGAAAAATTATAGCAAGCGCTGGGTTGTGAAAGATGTTTCTTTTACCATGCAAAGTGGTCAGATTGTCGGACTGCTTGGGCCGAATGGTGCGGGAAAAACCACCAGCTTCTATATGGTTGTTGGTCTGGTGCGTATGGACAAGGGCGAGATTCACCTCGATGACCTTGACCTGTCCGATCTGGCTATGCATGAGCGGGCGCGTAAGGGAATTGGCTATTTACCTCAGGAAGCGTCTATCTTTAGAAAGCTGACCATTGCTGAAAATATTATGGCAATTTTGGAGACACGTAAGGGCCTGAATAAGCAGCAGCGCCAGCAACGGCTGACTGAGCTTTTGAATGATTTTAAGATCAATCATATTAAGGATTCATTGGGTATGAGTGTATCTGGTGGTGAACGCCGTCGGGCTGAAATTGCACGTGCATTGGCTGCCGATCCGAAGTTTATGCTGCTGGATGAACCATTTGCAGGGGTTGACCCGATTTCCGTGGGTGATATTAAGGATATTATCCAAACCCTAAAAGAACGTGGTATTGGGGTGTTGATTACCGATCATAATGTGCGTGAGACTTTGGCCATTTGTGAAAAGGCTTATATCGTGAGTGAAGGATCGGTGATTGCTGAAGGCACGCCTCAGGAAATTCTGGATAATGAGCAGGTGCGTAAAGTGTATTTGGGTGACGATTTTGTGGCTTAAATTTGAACAGTTTTTTATATCCTAAAGAACCTGCGGGTTCTTTTTTATAAGTTATCATTAAAAAGTAAACATGTATTCTTTTCCGAATTGGAGATACCTCTCTCATCTACAAAAATTGATATAATTTCTTTTTTACTTTTTTCTAGATTTTTATGCCATTCACCATTGCCCATACGGTTACTTTTGAAGAAGAAATTAAAAAAAGTCGTTTTCAGGCGATTGCTGCGGTTGTTGAAAATGAACAACAGGTCAAGGCCTTTTTAGGGCAGACTAAAGATACATCAACCACTCATCAATGCTGGGCGTGGAAGATAGGGCACCATGTACGCTTTAATGATGATGGTGAACCCTCTGGAACAGCGGGACGTCCTATTCTGGCAACCATAGAGGGCAATGATTTAACCAATGTGATTGTCATGGTTAACCGTTGGTATGGCGGAATCAAGCTGGGCACAGGTGGACTGGTACGGGCTTATGGTGGCTGTGCTGGACAATGTTTGCTATTGGCTGAGAAAATTGAGCTAATTGAGAAAAAAGCAATACAGTTTGCCTGCCTGTTTAATGAATGGGCGATTATCCAGTATGAGTTGATGCAGCAACAGATTGAATATCAGGAAAGCTATACTGAAAATGGGGTGATGATTGAGGCGCGTGTACAAGTTCAGCAAATTGAACCACTCAGGCATAAACTTCAGGACCTGACGAGAGGACGTGAGCAGGTTAAGATTGTTGAGGAACCTGTAGATGACTGATCCATTATTGAAGTATCGGGAGCAGCATAAACATCGTTTAAATTATATGCCCTGGCTATATTGGTCATTGAAACCCAAACATCGGGAATGGGCGGAACAATGGCAGGCGGAATATCAAGCCTACCTGATGGAAATGGAAACGGTTGAGATTGGAAAGAACTGTTTTATTTCTCCTTTAGCGCATATTTTTGCAGAGCGTGGTCGCAAGATTAGCATTGGTGACAACACCTTTATTGCGGCGGATTGTACTTTGCATGGACCGTTGCAGATTGGCAATGAGGTAGCAATTAACCACCACTGTATTTTAGATGGTGGACGTGCAGGCATTAAGCTGCATGATCAGGTGCGTATCGCAGCCTATAGCCATTTATATGCTTTCGATCATGGTATGGATTTAGAACGTCCGATTTACCAACAGGCAGTGACTTCAAAAGGCATTGAGATTGGACAGGATGTTTGGCTGGGGGCGCATGTGGGGATTAAAGATGGTGTGACAATCGGTGATCATGCCGTCATTGGAATGAACAGTATGGTGACCAAAGATATTGACAAGCATGCCATTGTTGCAGGTAATCCAGCTCGCTTGATTCGATATCGAAAATAAGAAAATAGCATGAAAAAGTTCAGAAGATTCGATACATAAATTTAACCTATCCTGGTTTTATCTGTGTTAAGTTAAAAACAAGTACAAGACCTAAGGTGTTAAACCTAAAGAGAGGCGAACATGAACCGTGTCATTGCATGTATTGATTCTTCACCTTGTATCGAGGCGGTCGCTGAAGCAGCCGCATGGGTGGCGAAGCAAACGCAAAGAGAATTAGTACTGTTGCAAATCCTGGACTATTATCCAGCAAGCTATCATTTAGGTGAAATCAGCGGTGTCATTGGTTTTGAAAGTAATGCCATGCTGCTTAAGGAGCTGGCCGAACTTGAGCAAAAGCAAAGTGAACTCGCACTCGACTACAGTAATAACTTACTAAAACATATTTCTGAACTGATTGAAAAACAATATGGTTTAACCAGTACCAAGATTCAGGAAAAAGGCGATTTTCTTGAACAGAGCTTTAATATTTTAAAAGAGAATGATGTTGTCATTATTGGGCGTGTGGGTGAACGGGCGGTCGAGAAGAATAAGCCGATTGGCAGTAACGTAGAAAACTTTATTCGTGGTGCAAACTGTACAGTGATTACGGTAGGCGAGCATTTTGAAGCACCAAGACGTTTTATCTTTGCCTATGAATATTCACCGACCTGTCAAAAAATGCTGCAACGCATTGCCCAAAGTGATTTATTGAAAACACTGCAATGTCACTTACTTTATGTTGGTGATCATCCTGAAATGCTGACCGAACCTGAAAAGTATTTAAAGGATGCTGGTATAGAGGTTGTACCTGTCTACCGTTATGGAGATGTGGCACAAAATATTCTTGAATATCAGGCAGAGCATAAGATTCAGTTGATTGTGCTGGGGGCTTTCAGCCACAGTAAAATCCATCAATTCTTTTTGGGTAGCATTACCACCACAATTTTCCGTAATGCCAATGTGCCTTTGCTTGTGGCTAAGTAATTCATTTTTATAAGAGGGTCTATTACACTTCAGCCATGCATTGCGTTATAGGCTAAAATGACTCAAACAAGGCATGAAACGTAGGCAATGGCGCGACCCTTGTCAAGTTTCATAACGAAGTTTGTGGATATTTTAGCCATAACCCTACGGGACAGGAGCATTTTTTGTCGTTACTGCGTTATGTCTTGTTCATTTAGAATGACTAAATTTCACAATACATGCCTTGTTCCGCCTAAAAAATGATCGCTGTCGCAAGCATCTGTGAAGTGTTAATAGACCCTCTACTAGTTATCCGCAAATACTGTGGATAACTATATGGAAAAACATTGTGTATAAATATAAGTAATTGATATTAAATAATTAAAAATTTCAGGTTGTTTTTTAATCTCTATTTCACAATCGCAATTGCAAAACCATCATGGCCTTTTGACCCCACAGTTTGTAGGGCTGTGCAGGATAAAAGCTTTGGATGATCTTTTAATGCCGTAAAAGCATCCCGAATACCTTCAATGCTTGGTTTTTTATTGTTTTCATCCAGAATTGCACCTGCACGAATGACATTATCCAGTACGATAATGGTGCCCGAATGAGACAGTTGTAAACTTAATTCCAGATATTCAGGATAACTTTGTTTGTCGGCATCAATAAAAATAAAATCAAAAGCTTCACTGCCTTCAGCAATGAGTTGCTTCATAATATCTGCACCACGACCTTTTTTCAGTTCGATCGTGGTTGGCATATTGGCATAATCAATGTTTTCCTGCGCCAAGATGACGTGGGTATCACGTCCTTCAACGGTCAGTAGATAACCATCTTCGGGTAAGGCCTTTGCCAGCCAAATGGTGCTATAAGCCGCAAAAGTTCCCAGTTCCAACACGCGCTTGCACTGATTCATCTGAATCAGCATTTGTAAAAACATACCTTGATTGGGTGCAACAGCCAGATGATTAGAAAAACCCTGCTGATCGGTATTGTCTAATGCATGTAGAAGTTTTGGGTCAGTGGGAATTAAATGTGAATTGATATATTCATCAATGTCTGTCCACATCTGTTGCATAATCAGGTTTACCTATAAATCTGTTAGCTGCATTTTAAACATTTATATCTAGAGTGCAATTTGATTAGGGATAAATGAGAAATCAAAGTTTATTTATGTTTAATGATTGAACATATTATATGTAGTGGAACTCACCACGATGATCCATAAAATGATCTTTGCTTGTATCAATAAAATTAAACGAAATAAAATGCTTGACTGAGGTAAGTTACAATTACAAACCATCAATTAAATAAAAATGCTTCTTTAAAGAAAGCATTTTTCTGACGCTAAAAATTACACATTGAACTGTTGCGGGTTAGGTCAGGCCCCCATGTTCGATAACCCTGTGTGTCAATATGGATTTGCCCTGAGCTATATAGACCAATACCCAGATTGAGACCTTGACCATGCTGTGCCCAGAACTGGCAAAGCTTGAATTTGCTTTGCTCAATAAAAGCATAATCCTGTGGTTGAGGAAATTCAGGACCAATACGCAAATCAATGGCTGAGTTGAATAAATGTCTGGACGAGCTGGCTCCGCCAGCGCATTGATTCAGGGGAAGATCACGGTAAACCGAAGTCACTTCAAAATCTGTCAAAATTTTGGCTGCAATCAGGTACTTAAACACACGCAAGGTTGAAAGTGAGTTGTTCCATAACTCACGGTTAGGCACCATATATTCAGAGCGCCCACATTTTTGCCAGTCCCGTGCGGTACGCAGTAATTCAAAACTTGGAATAATATGTGCCAGATTGTTGCGTGTTAAAAACTGCTCATATTCACGAACGCGTGCATAGTTCTCGTCCTGATTGAGCCAGATGCGATAAGAGGCAGGTTCAATCTTATTGGGAATAGGGCGGGTAATGGTGACCTGTTCCTGAGGAATATAAATTCTTTTTCCGATGTTGTTATTTTGGGGCACTTTGGTGGTTGAGCTGACACAACCGACCATCATCACAGGGATGATAAAAAATGAAAAAAGGCCCTGTAATTTATTTTGCATCATAAAAAAGAAATTTCACAAACGATATGTGTATCATTTTAATGCAAAATAGCGCATGAATAATGATGCAATTGCAAAGAAATGTGTGATTCGAGTATAAAAAAAGACCAGTTAATACTGGTCTTTTCTATGATTATTTTTCTAAATATTGCAATTTATTTGGCTTGCCATTCCATTCTTCACGATCGGCAGGTTGTTCACCAATTTGAGTGATGTTATTACCTGCCCATTTTTCTGATAATTCAGCATTCAATTCAATAAACACTTCCTGACCTTCTGGTAGTTCATCTTCCGAGAAAATCGCATTTGCTGGACATTCAGGTTCACACAATGCACAGTCAATACATTCATCTGGATTGATCACAAGGAAGTTTGGCCCCTCATAGAAGCAGTCTACAGGACAAACTTCAACACAATCTTGATACTTACATTTAATACAATTTTCGGTGACAACAAACGTCATGGCGGCAGCTACCTAAAAAATATGATTTTCATTTTGAATAGCGTATTTTAGGCAAAAAAGACCGATAGAAACAATTCCTTTTATTGATATTTATTATTCGTATCAATGAAATGGACTTATTTATATGACTTTTGTTGATAATAAGTCTCAACAACAGGGTTAATCGACTTATTTATGCTTTTTCTTTAGCCCACCATCACCATCTTGTTTATTCACCGTTGCCCAGGCTATACGTTCAGCATCTTAGCGCCCTTGATCCAGTTCGTTTTCCTCAATATGCTTCGCCTATCTTTTCTGTTTTGCTGTGTAGGCAGATTTATCTCCACGTGACATTTTGATGGATTAGCTCTCAACTGTTTGAGCTGTCTTAGATAATGCCTTTAATTGATAAAGCTGTTCAAGTGCCTGGCGTGGGGTTAATTCATCGACATCAATGTTTTGTAACAACTCCAGTGCAGGTGAATGGGCTTGCACTTCAATGATGCGCTCAACAAAGTGAGTTTCGATTTTATGGTCAATTGCACTGAATAAATCAGTCTGTACAGTATTTTGCAAATGCTGGTGCTGTTGTTTTTCCAGAATCTTTAAACGTTTTTGTGCTTCTTTAATCACATTGGCTGGAATACCCGCCAGTTTTGCCACCTGCAAACCATGACTCTGACTCGCTGGGCCATGCTGAACCTTATGCAGCAAGATTAGATTGCCGTTTAATTCCTGCGCCGTAACATGATAGTTATCAATACCTGCTTCACCACCCAGTTCAGTTAATTCAAAATAATGTGTTGCAAACAGGCACAGGCATTTCACACGTTTGGTCAAGTCAAGCACACATGCCCAAGCTAAAGAGAGACCATCATAAGTACTCGTACCACGACCCACTTCATCCATCAGCACTAAAGATTGACTGGTTGCATGATGTAAAATTTGTGAGGTTTCAGTCATTTCCACCATAAAAGTAGATTTGCCTGTAGAAAGGTCATCGGCTGAACCAATACGGGTAAAGATACGGTCAATCGAACCTAATTTTGCTGATTTGGCAGGAACAAAACTGCCGCAGTAGGCAAGTAGACTAATCAGTGCTGTTTGACGCATGAACGTTGATTTACCACCCATGTTTGGCCCCGTGATAATGGCCATACGATGCTGGGAATCAAGGAATGTATCATTTGGTGTAAAGGGTGTCTTATTTAAGGCTTCAACCACAGGATGGCGACCACCCTGAATTTTGATACTGGTTTCTGGGGTAAATTCAGGTCGAGCCCAGTTATTGAGACGTGCCTGATGGGCAAAATTGGCGAGAACATCAATATGGGCAATTGCTGCACTCATCATTTGTAGATGGGCAATGTTTTGGCGCAACTCATCCAGCAATGATTCAAATAGGAGTTTTTCACGCGCCAATGCACGGGATTCGCTCGAAAGTACCCTGTCCTCAAAGCTCTTGAGCTCTGGAGTGATATAACGCTCGGCATTTTTTAAGGTTTGACGGCGAATATAATCGGCAGGTGCCTGCTCGGCCTGAACGCGTGTCAACTCAATATAATAACCACTGACACGGTTATAGCCGATTTTTAGGGTATTGATGCCTGTCCGTTGACGTTCCTTAATCTCAAGGTCAATCAGGAACTGCCCAGCATGATCACGAATTTTGCGTAACTCATCCAGCTCATCATCATAACCCTCAGCAATGACATTACCATCACGCAACAGCACAGGTGGGTTCTCAACAATCGCCGCCATTAAATGTTGGTGTAGGCTCTTAAAATCGCCAAGTTCCTGATCAAGTTGAGTCAATAATCTGGATTGCTGTGTTTTTAAAACAGGTGTTAAAGCGTGTCGTAAAAATGGAATTTGTGCACATGCTTGACGCAGTTGAACTAAATCGCGTGGACGTGCACTACCCAGAGCAACACGGCTCAGTACCCGTTCAATATCACCAATTTCTTTTAATACTAAACGTACAGGAGACTCATGAAACCCTTTTAATAATTGCTCTGAGGCATCTAATCGAGCATCTAATATAGCAGTATCACGAATCGGCTGCATCAGCGTTCGGCTTAGTAAACGACCACCCATTGCGGTTTGGCAGTCATTAATCAGTTGAAACAGTGATGTGCCATGATCAAACAAAGGCTCAATAATTTCCAGATTTCGGCGTGTAATTGGGTCAAGTGCAATAAAGTCGGTACTTTGCTCAATCTGAATGGAGCGAATATGCGGCAAGGCTGTTTTTTGGGTTTCTTTGGCATAATGGATTAATGCCGCCGCCGCTGCTTTTGCCAGTGGAATTGGGTCCAATCCAAAACCTGACAAGGTCGAAACTGCAAACTGGTCACATAAGGTCTTTTGTGCATTATTTAAGTTAAAATCAACGTTTGGACGTTTGGTAATTGGACATTCCAGATTTTTCTTAATCTGTTCAATAATGTTTTGATCAATCAGGTCTTCGTCAATCAGGATTTCACTTGGCATCAAACGGGCCAGTTCAATGGGAAGCTGTTCAGGCTTGTAGTCCTGTTGTTGAACTTTAAAAATACCCGCGCTCAAATCAAGTAATGCAAACCCAATTTGATTTTGTTGAATACATAAAGCAACGAGATTTGAAGACTGATAACTGCTAAGTAATGCATCATCAGTCAAAGTTCCTGGTGTTAGAATACGGACTACTTTACGTTCCATTGGTGCTTTACCGCGAGAGCCTGCACTCTCGCCCTCGCCAACCTGTTCACAAATGGCAACTGTACGGCCAGCTTTAACCAAACGGGCAAGATATCCCTCTGCGGCATGATAGGGTACGCCCGCCATTGGGATTGGTTCGCCGTTGGTTTTACCACGATGGGTGAGGGTAATACCTAAAAGTTTAGCTGCTTGATGGGCATCATCAAAAAATAATTCGTAAAAGTCCCCCATACGGTAGAACAATAGCGCATGTGGATAATCCATTTTGACTTTTAGGTATTGCTGCATCATCGGCGTATGGGATGAAAGATCAGCCATAACTGTGTCACTATTCATGCGAGTTAAATCCTTGAATATAAAAGTAAATTTCTAATTAGAAAATTTGGTTAACTAACCAATCTTAAGCACTTTTCTTATGTAAATTTGAGACAATCTATAAAGAAAGTGTAGGTTTTAGTGTACCTTGTTCTCGGTCAAAAATGAATGAACAGTGTGTGAGGAGATATAAATTCTCCCAATTTGCTATCTTAGCAAATTGGGGTAGATGAGGCTTTGTTGCACAAACCTATCTGTAAAGGCTTTTTCAGCGATATAATTTTCAAATGAAGAAGTCTACACACAAAATCTAGCGCACAACCAATTGGCCCGCATATAACCGAGCACTCATGAGTCGCGGAAATATTGCCATTTGGTTTGATCCTGCTATGCAATGGTATGCTCCATCAAAAGGTAAACAAGGGCGAAATCAAACCTACTCCGATGCAGCCATCCAATGCTGCTTAATGATTAAATCCTTATTCCGTAATATCGTCGCCAATGGCTTAAACTACATATTGGTATAGATGCCAAAACCCTGCAAATACGAGCAGTTCAGCCCACAACCAATAATGTCAGTGATTTACAGGTGCTTGGTGATTTATTTAATCAGATTCCACAAGATGAGCGGGTTGACTCTGTTTATAGCGATGGAGCTTATGACATCAAGCAATCTCGTGAGGTCATTGCAGATCGGCAAGCGCATGCGGTGATTCCACCTAGAAAAAATGCGAAACCATGGAAAGATACAAAGAGCATCTCGCTAGAACGAAATGAATTACTTCGAACAGTTAAACGTTTAGGCAGGACACTATGGAAAAAAGGAGTTTTGATAGCCAAGTGAATGAGATTCATGCACGTGTAGCAGTCCTCAACAGATTTACGGAATTAGGTCGACCACTTACCCAAGTTACGCCTTAAATTTGGCTCAATTAGGGGCGCTTTGCATTTCAAATCTTTGTGCAACAAAGCCATTTGAAGCTGCAATCTTTGACGCAATTTTGAGTTTAGTGAAGTTTGAATCAGACATTTTTTCTCAATACATGACGATCTCTAATCTTAACTTCAATTAAATGCTCAAATAAAAGAGTAATTATAAATGAGTCCTTGCGATTTAAGTTATTCATCGTCTTTGTGATGATCATTATCTAATAGCTTACAAGTAAAAATTATTGCTAATATGACTAGGCTAGAAGAAATACCAGCATATAAGTTGGCTAAAGTTCCACCAAAAACAACAATATCTTCTAAAAACAAGATGACTATAACTATAATAGATACATGTAATATAATAAGTTTTAGATCATGAAACTTATTAATTGATAGTGTCTTAAGAAAAGAACTATTGTCAAAAATAGCTTGTTGAATAAATAATTTATAAAAACCTGCTGAAATTAAATGAAATGTAATAGCAATTAACGAGACATCGAGGATTTTTAAAAATTTAACAACAACTATTTTTACTTCAAAATTAGTTGCATATATATTTTTTATAATAAAAATTATTGTATCAATTAGAAGATATATAGTTGATAAATATAAAAAAATAGAAGATATTATGCAATTTATAATAACTATAATAACTAAAAATCTACTCTTTTCAAAAAAATTTTGTAGCACTTGATAACATCCCTTAAAATGAGGCTTTGTTGCATAAATATGTAAGCATCTGATTTAAATAAATTTAATTTTGGATCAAAAAATAATCAAAACTTTTAAAATCATATAGTTATGAAATCTTTGTGCAACAAAGCCGTATCTTGAAATAGGCCTTTCTTGTAAGAAAGGCCATAATGCTTATTAACGGCGTTTGTTATACAGCGCCATCGCAGCTGGCAGGTTTTTACGCATATCACTAATACGCTGTGTATTCGATGGGTGTGTTGACAAGAATGAAGCACCGCCCGCACCATCTAAACGATTCATTTTTTCCCAGAGACTAATGGCTGCATTTGGGTTATAGCCCGCTTTTGCCATCAGCATTAAACCGCCATAATCGGCACGGCTTTCAAGATTGCGCGAATAAGGCAGACCAATACCAATTTGACTGCCCAAATTAATTGCGGCATTGCCTAGATCGCCGATATTGGTACCCGCATAAGACGTACCAATGCCAATCGCCAGGTTGGTCAGTGCCTGCGCACCAATCTTACTCTTTGCATGTTCTTCAAGTGCATGGGTCATTTCATGGCCCATGATTGCTGCAATTTCATCATTACTCAAATTTAGCTTGTTGACAATACCTGTGTAGAACACCACTTTACCGCCTGGTGCCACATAGGCATTGACGCTATCAGACTTTAATACCGCCAGTTGCCAGTCAAAACGTTGACCTGTTTGATTGAGTTGATCAGCATAAGGTTTCAGGCGCAGGAACACACTATTAATACGTTGATAGGTACTTGAACTGGTATCCAACTGGTTTTTGGCACGTGCTTCCTGAGTCATTTTTGCAAAACTTTGTGCAGATTGCGCATTCAGGGTTGCGCTGTCTGCACCCGCCATATCTGCAAATGAGGCACAGCCTGAAATGGTCATTACAGTGATCGCACAAAAGCTTAAAGCCAATTTTTTCATACTTATTTGCTCCAAATCAGTATTTTATGAATATCGTCATGATTAAGGAGGATTATAAAAAAATGTTTATAACGCTTTACATTCCGAATGGCTCTATAATCATTGTAATTATGTAATCACTATTTTGTCATATTGCATGAATTTTCACATAAATTGATAAAATTAAAGCCAGTGTTTTTGCACTGGCTTTGATAGTGAGACAGAAGCCTGATGAAATCAATCTTCGTCGTCAAACTCCTCTTCAGAAAAAGCATTTTCTTCTAAAGACGTATCAAAAATTAAAATGGCCTTACCCTCAGTCTGGATCATGCCCTGATCTTCAAGCGTTTTAAGCACACGGCCAACCATTTCACGTGAACAGCCCACGATACGGCCAATTTCCTGACGGGTAATACGAATCTGACGACCATTTGGTAAAATCATTGCCTCAGGTTGAGCAGATAAATCAATTAAGCAACGAGCAATACGACCAGACACATCAATGAACGCAAGGTCAGTCATTTTACGTGTGGTGTTCTTGAGACGGCGTACCAACTGGGCAAATACTGCATAGCTTAGGTCAGGGTATTGCTTGCTTAACTCATGGAAATTGTCGTAGGAAATTTCAGCAATCTCACATACATCTCGGGTACGTACTTCTGCGGTACGTTGAGGATTCTTTTCAAAAAGACCCATTTCACCAAAGAAGTCGCCTGGGTTGAGGTAGGCGACAACAATTTCACGCTCATCATCTTCACGTAATATAATTGACACTGAACCTTTTAAAATTAAATACAGTGATTTTGATTCAGTTCCAGCATCAATAATCGTGGTGCGTTTAGGGTATCTGTTAATATGAGCACGTTTTAGCAAAGCCTTTACTGACTCAGGCAGTTGGCCTGGAGATAAAGCATCAGTGCTAAGTTGTGAAAAATTTGAAGTCATGCTTAAAATTTCCGAATTTGGATGAAACCGATCGCACAGGCTTTGTTAAAGCCTTTTCTACACAGAAGAGATGAAATTCCTTATCAACTCATTTTATGTTAGTGTACAAGAACTAGGTAAATTTATAACGTTTTTTGGGTAGTTGCAATGCAAACAAGTGTACATTGGTTAGAGAATGTTGCTTTTGAAGCGAAATCGGAAAGTGGCCACAGTGTGGTGATGGATGGTTCCGCAGAATATGGAGGTGAAAACCGTGGTCCACGTCCTATGGAATTGATTTTAATGGGACTTGGTGGTTGTGCTTCGTTTGATATTGTGACCATTTTAAAGAAATCCCGTCAAGATGTCACAGATGTTGTATGTCACTTAAAAGCCGAAAGGGCAGATGCAATCCCAGCCGTGTTTACAAAAATCCATCTACACTTCATTGTGACAGGTAAAGCGGTAAAAGCCAAGCAGGTTGAAAAGGCAGTTGAACTGTCAGCGGAAAAATACTGTTCAGCAAGTAAAATGCTTTCGGATGGTGGGGTGGAAATTACCCATGACTTTGAAATTATTGAAGTGGATAATGCCTGATTGTTAAATATTTCTAAAAAGTGATCTATTGCCATAGATTACTTTTTTATAAGTTTATGTTTTTACTTTATGAACAATTGTGGATCTACCCGAGCATTGTTCAGGCTCATTTCCCAATGTAGGTGCGCGCCCGTCACACGCCTAGTTTTCCCGACCAGTCCAAATTGTTCACCCTGACGAATATGCTGTCCTTTTTCCACATAAAAGTACAATAAAGGTTCTGTGCAAATTGGAAAAGACCGAAAATTTATACAAAACATACTTGAAATATATTATTTATAGACCCATATTGTTACTGAGTGTTATCCATATTTTGTTTTATAAGATTTTGGAAAAACATATAAATTTTATTTGAAAATCTAAAAACTGTTCGCATCTTAGTGATAAGTTAAAAATTTGTTGTGAGGAATAACAAGAATGCGCTTTGAAAAATTTACAAACCGCCTACAGCAAGCACTCTCAGATGCACAGTCACTGGCAATAGGCAAGGACCATACCGCAATTGCAGGGATTCATATCCTTATGACATTGCTGGAAGAACCTGCTAACCAGAGTCTGTTGCAGCAAGCAGGGGCTGATTTACCCACCTTAATGCAAAAACTGAATCAGGCATTAAATGATGCTGCAACGATTAGTAATCCGACGGGTGACGTCAATTTAAATCCAGAAGCGGTACGCATTTTAAATTTAGCTGATAGTTATGCACAAAAAGCAGGGGATGAATTTTTATCCACTGATTGGGTGCTATTGGCATTGGCTGAACAGGGTGAAACCAAAAAAATTATTGAAAGCTCAGGTGCAACTGCACAGAAATTACGTGCAGTCATTGAAAAAATTAGAGGAACAGAAAAAGTGACCACCAATAACCATGAAGATCAACGTGACTCACTCAGTAAATATACCATTGATTTAACCGAGCGTGCCTTGGCAGGCAAGCTAGACCCTGTGATTGGGCGTGATGATGAAATCCGCCGTACCATTCAGGTGTTGTCACGCCGTACCAAAAATAACCCTGTGCTGATTGGTGAACCTGGGGTCGGTAAAACCGCGATTGTAGAGGGCTTGGCACAACGCATCGTCAATGGTGAGGTGCCTGAAAGCTTAAAGAATAAACGTGTGCTTTCACTGGACTTGGGTTCGTTGCTAGCGGGTGCAAAATATCGTGGTGAGTTTGAGGAACGCTTAAAAGCGGTGCTGAAAGACCTTGCCAAACATGAAGGCGAAATCATCTTGTTTATTGATGAGCTGCATACCCTTGTAGGCGCGGGTAAGGGCGATGGCGCAATGGACGCAGGTAACATGCTTAAACCTGCGTTGGCGCGTGGTGAACTACGCTGTGTTGGTGCTACCACTCTAGATGAATATCGCCAGTATATTGAGAAAGATGCAGCGCTTGAGCGTCGTTTCCAGAAAGTGTTGGTGGATGAGCCAAGTGTGGAAGATACCATTGCGATTTTGCGTGGTCTTAAAGAGAAATATGCAACCCATCACGGTGTACAAATTTTGGATTCCGCGATTATTGGGGCGGCGAAAATGTCACATCGTTACATCACTGACCGTCAGTTGCCAGATAAAGCGATTGACCTGATTGATGAGGCGGCTTCACGGATTAAAATGGAGATCGACTCTAAGCCAGAGGCACTGGATAAGCTTGATCGCCGTCTCATCCAGTTGAAAATGCAGTTGGAAGCGGTGAAAAAAGATGAAGATGCAGGCAGTAAGGCTGAAGTCAATCATCTTGAGCAGCAAATTGCTGAAAAGCAGAAAGAGTACAATGATCTGGAAGAAATCTGGAAAGCTGAAAAAACACTGGTTGAGGGTGATAAAAAAGCCCAGATCGAATTGGATCAAGCACGGGTTGCTTTGGAAAAAGCCAAACGTGAGGGTGATTTGGCGGAAGCAGCACGCCTACAATATGGTGTGATTCCAGAGTTACAAAAGCGTCTGGAACAGGCGGAAGTTGCTGAGGAAAATGAGGAACCTAAACTCATTCGTACCAAAGTGACCGAGAATGAGATTGCTGAGGTGGTCAGTGCGGCAACAGGTATTCCTGTAACGAAAATGTTGCAGGGCGAACGTGAAAAACTGCTCCAGATGGAAGAATTTCTGCATAAACGTGTGGTGGGTCAGGATGAGGCGGTGGTGGCGGTTTCCAATGCGGTACGCCGTTCACGCGCAGGTTTGTCTGACCCGAACCGCCCAAGTGGATCATTCCTGTTCCTTGGCCCGACAGGTGTGGGTAAAACCGAGTTGACCAAGGCATTGGCTAACTTCCTGTTTGACAGTGATGATGCCATGATTCGGATTGATATGTCTGAGTTTATGGAAAAGCACTCGGTGAGCCGTTTAGTTGGTGCGCCTCCAGGCTATGTGGGCTATGAAGAGGGTGGTGTTTTAACCGAAGCGGTACGCCGTAAACCATACAGCGTGGTGTTGTTTGACGAGGTGGAGAAAGCGCATCCAGATGTGTTCAATATCTTGCTACAGGTGTTGGATGATGGTCGCTTAACCGATTCACAAGGCCGCGTGGTGGACTTTAAAAACACGGTCATCGTGATGACCTCGAACTTGGGTTCACAAGATGTACGAGAACTGGGTGAGGGGGCCACTGATGATGAGATTCGGGCAGTGGTGATGAATGCGGTTAGCCAGCATTTCCGTCCAGAGTTTATCAACCGTATTGATGAGGTGGTGATTTTCCATCCACTGCAAAAAGACCAGATTCGTGCTATTGCGGATATTCAACTGGAACGTTTACGTTCCCGCCTCAATGAGCGTGATATAGGCTTGACTGTGGATGACACGGCATTTGATCTATTGATTGAGGCTGGCTTTGACCCTGTGTATGGTGCACGTCCGTTAAAACGTGCAATTCAGCAACAGGTGGAAAATACTCTGGCGCAGAAGATTTTATCTGGTGAGTTCCAGCCTGGAGATAACATCCTGATAAAAGCTGAGGATGGTCATTTGGTGTTTGAGAAACTCAAGTTGAGCTAGGCAAAAAATTTAACGGCCAATGTGTAAAAAGATGGTGATGCCAATCACCATCTTTTTTTATATGAGTGCAACTGGTCAGATTTTTTGGGGAAAAGTACCAATAACATTGCGGCTTGATGAAAAACTTGATAGTTTCAGAACAAATAAGAAAAAAATTCAGGATGAATTGCAATGGAAAATAAGCAACATCATTACACGGACCGCTGTGTAATTTTGTTTATGATCGCTTTATCTTCAATGGGGCATGCTGCACAACCATTGAATGAAGTAAATCTGGCACTACAAACAGGCGTGCTGAATAACGCATTGCCGAGCATCATTGTAAAAGCCCAGCAGGATGTATTAAAGCCAGAGGAAGAACGCTGGCGTGCACAACGTGTACTAAGCGATCAAAATCTCCGTGATGTACGGATTAAAATTCTATCAGAAAGCGTTTTATCACCTTATCAAGAGCAGAAAAGAAACACTGTTTCGGATGGGCGAGATAAAAAAGCTGCAACCATTAAACCTCATGCAGTCGCTCCAGATCGTTTGATGATTTATGAGTTTAATTCAGATAATGTACGCACTTATGAGTTTTCTGATACCTATAATACTGCTGGCAATCAGGTAGATATTGAGGGGCGTGTTACAGGTACCGTGACTTTAAATAAGAAATAATACAATTTATTCGAGAATTTATTTTTTCTGTACATGATATAATACTCAAAATTTTAAACTGATAAGTGAAGCCACCATTCGAGTTAAGACAAAATGGTGGCTTGTTTTCAGTTTCAAAGTTGTTGGTGTTTTATTTTCCAGGCACGATGAATTTTTTGATTACGTTTGAAATCTAGTCCAATGGTTTCAGAGGTAATTTCTTCAACATCGTATAGGGCTTCAAGTTCCTCATCCAGCTCGAAGCCTCTATAGTTATTTGAAAAATATAGTGTTCCCTCACTGTTTAGACGGTTCATTGCCCGTTTAAGCAGTGAAACATGGTCACGCTGTACATCAAATGTTCCATAGAATTTCTTTGAGTTTGAGAAAGTCGGTGGATCAATAAAGATCAGGTCATATTGCTCATGACCCTCTTTTAACCATTCAAAACAGTCACTGGCAAAAAACATATGCTGTTCATCTGCATGGTCTACAGTTAAGCCATTCAGTACAAAGTTTTCTTTAGACCAACTCAGATAGGTGTTGGATAAGTCAACACTGGTGGTACTGGCTGCGCCACCCAATGCGGCATGCAAGCTTGCAGTTGATGTATAGCTATACAGGTTCAGGAAATGCTTGCCACGCGCTTCCTTGGCGATTCGAAGACGAATCTGGCGATGGTCCAAAAATAGGCCTGTATCTAGGTAATCGGTTAAGTTGACTAAAATTTTGGCATCACCTTCCTGAACGATAAAGCGTTTAGAGGCGGTACTTTGTTTGGTGTATTGATTGGTACCTGTCTGTTTTGCACGGGTTTTAATAAATATGGCATCACGTTGTAAGCCAGTCACAGCACGGATTGCGGCAAGTGCAAGGTTAAAACGTTTTTTGGCTTTTTCAGGATCAATGGTTTTAGGTGGCGCATATTCCTGAACATGCAATCTATCCCCATATAAATCAACGGCAACGTTGAAGTCAGGCAAGTCGGCATCATACAGACGTAGACAGTAGATATTTTCCTTAACTGCCCATTTCTTTAAGGCCTGCATGTTTTTTTGCAAACGGTTGGTAAAGTCCTCAGCACCCTCGATTTTTTCAAACTGTTGTGGTTGCCATGTTGCCAAAAAGGGTTGGGTGACAGTTGCTGGCTTGATGGTGCCAAAACGTACGTAGATTGGTAATTTACCATTCATTAAACGTAAGGTTTGTGGATCATTAAATGCCAGTACATCTGCCTGTTCAACCTGTGAGGCAATAATTGCGGCACGCTGGTTTGGAAAATTCTTCTGTAATAAAGCCGATAAACCCAGATATAAAGAACGGTTTGATGCTTTATCTCCCAAACGTTCCCCATAAGGAGGATTGGTCACAATAAAGGCTTTCTTGCCCTCGGCATGAAAGTCATCCCAGTCCGCTAAGGTACGTTCTTCAATCTGGATTTGGTCAAGCAGTTTTTCAAAACCCGCAGCAATGATATTTTGGCGGGTGGCCTTGACTGCTTCCCAGTCTGCATCGTAAGCATAGAATTTAGGTAAAGCCTGTTCCAAAGCTTTTTCATGGCGTTCCGCTGCTTCAGCCTTAAGTGATAACCAGAGATCACGGTCATGCCCATGCCAGCCATTAAAACCAAAACGTCGAACTAGGCCTGGCGCACGATCTGTTAAAATCATGAGGGCTTCAATGATGAATGTGCCTGAACCGCACATTGGGTCAAGAATAATATCGGGTTGATATTGTGCTAATTGAGCTTTTTGTAGAATTGCCGCTGCCAGATTTTCTTTAATTGGCGCATCGGTCATAAAACGGCGATAGCCACGTTTATGCAGAGAATCACCAGATAAATCCAGACAGTAGGTGTGTTCAGTTTTACCTGCCAACACATAAAGTGTAATTTCAGGCTGCTTGATATCAATACTTGGACGTTTGCCTACTGCCTCCATAAAGGAATCCACCACACCATCTTTAACCCGTAAGGTGGCAAATTGGCTATTGACCTTAATTTCACGTTCAACATGCAGGCGCACTGCAAAGGTGCTTTGTGGAGCAAAAATTAAAGACCAGTCAAAACTGATTGCACCCTCATAGAGTTCTTCCGCCACATCACGGGCATCATGCGAATGTTCCAACTCATGTCTATGAATGGGCAAAACGACTCGTGAGGCAAGGCGTGACCACATACAGACCCGATACGCCTGTTCCAGTGTGCCCTTAAAAATTAAACGTCCCGCGAAACGTTGAATATCCTGAATGCCAAAGCTTTCCAGTTCTTGTTGTAATAAGGTTTCCAGTCCATCCGCACAGGTCACCCAATATTCTGTTAGACGTGGTTTAGCGTTCATTCAATGTTCCAAAGCGGTTTTAGCAATCGGCTATTTTAACTGATTTTTACCTGTTCTGTCGGCGCATATTTGTGTGATCGTCAGCTTTATCATCTATTAAGAGGTTTTTTTAAAGTGATCTGATGCTTGTTTATAATTTCTGCACGTGTGACAGAGTATTTTTTACTTTATTTTAATAATTGGTACAGATTTTGCATTTCTTTAGATAAATTATCGTTAAATACTTCTCCCAACGATGTGAGGACGTTATGAAAGAAAACATGAATAATGAGGTGATGGTCAATGCTGAGGCTTTTGCAACCGCAACCCAAATGTATGTCCGTTTAAGACGGGTATCCAGTCGCGTGATTGACGTGATGTACTTGGTGCATAACAAGGAATATGCACAACATATTGTGGATATTGCCCTGGCAACACAGGATGCCGAGCTGGCCCATTATGTTGAGCGCTTGCGTCCGTTAATTGACCTATATCCTGAGCCAGCTCTCGCCTTGGTTGAAACTAAGGTGGAAGCTGAGAAAGAACAGCCTGTTGAGGAAAATGACTACTATTCAATAGAAGTGACTGACGAAGAGATTTATCAGGCACAGGTTCATCATCACTATATTGGTGCGCTGCGCTAGCCGAATCTGTTGCAACTCTCTCATTTAATGCAACATAACGGTGAAAAGTTGTTCTGCGAAAATACAAGAATTGGGCTACACTATGCAGGTTTTGGTGATTCGACCCATAGGAATCCATTATGCATATTGCAGCCCTGCATCAACCGAGTCAGGTTCAACTGAATCAGCAAGGAAATTTAAAACACTTTTTAACCATTGAGGGCCTTTCAAGGGAAAGCCTGACCAAGATTTTAGATACAGCACAAAGCTTTTTAGATGACAATAATAACCTGATCAACCGTCCCTTATTAGAGGGTTTGACGGTAATGAATCTTTTCTTTGAAAACTCGACCCGTACCCGAACCACCTTTGAGGCAGCGGCGAAACGTTTATCTGCCAATGTCCTGAATATTGATATTGCACGCTCAAGTACCTCAAAAGGTGAAACGCTGCGGGATACACTCTGGAACCTGGAGGCGATGGCGGCCGATATTTTTGTGGTACGTCATTCATCTTCAGGTGCCGCACATTTTATTGCCAAAGATATCTGCCCTAAAGTTGCCATTATTAATGCGGGTGATGGTCGCCATGCACATCCGACCCAAGCAATGCTGGACATGCTGACCATTCGCCGTGAAACCAAGAAACCATTTGAACAACTCAGTGTGGCCATTATCGGTGATATTAAACATTCACGGGTGGCACGTTCAGACGTTGCGGCATTACAAACGCTGGGCTGTAAGGATATTCGTGTGATTGCGCCCAATACCTTGCTACCTGTGGGTTTTGATGAGTATGGTGATCATGTGCGTTTATTTAACCAGATGGATGCAGGCGTGACAGACTGTGATGTGATTATTGCCTTGCGTATCCAGAACGAGCGCATTGATTCACCTGCCTTAGCGTCACAGTCTGAATTTTATAAAATGTACGGACTTAACAAAGAACGTCTGGCTTTGGCAAAACCTGATTGTATCGTGATGCATCCAGGGCCGATGAACCGTGGTGTTGAAATTGATTCCAGTATTGCCGATGGTGACCAGTCCGTGATTCTCAAGCAGGTCACCAACGGGATTGCGGTTCGTATGGCTGTATTGGCACTTGCAATGCAAGGACAATTACAGGAACAGGGTTTAATTGATGCGATTGCACTGTAAGGGATAGCTCACATGAGTATTGTAAAAATTGAAAATGTCCGTGTGCTCGATCCAATTCAAAAAACTGATCTGGTTAAAACAGTTTTTATTGAAAACGGAAAATTGGTTGAAGCCGCTGAACAGGTGGATGAAAGCATTGATGGGCAGGGTAAATGGTTGATGCCAACCATGGTGGACTTGTGTGCGCGTTTGCGTGAACCAGGTCAGCAGCAGCATGGTACTTTAAAGTCGGAAGGCAAGGCAGCCCGTGCCAATGGGATTCTGCATGTGATTACCCCACCAGACTCAAAACCAATTGTGCAGGACAATGGTGCCTTGATTCATGGGCTCATTGAGAAAGCCAAACTGGATGGCGGTATCTATTTGCAGATCATCGGCGCACAGACCCAGGGTTTAAATGGAAAACAGCCAGCCAATATGGCGGGTTTAAAAAAAGGTGGTTGTACAGCCGTTTCCAATGCCAATGCAGCCTTTGAAAATGATGACGTGGTGATTCGTACCCTTGAGTATGCCGCTGGTTTGGGGCTGACGGTGGTGTTCTATGCGGAAGAACCGCAAATTGCCAAAGATGGTTGTGCGCATGAGGGCTTTATTGCCTCACGTCAGGGCCTGCCAATGATCCCTGCGATTGCAGAAACTGTGGCGATTGCCAAGTATCTACTGATGATTGAAGCGACAGGTGTTAGGGCTCATTTTGGCCTGTTGTCCTGTGGTGCGTCTGTGGAGTTGATCCGAGCTGCCAAGGCCAAAGGATTGCGTGTGACTGCCGATGTCGCCATGCATCAGTTACATTTAACTGAACAACTTACTGATGGGTTTAACTCACTTGCGCATGTGCGTCCACCGCTGCGCTCCGAACAGGACAAGGCATTATTGCGTCAGGGTATGAAAGAGGGCGTGATTGATGCGATCTGTACCCATCATGAACCATTAAGCAGTTCTGCGAAAATGGCACCTTTTGCCGAAACACAGTCTGGAATCACCGCTTTTGATACTTATGTGGCACTGGGTGTGCAACTGGTAAACGAGGGTGTATTTGAGCCACTGGAATGGGTGGAAAAAGTCACTTCGATTCCTGCACAGGTGGCGAATATGTCACAGCGCTGGCAACAGGAGGCAGGTTGGGTGCTGGTTGATCCATCATTGCAATGGGTAGTTTCCAAAGCCTCAATTCTTTCCCAAGGGAAAAACACCCCATTGATTGGACAGCAATTGACAGGTAAGGTGATTGGTGTATTTGCCTGATAATTATCATAAAAGGCAGAATAAGTTGACTACACCTTATTCTGCTTTGTAAAATGTGATGTAAGTGTTGTATTGAAAGTTTATAGAACAAATTAAAAATAAGAAAAATTCATTAAAGTAATAACAAATAGCTAAGGCTCGGCTAATACGATAAAGCGTTTGAATGGAAATTGGAGTAAAATATATGTCTATAAATCCAATCGAGTTACTTAAACAGAAAGTTTCATCGGTCATCGTCAATGACCAAACTTGCCTGATCAATGAAAAAAATGCCATCTTATCAAGATTCTACCCAATTCTCTTAAGTCGTTTTTTAGCAAATCCAGAACTGATTGATCAACTTAAGGAAAAGCTAAGGCCTTGTCTATCTGATTTACTGGAAAATAATAATCAGGTGATCAATTCATTGCTTATACATCTTGCCGCTGGAAAACTTTCAGTTACAGAAGTAGAGACCACCTTAAATCGAGCAATTCCTAAAAGCTTGGCTGTGCTTTCAGCTGAGGTTGGCCATGAGGCCATCTATATTATTCATTATCTTAAGGAGCATAGTGTGTCGATTCAGGCACTGTTGCCTGTTTGGAGTGCCGAGGTGCTTTTACCTTTAAATCAGCTTGAATTAAACGAGCCTGAACAGCCAGAAGAACCCTTGCCAGAAATGCCACCTGAGCCTCATAGGCATCATCGAATTTTCCCATTTTTTGCCCTGTTTGTTGCCAGTTTTTCACTCATTTGGTTATACCAGTTAGGTAAATAAATTGTTGAATGGTGTTTGAGTAAGTATATGTTTTAGAATTAAAATCTCATAATAAGAAAACGATTGATAAGATATTTTAATTGTATTTTTTATCACTTATTTGTAAATTGTGATGTGAGTCTTGTATTTAAATTATGTAAAAATGATCAAAAACAATATAAATGCTTAGAATGAAAAACATCAGTTTGTATGTAATAGAACAATTTCCCCAAGCAATCTGAACATTATAAATTTAATTTTTTGGAGTAAATAGCAATGTCAATAAATCCAATCGAACTGTTAAAGCAAAAAGTCACCCCTGTATTCCTGAATGACCAAGATGGTTTGACCAGCCCAAAAAATGCACTTTTATCCAGGTTCTATCCAATTTTTCTTTCCATTTTGATGGCAAAACCTGAACTGATCCAGAAACTAAAAGACTCCATCTCACCCTCATTAGTCGTTTTATTTGGTCAGGATGAGCAGTTTAAAGATACATTTTTGTCCAAGCTTACGGATGGGCAGCTTTCCAATATAGAGGCTGAGCAGACATTGACACAGGCGATTCCTAAAAGCATGGCCGCTTTGGCCAGCAAGGCTGGCAATGATACACAGAGTATCCTGCATTATTTGCAGCGCCATGCTGATTCAATCCGTTCACTGTTGCCAGTCTGGGCCGTGGGGTTGCTTGCACCTTTAGGGCTTATCTCCAGTACTTCTGCCACAACATCAAATTTGGCAAATCCTCCTGTGAATGGTTCAGACAAATCACGGGTTTGGTTGCCGATTGTGGCCCTCATTATTCTGGCTTTATTGGTTGCGTGGCTATGGAAATCCTGCCAACAGCAACAGGTGGCTGTGCCTATAGACAATCGTTCTGATTCTTCAGCATCTGAAGTGGCTGCAAATGTAACTCCTGCAACATTCTCATTGCGTACCGATAACAAGGGCGGTGTTTCTCACTGCCATGCAGGAATTGGAGATCAAGGATTGTTTGCAGCCATGCAGGCAAAAGTTAAAGAGGTTTTCTCTTCGGCTCAAGATTGTACACTTGATACTGCTAAAAACTATGCAGCGTCATTTACCGATCAGGCTGGGCTTGCTGGTGTGCTGGGTTTGCTGAAAGGTATACCCAATGTATCTCTGGATTGGGTTGGGGATAAACTGACATTAAAGGGTGGCGATTCCGCCAAACTCAATGAATTGGCTGGGCAGATAAAAGCTGTTCTACCCAATACCGAAGTTGTGGTGGAAACTGAGGATAATACCGCTCAAGCCGTAACGAATAGCCTGAACGCGGCTCAGGACGCTTTGGCAAATATTGATAGCAATCAGGTTGATATCAACGCAGTCATTAAAGCCTTAAATCTACAGATTATTAACTTCGCAACAGCTTCGTATCAAATTCCAGAGGAAAATAAAGCCATTCTGGATAAGGCCGCCACATTAATGAAAAATGTCAAGGATGCAAAATTAACAGTGGCAGGTTATACCGATTCAACTGGTAATGCTACTAGCAACAAGGCTTTATCGCTGAAACGTGCTCAGGCTGTGGTGGATTATTTAGTGAGTCAGGGTGTGGATGCTGCGCAACTTAGCGCCGTAGGTCATGGTGCTGATCATCCAGTGGCAGATAATGCAACAGAAGAAGGACGTTTTAAAAACCGCCGTATTGAATTTTCAGTAAGCCCTTAACCAGTTATTTAAGCAATGTTTGAAAGGAGTTATGGCGACATAACTCCTTTTGTTTTGACCATTTGCTTTAGCTATTTAATTATAAATAGGACTGTTTAAAGCAAAATAAAGAAAAAACTCGAAAATAGGCTTTTAAATTGGGTAGAATACGCCAGAAAAAAACAAGACAAGAGGGTGATTCAAAATGAACAAGTTTTTTATATTTACAACTTTGACAACGACAATGTTATTGGTGGGTTGTAATAAATTAAAGCCAACTGAGAAAGCCGAAGACACCGCAACGGCTGTTTCCGAGTGGAGTTGTACCAATCAGGAAAATCTCAACCATATTCAGGCGGCGTTGAAAAAAGAATATTTAAAACAGATTGACCGTAGTTTAAGACAAAGTGACTACCAGTCTGACTATGACATTCTGGATAAAATCAACAAGGGACTCAAGTTTGAAATTACCAATGTGCGTACTTTAGAGGCTGAGAGTGGGGAAGCATCAACAACCAAATTAAACTGCGAAAGCCAGTTGGTGATTTCTTTCCCGAAAGGCTTACAGAAACGTGCAGAAAATGCCTATCTTGAAGAACAAAAATATCAGGGTGATGGGGAGTGTGAAGAGAGTTGTAAGCCATATACCCTGAATGATCATTTTTCTGATAACGAATATCCGCTCAGTCTTGAAGATGACCAATTAAAAGGCGAGTTCTTGTATGACCTCACCAAAACGGATAAAGATGGTTTGGTCTTTAATATCCCAAGTCAGAACTCTGTGATTGAGGGTGTGGTGTTTATGGCCACAAGGGCGGTGCAGTATGTTGCTTATTTAAAGGAAAATCAGCGGATTGAAAAAGAAGGGGCAGCATATCAACAAGAGTATCATGCCAATGAGTCTGCTCAAACTGACTTGGCACAAAAAGCTATGGATGTGCGTAAAAAAGAGTTAGATGCTGAAAAAGCCAAACAGGTTGAGCGTTTAAATCAAGCCTGGGATCAATTTACGCCTGAGCAAAAAGCACAGTTGCAGCAAGACCAGTCCGACTGGTTTGAAAAACGGGATGTGGACTGTAAAGTCTTATCGCAAAAGAGTGTCCATGATATTGCTGAAAAAGATATGGAAACCTATCAAAAGCAGGCACGGTACTGGAATGATGCAATGCGTCAGCAGAATCAGGATATGCAATATACGCAATGTTTCATCAAGCGTACGGTTGAGCGTGTGGTTTACTTGAATAATGTGTTTAATTAACAGGTCTTTTTTAACTTTTAAACGGGTTGATTGAGATTTCTGCATAAAATCGAGCTATCCATAGCTCGATTTTATTTCTTGTATTTCATTTTGCTATGCTTGAGCAAATTTCCTGATAGAGAACTGCTATGAAAATCACCATGATTGGTTCTGGGCGTGTGGCAACCCATTTGGCGTTGGCATTACAGAACCAACATCAGATTGTACAGGTCTTTAGCCCTAAGCTGGCCCATGCGCAAAAGTTGGCGCAGCAGCTTGATGCACAGGCAATCGACAGTCCCTGCCAGCTTGATCCACAGGTTGATCTAGTAATTGTTGCAGTAAGTGATCAGGCCATTTCCCAAGTCATTTATTCAATTACTGGATATTTACCACAAAATTTGATCGTTCATACCTCTGGTAGTACCAGCCTAGCAGTCATTGAGCACACACATTCGCGGGCAGGTGTATTTTATCCACTGCAAACCTTTAGCTTTGAGCGTGAAGTGAACTGGCTGGAAACGCCATTGTTTGTGGAAGCAACTGAGCAGCAAGACTTGGAAGCTTTAACACAATTGGCAAATAGCCTAAGTAACCAAGTTTATCAATACAGTTCCAAGCAGCGTCAGACCCTGCATCTGGCGGCAGTGTTTGCATGTAATTTCAGTAATTATTGTTATGACATGGCCCAGCAGATTGTTGAGGCTGAACAAGTTGATTTTAGCCTGCTTTATCCCCTGATTCTGGAAACTGCGGACAAGGCCACAAAGCATGACCCCAAAACCATGCAAACTGGGCCTGCCATGCGGGGCGACCAGAATATTCTACAAATGCATGGTCAGTTGCTGGGTGGGGCAGATCGTAAAGATTTACAGAACATCTATGTATTGCTGAGTGAGGGGATTTTTAAACGTCACCAAATCAATGGATGAGTTGAGCTTTATGAATAAGTCTGTCATCTAGGCTGAGGCGTTTGGATATTCCAGAATGCATTAATGCAATCGAACATATTCAGCATAGTAAATGTTGCCTTTTCATGTTCAATCTAAAGCGAATTTTAGATAAAAATAGCTCAGATGAGGACGGTCGCATGGACAATTCAGAGCAAAAAAAGCATAAACAAGAGAGTAATGGCTACGCTCAGCAGTGTTGTATGCAATATTGCATTATTGGCAACGATTTCTGCACCCACCAGTATGGCAATTGAGATGGCAAAAAAGGTCAATCTCACTTTGGCAAGTTTCTGCCGTGGCGATGGTTTTGTTTTATATACTGAATAAATCTTAAACATTTGTTGTTGAGCTGATACCTAAAACAACATGATATGTGTAGGATAAGCGAACTGAACTCATCCATTCCGAAAAATTATGAATACATCTTTAAGACCACAACCCGTGATCAATAATCTTTCAGGCGAGAATGCCCTGTTTATTGTGTTGGGCATCAATACCAATCCTGACCATTCTGGAATCATTGACTTTCTGGCCAATTTCTCCGCTTTGGTGCGTAGCCTGACCAACCGTTTTCCGCATGGGAACTTCAGTGCTTCGGTGGGGATTGGTTCTCATGCCTGGGACCTTTTATTTCCAGAAATGAATAAGCCTAAGGAGCTTGTGCCGTTTCAGGAACTCAAGGGACCTCGACATACAGCGGTTGCAACCGCAGGGGACCTGTTTTTTCATATCCGTGCCAACCAGATGGCGATTTGCTATGAACTGGCTTCCATTCTGCATGAGCAGTTAAAGGAACATACCTATCCGATCAGCGAAACCAAGGGTTTTAGATACTTTGATGGTCGTGCCATTCTTGGTTTTGTGGATGGTACGGAAAATCCTGAACATGAAATTGCCAAGGATATTGCCTATGTCGGACAGGAAGATGTCGAGTTCCTTGGTGGTAGTTATGTCTTTATCCAGAAATATTTGCATAACATGGAGATATGGAAAAGCCTGACCACTGAAGAACAGGAAAAAGTGATTGGTCGAAAGAAATATGATGATGTTGAACTGGGTGATGATGTGAAGCCCCAAAATGCGCATAATGTGGTGAGTAAGGCACATGATGCAGAGGGCAACGAGTTAAAAATTCTAAGGGCCAATATGCCATTCTCTAACCCAACCGAAGGGGAATATGGCACATTCTTTATCGGTTATTCACGTTCGTTCAACATTACCAAAACCATGCTGGAAAATATGTTTCTTGGCAAAGAAAATGGCCACATTGATCGTTTACTCGATTTTAGTACTGCGGTTTCAGGTAGTCTGTTCTTTGTTCCTACCTTTGATTTTCTAGATGATTTGGGTGACTAAAGCATATTGGATTTGGTGTAGGGACAGACGGTAATCTGTCCGCTATGAATTAAATTCTGATGTTAATTGATTTTCTTAAACAGGAAATCATTAATTTTATGGCCAGACTCAATGCCACGGCGCTCGAACTTGGTAACTGGTCGCCAGTCAGGGCGAGGGTAACTTTGCCCTTTACCTGCCACATTTTCCAGATTCGGGCGATTATCTAAAACATCCAGCATCCATTCCGCATAGGGTTCCCAATCGGTTGCCGCGTGGAAAGTACCCCCCAGCTCCAGCTTTTGTTCAACCAACTGCATGCGCTCATGAATCACAAAACGACGCTTGAAGTGACGTTTTTTCTGCCATGGGTCAGGGAAATAAAGTTGTACGCAGTTAATGCTATTGTCAGGCATTTCACGAAGTACCTGAATTGCATCTGCATCCAGTACCCGTAAATTCTTTAATCCCGCCATACCTGCTTCATAAACACATTGTGCGATACCAGGAACGTGCACCTCAATACCGACAAAATTACGTTCAGGATTGGCCTTTGCCATAAGCACCAGTGAGCGCCCCATACCAAAACCAATTTCCACAGTCAGTGGGCGTTCTGGCTGTTCAAAGTGCTGACGCAGGTCGCCAACAGGATATTCCAGAATTAAGCCACGATAATCTTCGAGCGCAGTGCGTTGAGATGTGTTGAGTGGAGCTGAACGACGCATAAACGTCACAATTTCACGGTGCTCAGGTAAATTGTCAAGTTCCGTAATTTGCGTTTCTAACTGATCGTTTGACATGATTCTGGAGATATAAATATAGAAATGCCGTATTGTAAGTGTTCAGTTGATCAAGTCAAATTTTTAGTGAGATTTTGACACGATATCGACATCTTTCACACATAATATCTGGATAGAATTTTTATAAACAGCACATCAATGGCAACTTAAAATGCTTGAAAAGTGCAAAAACATACTTTTTTGCAAATCAGTAACAAACAAAGCTTGAAAGTTTGGATGAAGCATTTTAAAACATTAATGTTAAATAACAAGGATCAAACATGAAGTTGTATTATTCACCAGGTGCCTGCTCATTGGCGGCCCATATTATTTTAAATGAAATAAATGTAGATTTTGATTTAGAACGGGTAGATTTAAAAACACATAAAACTTCAAAAGGTGCAGACTATTACGAAATCAATCCAAAAGGTTATGTTCCTGCATTGGAAATCAACCCTGGCTTGATCTTAACTGAAAATGTGGCCATTTTACCGTTTCTTGCCCAACATGATCCAAAACAGGACTTAATTCCTCCATCAGGCATGGGGCGTGCAAAGGTGCTTGAATGGCTGGGCTACCTTAATTCAGAACTGCATGATGCCTATGCGGTATTTTTCACGGGCAAATTGACCGATGATGAGAAAAACAGGGCTTATGCGGAAGTTGATCGTTTATTGAAATATATTGACAACTATCTGGCTGAATCAGAGTGTGATTATCTGGTGGATGATAATTTTGGCCCAGCAGATGCGTATTTGTTTGTCATTACAAACTGGTCAAATCATATTGAACATGATTTAACGCCATATCCAAATATTGTTGCCTTGCGCAACAAGATCGCTGAGCGTCAGTCTGTACAAATTGCCATGCGTGATGAGGGCCTATTGGCTTAATTCCAGTATACGCATAAAAAAGCCTCTGTGACCAGAGGCTTTTTTACATCAACAAATCTTATTGTTGAGCTTTTTCTTTCACATCAGCAGCGCCTGACTCTACCGCACCAGCAACTTTTGCGGTTGCATGACGGGCAGCAGCCTCAGTTTTTGCAGCAGCTTCCGCAGTCGCATTCGCAGTATGATCGGCAGCAGCATCAACTTGATCACCCGCATTATCAACTGCGGTCGCAACATTGTCAGTTGCTGTTGCTGTTGCGTCTTTGATGTCAGCACCAGCCTGTTCAGCTGCATTCTCAAGATGTTCACCCGTAGTTGCACCTGTTTCAGGCGCTTTATCTTTATTACAGCCTACAAGTGCAACAGTAGCAGCGAGACCTAATGTAACAAGTAATTTATTCATTTTTCGTTCCTTTTCGTTGTGGCATCCAATAGGATATGGATAGCCAAAATATAAACATAAAAACGTTGACGAATAAAGTTGAAAATTTGTTGATAACTTGTAAAAACACGCACTTACATTTGAAAAATGTAAGTGCGCGCACAAGTTTTATGTTGGATTTACACCCCAGAGCGAATCATGTAGTCAAAAGCAGACAATGAAGCCTTGGCTCCCTCACCAGTCGCGATGATGATTTGCTTATAAGGCACGGTGGTACAGTCACCCGCAGCAAATACACCTTTTACATTGGTTTCGTTACGGTCATTGATCACAATCTCACCACGATTGCTGAGTTCAACCGCACTGTTCTTCAGGAAATCGGTGTTTGGCAACAAGCCAATCTGTACGAAGATTCCTGCAAGCTCTACGGTGTGTTCAACCTCAGTGGCACGATCTTTATATTTCAATGCCGTTACTTGTGAACCATCACCGACAACTTCAGTACTGAGTGCATTTAAAATCACAGTGGTATTCGGCAAGCTGTTTAATTTGTCTTGCAACACTTGATCTGCACGAAGCTTGGTATCAAACTCAACCAACGTCACATGTTCCACAATCCCTGCAAGGTCAATCGCTGCTTCTACACCAGAGTTACCACCACCAATCACCGCAACACGTTTGCCTTTGAATAATGGGCCATCACAGTGTGGGCAATACGCCACACCACGGGTACGGTATTCTGCTTCACCTGGTACATTCATTTCTCTCCAACGTGCACCTGTTGAAAGAATAATGGTTTTCGATTCAAGCTTAGCGCCATTTTCCAATTCAACTTCAACCAGACCATTGGCGGTTTGATCTGCACCTGTGATCTTGCTGACACGTTGCAAATTCATGATGTCCACACCGTACTCACGTACATGGGCTTCCATATCTTGAGCAAACTTTGGACCTACGGTTTTTTGAACCGTGGTGAAGTTCTCAATGTCCATGGTATCCATGACCTGACCACCAAAGCGTTCAGCCACGATGCCTGTTTTGATACCTTTACGTGCCGCATAGATTGCCGCAGTACCACCCGCAGGGCCACCACCAATCACCAATACATCAAAAGCATCTTTAGCATTGAGGGCTGCGGCATCTTTCTCGGCTGAGTTGGTATCTAACTTGGCAACGATTTCTTCCAAAGTCATACGACCTTGTCCAATATGTTCATTGTCTTGAAACACCATCGGTACGGCCAAGATTTTGCGTTCTTCAACTTCTTCCTGGAAGAAACCACCATCAATCATGGTCGCAGTTGCATTCGGATTATAGATTGCAATCAAGTTCAAGGCTTGAACCACATCTGGACAGTTATGGCAGCTCAATGAAACAAACACATCAAAGTTTGCTTTTAAGTTTAAGCCTTTGATTTGGTTCAAGACTTCATCAGAGACTTTAGGTGCGTAACCTGATACTTGTAATAAAGCCAAGATCAAAGAGGTAAACTCATGTCCCATCGGTAAACCAGCAAAGAACACACGTGGTTGTTCACCTGCTTTAGCTACACCAAAACTCGGACGGCGAGCGTTTGAACCGTCAAAACGCGCCGTAACTTGATCAGAAAGTTCTGCAATTTCAGTCACGAGTTCTTTGATTTTTGCAGCTTTGTCTGATTCATCTAAAGCCGCAACTAACTCGATTGGACTTTCTAAACGTTCTAAGTAAGCTTTTAATTGAGTTTTAATATTTTGATCTAACATGTATTTCTCCAAATTCTAAGCAGTTCAAATCAGCTAAATTCATTCAATGAAGCTATAGTACGCAAAACTAATAAATAGGTAAAACAGTATGTTTTTATGGGTTTGATCGGATTTTTGAATTTAAGATAAAATAAACATTTTGAAGATTTTTCTATCTAAAAATTTGAATATATTCAAAATTGTTATATAACTGCAATCATTTCATGGCATAACCTAAAGGAAAATAGCATGACATTACAGCGCGGCATCTATCAACACTATAAGGGACAACTCTATCAGGTATTCAATGTAGCCCGCCATAGTGAAACTGAAGAAGAACTGGTGGTGTATCAATGCTTATATGCAGATTACTCGATGTGGGTACGTCCACTCGGCATGTTTACTGAAACAGTTCAGCTTGAGAATGGACAGGTGGTTCCACGTTTTAAATTAATCCAAGAGACTTAATCTGCCTGTTGGGTGTTCGCTCGGGACAGGCGATAGTGCTGTGGACTACATCCCATTACCTTATTAAATGCACGGGTAAAGTTGGCAGGGTTAGAATAGCCTAATTCGTAAGCAATATGGGTGATGGTAAAATTTGAATTTTCTAATAAATCAATTGCTCGCTCAGTACTAATTTTTTGTTTCAAAGCTTGAAATTCAACTCCTTGTTGCTGCAAATAACGTTGTAAAGTTTTAGTGGAAATATTTAGAACTTTAGCGCATTCGGTTAATGTTGGAATCTGATTGGCCTGTCGCAGCATCATGCTGACCCATTCAGCAATTTCACCTTGATGATAAATCTTCTGAATCTGTTCCTGACAGCGCTGCTCAACCACTTTTAGGCTATGAGCATCCGCCAAAGGTAAGGGCAGTGCCAGTTGTTGCTGATCAATCACAACGCGTATACCTGACATCCATGTGTAATTAAAATAAAAATTTGCTTTAACGAGATGTATATAGCGTTCAGCATAAACAGGCTCGGGTATACTTAAATAAATTTGGTAACGTTGTAATTGTTGTCCTGCAAGTTCTAATAAGTTGTAATAAAATCCAACGGCAATTGCTTCAATATGAAATGCTAAACATTGCTTATTCATTTGTAAGATGGGTTCAAGTAATAACTCAACCTTATGTTGATTAGGTGGAAATTGAATCGATAGCTTAAAGCTTGGCATAATTAGCCGAAAATATTGTGTGATTAATCTCAATGCATGTTCTAAATTTGGACTGGTCATTAATGCATATCCAACCAAACTATGCGAACTGAGTTTTAGATTTTTACCGAGTTCAAAAGCCAAATCTTCTGTATTAGGTAGGCTCAGGCCAAGTGCAATAAATTGTTCAATTTGTTGAATTGATAAAAGCTCAGTTTTAGAAAGTTCGTTATGAAATGCGTTTAATACCTCATTATCATATTGATGAGTGCCAATCAGAATTTCGATCAACCGCAAATAATAACGAGACGGAATAACAGGGATTTGCTGTTTTTGCACAATAAAAAACCACTAAAGTCTTAAAATGATAATATCAAGTCTTAAAATGATAATATAGAGTGACTGCAAAAGAACACAATCAATTCAAGCAAAACATTTTGTGTTTGATTGAGGAATTTCTAATGAATATGCATACTCAACTGGATGTAGAGCAAGCAACAACAACTTTTAAAGATAAAAAACGTCATTTGTGGTTATTGGGTTTGGCAGTACCGACTATTGCAATGAGTGGTTTAGCAGGTTATCAATTTGGACCGAAAAAAACCAAAAAATTCTTTGCCTCTTTTGGCCCACTATTTATTCATGGTGTTATTCCTGCATTGGATAAGTTAATTGGTGAGGACACAGAAAATCCACCACTTGATGCGATTGCAGATTTAGAAGCAGATCCATATTATTCTCGAATTGTTAAACTTTTTATTCCATTGCAATATGCAACCAATATTTACGGCACCTATTTGGCAAGTCGTAAAGGTACATCACTTGCAGATCAAGCGTTATTGGGTACGTTGGTAGGGATGGTGAATGGTATTGCCATCAATACGGCGCATGAATTGAGCCATAAAAGTGGTCGTCTCGAACATTATTTATCACATTTGGCATTAGCTCCATCGGGCTATAACCATTTCCGTATTGAGCATCCATATGGTCATCACCGCCGTGTTGCAACGCCAGAAGATCCAGCATCATCTCGACTTGGTGAAACTTTCTGGAAATTTTTACCGCGTACAGTAATTGGTAGTTTCAAATCGGCGATCGAAATTGAGAAAAACCGTTTAGAGCGTAAAAAATTACCATTCTTCTGTAAAGAGAATGAATTGATTCATGGTTGGGCGATGTCTGCTGTGTACCATGCCGCTATGTTTAGCAAATTTGGAGTGCGTTCAGCACCGTTCCAAGTGACACAGGCTGCTTATGCGATTACTTTGTTTGAATCAGTGAATTATATTGAGCATTATGGTTTAAAACGTGAAAAGAAAGCCAATGGTCAATATGAGCGTACTTTACCTGAGCATAGTTGGAACAATAATAATGTAGTGACGAACTTGTTCTTGTATCAATTACAGCGTCATTCAGATCATCATGCAAATCCAACACGTAGCTTTCAAACTCTACGTCATTTTGAAGATGCGCCACAGTTACCAGGGGGCTATGGAGCGTTGATTTTACCAGCCTTTATTCCCTCATGGTGGTCAAAAATTATGGATGATCGAGTTGTAGAGCATTACAAAGGCAATATGGAGAAAATTAATATTCATCCAGACGCAAAAGAAAAAATATTAGAGAAGTATGCTGAACAAGTTGAAGTCGAAGCTGCTTAATAAATTTAAATAAAAAAACCAGCCTTAACGTAGGCTGGTTTCTTTATTTATGAGGCTAAAAGATAAAGTCGTTTAAAATGAAGATCAAACTCAAGGTATTTATGGACAAAAGCAGTCTTATCAGTTGTGCGTAGCAAATTGTCATACACAAATTCTGGAACAGGGTGATAAAGCTCGGCTGTGCCATTGCTGTAAAAAATTTTTAAGTAGCGTGAAGAAATATCATATTTCCAAGAGGTTACAACAACAGTTTTTTCCATATATTTGCCCCCATTTTAGTTTGATTATTTAGTACATACAAAAAACTCTTTATGTTTCATAATTTGACATTACTCCATTTAATGCAGGCTGACAATTAATAAATGAATTTCGTTATAAATTTATAAGTATAAGAATTGTAAAAATTTTGCTATCAAGCTGGGTGAGAGCGGATAAGAAATTTATATAAAGGCAGATAAAAAGAAACCACCCTAAAAAGAGTGGCTTCTGACTAGGTTGTTCAATCTAAAGAATTAGATTTTACCCACTAGGTCGATAGATGGAGCAAGAGTCGCTTCACCTTCTTTCCATTTCGCTGGGCAAACTTCGCCTGGGTGGCTTGCTACGAATTGAGCAGCCTTAAGTTTACGTAAAGTTTCTGATACATCACGAGCAATAGCATTGTCATGAATTTCAGCAGTTTTAATTACGCCTTCAGGGTTAATGATGAACGTACCACGTAAAGCTAAACCAGCTTCTTCGATATGCACATCAAAAGCACGTGTTAATTGATGTGTAGGATCACCGACTAATGGGAATTGAGCTTTACCTACAGCAGGAGAAGTTTCGTGCCATACTTTGTGAGAGAAATGGGTATCAGTTGTTACGATATAAACTTCTGCACCAGCTTTTTGGAATTCTGCATAGTTCTCAGCAGCATCTTCAACTTCAGTAGGACAGTTGAAAGTAAATGCAGCAGGCATAAAAATAAGAACAGACCATTTACCTTTAAGATCAGCGTCAGTAACTTGAATGAATTCACCGTTACGGAATGCATCAGCTTTAAATGGTTTAACTTCAGTATTAATTAAGCTCATCATTGTCTCCATGATTGAGGTTTTATTGAGAGGCTAATGCCTTACTTGTTTACGAGGTCAAGAATAAATAATTTTTAGTTATTGGGGAAATAGTATTTTTACATGACTAAAATCGGAAAATTGAATGAATCAATATAAAACGATTTTCACCCTAAGATATAAGCTTATTTGACTCCAACAAGATGAAGTAAATATGACGAATACCTAAACTAACTTGTATAACAACATGCAGTCTATAGTATTAAAATTCAAGGGTAAAATTGAAAAAATCTAAAAATATATAAAAACAAAGATATATAGCTAAATTCTAAAAATATAACGCCAATCTCAACTTAAAATATTTGAATTTTATAATTTGAAACGACCTCATTCGAGTCTGGACAAAATGACTCCAGATGAGTTTTACTATGACCAGCGACCACAACAAAATAAGGTAGCTTAACTAGAGCAGAATATCACTTATAAATAAGCTTTTAGTTGTTCAAACAAGTGGGACCACCTCTTGCCGCAGGCGTTGAGATTATTCGGGTGGGGATGTTCCTTAATGCCAAATATGGGATTCTGTTAACATGTTAGTTCAGCTTTAAATAGTCCTAAACATATCTGATCTTTAGGATGTATGATTTAGCTAAACTTAATAATAAGCCCAAACAGGATTTGGGCTTATTAGGTTGAGTTAAGGTTTATATAAACCATGATCAACAAGGTGCTGGCGCAGGATTCGTCGCAATTCCAGAATTGCTTCTGGCGTTTCCTGAATCGAGTGGCCGCCATGAATGATTTTTTCAGAAACAGCACCATCTAAATGGGCGCTTTTATAAGGCACAATCCCGTCAGTAATTACATTAGGGTCGTCATTCTTGGTGATGTTGCCCATAATTGAATGGAACACCAGACCTTTTTCTGGTGGAATATTGGCAGTCAATTCCATGAACTTGGACTTTTTGCTCAAGTCACTTGGACCATTCTGAATCACGTCATTGGTTAGGGTTTTTACGAAATCTTTCAGGTCAACATCATCACTGGTCAAGGTATCTGCCAATGTGGTAAGGAATGTTGCAGGCAGGCGAATAATCTTACGTGCAGCCAGAGTAAACCAGCGATCCGCATAATCTGTCCCACGATGTGGTGCGGCCAGGAAAATGGCACGGTCAAAGTTGGTGATCGGTTTCATTTTCAGCCGTTCACCAATCACGGGATGCTTTCTCAAGCGGGTCTGTTGACGATTTTTCATCATCCCTAGAGCCTGTTTGGAAATATCGGCATTACTGACCAGTAGGCGGCTAATAATTCCGCCCATACTGTGCCCAACTAAGACAGCATCCTTTGCAGCCGCATCTTTAGGATTGACGGTGGAAAAGGCTTGCTTGAGCAGGGCATAAATCTGGAAACGGCTTTCCAGAATCGGCATGTTGGTTGAATAAAAAACTTGCCACACCTGATAATGTTCACGTAGTACAGCATCCCCCATAATGTCGTTGGTCACGGCAATCCATGCTTCAGGGCTACTGGCCAGACCATGCACCAGTACAATGATCTTCTTGTTGGGATTGTAGGGTTCCAGCATATAGAGATGCGGCATGGTTAAATGCTGCTCACGGTCAATCAGCGTTAGGTATGCTGCCGCACGCAGATTATTTTCAGCCAGCCATAAACCATAGGGTGCGGAAAAATTGGCAGCTAATGAATACGGCTGGCCTGCGATATTGACTTTGTCAATGCTATACGGGTCATAGACCTTAATCTCAAATTCAGGGCTGGTTAAAACATCATTCACTGAAGCGGTTGGTTTTTTCGGCTGGGCAATAATGGTTGCCGCCAGATAACGGGCCTTGTGAATGTTTGGATTAGTACCTTTTGGATAATGATAGGTTAAAGGGTCAAGAATATATTTATTGTCATGCTGTGATGCATCACCAGAGGGAAATACCGCAACAAAGTCGGAGCCGAAACCGTCACGGCGGTTAATGGCCCTTAAACCAGAGAAATTCATGTTATAGCTTGAAATAAACTTCTCAAGCTTCATGTCCTGTAACCGTTGATAGGACTGAATATCAACGGTATAGGTGCTGTTAGCAATCTTAATGGTTGGGGTGATATTGGTGGTGGGGTTTCTTAGACTATGCACATTGACCAATTGGGTCAGCGCCTGATTGTAAAAATCCCGAACCTGAACCTGTCGGTTATCAAAAATCCGTTCCTGTGGCTTTCGGGAGGTTTTAAATAAATAGGCATAACTATAGCGGATACTTTTATCCAGATTTTCCAGTTGTTGGTCTAGACAGTTCTCATAATTTTTCTGGATAATTTTCTGGTCATCTTCAGACTTATGTTTGGTCAGCTTACTTATTTTACATTCAGATGAATCTGAAAGTGCCATGGATTTGGCCAGATAAAGTTCACTTGCTGTTGAGAGTAACTGTTCATCCAATATTTGTGGAATTTTATGTAGGTCGGCAATACATTCATTCGGTGTCTGTGAACAGACTCTGGCTTCCTTGCCCGACATGGACAGGACATTGAGGCTGGCTTCACTTAATTTTTTCTGGGTTAAAATACTGTTACGTTCATTGGCAATGGTGACATCAATCGCCTGTTGTTTAAGGCTGACTACCTGACAACCGCTCATGACCATCGTGCTCAGCAGGGTAATAATAAATAGGCGACAATTTGGAGTAAATGCTAGCATCGGAATTCAGCAAATTAAGTACGAAGATTAGAGCTATAATACGAAAAACGGTTGCTTTTTCAATCGGTATAAAAAAATAGACTGCTTAGAGCAGTCTATTTTTACAAAAAATCTGGATCAGTTTAGCACTTGCCATACATTCCAGCGTTTACCAGATTCCACTTCGCTAATAAGGCGGTCAGCCACTTCAGCTTCATCTGGATATTTCACTTTATAGTTCTTTAAGGTCTGGATGGCATTTTTCTTTTGTTCTAACCAAAGAAAGTTGTTTGCGGCAGAAAGATAGGCTTCCTGTACACCACCTTTAATGGCCTTGTCTAAATATGGAATTGCCTCACGCTGACCGCCGCCTTCAGACAAACCAAACCCAAACCAGAAGTTGGTTTCAGGGTCATTTGGACTGATCGCCAGAATACGCTGTGCATAATTCAGGGATTTGGTGGTGTACGCTGTTCCGAGGTCCATATTGCGTGCCATCACACTGGCTTTAAAGGCACGGGTCAACACATCCAGTGATGCATTTGGCTGTTCGGCTAGAGCATCCAGCTTTTGTGTAGTTTCTTTTAATTTAGCTTCGTAACCTTTACGTTCCTGACGGTCAGGGAAACGTGGTGGATAGTGACGGGCCTTGCCTTCAACCAGTTGCAGGAAATCATCAATTTCAGTCACATCAACTTCATTATCGCCTGCAAGCACGGCATATTTCATGCTGCGCTGTTTGCTGTTGACCGTTGGCACAATCAGTTTGTTCACTTCAAGTGTGGTTGATTTTGATGGGTCATTCTGTAGGCTTACCACCATTTTGGTCACAGGCTGTGCTGTTGCATCCTTAATTGCAAGCTCAAAACTTGGTGGCGCATCATAATTAACTGGATTCAAAGCATAAAAAGGTGGTGTTGGGTCTGGTTCTTTAAAAACAAAAGGCTGGGGTGCTGCTGCCACTTCCTTTTTTACAACAGGTGGGGTACCACATGCAGTTAAAACTGAAGTTGAAAGTACAAGTAATGCCAAAGGCTTAAAATTCATGCTTTATATCCATTAATTTTAGTGAATTAACTAGGTGGGTCGTTGGTTTTACCAGTCTAGGAAAAGCAAAACCAACTTGCAACGAGAAGCTTGTTACATTTCTTTATCCGAATAGCCGTAAAACCTCGGGGTTTAGCCCGAGGATATAAGGCTGCAATCCGCTAGTCCCCCTTGTGGGGATTAGCTAGGATTGCTAAAAACATTTGAATCTAGTAATCCATGTGCTATGATAATTACGTTGTATATTTTTAGTCAGCAGACTGATACAACACGAAAAAAACAGTTTTCCCCATTGTAATCCGTGCACTCTTTGCAATCCGAAAGGTAGGACTACATTGGAATAAGAAGCAGAGAACTATAGTATCTGTTTCGTGGCAGGACATTGCCATCTAGCAGTAGGAATCCCCCTCCTTTAGGTCGGGGAGGATGTCAAAAATAAGGCCTATTGATACCTATCTCTTATTATGTGGCAGATGTTTTGGTTTGGGCTTCACATTCACGCCTAACTTCCTCAATAATTTTTAGCTCTTCCTTGCTAAAAGGTTGAGTGGTTGCTTTCTGACCTTTATAGGTCGGGTCAAGTAAAGAAAGACGCTGGCATAGAACATTCATGCGCTTTTCATTTTGCTGCATTCGATCCAGTAACACCCGAATACCTTCCAGTAAAGGGTCTGTTTGCTCCTGAGTGGTGGCATAAGGCTGGAAACCGATGCTTTCAGCATAATCACGGCGGCGTGCCTCATCCTGCTCAATCTGGGTTTTATCCTTGAAAATGTATCGTGCAGGGCTGCCAACGGCGGTTACGCCCTCAGGAACTTCCTTGGTCACAACCGCATTTGAACCGACTTTTGCCCCTTTATGAACAGTAAATGGTCCAAGAATTTTGGCGCCTGCACCGACCACCACACCATCTTCAAGCGTGGGGTGGCGCTTGCCTTTATTCCAAGTGGTGCCGCCAAGCGTTACTCCATGATAAAGGGTAACATCATCACCAATTTCGGCAGTTTCACCAATCACCACACCCATGCCATGATCAATGAAGAAACGTTTGCCAATTTTTGCACCTGGATGAATTTCAATACCTGTGGCAAATCGGCTAAAGGAGGAAAGCAGGCGAGCCGTGCCTTTGTACTCTTTTTTCCAGAGTTCATGGGCCATACGATGCATGATCAGGGCATGAATCCCGGGATAGGTGGTGAGAACTTCCAGCGTATTGCGTGCAGCAGGATCACGTGCAAATACAGCCTGAATATCTTCTTTAAGCTGTTTAATCATTGGAATGATCCTCCGTTATTTTTTCCATGAACCATTGGCTAAAGCCTGTACGCGGCTAAAGATTCCGCGTAACAAATGATATTCCATACGATCTAATTGTATCCTTCCAAATAAACGGCGCAAGCGTAACGGTAGCAAACGGGGATTATTGGGGTCCAAAAACTCAATTTCAGTCAGCATTTTTTCCAAATGGGGATAAAACTCTTGCATTTGCTGCTGCGTGACCAAAGGCTCATCCCATTGCATGCTCTGTTGTTGTTTAAGTTGCATGTGATCATCTGGAACAACAGTCATTTGTTGCGTATTTTGTTCGAGTGCAGCCATTCTCAACTCATAACAAATGACTTGAATCGCTTGTGCGACATTTAAAACACCATACTCAGGATTGACTGGAATGGTCAGGTGGTAATTGGCAAGCGCCAATTCTTCATTGGTGAGTCCACGGTCTTCACGACCAAACACAATCGCGATATTTTGTTGTTGGCTGGCTGCCTGCAAGGCTTCTTTAGCCGCAGGGCGAACATCGAGTAGTGGCCACGGAATGGTTCGGCTGCGGGCACTGGTTCCAAAAACCAGATGGCAATCCTGAATGGCCTGTTCCAGCGTTTCCACAATTTCAATCTGCTCAATTAAATCCTGTGCGCCTGCAGCAAGGGCATCAATGTCAGGATGCGGATATGTCTTTGGTGCAACAAGCACAAGCTTGGAAAGTCCCATGGTTTTCATGGCACGTAAGGCACTGCCGATATTGGCGGGTAGCGTGGTGTTCACCATTACAATACGCACATGTTCCAAATGTTTGGACACATGATTTTGGTCAAACTGCTTCATAGATTATCCAAAATTAAGAATACTGGGAGACTTCGGCTTGATAGAGGTCTAGAGCTTCGTCCATTGACATATTGTCAGGCGGTGGCGCAACAACCGCAACTCTAGGTGTCTCAACCGCTTTGGCAGCTTTAGACTTGACCTGATATTCGATGTAAATCGCATCCTTGCCGAAATAGTCACGCAGTTTAGCGAGTAGCTCGTCAAGTGGGGCAACTTTCCATTGTGCGCCCAGCAAAAGTTCAGCGCTTGCAAAACTTTGCTCAATCTGGATTTGCACCCCAATATGCTGACACATATCAATGTTGCAGTAAGGCAAAAGCATGCCTTGCAGATCTTTTGCCAAAGATTTACCCATCAGGTCATGTGCCAGGCGAATCTGAATGTTCTGTGCCCGTTTTTGCCGTATTTCATTTAAATTAAATGCCTTGCTTAAACGTGCCATCGGGCGGTCAAAGCCCTCACGTTCATAAATCTCACCCTCAATCACCACCACCTGTTCCAGTTTAATAATGTCTTTATGGCGCTGGAAACGTTCATGATTGCAGCTGATTTCAACACGAGCAGTGCCATCATCCAGGGTAATCATAATACGGTTCGGGAAGTTGGCAATATCCACCACCAGACCCGCAAAAATGCTGGTGACACCCCGTCTTGTTGGCGTCAGTTCGTTTAGTTTTACAGAAACAAACTGCTTGAGTTCAGCACGATAGGTATCAATCGGGTGACCTGTTAAATACAGGCCCAGCGTATCTTTTTCACCTTTTAAACGGACTTCATCTGACCACGGTTTGACAGGTTTGGCTGGTTTACGCTGAACTTCTTCAACCTCACCAAACAGGTCCATAATTCCCGTTTCACGGTTGCTACGTGCCTGTTCAGCCGCCTGGACCGCTTCTGGAAGCTGTGCCATCAGGCTGGAACGTTCAATGCCCAGACAATCCAGCGCACCTGCACGGATCAAGGCTTCAAGTGTGCGTTTATTGATTTTTTTCAGGTCAATACGATGGCAGAAATCAAACAGGTCTTTATACGGGCCTTCCTTGATCCGTGAATCAATCACCGACTGCATTGCCTGTTCGCCCACACCCTTGATTGCACCCAACCCATAAACAATGGTGCGTTCATCACTGGCATGGAAATGGTATAGCGACATATTGACAGAGGGTGGCAATACGTCGAGTTTGTTGTTACGGCAGTCATCGATCAGGAATACAATGCTGTCAGTGTTCTGCATTTCCGATGACAATACCGCCGCCATAAATTCGGCAGGGTAATGTGCCTTTAACCATGCTGTATGATAGGCAACCAGTGCATAGGCTGCGGCGTGTGATTTGTTAAAACCATAGCCAGCAAACTTTTCCATATAGTCAAAGATATGGTTCGCGGTTGCCTCATCAATATCTTTCTTGGCAGCACCTTCAATAAAGATCTGGCGCTGTTTGACCATTTCCTCGGGTTTCTTTTTACCCATGGCGCGACGCAGCAGGTCCGCGCCACCCAGCGTATAGCCTGCACAGAACTGTGCTGCCTGCATGACCTGTTCCTGATACACCATGATGCCATAAGTGGGTTCCAATACACTTTCAAGCAATGGATGCAGATATTCAAACTCGCCACCATGCATACGGTGGATAAAGTCTGGAATCAGGTCCATCGGGCCAGGACGGTATAGGGAAACGAACGCGATAATCTCTTCGAACTTGCTCGGTCTGGCTTCCTTGAGCATCTTTTTCATGCCGACGGATTCAAACTGGAATACCGCGGTGGTGTTTGCCTCGGCAAAAACCAGATAGGCATCTTTGTCATCCAATTCAACATTGGCAATGTCGAGTGGGGTATCTGACTTGATTCTTTTATTAATATTCTGAACGGCATCTTCAATAACGGTCAGGTTACGCAAACCTAAGAAGTCAAATTTAACCAGACCTGCAGCTTCAACGTCATCTTTATCGTATTGTGCAACGCGGTTGGTGCCATCAGCATCACACAGCACAGCGGAATAATCAGTAATTTTACCTGGTGCAATGACCACACCACCCGCATGCTTGCCTGTGTTACGGGTAATGCCCTCAAGCTTGAGCGCCATTTCCCAGATTTCGGCGGCATCATCATGATCTGGGTTGGATGGATTGGTGACGATATCCTTGAGCTGCGGCTCCATTTCAATCGCTTGCTTTAAATCCACACCCAGCGGTTTGGTTGGCACCATTTTGGAAATACGGTCAGCCAGACCATAAGACTTGCCCAGTACACGGGCAACATCACGAATCGCACCTTTGGCTGCCATAGTACCGAATGTTGCAATCTGTGAAACCGCTTCACGACCATAATGCTGTGCCACATACTCAATTACACGGTCACGACCTGCAATGCAGAAATCCACGTCAAAATCGGGCATGGAGACACGTTCTGGGTTAAGGAAACGTTCAAACAGTAGGTCATAACGCAGTGGGTCAAGGTCGGTAATTTTTAAGCTATAAGCAACCAGTGAACCTGCACCTGAACCACGACCAGGCCCCACAGGTACGCCATTATTTTTTGCCCACTGGATAAAGTCCATGACGATCAGGAAGTAACCTGGGAATCCCATTTTCAGGATAATGTCGACTTCATACTTGATTCGCTCATCGTAGGGCTGGCGAACCTCTGCCCAGTCTTCACCACGTTTTTCAACTGGGTAAAGATGATTTAGACGTTCTTCCAGACCTGTACGCGACAAATGCTCAAAATAGGTGTCAATGGTATAGCCATCAGGAATTGGGAAGTCAGGTAGGAAATAAGTACCCAACTGTAAGCTGACATTGCAGCGTTTTGCAATCTCGTAGGTGTTTGCAATGGCACTTGGAATGTCTGAAAACAGTTCAGACATTTGCTCGGCCGTTTTAAAATATTGTTCAGGGCTGTAGGGTTTGGGGCGTTTGTCGTCACTTAGGACATAACCATCGGCAATACATACACGGGCTTCATGCGCCTCAAAATCGTCCTGCTCAATAAAATGCACATCGTTGTGTGCCACCACACCAATTTGATATTTTGCGGCAAGTTTTGCAGCCTGTAGGATAAAATCCTCTTCGCCAACACGTTCGGTACGGGTCAGGGCTAAATAAACACGGTCGCCAAATTTTTCAATCCACGCTTCCATTAACGGTTCAGCTTTCTGTGGGTTGGATGAGCAGAGCATCTTGCCAACATCACTGTGCTGACCCAGCAGAATGATCAGGTCTTGCGCCTGTTCGAGTATCCATTCTTTTTGTATGCAGGGTGTGCTGAGTTGTTGTCCCTCAATAAAACCACGCGACACAATTTCCGTGAGATTTCGCCATCCCTTGTTACTCATGGCAAGCAAAGTTGCGCGATGTTCGGCATCATTCAGGCGAATGACACTGCCCATAATAGGCTTGATGCCTTTACCCAGACATGCGCCGTAAAATTTTACCGCCGCATGCAGGTTGGACAAATCGGTGATGGCAAGCGCAGGCATTTCTTCTGCAGCAGCAACTTTGACCAAATCGGGTATGCGAACAATCGATTCGGTAATCGAAAATTCTGTATGTATACCGAGATGAACAAACTGCATAGTCAAGACGATCCTTTTTCAAACCAAGGCATAGTTTAGCATGCAAACTTATAATGACATGCTTAATATTTTGGCAAACTGTATGTCTATCTTGTTATTTGGGTTAAATTTGAAAAATAATTTTTTATTTTTATATGCTTATAAATCAAAAGCTAAGATGGATATATTTGTGGTTGGAATGTGCTTGCTCAAATTTTATCTGTTTATGAATGGTGCTGGTTCCTAGCCTTGCTGGTGGGTGGGGGCAGTTAAAAATAGTGGAAACTTGTATGACATGGAGCGTTTTCAAGATTGAAAGGCAGCTTTTTGGCTGCTTTCAACCTTGATAAATAGAATGCAACTAAATGGTTCAGTTCAACTATTTGAGTAGGTTGCTAAAAATGATATTGCACCCAGATCAATCCAGAAAGAAATCTTTTTGTAGTTGTGTATGACCATCAACACAAGCATATTTAGAAAAATCCATAATGCCAATTCTGGCTAAGGCCTGTTCATCGGTGAGGCTTTGTCCCGTAAGTTCACCTTTGGCGGTGGTATAAATCGCATAAGCCGCATCTGCCATAATTTCAGGTTTACGACTGACCTGTAAGGTATTTTCCTCACCTAGGTTTTTCGAAACAGCTGCCGTTGCAATATAGGTCTCAGGCCAAAGCGTGTTACAGGAAATTCCATAATGCTGAAATTCCTCTGCCATACCTAAAGTCAGAATTGTCATACCATACTTAGACAAGGCATAAGGCGAGAGCATGCCTAACCATTTAGGTGACATATTTACAGGTGGCGATAAGCTTAAAATATGCGGATGTTGTGCTTGTTTGAGATAGGGCAAAGCGGCCTGCGCACAAATAAAGGTTGCACGGTGGTTAATGGTTTGGATCAGGTCATATTGTTTTAAGGAAGTGGCTTCGACACCTGTGAGTGCAATTGCACCTGCATTGTTTATTAATACATCAATACCACCAAAGTTCCTGGCTGCTTGTTGCATGGCAGCATGAATCTGCTGTTCATCTCGCACATCTAAAAGTATGGGCAGAGCTTTGCCGCCAGCAGCATCAATCTCTTCGGCGACGCTATAAATTGTGCCCGTTAATTTCGCTGTTTCCACTTCAGTTTTTGCTGCAATGACAACATTTGCCCCAGCTTGTGCTGCTTTCAGCGCAATGGCTCTGCCAATTCCTCGGCTGCCACCCGTAATAAAAATGGTTTTTCCTTGCATATTACTCATGTCGATGTCCTATATTCGAGTTGTTATAAAAGCTGATTTAAATCATAAAAGGATGTGCAAATTTTTCTGGATTGTATAGCTGTCGTTGCTTGGCAATTTCAACAATGCGATGGCGTAACTGACGTTTGATTACGGCATAGGTTTGGCGATGCTTTTGTGACATCTCTTCAGCAAACTTAAATACTTCATTATTTAATGATTCGGCAGGGTGAATTTGATGAACCACATGTGCGTCTAAGCACTCAATCCCTGTCATGGATTTACCCGTTAATGACATCTCCCAGATCGCATGTTGATTGGGAATGAGCTGCACAATCTCTGCAATACAGTCAGTGAAAGGAATAGTGAGTTTGACTTCGGGAAAGCAAAAACGTCCTTTATCTGCCCGCATCAAGCGAAAATCACATGCAGATGCCAAGATTGCACCACCAGCATAAGCATTGCCGTTAATTTCCGCAATGACAGGTAGATTAAGCAAAGCCAAGCGCAGCAGCATATTTTCCAGTTGTAAGGTAAAGGCTTTTTTATCTTGCATGGATTGTTGCATTAACCATGCGAGGTCTAAGCCATTGCAAAATGTTTTGGGATGGTCGCTTTGAATGACTAGGCAAGCATTGTGCGAATCACGTTCGATTTCATCAAAGATCTCGATATATTCATTTAGCACATCTTGATTTAAGGCATTGTCCTGATCGCCATTGGTTAAGGTGAGAACATAAATAGACTGCTGTTGATCAAGCGTCATGGTGGTCATTGAAGCGCTTCCTCATTCTGCGATGGTTGATTGATTGCAGTCATTATTTCGAATAAAACACTCGCACAATAGGTGTGACTATGCCATATTGATGATCATTTTAGGACAGGGGATGTGCGATGCGAGATCCTTTTGGATTGTTTCAGGAAACCATCTCGGTTTCTTATGCACATCTATTATTAGAAATTGTGCATGATTATGCGATTGATACTGAAACAGTTTTGGCTGGTACAGGATTAATGCTCACAGAAATGAAACAAGCCGATGCCAAAATGAGTGCGCATCAATGGTCAAAGCTGGTGGTGAATGCTTTAAGGCTGACGGGAAATCCGCGTCTGGGTATTGAATATGGTTTTAAATTACGTCCCACTTCGCATGGAGCCTTAGGTTTTGCATTTCTGAGTTGTACGGATGTTGAAACTGCATTAACGCTGTGCCAACAGTATTTCTGTACACGAATCCAGAACTTTACCCCTGAATCTTATATTGATGAAGACTTTGTCTATGTCTATTTGGATGGTGTACATCCTGTTAAATTTGGCAATGAGCAGCAATCTGATCAATTACGACACTTTCTGATTGAGAGTTTGCTGTTTGGCGCAATTCATTTTCTTGGTGTATTTTCTAAAAAAATTGTTGAACGTTGTGAGGTCTTTGTCGATTGGTCCGATGCACAGAATTATAAACGTATCGATCTCTCCCAAATCAAGATTCATTTTAATCAGCAACGCAATGGTTTGCGTTTTCCCAAGCAATATCTGCATTGTAAAAATCCTAATGCTGATCAAGTCGCATTCCAGCAGGCATTATTGTATTGCGAAAATGACAAACTTAAATTAGTCAAAGAAACAACACGGGATCTGCAAAAAAGTATTAAATCTGAACTACTTTATAACTCAAGCAATGGTTATCCAACACTTCCTTTAATTGCGCAACGCTTGAATATGTCTGAACGAACCATCAAGCGACATTTGCAGGCACAAGGAACTACTTTTTTACAGATTTTGGCTGAGGTACGTTTTAGTCAAGCCAGGAAGTTACTGCAACAACCACAATATACTATTCAGAACGTTGCAGTTTTGGTGGGTTATGAAGAAGCCACCAATTTTATTCGCGCTTTTAAAAAGATGTTTGGGGAAACACCGAGTCAGTATCGCAAAAGCTATTTGTCCAAAGCCACTTCATCCGACATCGCCAACTGAATCGTTTTAATAAAAAGTTTTAGCGAATGCTGAATCTGTTCGGTCCATTCGAAAGAACAATTCATACGAATAAAATGTTGATGTGAGGGCAACACATTAAATAAGGGGCTTGGTGCAACGCCTACCTGTTGTTGAATCAGCTGTTCATAGACTTGCATACTGCTGACTTTGTCTGGCAACTGAATCCAGAGAAAATAGCCACTTGGATAGTTATATACCTTACAGTCTTTCGGTAGATGTTGTTTGAGATATTGAAAAAATTGTTTTTTATTCTTTTCCAAAGCCCGTCTAAGCGTTCTCAGATGCTTTTCATAATGATGATGGGAGAGAAACTCCACCAGCGCATTCTGGATCAGCGCATTGGCTGAAATGGTGCTCATCAATTGCAAATGCTGAATATGTTCGGAAAATTTACCCGCATAGACCCATCCCATACGGAACCCTGAACCCAAGGTTTTGGAAAAAGAAGAGCAGTGCAACACCAGATTTTGCTGATCGAAATACTTCATGGGTAGCGGCTTTTGATTGCCATAAAACAGTTCTTCATAGACATCATCTTCGATCAAATGAATTTGATGTTCATGCAACAGCTTGGCGATTTTATATTTGATCTCATCACTGACCGTAAATCCAATCGGGTTATGGGCGTTTAGCATAAACCAGCAGACCTTAATTGGGTAATTCTTGATGACTTGCTCAAAGGCTTCAATATCGAAGCCATGCTGTGGGTGCTCAGGAAGAGTAATTACCTTTAAACCCAAGCGTTCCGCAGCCTGCCATGCACCATAAAAGATGGTTTGCTGTAGTAAAATATAATCGCCAGGCTGGGTAATTGCCTGTAGGGAAAGATTAAGGGCCTCTAAACCACCTGATGTAATCACAATGTCATCTGCATCAGTTGGAATCCCTTGCATACAATAGCGTTGTGCGATGAGTTTTCTCAGCGCTAAGTTGCCTGGTGGTAGGTTGCTGGTCTGATCATAACTATGTCGATTACGGGAAAGCTGACCCATGATCTGAATCAGTTTGGGCGGATAGAGCAATTGGCTATCTGGGAATGCAGAGCCTAAAGGACTGACCTGTTTAGACTGAATTGATTTTAGGTATTTGAACACCAGTGAGTTAATTTCAATTTTGGGGTTTAACGATACCACCGAATAAGCTTGTGGAATCTGGATATGATTCTGTTCAGCCACAAAATAACCTGACTTTTCCTTTGAATAAATCAGTCCCTGCGCTTCCAGCTCCTGATAGGCATTCATGACTGTGATGAGGCTCAAGCCTGAGCGTTGTACCTGTTCACGTAAAGATGGCAGTTTGCTGTGCGGCTCCCATGTCCCGTTTTGGATGAGAAGTTTCAGGCTATGCGCTAACTGTTCTGCTTTATACATAAGGTACTGAATCCAAAATGAGAACCTGTTTATGAGTATTGTGAGTAATTTATCTAATTTTATAACAGATGGGATGGAAATAAATCATCTGTTATATTTTTTTAGACAGCCTCTGTAGCTATTCAGCAATTGATATCTTCTACAAAATAACACCAAGAACGGTACGGTTTGTTAAATAATATACAAAACGTACAGATCAATCAGAAGACAATAGTTTGGCTGAAAGGTGTATAGGGCGATGTTTGTAACTAAAGAACTTAATGCGATAACCCAGCTTTTTCAGGATGGCGAGGTTTCGCAAGCAGTACAAGAACAGCTACATCTTGACTATGTAAATCTTGAAGCAACCTTGTTACGAGGCAAGGTATTAAGAGACTTTTCTAAAGAAAAAGTCGCTTATATTGTGCAAGAAAAAATAGAGGAAAATGACAATAATCTTGGGTATTTGTTTGCCCCATTTATTATTGCCAATTTAAATCAGCCCGTGATTTATACAACACCGATTTCAACCGCTGTTTTGGCGATCCTGAATCAATATTATCAGGCTGAGAAAAGTGTCAATTTAAAAATTGAAGAAGTGCTTCAAAGCCTAAAGCTTTATGTGGATTTGGTTGAACAACCTAAAAAAGAAGCTGATTTTCTATTTCGAACTTTGATTAAAGCCCTCTGTCGAACAGATATTTCCCATCTTTTCTTGATTACACATTTACCTGTAAATCAGGATCAAATTCAAATCTTGCAGGATTATTTGCAGATAAAAATTGACGTGATTTGCTGCGATACAACAGAACGTAGTGTTAATGATAAATTGATCAATACCCGAAAATTATTGTTTAAAAACAAAGATGAGTTTCATAAAACGATTTGTACTTTGTTTTCGAACCTGAATGCGCAACTGGTGGCACAGATTGGCCAGTTTAGCCAAAAACAGGCCGCTCACTTAATTGAAGATATGTTTTATTCAGAACACATTTTTGAAAAGTTGTCGGTCTATGCTGAATATATGCAAACCCGTATTCAAAATGGTGCCAGTTACAGGGCATTATCCATGATGTAGATGATGCAGTATTGAATTTTAGTATTTAAATAGGAGCAGACGATATGTCTAAAGAGCAAGCAAAATTTCCATATCTCACCGTTGGAATCAGTATTTTATTAGGCTGTTTGTTTTTAGTCTTCTTCTTTCTTGCTGTTAGCAATGAGCCTGATTATATGCCATCGCAACAGAAGCAGAATACGACACAGATGCAAAAATCAATTCAACAGCATTAATCATTTAGGTGTCTAAAGCCCCCAAAAGCCTAGAACATCTAGGCTTTTTGATTTCCACCATTTTATGTTAATGGCTGAGATTTTCTAAAAAACGTTGGATAATTTTTTGTGCCTGATTTTCCAGTTGGGCTGCATAAAGCAGATTATCCTGTCTTAACTGGGGAATAGACAAATTGGCATGACGTATTTCGCAGGTATGACCAATTAACCATTTCTCAAAGCTGTGTTGACTGACTTCCAGATGAAACTGTAAGGCTAAAATCTGCTTTCCGATCGCAAAGGCTTGATGAGGATAAATATCTGAACTTGCCAATAAGGTCGCATGATCTGGTAAGTCGAATGTGTCGCCATGCCAATGCAACACATGGTTATCTTCAAGCGCTGCCAGAATATTTTCAGCAACAGGCTGAATGTCCAGTTTGCCCCAGCCAATCTCTTTTTGGTGTCCAGCATAGACTTTGGCACCCAGTGCATGAGCAATTAACTGCGCCCCCAGACAAATACCAATGGTGGGTTTATTGGCTGCCAAACGCTGTTTAAGCAACGCAATCTCATCAATCAGGAAAGGGTAGTCCTCAGTTTCATAAACACCAATTGGCCCACCGAGGATGATGGTTAAACCCTCATAATTGAGGGCTGTGCTGAGGTCGTCAACACCCGCTTCGAAATAACGGACGCGGAAGCCAAGTTGATAAAAAGCATCTTCCAGAGAACCTAAATCCTCAAAGGCAAGATGTTGAATTGCATAAACTGTTTTAGGTAATGAAACTGCCATCGTATTCATGGTTTATCAGGTCACTATATTGGAAGTGAGTTAAGGCATTTTTTGCTCAAGCCAGGCAAATAAGTCTTGGTATACTTTTTCCCGTACTGGTGGGGCTGAAAGTACCAGATCATGCAAACCGTTGTGTACTGATAAAGTCTGTATATCACCTTTCATTTTTTTGGCATTATTGGTCATGTCTTTGACATCAAGAATGACGTCGCTTTGTTGGGCATCAATTCCCCATTTTTTAGGATATTTGGATTGATGTGAATGCATGATCAGGGTTGGAATATTCAGTGTAATGCCTTTATGGATTTCTTTTTGCGCTTCATGGATGGCATGCACAAAGCACAGTTGTACAAATGGCATGGATTCAGGTTTCCATTCCAGATTGAACTCCCATTCACCATGAAATTTTTTATGCAAACTTGGTACATACCACGGGTTTAGACCGCTTGGAAACTTGGCATTTGGGAAACGCTTGCCAAATTCACTCAGCAATGGAATCCCCACTTTTTTCTCAATGATGCTCTTAAAGAAATCATAAAATGGACTATTTGCCCATAACGCCTTAACCAGACGATGGTCAGGATAGTGTGCTGCATATAGGGTTGTGATCAAGCCACCTGTTGAATGTCCAGCAAGCAAAACCTGATTATGGTTTTCCTGACTAATGATCTCCAGTGACTTGCTGATTTCAGCATCATATTCACGTAAATCCCGCACGTAATAGAGGGTTTGATGGGGGAGTTTGGAACGCCCATATTTTCTAAGGTCAAGTGCGTAGAAGTCATAGCCATGCTGGTTAAACTGTTCAGCCATTTCTTTTTGAAAGAAATAATCAGCGAAGCCATGAACATACAACACAGCCTTTTTGGTGGCCTGAGCAGCTTTTTTTCGCACCAATGTGGCAACAACTTTCCCATCATAATCATCAGCAAAGTTCAGGGTCAGTTGCTGATAACCATTCCCTAGGATATCTGGTTGATAAGTATAAAAATTTAAAGTATTCATTTTTGATGTAAAGTCTAAATTCATTCATCAACACATTAAATGAAAACATCTGGATGTCAATGGCAATCTGAGATATGAGCGGTTTTCCAGATCGGTTTAGGTTTTTATTTTTGAGAAAAAATCAGTAAGCTATGGGTTGCTACTTTTACCTGATGAAATTATGAAACAAGAGACTGCACTGAAATTATTGAAAGCTGGAGAAAATGTTTTTTTAACGGGTTCAGCAGGTGCAGGAAAAACCTATACGCTTAATCAATACATTAATTATCTAAAGGCACGCAAGGTGCCTGTTGCCATTACTGCATCTACAGGGATTGCCGCAACCCACATGAATGGCATGACCATTCATACCTGGGCGGGTATTGGGATTAAAGACCATTTGAGTGATGACGATCTCAAACGGATGAAAGAGCGCAAATATTTAAAAGAGCATCTGGAAAATGCGCAGGTCCTGATTATTGATGAAATCTCAATGCTGCATGCCAAGCAGCTCAATTTGGTCAATCAAGTACTGAAATACTTTAAAGAGAGTGATGAGGCATTTGGCGGTATTCAGGTCATTGTCGCTGGCGATTTTTTCCAGTTGCCACCAGTCGGGCGTAATGGTGAAGCCAATCGGGATAAATTCTGCTTTATGTCTGAGGCTTGGGTGGAGGCGAAATTTCGGGTGTGTTATCTCACCGAACAACACCGTCAGGATGATGAAATCCTCAACCAGATTTTAAATGCGATTCGGGCGCAAAGTATTCAGGCCGAACATATTCGAGCGTTACAGCAATCACGCCAGCACGATATTGGTGAAACCTTTACCCGTTTATATACCCATAATATGGATGTCGATAATATCAACTATCAACATCTCAATGAGATTGACAATGAAAGCCATCAGTTTAATGCGGTGCTGGATGGTAATGAAAAGCTGATTGAAACATTGAAATCGTCTGTACGTGCGCCTGAAGAACTGACCCTAAAAAAGCATGCCAAGGTAATGTTTGTGAAAAACAACTTTGACCTTGGCTATATCAATGGCAGCTTGGGAGAAGTGATTGGTTTTGAGGAAGATGATCAGAACGGTATTTTGCCTAAAGTAAAATTGACCGATGGTACAACTTTATTGGTTGAGCCAGAAACTTGGTCGATTGAAAATGAGGCAGGCAAGGTGATTGCTAGTTTTCAGCAGATTCCCTTACGTTTGGCCTGGGCAATCACCATCCATAAAAGTCAGGGTATGACACTGGAAGCCGCAGAAATCAACCTGACCCATACCTTTGAAAAAGGTCAGGGCTATGTGGCCCTGTCGCGGTTAAAGTCCCTGAATGGTTTAAAACTACTGGGTTTTAATGATCAGGCTTTAGAGTTGGATAGTCTGGCCATTAAGGCGGATCGCCGTTTTCAGGAACTTTCTACTGAAGCCGAAGTCAATTTTGAAAACGTTGATTTAACCACACAGCAAAATGCATTTATCCGTCATTGTGGTGGTACGCTAAATCCGACTGAAATTAGCCGTAATGAGAAAAAGCTCAGCAAAGGTGGAAAGCAAAGTTATGCTGCCGCGACTCTGGATGAAACCAAGGCGCTGTTTGAAGAGGGTTATGATATTGAAGATATTGCCAGTGAAAGAGGGCTGACTCCTGCAACCATCATCAATCATTTGGCACGTTTGCACAAAGAACAGAATCTGGATATTTCAGTAGCTCATCCTGGCGATGAAGTAGTGGAAGAGGTGCGCAAAATCTATAAGAAATTGCAAAAACGCCAAAATCCTGAACATTTCACTGAAGATGGCTCAATCAAGCTGCGTCCAATTGTAGAGGCAACCAGTCCACGTATGGCTTATGATCAAGTGCGTTTAGCCCTGTTGTTTATTGAATAGGATGAATAAATGCCATACCTGATTCAAGGCAATGATTTAGACATTATTTAATGGCTTTTATTCATGCCAAATAGGGTTTTATTCCAATATTTCTATATCCACATATTGCTGAATCAGATTTTCATCAAGCATGTGCACATAATCCATAAACATGACATTAAAGCTGCCTACGGTTTGTGCCTGATCATAGGCAAGCTTTCCCGCAATTGCGAAATGTGTATGTGAGGCAAGTGCTGCAATGAGTGGGGAACTGACCGCACTATATGCCGCCGTTAATGCTCCCAGGGCACAGCCTGTTGCGGTGATTTTAGGCTGCAAATGACTCCCGCCGTTCACCTTAATCACAGCATCAAGCTGTCTGGAAATGAGGTAGTCCGATTCACCTGAGATTGCAATACATTCAGCATGCTGTAATAGGCTTTTTGCCTGGGCATAGACACCCTGACTATCGAGGGTGCTGTCCACACCTTTTGATTGTACCTGGCTGCCTGCAAGCGTACTGATTTCAGAGGCATTGCCCCGAATAATGGTCGGTTTAAAGTGCAGAAGCTGGTCAACCGTTTCACTCCGCCATTTTAAAACAGCACCATAACCCACTGGATCAAGCACCCACGGCACTTGATGTTGTTGCGCTGTTTGTGCCGAAATCAGCATAGCCTGAGTTTGTTCAGTCGTCGGTGTTCCGATATTGATACTTAAGGCTGAACTGATTTGCGTAAAACTTTCCGCCTCAAATGGGTTGTCAATCATGGCAGGGGACGCGCCAGCCGCCAGCAGAATATTAGCCACATAATTATTGGCAACACTATTGGTCATGCACTGAACCAAAGGTGTTTGTCGCTGTAGTTCATGCCACGCCTGAATAATCTGTTCAATCAGTTGTTGTTTTGATGACATCGCAAATCCTTATAAGCTTTAACGTGTGAAATAGTGGTCTTGATGCTTGCAATGGCGACAGATCAGCGAGACATAATCCTTGGCATCATAATCCACCACCAGATCATTTGAACCACAATACATGCAACGTTTTACAGAATAAAAACTGAGGCGCGGTTCAATTTTACGCCACGATTTCCACACAGGTTGTATGAAAATACGCTCATCATAACCAAGAAACTTAAACAGTAGAATCTCGCTCATTTTACTAAACGGAATATTATGTGGTCTTGGTAAGGTGGAGGTTTCCCAGCGTTCAGTCAAGGCACGTTCCCGATACTGTTCCAGTGTCTTTTTGAGCAGGTTGGTGTTGATAAACTTGTCATTTCGGGGCTGCAATGCCTTTTGTTTGTACAGATATTCCAGTGCGGTCTGGATTAAGTAGTAAATTTGTCCTACCGCAAGGTTTTCCATCAAGCGATAACAGAAGCCCTGAAAATGTCGATTTCCTGCTATCTGGATGCCCCAGGTACGGCAGTAAAACTGCATAAACTGAACAATTTCCTGATATAGAACAAGGTAAAGAGTATCTTTCACTTCATCCGTGGTCTGGAATGGAATACCCAAACTCAGGTTTTCATAAAACCAGTGGCGCAGTTGCTGTGTGATGCTAAAAAGACTTGGGTCAGCATAACCATCCAGACGAACATTTAAGTAATAGTGCTCGGTTTCAATGCCTGAATCCTGCGGTTTTAAAATGCCTGCTTTTAGCAGTTCCTGAACAAGATGGTTCTGAAATAGGTAATTCGGCGTAATTTCGTGATATTTGCAATTTTTCCAATGAATGAGTTCGTCATGTTGGACATCCTCACGCGCATACTGATCCAGTAGGCTGAGCAGGAATAACTTGTTGAGAAAACTGAGCTGATCAAGGCTGTAAATGACTTCATCTTTTACCTTGTTTTTACGCTGTTCCTGCAAGCGCGTTTGTTGGGTCTGTTTTTTGCGTTGTGCTGTACAGGAGGCACAATGACAATTTAGGTTGCTGTCTGACTTAAAAACGCGATGCTGGCAGTGGCTACATTCATGAAATTGCAGTTCATGTGTGTATTGTTCCGCATCAATCCAGTACATGGAAGCATGGCACAGTGGACAGTGGCTACTTTCATCTAACTGTTTTTGTAGAATCTGTAACTCCATTGATGCCTAACCCATATTTATAAAAAAAAGATTATACATGCTGGACCAAGACAATCATGCAAAGTTTGTATCGTTAAAAGTAGTTCAACATGAGACCTGATAGCGAGAACTGTAGCTAAAAATTAATTTTATGACCTTATACCAATAAGCCACGTATGGGACTTGAGGTATTAACTGGATTGGTGGAAGACCCGAAACGCCCCAATAACTACATAGATGGAGACATCCTTGAAAGCAAAACAGCTAAAACCTATAAAGGTAAAGCAGGTCTAAGCCCAGATGGCAAGCGTCTTTTTATGCATGGTTATGTTGGGATTTCTGCTTTAGGTCGTACAGTGGTATGGACTAGGACGGATAGTGCGTCATCCTAGTGGTTTATTTTTAAATATGTGAACCAGTTAAAATTCACTCTCATTTTAGACAGTCAAATATACATTTACCTTGTTGACTGTCTTCAAACATTAGAATAGATATATATAAATGAGATGGACCTGTTTTGCATTATGGAGCGTTTTATGCAAAAAAAACTCACTCATGAATGGAATCATGGGAATTTCTTTGGCAATGCTTTCAACAGATGGTTTTGCTACAACACCTGAAAGGTATTGGAAAAGCATTGACGACCGTACAGGCGAGCAGCTTTCAATTGTCGAAATAAAAAAGAAACCTGATACGACTTATACAGCAACCATTGTTTATCGTTATCCTGTTCTAGGTGGTGGGAATATACTGACCAACTGTGTCAAGTGCCCTGAACCTTTCAAAAATATACCCATTCTGGGTCTCCAGATTGCCTAGGGGTTAAAAGAAGATCCAAAGAACCCAAATCACTATATTGATGGTCGTGTTTTAGAGCCTAAAACAGGAAATATCTATAAAGGTAAGGCGCAACTCAGTGCTGATGGCAAGCGGATGCGTATGCGTGGTTACATGGGGGTGTCTGCATTGGGCCGCACCGTAGTCTGGCTTCGTACAGACAGTGCAAACCCTTAAATACAGGTCTAAATATTAAGTCGTATTTAAGCTGATTTAACTATAAAAAACTTGGTGGTATAGGGTAAGATAAACTTGATTTAATGAATAAAATTTTAATCAAGTCTGATAAGTACGAAGTGTTATTTAAAGTTAACGGAGATAATATGTTAAATCGTGTATTCATGAAAGGATTCTTGGGATTATCAATCACATTTACAAGTCTTATGACTTATGCAGCCTCTATCGAAGGTTACTGGAAAAGTATTGAAGAACGTACAGGTGAACAACTGTCAATTGTTGAAATCCGTAAAGGAAATGATGGTCGTTATCATGGAAAAATTGTTTATCGTTATCCGAACTCGCATGGTATTGCACTGACCAACTGCACCAAATGTCCAGCACCTTATACCAATAAACCCATTCTGGGTTTGGAGATTTTATCTGGATTTAGGGAAGATCCAAATAAGGCAAATGCTTATATTGATGGTCGAGTACTGGAACCTACATCTGGGCGAATTTATAAAGGTAAGGCTGTGGTGACTGGTGAAGGTAAACGCCTGCGCATGCGTGGTTATATGGGGGTGTCTGCATTGGGTCGTACCGTAGTCTGGATTCGTACAGATAGTGCAAACCCTTAATTTTATTTAAAAAAACCTCGAATCTATTGGGATTCGAGGTTTTTTATTGGGTCAACTAAACGGGGCACGGTAGATTTTCGTCTTCCTCACCGATTTTTTTCGCGGCAATCAATGCCTGTACTTTTTTGCTTGGTACTTTTTCTTTTCCAAGCACATCATAGGTATTCACGATATTGGTAACTTGCAGGGCGCTAAGATCAATACCCTCCGCCGATAAGAATACTGAAATCACATGATGATCAACGCCTGCAGCAGCAAGATCATGGATTGCCTTAATATTTTCTAGACGATACAAATGTGCTTTTAATTCCATAACAGTAGCCCTCGCTTGTTATTTTATATACCTACATTGGCATATATCATTAAGCAATAACCATGCACAAAATGTAAAAGTCTGGAAAAAAATGTAAATTGAGCGATGAAATGCAATTGCTTCTGTGGTTTTTATTTAAGAATAGAAACCTATGTTGTAATTTTGTCTAAACTATCAGCCTATTGACTCAATTTGATTTGAAAATGACAGAGTTTAGCTCAATAAAATTGTTAAAACTCATACGGGGTCTTAAAGACAGGCGGTATCAGTTGGCGTATGATCAAGTCATTACGAGTCTTGCCAACAAGACCATCAAAAAGACATGACCAAAGACAAGGAATACTGATGAACATTGCGGCACAACCTCCTGTACAGGCAGATCAAACCATTTATTTAAAAGATTATCAAAAACCCGCTTTTCTGGTTGAGTCGATTCATTTGGACATTCAGGTCTATGATGATCACACCATTGTTGATTCAACATTGGTCATGAAACGTCAGGCAGCGGGTGAGCTGGTATTGTTGGGTCGTGATCTGGAGTTACAATCCATTCAAATGAATGGACAGTTGTTGAATGCCGATCAATATCAGCTGGACAGTGAGCAGTTGGTGATCACCGATGCACCAGATCAGGTCATTGTGCAAACCAAAGTGATTATTCATCCTGAATCAAATACCCAGCTTGAGGGGTTGTATAAGGCGGGTGGCTTATTTGTCACCCAGAATGAGCCTGAGGGCTTCCGTAAAATTACATTCTATCCAGACCGTCCAGATGTGTTGGCAGAATTTACCACCCGTGTTGAAGCTGACAAAAAATATCCAGTATTACTTGCAAATGGTAACTTATTGGAAACAGGTGAAGTGGGAGAGGACCGCCATTTTGCCATCTGGCAAGACCCGACCAAGAAGCCAAGCTATTTATTTGCCTGTGTGATTGGTGATTTAGCGGTACTGAAAGATCGCTATACCACGTCTGAGGGACGTGATGTTGCTCTGGAAATTTATGCGATTGAAAAAGATATTCCAAAATGCCATATCGCGATGGAAGCACTAAAGCATTCAATGCGCTGGGACGAAGAACACTATGGTCGCCCGTATGATCTCGATAACTACATGATTGTGGCAGTGAGCCAGTTCAATATGGGTGCAATGGAAAATAAAGGTTTAAATATCTTTAATACGTCTTGTGTGCTTGCTGATGAGGAATACACCACTGATGCAGCCATTATGCGAGTGCAGTCGGTGATTGCCCATGAATATTTTCATAACTGGACAGGCAACCGTATTACCTGCCGTGACTGGTTCCAGTTGTGTCTAAAGGAAGGTTTGACAGTTTTCCGTGACCAGTCTTTCTCTGAGGATTTACAGTCGGCAGCAGTTCAGCGTATTGATGATGTAGCGGTGTTGAAGTCACATCAATTTCCTGAAGATGCTGGCCCGTTGTCGCATCCGCCACGCCCAGACCATTTTGTTGAAATTAATAACTTCTATACTGCAACGGTTTATGAGAAAGGTGCGGAAATTAACCGCATGATGGCGACTTTGCTGGGCAAGGAAAAATACCGTAAAGGAACAGATGAATATTTCCATCGCCATGATGGTCAAGCGGTGACGGTGGAAGACTGGGTTGCTGCATTAAGCGCAGGGTCAGGTGTTGATTTGTCTAATTTCCTCACATGGTATAACCAGCCTGGCACACCAAAGTTAGAAGCTCAAGGTGAATATGATGCGGCTGCACAGACCTATCGTCTCAGCTTCAAACAAAGCCTAAAAGCACACCCTAAATATCCAGACTTAAAGGCGGTTCCAATTCCTGTGGCTCTAGCTTTGTTCAATGCCCATACGGGTGAACAATATACCCTGCACAGCCCTGATCTCTTCGTCAATGATGTCAAGGATGGGATGTATCTATTTGATCAGGATGAAGCGAGTATTGAATTTACAGGCATAACTGAGCAACCTGTTGCTTCGTTATTACGTAATTTCTCTGCACCTGTGAATTTAGTCTTTGATTATTCCAATGATGATCTTGCATTTTTGATTCAGCACGAAACCAATGGCTTTAACCAATGGCAAGCGACACAAACTTTATTGGAACGTATTCTTTTAGAAGACCATAAGGTGGATACCTATATTCAGGCAATTAAAAATACCTTGCCTGACTTAGTAAATAAAGATCCGTTATTGGCATCACGTTTATTTGATGTACCAAGTGAAAACTACTTGGGTAGCCGTATTGATCAGGATTATGAACCTGCACTTATTCATGAGAAACGTGAAGCAGTGCTAGATAGGTTGGCTCGTGAGTTGGGTTCATTCTGGAAAGACACCTATCTATCTTTAGACCCAGAGATGCAAAAAGAGTTTTCTTTGGCGATGGGTGTGCGGGCGCTTAAAAATATCATGCTAAATATGCTGGCACGTCAGGGCGATGAGTCGGTATTTGATTTGGCTTATGCGCAATATCAAAACACGGGCAATATGTCTGAACGTTTGGGGGCATTGCGTGTGCTGGTCTGCAATGATGCACCACAGGCTCAAGATGCTTTGGATGACTTCTATAATCGTTTTAAAGATGAAGCCTTGTCGCTGGATCAGTGGTTTAGCATTCAAGCATCCAATCCAAATGCAACTGAGGAAACCATCAAATATTTGACCCAGCATGTAGATTATGATTTGGGTACACCGAACCGTATCCGTGCAGTGAGTGGTGGGCTTGCTGCAAATCCAGTGAATACGTGGAGCTTTGGTGTAGATCATTTTATTGAGCTTGGCGCTTATTTGGATGAGAAAAACCCAATTCTAGGTTCCCGTTTATTACAGGTACTTTCTCGCTGGTACACTTTGGCTGAGCCACAACGCAGTCAGGTACAGCAGGCATTGAAAGCGTTGCAACCGAAAGTGAAATCTAAGAATGTGTCTGAAACCTTGAGCAGTATGCTAAACATTGAATAACACATTGTTTTTGTCAGAAAGGATGCTGTCTCAGCATCCTTTTTTATATGTTCTGGATTATCATTAGTTCACAGAAAGGATACTCATATTGTGGTGATACATGGTTTTGCGTCGCAAAACACCAGCGGATCGGTTGTTTTATGCCATTTTAGGGTTGTCGTTGGCTCTTATTGCGGTCATCTATTGTGCGGTAAATCAGCCTGCTAGCCATTTACGCTTTGAAGTTAAAGAACGCCAGAAAATTTCGGTATTTGATGGGCAGCGATTGATATTACAGAATGTGGATTCAGTTGCGATTTCATCAGCAGGTGGGGAGAACCGAATACTACTCAATGCAAATGACTTTACTGAAGACCCGCATTTTGTTGCGACTTATCCTGAGATGCAGCAATTTTTTATCAAGCAGAGCCAAGTTCATCAACTGATGAGCCAGCATCAGCACATATTTTTGCAGTCAGGCGATCATTCAAGCTCAACGCCATATCCTGTCAATATTCAGCCTAAACGAAAGCTTCGGGATTTACCTTTTGAGTTCTGGTTTCAGCTTGCTGTCAGTTCGATTGGGTTTTTACTGGGCTGCTGGATTTGGGCATTGCGTCCCAATGAAATCGCCCCCCGTATTTTTGCCTTACTCAATGCGGCCTATCCAGTATTCGCCTTTTCCGCAGCCATCTATAGCACCCGTGATCTGGCTTTAAATGCCGAATTATTTCGGGTACTGGTCGCAATCAATACGGGTGGTGCATTGCTATATGGCTGTGCATTAATCAGTCTATTCCTGGTGTATCCAAAGCAGTTGATCCGAACCCAATGGTTGTGGGCAATACCGATATTTTTCTCTGGTTGGTGGTTGCTCGATACCTTATTTCTATTACCTGAACCAAGCATGGGGGGAGACTTACCCATTACCTTACAAATGCTGAGCGCAATTTTATGTATGGTTTGGCAATGGCGGGCAAACCGACATGATCCACGGGCAAAAGTGGCATTGCGCTGGTTTGCCTTATGGATTCTGGTTAGTAGCGGCGCATTTGTATTTTTGGTTCAGAGTACCCAGCTACTTGATATTCAGCTGAATATGTCACAAGCCTATTCGTTCGGTTTCTTCCTGTTTGTGACCATTGGTATTGCGATTGGCTTAAAACGCTATCAGTTATTTAGTCTGGACCGTTGGGCATTCGGAATTCTGTACTGGCTGGCAGGAGCGATTTTACTGGTGTTGCTGGATGCCTTTCTGGTGATGATGTTAAGCCCACTTATGTCACTCAGTCTGGCTATCCTGATTTGTGGTCTGGTTTGGCTGCCTGTCCGTGGCTGGCTACAGGCACGGCTGTTACAACGTAAAAAATTATCCGACAGCGAACTGTTTGAGCGAATCTTGCAGGTCAGCTTTGCGGTGAATGAGCAGGAACGCCAGTTACAGTGGAAAGCCTTGTTGAATGACCTGTTTCAGCCATTAAACCTTGAAATAAGTGAACACGAAAATAATAGCCAAATTGAAGATAATGGACTGGTGATGTATACCCCACAGGTGGCAGGACTGGCAGCGATGCGTCTCAGCTATCCGCAGCAAGGCCACCGTTTGTTTAATGCCTATGACCAGCAACTGGTTCAGAATCTATTACCGTTTTTAGCTCAGGCAGTCGAGAGTCGGGTTGCCTATGACAAAGGTGTGCGTGAGGAAAGACACCGTATAGCCCGAGATTTGCACGATGACCTGGGGGCAAAACTATTATCAGGTCTGTATCAGAAAGATGTGGATCAAGCCAAGCAGGCCATTCGTCAGGCGATTGCTGAAATGCGTACCATCGTCAATGGTCTGTTGGGTACGGCTGTTGAGTTAAATATGGTTTTGCAGGAGTTTGAGCATGAGGTTGTGACCCGCCTGCAAAGTTGTGGGATAGAACTGAATTGGCAACAAAATCTTGGAGATGTACCCATCACCTTAAGTTATGCACAATACAGGCATTATATTTCTATGCTTCGGGAAATCATTAGTAATATAATGAAGTATGCCAATGCCCAGAGTGTAATCATTGAGATTAGCCTGCTTGATTCACAACTGGTTTCTGTCATTTGTGATGATGGTAATGGTTTTGATGGTGAAACTAATCAGTCTGAGGGGAATGGGCTTAAAAACCTGAGGGAACGTGCAACTGAACTTTCAGCAACCTTGCATTTCCAAAGTCTGCCAGAGGCAAAAGGTTCAAGGGTTGAGTTGATCTTCCCATTATAGCGACTTTGGCAAAAAGCAATGGATGGTCAATATATAAATGGGTATAAACATGATTCGAACGGCATTGATTTTAGAAGATATACAGGAAGTCAATGCATGGATCAAACAGATGTTGCTTGAAACCTTTTCAGGTATTCGTATCCAGCAGGTTTATAGTGTAAAGGAAGCAAAACAGTCATTATTGTCACAACATTATGATCTGGTCTTGATTGATCTTTCCTTGCCTGATGGAAAGGGAACAGAGGTGATTGACTGGCTGGCACAACATTCTGCCAATACCCTGAGTGTGGTGGTAACAATTTTTGAAGATGACCAATATCTGTTTGAGGCCATTTGTCATGGTGCAAAAGGGTACTTGCTAAAAGACCTTGAACCCACTATATTTCAGCAGCATTTGAAAAACCTGATTGCTGGAATCCATGCCTTTTCCCCAAGCATGACGCAGAAACTACTCAATTATGTCAAAACACATGAACAGCTTAAGCAGCAAAAGCAACAGGCCATACAGTCGCTGACTTTAACCAATCGGGAAAAACAGGTGCTTGTTTATATTGCCAAGGGGCATCAGGTGGCTGAAATCGCCTACGAATTAAAATTATCTGGCCATACCATAAATGGCTATATCAAGACAATTTATCAGAAATTGCATATCTCCTCCCGTGCTGAAGCGGCACTGCTGGCACAGCAATATGGTTTAATTTGAGAGGTTTTGTTCTGCTAGGGCTTTCTTCTCTAGCCATGTCACGACATCTTCATTTTTGACACGGTCATAAATATCTTCAACTGAAATGCTTAAACCAATTGAGTTCAGTGTAATGTGATCTCCCAAATAGTAGAAATGAGATTGCCAGTTTTGACTACGACATACTACTTCAATCTCGGCAATACCCTGTTCAATCAGGATATATTCCTGTAGGGTCGGAATCTGTAGATACTTTTCACGTTTGATCACACGGTCAATCTGGCGCGTGGATTTAGACAATACCTCAACAATAATGGTCGGCGTTTCTGTAAAAACACTGTCATCTGCTAAATCTGAACAATCAACCAGTACATCAGGATAGAAATAACAGCTATCTACTTTAACTTTCATATCTCCGCTATAAGGCTGGCAGGTTTTTCCCTTTAAGTGTTGGTGTAATGCAGAGGAAATGTTGAGGGTAATTCTGTTATGCGCCGCTTTTGCCCCAGCCATTGCATAGACTTCGCCATGAATATATTCATGTTTAATATCAGTTAGCAATTCGCCATCAAGATAATCCTGTTCACTGACTGAAAGTGGGTAGGCATGATGAGGTGACATGGCAATAACTCATAATGATATAAATACAGCCTATACCTTAGCGTGTATGAAGAAGTATCACAACTCATTGAATATTCACATTGTAAACAAGTTTTTGAAGTCAAAATAGATTTTAGGCTATCCCCCCCTGAACTGGGGATACGCAGAAAACCCTAAAAACGTTACTGTCATCACGAAAGGGATGAAATAACGAATGGGGTTCCTATGTTAAAAAAAAGTTTATTGAGTGCTTGTATTGCTGCCAGTGTTTTACTTACAGCATGTCATGATGACGATGATCAGCACAGTAATACATCACCAACACCGACCACAACCTACAGTAATTTAGCTGGAACAGCAGCTGTTGGGGCAGCGATTAAAAATGCCAGTGTCACAGCGAGTTGTAAAGATGGCACTGGGTTTAAAAATGAGGTTAAAACCAATGAACAGGGGGAATGGTCAGGCCAGGTGGATAGCACTAAACTACCTTGTGCATTGGAAGTGAAAGCATCAGATACCCAAACCTTGCATGGTTACGCTGCAAAAGCGGGTAATGTCAATATCACGCCATTTACTGATCTTGCTCTGGCTTTGGCAAGCTCACAAACGCCAAGTGACTGGTTTAAAACCTATCAACCAATTTTAGAAACCACACTTAAAACTGCGGTAGATAATTTAACTAAACAACTCAGAGCAGATGGTTATGTATTACCAGAAAACTTTGACCTATTAACAACTAAATTTGCAATTGATGATGCATTTGATAAGGCTCTGGATGCTTTTGCGGCATCATTGGCTGCCAATCAAGCTACGATTAAAGACTACGCTGCCCTGATTGAGAAAGTAAAAGCAGGAGATGTGGCAGCAGTTCCTGATGTTGTTGCGACGACTCCAACACCAACGATTGAAACCTGTGCCAGCCAAAAATTACCTGTAGGCAAACTCAGTGATTTGACGAGCTATAGCGGTGATTACAGTGATAAAGGTACAGTGGTCTTGAATCTGAATGCAGCGACAGGAAAAGTTATTGCAAAAGGCACAACTGCAACCATTGCAGAAGTTTGCGGTGCAAACGTTCTGCAAAATGGGACAAATTATTATGTAATTACTGATAAGGGGTATGTGACACTATTTAAAGACAATGCAGGTAAATATTCTGCGGAAAGTGCAGATTTTACAGGTTTTTATGGTGAAAAGACCACAGCCTCTCCACAACTTTGTGAATCAAATGGTGCGGATGATAAGCTTGGCTTTAAGAATGCCCCGAATGATTTCTGTAGCTTTAGTAAGGCAAGTTCAGTTGCAATTAAATCACCTGATATTTATACATTTTTTAATGCTGATAAAAAAGAAAATGTAAAAATCACGGTTGAAAATTCAGTTGTGAAAAGTGTTGCTGTTGAAAATAATAGTTATGCTTGGGCATGTGGTGTGGGAACAAATCCTGCCTGTAATGGTGTAACCGTAAAAGATGGACAGATCAATTCAAAACCTGCAAAAAGCTTCTATTTTAATAATACTGTATTAAAAGCAGTCAGTGGGACAACGCAAGATCTAACAGTTAAAAATAATAGTCTGTTGATGCATTTAGATAACAGTCAGTCGACTACACCAACACCTGCTACAAGCTGTGCAAATAGTACCAATCAATGGGGTTGTATCACCATTACTGGATTAGCTTCGCCATTGATATTCGAACATGACTCAGCTGTATGGGCGACACCAAGAGTTGGGCAGTTTAACGCATCTAATCAAACTGTAAATGTACAGTTCGCCCATAAAGCAAATTCACCACTAGAGGATGGTATAACGATTACCAAAGCTAATGCGAGTGCTACTTCTATCTCATTTGCACTAGGTTCAATAACTTGGTATCAATGTGGAACATATGCTTCGGAAACTTCTGTATGCCCTGGATTAAGTTTGGACACAGCAAACCGTACATTAACATTTAAAGATGTAAAACTTTCTCAACAAGCTGATCCAACGAAAATATTAACTGCTAATGGTATACTGAAATTTTAAAAATTCACTCTAATCTTAGCTGGGGCATCTATTGATGCCCTTTTTTATTTGACAATTAATATTGTCAAAAATAATATAAAAGCGATTTAAAAAAATGGATAGCTGAAATGGAAATAAAAACAATCACATTACCGACACGTCAAATTGAAGTTGAAGTGTATGCATCTGCACAGACGTCAGAAAAAGTCCCTGCAATCCTATTGCTGCATGAGTTGTTTGGCATACTGGATGTGTATCGGGAAGATGCCCAAGACTTGGCTGATCGGGGCTATTTGGTTTATGTGCCTAATTTATTTAGTGGTGGTGCAGTCAAGTATTGTATTCGTGCCATGGTGAGTAAGGCAGGACGTATTAATGCAGCCGACAGTGAAGTTAATCAGGAAATTCATGTTTTACTCGATGCATTAAAGGCAGACCCAAGATCGAATGGTCGGTTAGGCATGTTAGGGCAGTGTTTAACAGGGGGTTATGTGATTCAGATGGCCAAGCGTGAGGATATGCTGGCACCTGTGGTTTATCATCATTCTCTGGGGATTCAAGGGGTGGGTGTTCCAAGCAAAGAGTCTTTAGATGAAGTGCGTATTTTACAAGGGCATTGGGCTACGGTTGATCCATTCTGTCCAGCAACCAAGCGCAACAAATTGATTCAGAAACTGGGTGATCGGGTTGAAGCCTATACCTATAACATGCCGCATGGTTTCCGCAGTGTCAGTCGTGGCCTCCCTGAAGCAAAGGTGGTTTGGCAACGCACAGTTGAATTTTTTGATCGTGAATTAAACCAAAATATTGTATAAATGATATGCTTAAGCACATATCATATATAAATATTGATTCTTATAGAAATAAAATGAGAGGGGAAAATGTCACATACATACGAATATGCAGGTTTTTGGATACGTCTATTAGCTTCAATTATTGACTCGATTATCCTGATCGTTGCTTTAATTCCGATTATGATGATTATCGCACCAAATGCTGCAAGTGGTTTTACAGGCTGGACATGGTCGGATTGGCTTGGTCAAATTATTGGTGCAGTTTTTTATATTGTATGTTGGGTAAAATTTGCAGGAACACCTGGAAAACGGTTGTTACGTTTAAAGGTACTGGATGAAAAATCAGGTGAAAACCTGACGGTTGGGCAAGCCATTCTTCGTTATATCGGTTATTTCCCATCTACGCTGGTTTTCTTTCTCGGTTTTATCTGGATTGCATTCGATAGCAAAAAACAAGGTTGGCATGACAAAATCGCAAAAAGCGTAGTTGTGCGTGAGCTATAACTTTAGATTTTCAAGATGAACACAAAAAAGTCGTCATGGTTGATGGCTTTTTTGTTTCTATCCGCATGAAAATAAATGAATTGATAGGTTATGTCTCATAAATGATATATCAGTCTTTTAAGCTTTCACATAGAATAAAATCGCATTGATAAAAATGAGAACAACATGAGTTCAGAGGCACATTCAATTAGCTTAATTGCACCCGTGGTTTTATTGGCCGCGGCTGTGATTGCAGTCCCTATTTTTAAACGAATAGGTTTGGGTTCGGTACTGGGTTACTTAATTGCAGGCTTGATCATTGGACCATTTGGCTTTGCATTTTTCCACGACTCCACATCAATTTTACATATTGCAGAATTAGGGGTTGTCATGTACCTGTTTGTGATTGGTCTGGAAATGCAGCCTTCACATTTATGGGGACTCAGACGCGAAATCTTTGGCCTGGGGACATTGCAGATAGTAGTCTGTGCGACCGCATTAACAGGTGTGGGGCTATTATTTGGCTTCACATGGCAGGTGGCTTTTATTGGGGCGGCTGGTTTTGTACTCACTTCAACAGCAATTGTGATGCAGTCACTGGGAGATCGGGGTGATATTGCCCAGCCACAGGGCCAGAAGATTGTTGCCATTTTATTGTTTGAAGATTTATTGATTGTACCTTTATTGGCTATCGTAGCATTTATGGCGCCCAACCATGTGGTTGAAAGTACCTCGGCGCGTTTAGAAAATATTGGTATTGGTTTAATTGCAATTGCAGGTTTGATTGCAGCAGGTTATTGGTTACTCAATCCTTTATTTAGATTACTTGCCGCTGCAAAAGCACGAGAAGTCATGACCGCAGCAGCGCTGCTGGTTGTGCTGGGTGCTGCATTGCTGATGCAAGTCAGTGGTTTGTCTATGGCGATGGGTGCTTTTCTTGCAGGTGTGTTGTTATCTGAATCAACATTCAGGCATCAAATCGAGGCGGATATTGAACCATTCCGAGGGCTGTTACTGGGCCTGTTTTTCCTCGGGGTCGGGATGTCGCTTGACTTGTCCGTGGTTGCCCAAAACTGGCAGCTTATTCTAAGTGGTGTGTTGGCGATGATGTTTGCCAAGGCACTGATGATCTATATTGTTGCTCGCCTGACCAAAAGTAGGCATACGGAAGCTTTGGATCGTGCTTTATTGATGGCTCAAGGTGGTGAGTTTGCCTTTGCTCTGTTTTCTACTGCTGTCTCCGCTCAAGTCATTGATAATACCGTTAAGTCGAATCTAACAGCAATTATTGTACTGTCTATGGTATTGACTCCAATCTTAGGCATTGTGTTTAAACGTTTTACCGAAACCAAAGATCAGATCAATTTAGACAATGTCAATATTGCTGAAGGCTTGAGTGGCAGTATTCTAATGATTGGTTTTGGCCGTTTTGGACAGGTGACCAGTCAATTATTACTGGCAAGAGGCGTTGATGTCACCATTATTGATAATGACATTGACATGATTCAAAACGCGGAAAAATTCGGTTTTAAAATCTATTATGGTGATGGTTGCCGTCTGGATATTCTGCATGCTTCAGGGGCGGCTACGGCGCAGGCAATCGTGGTGTGTGTCGATAGTAAAGAAACCACCAATCGAATTGTGAAGCTGGTGACGCACGAATTTCCACTGGCCAAGCTGCTGGTACGTTCCTATGACCGCGAACACTCACTTTATTTAGTCAAGCAAAAAGTGGATTATATGATTCGTGAAACCTTTGAATCTGCAATCAAGTTTGGCGGCGTGATTTTGCAAGAACTGGGTGTCGATGAAGATGAGGTTCAGCGCATCACCGATGAAATTCGTGAGCGTGATGATGAGCGTTTTGAAACAGAAATCGCTGCGGATGACGTTTATGCAGGTGTGGGTCTGCAATATACCAATGCACATCCACGTCCAACTGCACCATTAATTCGACCTAAACAGGCTGGACGCATTTTAAATGATGAAGAGGCGCAGAAAGATTTGGATGAAAAATAACGGTTAGCCAATTATATTCTTAAATAAGCCTTAGGATACTAAGGCTTATTTTTGAGTTTAAACTTGAATAAGATTAAAACAAAAATACCTAAGATCAATCCCCAAAAAGCAGAACCAATCCCCCAGAACTGCACACCAGAAGCGCTACATAAAAAAGTCAGCAAAGCGGCTTCACGTTCTTCGACATTGGCAAAAGCAAGTGCAACGTTATGGCTAATGGTTGCAAACAGGGCAATTCCAGCCAATGCCACAATAAAGATTTGTGGAAATGACCATGCTGTTGCAACGGGATATTTATATTTCCAAGATAAGATGAGTCCTGATAATCCAATCGCTAAACCTAATGCCCAAAACCATGAGCTGATTTGTGCAGTATTTGCCCCTAAAGATTGTGCGCCTTGAATCACCAAGACCGCAGAAACGCTAATCCCGATTAAAAAGGTGATAAAACCAGCAAATACCGCAGGAATGGAAAAATCTTGAATAAGGCGTTGCATCAATGCATCTATAGTTGATTAAAATTTGTTGAAAAGTATATCGTTAATATTCGCTAAATCGTAGTTCTAAAATGATTGAATAAATTGATCATTTGATCAAAAGTAGCATTAAGCCAGCGTTGAGGTTGCGAGTTTAACACCAAAACCAAAAAACAGGATGCCAACCAGACAAATACCACTTGCTGCCAGTTTAAGGTTATGTTTAAAAAAAGCTGCCAATTTAATACCAGAAAAGATCAAGGCGGTTAAATAACTAAAACTGATCAATTGCAGAATAATCGCCAGAATTAAAAAACTTAATGCAGGATAGGCATAGTCTGGTTTGACGAACTGCACAAAGAAAGACAGAAAAAATAGGATGGCTTTGGGATTAAGCAAGCTGATACTCAGTGCTGTACGGTAGGGGTGAACTTGATCTAATTGAGGTAAATCAGGCAGTTCAGCATGCTGTTGTGGTGTGTTCCATGTTTGATAAGCGCCCTGTAATAATTTAAAACCTAAATAGGCTAAGTAGGCACCCCCGATTATTTTTAAAATCACAAATAAAATTGGAAAAGCTTGTAACAGGGATGCTGCTCCAAAAATAGTCAGCAGGATTAAAATAGAATCGCCTGTTAATACGCCCAATGCACCCCAAAAACCTGTTTGGATCCCATAACGTGAGGCAACCGACATGACATATAACGAGTTGGGGCCAGGTAATAAGATAATCAACACTGTACCAATAATGTAAGCGGTTAAATCTGTGATACCAAACACAATCAACTCATTAAAAAACCGATTCTTGCTATAGTAACAAAAATCGGTTTTTTATAGGTGAAAAATCGACTAATTAAGGCTGGATTTCAGCATCAATACCAAATGATTGGCGTAATAATAAACTGAGCTGGTCACGTGCCTTGATAAAACCATCAATACCGCTTTGCAGTAACTGGAAAGCCATTAAATCCTGCTCAAGTTCTGCCTTAAAGCTTTCCTTGGTCTGGGTGGGGCGTTCAATTTTTTCCGCCTGTTGTGCTGCTTCGGTACTGAGCTGAGCTGTAACCGTTTGCTGATCCTGTTCCAGTTGCGCCAATAAATTTGGCGCAATCGTCAATAAATCACAACCTGCCAAGCCTAAAACTTGCGCTGTGGTGCGGAAGCTTGCACCCATGACCTGGGTTGGAATCCCATGTTGTTTGTAGTAGTTATAGATTTTCTTAACTGACAGCACTCCAGGGTCTTTTTCAATTGGATATTGATCAACGCCCTCAGCTTTTTTATACCAGTCCAGAATACGACCAACAAATGGGGAAATCAGTGTGACTTTGGCATCAGCACAGGCTTGGGCTTGATGTAGACCAAACAACAAAGTCAGGTTACATGGAATTCCCTCAGCTTCCAGCACTTTAGCTGCTTGAATGCCTTCCCATGTTGACGCAATCTTGATCAGGATGCGTGACTGTTCAATGCCATAGCCCTGATAAAGCTTAGAGAGTTCACGTGCCTTGGCAATCGTCGCTTCGGTATCATAAGACAGTGAGGCATCTACCTCAGTTGATACACGGCCATCAATCAGCTTTAAAATTTCAACACCAAATTTCACAGTTAAAATATCAATGGTGCGTTCAATCAGTTCATCACCCTGATAATTTTCCTGTTTTGCCTGAGTATAGGCATCTTCAATCAGTTCCTTGCTTTCGGGTTGTTCAGCAGCAGCCGTGATCAGTGATGGATTGGTAGTGGCATCCAAAGGGCGAAATTTTTCAATTGCTTCCAGATCACTACTATCGGCAACCACAGTGGTTAAATTCTTTAATTGATGTAATGCAGATTCAGTCATTGCTATAGATTTCTTGCTAAACAATATTATTGGTAACTTCTGTTATAGCACAATCTGCGTGAAAGCAAAGCATGGCTTTGATTGTAGATAGAGATTTATCTGTTTGCTTTTTATTATTTGTTATTGAGTTGGCGTTGTGTGCGGATATGCTCAATTAAGAAGCGTGCTGCTGCACCCAAGTCGCTTTCACGACTCCAGACCAAATCCACATAATATTCAAATTTGGGGGTAAAATCATAAAGTTCCATGATTTTAAATTTTTTCTTTAAGTCAGGATTTTCATTAAACATTTCCAGCGGTAAAACCCCCAACCCAGATTCCTAACAATCATCATACAGGCGGAGTGATGATTATCAGTACGCCAGTAATCTTTGCAAAATAACAGCTCAGGTTTGATGGTATGGTCTCTGCAAATCAACTATTTTGCAGCGGTTCGTTTGACATTAGGTCTGGTGCCACATTTTCTGGAAAATGGTGGAGGACATGTGATTAATATCTCGACCATGTGCACCCATGTTCCGATGTCATCTAAAACAACGATTTATAAACATATGCAAATGCGGGATACATCTACCGCAGCAGGATGGATTGTCAAGGCAGTACAGCAAAAGTCCTATCGTATCACCAGTACCAGTGGTGCAATTGCGAATGCCTTGCTGAATACTGCACCTGCTACGGTTATGAATTTAACCCGCCCCTTATTTCGCTTGATGGACCGCCAGTTAGAGAAAAAATGAAAAGATAAATCCAGTTAGTCTTCTTCCTGGATTTATATCCACATAAAAAACATCATGCTAAACTAAGTCAATTGTCCTTTAAATTGCACGATTTTCTCTATGTTTCAACAAGAAATCTCTCAATTAAATCTACAACAATTCAAAGCAGGCGAAAAACGCTGGATTGGTTCATTGCTTGGATCATCAGCTGCATTATTATTTAAAGAAATAGCCACGCAAAGTTCCAGTCTCTATGTGATTGTTGCAAGCAATAACCAGCATCTTGCGCAATTAGACAGTGAACTTGAATTCTATGGCATCAAGCCCACCATTTTCCCTGACTGGGAAATTTTGCCTTATGACCGTTTGTCACCGCATCAGGATATTGTGTCAGAACGTTTGGCTATTCTGTCCAATATGCCAAAAAAGGGCATTTTACTGATTTCGGCAAGTACACTTGCTCAAAGGGTTGCACCATATTCATGGGTTGTGGGCGAGCATTTTGATATTAAGGTGGGACAGAAACTTGATCTGGAAGCTCAAAAAAAGCAGTTGGTACAAGCAGGCTATCGGTTGGTTGATACGGTGTATGATCATGGTGAATTTGCGGTTCGTGGCAGCATCATGGATATTTACGCCTCTGGACAAGATCAACCGATTCGAATTGACTTATTTGATGATGAAATTGAGAGTCTGAAATTCTTCGATCCAGAAACGCAGCGCACCACTGAATCCTTAAAAAACTTTACTGTTTTACCTGCTAAAGAGTTTCCATTAAAAGAGGGGCGTTCGACTTTTAGAGATCGTTATGCGGAAAGTTTTCCCACTGCCAATCCTAAGAAAAATCCAATTTATCAGGATGTCCTAGAGGGCATTGCGACCCCAGGTCTGGAATTTTACCTACCATTATTCTTTGATAAAAAGCTGATGGAAACACAAAGCATCCTCACAACCTACTTACCAAAGAATTGCGTTGTCATTACAAATAATGAAGTTGAAGATGAACTCATCAACTTCTGGAAGGAAGTGGTTCGTCGTTATGAGGATCGTCGTCATAACATTGATCAACCGATTCTTCCTCCCGAGGAATTATTTTTAATGCCACATCATGTGTTACAGGCATTAAATCAATTTCCACGAATTCTGGCCTCAGCAGAAGCATTTGAAGCCAAAGCAGGTGTACTCAATCTTGCTGCTGAGCAGCCACCCAAACTTGCGGTTGATCCTAAAAAGCAACAGCCTTTTGAGGTGGTGAAACATTATGTTGATCAAGCTAAACATCCTATTTTATTGGTTGCGGAAAGTGCAGGTCGCCGTGAAACTTTAAAAGATGCTTTGCGGGCGGTATTAGGTGAAATTCAAACCGTAGAGAGTTTTGCCCAGTTCCAGAAAGATCAGTTACAGGTTGCCATTACCAGCGCGCCTTTAGATCGGGGCTTGTTGCTAACGAATCAACTTTCGGTGATTTCTGAAAATCAGCTCTATGAACATCGTGTGGTACAACGTCGCCGTAAACGTCAACAGGAAGTGTCGGAAGAATTCCTGATACGTAGTCTGACGGAACTGAGTATTGGTGCACCTGTGGTACATATTGATCATGGTGTTGGACGTTATGCAGGCTTGACGACGCTGGAAATTGATCAGCAGGATCACGAATTCTTACAGCTTGACTATGCTGATGGTGCAAAAGTTTATGTGCCTGTGACCAATTTACACCTGATTAGCCGTTATAGTGGCGGTGATCCCAATCTTGCACCTTTGCATAAATTAGGTACGGATACATGGAGCAAGGCCAAGCGTAAAGCACTGGAACAAATCCATGATGTTGCGGCTGAGTTGCTGCATATACAGGCACGTCGTCAGTCCAAGCCAGGCTTTGCATTTGAAATGGACCATACCGCTTATATGCAATTTGCCAGTGGCTTTGCTTATGAGGAAACACTTGACCAAGCCAATGCGATTGAAGCGACCCTACATGATATGCAACTGGCCAAGCCAATGGATCGTCTAGTCTGTGGTGATGTGGGCTTTGGTAAAACAGAGGTGGCGATGCGTGCCGCTTTTGTCGCTGTGCAAAATGGTAAACAGGTTGCCGTACTGGTTCCAACCACGCTATTGGCGCAGCAGCATTATGAATCGTTTAAAGACCGTTTTGCTGATACGGCCGTTCGTATTGAAGTATTGTCCCGTTTTGGCAGTAATAAAACTCATCTCAAAACTATTGAGGATTTGGCTGAGGGCAAAGTGGATATCGTGGTGGGAACACACAAGATTCTTCAGGAAAATATTCAGTTTAAAAACCTTGGTTTAATGATTGTAGATGAAGAACATCGTTTTGGGGTTCGGGATAAAGAGCGTATTAAAGCCTTACGTGCCGATGTGGATATGTTGACTTTAACCGCAACTCCAATTCCCCGTACCTTGAATATGGCATTCTCTGGAATGCGGGATTTATCGATTATTGCGACACCGCCTGCACGGCGTTTGGCAGTGAAAACCTTTGTACAGGAACATACCGATGACTCCATCAAGGAAGCAATTCTGCGTGAATTGCTGCGTGGGGGGCAGGTCTATTTGCTGCATAATGAAGTGGAAACCATTGAACGAGCAGCTGAAACGATCCGTCATCTAGTGCCAGAAGCACGAGTGGCTGTGGCACATGGGCAAATGCGTGAACGTGAACTGGAACAAGTGATGCAGCAGTTCTACCATAAAGATTATAACGTTCTGGTGTGTTCAACCATTATTGAAACAGGAATTGATGTTCCAAATGCCAATACCATTATCATTGAACGTGCAGATAAACTGGGTCTTGCCCAGTTACATCAATTGCGTGGTCGTGTCGGGCGTTCACATCATCAGGCCTATGCTTATTTGTTAGTGCCTTCCATTAAACATCTTAAAGGTGATGCTGAAAAACGTCTGGATGCCATTCAACGAGCATCGACTTTAGGCGCTGGATTTATGCTGGCAACTGAAGATCTGGAAATCCGTGGCGCAGGTGAGTTACTGGGTGAACAGCAAAGTGGTTCAATGCAGGCAATTGGTTATAGTCTGTATATGGAAATGCTGGAAAAAGCCACCAAAGCCATTCAAAAAGGCAAGACTCCGAACTTTGATGCACCATTGTCATTGACGGCTGAAATCAACCTGCACATGCCAGCCCTGATTCCAGATGATTATCTGGGTGATGTACATCAACGCTTATTGTTCTATAAACGTATCAGTAACACCGATACGCAGGAGAAACTCGATAACATCCGTATGGAGTTGATTGACCGTTTTGGTATTCCGCCACAGCCTGTAAAGCAACTGTTTAGTGTGCACCAGATTCGTTTAAGGGCAGAGCAACTGGGCATCACCAAAGTGGATATCAATAGCAATGGTGGCTACATTGAATTTTCGCCCGATACACCTGTGCAGGCGATCAGCATTATTCAGCTTATGCAGAAAAATCCGACCTACTACCGTATGGAGGGTGGGCATCGCTTGAAAGTGATGGTGCAACTGGCTGAATATGACAAACGTATCCAGTTTATCGTTGAGCTACTGAATAAATTGCTGGGTGAATTGCATAGTTAGTTGAAAAATGGATTGATGTTTAATTAAGCGAATATAGGTTTGTCGGTGAAAAATAACCATTTTTTGATCGGATGTTGCGCCAATAAATGAGGAAAATCATTGTTATTTGTAATCAAACAGGTGACTAATAATATTCACATCAAAACTGATGTGATAGTATTGATCATCATTATTCTGCATCATTTATAAAGATATGTTTAGTTTGCATCCACAACTTGCTCAAGATACATTTTTTGTAGGCGACTTCCCGCTTTCAACATGTCGTTTAATGAATGATATGCAATTTCCCTGGTTGATCCTTGTACCACGTGTGCCAGGCATTACAGAACTATATGAACTCAGCCAGGCAGATCAGGAACAGTTTCTACGTGAGTCAAGCTGGTTATCCAGCCAGCTCGCCCGTGTATTCCGTGCCGATAAGATGAATGTTGCCGCTCTAGGAAATCTAGTTCCACAACTGCATTTTCATCATGTTGTGCGCTATCAGAATGATGTGGCATGGCCTAAACCTGTGTGGGGTACACCAGCTGTGCCTTATAGCAATGATGTATTGGCACATATGCGCCAGACCCTAATGCTTGCATTGCGTGGTCAGGGTGACATGCCATTTGACTGGCGCATGGACTGAGCCAGAAAGAAAATAGAATAAAAGTCGTATTCTATAATAATAGGAGGATGGAGTGCCACTAGATAGGTTAATTGATAAAGAGCCTAGACAGTTCGCTTACTTTCATCGATTGATGGGATATTCGATCTTGTCGCTGATTTTGGTCATCTATACTTTTACTTCTACCAGTGCTAGCTATCAACTCTATATCCTCCCTTTGTTATTGGTCTATTTTCTGTTCTGTCCTAAACTGGAAAAGTGGCTGCAATATAAATATGACAAAACCATTGAAAAGAATGTTGTCTTTGCCTGTGAAGCCATCATTGTTGCCATTGTTCTTGCGGGCCTGCATTTAAGTCTTGTCCCTACGTTTACCATTTTATTTGCCTTATTGTATGTTGGTCTAAATAACAAGATTTCCCTGCCAATTGGCTGCCTGATTGGGCTGATTGGTGTGGTGGTTTTTTATTTCTGTACTTTTTTTATCTTTAATGCCGAAGAATACTTTGAGCCAACCAATCCTGAACTGACCGTTGTGAGCTTGCTTGGTCTGATGATGTTTATTGTGATTGGTAACTACTATCAGCATCGTCGTCTCAATATTCTGGGACAGCAACGCCAGCATTATCATAATCAAATGACGCGCTATATTGCGTTTGCCAACCAGCTCAGTCGTTATGCGCCACTTCAGTTGTGGCAATCGATTATGCGGGGTGAGGCTGAGGCAAAAATTGAATATAAACGTAAAAAATTAACGGTTTTCTTCTCAGACATTCAAGGTTTTACCGAACTCTCAGAAACACTTATTCCAGATGATCTAGCTTTCCTGCTTAATGATTATCTTAGTCACATGACTGAAATTGCCAAGCAGTATGAGGCAACCGTGGATAAGTTCATGGGAGATGCGATCCTGATTTTCTTTGGTGACCCAAACTCACAGGGTGTGGAGCAGGATGCTAAATCCTGTATGGAAATGGCAATTTCCATGCGCCAGCAAATGAAACTTTTGCGTGAACGCTGGAAGAAAATGGGCTATCCAGCCCTGCACATCCGCATGGGAATCAGTACAGGTTATTGCCACGTTGGGAACTATGGTGCTTCACACCGTATGGCCTATACCATTGTAGGGCGTGATGTAAATCTGGCAGCGCGTTTACAGTCTGCGGCTGAAGTGGATGAAATACTAATTGCGGATGACACACATCAGCTGATTAAAAATGAATTTCTATGTGTGCCTAAAGTACCAATTTACTTAAAAGGCATTCAGGGGCCCGTAAAAACTTGGCAGGTGATGGAAAAATTCACTGGCAAGAAATCAGATACCCAAAAATGGTTTGATTTTGAGTACAAAGGTTTTCATTTGGTACTTAATTTAGAGGAAGTACAAAATTATGAATATCCTGAACTGGTTGAAATTCTTGAAAAAATGATAGACCGAATTAAAAAGCAACAGAAAATTACCAATGCACAGGGAATTCCAAAACTGACGTTGGATGATGAGATTAGACAATAATCCAGATTTATTCTTGAATAAAAAAACTCCTCTAATAAAGAGGAGTTTTTTTATGGATAAAGCTTAGTGATTTTCCGAAGCATGATTAATCGTATATTTCGGAATTTCAATTTCTAAGTCTTCATCAACGATCTCAACCTGACATGACAGGCGAGAGTCAGGCTCTAAACCCCATGCACGATCAAGTAGATCTGCTTCAACATCGTTCATTTCTTCAAGGCTATCGAATCCTTTACGAACAATCACGTGGCAAGTCGTACATGCTGCAGACATGTCGCAAGCATGTTCAATTTTAATGCCTTGTTTTAATAAACTTTGGCATAAATTGGCATTTTGTTCGACTTCAAATTCTGCACCTTCTGGGCAAATTTGTGCATGAGGAAGAACTTTAATACGTGGCATATTGATCACCTATACCTTTAGTTTGAGTTTGACCAATCTTCAAGTTTCGTACCTTTTAAGGCATGGTCAATATGTCGGTTCATACGCAATGCGGCAAAGGCATCACTGTGAATTTTAAGCTGTTGAACAGCATGTTCAATCGTTGCAAGCTCATCGGTTTTAAGACGAGCTTTTAACGCTTCAGCGGCAAGAATTAAATCTCGAGCTTGTTGCTGCGAGAGTAAATCCGTATCTGCTTTTAACGCTTGTTCGAGTGCTTCCAACTCACGTTGTGCTTCCACTTTTGTTTCTTGCAGATGGCGCAATTGTTTGTCTTCCTCTGCATGTTGGAAACCTTCAACCAAGAGGCGTTCAGTATCCGCTGCAGATAGACCATAAGATGGTTTGATATCAATTTGCGCTTGAACACCAGAAGTGGTTTCTTTCGCAGATACTGTCAGTAAGCCATCCGCATCAACTTGGAAGGTCACTTCAATACGTGCTTGACCCGCAGTCATTGGTGGGATGCCATGTAAAACAAAGCGACCCAATGAACGACAATGCTCGACTAAATCACGTTCACCTTGTACCACATGAATCAACATCGCGGTTTGGCCATCTTGATAAGTGGTAAATTCTTGACGGCGAGCTACAGGAATCGCTGTATTACGTGAAATCAGACGTTCAACCAAACCGCCCATGGTTTCTAGACCAAGAGAAAGTGGCGTGACATCAAGCAGTAATGAACCATCTTGACTGTTGCCAATGAGCTGGTTGGCGGTAATAGATGCGCCAATTGCAACCACTTCATCTGGATTAATGGTGCATAATGGCTCACGTTCAAATAATTCGCGTACAGCTTTTTGTACGGCATATGAGCGTGTCGAACCACCTACTAAAACCACATGTTCGATTTCATCGAGTTCAAGCTTAGCATCACGCAGTACACGTTTACATACACTCATGGTTTTATCGAGTGCAACTTGAATAATCGATTCAAAAGTTGGGCGATCTAAAATGAGACGATCATCCAGTAATTTTAATTCAGCAGATTCATGATCTGTTAAGTATTCTTTGGCTTGACGCGCTGCAACAACAAAAACAGCATATTCTTCATCGCTTAAAGTTTCGATATTAAGCTGTTTTTTTGCCCATTTTACGATTAAGCGGTCAAGGTCATCACCTCCAAGCGCGGTATGTCCACCAGTCGCAAGAACTTCAAAAACACCTTGTGAGAAACGTAGGATGGAGACGTCAAAAGTACCGCCACCAAGGTCGTAAATCACATAATTACGGTCTGTACTGAGATTGGTATCTTGGTCTAATCCATAGGCAACAGCTGCCGCAGTAGGTTCATTCAACAAACGTAAAACATTCAAACCTGCAAGTTGAGCAGCATCACGTGTCGCTTGGCGTTGTGCTTCATCAAAATATGCTGGAACAGTGATCACTGCACCGTTGATAGGGTTGTTGAGGCTTGCTTCGGCACGATCTTTTAACTGCTTTAAAATGTCTGCAGAAATTTCGACAGGCGTTTTACGACCAGCAGCAGTTTGAAATGCTGGCATCTCATTTTCTGCACCAACAAGTGTATACGGATGCTGAAATTTGATATCTGCTTGCGAGCGACCCATAAAACGTTTTACTGAAACAACAGTATTTTTGGGGTCAGTCATCATAAACGGCTTGGCTTCATAACCAAACGTCGTTGAATCTTTTGCGTAATGAACAATCGACGGTAGTAATACACGATCTTTGTCATCTTGCAGAACTTTCGGTTTTCCCGATAGCACTGTCGCCACTAAAGAGTGGGTTGTCCCTAAGTCAATGCCGATCGCAATACGATGTTGATGCGGAGCAGTAGATTGACCTGGTTCAGCAATTTGCAAAAGTGCCATGCGTGCGGTATCCCTTGAAAATATTTGGTAACAGCGGATTAAAAATCATCATCGAGATCGAAGCCATCTTCTTCGTCCAACATACGATCTTCGGCTTTATCAATATCATTCATGACACGTTGAAAAAAACGTAGTTTACGAACGGTATCACGAGCCTCAGCCCAATCTTCTTCAGCAAAATCGATTTTAAATTCACGAACTAAACCGTCAATCCATTGCTGAACTTCAACTTTTAAAGTACTAAGTTGCTCGGTGGAGGTGGCTTCGTCAAGCTGTTCACGCATTTCGAGTGCAGATTGTAAAAATTCAAAATCGCTAATGGACTGATCCAAGTGATGATCTTGTTTTTTTAAGCCAAGTAAATACGCCGCACGACTATCAACTTGTGAGAGTACTTTATACGCTTGATTGATTTCACTCGACTTGATCAATGCTTGATCTTTGTCAGTGGCTTTATCGGGATGATATTGCTGTTGCAAACTTAAAAATTGTTTTTTTAAAGCTGCTAAATCTATATCGAGTGCTTCTGGTAATTGGAACAACTCAAAATGATTCATGGGAGATGAATTCCGCTATTAATAAATACGTTAAAACAGTGCGGAACACACTGTTTTGACGAAAAGAAAGAGGGTGTTGCTAGTTAGACGGTAAATGATTCACCGCAACCACATTCACCTTTTTGGTTAGGGTTGTTAAATTCAAAGCCTTCATTCAAACCATTTTTCACATAATCCATCTCTAAACCATTGAGATAAACAAGGCTTTTAGGGTCAACAAAAACTTTAACACCGAGTTGCTCAAACACTTGATCATGTGTATCGATATCATCGACAAACTCAAGTACATAGGCCAACCCAGAACAACCCGAAGTTTTCACACCAATACGAATGCCTTCACCCTTACCGCGGTTTTGCAGGTAATTGCTGATGTGAGTCGCAGCATTTTCAGTTAAATGGATCATGAAAACTCCAATATTATTTCGGTCATCACACAGCTTTCGCTTTCTTACCACGATAGTCTTCAATCGCAGCTTTAATTGCATCTTCAGCCAAGACAGAGCAGTGTACTTTTACTGGTGGAAGTGCAAGTTCAGTCGCGATATCAATGTTTTTGATCGCTTGAGCTTCATCAAGCGTTTTACCTTTTAACCATTCGGTTACCAGTGAACTTGATGCGATTGCAGAACCACAGCCGTAAGTTTTGAAGCGAGCTTCTTCAATTACGCCATTGTCATCGACTTGAATTTGTAAACGCATCACGTCGCCACATGCAGGTGCGCCGACCATACCTGTACCTACGTTTTCTGCATTTTTGTCTAATACACCAACATTACGAGGGTTTTCGTAATGATCAATTACCTTTTCACTATAAGCCATGTCGCTTCTCCAAACCTCGGGGTCAGCCTAATATTAATATGAGGGTTAAAACACTGTTTTCAATGAAGAGTTCAATTCAAAATCCAATGAATTAGTGTTCAGCCCATTCAACTGTTGAAAGGTCGATACCTTCTTTATACATATCCCAAAGCGGAGAAAGTTCACGTAATTTCTCAACAGCAGCTTTGGTAATTGTTAACACATGATCAATATCTGCTTCAGTTGTATATTTACCAAAACTAAAACGAATTGAACTATGTGCTAATTCATCGGATAAACCTAAAGCACGTAATACATATGAAGGCTCTAATGTTGCAGATGTACATGCTGAGCCACTTGATACTGCAAGATCTTTTAACGCCATCATTAATGATTCACCTTCAACGAAGTTAAAGCTGACATTAAGATAGTTTGCAACGTTCTCAGTCGGATGACCATTCAAGAACACTTGCTCAAGGTCTTGTTGGAAGCCATTCCAAAGTTTGTCACGTAGGTGGCGAAGACGCTCTTGTTCTGCTTGCATGGTTTTTCCAGCAATTTCGAAAGCTTCACCCATACCTACAATTTGATGAGTTGCTAAAGTACCAGAACGCATACCGCGCTCATGACCACCACCATGCATTTGTGCTTTTAAGCGAACACGTGGGCTACGGCGGACAAATAGAGCACCAATTCCTTTAGGGCCATAAATTTTATGACCAGAGAAGCTCATTAAATCAATTTTCATGGTTGAAAGATCGATTTCAACTTTACCAGCTGCCTGTGCCGCATCAACGTGTAAGAATGTTTTATTCGCACGTGTTAGCTCGCCAATAGCTGCTACGTCAGTAATCGTACCGATTTCATTGTTCACCATCATGAGCGATACAAGAATGGTATCTGGACGTAAAGCTGCTTTCACCATTTCAGGCGTAATTAAACCTGTACGTGGTTCGGGTTCTAAATAAGTAATTTCAAAACCTTGTTCTTCTAGCTCGCGGCAAGTATCTAACACAGCTTTGTGTTCGATTTTACTGGTAATGATGTGTTTGCCTTTTGAACCGTAGAATTGGGCAATTCCTTTAAGTGCCAGGTTGTCAGATTCAGTTGCACCTGAAGTCCAGACGATTTCACGAGGATCAGCCTTGATCAGATTGGCCACTTGCTCACGGGCATATTCAACTTTTTCTTCAGCCTGCCAGCCATAAGCATGTGAACGTGAGGCAGGGTTACCAAAAGTCCCTTCGAAAGTTAAGCATTCCATCATACGTTCTGCAACTTCAGGAAGTAATGGTGTTGTTGCTGCATAATCAAGATAAATTGGGCGTTTCATGTCAAATACCTGTAACCGATAGAAAGGCTGAATCGAGACTTACTGAATTCTGGCGAATGGCAACAGTTTGAACGTTGTCACGGGAAATCAGGTCAGCAAGATTGATTTTTGCAAGATAATCGGCAATATGGTGGGAGAGTTCTTGCCATAAGTCATGCGTTAAGCACATTGCACCATTTTGGCAGTTGCCTTTGTGGTCACAACGAGTCGCATCGACCGTTTCATTTACAGCTTCAATAATTTCTAGTACGGTGATTTCACTGGCATGTCGTGCAAGGTGATAACCACCATTTGCACCACGAACACTTGAAACTAACCCGTGACGCTTAAGTTTTGCAAATAACTGTTCCAAATAAGCGACTGAAATGGATTGGCGAGCTGCTATTTCCGCAAGCGTGATTGTTTGTTCAGTTGGCTGCAAAGCTAAATCAAGTAGAGCAGTCACTGCGTAACGACCACGAGTTGTAAGACGCATAATTCGATACACATGATTAGACTAGATGACTAAATTTTATGAATTCCGACTAAAATAGTCAAGTTTTAAATCGTCATTATGCGTGTGAAAAGTAAAATATTATGAAATTATTGTATCCACATATTATAAACAAAAAAGGCAATAAAAATAAAGCTCAATACAGCAAAGCCAATATTGATCAGGCGCTGGCGTTTTTGCATGCGGTGAATACAGTTCTGGTATTGTTTTGCTTCAACCAGCAAAGTGTTGATTTCAGAACGTTGCTGGTCAATTTTATCAAGCAGTGGGGTAATGCGCTGTTGGGAAGCAACGGCTTCCGCATCATTCTCAAAGTGGTTGAACCATTCACGCCAGTTGACCAAAATTCTGGACAGGGTGAGGTGCTGTAATACATCGGTCAGGTCTGTGGTAAGTTCGGGCTTACCCATAATCCGCATATTGTATAGACTTTGCTGATTGCTAAAGATGAAAATTTTAATTAGGTCAATCAGTGTGGTGTTGATCTCGACATCAATTGTACGATCATTGGCGGCAAGGTCGAATAAAATGCCTTTTTCAGTGAACTGAATGTAAAAATCAAAGAAAGGGATGTAGCTGTTTATCCTGATCGTGGTTTTTTTCTGGATCAGTTTCTGTGCCTGTAAGCGCAGGGTGGCATCGTGGGTTAAAATAAAGGAAAAAAAAGTCTCTAAAGCAATCAATGTCACATTTAGCCATAAATGTTTGGATTTTGAGCTTTCGTTCATTGATTGATTTTTCCTTACCAATATCGCTATAAAACAACAAGACTTGTAAGCCTGATCATCCTTACTCAATTATTAAAAATAATTTACAGGTCTTTGTTGCTTTGTAGAACAGTTTTATAAAACGATCAAGTCTTAATTTTGATATTATAAAATCATTTTTATGGTTAAATACCACATACTGTTTGTAAAGTGCTTGGGAGCAATGGTCAATGGATAACTCGAACATAGAAAATCCGAATGAAGAAGCTGAGGTAAAAACTAAGCCAAAATCAAAGAGTTCGAAGAAATCTGCACTCGATTTCAAAAAGTATACACAACAAATCTGGCTGGCAGGTTTGGGAGCTTTTTCACGCGCCGAAGAAGAGGGAAATAAATTATTTGACTCTCTGGTCAAGGTGGGTGAAGAGCTAGAATCCAAGACTGTAGATTTTGCTGATAACACCGTTGGAAAAGTGACTGAGAAAGCCAAAGAGTCGGTGACTGACACCAAAGACAAGGTGGAAAAAATTCTGGATACAGGTGTGAATCATTCGTTGAATCGTATTGGTCTAGTCACTCCAAAAGATCTCCAGCATATCGAGCAACTTTTAGTTCAGCTACATATTAAAGTAGATGCATTGATTGAAGAAAATAATCAATTAAAGAGTAAATTGAATAAAAAGTAAAAAATATAGGCACTCGTCTGTTTATGTGGTTTTTGAGTATTTATTTTTGCTAAAAGGTCTTTCTGGTATTGCGTTCTCCCCTAAAGCATTGCTATAAAGGCGGCATGGCCTTTTAAACTATAGCCTTGGATCTTAACAAACGATATTAAGAGGATGTTTTTTATCATGAATAAATCAGAATTAATTGATGCGATTGCTGAAAAAGGGGGAGTATCTAAGTCGGATGCTGGTAAGGCACTCGATGCAACAATTGCATCAATCACTGAAGCGCTTAAAAACGGTGACACTGTTACTTTAGTTGGTTTTGGTACTTTTAGCGTTAAAGAACGTGCTGCACGTACTGGTCGCAATCCTAAAACGGGTGAAGAGCTTCAAATTAAAGCAAGCAAAGTGCCTAGCTTTAAACCAGGTAAGGGTTTGAAAGATTCAGTTGCGTAATCTTTTTAAATCAATAAACGCACCGTTTCGGGTGCGTTTTTTATTTATTGAATGAAAAATTCGCTTTGAGCCGTATTCTGCATTCATTCGCTTTGTTTTTTCAGTTAAAATTGCCCCGAAATAAAATATTGGAATTCTTATGGAATCGTTTCGTACAGTCATTAAGGGTTGGCTTGGCAAAGTCCTGTTAGTTTTGTTTTTGACCCCTTTGGCACTTGTAGGTATTGAAGGATATTTTAGTGGTAGCAATAAGGCAGACGTTGCGAAATCGGTTAACGGTCAGGATATTTCTAATAAAGAATTAGAAAGTGCAACCAAAAATTATAAAGATCAATATTTATCATTGGTTAAGGGTGATGAATCACTGCTCAACCTGCCTGTGATTCAGCAAAAGGCACTGGATGCGCTGGTTGCGCGTAGCTTGCTTTTGCAGCAGGCCGAAAAACTCGGTATTTCTTTAAGCGATGTACAGCTTGAGCAAATGTTGGCTCAACAGCCGAGTTTTCAGGAAAATGGCAAGTTTTCCCAGCAGCTCTATGAAAATTACCTGCGTTCAGTGGGCATGACCAATCAGGGGTTGATTGCCAGCCTACGTCAGGACCATGCCTTGAAAATGATTTCAACCACCTTGATGGATTATGCATTGGTGAGTCAGTCAGACCTACAGCAATTGGCTAACTTGCAGACAGAACAGCGTACCCTGCATTTGGCAAGCATCAAGCTGGATGATTATAAAAAGGGTGTAACTGCTTCCAGTCAGGAAATCGCAGATTACTACAACAAGCATAAAAATGAATTCAAGCAGCTTGCAAGTGTTGATGTAGATTATGTGGTTTTAAGCCCAGCATTACTTCCTGCGACCAATCTTGCAGTAACAGATGCCGATTTACAGCAAGCTTATAAAGCATTTGTTGAAAAACAGCAAAAAGATGTAAAACGTCAAGTTAAACATATTTTGATCACCACGGATGCCCGTGATGATGCTGCGGCTCAAAAGCTTGCCAATGAGGTCTATGCAAAAATTCAGGCAGGCATGACATTTGCTGATGCCGCTGCTCAGTTTTCTGATGATCCAGGCTCTAAAACTCAGGGCGGTTTGGTGGCGACCTATGCACCAGGTGTTTTCTCAACTGATTTTGACAATGCAGTCAATGCATTAAAGAATGGTGAAATTTCAAAACCTGTTAAAACCCAATATGGTTATCACATTATTGAAGCAAATTCTCCAATGGTGAAATTGCCGTCGTTTGAATCAGAAAAGGTACGTTTAACTGCTGAAGTTGAGAAAACCAAACTGGCGAATCTATTCAGTGATACGGTCAATAGCCTGAATGAAATGGTAGTTGGTAGTGATTCTCTGGATGCGGTTGCACAGGAAGTAAAAGGTGCTCGTGTTGAATCTGTTAAGGGTGTAACCTTAACCACTGATAACCCATATTTGAGCGATTTGAATGTTAAGGCCAAATTGTTTAATGATGATGTGAAGAATGGTGATCGTAACGCATCTTCAAATATTCAGTTGGCAAATGGCGATACCATCTGGATTAAGGTTCGTGACTATCATCCAGCAGGGATCAAGCCATTGGCACAGGCCACAGCAGAAGTAAAGGCGAAAGTGGTTGAAGAGAAAGCCTATAAGGCTGCTCAGGCAAAAATTGCCAGCATCCTTGCTGATTTTAAAACCCAACCTGCGGCGCAGGTGGTTGCAAAATCACAGGTAACTTTTGAAGATGCAGGTACATATGCACGTTCTCAGGGCTTAAAGCGTGCGATTGAGCGTGCAGCATTTAGTATCCCAGCACCGAGCAAAGAGGGTATGTGGTCTGCTACAACAGCTAAACTGCCAAATGAACTGGTGATTGTTGCTGTTTCCAATGTGAACACCAGTATTGCGAGTGAGTTGCCACCAGAACAAATGCATGAGTTGAGCAAACTCTATCAACAGTTCCGTGGTCAACAGATTTTGGAAGACTATACTGAATATTTAAAATCCAAGGCGAAGATCAAATGAGTTTGTTCTAAGCATAAAAAGCCAGTTTTCATCAACTGGCTTTTTTATTGGAAGAGGTTGGTTATTTTTTTTGAATAAATTTCGCTTCCTCAGATTGAGGATACTTGTTAAGCAACTTGGCCTTATACTGGTTTGCCAAGGCTGTATTTTTATCTACATCTTTTGCAATGCTATACAGCTGATAAACTGCACGTGAAGCTTTTGCAGAGTTAGGATAGCGTGTGGCAACAATATTGTAATTCTGCTTGGCTGCCTTATAGTCCACAGGCTCAACAGCTAAATAGAACTCAGCCAGCCAAAAATAGGCATTGCCCACATAAATACCATTCGGGTGGTTTTTAATAAAGTTTTGCATTGGCTCAATTGCCTTTTTAGCGCCACCTTGTTTATATGCATCTAATGCAACCGTATAAGCTGCTTTTTCGAGTTCAATCTGGTTATTGGTGGTGTTTGTTGTTGCCGTATTTGTCTGTGGCTGCACAGCAGCACGGGCCTGTGTCTGGGCTGGAGGTTTAGGTGTCACATCCGCTACTGGAGGCGGGGTGGGTGTTATTGGGGTTGCTGTCCGCTCTGTTCCAGCCTGAGCGGTATCTGTAGCACCATTTTCTTCGGTATTTTCTTCTGGTGGATCAATTTTCTGTGAAAGTAGCTCCAGACGCTGGTCTAAATCTGTATAGCGGTTTGCAAGCTCTTTCTTGAGTTGTTCAATCGCATTGTCATGTTCTTCTAACTGGCCGCGTAATTTACGAATTTCTTCTTCAAGTTTTTGATTCTTTTGCATGATTTCCCAGTTTAAACTTGGAGAACCTGCAACGACGTTATTGGCTTGCTGTTGGCTTAGGGCACGAGATTCAATCGGGACATTGGCATATAAATGCGTACTGCTGAGTAGCGCAATAAAAAGTATAGAATGCTTTTTTAGCATGAAAATTCATCCATAAAGTTGAAAAACAAAGCTGTGGGCGAACAAGTCTTCATTTTTTACTTGCAACACACCGAATACACGTTTTTGATTTAGCCATTAAAACAGCAACTCGTGTAAATGCAATAAGCATTTACAATCTTCAAGCACTTTTGAAGAGAATTAGAGAGCTGTTGTTTAATGTTTATACAGCTTTTAAGTCGGTTATAAAGATATAGTGGCAGTATTGATGAGGAATTAGGCAGTTGAATTAAAAACTTACTGAAAAACAGAGACAAGTCTTGCAACTCAGGTAAAAATCTCTATACTTTGTCAGGCAATGGTAGCCCTACTGGTAGCTTCGCAATTGTACTCTACGAACCCCGCCAGGACCGGAAGGTAGCAACGGTAGTAGAACTATGATGTGCCGAAGTCATGCTGGTAGGGTTGCCACCAATCACTCTTCTTCGCTCGTTCGGGCAACCGCTTTCATAATTACATCCATATCAAAGCCACGGTATTGTAAAAACCGAATTTGTTTTGCCTTTGTTTTTGGATCCTTGGTTACAGCCTCTCCAAATTTTTTAACCTTGAGCTGATACGCCTGTTCATACCAGTCAATATCTTGAAGTTCTTCGGTAATCAATTCAGTATCGAGCTGCTTGGCCTTTAATGTCTGTTTGATGCGTTGTAAGCCTTTTCCCTTGCGAATTTGGCTGGCCAAAGTCTGTTCGGCAACGCGTTGGTCACTCTGATAGTTTTGCCCAGCTAATTCCTCCACCAGATTTGCCACCTCATCAGGATGAACTGCATATTGATTGAGTTTTGTGATTAACTCCGCTTGTGAGTAGTCACGGCGGGTCAGTAGGGCAAAGGCATAAGAGCGTAGTCTCTGACCTGTCAGGGTTTTGGGCTTTTCAGCTTTTTCTGAATTCAACATATTTTCCTCATGAAACAAAAACGCCCCGTAGGGCGTTCTAGCTTAGTTTTCTAACAAGTCTGGTTCTTCTGCATCTTCAGTTTGTGCGGCTTCATTATTGTTTTTGGTGAGAAGTTGCTCACGAATAAGCTTTTCAATTTCCTGAGCCATTTGTGGGTTTTCTTCAAAATGACGAATCACGTTATTTTTACCCTGCCCAATTTTGTTGCCTTGATAAGAGTACCATGCACCCGCCTTTTGTACGATTTCCTGCTGTACCGCAAGGTCTACAAGTTCACCGAGTTGGTTGGTGCCTTTGCCATACATAATCTGGAACACTGCTTCACGGAAAGGAGGCGCCATTTTGTTCTTCACAACCTTAACCCTGGTTTCAGAACCCACAATTTCATCGCCCTCCTTAACCTGTCCAATACGGCGAATGTCCAGACGTACAGAAGCATAGAACTTAAGTGCGTTACCACCTGTTGTGGTTTCAGGGCTACCGAACATTACACCAATCTTCATACGAATCTGGTTAATGAAGATCACCATACAGTTGGAGCGTTTTGCATTACCCGTGATTTTACGTAATGCCTGACTCATCAAGCGTGCCTGCAACCCCATATGTGAGTCACCCATTTCGCCTTCAATTTCAGCTTTAGGGGTTAACGCCGCAACAGAGTCGACAACGATTAAGTCAATTGCACCTGAACGAACCAGCATGTCGGCAATTTCCAACGCCTGTTCACCATGGTCTGGTTGTGATACCAGCAGGTTGTCAATATCCACGCCTAATTTACGCGCATACTGCGGGTCAAGGGCATGTTCCGCATCAATAAAGGCACAGGTGCCACCATTTTTTTGACACTGTGCAATCGCCTGTAATGTCATGGTGGTTTTACCTGAAGATTCAGGACCATAAATCTCAATGATACGGCCTTTTGGTAATCCGCCAATGCCGAGTGCGATATCCAGTGTTAAGGAACCTGTAGAGACAGCTTCAACTGCCTGTACTGTATTGTCACCGAGGCGCATCACCGTATTTTTACCAAACTGTTTCTCAATCTGGCTTAATGCAGCTTGTAACGCCTTGTTTTTATTATCATCCATCTCAAAACCTCAAAACTTTATCTTCTTAACGACTAACCCAAGTGGATGTATTGAATCTCAACTTGTTGGGACTTGGGTATAGTGGCAGATTCTCATTGTTTATTCTACATCTGACCCGTGTCTGTACGACACAAGATGACGCGTCCATTATCGTAAAAATTATTCGTCATGGTAAGACCAAGATTGAGCATTTTCATGTTTAAAACGATTGATATCACGACGGTCTTTTTTACTTGGTCGGTGATCTGGTCGGGCTAGATTATGCATTTTTCGCTGTGAGGCATGCAACTCCCGACGTTCAATACTTTCTGCTGTTTCTTCATAAAGCTGCTGGGCAATTGGTGCACCACCACGAACCGCAGAAAGAGCCTTGATGATTACGGTTTTTTTCTCAAAACCCTGCTGGATGGTGAGTTCCATACCAATGCGCACGTCTTTGGATACCTTGACGCGTTCATTCTGGTGATGGACTTTACCGCCCTCTATGGCAGCCTTGGCAAGGGAGCGTGTCTTAAAAAAACGTGCTGCCCAAAGCCATTTATCAATGCGCATGGCATCCATGCTTGCTTGTTCATGCTGTTTTTGCATCTGTATCCTGTAGTTTAATGTCAAGATAATCGACAAGTTCAGTGAGATGGTCGAGTGCAGGGTAAGGAAGTTCTGTTGCCGCTCTTGCAGGCTTTGCACTTGAGGGCTGTAGAATACTGAATAGTTGAGCGATGCCAAAGTCTTCTGCGCTTTCGAGTACCGCAACGGTGTCATCCACAAAAACAGCTTGGGCTGGATTAAAGGGATGCAGTTGTTGCAGCTCTTGCCAAAATGCAACTTGCTCCTTGGCATGTCCCAGTTCCTCACTGCTGACCATTACTTCAAAATAGGGGCTTAACTCGATATTTTCAAGTTTAAGCTGTAGCCCCGCGCGGTCAGCATTGGTCAGTAACCAGCAGCGATAGCCCCGATTTTTGAGTTGTTGTAAAAGTTGATGACAGCCTATACGGGCACGAATTTTTTCCCGATGTTCGTATTGGAGTTGTAATACATCAACACCAACTTTCGCCGTCCAGTACGCCGAAGAATACCAAGATAGTGTATGCTTATGCTGTTGGTAGAACTGAAACAGGGTTTGTTGGCTCTGTTGCAGACTGCATTGATGGACCTGGGCATGTCGCTCTGGCAAACAATGATTCCAGATGAAATCGTCAAAGGCTAAATCAAGTAAAGTGCCATCCATATCAAAGAATATGATGGGTTGCTGCTGTAAATCTGAATATGACATAAGGTTGATCTATGTTTATTAAAACGCTTGCCCCACAGGACCAGTTGATTTCGCAACTTGTGCCAATCATGGCGCAGGCAAGTCAAATATTGCTGGAAGAATACCAAAGTTATTGTGCAGGTTGCGAGTTTAATATTCAGGAAAAAAGTGATGATTCACCTGTGACACAGGCTGACCTCAAGATAAACCGTTTTCTATTGAAGCACTTGGCGGAAATAACCCCAGATTTGCCTGTGTTGTCAGAAGAAAGTGATTATTCCGCCCGAGCTGCATGGCAACGTTGCTGGATGCTTGATCCTCTTGATGGAACCAAGGAGTTTATTCATGAACGTGATGAATTTACCATCAACCTGAGCCTGATTGAAAACAGTCAAACTACTTTCGCGATTATTGCGGTGCCGTGTGAACAGGTGATGTATATCGGTTATACCTCACAGCAGCCTTATAAATACAGTTTTAGCCGCCAGCAATGGTCGCAGTACCAGATTGAAGAACATGTGGCTGAAGCAGCAATTCAAATTGGCCTGAGTCATCATAGTAAGAATCCAAAATACAAAAACTTTATTGAACAGATTTTGCGGTATCGTGAGGTTATTCGTCGTGAGGCGGGCAGCGCCTATAAATTCTGTATGATGCTGGAGGGGGAAATTGATATTTATCCGCGCTTTCATCCAACCTCTGAATGGGACACCAGTTCAGGACAGGCTTTTCTGGAAAGTATTGGTGGTGGTTTGATGACGCTGGATGGCAAGCCATTTCAGTACAACCAGCGTGAGACTGTGCTGAACAAGGGTTTTATCGCCTTTAGAGATCAGGATTGCAAAAAAATTGCTTATGATGCCTTGAGTCATTCAGGCATTTTAGATTGAGAGTTGAGCAGCTCATGGTATAGTGGGCTAAATTCTTATCTTTTATAATTGTAATATGGCCCTGCATTTATTGCCAAAAAGTATGTTTGAAGCAATTGATTTACTTCCCAATGCTTCAACCCCAGTGACTTTATTTACCCGCCACTCGCTGCGTGAGCTGGTAAATGGTCAGGGCTTGGCAAGCTATGATCTACAGTTGACTGAACAGGGGCGGGAGCTTGCCTATGCATGGGGGCAGTATTTAATTCAGAATACAGATCGGGCCATTCAGCACTGTATTTCAAGCCCAATCCAGCGTTGCGTGGATACCGCCGCATTGATGATAGAGGGTGCGGATCGCACCCATAAAGTGGTTAATACCCATACCATTGAAATTGTTGAACAGCGTTTGCTGGTTGAACCAGGCAGCTTTGTACTGGATATTCAGCAGGCTGCGCCCTATTTCCGTAAACAAGGTGCATTAGGGTTTATTAATAGTTTTGTGAACAATGCTTTGCCTGGTATGAAACATCCAATTACAGGCGTTTTTGATGTTCTGGAGCTGTTATATCATACCCATCCGACGCAACATCAGGGTTTAAGCTTGGCTGTTAGCCACGACACCATTCTTGCTGCGATTGTTGCTGTTATTTCAGGTAACAAACAAATTGAACAGTCCGATTGGCCTGACATGATGGAGGGGCTGTTTGTCTGGTTTGAGGGAGAGGATTTTAGCAATAGTAAGCTAAAATGGATTTGGCGTGGTCAAAAGCATGAACTGGTCATTAAAGATTTTCAGAATAAATAAGACTTTTGAAAAGTATGATTTAATTGTGCAATTTAAAATTAACAAACTACTAACGTTGCATTAGTAAATTGAAGATAATAAAAAAGCCCGAAAATCGGGCTTTTTTACATGCATCAAATTAGTTAGCTAAAGCTTTAATTTGAGCGTTTAAGCGGCTCTTGTGACGAGCAGCTTTATTTTTGTGGATGATGCCTTTATCAGCCATACGGTCGATTACAGGAACAGCTTTTTTGTAAGCTTCTGTAGCAACACCATAATCACCAGCAGCGATTGCATTTACTGTACGTTTGATGTAAGTACGAACCATAGAACGCAAGCTTGCGTTGTGTTTGCGTGCTTTAACGTTTTGACGAGCACGTTTTTTAGCTTGAGCAGAGTTTGCCACTCGTGCACTCCTTGAAAATAAGTTGGTCTGGGCGGGCTGAAGTTTAAACCAACAAAATTGGAAACATTCACCAGCCCGTAAACAAGTGCCATATTTTGAGGAAACTACGTCGCGAAGTCAAGCCTTGTAATGTGTTTAACTACATTTAACAGGTGATAATCTTGCAAGAAAACGTTACATTAACCCTAGTTATAACTTGAGTGATATAAAAATGAAAAGAGGTGATAAAAAAGCAATTGTGATTGGTGCAACGGGTCTGGTTGGCCAGGCCTTGGTGGAACGGTTGCAACAATCAGATGATTTTAGTTTAATCACGGTTGTGGTGAGAAAAAATTCAGATATATTAAAATCTTATAGTAAAGTAACACAGCTTATTCTGGAAGATTTTCTTTTGTTGAATGATGAGGACGTCAGTTCACATACCCATGCGTTTAGCTGCTTGGGAAGCACCATTAAACAGGCGGGTTCAAAAGAAAAATTTTATGCAATTGATTATGAAATCAATGCACACTTTGCTGATCTGGTTCAGGATAAAAATATTCATTTATTGGTTGTCAGTGCCTTGGGAGCGAATGCTAAATCGCCAATTTTCTACAATAAGGTAAAGGGTGAACTGGAACAATATCTCAAAAGCCTCTCAATTTATAAACTTTCAATTTTCCAGCCTTCATTGTTGATTGGTAAGCGCAGTGAAGTAAGGGTGTTGGAAGATATGGCTCAGACCGTATATAAACTGGTCGAAAAAGCTTGGACCAAGCCGTTTAAAGTTAAGCCTGTATCAGCTGAACAATTGGCGCATACTATGCTGGTCGCAGCCCAGACCCAATCAGCTGCATTTAAGCTGTATGATAATTTGAGTATACAACAAACCCAATAATGGAGAACTTCAGTGGCAACAATCCCTTTTGTAACCTGTGACCTGTTAGATGATAATCCTGAGAAAGACCTACAAGTCGTCACACCAAGCCTGGATGGAAAATTCTTTAAAAGTTATGGTGCGCGTAAAACTTTTGGTGGGCAGGTTGTAACAGTCAAGTGTTTTGAAGATAACTCACGTGTAAAAGAGCTATTGGCAACTGACGGTACAGGCAAGGTGCTGGTTGTGGATGGTGGGGCTTCCATGCGTTGCGCGCTAATGGGCGATTTGATTGCTGAATCAGCTGTGAAGAATCATTGGAATGGTGTGGTGATTTATGGCTGTGTGCGTGATGTTGACGCGATTGCTGAACTGGATTTAGGGGTTCATGCATTGGCTGCAATTCCACAAAAAAGTAACCGTAAAGGCATAGGTGAAGTTGATATTACCTTGTATTTTGGTGGCGTAACAATCAGTTCTGGTGATTATATCTATGCTGATAATAACGGAATTGTGATTGTTAAAGAAAAGTTGGTCGACTGCTAAAAGGAACACGATATGCTGAAAATGGTGAATCATCAAATTAAGGTTTTACAATCTGTTGTTGCAACTTTAATTGAAGGTGGAAGAGGTGTGATGGGAACACCCCAACCGAATCAGCCTTCGAAACCGTTAAAACTTTATGAGTTTGAAGGTTCACCCTTTTGCCGCCGTGTTCGAGAGGTCATTACCTTGCTGAATCTGGATGTGGAAATTTATCCATGTCCTAAAGGTGGGAAGAAGTATCGCCAAATTGTAAAAGATAAAGGTGGAAAAAAACAGTTTCCATTTTTAATTGATGAAAATACAGGGGCTCAACTTTATGAGTCACAAGAGATTATTCATTATCTATTCAAGCATTATGGTAAAACAGGGCAAACTCCTAGGAAATTCAGCCACTATCCAAAGCTTCCGTATATTTCGGCTTTGGCTTCAGTTGCCAATGTGGGTCGTGGTATCTGGATTGACCAGCAGATTATAGATCGTCCCGCTCCAGAAAAGTTATTAGAGTTGTGGAGCTTTGAGGCAAGTCCTTATACACGTTTAGTGCGTGAAGTTTTAACCGAATTAGAACTCCCTTATGTACTACATAATGTACCAAAAGAACGCTGGCAAGATATGGGACCTGCGGTTTTACGTTTGAAACCAGGCCACTATATTCCACTGCCTAATGGCAAGCGTGAAAAAGTGGTTGAAGTCATGGGGCGTGATATTCAGGTGCCATATCTGGTTGATCCAAACACAGGCGTGAAGATGTTTGAGTCAGCCAAGATTGTTGAGTACCTGAAAAAGCAGTACGGAAAATAAATTAGGACTTACGCATTGACGGATTCAAAAAAGTATTCAACTAGTTTATAAAGTATCTGTGATCAGACGAACTAAACATGTTTCTACAGCAACTTGTACATTACCCATTTGAGAAGTTTCAGGTAAGACGATCTAAACTGATTTTGAATCATATTTTTTCAGCCTTGATGGCCTACGTGGAGATACAAAAAAACCAGTTTGAGCAGATCTTTGAAAATGTATATCGTTGGCAGAAGAAATTATTTAGACCAATGATCAAAAACTTCATTGATGACTTTATTCTCGATAAAAATCATCTGCTACCACAGAAAGTCTATAAATAACAGTGCGTAAGTCCTATATATTTATAAGGGTCTAGACTAGAGCCTTGTTTTTTTCCTGATTGTGTGAAAATAATCCATATGAAAAAGAAAGTTTGATAGCCTAATGAAAAAATATCTTTTAATTGTATTGGGATTGGCAATTGTTCCAGCAACTTACGCAATGCGGCAACAAACATTTAACGTACAACATGTTCAATATGAGGTCATCAAAATAGAGGATCTGAGACAGCTTAAATTGTTCCTAAAAAGTCCTAAGACAGATCGTTATTACCAGAAGTTTTCTAATATTAAACGGGAGTTGCCAAAATGTGCACAGTTAAATTTTGCCATGAATGCAGGGATGTATCATGCTGACTTTCAACCTGTTGGGTTATATGTCGAAAATGGAAAGCAAATAAATCAGTTAAATGAAGAAACAGGTTTTGGTAACTTCTTTATGCAACCGAATGGGGTGGTTGCCTGGAATGATCAACAAGCGGTGATTAAAACAACCACGGAATATAAGCATGATGGGTTTAAGCCTCAGTTTGCCACTCAGTCAGGACCTATGCTGGTAAATAATGGCAAAATGAATCGCCAGTTCTTGCCTGACTCAAATTCCTTAAAAATCAGGAATGGTGTGGGGATCAAGGATAATCAATTGTATTTTGTCATTTCGAAACAACGGGTCAGTTTCTATCAGTTTGCACAATTTTTTAAGCAACAACTAAAAGTGGATAATGCGCTGTATCTGGATGGTTCAATTTCAAGTTTATATTCGTCCCAAACTAAACGTCATGACAAGACTTTTAATTTAGGGCCAATTGTTGGGGAAGTGAGTCGGAAAGATTGTCCCTAATCCCATTTAAGAAATTAGGGAGAATTTTATTTTTATTGGATTGGTGGCTTAGTGAGTGCAAGTAATTCCTTGCGACTGTAGCCTCGGGAAATCAATACTTTTTTGATGCCTTTAATCACATCTTCATCTGTTGCTTTGACTAAAGCATCCAGTAGTTGTTCATTTGATTTGCAAGAATAATCATTTTCAACGCAAGAGGTTTGGTTCTTGTGTTCATTATATTGCTGATCTGCATTAAACAATTTTTGCCAAAAACTCATAGAGCCTTCATATACAACCTAACATAGATCGAAATATAGTCACTTTAAAATAAAATACAAGTCAGCTTAAGTGATAAAAGCAGCAGTTGAACTTCAGTTTTTTCGATGATTCTTTTTGTTTCTAACGAAATTATGACAGTAGAATGACTTGATCTTTGAAAAACATCATTTTTTTTAGTAAAAACTTTGAATAAAAATAGAGAGTTATGGAAACTCTCTATTTTAAATGGTTACTTTGCAATAATTTGTTTAAATTTTTTCGAGCAATACACCAGATTCCACATGATGAGTAAAAGGGAATTGATCGAACATCGCAAATTTTATAATACGATGTGTTTGACTGAGTATTTTTAAATTATCATGCAAGGTATCTGGATTGCATGAAATATAAAGAATACGCTTAAAGCCTTGTAATAGTTTCAACGTTTCGTCATCAATTCCTGCGCGCGGGGGATCGACAAATACCGTATCAAAGTCATAGCTTTGAATATCAATTTCGGCTTCTTGGAGGCGTCTAAACGCTCTTTCACCTTGATACGCCTGAGTAAACTCTTCAGCTGATAAACGTGCTACTTGAATATTATCAATTTGATTCTGCTCAATATTCCATTGCGCTGCGTAGACTGAAGATTTAGCAAGTTCAGTTGCAAGGACACGTTTAAATTTCAAAGAGAGTGGCAGGGTAAAGTTACCATTACCACAGTACAATTCTAATAGGTCTTTCTCAGAGCTTTCAGCAGCATCACAAGCCCACTCCAACATATGTTGGCACACTTGTGCATTGGGTTGTGTAAAGCTACTTTCAATTTGTTTGTATTTAAAAATACGACCATGAACATTGAGTTGTTCAACCACGTAGTCGTCACCAATAATCACTTTTTGGCCACGGCTACGTCCCATAATTTTAATATTCAGCTTTTCTGCTAAAGCGTTCGCAGCGATTTCCCAATCTTCATCTAAACGGCGATGATAAATTAAAGTCACCAACATTTCTCCGCTCAATGTGGCAAGGAAATCAGCTTCAAAAATACGTTCTGATAAAATAGGAATTGCTTTTAATTCTTCTAATAAACGTGGCATCAAATCATTGATGCTTTGATCCGCAATTGGGAACTCATCCACACGAATAACTTCTTTTTGTTTACCATCTTCAGCACGTTCAAACATGGCATAGAACAAATCATTTTCGGTATGCCAGAGACGGAATTCGGCACGCATACGGAAATGTTGTTCAGGTGATTGAAACACTTCTAAAGTTGGAGGGGTGAACGGCGCAAATTGTGTGGTAATGCGTTCAACTTTCTCTTGAAGTTGCTGTTGATAAGATAGGGTCATAAGCGTGAAAAATTACAAATTAAATTTAGGTGAGGATGGTAGCAAAAAATAGGGTGAGCGTGTGGTTAAACTTAATATTCAAATTGTTCATACAGTACATGAACAATTTAAATATGATTGAAAAGTGGTGTTTTTATGACTTGATCTTTAAAATAACTTTTCCTTTTGATCGTCCAGTATTGACATATTGCAGTGCTTCTTGGGCTTGATCAAAATCATGGATTTGATCAATGATGGGTTTAAGCTTTTCGGCTTCGTCCAATTGTGTGATTTGGGTTAATTGCGCTCCATTGGGCTGCATAAATAAAAATGAATAATCAATACCACGCTGTTTGGCTTTGCAACGGATTGACCAACTGAGTAGCGGAATCACTTTTTTGAGTAACCAATTTGCATGGATAGCTTCCGCAAAATTTAGATCAGGAGGTCCAGAAATACGGATGATTTGCCCACCACGTTTTAGTACATTCAGGGATTTTGTTAAAATCTTATCGCCTTGAGTATCAAAAACCACATCATAATCATGAAGTACTTGTTCAAAATCAGTCGTGGTGTAATCAATAATAATATCTGCACCTAAGGCCTTGACCCAGTGAAGTTTGTTTCTCCGTGGTAAATTCTGCAAAAGCACCGACCTGATCAGTTTTGGCGTAAACTTCATCACCGACTTTAAAGTTATTGACTTGATTGCCAATCCCAACAACGACTCCTGCCAAATCATGTCCTAGGATAAAAAAAGCCCAGTTCAATATGACTGGGCTTTTTATCTTCAAGTTTATAAAGAATTATAAACCTGATTCGTATTCTTCATTGGAAAGCAGTTTTTCAACATCAGCGATATTGTCTGGCTTGATCTTGTAAATCCAGCCTTTACCATACGGCTCTTCATTGACGAAATCAGGATCATCTTCAAGCGCAGTGTTTACTTCAACCACTATACCTGAAACAGGAGCATGAATGTCAGAAGCAGTTTTGACTGATTCAACAATACCTGCCTGTTCAGTTGCAATCACATGGCTGCCTACTTCTGGTGTTTCCACATAGACTAAATCGCCCAACTCATCCTGTGCATGGTCACTAATCCCCGTAACAACCAGGTCACCCTCAATTCTTACCCATTCATGCGTACGCGCATATTTCAAATCTGCTGGATGGTTCATGACAACTCCTTAACAATCTGTCTCATCATTTTTGTCTGGCTTTATACAGGTTTTTTGGTCAAAACAAAAGTATTTAAAATGAAGCACTTTGCAATATTACAAATAAGGGTCTTTACGCCAGTTGCTTGGGCTACGGCCACTCCAGCGCTTAAAGGCACGGCTAAAGTTTGCCACATCAGAATAACCCAATTCGTCCGCAATTTGTTCCAGACTGTAATCTGTACGTGACAACAGGGAAGTGGCATGACGGTAACGCACCTCATCTACCAGAGTAGAAAAAGAGGTACCCTCTGCCGCAAGCTGGCGTTTTAAAGTACGGTCAGACATATGCAGACGTTCAGCAACATTTTCAATGCTTAAATAATGCTGTTCAGAATTGGTCAAAATATCACGGACACGCATGGCCAGACGGCGGCGCTCACCTAAAGCGGATAATTCAGTTTCACATTGGTTAATGGCAATCTGGCTGGCAATTGGGTCAGCATTGACCATTTTCAAGCCAAGATATTTTTTATCAAAGCTGGAAATTAAATGTGGCTGATTAAAATTTACTGTACTGGTTAATTTATCACGATATTTATCAAATCCCACAGGCTCAGGGAAATCTAAATCAACTTCACTTTTTAAATCTTCAATTCCTGTTAAGGCTTTGGCCATGGTCATAATGCCGATGCTGAGGCCCAGGATAATCTCAGTGCGTAAAGGTTCAACTTCGATGTCACACTGCAACTGCAAGGTGGCTTTAGGTCCAAACGTGGAAAAATAGAGTTGTAAAAAAGGCAAGCGTAATTGGATAAAACGGCTGGCGAGCGCAATTGCATCGGTAATATCATGCGCGGTCATAATGGCGTAGCCAATGAAACCATGAATCGAAATTCGCATTTGCGTGCCCAAATGAAAGCCAAGCGTGCTTTCACCCGTTAGGCGCAAAGCGTGTTTCACCAGTTCATTTGCAATCGGTGTTGGAATTCGATAATTCGGATCGGCCAGTTGCTCACTGGTTAAACGAAATGGGGCAAATAAGGTTTCATCGTTATATCCCCAACGAGAAACAACATCCAATAGCAATAAGCCATAGACACCTGGTATGCCCTGATCTTGACGAGTTGAGGTTGTTTTCATGTGCTTTCCGTGGCGCTCATCAATTTTGCCAATGTCTTTTAAACATATAAGTCTTAAATATCTTTACATGAAATAAAATTATCAATTATAAAAATTGTTGGACAAAAAATTCACCTAATCATTCAAAAATCAGGCTGGTTTTCTGAAAACCATAATTTTGGTTGTTGATATTAATAGCACATCGCCATGCTGGTTCAAAGCCTGCGTGACATAGCTGACGATACCACGATCAATTTTGGTTTTAGATGGCACAATTGCCGTAATTTCAATTTCAACATGAATTTTATCGCTAACACGTGTTGGGCGGGGCCAGCGTAAACTGGATTCTGTTCCCACGAGACCACCTGCGACAGGAAAACATTCAGTCCATAAACGCATGGTGACTGCCGAGGTGTGCCATCCACTTGCTGCCAAACCCTGAAAAACAGGATGTTCTGTGGCAGCTTCCTCATCCAGATGAAAGGGTTGTGGGTCATATTGACCAGCAAACTGTTTCACCTCATCAAGTGTCATTTCATATTCACGGCTGATGAAATGATCTCCAACCTTTAAGTCTTCTAAATACAACATTATTCTGGGTCCTGAGTCACTCGCTGTTCAACCAGAAAACCACCTGTCTGACGTTTCCATAGCTGAGCATACAAACCATCATTTGCAATAAGCTGCTCATGTGTACCTTGTTCGGCAATTCTGCCCTGATCAAGCACAATGAGTCGATCCATCTGGGCAATAGTAGATAAACGGTGTGCAATTGCAATAACCGTTTTGCCAACCATTAAGTCATTTAAACTGCTTTGAATGGCTGCCTCGACTTCGGAGTCAAGTGCACTGGTGGCTTCATCCAAGATTAAAATTGGTGCATCTTTCAGAAAAACCCTTGAAATTGCAATACGTTGACGTTGCCCACCAGACAGTTTGACCCCACGCTCACCCACATAGGCATCAAAGCCAACACGACCTTTCATATCGGTTAGCTGTGAAATAAATTCTTCCGCTTTGGCTTTTCTGACAGCCTGTTGAATTTCAGCTTCAGTCGCATTGGGGCGGCCATACTTAATGTTTTCAGCAACCGTACGATGCAGTAGAGAGGTGTCCTGAGTCACTAGAGCGATGTTGGCACGTAAACTATCCTGTGTAACTTCCTGAATATCCTGACCGTCAATCAGGATACGGCCTTGCTTGATCGTATAAAAATGCAGAAGCAGTTGAATCAGGGTGGATTTTCCTGCGCCAGAGCGCCCAACAATTCCAATTTTCTCACCTGGTTTGATGGTCAGGTTGAAATGATCAATGACATTCTTTTGGTTATAGGCAAAACTGACATCTTCAAAACGAATTTCACCATGTTGAACGGTTAACTCTTTTGCATCTGGTTTATCCTGAATCTGGATTGGTTTACCTAAGGTTTTCATGCCATCCTGAATGGTGCCGACATTTTCAAACAGCATGGTGACATGCCACATAATAAATTCTGCAAGACTATCCAGTTTTAATACCATTGCTGTGGTCGCCGCAATGACCCCAATGGCAGCCTGACCCTGCGTCCACAGCCAGACCGATGTGCCAATTACGCCAATAAACAGAAAAGCACTCAATAGGCGAATACTGATCTGGTATTTCACCCCCAGACGCATTTGCTTATACACCGTGACCATAAATTCCTGCATGGATTCTTTGGCATACTGGCTTTCACGGCCTGCGTGGGCAAACAGTTTCACCGTTTGAATATTGGTATAGGCATCAGTGACACGACCCGTCATCACTGCGCGTGCATCAGCCTGTTCCTGTGAGACTTTGCCCAGACGAGGAATGAAATAACTGGCAATCGCAATAAATAAGACCAGCCATAAAATCAAGGGAACAATCAGTACAGGGGAGATTGAACCAAGCACCAAACTGATTGTAATAAAGTAGATCAGCACATAAACCAGCATATCGCCTAGAATTATCCAGAATTCACGAACGGCCAATGCGGTTTGCATCACTTTGGCTGAAAGCCGACCTGCGAAATCGGTATGGAAGAAATCCAGAGTTTGTTGCAACAGCAGGTTGTGAAAAAGCCAACGCATACGCATTGGAAAATTACTGAACAAAACCTGATGCTTGATAACAGACTGTAGGCTGACAAAGAAAATATTGGCAAACAGAATGCTAATCAGAATGGTGAGATTTTGTTGGTTGGTCTCTAAAAAGGTATTGGGTTGGCTTTTAGTGAGCCAGTCAACCAGTTTTCCAATATAAGAAAAGAACAATGCCTCGAAACAGGCTGCGGCTGCAGTACAGGCAATCAGTAAAAACAGGAAAGGACGAACGCCTTTGGTGGCTTGCCAGACGAAAGCGAAAAACGTGGTAGGTAATGGTTTGTTTAAGTCTTTCGTTGGATATGGATCAACTAATTTTTCAAACCATTGCAGCATTACACTTTTCCTCTAATTCTAAAGTACTGATTCAGCTTCTGGATAGGATAGCAGAAAATTGACTTTGATAGATGAGAAAAGCGTATCTCTAAAAATGAGACATTTGTCCAGCCTAAAGCTTAGGTGATTTATTGAACCGTCAAGGACATCATATAGGACGGCGTCATACACGTACTTTAATGAAGAAAATGGGCATTAATGCGTTGTGTCGTCAATGTGCAATTGAATGTCGAAAAATGGCCGCCTAAATATTTTAATGATAGATATTAAAAACTGAATACATCGGTTAAAACAGGCGTATACTGAAAGACAACACCAGAACCAAACAGGATTAAAAGATGCTTGTTAAATTTGCAATTCGATTCATGGCTATTTTGTTTTCAGTATTGGCTTTAGCCGCAATTGTTATTCACTTTTTCTTTTCGAGTGCCTTAACGACTGACTTATGGATTATTGTTGTTCCTGTTATTCTTGGTATCCCGATTCTGACCGCGGTGGTCGTTGCAAAAGATGAGGAACTTAGTATTCATTGAATTGAGAATAAATCTTAATTTTCCGTTTTCATACTTAGTTCTGTAATCTCATCATTGAAAGCAGATTTAATATTTTGAGCTTTAAATTAAGCCTCCCATATGGGAGGCTTATTCATTTGGAAATGGTGTAAAAGTTATCTCAGCCCTCATTCAGACCTGTAAGAGAGGTTGGATTTGCAGCCCCAGTATTTAGGTTTTGAAAGTCATGACCTGATGGTGCCTGATAAATTCTCAATCCAAACTCAGGAATAATCGCAATCAAGTGATCAAAAATATCAGATTGAATTGCTTCATAAGATGCCCATGCCGTTGTATTTGTAAATGCATAGATTTCCAAAGGTAAGCCCTCACTGGTCGGCTGCAACTGACGGACCAATAATGTCTGGTTTTGGGCAATGCCTTGATGCTGTTTCAGATAAAACTCAACATATGCCCTGAATGTGCCAAGATTGGTTAAACGTCTTTGGTTGTAGCGCGACTGATTGCTCAGTTGTTTGTTGAAATCTTCAATTTCAGATTGTTTGGCATCCAGATACTGATCTAATAGCAAGAACTCTTTTAGCTTTTGCTGCTCTTCGTCACTCATAAAATGTACGCTACTTTGATCAACAAAAAGTGACCGCTTGATGCGACGGCAACCTGCATTACTCATACCACGCCAGTTTCTAAAGGTATCTGTCACCAGTTTATTGGTTGGAATGGTGGTAAATGTCTTATCAAAGTTCTGTACGGTCACGGTATGTAATGACATATCAATGACATCACCATCCGCATTTAAAGAAGGCATTTCAATCCAGTCACCAATCCGCACCATGTCATAAGAGGCGATCTGTACACTCGCCACCAAGGATAAAATGGTGTTCTGGAACACCAGCATCAGGACTGCTGTCATGGCCCCAAAGCCAGCCAGCAAGGTGAATACATCCTTTTTAAGGAAAGTACCCAGAATCATCAGACCACACACAACGAACAAAATAAGCTTGATCAACTGTAGATAACCCTTGATCGGCTTGTTCCGTGATTTTGGATTGCGTTGATAAATCAGGTTAAAGATATTCAGTGCTTCACTGATGGTCAGTGCAATGGTGAGGAAAATGAATGCCTGTGCACCCATCTGAATAAACATGATCAATTTGGGTGAAAGATGAGGAATGGTGGTAACCCCATTCATAACTACAAGGGCAGGAACAAGATTGGCAAGTCTGCGAATAATGCTGTGCTCGGCAAAAATGGATTGGTTCGATGTTTTTAGTTTGGTGACTAAATAGCCGATACCCCGAACAATCACTCTCTTGGCAATAAAGTTCGCTAATGCGGCAAAGAGGACGAGAACAATCAAGGCAAGCAAGGTTTCTAGCCACGGAAAGTGGCTTAGTTCACTTCGAATATCAGCTATAAAATTTAAATAATCCAAACCTAAACACCTTAAAATTCTTGAAGTGGAATTTTAAGGTGTTAAACGCTGCTATGATAATTTGGTCACATTTTATATACGATTCTTAAGAAATTTTAACATTTGTTAAAAGTAGATTACCACATCAGGTCATCTGGAATCACATAGGCTGCGTATGGGTCTTCCTCGTCCGTTGTTTGATCATTGGTCTGTGCATTATTATTCACAATGATAAAGCCCTGCATTTTCTGCTCAATTTTCTCCGCCAATGCCTTAGGGAGGTAGGCATAACTCTCTTGATCCTTTGCAATCACAAGCGAGCCTGAAACCAGCGCATTATAAACCTGTTGTGAGATATAGACTTTCTTGATCTTGCTGTCATCAATAAACTGGTAGACTGCATCACCGTCAGTTTGATTAATCTTATGTTGTTTAATCATCTGGATAATAGATGCCTTAAGGGCTTTTTCTTCCAATACACGCTGTTTTTCCAGATTGAGTGCCTGGTCTTTTGCCAGTTTCTCCTGATTGACACGGTCAATTTCCGCTTTTAATGTCGCATCATCATTCTGTCCAGTGCGCTGTTCATGCTGGGCTTGCTTGGTCAGTTTCTTTGCTTTTTTATTGTCAACTAAACCTGCTTTTAATAATTGCGCTTGCAGTGCATTTTTAACCATAATTCAATCCAGATTTGGGTGAGAAGAAGAACGAAAATAAACGATCCAATATGTCATACTCATGGCAAGGCTTAAACCTGTGGGTATGAGAAAGGTTTGTAATTTTAAATAAGGATAAAGCAAACTGGCAATCAGTCCACCCATTAAAAAACCAATAAAGATCAATACATGTAAGGAAATACGGCGATTTTCAACTTTTAAGCCACGGGCCTTATATCCGAGTGTCAGACCAATATCGGTTAAGACACCAGATAAATGCGTGGTACGGATAATTGCGCCTTTATAATGGCTGACCATCGCATTCTGCATACCCATTGCCACACATGCCCACAGCAGTCCATAACGGGGGAAAAATGGCAACAGTAACCAGGTAAGAAGCAGGAAAATGGCAACCAGACTAAGCGGCACGCCATAATGTCTACCAAAGGTCACGTGACCATTGCCAAGAATCAGGCCGCTGTAAAAAGACCCAATGACAAAACAAAGGATGACAAGGCTTAGATAGATAAAATGCTCAGGCCGCCAGTCAAGCAGACTCATTGCGAGCATGCTGACATTGCCTGTCATATGTGAAACGGATTGGTGTAGAACCGTGAATAAACCCAGAACGTTTACCATGCCTGCATTTAATGCCAATAGGAAAGCACCAAATTGAATCCAGTTGGGTAAACGTTGTAAAGGCATAGCAAGCTCAAACTACTAATTCTAGCGGTTTCGGAAATCTACAGCAGCAGTAAACAGAACATCGGTTGATGAATTTAACGCGGTTTCGGTTGAATCCTGCAATACACTAATAATCATACCAATTGCAACGACCTGCATTGCAATCTCTGATGATATACCAAATAAGCTACATGCAACAGGGATAAGTAAAAGAGAACCACCCGCAACACCTGAGGCGCCACATGCAGAGACTGCTGCAACAATAGATAAAATCAGCATCACGCTTAAATCAACATGGATACCCAGTGTATTTACGGCGGCGAGTGTGAGTACGGTAATGGTGACGGCTGCACCCGCCATATTGATGGTGGCACCCAATGGAATTGAAACACTCGCCATCGCTTCATTCACACCTAAACGATGCGCCAGATCGAGGTTTACAGGAATGTTGGCGGCTGAACTGCGGGTAAAGAAAGCGGTAATCCCACTTTCTTTGAGGCATCTAAACACCAGTGGATAGGGATTTGCACGCATTGTAATACCAACCAGAACTGGATTGATGACCAATGCCACGAAAATCATTGTTCCAATTAAAACCATCAACAAGTGTGCATAACTGGACAGCGTTGCCAAGCCTGCATCGGCAAAGGTCACTGCCACTAAACCAAAAATACCCACAGGAGCAAAACCAATCACGGTATGGATAATCTTATTGACCGCATCAGCAACATCTGTCAACACTTGCTTGGTTGAATCTGAACCATGTCGCAGGGCCAGTCCCAGACCAATTGCCCACGCCAGAATACCAATAAAGTTCGCTTCACTAATCGCCTGAACGGGATTGGCAATAAAGCTTAACAGCAGATTTTTTAGAATATCGGTAAGGCTTCCAGGTGCCTGTAGGGTGGTCTCGGTTGCCAGATGCAGGAATAGCTGGCTTGGAAACACGATACTGGCAATTACGGCGCTGAATGCGGCAAGCAACATTCCAACCACATATAACACCAATACAGGTTTCAAATTTGAGTTTTGTCCCACTTGGAAATTTGCGATTGAGGCAAGAACCAAAACAAACACTAAAATCGGTGCAACTGACTTTAATGCTTTAATAAACAATTCACCCAATAAACTTAGGTAGGGTGTAAAGCCAGGGAACAGCAATGCCACGCCAACCCCTAGAAAAATAGCGATAATAATTTTGCTGACTAAACTTAAGCGAGACAATACATTCAACATATAAAAGCCTTATAAACCAGTGCGCGGTTTAAGGTTAAACAAGCGCGGTATTCTATACCCAAGAACCGTGAATAATAAATTTTTTTTGCAACCTATTTACTCTAAAAATATTGTAAAAATTAACACAATGTTTTTAAAAGTCTTTTATAGAAACCTGGCACATCTTTTTGTATGAAAAAAGAGCTAAAAAGATGGGTTTATGGGTGCAGGATTTCAGGTGAAAGTGTTTGTATGGCCTGATAGTGGGATAAAAAGATTTTTCCACTTAACATATTGATTAACCTAGATGAATTGAGCTGATCCATGACTGGGCTCTTTACTTCAGATAAATGCAGCTGAATTCCCAATTGCAATAATTCCCCATTAAGCTCTTCCAGCATTTCCACCGCACTCAGGTCAATATTGCTGATGCTGGAACAGTTAATCACCACATGCTGTATCTGTGGATTATGGCTGAGTTCCGTGATGATATAGCCCTTTAGCACATGCGCATTGAGAAAGTTAAGGTTCTCATCAATACGGAAAGATGCGATTGTTTCTGTGGTAAGCACATCATAGCGGGATACATTCCTAAAATGCTGTGTACCCTCAACCAGACCAATCACAGCAATATGTGGACGGCTAATCCGCCATAATAAAAGAATAAATGTAAGGATGATTCCAATCACAAGTCCTGTCGAAATATCAATACAGGTGACACCAAGGAATGTGGCCCACATGGCCAGCCCATCGGCCTTGGAATATTTCCAGGTTTCAAAAAAGGGTAGGAATGAGACCAGTTTCCAGATGGAGACAAAAATCGTGGCAGCCAGAATTGTTAGCGGCAGATTTTGAAAAAAACTGGTGAAATAAAGGCTGACCGCAATCATCAATAATGAGGACATGACCCCAGACATAGGCGTTTTTGCACCTGCATCACTATTGACAACCGTACGGGACAAACTTCCTGAAACTGCAAATCCCATATTTATCCCTGCCGCAATATTGGCCAAGCCTAGAGCGATCAGCTCCTGATTGCTATTGAGGTCATCACGCTTTTGCAATGCGGTGGCCTGCGCAATCGCCAGTGACTCAACAAAACTAATCATGGCAATCATAAATGCGCTGGGAAGTAGTTTCTGAACCAGATCAAGATTCCATGTTGGAAAATGAAAGCTTGGCAGACCTGTCGGAATGATCCCAACAGTTTTCAGCCCATGTTGATCCAGATTGAATGCATACACAACAATAATTGAACTTAAAACCAATAACAGGGGAATGGTCTTATTTAAAAAATCTGATCGCACCCATTTAGGCAGAAAAACCAGTATGGTGATTGCCGCTAAACTCACGCCTACACTTAGAAAACTGATGTGATGGAAGTTATTGACCAAACTTCCAATAAACTCTGGAATATTGTTGGTCTGTAATGGAATGTCGAGCAGAAACTTAAATTGTCCCAAAGCGATTAATAATGCAGATGCAATAATAAAGCTTTTGATAACGGGATGGCTAATGAGCTGGATCAGGAAGCCAAAACGGAACAGGCCTAAAATCAGTGAAATAATTCCGACCATAATCGCCAGGAGACAGGCAGCTTCAATATAGGCGGTAGAGCCAACGGCAAAAAGAGGTTGAAGCGCTGAAAAAACCATCATTGAGATGATGGCAACAGGACCAATCGACAGTGTGGTGCTACTGCCTGTAAAGGCATAGATGATCATGGGTAGAATACTGGCATAGATACCCATCACTGGTGGAAGCCCTGCAAGCATGGCATAGGCCATTCCTTGGGGAACCAACATTGCAAGTACAATTAATGCAGCAACTACATCAGCCTTAAAGTGTGTAGGATGATAAGTCTTTAGCCATTTCAGTGCAGGAAATATGGACATATTCAGGTTGAACCGGTTTATGCATAAATAATTTATATTATATATAAATATATATTATTAATAAAAAAAGCTAAAGCGATTCAGTAGCAATTGCTTATTTAAGCAAAAGGTTTATATATTTGGACAGTAGTTTTCGTATAGGGTCTTTAAAACGACCTGGAGTTTAGGGTCACTAATTGAGTAAAAAATTTGTTTGCCTTCACGACGTGTCGTAACAACCTTACTTTTTCTGAGCATCATTAACTGTTGGGAAAGTGTTGGTTGGAAAATGTGAGTAAGCACTTCAATCTGGGAAACATTCAGTTCCTGCTTGGCCAAGTGGCACAAGATGATTAAACGATCCGTATTTGCCAGAGACTTCAGCACATTTACAATTGAGTCGGCAGACTCTCTCATTGCCTCGATCTCAAGATCCTTTTGCATATTACTCTCACGACATTACAACCGAACTTAGTATAAGTTGAGTAAATCAAAAAATTGAAGTAAAACTGAATAATTGCAATGGTTTTTAATGAAAATATATATAAGTAAAAGTGATATATTGTCTTGTTTTGCAGATTGCATTATTTTTTATTAAGAAAATAGGTATAGGATAAGAGTTCTGTGAAATTTGTCGTGTACAGAGATGAAAGAGAAAAAGACGCATCTAAACAGGATTACAAGTTTAGATGCGTAAAAGTGTATATATTGTTGAGGTAAGGAGTGTTGTTAATTCAAGTTTTTTAACTCATTTTCCAAAACTGGCCATAGTTTCTGATGGGATTTTTTAAACATCAGCATGTGTCCAATCTGTTTATAGCCATATTTTCTAGGGTTAAGTTCGATGAGCCTAGTTTTTGCATTGGGGTAAAGACGCAGTAAATCCTCAACATTTGCCTGTGTTGCAATTTCATCATCTGAGGCCCAAAAAGAAGTAATAGGGCATTGAATTTCCTGATGATAGTCATCAAAAATGCTTTTCCCAATCGCATTCATCACATAGCCAGGTTTGCTACAGAATTCTGCCCATTGTCTTGCGACATTTTTTGGCAAGTTTTCCCCCATACCGATAAACTGGGTTGCGCCATAGCCTTTGAAAAAGCTGGAAATAGGGAAAATAACATTAAACATGATAGGGGCAAGCAGCTTGGTTTTGCCTTTTAAGCCTTTTACGTGGCCTGTTGAACCCGCAATTGCCAGAACTTTGGCAACTTTATTATAGTTGGGATTCACCCCAAGAAGCTGACCCCCAGCACTATGCCCAATAATAATGACTTTTTCTGCCTGGGTTCGATTCAGCAAAGCATCAACTGCCGCTGGAACATCAAGTAGTCCCCAATCATTGATACTGGCTGTTGAATCTTTAAGTGCTCCATGTAGAGATTGACCAATACCACGAAAATCAAAACTTAGAACATCATAGCCTTGCTGACTCAACCACTCTGCAAAAGGGTGGTAAAAGGTTTTAGTAATCCCTGTCGCAGGACAAATGAGAATGGGATATTGCTGTTTATCATTTTGTGCAGGATAAAATTGAGCTGCAAGTTGATAACCATCTTTACAACTGATCCAAAATGATTCAGGGCTATTCATGAGCGAGCTACTCTTGTATTTGCATATTTCTACTTTACACAAGTTCTAAAAAGAAACTCGTGTGAAAAATGACTTAAAAGTCAATTATTATGTGATATAAAACCCTAATAGGAAGCTGATTTACAGGATAGCGGATGTTTGTTTTAACTCAAGCGACTGAACTGTCGATTATATTTAGTGGAATTTTTCTTTGGGTGGGGATGCTAACAGGAGTATGGAAATATTATCAAATTAGAAAAACGGAGCTTGCACGGGCACATTACTATGTAGATATTGCTCATCGAAGCAGTCTGCTTTATGCCGCCGCCAGTTTAATTCTGGCTGTATTGAGTTATTTTACAGTTTTGTCTGATATGTGGACTTTAGCTTGTGTGATTGCAAACCTATTCTTCTTTGCGATGTCCATTCTGACCTATATCATTCATGGATTGTTGAAAGATACCACCAATCAGTTTAAGCAGCCTCATCAATTAGGCCAGCGGGCCATTCCAGCCTGGTGCATGACGTTAATGATGTTAAGTTTAATTATTGTTGAACTGGGTGCTACAGCTATTTTATTATGTGGAACAATTGCAAAATTTTTAAGCTGATATAAAAAATGGATGATTAATCATCCATTTTCTCTAAAGAATTCTTTTGTCGATCAATATTTACCTGTCGACACTTTCGATCAATAATCCCCCACGTACAGAAAGCCATAGAGACGACCATTGCATAGGCGAAATATTCAGGTTTTAAGTTACCCATAATAGTGCCTTGGAATAACAACGTTGCCATTAAGGCCAGCGTTGTGATTGCATAGATGCTCGAATCAGTGGTCTTCAGAGTGTTAATGAAGACTTGCTTGTTGAAATGTAATGATAACATCTCCATCCCTCCTTGTGGCGATGACAAAACTTAAGTGTTTTGGTCAGAATTATTCTTTCAGTTGTACTGCTAATTTTTGAGTATTTCAATAGGTAACTGCAATATTTTTTAGATTAATTCATTAAATACATTGATTTTTATAACTTTTAAGTATTTTAAATGTGAATCTATAGTATTTTTCAGTAAAATGATAGATTGTTTTTTACATTTTGAAATATTTAGGGTTCTAACATAATGAATGATATTGCTATTTTTCTGTAGAATTAATCCATTTTAAAAAATAAAGATTTGTCGTAAACAGAGAATGCACATTGGGTAAAGGAGCATTCTTTGTATAGCTAAAATTATGTTTGGGTAAAACATCGTTTTAACGACAAATCATTTTAATTCTTGCCACCTGATAATCGGTCAATTGCAATTGCAATCATAAGAACGGCACATGATGGAAGTAACCAGGCAAGGTTTTGTTCACTTAATGGCAAGTGATCAATAAATTGTGGTAACTGTTCTGTAAAACCAGCCGCTTTAATTGCCTCTACAATACCGAAAAGGAAAGCGATGGCGGTCACTGAACCTACAATCAGCGATGGCTTGTTCCAGTGTTTCCAGAAAAAGCTGAGCATGATCACCACGATTGCTGGCGGATAAATTGCACTTAATAAAGGAACGGAAAACGCAATTAGTTTGGTTAAACCCAAGTTGGAAATTAACAGTGAAAACCCAATCAGGATAAAAACCAGTAATTTATAGGGTAAACCAGTTAATTCATTAAAATATTCAGCACATGCGCAGGTTAAGCCAATCGCAGTGACCATACATGCCAGAAAAATCAAGCCAGCCAGGAACAATGAACCTAGGTCACCAAAGGCATGCTGCACATAGGCATGCAGAATGACTGCACCATTATCTGCATTTGCCGCGACTTCATGGCTGCCTAAACCAAGTTTAAACAGACTGATATAAACAAGGGTTAAGCCTACACCTGCAATTAGGCTTGCGATAATTGCATATTTGGTTATCAGCTTGGAATCAGTTACTCCACGGGATTGAATGGCCTGAATAATCACAATACCAAATACCAGCGCCCCTAAGGTGTCCATGGTCAAGTAACCACTGACAAAGCCTTCGGAAACTGGACTGTTGACATAATGGTTAATCGGTGGAGAAATATAACCTGTCGGAATGGCAAAAGCTGCGATGCCCAGTATTGCAAGTGCAACAATTTTTAATGGTGCCAGTACGTGTCCGACTGTATCAAGCAGTTTATTTGGATAAAGAGAAACTGCTGCGGCAAAAGCAAAATAAATTACACTGTAGATCAGTAGGCTACTGCTGGATGTACCAAAATATGGTGCAAAACCAATTTCATAAGAAACGGTGGCAGTACGTGGTGTCGCAAATAACGGGCCTACCGATAGGTAACAGACTATGGTCAGTAATAAGCTGGCAAAACGACCAAGAGGGGAACTGATGAACTCAATTGAGCCCTGCATACGTGACAAGGCCATGATGGTCATTACAGGTAGACCAACTGCGGTGATTAAGAAACCAAATGCAGCGAGCCATACGTGTTCACCAGCCTGCTGGGCAACAATAGGGGGGAAAATAATATTGCCTGCACCAATAAACAGTGCAAAGGTCATAAACCCCAAGGCAATAATATCTCCTGTACGAAGTTGGTTCATAAAGGGAGGTATAAAATAAAAGTGCGGATTTTAGAATAAAAATGCTGTCATTTGAAACCAATTTTATGTGAAAAACGGTTTATTTTTGTCTAAAAAGAAATGATTAAAATCATAGGATTAGCTTTGGTAAACTTAATTGTTTGAAAAGATTTTAAAAGTAAAAAATATCGTTTGTTATACTTTTTTCCTATGATGTTGATCGAAATTAAATGTAAAATAAAAAGTGTCTTTCAGTCGTAAAAAGATTGAAGATTTGAGAGCTAAGGCGTAAAACTACTGAAATATTGAATGCAGTATAAAAATGGCTCTGCATTACGAAATTAATTTGATTTTTACATAAGGAATATCTCGAATGAGAGCTTCTACTGTGACCATTAAAACGGAACAGGATATTGAAAAATTGCGTATCTCAGGGCGTTTGGCAGCACAAGTTCTAGAAATGATTGGTGCCTATATAAAGCCAGGTGTTTCAACTGAATATTTAGATGATATATGTAATGATTACATCGTAAACACTTTGCAGGTTATTCCTGCCAATGTGGGTTATCACGGTTTTACCAAAACAACCTGTATTTCTGTCAATGAAGAAGTATGCCATGCCATCCCCTCTGCCAAAAAGATTTTGCAGGAGGGTGACATTCTCAACATTGATGTGGCTGTGATTAAAGATGGTTATTTTGGCGATACCAGTCGGATGTACTTTGTAGGTGAACCAAGCCCTGAAGCTAAGAAATTAGTTGAAACGACTTATGATGCAATGTTGGCAGGTATTCGTACGGTCAGACCTGGAGCAACATTAGGCGATATTGGCTATGCAATTCAATCTGTTGCTCAAGCTCATGGTTATAGTATTGTCCGTGAATATTGTGGGCATGGTATTGGACGTGTTTACCACGAACAACCCAATATCCTGCATTATGGCCAGAAAGGTCAGGGCATGGTATTGAAAAAAGGCATGGTCTTTACCATTGAGCCGATGGTAAATGCAGGTAAGGCGCAGGTGAAAGAGTTGAGTGATGGCTGGACAGTGGTGACACAGGACAAATCTCTTTCAGCACAATGGGAACATATGGTTGCCGTGACAGAGGATGGTTTTGAACTGCTCACCCCTTGGCCAGAGGGAACAGGGCATTATCCTGCTATTTCATAAATGCAGCAAAGGCCTGATCTTAATCGGGTCTTTTTATCGTGGAACATAGGGTAAGTTGTTCAACCAGATAGTCGATGAATACACGAACCGCTGGCAGCAAGCCCCGACGTGATGGATAAACTGCATGGAAGATTCCATGTGGCGCAGTCCATTCTGGTAATACTTTCACCAATTGACCAGATTTAATGAAATCCTGAGCGATGCTATCAGGCAATAGGGCAATTCCACAATTCTGACTGGCTAATTCTGCCAGCATCAACAAGTTCGAACCCATAATCACAGGATTGACCTTGATTTTCTTCTGTTGCTGATGATCTGGACCTGACAGTAGAAAATGCTGGTCAAGATGCTCTTCAGCCATGCTGATAATACGATGTTCAGACAGTTGTTCAGGTGTGGTTAAATGCCCGAATTCATTTAAATAGGCCTGGCTGGCAAAAAGACGTTGTTCAATGGCTGCAAATTGTCTTAAAACCAGATTCGGGTCATCGTCCAGTTTGGAACGCACACGCAACGCCAAATCAATGCCCTCATTAATGACATCCACACGGCGGTTACTCACCATCATCTGCACACGAACTTCTGGATATGTTTTTAGAAAAGCGGGCAATATTTTTGCCATTTGATTCTGGGCAATATCCACAGGTACACTGACCTTGATAACACCACGTGGCTGACTGCTTAAATGATTCACCACATCATGGGCAGCTTGCGCTGCATTCATCATTACCTGTGCATGGCGATAGACATCCATGCCAATGTCTGTCACAGCAAAATGGCGTGAACTGCGCTGGATAAGACGGACACCCAGTTGCTCTTCAAGGTTATAAACCCGACGGCTAAGTTTTGATTTGGGAATATCGGTTGCACGTTCAGCAGCACTAAAACCACCATATTCAACCACAAGCGCAAAGCAATAAAAATCATCTAAATCCGTCAGCATTACGCTATAAGCTCCAATTTCTTGTCATCAAGTTAAATCAGTATAAACGTGATGATTAAACATTTTGGGTCAAAATATCCCGAACCTGTTTATATTCGTTTAGTCGCTCAAAGTCTTTGCTTGTTGGCGATGAAATCCGAGACAAGTCCATATTGTCATTGATATCTGCCAATTTCACAACACGCGCCAAAGGGTTTTGTACGGTCCGTTGAGCGGCTTGTATTCGTGACTCACCTTTTTGTTTGGTCAGTGCAACGATTGCCTCGATAATGTGTGGTTGGAATCCCAACGCCTGTAAATCTTCGATGCTTGTCTCAGTATCTTCTAAGACATCATGTAGCACAGCAATAATCTTATGTTCAATATTGGGTACATTTAGCATGACTCTCAATGGATGTAAAATATAGGGTGCATTGGCTTTATCAACTTGGCCTGCGTGTTGTTTTGCTGCGAATGCAATCGCTTGTTCAAGGGTTGCCATCAGCTTAATCCTCCTATTCAAGATAGATTAGCGTGTCATATTCTTTTAAACTGACTGAAATTCTTTATGCTTTATTATTATGTCATATCAACTCATCAATATTGTCGATGCTACCCAGAATATTTTATGTCCATATTGCCAGCATGCTGTTTTGGACTGGGAGCAGGAACAATATATTCAGCCTTGTGAACATACTTTGTTTATGGCGATGGATTTGGGTTTTGAATTTATTGCAGACCGTTTTGAGGATGTTTTAACACAGTCCATTGAAGAAATTCATGAAGATCCAAACATGAATGTTTTTATGACTGTGACGCAGGCAAACTATCCTGAAATGAAAATCTATAAGGCAGATTTGGGCGTGGAGGGAATGTTCCGCTATGTTGGTTTTAGTGAACAGTAAGTTTAGGCAAATAAAAAAGCCAATCATTTGATTGGCTTTCTGCTTTTACAGCTTAGGCTTCAGGCGCTGGACTGTACTGCTCAACTAATGGCTTTAACTCACCATTCTGGAACATTTCAAGCATGATATCGCTGCCACCAATAAGTTCGCCATTGATCCATAATTGTGGAAAAGTAGGCCAGTTGGCAATTTGAGGTAAAGTTGCACGAATATCTTGATTTTCCAAGATATTTACATAGGCAAATGGACGACCAATTTGGCTAAGTGCTTCTACTGCACGCGCAGAAAAACCACATTGCGGGAATTGGGGAGTGCCTTTCATGTAAAGTAAAACAGGGTGTTTCGCAATTTGATCACGAATTAACGCTACTGTATCACGCGCTTGTTCCGTCATAGATAGATCCTCAACTAATCTTGTCAAATTATATACTGAAAAACAGTTTACGAGCTATTGTTAAAGATTTTTCTTATATAAATGTGAGTTTATGCTTTCAATCTACGCAAGTTTTTGCTTATATAACTTTTTCCATTACAATTAATGATAGATTGAGTTTGTTATGACTAATATCACTCTTGCTCCTGTACAGCCTGATCAACCAACACACCTTATGGCAACTTATGGTCGCCAGGCGATCAGCTTTGTACGAGGACGAGGGGCGTATCTATATACGGCGGATGGGACAGAATATTTAGATGCCTTGACTGGGATTGCCGTATGTGGATTGGGTCATGCTCATCCTGTGATAGCGGAAGCGATTGCTGAACAGGCCGCAACCTTGATTCATACCAGTAACTTATTTGAAATTCCTTGGCAAACCGCCGCTGCCCAGAAATTGGCTGAAGTTTCTGGAATGGAAGAGATCTTTTTCTCCAATAGCGGTGCTGAGTCAAATGAAGGCGCAATTAAAATTGCCCGTAAATTTGGTGCGCAACAAGGGATTGTCAATCCAAAAATTTTGGTTGCTGAACAGTCTTTCCATGGTCGTACCTTGGCAACCTTGTCTGCGACAGGCAATAAAAAGGTTCAGGAGGGCTTTGCGCCGTTAGTTCAGGGCTTTATCCGTGTGCCATTTGGGGATGTGGAAGCGATTCAGGAAGCGGCAATCCATCATCCTGATATTGTTGCAATCCTGATTGAACCCATTCAGGGTGAGGGTGGAGTCAATACTGCACCACAAGGCTTTAGCTATCTGGAAGAAGTCCGTGCTTTATGTAACCAGCATAACTGGTTGATGATGCTGGATGAAATCCAGACTGGAAATGGGCGTACAGGTAAATACTTTGCCTATCAACATACTAGTATTGTTCCTGATGTGATGACTACAGCCAAAGGTTTGGGCAATGGTTTCCCAATTGGGGCGGTGATGACCCAGGGTAAAGCGGTCGGTTTACTGGGTGCAGGCAGCCACGGTTCAACCTATGGTGGCACAGTGTTGGGCTCGCGAGTGGTATATACAGTACTGGATACACTTGAAAAAGAAAATGCGGTTGCAAATGCTGCTACTATCGGTGCCTATATCGTGGATCAACTCAAAGCGCAATTGGCTGGTTACAATGTACAGGTGCGTGGTTTTGGTATGATGATTGGTATTCAACTACCAAAAGACTGTGCTGAACTGGTTGCGATTGCCCGTGATCAATATAAATTGATTATCAATGTCACGGCTGGTTCCGTGGTTCGTTTGTTACCGCCACTCAACATGACTCAAGCTCAGGCAGATGAGTTGTTGCAACGTCTTGTTCCTGCAATCCAGAACTTTCTAAAAGCATAGTTCTAGGTTGTTAAAAATAAAAAAACAGGGCAGTGAATTGCCCTGTTTTTTATGGCTAAATAATTAACCAGAGATATATTGTTGAAGTTGTTCAATCAGAATGCGTTGATCTTCCATTGCTGCTTTAACCAAGTCACCAATTGAGATAAAACCCACCAGCTTTTCTTGATCCAGTACAGGTAAATGACGTAAATGGCGATCAGTCATGAGCTGTAGACATTCCTCTACCGTATGGTTCAAGCCGACTGAAATGACCTTGGATGTCATAATGTCTGAGACTAGAGTGCTTTCTGATGTACGTTCCATCAAGGCGATTTTACGGGTATAGTCACGTTCAGAGAAAATTCCAACCACTTTTTCATCTTCTGCAACCACCAGTGCCCCGACACCTTTGTCTGCCATAATTTTAATTGCTTCAAGTACAGTCGCATTTGGTGAGATTGTAAAAATTGATTGTACTGCTTTATTCTTGATGACTTGAGCAACGATTGTCATTGTTTATCCACCTGTGTTGTATTGTCATTTTCATTTAACTTAACGGTATTTGTTTTAATTGCAAAGTGCTAATTGAGCCACAATGATAACTTTTTCTCATGAATGTTTAAAAAGTCATCATTGTAACAATGGAAACTTTAGGCAGTCGCTACAGATTGATGCTGCATAAAAAAGAAATGCTGCATTTGCTGTGTTGAAAGCTTGAATTTGCGATGTGACGAGTTAAATAAAGCAGGCTCAACTTGTAGACGGGTTAGGGTTGGCAATAAAGATTCATGAAAATCTTTTGGTGTAATTTTTCGTGGTGTGTAATTTTTCCAATGCGCCTTGGCATAACGATGTGCCTGAACACCGTTCAGCCAGAAAGGAAAGACATGACCGTCGTGATCAGATTTGATTGCCCAGCCTTGATGATATAAACCCCAAAGAACACCGCAATACATTATTGTTTTTAGAATTGAAATCTTAATCATCAACTCACGTGATACTGGTTGAAAGTGGTTAAACCGATACATATTATTAAACTGATCTTATTTAAACTTATGTTTTATTATAAGAAATTTAGATGTCATTTATGTTTAAACAATTCATCTAAATCGTAAGCAAATATTGTATGTATTAAGAAAATGCAAAATAAAGTGATTGATACTTTGATGCGATTAACACTTTGACCTGTGTAAGATAAATGGAATGTGCAGTGAAGAACGGTGATATAGGATAAAAAGATAGGAACGGATTTTGCGCAGGCATTAAAAAACGCCACCTGAGCAGATCAAAGCGATTAAAGCTTTGATGTAGCGCAAGGACGTTTCTTTATGCTTGTAGGGTTGCCATCTTCTGCCAATACTGTGCTTTCAATGAGTCACGTTCGACTCGGAAGCCTTGATAATACAATTCTGCCAAAAATAATGCCGCTTTGCCGTGACCTGCTTTCGCTACTTCTTCAAGCTCTTTCACTGCATCTAGAAAGTTTTTTTGTGATTGAATTGTATTTACCGCATTAGCATATACATGCTCTAGTTCATGGTGTGTAAAGTGTTGAATCATATAATAACTCCTTATTTTAATTATGATTACCGCAAATTCTATTCAAAGAAACTTTACTTTGAATTTAAGCTACTTTAACTTTAAATTGTTAAATTATTATGACAAAATTGATTGAATTGTCAAATATATTGCGTGTCATTTCGTAAATAAAAGCTTACACGATTAAACATTTGTCGAAAATAATTTTAAGTAAAATCAAAGTGAGAATAAGAGAAAAGGAGAACAATATGTCAAATGTAATTGATGGTGTAAGCATTGATGTTCCACCATTAGAGAGCCAGATTATTACTTTGGCTCATCATCATCGTAAATTACTGGATGAAGCCATTTTCCATCAGGAAATTCATCTCGGTGATTATTGCTTGGCCCAGCGCAAGCGTGTCTACGATTTTGCCAGCCATTTAAGCCCTGAACAAAAGGACCGCTTTTTTAAGATTTATGACGGCGAGCTAAAAAATATTGCCGATGATGATGAATTGCACCCAGCCGATGCAGAGAGTGGTGTAGGGATGTTTGCAATTTTTATTACCTTGGTGATCATCGCTTTTATTTTATATTTCGCTTTTGTCCGTACCTTGGTTAATTATTGATAAAGTTTCTGGACGTTCAATAAGTTGTTTCATTGTGACTTATTGAACGTTAGGCTTGTCCTTAATGAACCAGACACATACACTACTTCATAGCTTTGAGGTAAGTTATGTTGTCTTTATTTTCTAAACATCAGGTTTTAAAGTCTCGGTTTGGGACAAAAGTCGATCAATTTTGTAATATTCTGGTCGCGATAATACTTTTTTCAATTTTTATCGTTGCCTATAATGCCTTACAACTCCCTGTCAATATAATGCAATATCAACAGGTGATTTATTTTTCACAACAAGCCAGCCATCCCAGAACACAGCATATGGCGATAGCTGTTTTAAGACATTCCAGTATTCGCCGCGTAGACTACCTAAAGCTTTTGAATGCCTATCAATTTGAATCAAACCGTATTAAACAATATCCAGCAATGAAACAAGAGGATGAGTAAGTTTTAATCGACTCATTTTCATTTATAAATGAATGGTTTGGCTCAGTCGGGAAAAAGAAAACAATTTGTGCTAGACTATCAATCTTTTTAAAAAGCTGCTTTATTCTCAAGGAATCGACATGCAACAGCAATCGAATGTGCAAAATAAATTCTTGATAGATGCTGACATCGGTGATGATGATGTCACATTGCCGAGTTTACCTGCTGTCGATATTCCCATTATTGAACCAGTTGTAAAAACCACAGTTGCAACATCTGCACCCACGCCTGTAGAACAACCATCAACGCCAGTCTTTGAGCAGGATGACACAAAATCTGCTGGTTTCTTTGGTCGTATGAAAGATGGCCTGACCAAAACCCGCCGTAGCTTTACTGATGGTATGGTCAATATCCTGATCGGCGGTAAAGAAATTGATGATGAACTGCTGGAAGAGGTCGAAGAGCAGTTACTGGTTGCAGACATTGGTGTTGATGCGACCAAAACCATTATCGCCAATTTGACTGAAAGAACCGCACGTGGTGACCTGATTTATTCACATGCATTGTATAAAGCACTACAGGAAGAACTGGTTGCCTTACTTGCGCCACGCGTAAAGCCCTTACATATTGACCCGAATAAATCGCCTTATGTGATTTTGATGGTGGGTGTCAACGGTGTGGGTAAAACCACGACCATTGGTAAACTTGCCAAGCGTTTGCAGGGTGAGGGCAAGAAAGTCATGCTCGCCGCAGGTGATACGTTCCGTGCAGCAGCGACTGAGCAATTACAGATCTGGGGTGAGCGTAATGACATTCCTGTAGTGGCTCAAGGACATGGTGCTGACAGTGCTTCAGTAATTTTTGATGCATTTGAAAGTGCGCGTGCCAAAGGCATTGATGTACTGATTGCCGACACCGCAGGGCGTTTACAAAATAAGGCCAACCTCATGGAAGAGCTGAAAAAAGTTAAACGTGTTATGCAGAAGATTGACGCAACTGCACCACATGAGATCATGCTGATTGTAGATGCAGGTACAGGTCAAAATGCCATTAATCAGGTTCAACTCTTTGACGAAGCAGTGGGTTTAACTGGTATTACCATTACTAAGCTGGATGGTACAGCCAAAGGTGGTGTGTTATTCAATATCGCAAGCCGTACTCATGTGCCAATTCGCTATATTGGTGTGGGTGAGAAGATTGATGACTTACGTCCTTTCTCGGCTAAGTCTTTCGTTGCAGCGTTGTTTGAGACGGATAAATAGAGAATGTTTGGTCTTTATCATGCATAAAAAACATCCAGCTCTAAGCTGGATGTTTTTTGATTGGGTATTGATTAGATTTTGCAGCTTTTGCTCTTTTGATAGATTTTGATATTTTCTAAATCAGCTTCGTGTTTTTTGTAAGCTTTGAGCAATGCATCAGAATTCATGGTTTGTAGTTGAGCTTCTGATTGAGTTGTTGAAAGGTTATTGCCCAGCGTACTTAATGTGCTTGCAGAACTGCTGCCTTTTTGCGCCATAATATTTCCAGCAATCGATAATAAACCACCGAGTGCTTTTGCGTTACCTCTACTTGCTGCTTCTTGTTGTGCCTGAGTTTGTAAATTGTCAAACTGTTCAGCTTGAGTTTGCAAGCTCTTGATTTCACGTTGTGCTGTGGCTGAAGATACTGCAAGTGCAGCGCAGTCCATCGCACCCAATTGCGCAACTGAATAAGGTGTTGTATCAACGTAGGCTGTTGCTGGTGCAGCTTGTTGTTTTTGTGCTGTTGCCATATTGGCAGCCTGATTTAATGCCGCACCTGTATCACCACTTTGCACTGCTTGAGCAATTTTTAAGGCATTATCTAAAAAACCTGCTTGTGTTGTTAAAGATACAGATAAAAGTGCGACTGTGGCTAAGCTTAAAGATAAGCGTTTCATTTTCCATTACCCCGTACAGATTAAAACAATTTTTATACATGAGTGTAGTTTAGTCATATAGTCAAATCATTATAAAACCAATACAATGGTGCAATGAGTTATTCAGAACATTTTAGACGTAAAATTTTAGCTAAGCTTGAGGAAGGTTATTCTATTCGAGCGGTAGCTGCACAATTTGAAATTAATAAAAATACCATTGTTGAATGGAAGAAACGTATATAGTCAAATCATTATAAAACCAATACAATGGTGCAATGAGTTATTCAGAACATTTTAGACGTAAAATTTTAGCTAAGCTTGAGGAAGGTTATTCTATTCGAGCGGTAGCTGCACAATTTGAAATTAATAAAAATACCATTGTTGAATGGAAGAAACGTATATAGTCAAATCATTATAAAACCAATACAACTCAGTCGATGAGTTATTTCGAGTTTTTTTCGAATCCTGTATGAATAATAAAGTAGTTTGACTATAATTTCCTAAAATTGTCTAGCCCTGAAATTGGGGGGGAGTAAAATTAGTGCAAATATTTTAATAATATAAATTTGATCTCTGTACACGACAAATTGTACAGAACCCTTATCCTATCAGGCTTGTGCTTTCTTAAAATTGCCAAAATTTCCTTAAACTCTTCTTTTTTCCCAAAACCAATTAAACGCTGAATCGCCATTTGAACATAGTCTAAACCATAGCGAAATAAACTCATTGAGAGTCGTCCATGCTTCTTTATTTTTATCGCTTTTTTTTGATCATGTTGCCATTCACCCGTTAAGTAACACCAACAGAAGCTTATAGCTAACACCGCAATCAATTTTTTCACTCGTCCAGGGTCTGTCAAGCGCGTATTTTCAAGATTAAACCCGCGTCCCTTGAAACAATTGAATAAGGTTTCAATTTCCTAGCGTAATGCATAATCCTGAATAGCATTACCATTAAACTGAGGAGAAACGACGAGTAAAAGCTCTCCATTTTCTAACTGTAGTGCACTTATATATAGTTTCACCCGACCAACCAAAATCCGTCGTTTACGACATTCAATTTGACCAACCTGAAGATGGCGAAATAAATCACTAATTTTATGATTCTTTCCTAAATGATTGGTGACAATGAAGTTTTTTTAACACGAATGCAGAAGTTGATGTCTTATTCAATTAACCATATAAACCACTGCTCACCGATAAACTCTCTGTCTGCGAACACATTCACAATACGGTCTTTACCAAAAATGGATATAAAGCGTTGAATCAAGGTAATACGCTCTTTCGTATCTGAATTTCCACGTTTATTAAGCAATGTCCAAAGGATAGGTATCGCTATTCCACGATAAACGATCGCGAGCATCAGGATATTAATATTTCGTTTTCCCCATTTCCAATTGGTTCTATCTAAATTCAGTTGCACTTTGTCGAATAAAATACAGATTCGTCGAAAATTTAGTTTTAAGTAGCTCTCTGTAATCAGCCATCTTTTTACTTCTATGAATCGAGGCATTATCAACAATAAGAACCAATGGAAGGTTATACGTCTGTTTTACTTGTTGAGCTATTCCAGTTAAATAGGCATAAAACCAAGTGCTTGTCACTGACTCTTGTAAACAACTTGTCACCAGTTTCCCCGTTGAAAGCAAACACCCCATGACATTAACTCGTTTTAATCTTATTACATCAACCGCAGGAACATCACCTATCTTTGTCCACGCATAGCGGTTATCAGGTTTAGATGAAAACCCTGTTTCATCAACATAACCTAATATAATTTCACCACGTGCCGCTTGCTCTCGTAATTCTTTAATCTGCTGTGTTGCTTGTTCAAATGCAATCGGATCTCTTTTTTTTCAAGCTATGACGGGTACGCTTGAAGACCCTACCTGAATCACGTAAAAACTTACGAATGGTTTCAACAGACACGGACACTTCGTATTCTTCATGTAGTTTGACTCGGATTTGTTCTGCATTGAGTGGACTTGTATTGACCCAATCTAGGATTTTCGCCTGATAGTCTGAGATCAATGTATTGGGCCGACCTGAGCGATGACCTTCTTTAATCGATTCAAACTCATAAAATTCCCAACGTCGGCGTTGTAGCGTTATGGTTTCTGGGATACGTTCTTGTAGAGTGGCAACTTCCGCAACACTTTTACCTTCGGAAAGCCAGAGAATAGTTTGGGCGCGCTGTCTTTCACGCCAATCTTTTGCATGTTTGGCCAGAAAAAATGAGTCGTTCTCGCTGTTCTACACTAAGTGGTACAGAAACAATTCGAGGCATGTGTGAACATCTGTTAACTAAAAAAAACCTTTTCGCACGATTAGTTGTTTTTGTCAACTTATAACATCATTTGGGGAGCAATATATCACTTATAGGTGTTATTCAAATTTTCTGGTCCACCTCTTTTATTTCAATCACTTAAAAAGTTGAAATTGGGGTAATTAATAGCATTTTTCTAGCATTCTAACGTCGTCTACTGCTCGAACGACTTCTTCCTCGCGCCATTCCACCTAAAGCATTCAATACTGCCATTTTGCTCATATTTCCTGAAGCATGAGCATGACAAATGGCGGCAGCAAGCGCATCGGCGGCGTCTGCTTGTGGTTGAATGCTAAGATTGAGTAATTTCATTACCATCATTTGCACTTGTTCTTTTTCAGCAGCCCCATAGCCCACTACAGACTGCTTGATTTGACGTGCTGTATATTCCGCTACATTTAAATCCAAATTCACCAATGCTGCAATCGCAGCGCCACGTGCTTGACCAAGTTTTAAGGCAGAGTCAGGGTTTTGTGCCATAAATACTTGTTCGACCGCAGCTTCAGTTGGACCGTGAAACTTAACAATCCGCTCAACACCCGCAAAAATGCGTTTTAAACGCTCAGGCATTGCTTGTGTTTCGGTACGAATGGTTCCTGCATCAACAAAACGCAATTTGTTACCATCTTTTTCGATAATTCCATAACCTGTTAAACGTGAACCAGGATCAATACCAATAATGAACGACATGAGGCACTAAAGAAATTAACAAACTTCCAATATTGTTACATAATAGTTTTTTTACTGCATAATATTTTTGTAGTATTTTGAATTATATAGGATGGCGAATTCAAACATGAGGTGCGACAGTTTTAAAAGCCTTATGATAATCAACAAGCTGAGCAAATTTCCTAATGGTGTGAGCCAATCTAACGCTTTTCTAGGACGAGTATTCAGTGACATGGCAACTTGATTTAAATAATGCTGATCTGCCTGATTTAAATCAATCCCTTTAGGTAAATATTGCCTAATTAAACCATTCATATTTTCGCATGTGCCTTTTTGCCAGGGTGAATGTGGGTCACAGAAATATACATCTATGCCTAAATCTTCTTCGAGTATTTTATGTTCTGCCATCTCACCTCCACGGTCAATTGAAAATCAACTGAGATATTTGACGATAATCAAAATACTGACCTGCAAAGAAGCGCTGCATACGTCGATAAAATGATTGTGGTAAGCACTGGATGGGGAAGGCTTTAGATGCAGAAGAAAGATTGCATGTTTGCTTTAAAATGATCACAAGCATGATGAGCGCAAAGCACTTTAAATGTGACTTGTTCCATTTTAGAGATTTATTTAAGATAAGATATAACTCGTTGAGATGTGTCATAGTATTTGTCGTTAGAAGACAATTATTATGACATTATTTGAATGAGTTATCTATTTTTGTCGTGTACAAAGGAAAAAGGGACTAAATCCAAAGACCTAGCCCCTTATTGATTAGGGTGGCAATTATTTTTCAATAATTGCTGTTACACCTTGACCGCCAGCAGCACAAATCGAAACTAAGATACGACCTGAACCTTTTTGGTTTAAGATTTTCGCAGCAGTGGCGATGATGCGACCACCAGTTGCAGCGAATGGGTGACCCGCAGCTAAAGAAGAACCTTTAACGTTTAATTTGCTACGATCAATTGAACCTAAAGGTGCATCTAAGCCTAAACGCTCTTTACAGAATTTCTCATCTTCCCAAGCTTTCAAAGTAGAAAGTACTTGTGATGCAAACGCTTCGTGGATTTCGTAATAGTCGAAATCTTGAAGTTTAAGACCAGCACGCTCAAGCATACGTGGAACTGCATAAGCAGGAGCCATCAATAAGCCTTCTTTCTTGCCAACAAAATCAACTGCAGCAGTTTCAGTGAACGTCAAGTAAGCAAGAACTTCATGACCATTTGCTTTAGCCCACTCTTCAGAAGCTAAAAGTACGCATGAAGCACCGTCAGTAAGTGGAGTAGAGTTACCCGCTGTCATTGTTGCAGCTTCGCCTTTGCCAAATACTGGTTTTAATTTTGCTAATTTCTCAGCAGTTGAGTCAGCACGTAAGTTGTTGTCGCGGCTTAAACCTAAGAATGGCGTGATTAAGTCATCGAAGAAACCTTCTTCGTATGCCTTTGCCATTTTTTGATGAGAAGAAGCTGCTAAAGCGTCTTGATCTTCACGAGCGATACCCCATTCAAGGGCAGTAATTGCTTGGTGATCACCCATAGATAAACCAGTGCGTGGTTCACCATTTTTAGGTGCGTCCATCAAATCTTTAACATTGATTTTAGATAAAGCTTTTAAACGATCTTTACCTGTTTTAGCAATGTTCAACTCAAGCAAAGCTTTACGTAAACCATCACCTAAAGCGATCGGTGCATCAGAAGTTGTATCTACACCACCTGCAATACCCACTTCGATTTGACCCAAAGCGATTTTGTTTGCAACAAGGAAAGCTGCCTGTAAACCAGTACCACATGCTTGCTGAATGTCATAAGCTGGAGTTTCTGGTGCAAGCTGAGTGTTTAAAACACACTCACGAGTCATGTTGAAGTCACGGCTGTGTTTTAATACCGCACCTGCAACCACTTCACCTAAACGTTGACCTTGTAGGTTAAAACGCTCAACTAAGCCGTTTAATGTCGCGGTGAACATATCCATGTTTGAGGCAGTGAAATATGCGCCGTTTGAACGTGCGAAAGGAATACGGTTACCGCCAATAATGGCAACACGGCGAACAGTGTTTTGGCTCATGCTTTTATCCTGTTGAACAGAAGGTTTGGTTGTTTTAGCTGGTGCTACTTTTGTAGATGTAGAAGAAGCAGTGCTTTTTGTACTACGACTGGTAGAACGAGGACGAGTCGTTTTAGTTGCCGTACTTGCTGCTTTAGGAGTTGCGTCAGCACTTTTACTTGGAGCAGAAGTTGCTTTTGATGTATTTGACACAGTCTCTTGAGCAGAATTCTCGACTGCTGGATTTTCTTGAGTTGTTTTGCTCATAAGGCTTTTCCAAGCATAATTGCGATATTCTTGCTATAACCATAGCATATTTCCAATACTGCTGTATTGACTAGAATGACGATTTAGACCACATTCAGGTCAAGACATCCAGACATGAAGTCAAGTATGATTTATTGCGAGTCAATCAAACATTGGTTTCATGTTATTTTGCTGACATGGTTTAGATGTTTGTAAAAAATTCATTTGTATGAGAGATAATAATCATGACCGATCAATACCAAGCATTTACACAATCACCTTTGGGTAAATTTGTTGTAAAAAATTTAGGTTTACCGTCACCAGTTAGCTTAGATCGTTTTGAAAGTGGCCAACCTGTTGTAAATGGTGCCGTATTGCTTGGCGCAGCACCTTCAAGCACTATTTCCGCTTCTATTGCACAGGTTCTTAGTAATATCCATGCAGATAGCTACGTAGGCAATAACGTTGAATTACAGCAAACTGCTGCAAAAGTAGGTTTAAACCTTCGTCCTTTGAATGCAGATGATAAAGAATCTAAGTTTAAAGCAGTCGTATTCGACGCTTCTGGTATCCAAAATTCAGAACAATTAAAAGAGTTGTACAACTTCTTTAATCCAATCGCGCGTCAAATCTCAACTTCTGGCCGTGTAATCGTCATTGGTACAACGCCTGAAACAGCGAAAACTGTAAAACAAGCCATTGCTCAACGTGCGCTTGAAGGTTTTATCAAGTCAGTAGGTAAAGAATTCAAAAAGGGTATCACTGCTCAAGTGGTTTATGTAGATCAAGGTGCTGAAGCAAACTTGGAATCTACTTTACGTTTCTTAATTTCACCACGCTCTGCTTATGTATCTGGTCAAGTGATCCGTATTTCTAAAGCAGAAATAGTGAAATTAGATTGGGCTAAGCCACTTGCGGGTAAAACTGCACTCGTAACGGGTGCAAGCCGTGGTATTGGTGAAGCAATTGCACAAGTATTGGCACGTGATGGCGCACATGTGATTTGCTTAGATGTTCCTCAACAACAAGCTGATCTTGAGCGTGTTGCGGGTTCAATTGGCGGTTCAGTATTGGCAATCGATATTACTGCTGCTGACGCTGGCGAGAAAATTAAAACTGCTGCGGCTAAACTAGGCGGTTTGGATGTCATCGTTCACAATGCAGGTATTACTCGTGACAAAACTTTGGCAAACATGAAGCCAGAGCTTTGGGATCTAGTCATCAACATTAACTTGTCTGCAATTGAACGTGTTAACGATTACTTACTTTCTAATGATGGTTTAAATGCAAATGGTCGTATCGTTTGTGTATCATCAATCAGCGGTATCGCGGGTAACTTGGGTCAAACCAACTATGCAGTGTCTAAAGCAGGCGTAATTGGTTTGGTTAAATTTACTGCACCAACATTGAAGAATGGTATTACGATCAACGCGGTTGCACCAGGCTTCATTGAAACTCAAATGACTGCTGCGATTCCATTTGCGATTCGTGAAGCAGGTCGCCGTATGAACTCAATGAACCAAGGTGGTTTACCTGTAGATGTTGCTGAAGCAATTGCTTGGTATGCTTCTACCGGTTCAACAGGTGTGACAGGCAACGTTGTTCGCGTATGCGGTCAAAGCTTGTTGGGCGCTTAAGCGTTAAAAGTTTTGAAGAGGGGTGCTTGTGCATCCCTTTTTTATAAAAATATAGAAAGGTTCATTATGAATACACGCCATTTTAGTCAATTGCCAAAGCCTTACTTAGCTTATCCAAAAGTTATTCAAGGTTTAATTTTTAAAAAGCCAAAAGGCGAAAAAGCATTACCACAAGTGGAATATGTGGTAGATACGCTTAACATTGATTCAAAACATTTAGAAAGCTATAACGAAATTTGTGGTTTTAAAAATGATGGTTTTGTACCAGCAATTTATCTAGCAGTACTGTCGCAAAGTCTGCAAATGCACATGATGACAAGTGAAGCATTTCCATTTGCGATTTTAGGATTGGTGCATATTCGTAACCAAATCAAGCAAACTTGTAAAATCGGTGTGAATGAGCAAATTACGTTGTCATGTAAATTTGGCGAACTTCAGCCACATGATAAAGGCTTACAATTCGATTTCATTACAACTGCCAAAGTGGGTGGTGAAGTGGTGATGGAAAGTTTAACGACTTATTTATCACGTCAAAAAACTGAGAAAAAAGCTTCTGAAAAATCGAAAGAATCTAAAGAGCCTGCATATCAACCAAAAGCTGAATGGAATATTTCTGAGAATATTGGTCGCCGCTATGCATTGATTTCAGGTGATTTTAACTTGATTCATATTCATGCAGTCACAGCTAAAGCATTTGGTTTTAAACAAGCGATTGCTCATGGCATGTGGAGTAAGGCAAAAGCTTTGGCGAGTATTGAGTTACCCGCTGCTTATGAAGCAGATGTTTGGTTTAAATTGCCGATGTATTTACCATCAACTGTTGAGTTTTTAACAGCTGCCGAATCAAAACAAACTGACTTCTTGATTCGTAACGTTAAATCTAAAAAGCCACATGTTGCGGGAACAGTGAAAGCACTTTAATACTGAATAGTATTGTTGAGTCAGCCCTTTTGTTCGCAAGAGGGTTATTCTAAAAAATATAAATGTCATAAGGATATGTGCATTGATTAAAGAGATTTTATTTGCCGATACGCATAACTATCATGGCAAGGTTGATCATCGTTTTATTGACTTAGCAACCCAATTCAGTCGTTTGCAAGATGCGAGAAGCCATCAAGGTGGCGCTGCATTGGTGGTATATTTCCAAGGTCAGAAAGTTGTTGATATTTTTACTGGTAAAAAATCTCAAGAACAAGATTGGCAATCTGATACTTTGGCAATGTGTTATTCGACAGGCAAAGGAATTTTAGCAACGCTTGCACATATTTTAGTAAGTGAAGGCTTACTGGATTATGATCAGCCTATTGCACATTATTGGCCTGAGTTTTCCCAAAATGGTAAAGCCAATATTACATTACGTCATGTTTTATCGCATCAAAGTGGTTTATTTGATATTCGCAATACGATTGAGACAGCAACAGAAATGTTGGATTGGTCGCATATGTTAGAGCTAATGGCGGCGGCTGCTCCACGTTTTGCAGCAGGACAAAGTTTTGCTTATCAACCGCTGACTTATGGTTGGCTCATAGGTGGGGTCATTGAAAAAGCGGCGAAACAGCCTTTAAGTTGGTTAATGCAACGTTATTTGGTGCAACCGCTTGGGTTGGATGGCGCATATTTTGGCGTGCCTGCTTCTGAGCTGGATCGGGTTGCTCGTTTGCTGGAAAAACCTAAAAAATCATCTGCACCAAAGCCACAAGTTAAAAAAACTGATCAACCACGTAAAGTATCATTATCAGAAAAATTACTAGAACTTTCTGGGCAAAGTCCTCAAGATTTTCAGGATGCCATGATTCCAAAAGGCATGCGTAATTTTAGCTTTTATAGCGATGCTGGTTTACAAGCCGTCATTCCAGCGGCAAATGGTGTCTTTACCGCAGATAGTCTGGCTAAAGTTTATGCCATGCTTGCTAATCAAGGGCAGTGGAATGGTCAACAATTGATTCGTCCAGAAGTATTTAAGCAACTGAGTACAGTACAAAGCAAAGCACGTGATCGGGTGATGCCAATTCCAATGCATTGGCGTTTGGGTTATCACCGTATTTTAACGATGGGTAAGCGTTCACCACATGGCTTTGGACATATGGGCTTTAATGGTTCAGGTGCGTGGTGTGATCCTGACCGTGAATTGAGTTTTGCTTATATCCATAATTTTAACGTGACCTCCGCAACAGGGGATTATCGTCTGTGGGGACTGAGTCAGGAAGCCTTGCGCTGTACAGATTCAATTTTAAAGGGATGGAAAGGATGGTTTTAACAAAATTCCCCCATTCAATAAAAGGGTGAATGGGGGAGATTTTTTAACTAAGATTGAATTCATCTAATAAATTTTTCTGATTCAGTGCTTGGTAAATAAGTTCTGCATATTGCGTGATACGTTGACATAATTCGCCTGATTCAATCATTGACCAAACATGGGTATGTGTCTGCCAATCCCATATATCTTTTTGATCAATATATGCCGCCCACCATTCACTTTGTTTAACTTTTTCATGGGGGAAGAGTTCTGATATGGCTGAATGAATTTGATGGAATAGTTCAGGGGCAGCTAGATTTCCCTCTCGTTTAGCGATTCCTATAAAAAATCCTCGATAGTTATAATAATTAAATTCTATTCTAAAACATAGCTTATGTTTTTGTGTGTAAAAAATATTTAATCCAGCCCAGTGATCACGAGAAATACGGTCAGTAATATACCAGCCTTTCTGATGGGCAGCACTCTGTAGTTGTTGTTCAAGTTTATGAATCAAAGAGTCTTGTAATTGATCTTTGACTCCTAATAACTCAAATGTAGCTTGAATATGCTGAGGATCTTGCAAGATTATGTTTAAAATATGATTTTGTTCTGAAATATCATTCATTGATAAAAATTCCTTTTCAATATAATGTTTAAACTCTTTTATAAAATAAATCACTTTGTCATTTTGACATTCAGTTAAAGCTTGTTTTAGCCAGCTAATTAAGTCAGGGAAAGTAATATGGCTGAAATTTTTCTGGTCTAACCATGATTTTAAGATTTCAGGTTTGACACTATGTTCTGCTGGTTCATTACCATACCCAGATAAATAGACAAGATGCCAATTTTGAGGAAAAAGAAAGCTCATTTCATTAGCATAATCTTGTAATTGTTGATCACCATCCGCAGCAAATGGTTTATTTTCAATACAGATACCATAGCTTTGCTGAGCGATTTTAATATGGATATAAATATCCATTCTTCGACCATTTCTGATCGTCTTCTCTGTTTGTACAGTGATGTCTGCATGATCTAAATTAATATTTCTCCAATCATCAGGTAAATCCAATTGATGAAGAAATAGGGATAGAAATAGATGCCCCTGTGCATGATCACCACTTGGGTTTAATAAATCAGCAATGATTCTACTTAGCATCATTTCATCTGTATAAATATAATTAAATATTGAAAAATTTGGGGCAAGCTGTTTTTTATATTTTTGTCGTGCTAGTTCAAGCGCTTTTAATTCATAGGAAACTTGATTAAGTAGTTTAGATATATTGAGATTCATTTAATTTCCTTTACTTATTAATCATCATTTAAGTTCTGGGCATGATTTTCTAAAGCCTCACTCAATGGGCAGTAATACCAAGTAACGCCTTCTATTTTCATACTGCCATCAGAATTTTCTAGGTGGTTATATAACAGTTGATATTTTGGGTTAGCTTCATCAAAGGGTACATCAAGGTAAATCTCACCCAGATAAGGCATTGACATAATTCCACTTCGAGATGACCAGCCAAAACATTCGGAAAAATCAATTTCATGTTTTTCTAACCATTCAATCAATTGTTGACGAGCAATACAGGTTTCATAGTGAAATTTAACTGAAAGATCTTCATTGTGGAAAATGTCGTTATAGTTCTTATGAAAAAGCAAATATAAAACATCACGTTGTTTCTCAAGCGCAATTTGATCTATATTTTTAAGTATTCTTGGCATCAGAAACTCCTTGCTTGTAAACTAAATGACCATAATGAGGTGTAAAATCTACTGCACAAATTTTATTTTCAATCAAACACTCGAGTAACTTATTCGCCTGTTGATAACCGATTAAAAATTTTCTTTGTAAGCTTGAAACAGAAATGTGTTCGACTTCTTGAACAAATAAAATTGCCTGTTGTAATAAATCCTCATTATTTTGCATGTTGGTTTTCCTGTGTGAGACGAATCAAAATCATACTAACATTATCAAAAGAATGATTTTGATGGAGGGCAGTTTTCATATTTAATAACCATGTTTTTAATGGAGTTTCAGGCATTAAAGGCTTCCAGTGATTGCATTCCAACACATCATGCACACCATCGCTACAAATCAAGAGAGCATCTCCTACAACCAAATATTCTTCTTTGGGAGAAAATTCGGGAACTTCATGTAAAGAATCTGCACAAAAACAATGATTCAGCATGTAATAGAAACTGGCATATTGTTCATTTGCTTTAATTTCTGCTTCACCATTTTGCTGCATTTCTGTAATGAAATTATGGTCTTGGGTCAGGGCATACCAGTATTGATTATGGCTGCTAAATAAGTAGACTCGACTATCACCTAAATGCTGAATATTGACAAATCCAAATGGGCTAGAGGGTGTAACGACTGCCAAAGTGGCACTAGAAGCATAAGTCTTTGAGTTGCCTGCTAAATACTGGCTTAAATCATCTTGAACTTGTTTTAAATGAATCCGTTGCTGAGTTTGGGTTTGTTGTAAAACACTGTTTAAAACGCATTTTGATGCCTGTTCCGCTTTTGGACTACTGCTGACACCATCTGAAACAGCAGCACACCAATCATCATCTTTTTGATAAAGATAGCATTTGCTGATCAAGCCATCATGCTGAATTACTTTATTTCCAATCAAGATTGCATCTTGTTGAATGGGTGGTTTTGCTCGCCATGTTAAAGCCTGCATTTCATAATAGAGATCAGTCACGGTGAGTCCTGATGAGGAGAAAGTGAGTAAGTTATAGCAATCGAAATATGAAGTGGTCAATCATATTTTTAGTTTTAAGTGGTTAATTTATAAAATAAATATTTTGTTACGATAGTATAATCAAATAAGAGAAAATTGCACCGTGAACGGACTCTTAAAAGCGTAAAGTTGGTTTTTTTCTTTAGAAGTATAAAAATATTAAATTTGACAACCATAGAGCTAATAGTAGAGATCAAGGCACATTTACCCCAAACTGCCGTAAAATTTTACACAATTGAATCATCGGTAAGCCCATCAACGTAGTTTGATCATTACCCACCATTTTCTCAAATAAGCTAATCCCTAAGCTTTCACACTTAAAACTACCTGCGCAATGTAAAGGTTGATCAATCTCGATATAACGCTCAATTTCAGCGAGCGTCAGTTGGCGGAATTTCACTTGATAATGCTCAACCAGAGTTCTTTCAAACCCTGATCGTAAATGCTGAACACTGAGAGCGGTGCTAAAAAACACGATTTTCCCTGAGTTTTCTTGTAACTGCTGAATCGCATTTTCAACACTCAAAGGTTTACCAATAAAGTCATACGGCGCGTGTTCACGCCAAGCGACTTGATCAGAACCAATGATAATCGCATTTGGATTCAGTTCAGCAATAACTCGTGCTTTCTGAAAAGCAAGACGCTTGGCTAAATCATCGGCATGTAATTCGCCCATTGCAGATTCATCAATATCAGGTGAAATACAGCGATAGTTCAATCGTAAACGATCCATCAAGTCTTTACGGGTTTGGCTGCTCGATGCCAAAATCAATTCAAACTGATTCATTAGACTGCATATTCAACGAGAATATTCAGTGGCACATAATGCAAAACAGCATTATGGCAAGCATTCAATTTAATTGGTGGGGCATGACCTGCTTCGTAGGCTTCAACCCAACGTGTGACGCAAATACACCAAAAATCACCTGGTTTTAATCCAGGGAAACCTACTTCAGGTAAAGGCGTAATTAAATCATTGCCAACTTTTTGTGAGAAATTTAAGAAATCTGAAGTCATTTGCGCGCACATGGTGTGCTGACCTAAGTCCGTGACCGCCGTATGGCAAAAACCATTACGAAAATAGCCCGTGATCGGGTCAAAGCAACAACTAGATAAAGGTTCACCAAGAACATTTAGACGATTAATTTTTGGATCAGGATGAATAGACATAAGAATACAAAGATTTAATAACGATGATTATGATAATCAAAAGTGAAATTTTAGACAGCTTTTCTGCAAAAAAACTCACCTTTATTTTTAAGAATCATTTAAAATTACGCCGTTTTTAAAATCACTTAGAGAGCCATCCATGAATTTTCAGCGCATGACTGACCTTGATTTAGCAGGTAAACGTGTTCTTATTCGTGAAGACTTAAACGTTCCTGTAAAAAATGGGGAAATTACCAGCGATGCACGTTTACGTGCTGCATTACCAACAATCAAAGCTGCATTAGATAAAGGCGCTGCGGTAATGGTATTTTCTCATCTTGGTCGTCCTGTAGAGGGTGAGCCAAAACCAGAACAATCTCTTGCACCTGTAGCAGCGTATTTAACAAAAGCTTTAGGACAAGAAGTAAAATTATTTACTGATTATTTAGATGGCGTTGAGGTTGAAGCGGGTCAAGTGGTATTACTTGAAAATGTACGTTTCAATCATGGCGAAAAGAAAAATAAAGAAGAGCTTGCACAAAAATATGCAGCACTTTGTGATGTATTTGTTATGGATGCATTTGGTACTGCTCATCGTGCAGAAGCGTCAACAGAAGGTGTAGCACGTTTTGCAAAAGTTGCTGCTGCTGGTCCGTTATTAGCCGCTGAATTAGATGCGCTAGGTCGAGCAATGCAAACACCTGAAAAACCAATGGTAGCAATTGTTGCAGGTTCTAAAGTATCAACAAAACTTGATGTATTAAATTCACTTTCTACCATTTGTGATCAATTGATTGTGGGTGGTGGTATTGCTAATACCTTCCTTGCTGCTGCTGGTTTCAATGTCGGTAAATCTCTTTACGAAGCTGATTTGATTGAGACTGCAAAACAAATTGCTGCAAAAGTAAGTGTTCCATTACCAACTGATGTCGTGGTTGCTGATGCAACTCAAATCGACTTCAGTGATTTCTTAGGTTCTTTGGCAAATGCTCAAGCAGTTGTTAAGAAAGTAGAAAATGTTGCAGATACTGACATGATTTTAGATGTTGGTCCTGAAACTGCACAAGCTTTTGCAGAAATCTTAAAAACATCAAAAACGATTCTTTGGAATGGTCCAGTAGGCGTATTTGAAGTTGATCAATTTGGTGAAGGGACTAAGACACTTTCATTGGCAATTGCTGAGTCAGCTGGTTTCTCAATTGCGGGTGGCGGTGATACGCTTGCAGCAATTGATAAATATGCCGTGGCTGATCAAATTGGTTATATCTCAACAGGTGGCGGTGCTTTCCTTGAGTTTGTTGAGGGTAAAACGCTTCCAGCAGTTGCAGTTTTGCTTGAGCGTGCATAATCAGGATTTAACCCTTGATTTATAAATATGTTTTAAAAAGAAGAGTCGATGAAAATCGGCTCTTTTGTTTTTGGTAGGTATTGTGGTCATAAAAATGTCACATATCTGAAATATGCTTGTCACAACTTCAACCATTAACTGTGGAAAGCCGTGATGAAATTTAAATTAACCCTTGCCGCTTTAATCATTGCCCCGATCATGTTGACTGCATGTGCAAAGAAAGAAGAAGCGAAAAACGCTGAACCGCAAGAGCAGACAACTTCAGTCACACAGACCAGTCCAGAACAACAGGCTGCGATTGATGCCATTGATAAACCGAATTTAGATGAAAACAATACTGATGTTACGGAACAGGGTGCAGTTTCAGACGTGGTTGCGAGCGAAGTTCAATAAGTGACGAAAATATAAAAAAGCCGATGTTTAAACATCGGCTTTTTTATATTTATCCATTGGTTTTGCAGTAGAATGTCAAGGTGGTTTGATAGTCATCATCTTTTGCCAGCGAAGCATTCTTACCAGTCAGTGTACCAATGACCCCTGCGGCAGCCTCAACCATTTTTCCTGTTTGCTCATCCACCACACCTTTTAAAACCCCCTGATATGCGGTTTTTTCATCTACCACGATAGGCGAGGTATTGCGAGTACAGGTTTTCTGTGCTGCACTGACTGCATTGTTTTTGGCAATCAGGCTGGTTTTGCCAATTCCTGTAACTTCATATTGGTTGTTTTCTTTTTGAATCGCGAGGGTATTGGTTGGGGTGGATGCACATGCGGTTAATCCAAGTGCCAAACCGCCAAGTAAAGTCATAATAAAGTTTTTTTTCATTGCTTGTTCTCAAGTTACGACAGAATTGTATTATTTGAACATAGAATTTTTGAATGCTTTTGCAGGTTATGTACAGTTTGTGCTGATGCTCTGTTAAATTTCTCAAATTAATGATTAAGCAGGGATTGGACGTGGTGGAAATCATTCAGATTATGCTAATCTAGCGCAATCCTTGTGTTAGTTAGATTTATTTCAATGACGGACTCAAAAATAGAAATCATTCATCATAATATTCATCAACGTCAATCGATTGGACAACTCATTGAACCAGCGCCGAATACACAACAACTTGAAAAGGCGGTGCAGGCCGCACTCACGGCGCCCGATCATCATCGTTTAAAACCAACACGTTTTGTGGTTGTGACGCCTGAACAGCGTGCCGCTTTTGGTGAGCATCTGGCACAGGCTTTGGCCGATTTGGGTGAGACTGAGCCAGCACAATTGGAAAGAGTGAAGCATCATCCATTTCGCGCGCCTTTACTTGTTTTAGCCTTAACCACGATCCAAGATCACCCAAAGGTTCCGCACTTCGAGCAAATTTTAAGTACGGGTGCTGCTGTTCAAAACTTCTTACTCTCATTACAAGCACAAGGTTTTGCGAGTATGTGGCGTTCTGGTGCAGTTGTAGAATCTAATTGGCTTAAGCAACAATTCGGCTTAAAAGAGCAAGATTTGATTTCTGGTATTATTTATATTGGAACAGCCGCCAAAACGATTGCACCTCGTGCAGAAATAGAGAGTCAGGACTTTTTAAAAGTATGGCAGGCTACTTAAATCTTATTTGTGAATGATTAGAAATTTGTTTCAGGATAAAAAATGACAGAGTTGAAGTTTAGCGATTTGGTTGAACCCGTAGCTGTAGACCAGAAAACAGCATTAAGAATTACCGTGCTGGGTGGGGGGAGTTTTGGTACAGCAATGGCGAATCTGGCTGTGCGTAATGGCTGCGACACCATGATCTGGATTCGTGATGCGATTGTTGCTGAGGAAATCAATCAAACGCATATCAACAAGCGCTATTTGCCTGATTACACACTGGAAACAGGTCTGCGTGCGGTTTCTGATCTGGAGTTGGCGATACGTGACCGTGACATTATTTTGGTGGCAATTCCAAGTCATTCTTTCCGCGATGTGTTGAAGAAAATCGCGCCGTTTATTAGTGCGCAGGCAGTGGTTTCACTGACCAAAGGCATTGAAGCCAAAACCTTTAGCTTTATGAGTGATATTATCCGTACAGAATTACCTGAAGTGCCTTATGGGGTTCTATCGGGGCCAAATCTTGCAAAAGAAATTATGGCAGGTATGCCATCGGGTACAGTGATTGCCAGTGAATCTGAACTGGTTCGCTATGCAGTGCAACACGCCTTGCATAGTGCATTGTTCCGTGTATTTGGCAGTGATGATGTACATGGTGTGGAACTGGGTGGTGCGTTAAAAAATATCTATGCGGTGGCAATGGGGATGGGCGCTGCCTATAACATTGGTGAAAATACCAAAAGTATGATCTTAACCCGTGCTTTGGCGGAAATGAGTCGTTTTGCAGTCAAGCAGGGTGCAAATCCTTTAACTTTCCTAGGTTTGTCAGGTGTGGGTGATTTATTTGCGACCTGTAATAGTCCATTAAGCCGTAACTATCAGATCGGTTTTGCCCTGGGTTCAGGTAAAACACTGGATCAGGCGACTAAAGAACTGGGACAAACCGCCGAGGGTATCAACACCATTGTGCAGGTGCGTACCAAGGCACAGGAACTGGATGTGTATATGCCAATCACCAATGCCTTATATGAAGTGATTTTTGAAAATGCACCGCCAATGACCATTGCCTTATCGTTAATGAAAAATGGCCATCGTAGTGATGTGGAATTTGTTTTACCTCATCATGAAGTTTAATCAGAAAACTGTCATCCAATGTTGTTATGCTTGAATGAAAAAAATTAGAGAATGATTATGCAACTCACTTTAGTTCGTCACGGTGAAGCGTCTCCAGCAGTGAATGGAAATGATATGCAGCGTCCACTCACAGCGCGTGGGCATCAACAGGCTGAGCAAACAGGGGATTTTCTCAAAGATGTGATTCAGCCTGAGGTTTTTATTGTCAGTCCATTACTGCGCGCGCAGGAAACGCTGGAACATATCAAGGCGCATTTTCAGGGAATTCCTGTTTTAATCTGCGATAAAATTAAACCCGATGATAACGCCAAAGATGCCATAGAATGGCTATCCAAACTTCCATATGAGTCGATTGCAGTGGTCTGTCACATGAATGTGGTGGCACATATTGCGGAACAATTGACTCATGAAAGTTTTAATCCATTTGCATTGGCCGAAGCACGTATTTATGATCAGGCAGTGATTGCGAATGGTTTATCAACACAAAACAACCGTTTTACACCAACAATATAAATTTTATCTATCCTCAACAGGATAAAGGTACTGAACACCGATGCTGTATATATGGATGCCCGAAACCAATGGAACATGGTATTGGTCGGCTGGGGAAAACTGGTTGCAGGCAAACAGTCTTGAACAACTCATTCAGGATTTGCAAGCGCATAGTGGAAAAGAGGCGGTGGTCTATTTTCCAAGCCGTAATGCCCAAATGTTGCAGCAGCCTATGACAAAGGCGCATTACAAGCAATTGGGGCAAGAGGGCATTAAATATCTGTTAGAAGAGTTTGTGACCTTGCCCATTGACCAGATGAAAGTGGTGCATCATTTTCAGCATGATCAACTCAATATTTTAGGTGTTGCGCAATTTGCCATTGAAACTTGGCAGCATGCACTCAGCCTTTTACCGATCCAGATTGTCGCTTTCTTGCCTGATTTTCTGATTCTGCCTGAGCCAGCACAAAATGAAGTGGTGCTGGTGAATCTGTATGACCATTTACTGGTGAGGGAAAATGTCTGGTCAGGTAACTCGATTGATGATTTAGGGTTATTTCTGGAATTTCAGTCATCAGAAACGCAATATAAATTTGCCAATCTCAGTGCAAGCCAACTGGATGTTTTGGCAACAGCATCTGATAAAGATCAACGTACTGAGTTTAGCTACCAGTTTGAGCAGTTTCCAAGACCGAAGCAACATCCATTTAATGTGTTGCCAAAGGCAAAAAATGCCGATGTACAATGGTCAGGCTACTGGAAAGCCTCGGCAGCCGTTTTACTGGCGGTGATTCTGGTGCAGTTGGGTTATGATGCCTTGCGCTGGTCAAAGTTGAGAAAGGTGGCGGATCAAACTGCTTTACAGGCGATCGATCAGTATAAGCATTGGTTTGGCGAAAATACCCGTGTGACTGAGCAGAACATTAAAAGCCAGTTTGAAAGCCAGTTGCGCATGAGCCAGCTTGGAGATACGCAGGCATTGTCATTGTTGAGTCGGGTAGGGCCAATATTGATGCAAAAACAGATTGTTGCCCAACAAGTCAGTTATGATGCTTCAACATTGGCAATGTCGTTAAAGGCAAAATCAGCAAATGACTTGCAGGCGTTGGCACAGCAGTTGAATCAGCAGGGTTTTCAGGCGGAACTTGGAAATATACAGGCGGATAGTGTCGGTGCGATTGGGATGGTCAAAGTAAAATAATGAAAGCGTTCACACAATTACAAAATAGTCTTGATCAGAAAGCTGAGGCGCTGAATCAATATTTACAGAGCCTGTCAGTGCGTGAGCGCGTGATGGTGGTTTTTACAACCGTTTTTTTAATCGTTGTGATTGTTGGTTCCGCTTTGTGGAAAATGCATGCTTTGGCAAACCAGCAACAAAAGCGTTTAAATGAGCTTAAGGATTTAATGGTCTGGATGCAGAGTAATGCTGCAACCATGAAACCTGCCAATGACCTTGCCCTTTCCTCGGCGGATAAAATCCAGCGTACAGCACAGCAGCAAGGGTTGGCAGTTTCTTCGCAGCAAAATGGAGAACAGATCCAAATTGTTGCGGAACATCAGAATTATTCTGTACTTGCCAACTTTTTAATGCAGCTATCCCAGATGGGGGTGAGCATTGAAAAAATGGACATGGTTTCCAATGCAGGCCAGATTAAATTAACGGCAACAGTTAAATAAAAGGTGGTGTTTTAAAAACTATGCTGACTATATTTTAACCATAAATTAAATCTCATAAAGCATTAAAAATATAGCGGCAGAATAAAAATTGAAGTTTTACTCTGCCGTCCCTATTAAATATAAAAATCCCCCTTACGTACTAAAGGGGGATTGAATATGGTCTTAACGTATTTTAGCGAGGAAACGGCCTAAACGGTTAATTGCCTCACGTAACTCATTTTCCGCAGGTAAAAATACCACACGGAAATGGTCAGGCGTTGGCCAGTTAAAGCCCGTGCCCTGAACCAGTAAAACTTTTTCAGCCTTTAATAAATCCAGCATGAATTTTTCGTCATCTTCAACTGGATAAATTTCTGGGTCAAGTTTAGGGAAACAGTACATGGCACCATCAGGTTTAACACAACTGACACCAGGAATTTCATTCAACATTTCCCATGCAATATTGCGTTGTTCATATAAACGCCCACCAGGGCGAATCAAATCATTAATGGATTGATAACCACCTAACGCAGTTTGAATGGCATATTGCGCCTGATGGTTGGCACACAGGCGCATGGAAGCCAGCATGTCCAGACCCTCGATATAGTCTGCCGCACGCGCCTTGTCCCCTGTAATCGCCATCCATCCAGCACGATAACCTGCAATACGATATGCCTTTGATAAACCGTTAAAAGATATACAGAGCTGATCACCAGAAAGAGCAGCAACAGCCACATGTTCAATACCGTCATAAACGATTTTATCGTAGATTTCATCAGCAAATAAAATCAAGTCATGTTTTTTCGCCAATGCGACAATTTGTTCTAACACATGGCGAGGGTAGACCGAACCTGTCGGGTTGTTTGGATTAATCACCACAATTCCACGCGTATTTGGCGTGATCTTGCTTTCCATATCGGCAATGTCAGGATACCAGTAGTTCTCTTCATCACATTTATAGTGAACTGCCGTACCCCCTGAAAGGTTGACTGCGGCTGTCCACAATGGGTAGTCAGGCATTGGCACCAGCATTTCATCGCCGTCATCCAGCAACCCCTGCATTGCCATCACGATCAGTTCAGACACACCATTGCCGACATAGACATCATTGACATGCATATCAAAAATGCCTTTCTGCTGGTAATACTGGCAAATTGCCTTACGGGCAGGGAAAATTCCTTTAGAATCAGTGTAGCCAATCGCATTTGGCAGGTTTAAGGCAACGTCGTTAATAATTTCTTGTGGGGCTTCAAAACCAAAAGGTGCGGGGTTGCCGATATTCAGCTTGATGATTTTATGTCCTTGCTCTTCCATTTCATTGGCGGCGCGTAATACTGGTCCACGAATGTCGTAACAAACATGCTCAAGCTTAGAGGATTTCCTGATTTCTCTAGTGGTTTGAGTTGAGTTGGGAATAGCAGTATTTTTAGACATAGCTGGATTCACTTTTGCATATCGGTATAAATAACTTTTAAAGGTTTCAACGGTAACCAGATCAAGATCATGCTGATCTCTCAGTAATTCAACAATTTTTTCATGGGTAAAACCCGATTGTTGATATTGTCTGATGGTTGGCAATAGGTTTTGAAAAACCACACTTTTCTTTTGCGACATTTTTTGTCCTGTACAACAGACAGCGGTGTGGCATCAGCATAGCATCATATTTGCTTACTTGGAAGATGAAGTTATAAATAAAATGCTCACCATAAAATATAATTTGCTTTCTATTTGCTATTTGTGCGGTAAATGTTTAATTTTTTATAAATTTTGCAGCAATAGACTAGAGTTTTTGTTGTGAATGGCGTAAATATAAAAACTGATCACCAAATACTTTTAAAATATAGAACAAAAGGAGCAGGTCATGGGAAAAGTCAATAAAACTGACCGAGAATGGCAAAGAGAACTGTCACCAGAAGAATATCGGATTACCCGCCAAAAAGGCACAGAGCCTGCTTTCACTGGACAATACTGGAACACTAAGCAACATGGAATCTACGTGTGCCGTTGCTGTGGTGCGGAACTATTTTCTTCGGACACCAAATATGACAGTGGGTGTGGCTGGCCGAGCTTTTTTAGACCACTTGACAGCACTGCAATAGAAGAACACGAAGATTTGTCGCATGGTATGGTCAGAACGGAAATTGTCTGCCATGACTGTGACGCACATTTGGGGCATGTATTTGAGGATGGTCCGCAGCCGACAGGATTGCGCTATTGCGTTAATTCGGCATCACTACAACTTAAAACACAAGAAAAGAACGACGAGGAAACATATCCATGAGTAACATTTATCAGTTTGAAGCTGAATTGTTAGAGGGAGATATAAAGGCACTCGCCGACTATAAAGGTAAGGTCATGCTGATTGTAAACACTGCAAGCAAGTGTGGTTTTACCCCACAGTTTGCAGGACTTGAAAAACTCTATGAAAAATATAAACCACAGGGTCTGGAAATTTTGGGGTTTCCATGTAACCAGTTTGGTGGGCAGGATCCAGGAACAAATAAAGAAATAGGGGTGTTCTGCCAACGTAACTATGGGATTAATTTTCCAATGTTCGCCAAGGTTGATGTAAAAGGACCTGAAGCACATGCTATTTTTCGTTTTTTAACCCGAGAGGCGAAAGGCATTTTGGGAAGCCAGAACATTAAATGGAATTTCACCAAATTTCTCGTGGGACGTAATGGTGAGGTTTTAGGATGTTACGCACCGACTACCAAGCCCGAGGCTTTGGAAGCAGATATTGAGAAAGCATTAGCAAGCAAATAAGAGACAATAAAAAAATGGGCGGTCTATTAACCGCCCATTTTTTATTGATGTTTTTATTCAACGGTTTTAGATTTTCTCAACCCATGAAGCTTACGATTAATATCATCAATAAAGGTGTAAACCACAGGAATCACCAATAATGACAAGAAAGTGCTGGTGATCAATCCACCAATCACTGAAAGTGCCATTGGTGCGCGGAAGCTTGGATCAGTTCCAATACCTAATGCAATCGGTAACATCCCAGCACCCATTGCCAATGTGGTCATGATAATAGGGCGGGCACGTTTATGGCAGGCATCAAGCAAGGCATTGAAACGCGAATAGTCTCGCTCTTTACGCGCAATAATGGCGTAATCCACCAAGAGAATTGAGTTTTTACTTGCGATTCCCATGAGCATGATTAAACCGATTAAGCTTGGCATTGAAAAGCTACTCTTTGCAAGGAGCAATAGCACGAAAGCGCCACCCAAAGACAGCGGTAATGCAACCAAGATGGTGATCGGTTGTAAAAAGTCCTTAAATAAAAGCACCAGCACTACATAAATACACAGTACACCCGTCAGCATGGCCAAGCCAAAGCTTGAGAATAATTCCTGCATCACTTCAGCATCACCGATATTGGTACGTTTTACTGTCGGTGGTAGATTCTTCATGGTTGGTAATTGATCAACTTTCGCTGCAATATCACCCAAAGGCTGGTTGTTGAGTTCAATATTAAAGTTGATATTACGCAGACGGTTGAAGCGGTCAATCTGTGATGGTCCACTTTCAATATTCACATCGGCAATCGTCCCCAGCATGACAGGACCATGACTACCCTTGATCATGAGGCGTTTAATCAGTTCCTGATCCTGACGGGCGGTAAGAGGCAATTTAATCACCACAGGCACCTGACGCTGTGAAAGGTTGAGTTTTGCCAGGTTTTGGTCAAAGTCACCTGCAGTTGCGATACGTAAGGTCTCCGCAATATCGTAAGTGGTCACACCCAAATCTGCGGCTTTGGCAAAATCAGGGCGAATCACTAGTTCAGGACGAATCAGTGCCGCACTTGAAGTAATACTGCCAATATTCGGAATGGTGCGTAATTCACGTTCCAGTGCGCGGGCTGTTGACATCAAGGCTTCAGGGTCATCGCCTGAAAGTGCCAGTTGATATTGGCTGTTATTGCCCGCCAGACCGACCTGAATTCTGGCACCTGGCAAGGGTGCTAAACGTTGACGAATCTGGTCTTCAATGTCTTGCAGGCTGGCACTGCGTTCAGTACGTTCAGTGGTTTGAATAGTCAGAGTCGCTTTACGAGGTTCACTGGATGCACCACCAGCAAAGGGGTCACTTCCTGCAGCGCCTCCACCAATGGTGGTATAGATGCTTTTAATTTCAGGATGATCCTTAATTAGGCTTCGTGCATATTCTGCTGTTTTTAAGGTATCAGCAAATTGTGAACCTGGGGTCAATTCCAGACGTACCTGCGTTTGTCCAGTGTCGGGTGGTGGCACAAATCCTGTTGGTAATAGTGGAATCAGCATAACTGAACCAATAAAAAAGGCGATTGCCCCAAACAGCGTGATCCAGCGATGGTTTAAACACCACGTCACCAGACGCATATAGCTACGCATGACTTTGCCATCTTTGGCACGGTCTTTCGCTAAAGCCGCTGTACCTTGATCATTGGCAGGTTGGTCAGTATCTTCATGAGGTTCAACTTTGCCGACCCAGGGTTTAAGGATATAGGCAGACATCATTGGGGTAAGCAAACGTGCTACGAGCAAGGAGGCAAAAATGGCCAATGCTGCTGTCCAGCCAAACTGCACAAAGAATTTACCTGCAATACCACTCATAAAGGCGGTCGGTAAAAATACTGCAATCAGGGTAAATGTGGTGGCAATCACGGCAAGCCCAATTTCATCGGCAGCTTCCATTGCCGCTTCATACGGTGTTTTACCCATCCTGAGATGCCGAATGATATTCTCAATTTCAACAATCGCATCATCGACCAGAATCCCGACCACCAGCGACATTGCTAAAAGAGTAACAGTATTGAGGGTGAAACCAAAAAAGTACATCCCAATCAGGGCTGGTAAAATTGACAGGGGCAGGGCAGTTGCGGCAATGATGGTTGCACGCCAGTCACGTAGGAATAGCCACACCACTAAAATAGCTAAAATGGCACCCTCGTAAAGCAGTGACATCGAACCTTTATAGTTGTCAGCAACGGGCTTAACAAAGTTAAATGCTTCGGTGATTTTAATGTCTGGATGTGCAGCCTTGAGTTTATCCAATGCCTCAATCACGCCCTTTTCAACATCAACCTCACTGGCACCCTTACTACGGGTAATTTCAAAGCCAATCACAGGCTGTCCATTCAGCAATGCAGCAGAACGGCGTTCGGCAATACCATCATGAATGGTCGCAACCTGATCAAGACGTATATGGCGGCCATCACTGAGTGCAATATCTATTGCCCCAATTTCTTCGGCTGTTTTTACCGTTGCAATGGTGCGAATGGACTGTTCACTGCCGCCAATCTTGGTTTGACCGCCAGATGCATCTTGCTGGATCAAACGCAATTGTCGGGTAATATCCGTTGCTGTTGCATTCAGTGCCAGTAATTTTTCAGGGTCAAGTTCAACCTCAACCTGACGGGTAACACCGCCCACACGGGCGACTGCACCCACACCCTTAACTTGTAGCATGGCGCGGGCAATATCATAGTCCACAAACCATGACAGAGCCTCCTCATCCATTTTCGGCGACTGGATGGTATAAGTTAGAATGGGTGAGCCTGAAAGGTTGATTTTACTGACAATTGGGTCACGTAAATCGGCAGGCAAGTCTGAACGCACCTGGGAAACCGCGTTACGAACGTCATCTACCGCCTCTTGCAGTGGTTTTTCCAGTTGGAACTCGGCTGTAACCGTGACAACGCCATCCTGAATATTGGTATATTGATTTCTTAAACCTTGCAGGGTGGCAATCGAATTTTCAATTTTACGGGCAACTTCAGTTTCCAGTTGTGGTGGCGCAGCACCTGGCAGGGCTGCGGTCACAGTCACCATTGGCAATTCAATATCTGGAAATTGCTGGATTTTCATCCATTTAAAACACATTAAACCCGTCAATCCCAGCATAATAAATAATAAAATGGCTGGAATAGGATTACGGATTGACCAGGCAGAGAAATTCATTTTAATTCCCCTGTGTGGTCACAAGTTGTTTAGTCAATGGCGTATCAGGGATGTCTTTTGCGACAGTCACTAAATCACCATCGGTGAGGAAACCTGTACCAGACGCAACCAGTTTTACATTTGCAGGCAAGTCCAGAATCTCAACACGATCAGCCAAACGTCGCCCAACAGTCACTTTTTGCTGTGCCACACGATTGTTTTTCCCCACAATAAATACATAGGCAAAGCCATCGCGTAGCAACAAGGCAGTTTGTGGAATAGTGAGTGCTGGTTTTTCACCTAAATCAAATTCACCTTTTACAAACATGCCCATCCGAAACGCCTGAGTGGCTGGCAAGTCAACATAAACCAAGCCATAACGGGTTTGTGGATCAATCACAGGGGCAATTATCCGAACCTTGCCTGTAATGGCAGGCTGGGCAGGGTCAGGCGAAAAAATACGCGCATTCATCCCTTGCTTGAGTTTATACAAATCCGAAGTGGTAACTTCCGCACGCCATTCCAGACGGTGATCCCGAATCAGGCGGAACAGTTCCTGTCCAGTCTGAGCCAAGGAACCGACAGTTGCGGTACGGGCTGAAATCACCCCATTGTCAGGTGAAATCACCTGAGTTTGTGCCAGACGTAGTTGATTGCTTTCAATCTGTGCTCTGGAGGCATCCAGTCTTGCTTGGGCAGTGGCTTGGGAAGTTTGGTATTGGGTTAATTCCTGGGCCGAGATTGCACCTGTATTTCTGAGCTGCTGAATCCGTTTATTGTTGGTCACGGCATCAGCCAATACAGCCTGTGCTTCGGCATAGCTGGCTTTGGCCGCTGCCAAATCGGCACGGATGGTATCGCTGTTAATCTCTGCCAAAACCTGTCCGCGTTTAACCTCATCACCGACATTGACATTGACGCGAGTAAGACGCTGACCAGACAATTCACTGCCAATCACCACTTCTTGCCATGCTGCGATGTTGCCATTTGCGGTGAATGTCTGTTTCCAGTTTTGCTGTTCAGGTTGAACGACCGTCACCGTTAAGGCAGCTTTTTGTTCAGTTGTTTCTGCATTGTTTGGTTTTTCTGTCGCAGCGGCTTTGTTTGAGCTGCCTGACTTCCACAGCAGGAATGCGACAAGCAACAATACAATCACGATTGCCAAAATGAACCAAACTTTTTTCTTTGTTTTCTGGGGAGTTTGAGAAGTCATCTTTCCATAGTCAATTTAAATTGATGGCTAAGTATAGACGAAGATTTCAAGCGATAGTTATAACACAAAGATGAATATTGGTTTTGAATCCGTATCTTATCTTTGATATGGGAAATGCAAAATTCTAATGCTGGCTCAAGGCGTTTGATTTATAAACTATGGAGTATATACTGCGATTCAGTATGGTAATATCAAGACTATTCTTAGAAAAACTGGGTCGGATGATAAAATTCCCCAAAATATCAAATGAACTTTGGGGATTTTATTTATAAAATCGCTTTCAACCGCTTCACGACTTCTTCGCACTGTGCTAAATCAGCGACAAGCGCCATCCGCACATGGTTTTCACCTGGATTACCCTGTTCAGTATCACGGGATAGATAACGACCTGGCAATACCTTGATATGGGCTTTTTCCATCAACATTTTGGCAAAAGCTTCATCATTATCGACTTTAAGCCAGTAATAAAAACCTGCATCTGGTTTTTGTAATGGCAGTAAATGACCCAATTCAGACTGGAATAAATCAAATTTGGTACGGTATTGCTGGCGATTTTCTTCGACATGCGTTTCATCATTCCACGCTGCAATCGAAGCCAGTTGATGCTGTACAGGCATTGCCGCGCCGTGGTAGGTGCGATATTGCAAGTAAGGCTTTAACAATGCCGCATCACCAGCAACAAAACCTGAGCGCATTCCTGGCAAGTTTGAACGTTTAGACAATGAGTGGAACACGATACAGTTTTTATAGTCATCACGTCCCAATTCAGCACAAACTTCCAATAGCCCAATCGGTGCCTGATCAAACCACAGTTCTGAATAACATTCATCAGATGCAATCACAAAACCATATTGGTCAGAAAGCGCAATCAGCTTTTTAAACTGTTCTTTTGACAGTACTGTACCTGTTGGATTACCTGGGGTACACACGAATAATAACGCCGTTTTTTCCCAAACTTCGGCAGGCACGGCATCAAAATCGCCGAGATAGCCATTTTCTTCAGTGCAGTTGATAAAATAAGGTTTTGCACCTGCCAACAGCGCAGCACCTTCATAAATCTGGTAAAACGGGTTCGGCATCACGATATAAGGCGCATCTTCACGTTTAATCAATGCCTGAACAAAGGAGAAGATTCCTTCCCGTGTTCCAGAAACAGGCAAAATATGATCTTCTGCACTGATTTGGTTTAGTTTGAAACGATTGCTCAGCCATTGTGCAATACTTTGGCGCAGCTCAGGCAAGCCTTTACTGTTGGGGTAGGTTGATAAATGCCCAAAATTATCAATAATCGCTTGTTTAACGAACTCAGGTGCGGGGTGTTTGGGTTCACCAATTGACAGTGGAATCAACGGTAAATCGGCAGGTTGTAGTCCTTTAAAAAGCTGGTTTAACTTTTCAAAAGGATAAGGATGCAATAAAGATAAACTTGAGTTCATTGAAACAATTACCAAACTGTAGGGGCGTATTGCATACGCCCAATGTATTGATGAAAATTGGAATTACGATGGGTTAAGAACCTGATTTGACACTTCATCCAAAGCGGATTTTAGTGTTTCCGCAAAGGCCTTGACTTCTTCATCTGTAAGCAATACGCCATTTTTCTTGGTGACAAAGAAAATATCCTCGGCACGTTCACCCAATGTTGCAATTTTAGCAGAGTGAATGTCCAGACCTTGCAGCATAAACAGGGCACCAATTCGTGCCAGTAAGCCAGGTTGATCCAGTGTCGAGATTTCAACCATGTGTTGCTGTAAGGCTGGATTTAGCACAATATCAACCGTATTCTGCACATCAAAGTGACGGAGGTGGCGCGGAATACGGCGTTGCATAATACCTGGATATTGGTCTGAATGACTGAGAGCATCAACCAGAGCCGCTTTAACCTTACGTTCCCGATCAGGATCGGTGAGCAATGTGCCAAAACGGTCCAGCACCAAGTAAGTATCCAGACTAAATGCAGTGCTTGCGGTGATAATTCTGGCATCCTGAACATCAAGGTTCATACGGTCCAGCACCGCCACAGTGGTTGCGAACAGGTTAGGCTGGTCACGGGTATAAATAAAGATTTGAACCGCATCATCTGCGGCATTACGATGTGCGCGTAATAAAACCAAGGGCTCTGGATTATCGCCGTGCTGTAGAATCGCCTGAGTGTGCCATGCAATCTCGTTGGCAGACTCCTTGACAAAATATTCATCCCCCAGCTCTTGCCAGACTTTTTCTACTTCGGCGAGCGAGAAGTCATTGACCAGTAATTCACTGGCTGCAAACTTGGTGTCCTCAATCAGCATCTGGTAATCCACAGGGCGACCTAAACCTGAGCGAATCACGTCACGGGCATAGGTATAGAGCTGGCGCATCAGAGAAGCGCGCCATGTGTTCCAGAGTTTTGGATTGGTTGCGTTAATATCTGCAACGGTCAGTGTATACAGATAATCCAGATGCTCCATGTCACCAACTTTTTCAGCAAATTCCTTTACTTCGTCAGGATCGGAAATATCTTTTTTCTGGGCTGTGAGTGACATCAGGAGATGGTTGTTAATCAGCCAGGCCACCAGTTTGCATTCGCGCTCGGTAAAACCATGTGTGCGGCAGAACTTAATTGCATCAATTGCCCCAAGTTCGCTATGGTCACCGCCACGACCTTTGGCGATGTCATGGAAAATTGCCGCCATATACACAATGTCATGTCGTGCAATACGCTGGAACACTGAGCTGACCACAGGGAAATCCTTGGCAAATTCAGGCGCTTTAAAACGGCTGAGATTACGCAGCAATAACAGGGTATGTGCATCAACCGTATAAATATGGAACAGGTCGTATTGCATCAATCCCATAATCTGCCCGAAAGCAGGAATATAGTTGCCCAAAACGCCGTAACGTTTCATCGCCACCATCGTATTGTAGAGATGCGGTGAGCGAATGATTGACATAAACAACGCCTGATGTTCTGGGTTGTCGCGGAAACGCTGGTCAATCCGCTTGGCTGCAAGGACCAGCAGACGCAAGGTGCGGGCGCGAATACCTGTAATCTCAGGACGGTTTGCCAATAGATAGAATAATTCTAAAATCGCGCTCGGTTCTTCAGAGAAAACCTTATGGTGTTGTACGGCAAGTTTGCCATCCACAATTTTAAAGCGGTCATTAATTTCTACAATCTGGCGTTCATAGTCAGGCAAACGTGGGGTAATCACCGACTCATTGAAATAGGCAAGCAGCATTTCACTCAGGGTAGAAACCTGTTGGGCAGTGCGGTAATACCGTTTCATGAACTGTTCAACGGCAAAATTGACGTGTTGACCCTCTTCACGGACATAGCCAAACTTTGCTGCAATATCACGTTGATATTCAAACAATAAACGGTTTTCATCACGTTTTGCCAAGCGATGTAAATGGGTGCGGATTTCCCATAGAAAACTTTCCGCTTCTTCAAGTACAGCAAGCTCAAATTCAGTGATAAAACCTAAATGTACAAGGTCATAGATACGGTTGACACGGAAGTGGCGTTTTGCAATCCAGCCAATCTGGTTGATGTCACGAATACCGCCTGGCGCATTTTTAATGTCGGGTTCCAGATTGCTTTCAGTGTTGTTATGTTGGGCATAGCGCTTGGCTTGCTCAGCCATTTTCGCATCATAGAACGTTTTATCAGTCCAGGTTTGCGCCACAATACGGCGAGGCCACTTGGCAAGCTGTTCATTACCTGTGATTAGACGCGCTTCAATCAGGGTGGTGGCAACCGTCAGGTCATTGCTGGCTTGTTCAACGCAGTTTTGAATGGTACGGACACTGGTACCAGGCTTGAAGTTACCCACATCCCAAAGTGAGGAGATAAAGGCAGAAATCAGTTTCCCTTGTTCTTCGCTGATTTCATCCTCTGACAAAATCATGATGTCAGTATCAGAATAGGGAAGCATCTCATGGCGACCATAACCGCCTACAGCAAACAAACCCAACTCGGTCTGGTCTAAACCCGCATGATTCCAAAGAAAAATGAGTGCTTCATCAATGGAGTCTGATCGGGCACTAATCACATCACGAATCGGTTGCCCATTTTCATAACTCTCCTGTAATTGTTTTTCTACATCTGTACGCCATTGGTTAATGGCCTGAATATCATGAAGGCTGGTGACGTAGTTTAACAATGGAGATGTATTGATCATGAAAATGGGTCTACTCAATATAGGTTAAGCGTTGGTTTGTACACTCACTTGGTCTGCTGCCTGTTGTGCCAGCTCACGCGCAAGGTCTGTGGTTTCAGCACGTGCGGTTGCAACACCCATACGGCGGCGTTTAAAGCCCTCTGGTTTACCAAACAAGCGCAAGTCAGTGTTCGGGTTTGCCAAAGCAAGATTTAAGCCAGAGAAGCTCAGGTTGTTCGCATCCACACCTGCATAGATCACGGCACTTGCCGCAGTACTATGACGAGCGGTATTCACAGGCAAACCTAAAATCGCACGGGCATGCAGCTCAAATTCACTCTGGAACTGTGATGCCAGGGTCACAAGACCGGTGTCATGCGGGCGAGGTGAGACCTCACTGAACCAGACCTTATCGCCTTTAATAAATAACTCTACACCAAAAACACCACAGCCACCCAAAGCGGTTGTGACTTTATTTGCAATACGTTTTGCTTCCTGCAAGGCTGCTACTGTCATTGGTTGTGGCTGCCAGCTTTCAACATAGTCACCCGCATCCTGACGGTGTCCAATTGGATCGCAGTAATGGGTTTCGATTTCACCTGTTGCTGGATTTTTAGCACGTACGGTTAATAGGGTAATTTCAAAATCAAAATCAATTTGTGATTCAATGATCACTGTACCCTGATTGACACGACCACCTTGCATGGCATATTCCCAAGCTGCATCAACCTCATCAAAGTTCTTAACACGGGACTGACCCTTGCCAGAAGAGGACATGACAGGTTTAACAAAGTTTGGATAACCAATATCGTCACATGCTGCACGGAAGCTTTCCAATGTGCTGGCAAAGCGATAGGCGGAAGTGGGCAAGCCCAGTTCTTGCGCAGCTAAACGGCGAATGCCCTCACGGTTCATGGTGAGGTTGACGGCTTTTGCCGATGGAATCACCGTTGCAGTTTTGCGTTGCTCGATTTCAAGCAAAACCTCGGTCGCAATTGCCTCAATTTCAGGAACAATTAAATTCGGTTTAATTTTTTCAATCAGTTGTTTTAATTCAGTTGGATCTGCCATATTTAGAGTATAGGAATAATGGGCAACCTGCATGGCAGGTGCATGGTCATAACGGTCAGCCGCATGAACTTCCACACCCAGGCGTTGTAAAGAAATCACCACTTCTTTACCTAACTCTCCAGAACCTAACAGTAAAACCTTAAATGCAGAAGATTGAAGTGGAGTTCCAAGAGTAACGCTCATGCGAATAATCCTATCCTGATAAATTTGTGTTTAAGCATAGCAGAACTTGCTGCTGAATTAAGCTTAAATTGACACAAAAAATGGTTTTTGTTAGACAAAAATCCTGCCTTGTATCGTTTTCGCTTATTCAGATATTGACCTGATAGTTCAGTCCCAATTCATCCGCATTTTTACCTCGTATTCCCCAGTTGCATTTCGGTGTTTCAAAAATCGTGATTTCAATATCCTGAGCTGAAATGCCACATTGTTGTTGAATATTGGCAAAGATTGCCTGCACAAAACGATTTTTAGTTTCTATGCTTCGTCCCTCAAACATGGAAATTTCGATAATAATGTAGCTGTCACTATGGTTATCTGGATAGATAAAATCATCTTGCTCCAGGGCAATAAAACGCTGAAACTTCTTTTCCGCAGGATAGCTCAGGCTTTCAACCAAAGCCTGATGGATGGCCTGAGAAAGCTGATCTCTAAATTCATCTATTGTTTTGCGATGCGCATAGACTTTTATTTGTGACATGAGTGGTTTTTATCCATGATAAATAAGTAACAACGATTGAGAATTATTCCCAGATTGACTAGCATAATGCCGAAATGTTTGATTGGCGACTTGATATGTCTAATCCAAAAACTCGTGTGGCAGTAATTGTACTGTGTAGCACCTTTTTATTGACTGCATGTGGGCAGGGAGACAATCAACCTGAAAAAAAAGTTGAAATCAAACCTGCGCCAAAATTAAACAATGATGCAACCACTTATGCAAATGCGGCGTGGACATTGATTAATGAAATTGACCCAATTGTCTATAATAAACAAGTCTCTGAAATTGAGGAAAAAGTCAGAAAGCCTTTACGCCAGCTCAGCACGGATTGGCGGATCAATGTCAAAATGACCGACTCTGTGACAGAGGGTAAATATGCGCTGTGCCGCAAGGCGTTGACCAGTCTGGACACATGGGCGCGAGACGTAAAGGATAGTTCATCTAATTCTGCTCAGAAGCAGGCAAACTATGAGCGTGACAAAGCCCAATGTAAGGATGCAATTGATAATCCTGCACTGGGAAATACCTCTCCAAAATAAAATAAGCGGGAAGAAAAATCCCGCTTTGATGGTTAAAGTCATCAATCAATTAGATCTAGGAGGGTTTTGTTGCTTTATTGGCTTCCGACTTGATTGAATGTGTCACGGCATTGACCGCTTTATTTGTATTTAATGAGGCCTGCATGTTTTAGTGTTTGCTTAGTCTGGGCGGTTTCTTTTTTAACTTTTACAGGCTTTGTTGCATAAATATTTTGCAAGATACTGATTTTTAAGAGGTTTGTGAAAATTTTAATAAAAATAAATATAATAAAATCATAGTTTTGGGTATTTGTGCAACAAAGCTGCATTTCATCGGGAAGCTGCGTCTGATCTCTATCATTATTTAAATGAAAACCTACGTGATCATAAAAAATATCGTTACTCCTTTTTTCTGCTACATATTCCCACTATTTTTAAACAGAAAAATGCAAGGGCATATGTGACTAAACAATTGTTGAAATTGCTTACTCCTGAATGATCTAAAATCACTTTTTCCATTTTATCCAGATTTTGAACATTTATAGAGGGTTGGCTTGTTTGTCGCATACTCAACGTGAATAAAATTCACGAAGAATTAGATAAATATCAATCTGTGCAATCGCAAACTTCGTGCTACAATACGCACCAATCTTTAGCACGGCTTAAAAGCCCTAATTTATAGGACCCCCGCTAATGTTTGCCAATATCTCTATTGCTGAATTTGATCCGGAAATCGCTCAGGCAATTGCTTCTGAAGGCGAACGCCAAGAAGCGCACATTGAGTTAATTGCATCTGAAAACTATTGCTCTCCAGCAGTGATGGAAGCACAAGGATCAAAACTGACCAACAAATATGCAGAAGGCTATCCTGGCAAACGCTACTATGGCGGTTGTGAATATGTTGATGTCGTAGAACAGCTTGCCATTGACCGTGCCAAAGCATTGTTTGGTGCAGATTATGCAAACGTTCAGCCACATGCGGGTTCTCAAGCCAACTCTGCTGTTTACCTGGCGCTACTTAACCCAGGCGATACCGTTTTGGGTATGAGCCTGGCGCACGGTGGTCACTTGACTCACGGTGCGAAAGTCAGCTTCTCTGGTAAAACCTATAATGCAATCCAGTATGGTTTAAACCCAGAAACTGGCGAAATTGATTATGAAGAAGTTGAGCGTTTAGCTTTAGAACATAAACCACGCATGATCGTTGCAGGTTTCTCTGCTTATAGCCGTGTGGTGGATTGGCAACGTTTCCGTGATATCGCAGACCAAGTAGGTGCTTACCTGTTTGTTGATATGGCCCATGTTGCTGGTTTGGTTGCTGCGGGTGTTTATCCTAACCCAGTTCAAATTGCAGACGTTACGACCACTACGACACACAAAACACTGCGTGGCCCACGTTCTGGTTTAATCCTTGCCAAAGCAAACGAAGAAATCGAGAAAAAACTTCAATCTGCTGTTTTTCCTGGTAATCAGGGTGGTCCTTTGATGCATGCGATTGCAGCGAAAGCAATTTGCTTTAAAGAAGCCATGTCTGATGATTTCAAGTCTTACCAGCAACAAGTTGTGAAGAATGCTCAGGCAATGGCAGACGTGTTTATCTCTCGTGGTTATGATGTGGTTTCAGGCGGTACAGACAACCATCTATTCTTATTGTCTTTGATCAAGCAAGAAGATGTGACAGGTAAAGATGCCGATGCATGGTTAGGTGCTGCACATATTACAGTTAATAAAAATGCCGTGCCAAACGATCCACGTTCTCCATTTGTGACTTCTGGTATCCGTATTGGTACGCCAGCGGTGACGACTCGTGGTTTTGGTGAAGCAGAAGTGCGTGATCTTGCGGCTTGGATCGCTGACATTATCGACAGTAAAGGTAATGAACAAGTCATTGCTGATGTAAAAGCTAAAGTTGAAGCGGTTTGTGCTAAATTCCCAGTTTATGCAAACTAATTCATTTTGATAAAAAAGCGCCGTCAGGCGCTTTTTTAAAATTTGAAATAAACTAAAAATCTGCAATCTTTGATAAAGATTATAATTTGGTAGGGTATACAAACCACTTTCCATTAGACGAAAATTTTATAAGTAAAACAACTGGCTACTTACTCCTTGTTGATGAGTTCAAGTTTGTGAATAGTTATATGTGAGCCGAGTAAAGATTTTTTAGAACTTAAAACCAGTATAAAGGGCTGTAAAGGAGCGTTATTGAAGTTGGTTGAATACATCAAGACCAAATGCTTTTAGAAATTTTAATCGTAAAAAAGCGCCCAAAGGCGCTTTTCTAAAATATCAGTGATGACGATGCTTTCTTTTTTTCTTGTATTTTTTAGACTGGTAATTGTCATAGTCGCGGTCCTGACCGACTTTACGACCCAAAGCTGCACCACCTGCGGCACCCGCAGCGGCACCAATATAACCGCCTGTTGTACCACCTACATTCTTACCAACGGTATAACCGCCCACGCCACCTAAACCACCACCAATTGCAGCTTCAGTACGGGTATTTTTACCACTTGCAGCCGCTGCACCACCAGCACCGCCAAGTGCGGAACCAATCATGGCACCATTGTTGCCACCGATCTCCTTACCAATTGCAGTGCCCACCACACTTCCCAGGGCAGATGTGGCAGCAACACGAGTTGCATTATCAGCGTGTGCTGTAGTCACCAAAGTTGAGCTGGCTAAAATCGCACCCAATAACCAAATATTCGCTTTCATTTTGACTCCATGTTCCTATTAATAGGACATCTTTTGTAATGGAGGGAAATGTAACAAAGTTTGAGGGGAAAATTGTGGAGATGGCTGCCTGAATTATTACGTTTTGGTGTCTGGATTGTAGCGTTTTGTTTTGGTGAATAAATTTAAAAGAGAAATAATGATGATAAAGCATATGGATAGTAAGCATCATCGCGAAATAGGGAAGCTCTCGGGCTGAACTTCCTTAAGCTAAATTTAATCTTGTTGATGATCTTGCTGTGGGGAATCCTCCAGTTTCAACTGGCGGGGATTCAACTCATTTTGCAGGCGTAGGTAATTTAGGTCACGAATATTCTTTTGTGTTGCAACAACCCCAAACAGGCTTAGCAGGAATGACATAATATAAAAACCTTTTTCACTCATGGTGATGTCAGCATTCCATAGGCTGATCAATAACAGCACGATACAGACTGCCATGGATACCCAGCACAGACCATAGTAAATTGTGGTAACAGCAATTTCCTCCAATTGATCACGAATGGTTTTCTGCAATGAGGCGGCAGAAAATAAACCGTAGAGTAAAATGACCAGATAGTAGCCTTTTTCATGCAAGGGCATATTGGCATTCCATAGCCCAATCATGAATCCGACCGCCCCAGCAAGTAAAGCAACCCAGCTTGCCGCAATAAATGCGGAGGTTGGACGATTAATAAAATTATTCATACATATTATCCTGTTGTTTTATCTTTCTATTTGTCCCTGATTATTTATATCGGAGCACAAATCCAAGAACAAGTGTCCACAACCAAAACTGAACAATTTATGATGAAATGAGGGCGAATGGGTAAGTTGACCCGTTTCTCTATGTCTTTTAAGCCCCAGAATCTGTACACTATGCACAATTTTTTAATGTTAATTGTGCGGTATATGTTCTGTCTGCACAAATTTGAATTTTGAGATATTTCGCCCATGAAAGCATCACTCCGTTTAAGACTGGATCAACTTTGTGATCGTCATGAAGAGCTGACTGCATTACTCGCTGATGTAGAAGTGATTTCGGACAATAAACGTTTTCGTAAACTGTCCCGTGAACATAATGACTTAACTGAAATCACCGAGGTTTGGGGTAAATATCGTCAAGCTGAGGAAGATATTGAAACAGCTGAGATGATGAAATCTGATCCAGATTTCAAGGACATGGCAGAAGAAGAAATCAAGGCCAATAAAGAGCTTTTGGTGGAACTGGAAGATCAACTGAATGTGTTGATGATTCCAAAAGATCCGAATGATGCCAATGCGGCCTATCTGGAAATTCGTGCGGGAACAGGCGGTGATGAGGCTGCAATTTTTTCAGGTGACCTGTTCCGTATGTATAGCAAATATGCCGAGAATCAAGGCTGGCGTATCGAAGTGCTTTCTGAAAATGAAGGTGAGCATGGCGGTTATAAGGAAGTGATCTGCCGTGTCGATGGCGAGGGTGTCTATGGTCGCCTGAAATTTGAAAGTGGCGCACACCGTGTACAGCGTGTACCTGCAACCGAATCACAAGGTCGTGTGCATACCTCCGCATGCACGGTTGCCATTCTGCCAGAAGTTGATGTCGATACCACAGTGGAAATCAATCCAGCCGATTTACGTATTGATACCTACCGTGCATCAGGTGCGGGTGGTCAGCACATTAACAAAACCGATTCTGCGGTGCGTATTACTCACATTCCATCAGGTGTGGTGGTGGAATGTCAAGAAGAACGTTCCCAGCATAAGAACAAAGCCAAAGCGATGGCGTTGTTAGTATCACGTCTGGAAAATGCAAAACGTGCAGCGGCTGATGCGGCAACTTCTGAAATGCGTCGTGATCTGGTGGGTTCAGGTGACCGTTCTGAGCGTATCCGTACCTACAACTATCCACAAGGACGGATGACCGATCACCGTATTAACCTGACTTTATATAAGCTGGATGCAATTATGGAAGGCGATTTAACTGAATTGCTGGATAGCCTGCATCGTGAATATCAGGCAGATCAGTTGGCAATGCTGGCACAGGAAAATGGTGGCTAATGAATATTGCTCAGGCTTTAGAGATGAAAGGCGAAATTGATAGCTATGAACGTCAGGAAGCTGCCTGGCTACTTGAGCATATTATAGGTGTCAGTATTTTAGAGCTTAAATTTAGGCTTGAGCAGGAATTGACAGAAATTCAGCAGCAAACTTATTTGGATGGGCTGGTCCGAATTGAACAGGGTGAGCCTTTGGCCTATGTCACAGGCTCGCAACCATTCTGGACGCTGGATTTAAAGGTGACCCATGACACTTTGGTGCCACGTCCTGATACCGAAATTTTGGTGGAAACGGTTTTAAATCTTCCGCTTGCTCAAGATGCCAATATTGTTGATCTAGGCACGGGCACAGGCGCGATTGCATTGGCGCTTGCCAGTGAGCGTCCAAAGTGGCAAGTGATTGCAACTGATATTTATCAGCCAACGCTGGATGTTGCCAAAGAAAATGCCTTAAAGCATGGCTTAACTCAGGTTAAGTTTGCCTGCGGTGCTTGGTTTGAGGCTTTAGATCAACAAAGCTTTGATCTGATTGTCTCTAATCCACCGTATATTGATCCTGATGATCTCCACATGCAAAAGCTGAAATCTGAGCCTGAACGGGCGTTGATTGCAGCCAATCATGGTTTGGCGGATATTGAAACGATTATGCGTCAAGGCAAAGACTGGTTAAAACCACACGGCTGGATTGTGCTTGAACATGGTTATGATCAAGGTCAGGCGGTGTGTGACATCTTTGAGCAGTACGGTTTTAACCAAATCCAGACCATCAAGGATTATGGTGGCAATGATCGGGTGAGCTTGGGACAGAAGCTAGATTAAATAAGAATCGCCAAAAACGACATGTATTGTGCGATATTAAGATATTGCATTTGTGATCATAATAATTATGCTAAGTGCCGAACATTTATAATTTTTATGTAAACAGGAATATTCCAATGAAAATTCAGGGAAAACACTTTGTTATTACAGGTGGTGGTTCTGGTTTGGGAGCTGCAACCGCAGAATATCTGGTGGAAAAAGGCGCATCAGTTACGCTGGTTGATATGAATGTTGAGGCAGGCGAACAACAGGCACAGGCATTGGGTGAAAAGGCTGAGTTTGTAAAGCTGGATGTGACTGATGAACAGGCGGCGGAACAATTCTTTCAAGATGTCATTGCCAAGCATGGCAGTTTACATGGCTTGGTCAACTGTGCAGGCATTGGCCCATCTGCAAAAGTGCTGGGCAAAGAAGGTGTACATGATTTGGTAATGTTCTCCAAAACCTTGCAGATCAACGTGACTGGTACATTTAATATGCTACGCTTTGCTGCTGAGGCCATGAGTAAGAATACAGTTGAAGCAGACGATGAAGATCGTGGCGTGATTGTCAATACGGCTTCAGTTGCAGCTTTTGATGGTCAGATTGGTCAGGCTGCCTATTCAGCTTCAAAAGGTGCGGTGGTTGCCATGACCTTGCCGATTTCCCGTGAATTGGCGCGCCATGCGATTCGTGTCATGGTCATTGCACCTGGCATTATGGAAACGCCAATGCTGAAAGGCTTGCCACAAAATGTACAGGATGCTTTGGGGCAAATGGTGCCTTATCCATCACGTTTGGGTCGTCCTGAAGAATTTGCGCGTTTAGTTGCACACATTGCTGAAAATTCATATCTGAATGGTGAAGTGATTCGTCTGGATGGTGCAATTCGTATGGCTGCTAAATAAGATTTAAGATTGTGAAAAGTAGAAAAGCGATGGAATAAACCATCGCTAGTTGATGCACCATATCAATTTGATCGAAACAGGCAACTTGTAAGGCAAAATAACCACTTTGCTCAACCAGTTGCCTTGTCTTGGTACTTTTATCCAGTACAACCGTAACTTTGGCAGGTGTTATTTCCAGTGCACAGGCCCATGCCGCTGCCATTACATCCTGATCTTCGCCGTGCTGGGCAGAAACGAGTACAGTGGGGCCATGATTTAGCAATCGATAGGCTTTCGGAAGTTCAACGGGTATGATTTCTGGGACACTCAAATGGTTAAGCTATTCTATTTGTCAAAATAAAATTTATTACTTTCCTCAAAACATACATCCACTTAAAATCAGCAACATGATTGAGCTATACAGAAGCAAGCCACGTGTCACAACATCCAGAAAATGAATTTGAACTCAGTAATGATGAAATGCATCTCTACAGTCGACAAATTTTATTGGAGGGTTGGGATATCGAGGCGCAAGAAAAACTCAAGCTTGCCAATGTGCTGATGATTGGCGCTGGTGGAATCGGCTGTACCAGTGCGGAACTGCTGGCGCGGGCAGGTGTGGGTAAAATTACCATTATTGATGCGGATACCATCGAAATCAGCAATTTGCAAAGACAGATCGCATTTACTTCAAATGATTTAGGTCATTATAAGGCAGAAGTCTTAGCCAAACATCTTCAAAAAATTAATCCTCATATACAGGTGAACTATCAAAATAGTCGTTTTGATCAAAGCAATGCTGATGAATTGGTACGGCACCAAGATGTCGTTCTAGATGGTTGTGATAACTTTAGCACCCGATATTTAGTTAATGCGCTGTGCAAAAAACATCAAGTTCCCTTGATTAGTGCTTCGGCCATTGGCTTTGAGGGACAATTATTTATGGTTGAATCAGATTCAGCATGTTATGAGTGCCTGTTCCCAAAAGAGCAACATGCCAATGAAAATCTACGCTGTGCAGACTCTGGTGTTTTGGCAACAACACCTGTCACAATTGCAGCATTACAGGCTCATCACGCATTACTGTTTTTAGGGCTTGGTTTAACGCCACTCAGGCAAAAATTATTACTTTGGAATGGTTTAAACCTTTCCCAACGCATTTTACAGTTTGAAAAAGATGAAAATTGTCCGATTTGTCAGGCAACTTGATCAGTAAATTAAGCAAAATTTGCTAAACTAACGCCATCTATGAGGCACTGAAAGATTATGAAAAGAAATATTTTATTTGATGGACTGCGTTCCATTGGGCGTATAGGTGAAACTGTGATTGTTGCGGCACAGGCAGGTGTCAAATATGCAACAGAAAAACCAAGCAATGCTAAATTGATGCGTGAAACTTTTGAATCATTGGGTTCAACTTACATTAAGCTAGGACAATTTATTGCCAGTACCCCATCTTTATTTCCTCGTGAATATGTTGAGGAATTTCAAGGCTGCCTAGACCAGACGCCAACCTTACCTTTCAGCTATATTCAGGGCGTATTGAATGAGGAGTTTGAGGGCAGGAACCTCAATGAAATTTTTAGTTTTATTGATGAAAAACCATTGGCTTCTGCATCAATCGCGCAGGTGCATGCCGCAAAATTGGTTACAGGCGAAGATGTGGTAATTAAAGTCCAAAAGCCTGGTGTGGAAACCATTCTATATACCGATTTAAATGTGGTGCATTGGGCAACCAAGCTGCTGGAACGTGCTGTACCTAAAATCAAGTTCGCATCACTTTCCGAGATTGTTGATGAAATCAAGGTCCGTATGGTACGGGAAGTGGACTTTATTGAAGAGGCGCAAAATCTGGATGATTTCATTCAATATCTGAATGTTTCGGGTAATCAGGCTGCCACAGCACCAAAGGTTTACCATCAGTTTTCGACTCGCCGTGTGTTAACCATGCAACGTCTTTATGGTGTGTCATTAACTGACTTTGATGTGGTAAAAAAATACGCAAAAGACCCAACCCAAGTGCTGATTACCGCGATGAATACATGGTTTGGAAGTTTAATGCTGTGCAAGAGCTTTCATGCCGATTTACATGCTGGAAACCTGATGTTGCTTGAAGATGGCCGCATTGGCTTTATTGACTTCGGTATTGTAGGTCAGTTAAACCCAGAGGTCTGGAGTGCATGTATGGCATTTATGGACGCGCTACAACATACCAACTATACGGCAATGGCTGAAAACATGCTGAAAATGGGCATGACTCATCAAAAAATTGACACTCAGGTACTTGCAGATGACTTGGAGCGTCTGTTTAGTGGTGTGCTCTTGGCCGATCCTCAGGAAATTCTAAGCTCTAATCCAGCAGACCTTAATGACATCATGATGGATATGATTGGCGTAGGTGAGCGTCACGGTATCAAGTTTCCGCGTGACTTCGCCTTGTTATTCAAGCAAATGTTATATTTTGATCGTTTCATGCGTGTTCTCGCACCATATACCGATATTTATGCTGACCAGCGTTTGAAAATGGTTCACAATATTGAATCTGCTTCATTGTTAAAGCATTAATCTTATTTATCGGTTTATTAAGGTCATTATGGATGCCATTATTATTGAGGGACTAAAGGTCGATACCGTAATCGGTTGTTTCAACTGGGAGCGTCAGATCATCCAACCTTTAATGCTGGATTTAACCATTCATAATGACCTGACTCAGGCTGCATGTTCAGATGAGTTGGACGATACACTCAACTACGCCCAAATCTGTGAGCTTGCGGCACAAGTGATTCAGCAAGCCAAACCCAAACTCATTGAGCACGCTGCTCAACTTGTATTGAACTGTCTATTTTCTACATTTCCATCAATTGAATCGATCAGCATTACCATTCGTAAACCCGCCATTATTGCCCAAGCCAATGCAGTAGGAATTCGCCTTGAACGCAACAGAAACGATTTTTGCGCTCGCACTGGCCAGTAATGTTCAGCAGCAGCAAAATTTCACTTTTGCCTATGCTCAACTTGCAGAACTGGGGCATGTGGAATTTTCACCGATTTACCAGATTCCATGTCGGGATGGAATTGGGGCAGATTACTGGAATTCAGCCTGCCTATTACGAAGCACTTTATCGGTTGATGACATTATCGAGACTTTAAAACGATTAGAGACACAGTCGGGACGTGTTCGCCCATCGCATCATATTAGTCTGGATATTGATGTGATTGCATGGGGCGCAAACTTAACAAATATGCAATTCAATCCAAAAAAGTTACCATTGGCCCTGGATGTCAAAATTCCACTCTATGATTTATGGCAGCAAGCTGATTTAATTTATGATCAACAGATTCATTACCCTGTCATTACAATGTAATGTTTTGCTGTAAATAAATTGATAATAATAGGAATAGTTGTATGAAAATTATTTTACCATTTTCTATTTTGACGTTTTTGCTTTCTGGTTGTGCCGCCATGAGCGTTGAACAATGTAAAACTGCAAACTGGTTAAATGTCGGCGAAAAAGATGGTGCGGCTGGGCGCGAATCACGTTTGGACCAGTATTATTCCTCTTGTCAAAAAGCCAATATTATTCCAAATCAAAGCCTATATGAAAAAGGTTATCAGAAAGGTTTGAGCTATTATTGCCGACCTGAAACCATTTTCAATGAGGCATTAGAGGGGCGTGGTGATTTTCGGGTTTGTCCTTTGGAAAAGCGTGAGTCTCTACGAAGGTATTATCAGGTTGCCAATAATTATTATCAGGCGAATTCAGAATTTAACCGTTCACAAAGTGATTTAAACTACTATCTCAAAGAATTGGAACGTAAAGATTTATCGGTAAAAGATCGGGATGATTACAAAAAACGGCTTTATGATTTACGCTTAAACAGTAGTGCTGTGCAATCTCGTTATCAGAATGCGGTTAGGAATCTGGAACGATTTAAGGCAGAGCATGGATTACGTTAAGCGTTGATATAAGCGGGAGTCATTCGATATGACTCCCTTAATTTCTTAAAGATAATAACTGGTTTTTGTCATCAATTTTGAAATTGCAGTCATGGTGATTTTGACTGGCACGGGTAAGTCCACGCCGCCAGCCTGTAAGGCGGTATCACGATGATGCAGCTCATCTTCATTCATTTGCTCTAATATTTTGCGTGAACGTTCATCATGTTCGGGCAGTTGTTGCAAATGTTGCTGTAAATGCTGGCTGACTTGACGTTCCGTTTCAGCGACAAAGCCGAGACTGTATTTGTCCCCAGCAATGCCTGCAATGGCACCCATACCATAGGAGAGACCGTACCAGATTGGATTGAGTACACTGGTGTGGCTGTCTAGTTCTTTCAAACGATCTTCACACCATGCCAAATGATCCTGTTCCTCAATCGCCGCTTGCTGCATTTCCTGACGTACATGGGGGAGTTTTGCTGTCAGTGCCTGACCATGATAAAGCGCCTGAGCACAAACTTCACCACTATGATTGACACGCATTAAACCTGCGACATGACGGGCATCACTGACACATAACTGTGATGGTTCATCGGTAGCAGGGTTTGTACGTTGGGAGCTTGTCGCACCTGGAACCAAACTACGCAGTGCCTGGTCAAATGAGTTGATCAGTTTATCGAGACCTGTGTAATGACGCATAGATTAATCCTCTAAAGTATTCGACGTATCTGCCAGCAAGGGTTTAAGTCGTTTTAATAACCAGAATGAAAAAATCGCACTTAAAATGGCGGTGATGATAAACAAGATTTTAATATCAATTTTTAAAATGCTTAAGATTAAAATTGAGAAAATTGCAGAGGACACCATGAACACCGCATTTAAAATATTATTCGCCGCCACCACACGGGCACGATGGGAACGTGGTGAATAGGCTTGCATCATGGCATAGAGTGGGACGATATAAAACCCGCCGCTAATTCCCAGTAAGGTTACGGCAAGCATGACATGGTAATACACCATGCCACCTGTAAACATATCTTTTAATGAAAGCAGTTCGCCTGTGCGTTCAGGCACAAAAGCAAGGCTTGCAGCCAGATAAACCGCAAATAAGGTTAAGCCAATCGCGCCATAAGGCACCATCTTAATATTAATTTCACGCCCACCAATCTTTCGGCATAGTAGTGAACCTACACCAATGCCGATGGAGAAAAAGGTAAGTAATAAGCTAACCACATTTTCTGAAGCGTGGAGATTTTGTTGGCTAAGCTGGGGAATCTGGGTGAGATAAGTTGCCCCATAAAACCAGTACCATGAATTGCCAAGCAGAATCGTAAAAATCAAAGGGATGCCTTTGACATATTTCAAGGTTTGGAAGCTGGTACGAAAAAAGTTCCAGTCAATTTTAAGGTCAGGCTCGGCCACTTTTTGCGGCAGAATAAAACGGCTGGATAAATAGCCTAAGCAGGCAATAGTTACCACTGTGATGCTAATCCACAGCAAATTACCCTCAGATGAGGCAATCACCGCACCGCCCAGAATCATACCCACCAAAATGGCGATAGATGTACCCGACTGGAACAATGCATTTCCCGACATCAATTCCTGTGGTTTAAGGATTTCAGGCAGAATGGCGTACTTGATTGGCCCAAAACAGGTGGAATGTGTTCCCATCAGGAATAAGGCAAATAACAGTAGCCATAAATTACCCAGTAAGAAACCTGCGCTCCCAATCAGCATAATCACGATCTCAAGAATCTTGATAAAGCGGATTAGTTGAGAACGCTCGTATTTATCGGCAATCTGTCCTGCGGTGGCGGAGAAGAGAAAGTAGGGCAATATAAACAGTAAAGCGGCTAAATTGTTGAGTGTGCTGATGGGTGCAGACTGTTGTTGAATCCAGCCATAGGTAATCACCAGAAGGAGCGCCTGCTTATAAACATTGTCGTTGAGCGCACCAAAAAATTGAGTGAAAAACATCGGTGCAAACCGACGAGATGTCATTAAGCGGTCATCTTGTTTCATCATTTGTTCACTTCATTGTGTTTTATAAAAAAATGTGACGAACTGTAAAAATGCACTAAAATGCATGTATGATATTTTTTAATGTTTGATTGGATGAAAATCAAAGATTTGAATAAATTTTTATCCACAAAAAACGACACATTAAAAAATAAGTTTAGAGTTCTACATGCCATCTCAAGCAAAGTTTAAACCGTCTGCACTGAGTCATTCTATGCATTTAATTTTTAAAATGCAGGGCTTTCCTAAACTTATTTGTGGTGGGTTTCTGATTAGTTCTTGTATATCAGTTGCTTGTGCACAGGAAAAAATCACGGAGCTGGCTAAAAATGAAGCGCTGGAATCCTCAACTACACAGCTTGAGGCAAAAACAGTTGCTGAAACCATATCACCTCAACCGCAACTGGACAGTGAACCCCAAACCGTTTCGGTACCACAACAAGACAGTTTGGCTGCGTTAAAACAGCAGGAACAGGCCGCAAACCAGATTGAAGAATTAAAACCGATCCAAATGGAAGACAATCTGGAAGATTTGCCCAGCATGACGATTGATCAGGGCATGGCAGATGAAATTTTCCGTGTAGCTGAAGAGGCGAAAAAAGAAGCCCAGAATTCCCGTGACAATGCGGCAAAAACGCCTGCTGTGCTGGTCAATGATGTTTCACAAACTGAGCTCACGGAAGTCACCAAGGCCCCTGTCAACATTGACAAACTGATGCAGGACATCCAGACCGACAGTAAAATTGTGGTTGAGGCCAATGAAGCAGGACGAACCCTGCCTGAGTTCCAGCCCCAGCCTGAATCATCACAGGAAAAAGTCGGATTTTTTAGAAAGATATGGAATCGGTTCCATCCTGAAAACCTGCTTAATGCCGAAAAAACTCCACGTATCACTGCTGATGTGACGGGTGCACCTCCCGTACTTGCCACCAATATCAAGGCCAAACTATCCAGCTTTACTCAAGAGGCTTTTGAAGACTTCAATCTGGCTTTACCCCAGTTAAGGGCCTTAACCAATCAAGCTGCACAGGCGGTTGGTTATTATAATGCGGTATATAAATTTGAACGGTTGAGTGACAGCAGGGTCAGAGTGATTGTCACACCCAATGAGCCTATCCTGATTAAAGAGCAAAATATTGAATTTTCGGGGGCTGGTGAAAGATTACCTCAACTACAAGTGATTCGTTTAATTCCAGAACAGGATGAGGGTGATATCTTTAATCATGGCAAATACGAAGAAACCAAAACAAAAATTGTCAGTGCAGCCAATGATAACGGTTTCTTTGATGCCTACTGGCGTTTGCATGATGTCAAGATTACGCAGCCTGATAAAACAGCAGAGATCAACCTGAAATATGAGACGGGTGAGCGTTATAAGCTGAAAAAAGTCGAATACCGTATGAGTGACCCAAGCAAGCCACTGCCGCTTACCCAAAAAGTGCTTGATAGTTTGGCACCGTGGAAAGAGGGTAATGACTACGCATTTTGGCGTGTCAATGTCTTAGCAAATAACCTGACCAATACCCGTTATTTCAATTACACCCTTGTTGACACCATCAAGCCAGACCCGATTCAACCTCCTTTGGAATTGGCGCCTGACTTACAGGCATTGGTAGACCAGCAGAAACTTCAGCAGTCACAGTTGATGAATAGTCAGCAAAAGGCTGATCTGGCACGTCAGAAAGTTACCTCTGCACAGGAAGTCACACAAAATGTGGTCGATGAGACCGTATTCTCTGGTGGCGAGTCTGCACAGGCCTATTCAGTTGCCCGCACAGCACCACGTTCACATGACCATGATGATGAAGATGAGGAACGCCACAAGCTTGAAGAGCAAACCCGAATCGAGAAAAAAATTCCAATCGTGGTGACATTGAATGCCGATAAATTAAATAGTCTGGAAACGGGTGTCGGTTATGGAACTGATACAGGTGCGCGTATTCGTAGCCAGTATCGTCGTGCCATTGTCAATAAATATGGACATTCTTTTGATGCCAACATTGAATTGTCGCAGATTCGTCAGTCCATTGATGGACGCTATAGTATTCCCTACAAGCATCCTCTTAATGACTATTTCAACCTTGTCGGTGGTTATGAACGTGAAGAGCGCAATGACATTGGCCCAGATATTAATTTATTGGTTGAGTCTGCTGTTTTAGGTGGTGAACGTGTTATTAAAAATCCTTTGGGTGATTGGCAACACATCATTGGTTTACGTTACCGTTTAGATCGCCTAACCAAAAAAGGCGATATTGATGTCAATGAACTTCCTGACGCGTTTAAGGTTTCAGGAATCGACTCCGAACAGGAATCCTTGCTGCTCAGTTATGAAGCGTCAAAAACCAATGCCAATTCACCTTTAAACCCAACCAAAGGCTTTAAACAGATTTACAAGGTTGAGTTGGGTACAGAATCATTATTGACAGATGCCAACATGGCCATCCTGACGGGAGGCTGGCGTTTTATCTATTCAATGGGTGAAAATGACAACCACCAGTTTGTGGGGCGTGGCGACACCAGCTATATCTTTACCGACAACTTCAACAAGGTTCCTTATAATTTACGTTTCTTCACAGGTGGGGATCAGTCGTTACGCGGTTTTGACTACAAGAGCCTATCACCAGAAGAAGGTGGCTATAAAATTGGTGGACAGGCCTTGGCCGTGGGATCACTTGAGTATAACTATCAATTTAAAGATGGCTGGCGTGCAGCGATATTTTCTGATTTTGGTAATGCCTATGATAAGCAGTTTAGCAATCCAACCGAGTACAGTATTGGTTTGGGCATACGCTGGAGATCACCGATTGGGCCGATTCGCCTAGATGTTGCTTCAGGTATCTCGAATGACAACAACCCAATCCGACTGCATTTCTTTATTGGTCCACAGCTTTAATAACTTTTTAAAAAACCTTTAAAAGGTCAAACAATTCAGGTTGATTATGACGGAAGCACAACAGCAGTTACCTCCAACAAGACCAAGACGGCAACGGCGCATTCTTCGAAGCATTGCGCTGATTGTGCTGATCATTCTTTTATTGCTGGTCAGCTCGTTAATGGTGATGATGTCTACGGACAAGGGAAGCCTTTTCCTACTGGATCGTGTGCTGCAAAGCCAGAAAGTCATTAAATATGAATATGAGGGTGGCAACCTGCTTTCAGGGATCATCCTGAAAAATGTATTGCTGCAAGTCAAGGCTGTGGATGTGTCGCTGGATCGGGTCGATGTGTCTTTAGGCTGGCGTGCCCTGTTAGACAAGGAACTGCACTTAAGCCATGCCGATGTACGTAACTTAAGGATTGTGAATAAAAAACCGCCATCAGGTAAACCATTTTCCTTTGATGCGATTAAATTGCCTTTTGTATTAAGGGTAGATGAGGCAACTATAGACCATCTTCAAATCAAGACCAGCACCTCGAAGATCGACTTTAGTGATATTTATTTAAAGAATGCCTTATGGTCGGGAACAAAGCTTAAGTTCGAAGACTCCCGCATGGATATGGGTTATCTGGCGCTCCAGCATGCAACAGGTGAAATGGATTTTATCGGTAAATACCCATTGAATCTCAAAACTGACCTGATAATTCCCTCATTAAAAAGTCTGGATATCCAGATTATCAAGGTTGTCGCCAGAGGAACACTTGATACCTTAAAGGCAGGAGTTGCAACCCGTACCCCTGATCTACTCACAGGTTGGGTTGTGGTTCATCCTGTACGTGACCGTGTACCAATGAACGGCGAATTGTTCTTTAAAAATTATCATTTACCCTTGCTAAAAGAACAGAAATTATTTGCAAAAGATGGCGTGGCGCGGTTTAACGGTGACATTCAAAAGTTACTTCTGACACTGGATACCGACCTGAAAGGTGAACAGATTCCTGAGGGGAAATATAATGCCCTGATGGATACTGACTTGAAAAACCAGCTCAATATCAATGATTTTAATGGTCAGTTGATGGGTGGTAGGGTTGGTCTTAAGGGTGTGGTGAATTGGCATAATCATGTGTCATGGGATGTTAAGGGGCGTTTGGAAAAATTAAACCCGAAAGATAAAACTTTGCCGCAAGTGGCTCAGGATTTCTTGCCGCCCAATCTGGACGCAAACCTAAGTTCATCAGGTTCAATGGAAAAAGGGCTGTCCTTAAAAGCCAATCTTGATTTCGATAAATACGAAAGCTGGGCCATCAAGCTCAATCAGGCTGAGGCAAAAGATCACAAAGCTCAACCAATGATGTTAAATATTGCATGGCAAGGAATTGATCGGGCTGTGCCTTATATTGGCTGGTTGAGTAGTGCCGAAGGGTATACTGATGTTACGCTGAAAGAGGGACAACAGGATATCTATGTGTCAACCAAGGTGCGTCCGCATGAGAAAACACTGTTACCAACAGGACAGTATAATGCACGCTTTGATGTAAAAGGTGATCTTTTAGATGTGGAACGTTTCCATTATCAGGCTGAAAAAGGCAGCCTAACAGGTCAGGCCAAGGTGAAACTGCCAAATGAAAAGCAGCAGCTTGCATGGCAGGCACAGCTACAGGCACAAAATTTTAATCCGCAGACAGTGGTTGCAACAGCACCTGTTAATCTACTTAACGGTCAGATTAAAGCGACTGGTTTTGCCAAACCCAACCAGCAGATCATTCAATTTGACCAGATTGATCTCAAGGGACAACTGGCCCAGGCAGGTAAAACTGAAACGGTTGCCTTAAAAGGAAAAAGTACAGCGGCTCTTATCTTCCATGATCAAAAAGCGGGTGGCGGCTTTAAAAGTTTTGCCGTGAATTATGATGGCTCACTCAATGCCTTAAATCAGGGCAATGGCTTATTAAAAATCAATATTGCGGGTACACCTGAATACATTAAGATCAATCAGCTAAAACATGATGGTGTAGCGGGTAAAGTCTATGCCACTGGCGCAGTCAATCTTAAAGATAAATTGGGTTGGGATCTGGATGCCTCACTGGTACGTTTTAAACCCCAATATTTCGTTTCCAGTGTTAAGGGTGAAGTGTCTGGTCACGTAAAAACACAGGGTGTCTGGTCTGAACAGCTAAAACGTATTGATATCCGTCAACTGAATGCCGCTGGTTTTATTAATAATAAGCCAATCAGGGGACGCGGCAACCTGACGCTCTTGCTGGATTCCAACCAGAAAGGCTTTTTGCCACAACAGTTTGAAGCCAATGATTTATATTTTTCCTATGCACAAAATCAGTTACAGGCAACGGGTAATGCCCAAAGCCTGAAAATCAAGCTCAATGCACCTGCACTCTATGAACTATATCCAGGTCTGAAAGGCCGTGCCTATGGCAGCCTGAATGTGCAGTCCCAGCCACGCTTAAAGGCAATCGCAAATATTGCCGTGGATAATTTTGCATTCAAGGATGTGGCAAGTGTTAGATCGTTGCGTATTCAGGGTGAATTGCCAACATCAGAAACCACCCCAACGTTATTGGCTGCAAAAATTGACCATTTACGCAGTGGCAATCGTGAAATCGAGAATGCTATGGTCAATCTGGCTGGAACACGTAAGGCGCATGTATTAAAAGTTGAAAGCAAAAATCGACAATCAAATTTCTATCTACAGCTTGTAGGCGGCTTTAACTCAAACAATGAATGGCTGGGGCAACTGCAAAAAGGAAACTTTGCTTCGCCACGTATTAATCTTGTGCAAAATCAAAATGCGGCGATTGTGTATTCAACCCGATTATCCGAACTGTACGTTGGGCAGCATTGCTGGCAGAGTGCACACAGCCAGTTATGTCTGGATCAGCCTGCACGTATTAGTCAGGCCAAGGGTAATGTCTCTGTCATTACCAAAAATATCGACTTAAATGACTTTACTGCTTTTATGCCAGAAGGATTGGTGGTTACGGGTCAGTTGAATGGTTATGCCAAGGCCTCATGGGTTCAGGGTAACCGTCCAAAAATTGATGCCAGCCTAGTGACACGCAAGGGTGAGATTGGCTTGGCTGCGGATGATCCACAATACCCAGCCACCACCATGAATTATGATGAATTAAGCTTGATTGCCAAAAGTGTCAGCGATGGATTGTTGTTCCGTGTAGACATGAAAACCCCAGATATTGGAACGGGTTATGCGCATGTGATTGTCAATCCTTTTCAGGATAATATGCCAATGCGTGGCGAAGTAGCTTTTGATGATGTTCAGTTAAAAGTTTTTAAACCATTTATCAAGGATGTCCGTTCAATGGCGGGCACGCTTGCACTTGCTGGTAAAGTGAATGGGACTTTAACTCAACCTCAATTCACAGGTGAAATGCGTCTGAAAAATGGTGCCATCAGCATGATTTCATTGCCTGTCAATCTCACCAATATCCAGTTGTATTCCTCAATCCGTCAGGATTCAGCCAGTATTAATGGTGCGTTCAACAGTGGGCAAGGGGTTGGGCGATTAAAAGGTAGCTTCAATTGGAAAGAAGATCCTCATCTCGCGCTTAGTTTGAAAGGTGATAATCTTTTAATTCGCCAAGCGCCGATGATTACCGCAATCGTGCAACCTGATTTAAATTTGGATGTTTACCCATTTAAACAACAATTGAGTTTAAGAGGAACGATTGATGTACCACGTGCTCGTATTTCAATGCCAGAAACCACCGCAACTGTGATTAACGTTTCGCCTGATGTCCGTGTTGTTCAGCAAGGACAGGACTTGTTAGCAACATTAAAGTCAGCAAAACCGTGGGACATTCGTGCTGATATGACCCTGACGTTAGGCAATCAGGTTGTTTTCCAGGGCTTTGGAAGTAATATTCCACTCGTTGGACGTTTGCATCTATCCCAGCGTGGTCTCGAAACCGCAATGCGTGCCAATGGTGCGATTGGGGTGAGCCAGAAAGTGAAAATTGAAGCCTATGGTCAAAGTCTGGACTTGAACCGAGCCATTGCCCGTTTTAATGGACCATTGGCCAACCCAACACTGGATATTGATGCCAATAAACCTGTGCAAGGCAGTATGGTTGGGGTACGGGTAACAGGTACGGCAACTGTACCGAATGTTCAGGTCTATAATGATGCTGGCTTGTCAGAACAAGAGGCCCTCAATGCCTTGCTTACGGGACGTATCAATGAGGGTGGCAGTGGTTTAAGCAATACTGAAGGCTTTAAGTCAGACGTGAACAATACCATTGCAGCCGCTGGTATCAGTATGGGTCTGGGGGGTACACGGGCTTTAACCAACCAGATTGGTCGAACCTTTGGTCTGAGTGGTCTGGCATTGGACGCACAGGGTACAGGAGATGATACTCAAGTCAGCCTGACAGGGTATATCACACCAGATTTATTTATCCGCTATGGCATAGGTGTGTTTACTCCTGTGAATAAACTCACCTTACGTTATCAAATGAACCGCCGTTTATATCTGGAAGCGAGTCAGTCTTTGGAACGCGCGATAGATATTTTCTATAACTGGCGTTTTTAGTATGTAAAAATAAAAACCTGTTTTACAATGATAAAACAGGTTTTTTTAATGACATTTATTTTAAATAAGGAAATATGCTAAAATTAAAATAAGTTATTGAAAATAAAATATTTATGATATTTTTGGGAGGAAAGGGATGAAATCTGTCACTTTTAGTCAGATTTTGGCAATCATCAGCCTTGGGGTGATTGGCTGTACATTTCAAACAAATGCTAAAGAATACTATAAGTGGGTGGACGCACGTGGTGTAACAACATATTCAGCAACACCACCTCCAACTCAGAAACAGGAACCTCAACTCGACCCTGCAAAGAGAAATCCCAACACCGCTACAACCCAGACCGTAACTCATCCAACAACACCTCCGCCAGTAGCAAACAAAGAAGCAAAAACAACTGTAGCGGCGACCAGTGCAAATGCGGTTAAGACCACCACCGCTTCTGCAACAAATTCAGCTAAGCCAGCTGCTGGTGCGACCACTGCCAGTCCATCTACAGCGGCTGCTGTAGCAGCCCTGATCGCTGTAAAAAACTGTAATGGTGTCAGATGCTGGGATTCAAAAGGTAGGTATTATAATCTGGTTGCAGGTAATACCTATCTTTCTGCAACAGGCAGTAAATGTCAAAAGAATGGCAATAATATGCAGTGCAGCAAATGATTTGTATGTTTCTATTGCGGACAGGATGGTTTTAAATACTTCCTTTTGCAAAATAAATCAGTTTCAGTATGATGTGTGGATCAAATTAGTCGCAGTATGATGATGAATAAAGTTTTGTTGATTGCAATAGGTTTGGTTTTGGTCGGTTGTAGCAAAAAAGAGCCACTTACACCTGAACAACAATGGCATGGCTATTGTGTAAGTGTCGGGAATGCTGCGCGTTCGATTACGCTGGATCGTCAAAATGGGATTGAGCAAAAACAGGCAACAGAGCATGCGGGTAAAATTGAGGATAAAACCACGCGTAAGTTTATTTTCGGTATCATTGAAAAAGTCTACGCAATCCCAGCCGAAGAACTCAAGGCTGAACCAGATGCATTACGTGAAAAACTGAAGCAACAATTTACTGAACAATGTTTGGCAACTCCACATGAAAAGCTGCCGAACTATAAACTATTTTAATGTATTAACCGAAAAGACAACACCCTTGTCTTTTTTTGTGAAACTAAATGAGTGTTTTACTGGACTTTGGCTTTATACCAAAGCGGTATTTCAAACTGATGGGCATTTCGCTATAAAATAATGGTCATCACGTAGAAATACAGTTGTTGCATTAACTTTTAACTCGAAGTCTAGTAAAATTTTGCTGTCCATATTGCTTGTAAAGCTTACAGAAAGCTGGAACTTACAGGTAATTTTTTAAAAAAGAGGAATAACACCGTGCTAGAAGCTTACCGCCAACACGTTGAAGAACGTGCCGCACTCGGAGTCCCACCGAAGCCACTTGATGATGCTCAAACTGCTGCATTAGTTGAATTATTAAAAAATCCACCAGCAGGCGAAGAAGCTTACTTGGTTGATTTGCTTGAAAACCGTGTACCTGCAGGTGTTGACCAAGCGGCATACGTTAAAGCTGCTTTCTTAGCTGCTGTAGCAAAAGGTGAAACAACCTCTCCACTCGTTTCTAAAGAGCGTGCTGTTTACTTATTAGGTACGATGCTTGGTGGTTATAACGTTGCTCCTTTAGTTGAACTTCTAGACAATGCTGAGCTTGCTGAATTAGCTGCAGAAGCATTGAAAAAGACACTTCTTGTATTTGATGCATTCCATGACGTAGCAGATAAAGCAAAAGCAGGTAATGCTGCCGCTAAAGCTGTTTTACAATCATGGGCTGAAGCTGAATGGTTCACTAGCCGTAAGGATGTTCCAGAAGAAATCAAAATCACTGTGTTTAAAGTAACAGGTGAGACCAATACTGATGACTTGTCTCCAGCTCAAGACGCTTGGAGCCGTCCAGATATCCCATTACACGCAAATGCAATGTTGAAAAACGAGCGTGACGGTATCAACCCTGAAAAACCAGGTGAAGTTGGTCCATTAAGCCAAATCAAAGAATTGATCGCGAAAGGCAATCAAGTTGCTTACGTGGGTGACGTTGTTGGTACGGGTTCAAGCCGTAAATCTGCAACTAACTCTGTACTTTGGTTCTTCGGTAACGAACTTCCACACATTCCAAATAAAAAAGATGGTGGTGTGTGCTTAGGTTCTAAGATCGCTCCAATTTTCTTCAATACAATGGAAGATGCAGGTGCATTACCTGTTGAAATCGACGTTGCTAACATGAACATGGGCGACGAAGTTGTATTGAAAATTGATCATGCTGCTGCAAAAGTTACTGCATTCAAAGACGGTGCACAAATTGCAGAAGCTGAGCTTAAAACGCCTGTACTATTAGACGAAGTACGTGCTGGTGGTCGTATTAACTTGATCATTGGCCGTGGTTTAACAGCTAAAGCGCGTGAAGAATTAGGTCTTGAGCCTTCTACTTTATTCCGTACTCCAGTACAACCTGCTGACACTGGTAAAGGCTTTACACAAGCTCAGAAGATGGTAGGTCGCGCATGTGGTCTTCCTGAAGGTCAAGGTGTTCGTCCAGGTACTTACTGCGAACCTAAGATGACGACTGTTGGTTCTCAAGATACAACTGGTCCTATGACGCGTGACGAGTTAAAAGACTTGGCGTGCTTGGGCTTCTCAGCTGACTTGGTAATGCAGTCTTTCTGTCACACTGCTGCGTATCCAAAACCAGTTGACGTAACAACTCACCATACATTACCAGACTTCATCATGAACCGTGGCGGTGTATCTTTACGTCCAGGTGATGGTATTATCCACTCTTGGTTAAACCGTATGTTACTTCCAGATACAGTTGGTACTGGTGGTGACTCACATACTCGTTTCCCAATCGGTATTTCATTCCCAGCGGGTTCTGGTCTGGTTGCGTTCGCAGCTGCAACTGGTGTTATGCCACTTGACATGCCTGAGTCTGTACTTGTTAAGTTCAAAGGTAAAATGCAGCCTGGTATTACTTTACGTGACCTTGTACATGCGATTCCTTACTATGCGATCAAAGCTGGTGACTTAACTGTAGAGAAGAAAGGTAAGAAAAACATCTTCTCTGGTCGTATCTTGGAAATCGACTTATCAGAAATGGAAAATGACTTGACTGTTGAGCAAGCATTTGAACTTTCTGACGCATCTGCTGAACGTTCTGCTGCTGGCTGTTCAATCACGCTTTCTGAAGAGAAAGTTGCTGAATACCTACGTTCTAACATCACTATGTTGAAGTGGATGATCGCAGAAGGTTATGGCGATGCTCGTACAATAGCGCGCCGTGCTGAAAACATGCAGAAGTGGTTAGATAACCCAAGCCTGTTAAAAGCTGATGCTGATGCAGAATACTTAAAAGTTTACGAAATCGATCTTGCTGACATCAAAGAACCAATTCTTTGCTGCCCGAACGATCCAGATGACGCTAAACTTCTTTCTGACGTTCAAGGCGACAAAATTGATGAAGTATTCATCGGTTCTTGTATGACAAACATCGGTCACTTCCGTGCTGCAGGTAAATTGCTTGAGCAAGTACCAGGTGGTTCTTTATCAACTCGTCTTTGGATTGCGCCACCAACGCGTATGGATGAGCATCAGTTGATGGAAGAAGGCTTCTATAACATCTATGGTAAATCAGGCGCACGTACTGAAATGCCAGGCTGTTCACTCTGTATGGGTAACCAAGCACGCGTAGCACCGAACACGACTTGTGTATCGACTTCTACGCGTAACTTCCCGAACCGTTTAGGTCAAGGTGCAAACGTTTACTTGGCTTCTGCTGAGCTTGCGTCTGTAGCTGCGGTACTTGGTAAATTACCAAGCCCTGAAGAATATCAACAGTACGCGTCACAAATTGACAGCGCTGCTGCTGACATCTACAAATACTTGAACTTCGACAAGATGAGCGAATATACAAAAGAAGCTGATCAAGTTGATACCAAGAAAATTCAAGCTGCTCAATTGACTTAATGAGCTAGGGTTAAGAAAAGCCGAAAGGCTTTTCCCTAGCGCAAGCAAATCTATGATTTGTTTAAGCCAAAAGCTAAAAATAAGGGCTGAGTAATCAGCCCTTATTAATATAGAAAATTAAATTTATAATTTTAGATCATAAGGAAAAACTATGCTAACAAGTAATTCTGCCTTGTTTTCTCTTCCTGCTAATTTGGATAAAAAGTTACTATTTACTTTAGATGGTATGCGAGCTGCCATACAAATTATTGACTTTAGTTATAAGCGTTTATGTAAGGGATTGTACGAACTAACATTCTATAAAAACGAATCTATAAAAAATGACACATTTACACCATTACTCTTAGACGCTTGGGTATTTATTGATGCTATAGATAGATTTAGATGTTTGTGGATAATATTAACTAGAACAATGAATATAAATGAAGAGTTTTCTGAATCTAAAGTAAAAGAGAAATTACAATTAGTACGTGAAATTAGAAACGTACTGGCACATGTGGCTCAGAAAGTTGACAGACTAGCATCTCTTAATTCGTCGGTAAGTGGCGAGTTAAGTTGGGTTGTAATTCATAATGAGAGTCCATTAACTGTAAAAACTTATTTTATACGATCTGGGGTGTTTCTTAAAAAATTAAATTTTCAATTTGCCTTACCTGTGGGAAACATACATTTTAATGAGCATAAAATAGGGCTTATTGAATTTAAAGCGGAAGAAAATGTAGTAGATTTAGTAAGTGTATATTCATATACCAATTCAATTGTGAAATATTTGGAATATTTTCTAACAGATATTATTCAGAAAATGAATTTTCAGGATGTATGTTCATCAGAGGTTTTTGGTTCGGCTGAGTTAGATACTAAGAGTTGGGATCGCTGAATTTTTATTGTTTAAAAAATTTCAATATTAACTTCTAGTTATAGAAGTTAATATTATTCAAAATCACCAATAACCCAATAATTTCCACCAAAGTCCGCCAATCACAACAAAGATAACGATATTGACGACACTCATGACAAAGTTCTCTTTCCACCATGCACTAAGAATGGTTTAGTATGATACAAATCACTTATCAAATGCCTGAGCAACATGATACATTTTAACCTGATTTATATAACGATAAATATGGTATGGCTCAATTTTCATGGCAACGCCTAAGACGGTTTGTTTATAACAATCTGCATGATGATGACTATAAAAGTAAGGTGAGTACCTGTGTCAACTACTTACTGATTTCCCTAATCATTGCCAATGTTGCAGCCGTGTTACTGGAGTCAGTGGATGACTTGTATAAGCTATATCAGCCTTATTTCAATATTTTTGAAAATCTCTCAATCCTTATTTTTAGCGGTGAATATTTATTAAGGCTATGGAGCATCGTTGAAAAAAATCCACAGGAATCAGCATGGAAGCAGCGGTTTCGCTGGATGAAAAGTGGCGGGGCGATTATTGACCTCATGGCGATTTTACCTGCGTACTTAAATTTCTTTGTCCATCTTGATTTGCGTTTCCTGCGGGTTTTACGACTATTCCGATTACTCAAACTTACCCGTTATTTTTTGTCATTACAGATACTTTTACGTGTCATCCAGCGAGAAAAAGGTTCATTTCAGGCGGTTATTTTCATTTTGGTCATTATGATTGTGATGACGGCATCCGCAATTTACGTGGTGGAAAATAAAGCCCAGCCTGAAGCATTTAGCTCAATTCCAAAAGCAATGTGGTGGGCGGTTGTTACATTGACAACAGTGGGCTATGGTGATGTAACGCCTGTAACCAATTTAGGGCGTATCCTGGGTGCATTCATTACAATTCTGGGTGTCGGTATTGCAGCTTTGCCCGCAGGTATTTTAGCTTCAGGCCTTGCCAATGAATTAAACCAGCGTAATCAAAGCCTGGAACAGGAGTTTCGTGAAGCCTTGCAAGCCAAAGGGCTGGACTTGTTGCATGACCAAGTTGAAATTGAACGAATTCGGAAAAAAGTGGGTTTACCAAAAGAGCAGACCCATGAAATTATCATCCAACTGGTCAGGGAGAAGTTACTTGAGAGTCAGGAACAGGAGAAAAAGAAATATCATTACTGTCCGCATTGTGGTGAAAAATTATCCGAATAAACCGCAAGTTTAATGAAAAACAGCGTTAGAGATCAATTTTAAGAATCGAGTCGTGTTAAGAAAAAATGATAAAATCTAGAGGAGTTGATATGAGTCAAAAACTGATGTTGTGTTGTGCAGCATTTATTCTTATGTTGATTTTAATCATTTCAGGTATTCATCCATTTGACCGTGGTACATGGGTGATGGAAGTTGTTCCTGTTGTCATCGTTTTACCCATCTTATTTGCAACTTATTCAAGATTTCCATTAACTAATCTCTTGTATAGCCTAATTTTTTTGCATGCAATTGTATTAATCCTTGGTGGAGCATATACCTATGCACGTGTACCTTTAGGTTTTGAGATTGCTCAATGGTTGGGTTTAGATCGAAATCCTTATGACAAGATTGGACATTTTATGCAGGGCTTTGTCCCTGCGATTGCTGCACGGGAAATCCTGCTTAGAAAACAGATTTTGATCAAAGGAAAAATGCTCACTTTTATTGTGATCTGTATTGTATTGGCGATTAGTGCGAGCTATGAGCTGATTGAATGGGCTGCTGCTTTAGTAATGGGGCAAGGGGCGGAGGAGTTTTTAGGAACTCAGGGATATGAATGGGATACCCAGTCTGATATGTTCTTTGCCTTAATTGGAGTAATAACTGCCTTGCTATTGCTGTCCAAATGGCATGACCGACAAATTGCAAAGCTGATGAATTGATCTTAATCAATGAATAAATCTGCCGTTAAGACACGGCAGATTGATTTTTTTGAGTGTATTTAGCATAAGCCAGTGCAATTAATAAAATTGCTAGTCCCCCTAAACTTAGTACAAACCCAACCCAGATCGGTGCTAACCAACCCATATTATGGCTAAGTACCCATCCTCCAAGAAATGTACCTAAGGCATTGGCTAAATTAAATGCAGAATGATTTAATGATGCCGCTAATGTTTGTGCATCGTCTGCGATGTCCATTAAATGTGTTTGTAATGCACCACCTAACCCAATCACAGTGAAACCAATCATAAATAAGGCTGTAATCGCAGTATAGAGATTAGACATCATAAAACTTGCAAGTACAAAGGCGAGTGCAGAACTCACCAAAATTCCAATCATCGTTTTAAATAGGCTTTTATCTGCCAGCCAACCAGAAACGAGACCTCCAATCACCATACCAACGCCCCAAATGGCTAGCGCAATCGGGACTATACGAATATCTGCATGGGTATACTCAGTTAAAATTGGAGATACATAACTGTAAACAGAGAACATGCCGCCAAAACCGATTGCACCAACAGCCAGCGTTAACCATATATTGATGTTTTTTAGGCCTGCCAATGCTGCTTTAATACTGGCTGTCTTTTGAAGTGGAATATTGGGCGCGAAAAGGCTGACACCGATTAAAGTAATAAAGGCAAGGACGGCAGAAAACTCAAAACCAGATTTCCAACCAAATTGCTGACCAAGCCAAGTTGCAATAGGAACACCAATCACATTGGCAAGGGTGAGTCCCATCATTACTTGTGCAATCGCAGTTGCTCTACGTTGTTTTCCTGCCAATTCGGCTGCAACTAATGCTGCTACACCAAAATAAGCACCGTGAGGAAAAGGATAAGCTTATGGATGCAATCGGCACAAAAGATTTTTTAGCGATCACAGGATACACCCACGCCATTTTAGAGATGGATGAATGGATCAGAGATAAACCTTATTTTTATCTGATTAAAGATCATTATTTAGTGGATGAGGCAATTCGTGTCGAGTACATTATCATTCAATAGACGCTGTTTTGCTTCAAATAATAGACATAATAATTTTGATTTATTTGTTATCTTTACATTTTTGCAAGAATATAAACTTATGAAAAAATTTTTATTTTTAGGTTTAATCCTGACTTCACTTACAGCGTGTTCATCTACTCCAAATAAAGAACTCACTCCACCAAAAATTGGTATGGTAAATCCAGCAAGCAAGTTTTGTGTAGAGCAGGGTGGCCAGTTAGAGATCAGAAATGAAGTCAATGGTCAGGTTGGCTATTGTAAGTTGGCCAATGGTCAGATTGTTGAAGAATGGGAATTCTTCCGTGCTAATCAACCGAAATGCTTGGCGGATGAAGCACGAAAATTGATTGGCCAGTCAGGTTTAAGTGAAGAACAAATCAAGCAAAAAACCAAATCTGAGATTGTTCGTAGTGTTGGGCCAAACCAACCAGTCACAATGGATTATCGGGAAAATCGTGTGACGGTGACCATTGATCCACAAAATAAAAAAATCAGCAATGCAAACTGTGGTTGATCTTTAGAGAAAGCCTAAGCTCTCAATTAGTGATGATTTAATTGGGAGCTTTTTTATGCAGCTCACACTAACAGCACTTGATAAATTGAAAAAAGTACCCATCAACTTATTTATTGAATTCATTTTATGTATTGTGTCAGCCTAATTGACCAGTTTTTTGCACAAGTTTTTAATTTTGAGATTTGACATGACTCTACTTCTTATCGTGGTATTTGGCACAATTGCTGAAGTTTTAGTATGGATTGGCGTGGGCGACCTCGTTGGAAGTATGTGGTATGTCTTTTTCTGGTTCATCATTGCATTTTTCATTGGTCTGAACCTTGTTCGCTCAAGCACCTCCAACATTATGCCGCAATTACAGCAAATGCAGATGACTGGACAGCTTGGGAGTGATCCAGCAGTAACCAAGAAGCTGGCAATTGCGATGTCTGGTTTTCTGCTAATGTTACCAGGTTTGATTTCCGATGTACTGGCTGTATTGGTACTTATCCCAGCCGTTCAAACTGCTTTCCGCAACGCGCTCATGAAAACGATGGCCAAGCGTCAACAAGCCCTGATGGACCAAATGATGGGTGGAATGGGTAGCGGTGCGGCTGGTGGACAGAATCCATTTGCTGATCTTATGCGTCAAATGCAGGAGATGCAAAATCAGCAAGGTGGCGGGCAATATCGTGATTCAACTGTGATTGACGGGGAAGCGCGTGAAGTGAAACCTGAGCAAAAGAAAATTGAATTTAAAGATGTGAATTAATTAGCGTTGATTTTAATAAAGGCACACTTTCAAACAGTGTGCTTTTTTATGCCTCATTTTTAGATGGGCTGTCCTTTTTTTGCTCTGGCTGGGTATGTTGGTCTGTTTCTTTTAAACCAGCACGATATTGGTTTGGAACCAGTGTCGTTAATTCATTTTCAGATTGTTTGTATTTACGAGTGCGGTTTGCACGTTCGCGAAATCCACCCTTGTTGATCAATTGAGTCATAACCATGTATCCGAAATGATTGAAATTATATTTTAGCAAATGCTGTGCAAGATCAAAATAATATAGTTCCCAATGTAAATTTTAGGACATAGGTGAGGAGAGCATAAAAAAGCTCGCGATGAGCGAGCTTTTAAAATGAGGTAAGACGTTACAGTCCACTTGCATCTTTTAACACATCAACCTTATCGGTTTTTTCCCATGTAAATGCGGTGTCTGAACCCTCACGACCAAAGTGACCATAAGCAGCAGTTTGCTTATACATTGGCTGAATCAGGTTTAACATACGGGTAATACCGTATGGACGTAGGTCGAAGTGTTCACGAACAAGCTGGATAATCAACTCATCTGACACTTTGCCTGTATTGAATGTATTGATTGAAATGGAGGTTGGCTCTGCAACACCGATTGCATAACTCACCTGAATTTCACATTTGTCAGCAAGACCTGCAGCAACAATATTTTTCGCAACATAACGACCTGCATAGGCTGCAGAACGGTCAACTTTTGATGGATCTTTACCAGAGAAAGCACCGCCACCATGACGTGCCATACCGCCATAAGTATCGACAATAATCTTACGACCAGTTAGACCACAGTCACCTACAGGACCACCAATCACAAACATACCTGTTGGATTGATATGGAATTTTGTACCTGCATGGAACATTTCAGCAGGAATAATCGGTTTTACGATTTCTTCAATCACAGCTTCTTTTAAGTTAGCTTGACTAATTTCAGGATCGTGCTGAGTTGATAATACAACTGCATCTAAACGAACTGGCATACCATTTTCATAAGCAAAGGTAACTTGGCTTTTTGCATCTGGACGTAACCAAGGTAAAGCACCTGAACGGCGTAATTCTGCTTGACGCTCCATTAAACGGTGCGCATAAGAAATTGGGGCAGGCATGAGTACATCAGTTTCACGACTTGCATAACCGAACATTAAGCCTTGGTCGCCAGCACCTTGATCTTCAGGTTTTTGACGGTCAACACCTTGAGCAATCTCTGGAGATTGTTTACCAATCATATTGATCACGGCACAAGTTGATCCGTCGAAACCTAAATCAGAGTGATGATAGCCAATACCATTTACGGTTTGACGCACAATTGCTTCAAAGTCGACATTTGCTGTCGTTGTAATTTCACCAGCAAGAACAACCGCACCTGTTTTTACTAATGTTTCACAAGCGACACGCGCATACGGGTCTTCTTTTAGGATTGCATCTAAAATAGCATCACTAATTTGGTCAGCCATTTTGTCTGGATGACCTTCGCTTACAGATTCTGAAGTAAAAACAGCATACTCGCGCATGAACGTCCTATCATGGTTATTTTCAAAAAGACAGAGTATGTTACATCGACTTGGCGGATAGGACTAGCATAAGCTGACTAAAATGCATGAATTTATTTCATTTTCATTGTGTTTTTATTGATATGCGTATCAGTAAAACTAATATTAATGCTTTAATTAATAAAGTTTTCCTGAATTGTAAATTTTCATATTGGAATGAATGTATTTTAGTGGTTGTTTAGATGGTGAGCATTTATATAAAGAATTGTATTTGAATGATCAAAATATAAGAAATATCGTGTATTGCACTTTACCCCATCTTGTTTTTTTAAGACAATAGTCGCAGTTTTTGAAAGATGATTTCTCATCTTCTCTACATCTTATTGATTTAATCGGATTCTGACTTATGACAACCCCTTTAAATGAACGCCGTATTGCAAATGCAATTCGTGTCTTGGCTATGGATGCTGTGCAACAAGCAAACTCAGGGCATCCTGGTGCTCCAATGGGGATGGCAGATATCGCTGACGTAGTTTGGCGCGAATTTTTAAATCATAACCCAAGTAACCCTCAATGGGTGAACCGTGACCGCTTTGTATTGTCTAATGGTCACGGCTCAATGTTGCAATATGCGTTATTGCATTTGACGGGTTATGAATTATCTATTGAAGATTTAAAACAGTTCCGTCAATTACACTCTAAAACTCCAGGTCATCCAGAATTGGGTTATGCACCTGGTATCGAAACCACAACAGGTCCATTGGGTCAGGGGATTGCCAATGCAGTAGGTTTTGCTTTAGCTGAAAAAACGTTAGCTGCTCAGTTCAACAAAGACGGTTTAGATGTTGTTGATCACTTCACGTACTGTTTCCTTGGTGATGGCTGCTTGATGGAAGGTATTTCGCACGAAGTATGTTCACTTGCAGGTACTTTAGGTCTTGGTAAGTTGATTGCTTACTACGATGACAACGGGATTTCAATTGATGGTGAAGTAGAAGGTTGGTTTAGTGATGATACTGAGCAACGTTTCAAAGCTTATGGCTGGCAAGTGCTTCGTGTAGACGGTCATGATGCTGATGCGATTCGTCAAGCAACTGTTGAAGCGAAAGCTGAAAGCAATAAGCCAACAATTATTATCTGTAAAACGATTATTGGTTTAGGCTCACCAAACAAACAAGGTAAAGAAGATTGCCACGGTGCGCCACTGGGCAAAGACGAAATTGCTTTAACACGTGAAGCATTAGGCTGGAAAGAAGACGCATTTGTTATTCCTGAAGATGTTTATGCTGCTTGGGATGCAAAAGCAAAAGGTCAAGCATCTGAAACAGCTTGGAATGAATTATTTGCTCAATACCAAGAAAAATATCCAACTGAAGCGGCTGAATTATTACGTCGTATCAACGGTGATTTACCTGCTGAATTTGCAGCACAAGCCGATGCATTCATTGCTGAAACCAATGCAAAAGCTGAAACCATTGCAACTCGTAAAGCAAGCCAAAATACTTTACAGGCATTCGGTCCATTACTCCCTGAATTATTAGGTGGTTCTGCTGACTTGGCTGGCTCTAACTTAACACTTTGGAAAGGTTGCCAAGGCGTGCAAGAAAATCCTGCGGGCAACTATGTGTATTACGGCGTTCGTGAATTCGGTATGACCGCAATCGCAAATGGTGTAGCTTTACACGGTGGTTTTGTTCCTTACGTTGCAACATTCTTGATGTTTATGGAATATGCACGTAATGCAGTACGTATGTCAGCATTGATGAAGCAACGTGTGATTCATGTTTATACACATGACTCAATTGGTTTAGGTGAAGATGGCCCTACGCATCAACCAATCGAACAAATTGCATCGTTACGTGGTACACCAAACTTAAATACTTGGCGTCCATGTGATACGGTTGAAGCGGCTGTTTCTTGGAAATCTGCTCTTCAGCGTAAAGAAGGTCCAACCGCATTAATTTTCTCTCGCCAAAACTTGCCATTCCAAGCACGTAATGAAGCTCAAATTCAAAACGTTGCAAAAGGTGGTTATGTACTTGCTGAAGAAAAAGGCGAATTAAAAGCAATCATCATCGCAACAGGTTCAGAAGTTTCATTGGCAATGGAAGCGTATGCACAACTTGAAGGTGTGCGTGTTGTTTCCATGCCATGTGCTGAAGAGTTTGTGAAACAAGATGCTGCATATCGTGAAGCTGTATTACCTGCACATATCCGTGCGCGTGTAGCGGTTGAAGCGGCTCATGTGGATTACTGGTGGAAGTTTGTTGGTTTAGACGGCAAAGTGATCGGTATGACAACTTATGGCGAATCTGCTCCAGCAAAAGACTTGTTCCAATTCTTCTGTATTACCACTGAAGCGGTTGTTGCTGCGGTTAAAGAAGTTACGTCTTAGTCAGTTGAAAGTAATAAAGCGTTCCAAATGGAACGCTTTTTTATGCTTTTAAACTAAATATTTAGTTCATTGTGAATCGAAATATTAGACGTTAATAATTTATGAACAGGACAACTTTCCGCAACTTTTAATAAGCGTTTATGCTGTTCTTCGGTAAATTCACCTTTTAGTGTAATTTTACGCTCAATATTGTTTTGACCTGCTTCAGGTTCACCATTTGGGTTTAAAGCCAAATCAACCTGAACATGATCAAGTTTAATTCCTTTATGGTTTGCATACATTTCCAGTGTAATGGTTGTGCACGCACCTAAAGCTGAAAGTAGCAGTTGAATTGGGTTAGGAGCTGAGTCTTGACCACCTTTATCTGTTGGTTCATCTGCATACCAAGTATGACCCGAAGAATCCGTCAACGAAACGCGATAAGGTGTAGATGTACTGAGTGCTTGTGCTGTATGTGCCATGTTTTACCTTTTTGTTTATCTTTAAAAATTTGAATAAAAATATGTCAATTGATGATGTCGTTCTAGCGACAATATGTATAGTACCGAATAGTCTTATGATATTCGTTTTACGTAACAACTGTAACGCTTTTATTGTTGCACTGGTGAAACATATCGTTTTATAAAGAATGGTGAATAAAATTATGTGATCTATAAACTAAACAACATATCAAACAAGGATACGAAAAATGCAGTTTAAAACATTAAGCCTCGGTTTAGCAGTTGCCATCGCAAGTTCAGTCGCTTTGGCGGCACCAGTAGACTATAAGATTGACCCAACTCATACAGCGACTGTATTTAGCTGGAACCATTTTGGTTTCTCTACACCAAGCGCGAACTTTACTGATATTCAGGGTGTAATTAAAGTTGATAATGCAAAACCAGCAAATTCTTCTGTTGAGGTCACTATTCCGATCAGTAGTGTAAATACCAATGTGCCTGCCTTGGATAAAGAATTCCAGGAAGAAGCATGGTTTAACGCTGCGAAATATCCAAACATTACTTTTAAAAGTACCAAAGTCGAAACCAAGGATAAAAAGCACTTTAAAATTACGGGTGATTTAACTGTTAAAGGTGTAACAAAGCCTGTGGTTTTAGATGCTGTGCTGAATAAACAAGGCGAGCACCCAATGGCGAAAGTGCCAGCGATTGGCTTTAATGCCACAACATCATTTAACCGTTCTGCATTTGGCATCGGAAATTACGTGCCGAATGTAGGAGATAAGATCACTGTAAATATTACCACTGAAGCAACTGCTGCAAAGTAAAATCAAACAAATTATTAGATTGATAAAAAAAGCTCATGGAACTAGTCCCTGAGCTTTTTTTAATTTTGCTTGTAAATTGTAAGCGCCCGCTGAACCCCATGGCTGTTTTTTAATTTTGGTCGGATTTCCAGCGGTGTGGTAGTAATTCTTCAATCTGGGTCACTTTATGCGTCGGCAGCCTTTTCAGCACATCACTGAGATAGGCATACGGATCCAGCCCATTCAGCTTTGCTGACTGGATTAAAGTCATGATATTTGCCGCTCGCTGACCACTACGCAGCGAACCTGCAAATAGCCAGTTCTTGCACCCAACGCCCAGGGACGCATCTGATTCTCGACCCAATTGTTACAAATCGGTAGATTGCCATCATCCAGATAGCGGCTTAAAGCTGGCTAACGCTTCAAAGTGTAATTGATCGCCTTGGCAATTGGAGAACTCGACGGCACCGTCAGATAATGTTGGTTGAGCCATTCATATAGTTGTTGCATCCAATCTGAGAAGCATTGCTTCGCAAGAGATGCGATGGATGTCTGGTTATTTGTAGTCATAAATTTAAGTCCCCACTTATTTTTAACTGGGGACTAAATTAAGGCTTATAGGACAAATTCATAAGGTGTGTTCAGCGGACGCTTACATTTATGGTGAGTATCATGATAATGTTTCATGACTTTTTCACGTAAATCTACAGAATATATTTTAGGCATGAGTGAAGTCTCAAATAAATCCAAGTGTAGCTTATATTTTGCTAATTGCTATATATTGCTTATTATGAAATTCCTTGCATTTCAAGGAGTTTACTATGCCTCATATTGTTGTCATCGGTGCAGGAATTACAGGCGTTACCTCTGCCTATTAAAGAATAAAAGCCGATGTATAAAAACATCGGCTTTTGAAATTCAATCATTCAAGTTTAGTCATATAAACGGTAGATGCCTGTAAAACGTTCGCAGCCTTTTTGATCTGTTTTGACAATCAGTAAGGCCTTTTGAAAATCAAACTGATATTGGCATTTCTTTTCATTATCAGTGATCTGATTTTTTTGTTCAGGTGTACTGTAGGCAAGCAATGACATTATTTGGGTTTCCAGTCGATTGTTTGGGTTGCGATAAGCAATACCCTCAATTTTAAGCTTGTCTTTATCCAGTTGATGAATCTGTAAATGAATGGGTTGAGCGGCTAATTTTCCCTGTTCATATTTTAGATAATGCTGGGTTAGCGTCTGGTTCATTGAGGTATAAAAATTCAGGTCATCCAAACGCAATTCAAACTGTTGTTGATAGCAGGTTTTAGATTTGCATTGCTGTAACTGTTTTAACCATAATCTCTGGGTATCATGTAATAGCTGTAAGGGGGCATCGGTCACCAAATAAGCAGTTAAAAACTTATTGTTGAGTTTAATTCGCTGTTCATCATATTGCTTGGAACATATCTTTTTAAGGTCAAGTGTACGATCTGAGCAATCGATTGATTTCGCAAATGTAAATGTTGAGCAAAAACAACTCAATGTGATGATATAACCGACGTTCTTTAATTGATTTCTTACCGTATTAAACAGCATAATGACGCATACTTTCAGTCTAATTTGCTCAATGTACTATAGCGAAATAGAAAGCCAGAATACAAGATTTGTTCAGTATATTGTAAAAGGAAAATCATATGGTTGCTCACATTCGTATTGGACAGGGAATGGATGTACATGCTTTTGAAGAAGGCAGCTTTGTTACCTTGGCGGGTATTCAGATTCCCCACGCACATGGTTTAAAAGCCCATTCTGATGGAGATGTGGTGCTGCATGCATTGTGTGATGCATTATTGGGCGCATTGGCTTTAGGGGATATAGGGCAGTATTTCCCTGACACTGACCCAGAATATAAGGGTGCAGATAGTCGGGTATTGCTTAAGCATGTATATCAGTTGATTTTAGATCGTGGTTATCATCTCAATAATGCTGACATTACTGTGGCCTGCGAACGGCCAAAACTTGCCAAACATAATCTGGAGATGCGTCAAAGCATCGCAGATGTCATGAATGTGGATGTTACACAAATTAGTATTAAGGCGACCACAACTGAAAAACTAGGTTTTACTGGCCGTCAGGAAGGCATTCTGGCAACGGCGACAGTGCTTGTTTCCCATCAGGCAAAATGATCTGCATTGATCAATGACTGCTGTAATTCCTGTGTTGCTTTACGACCTTGCAGTTGTAAGCTAATGCTGTGAATCAGGCCTGTCCAGGTCTCATTCGGTTCCCAGATTTGATGAAGCAACTCTTGGGCAATAGGTAATTCAATATTCATATAAAACTGCCGATATAAATACATCAAGCAACTGACACGCATATTCTGGGCACAATGTAACCAGACAATTTTATTTTGAACCAGATGGTCAATTAAATCCAAAATAAAAAGACACTGTTCTGAGCAGGGAATATCCCAGTCAATGGGGATATGAATATAGTTTAGCCCCAAACCCAGACAAATTTGATCCTGTTGGGATAAGTGATTTTCAGACTTACTCGTCGCAAGGTTAATGACTGTACTACAACCATATTCTTTAATCTGCTGCAACTGCTCAACTGAGGGTTGGGCAGAGCTAAACAGGTGCTCATGCACCAAAGAAAAACCCGGTATCTGAGATAAAGCTTGTTCGAGTGAAGTCATAAGGTTCGCTATACAATGATTGAAGTTCTCATGATATGAGAAACTTATTTTTAAAATGCTGGCTTTACTATAAGTGTTTTTATTTCAGTGTTCAATTTAGATTGGATAAATAAAAACAGCATCATGAGGATGCTGTTTTTTGTATTTAGTCTTTGTTTAAATTCTCATTGAGCAGGAATTCCATCAATGCCTTTTGAGCATGCAAACGATTTTCCGCTTCATCCCAGACCACTGCATTTTTATGGTCCAGCATGTGTTCAGAAATTTCTTCGCCGCGGTGTGCGGGTAAGCAATGCATAAATAAACAATCTGGATGAGCCAGATCCATTAATTTTTCATTCACTTGGAAATCAGCAAATGCTTTTTCACGAAGCTTTTGTTCTTCTTCTTGCCCCATGCTTGCCCAAACATCAGTTACGATCAGGTCAGCATTAACCGCAGCATCCTCAGCTTTATTGAACACTTCTACACAGTCAGCAAACTCGGCAAGAAACTCAGGTTTTGGCTCATAACTTTCAGGAGAGGCGATCTTGAGTTTAAAACCCATCAGATGTGCCGCTTCAACATAAGAGTTGCACATATTGTTACCGTCACCAATCCAGGCTACTGTCTTGCCTGCAATACTGCCACGATGTTCCTGATAGGTTTGTAAATCAGCAAGTAACTGGCAAGGGTGGTGATCATCCGTAAGACCGTTAATGACAGGTACTTTAGAATAAGAAGCAAAACGCTCTACGATGTCATGCCCAAAAGTACGGATCATCACAATATCAAGCATGCTTGATATTACGCGGGCAGAATCTTCAATTGGCTCACCGCGACCCAGTTGGGTGTCACGTGGCGAAAGAAAAATCGCATTACCCCCAAACTGGCAGATGCCTGCTTCAAAAGAAATACGGGTACGTGTACTCGACTTTTCAAAAATCATTCCTAAAACTTTACCAACAAAAGGTTGATATACCGTATTGCTGTGCTGCATACGCTTGAGTTCTTGCGCACGATCTAAAATGCGTTGCAGTTCTAATGAGGATAGGTCACGTAAAGTCAGGAAATGCCGAAGCGCCATAGCTACTCCCAAAATTAATTATTGAATAAAAACAATAATTAATTGTTGTTTGACGAGTGGTGGGTAAAAAGGAATTGACTACTATACTATACGCGCAGGAAAATGCAAAAGAATTAGACTTTTTGATGAGCTTTTAAGAATAAATCAACGGAATAATTAATATAATCAGTTATTTCAGCGTCATTTGCTGATACTTCTAAACCCATTAAAAGTCGCCATTCCACATCACGTAAAATTCCGAAATACATCATGGCGGAGAAATGGGGGTTAGAGCAGTATATTGCATTGAGGTCGTTTGCCTGACCTAAAGCAAATGCAATCGTATTCTGTATATTTAAAGCACATTGGTCATAAAAATAGTGCGCTAATTGTATATCTTTTTGAGTTTGCTCTGTGAACAGACGCATAAAGGCAATGTTCTCGGGCTTTATGATATGTTGATAAAAACGAATCAAGGTCTGGTTTAAATAGTTTTTGAGATCAATCTTTTCTGGAATATAGGGTACGCAAACCCCTTTGAAAAAAACTTCTCGCCGATAATCACAAATGGCGGTAAACTAGCCTTCTTTATTGCCGAAATATTTATATATAGACGTTTTTGATCCACCCGCATGATTGACAATATCATCCAGAGAAACAGCATCATAACCACGTTCCAGAAATAAATCGGTTGCACAAATGAGCAAGGCAAGACGACGTTCCTGTCCACGGCGAGTTTGAGGCTGTTCGCAACTTGGGTAACAAATATCAGTCATTATATTCAAGAGAAGTGGGTTGAGTGATTTGTATTATAGCAAAAACCATATACATTGTATGGCTATGAAGTTGATGAGTGTTGCAAATCCTCCTGATAATAAAAAAGCGAGACATGATTTGCTCGCTTTTTTAATGGCTTAGTCTTTTAGGCTGAACGAATTTCCTCGTCATCATCATCTTCAGATGAATCCATGCCAAGCTCCTTGAGTTTACGTGTTAGGGTATTGCGTCCCCAACCCAAAAGCTCAGCAGCATGACGTTTACGTCCACGTGTTTGTTGGAGTGCGGCATTAATCAATGTGCGTTCAAACATCGGTGTTGCGATATCCAGAATTTTCATTTCCCCATTTTTGAGCTTTTGAATTGCCCATTGACCCAACAACTCATCCCAATGATGCACTGCAATTCGTTCAGCCAATGCTGGGCTGGCCGCTGTTGGCTGCACGGCATCACTTGTGGCTTTCTGGATGGAGACTTGCTTAAGCTCAGCAGGTAAATCTTCAGGATAAACCTCACGACCCGTGATCATCACTGTCAGCCAGCGACAGGTATTTTCTAGCTGACGAACGTTGCCTGGCCACGGTAGCTGTTGCATATAATCCGTTGTTTCAGTGCGTAGGATTTTTGGACTTACCCCGAGTTCCTTGCCTGCACGTGCCAGAAAGTGCTGTGCCAGCATTGGAATGTCTTCACTACGATGGGCAAGTTTAGGAATGTGAATACGGATTACGTTGAGACGATGATACAAGTCTTCGCGGAAACGTCCTTCATTAACCAGCTTTTCCAGGTCCTGATGGGTTGCCGCCACAATGCGCACATCTACTTTTACTGGAATATGTCCACCAACACGATAGAATTCACCATCCGCAAGCACACGGAGTAGACGTGTCTGGGTTTCAAATGGCATATCACCAATTTCATCCAGGAATAATGTACCGCCATTGGCTTGTTCAAAACGTCCTTGATGCTGGGTGTTTGCACCTGTAAATGCACCTTTTTCGTGACCAAACAACTCGGTTTCAATCAAGTCTTTTGGAATGGCAGCCATATTCAGCGCAATAAAAGGTTTGGCACGGCGAGGCGAATGTTTGTGCAGTGCATGGGCCACCAGCTCTTTGCCTGTACCAGATTCACCATTAATCAATACAGTAATATGCGATTGTGATAAACGTCCAATGGCACGGAACACTTCCTGCATTGCAGGTGATTCACCGATAATCTCAGTGGATTTTAATGGTGCAGCCGCCGCCGCTTTGCTGGCTTCCTGCTGTTGAAGCTTGGTGATATGCAAAATGGCACGATTGACCAATGCCAGTGCCTCATCAATATCAAAAGGCTTTGGCAGGTACTCAAAAGCACCAGTCTGGTAACTTGATACCGCTGACTCCAAATCAGAGTGGGCAGTCATGATAATCACAGGCAGGTCAGGATGGGTATTCTTTACTTTAGACAGAAAAGTTAAACCATCAATTCCAGGCATGCGAATATCAGTCAAAATGACATCAGGGGCATCATCATGTAAACGTTCCAGCGCTGTTTGTGCTTCTTCAAAATTGGTAACGTCAAAACCTTCTTCTTTAAAAGTCTTTTCGAGTACCCAGCGCATGGCACGATCATCATCAATTACCCAAATTTTATTTCGTGACACGGTCTGACTCCCAAGGTAGATATAAGCTAAATATGGTTTTTCCTGGAACGGATTGACACTCGATCATTCCGTTGTGTTGATGCATGATGTTTTGCGCGATACTGAGGCCAAGCCCTGTTCCCTTTGCCCGCCCAGTCACAAGAGGGTAAAATACAGACTCTAATATGCTTTCTGGAACACCTGGTCCATTGTCTTCAATATCAATTCTTATCGATGAGCGATTCAGAACACCGTTAATTGTGACTAAGCGTTGAATGCGCGTTCTTAAAATCAGCTCTGGTTCTGAATCGACAAAAAAATCTTTATTTTCAGTCATTGCTTGCACAGCATTTACGCTGATATTCAGCATGACCTGAATCAGTTGATCACGGTCAGCCATTACATCAGGCAGGGAAAGGTCATAATCGCGGGTGATCTTAATTTTTTTCTTGGTCTGGTTGACGATAAGTGAACGAACGCGTTCCAGTGGTTCATGCACATTGACCAGCTCATAGCTCGGTAACTGACGTGAGCCAAGCATAGTATCTGCCAGATTGGTTAAGCGATCTACTTCACTAATAATAATGTCGGTAAACTCACGATAGCTTTCATCATTTAAGCTGCGAGCAAGTAATTGTGTTGCACCACGAATGCCCGCTAAAGGATTTTTAATTTCATGTGCCACGCCGCGAACTAGTTGGCGGGCAACCTGATGCTGCTGAACCAGATTTTCTTCCTTGGAAATTTTTAGCATCCGATCAATTGGGTTCAGCTCAATCAATAACAGGGGATGGTAGCTCTTTCCTGTATTAAGCTGTGAAACTGTATAATCCACATGAATCGGTTTGAAATTTACATTGATTACCGCTTCACGACGTGTGTAATGCTGTCCACTTTCTAATGTGTTGAGTAAAGCTTCGTGAGTATTAAAGGTATCATCGTGGGCATGCAGTAAATTTAGGATAGGCTGACCTGATGCACGTAGTAAGCTGACATCAAATAACGCTTCACAAGCGGAGTTCAAATAAAAAATATTAAGCCTACTATCGACCAATAAAATGGCAGTCGTTAAATTATCTACTAGGAGTCGATAGTCGATAGTGTGGTGTTGATCCATTTGTGAATCGTCCTGTATTAAAATGGCGCAATAAATATATGTATAAGTGAATAGCCATTCATGTCTAAGGTTTATGTAATGCAAAATGTAAGCCAACTTTTGATAGGCTAAATTTCAACAACTTAGTTAAAAGATATGACGTTTATGCTGTATTTTTCACATAGGTACGGTTTTATGTGGATTTTATAATGTTCTAAATTGGTGCAATGTAGGATTTTATTTAAAATATTGGTTGTATTTTGGTGCATTGATTAAACTGTGCAATCCCCACCTGTTTTTATCACTCGAAAAGTCATACAATACGCCGATTCAAGTGGAGCGCAGATTCATGAAGACCCCCAAAGTCGGTTTTGTATCTTTAGGTTGTCCTAAGGCATTGGTAGATTCTGAACGAATTTTAACCCAGTTAAAAACTGAAGGTTATCAAGTGGCATCAGATTATAACGGTGCGGACCTGGTTGTTGTTAATACCTGTGGTTTTATTGAGTCTGCGGTACAAGAGTCGCTGGATGCGATTGGTGAGGCCATGAGTGAGAATGGTCGTGTGATCGTCACGGGCTGTTTGGGCAAAGATGAAGATAAAATCCGCCAAATGCACCCAAATGTACTGAAAGTGACAGGTGCGGCAGCCTATCAGGACGTGATGGAGGCAGTGCATGAGTATGTGCCTGCACCACCAAAGCACAACCCGTTTATTGATCTAGTTCCAGAGCAGGGTGTGCGTTTAACACCGAAGCATTATGCTTATCTCAAAATATCCGAAGGCTGTAACCACCGCTGTACATTCTGCATCATCCCAAGCATGCGTGGAGACCTTGTTTCTCGTCCAGTAGGGAAAGTATTGGATGAAGCGGCAGCATTGAAACGTGCGGGTGTAAAAGAGGTTCTGGTGATTTCCCAGGATACCTCTGCGTATGGTGTGGACACCAAATATAAGCTGGATTTCTGGAATGGCCAGCCTGTTAAAACCAAATTCTATGATATGTGTGAAGCACTTGGTCAGCTTGGTATTTGGGTGCGTTTACATTATGTCTATCCTTACCCACATGTAGATGCAGTCATTGACCTGATGGGGCAAGGTAAAATCCTGCCTTATTTGGATATCCCTTTTCAACATGCCAGTCCGCGCATCTTAAAATTGATGAAGCGACCAGCCCACAGTGAAAACACCTTGGAACGCCTTAAATTGTGGCGGGAAAAATGCCCTGAATTGGTGATTCGTTCAACTTTTGTTGTGGGTTTCCCTGGTGAAACTGAAGAAGATTTCCAAATACTGTTGGATTGGTTGAAAGAGGCACAGCTTGACCGTGTCGGTTGCTTTACCTATTCACCTGTAGAGGGAGCGACAGCCAATGATCTTCCAGACCATGTGCCTGAAGAAATCAAGCAAGAGCGTTATGAGCGTTTCATGGAAGTTCAGCAGGAAATTTCAGCGGCAAAACTGCAAAAGCGTATTGGTCAAACGATGACAGTGCTCGTTGATAGCCTGGAAGAAGAATTCCCAGTTGCGGTTGCCCGTTCTTATGCAGATGCACCAGAAATTGATGGCAATGTATTTGTTGAAGATATTGATAAAAGCGTGATTAAGGCAGGTGACCTGCTTGAAGTCGAAATTACTGATGCAGATGAATACGATTTATTTGCAAAGTTAATTCAGGTTAAATCTGCTTAACACAAGATATAAAGAAAATTTTGAGATTGATCGGTTTGGAGTAAAGGTATGTCAGCTTCTAAGAATCCACGTTATGCACGAATTTTGCTCAAGCTTTCTGGTGAGGCTTTAGCTGGAAATAAAGATATGGGTATTGATGCCCAGGTACTGGACCAAATGTCACTTTCGATTGCCCATCTGGTTGGCTTGGGTGTGCAGGTGGGTATCGTTGTTGGTGGTGGTAACTTATACCGTGGTAGCCAGTTGCAGAAAGATGGTCTGGTTGGTCGTGTAACAGGTGACCAAATGGGCATGTTGGCGACGGTGATGAATGGTTTAGCGATGCGTGATGCATTGGTGCGCCGTAATATCAAAACCCGTTTGATGTCTGCTTTGTCAATTGGTACGGTAGTCGAGTCCTATTCTAGTCGTGACGCGATTCGCCATTTAAGTCAGGGCGAAGTATGTGTGTTTGTTGCGGGTACAGGTAATCCATTTTTTACCACAGATACCGCAGCTTGCTTACGTGGTATCGAAATTGAAGCAAACTTGATCCTGAAAGCAACCAAGGTTGATGGCGTTTATAACAAAGACCCAAGTAAATATGAAGATGCAGTTAAATATGACAATTTAACTTTCGATCAGGTTTTGGATGAGAAACTTGGTGTGATGGATTTAACTGCAATCTGCCTATGCCGTGACCACAATGTGCCATTGCAGGTGTTCGATATGAACAAGTCTGGTGCATTGCTTTCTGTTGTGATGGGTGAAAAAGAGGGAACTCACGTTACGAATTAATATACGTGAACCATAAAGCGCTTTATACTACGTTAAATATTTTGTAATACCTCAGGAATAAGTAAGGAAGATCATATGATTAACGATCTCAAAAAAGACAGCGAACAGCGCATGCAGAAAACCCTTGAGTCTTTGGAACAGGGTTTTGCAAAAGTTCGTACTGGACGTGCTCATCCATCTATCTTAAATGGCGTGATGGTTCCTTACTATGGTTCAGATGTTCCATTGAATCAGGTGGCGAACGTGGGTGTTGAAGATTCACGTACCTTAATTGTTCAGCCATTTGAACGTAACATGGTGTCTGCGATTGATAAGGCAATCCGCGAAAGTGACTTGGGCTTAAACCCGATTACCACTGACTCTATTCGTGTGCCGTTGGCTGCCTTAACAGAAGAAACCCGCCGTGACATGCAGAAAGTTGCCCGTTCAGAAGCGGAGAATGCCAAGGTTGCCATCCGTAACATCCGTCGTGATGTTTTAGGTGACATTAAGGCCCTACTGAAAGAAAAAGAAATTTCTGAAGATGATGAGCGCCGTGCAGGTGAAGATATTCAGAAAATCACTGACAAGTTTGTTGCGGAAGTGGACAAACGTCTTGCAGCCAAAGAAGCAGAATTGATGAAGGTCTAATTATATGACCTCACAAGAAGAACAGCTTCTTCCCCAGCATGTTGCCATCATTATGGATGGCAACAATCGTTTTGCCAAAAAAAATCAGATGCAAAAAGGCGATGGGCACCGTGAAGGCAAAAATATCCTTGACCCCATTGTTGAGCATTGTAAAAGTGTCGGCGTAAAAGCATTAACGGTTTTTGCATTTTCAAGTGAAAACTGGAATCGACCACAGTATGAAGTCGATTTACTCATGAAGTTGTTAGAAGATACGATTCATGAGCAACTTCCTCGTATGGAAAAATTTAATATTGCTCTACGTTTCATTGGTGACCGATCACGTCTCTCAGGTCATTTAAGGGATTTGATGCAATATGCAGAAAAAAAAACAGCCGCCTTTGATTCCATGACCTTAACTATTGCGATTAGCTATGGTGGCATGTGGGACATGGCGAATGCTGCAAAATGTATTGCTCAGGATGTTCTTGCTGGGAAAGTTCAAACAAACCATATAAATGTTGATTTATTTGATAAATATGTCAGTCTAAATGACCTGCCTGCTGTGGATTTATTAATTCGTACAGGGGGAGATTATCGCCTTTCAAATTTCTTATTGTGGCAAGCTGCATATGCAGAATTGTACTTTACAGAAACTTTATGGCCAGAGTTTACGGTCGAAGAATTGGATTACGCATTTCGTGTTTTTTCAGGGCGTGAGCGACGTTTTGGCAAGACATCCGAACAGATTCAACAAGTGAAAATAGAGAATTAATAATGTTAGAGCGGATAATTACCGCATTGGTATTAGTTGCAGTTGTTTTAAGTTGCATGTTTGCAACGCAATCACATTATCCAATGTTCATGCTTATGATTTTAGCGGCAGGGGTTGCAGGCTACGAGTGGTCTAAATTGATGCCACAGGCGTCGGCGATTGTCTCAAAACCTAAAGCCTGGGTATATGGTGGTTGTGTTGCACTGGTATCAACACTGGCATTGTTTTTTAATGATATTGCCTTACTGCTTTGGGTTGCATCCATTCTTACCTGGCTGGTGAGCATTTACTGGATTAAAAATTTCCCCGATGCTGATAACTGGTACAACGTTTCACTTCACTTGATTGGGTTTGTTTTAATTTCAGCCGCTGTTACTGCAATTTATGCTGTATGGCATAGCTCACCGTGGTGGCTGATGTATTTATTTCTATTGGTTTGGGGCGCTGACAGCGGTGCCTACTTTGTTGGCCGTAAGTTTGGTAAAAAGAAACTTGCCCCGAAAGTCAGTCCAAATAAATCCGTTGAAGGTTTATACGGTGGTATCGCCACAACAGTGATTATTATGCTGGTTGTACAATATTCCTATTTAAATTTAACCGCATTGCAGCTTATTTTATTCCTGATTCTTTCAGTCATTACCGTGTTTGCATCAGTGCTGGGTGACCTGTTTGAATCCATGATCAAGCGTCGTGCAGGGATTAAGGATTCTGGCCGTGTGTTGCCAGGTCATGGTGGTGTGCTGGACCGTATTGATTCACTGCTTGCGGCAGCACCTATTTTTGCTACGGGTATATATATTTTAAAACTGATTGGTGTAGATCTTTAAATGACTCAAGCTGTTTGCATATTGGGTGTAACGGGTTCAATTGGAAAAAGTACTTTAAAAGTATTGGAACAGCATCCAGACGATTACACCGTATTTGCAGTTTCTGCATATAGCCGTTTGGATGAACTTTTAGAAATTTGTAAAAAATACCATCCCAAAATTGTTGTGGTGCCGAATGAAAAAGCATTTGAGTTGCAACAACGTTTAAATCAAGAAAACTTAAAACATATCGAAATTTTGACTGATGAAGCGGGCTTAATCACTATTGCTGAGCATGCCGATGTTGATATCGTCATGGCTGCTATTGTTGGTGCGGCAGGTTTGTTGCCAACTCTTGCCGCAGTCAAGGCAGGTAAGCGTGTCTTGCTTGCCAATAAAGAATCTTTGGTCATGTCTGGCGACATCATGATGCAGGCTGCCCGTAAGCATAATGCACTGTTACTACCCGTTGATTCTGAACATAATGCGATTTTCCAGTCCTTGCCGCATGACTATCTAAATGCTGAAAGGACAGGCCAGCCCCAGTTGGGTGTTTCCCGAATTTTACTGACAGCGTCTGGTGGGCCATTTCTCAACCATTCATTAGAACAATTGCATGATGTAACACCACAACAGGCGTGTAAGCATCCAAACTGGTCTATGGGTCAAAAGATTTCGGTTGATTCTGCGACTTTAATGAATAAAGGACTGGAATTGATTGAAGCGTGTCATTTGTTTTCAATATCAGAACATTTTGTTACAGTCGTGGTTCATCCACAAAGTATTATTCATTCCATGGTGCAATATGTGGATGGATCAACTTTGGCACAAATGGGTAACCCTGATATGTGCACACCAATTGCACATGCATTGGCCTGGCCTAAACGCCTGGCAACAGATGTTCCTGCGTTAAACTTGTTTGAGACTGCTCAATTGAATTTTCAGCAACCTGATATTTTCAAGTTTCAAGCATTGGACTTGGCTCGTCAGGCGATGCGGGCAGGTGGTTTGGCGCCTACAGTATTAAATGCAGCAAATGAAGTTGCAGTTGCTGCATTTTTGCAGCAAAAAATTCGCTTTACTGAGATTGCGCAAATTGTCGAGAACACTTTGCAAGTTGTACAAAATGCCAAAGCAGAAAACATAGACATCATTTTACAGACTGATATGATCGCTAGACAGGTTGCAGAGAAGTATATTGTGGATATAGGGGGCTAAATCGTATGAATGCACTATTTATGATTGTTGCAGCGATTTTATTACTTGGTCCACTGATTGCAATTCATGAGTTTGGCCATTATTGGGTGGCGCGTAAATTAGGTGTCAAAGTCTTGGTTTATTCCATTGGTTTTGGCCCAACCTTGCTGAAATGGCAGTCTAAAAAATCTGGAATCCAATATCAGCTTTCTGCTTTGCCACTTGGTGGTTATGTCAAAATGCTGGACGAGCGTGAGGGCAATGTGGCTGAAAAGGACCTGCCTTACGCCTTTAACCGTCAGTCTCCGTGGAAGCGTATTGCCATCGTTGCGGCGGGTCCATTGATCAATCTTATTTTTGCGGTGTTATTGTTCTGGATTTTATTTTTACCAGCCCAGGAACAGTTGAATACCCGTATTGGCAAGATTATGCCCAATACTCCCGCAGCGTTGGTTGATTTGCAAGTGGGTGACAAAATTCTGGCAGTTGATGGTCAAACAACGCCAACATGGGAAAAACTTAATTATACCTTGGTCAATCGTGTGGGAGAGACAGGGCAAGTTTCCATTATTGTTGATCGTGCAGGTACTGAAAAGCAGTTTAGTTTACCAATCAAGGATTTCCTTAAGGATCAAAGCCAGTCACCTTTGGATGTATTGGGCTTCTTGCCTTATCGTCCAGTCATTCCCGCAACCGTGAAAGAGTTGAGTGCAGATGGTGCTGCTTCACGTCAGGGAATGAAAGTCGGTGATCGTATCGTTGCAATTGACAATGTTGTCATGAAAGACTGGTTTGATGTGGTTGATGTGGTTCAGAATTCACCTGAAAAACTTTTGAATATTGATGTGATGCGTCAGGGACAACTGCTGCATTTGCAGGTGATGCCACAAGGTCAACGTGACAATATGGGCAATATCACAGGTGTGCTGGGGGTGAAAAGTGACGCGGGCAAGATCACCATTCCTGCTGAATACAAACAAACCATTCAGTATTCACCGATCGAAGCGTTGGGTGTTGCGGTAGATAAAACCACACAGCTTTCAGGCATGATCTTTAACTCAATCATCAAGATGGTGCGTGGCTTGATTGGACTGGATAATTTGTCAGGGCCAATTACCATTGCCAAAGTGGCTGGACAAAGCGCCGAAATGGGATGGCAGACCTTTATCTCATTTATGGCCTTGATGAGTGTCAGTCTGGGTATTCTCAATTTGCTTCCAATTCCAATGCTGGATGGTGGGCATTTGGTTTATTACTTTATTGAAGCCATTCGTGGCAAACCTGTTTCTGAACAAATACAGATATTTGGTCTAAAAGTTGGTATGGTACTGCTCGGTAGCATGATGCTTTTGGCTTTATTTAACGACTTCATGCGTTTATAAAAACGCAAATGGAATTTAACTTACTGGAAAATATATGGGCATGCGTCACACACATTTATTAATGCCTTTGGCACTGGTTAGTGCGATGGCAGTGGTACAACAAGCATACGCAGCAGATGAGTTTCTTGCACGAGATATACGAATTGATGGCCTAGTGCGTTTAACACCTGCAAGTATTTATTCGATGTTACCAATAAATAGTGGCGATAGAGTAAGTGATCCAGTGATCGCCGAGGCAATCCGTACCCTATATGCTTCAGGCTTGTTTGATGATATCAAGGCTTATAAAGAAAAAGACATTCTGGTTTTTAAGGTTGTTGAACGTCCAGTCATTTCCAAGCTTGAATTCAAGGGTAATAAACTCATTCCAAAAGAAGCTTTAGAACAGGGCTTAAAGAAGATGGGTATTGCTGAGGGTGAAGTTTTTAAGAAATCAGCCCTGCAAACCATTGAAACCGAGCTGGAACAGCAATATACCCAGCAGGGTCGTTATGATGCCGATGTGACTGTGGAAACGGTTGCTCGTCCAAACAACCGCGTTGAGTTGAAGCTAAACTTTAATGAAGGTACGGCTGCAAAAGTTTTTGACATTAATATTATTGGTAATACTGTTTTTAGTGACAGTGATATCAAGCAGGTATTTGCCGTTAAGGAAAGTGGCTGGGCCTCTGTGGTGACCCGTAATGACCGCTATGCACGTGAGAAAATGGCGGCAAGCCTGGAAGCCTTGCGTGCGCTGTATTTGAACAAGGGTTATATCAATTTTAATATCATTAACTCTCAACTCAATATCAGTGAAGATAAAAAGCATATCTTCATTGAGGTTTCAGTTGATGAGGGTAGCCAGTTCAAGTTCGGCGAAACCAAGTTCCTCGGCGATGCATTATATAAGCCAGAAGAATTGCAGCTGCTTAAGCTGTATAAAGATGGTGAGACCTATTCACAAGAAAAAGTAAACGCGGTTAAGCAACTATTGCTCCGTAAATATGGTAATGCCGGCTATTACTATGCTGAGGTAAACATCGTACCTGAGATTAACAATCAGACAGGTATTGTCAACCTCAATTACTATATCAACCCAGGTCAGCAAGTCACTGTACGTCGTATTAACTTTACAGGTAATAGCAAAACAGCTGATGAAGTGTTACGTCGTGAAATGCGTCAAATGGAAGGCGCATTGGCAAGTAATGAAAAAATTGACTTGTCCAAGGTGCGTCTGGAACGTACAGGCTTCTTTAAAACGGTTGACGTCAAGCCTGTTCGTGTACCAAACTCACCTGACCAGGTTGACTTGAATGTCAATGTTGAGGAGCAGCACTCTGGCACAACCACACTTGCGGTTGGTTATTCTCAAAATGGTGGTGTGACATTCCAGGCTGGACTCAGTCAAACCAACTTTATGGGAACAGGCAATCGTGTTGCGATTGACTTGTCCCGTTCAGAAACACAGGATTACTATAATCTCAGTGTGACTGACCCATACTTTACCATTGATGGTGTGAGCCGCGGCTACAACGTTTATTATCGTAAAACCAAGTTAAACAAAGACTATAACGTCAATAACTATGTCACTGACAGTGTTGGTGGAAGTTTAAGTTTCGGTTATCCGATTGATGAAAACCAAAGTTTAAGTGCGTCTATTGGGATTGACCAAACCAAGGTTAGAACGGGTCCAAGCGTTTCAACCTATATTCGTGACTATTTGTTGGCAAATGGTGGTAAGGCAACAGGTTCATCTGTACGCTGTAAAAGCAAAGAATACGAAATGGATTCTGATAACAAACTTATCTTGGATCAAAATGGGCAACCAAAATGTATTGGCGGTTATGATACATACGATAGTGCCTTTGAAGGTGAGTTCCTGACCTATACCTTAAATTTGGGCTGGTCATACAATACCTTGAACAGACCAATTTTCCCAACCTCAGGTATGTCACATCGTGTAGGTCTTGAGGTGGGTATTCCAGGCAGTGATGTGGATTACCAAAAACTTACTTATGATGCTCAGGCATTTATGCCATTATGGGGCGGATTTGTACTGCGCGGTTATGGCAAGCTGGGCTATGGTAACGACTTGCCATTCTATAAGAACTTCTATGCAGGTGGTTATGGATCGGTTCGTGGTTATGATAACAGCTCACTGGGACCTAAATATCCAAGTGTTATTTTCCAGGAAATGGGTAAAGATGACTTATCAAAAGAGGAAGTGGGTGGTAACGCATTGGTGCAGTTTGGTACCGAATTGGCAATTCCATTACCATTTAAGGGTGATTGGACTCGACAAGTTCGACCAGTCCTGTTTGCCGAAGGTGCACAAGTATTCGATACTCAATGTGATGTACCAAACGGTTCGGATTTGGTCGTTGGTACAGCAGTAAATATGAAACAATATTGCAAAGATAACTATAAGTTTGATTTTGACAATATGCGTTACAGTGTAGGGGCTGGTTTTACATGGATTACCATGATTGGTCCATTATCGTTGAGTTATGCATTCCCATTGAATGACAAGAAAGGCGATGATACCAAATCAATCCAATTTGAAATTGGTCGTACATTCTAAGTACGACCTCAGTTTGAACTCTGCAAAACAGATAAGGGATGTAATAATGAAAACATTAACAATGCTTATGTTAGGTTTAGGATTAACGGTTTCAGCAGTTGCAAATGCGGGCGGTATAGGTGTTGTGGACCTGGCTAAGGTCGTTGAAAGTAGTACCTATTTAAAACAGCAAAATGACAGCCTGGGTCAATCAGTTAAACCGACTTCAGCTAAACTGGAACAGTTAGGTAAAGAGATTGAAAGCTTACAGCAAAAAGCCCAGTCCGCTAATCAGGCCGATTTACAGAAATTAAGTGGCCAGTATCAGGCCAAGGTCAATGAGTTTAATACGACTCAACAAGGTCTACAGACCAAAGTACAGACGACTTTGCAAACGATGAATACAAATTTTGAGAGTCGTGTGAAACAGGCCGCTGAACAATTAAGAAAAGAAAATAACTTGGATTTTATTTTAAATAAAAATTCTACGATTGCCTCTGACGCTCAGTATGATTTAACTGATAAAATGATTCAAAAGGTTAATGCAATGAAATAATCAATGAATAGACGTAGTTATCGTTTAGAAGAAATTGCTCACCTTGTCAAAGGTGAGTATTTTGGTGAAAAAGATTTCCAGATTTTTAATTTAGCGAGTTTAGAACAGGCACAAAATCAGCATATCTGTTTTGTGAATGGGGATAAGTACCTATCGCAAGCAGAAGCAAGTCAGGCGGGTGCCTACATTGTCACCGAAGCGCTCAAGCAACAGCTTTCCTCAAAAAATAACTTTATTGTCGTTGATAATCCTTATCTCGCGTTTGCGACTTTGACCCATATATTTGAAAAGAAAATTATCCAAAGGGGAATTTCAAGTACTGCTAAAATCCATCCCTCAGCCATCATTGCTGATGATGCTTATATTGGTCATTATGTGGTGATTGGTGAAAATTGTGTGGTGGGCAGCAATACCATTATTCAGGCCCATGCCTTTATTGATGATCAGGTTGAAATTGGCAAGGACTGTTTTATTGATGCACATGTCACCATTACAGGGGCTGCCAAGCTTAAGAACCGTATCCGTATCCATGCCAATACAGTGATAGGTTCAGAAGGGTTTGGCTTTGCACCTTATCAGGGGAAATGGCATCGCATTGCACAACTGGGTTCGGTTCAGATTGGTAATGATGTGCGTGTTGGTTCAAATTGCAGCATTGACCGTGGTGCCTTGGATGATACTATTCTGGAAGATGGTGTCATTATTGATAACCTTGTGCAAATCGCGCATAACGTTCAAATTGGTCAACATACAGCCATCGCTGCAAACACAGCAATTGCTGGAAGTGTCCGAATTGGCAAAAACTGTATTATCGGTGGTGGCAGTGCAGTTGCAGGGCATTTAAATATTGCGGATAATGTGACGCTTACTGGAATGTCAATGGTCACAAAAAGTATTTCTGAGGCGGGAATCTTTTCTTCGGGAATTGGACTGTTTGAAAATAGTCACTGGAAAAGAACTGTGGTACGCCTTAGACAATTAGCAGATGTGCCATTGACCCAGATCACCAAAAGGCTTGATTATATACAGGCTCAATTAGAGTCGCTTGAATCAACCCTTAAGTTACGTAAATAATTTATTATGACCGAGTCAACATTTCCAGCATTTACAATGCCTGAATTACCGATGCATATTCTTACCATTCGTGAATATTTACCGCATCGTTATCCTTTCCTGTTAGTTGATCGAGTTACGGGAGTCACTGAGAACAGTATTGTCGGTTATAAAAACGTATCTATCAATGAAGAGTTCTTGCAGGGGCATTTCCCAACCTACCCAATTATGCCTGGTGTACTCATCATTGAAGCGCTTGCCCAGGTTTCAGGTATATTGGGTTTTGTTTTGACCAATCAGAAGCCGAGTGAGGGTTCCTTGTTTCTTTTTGCTGGTGCGGAAAAAATAAGATTTAAGAAACAGGTTGTTGCAGGTGACCAGCTTATCTTAAAATCTGAACTTGTGATGCAAAAACGGGGTATTTACAAGTACAATTGTACTGCCAGTGTTGACGGTATTGTTGCTGCAACAGCCGAGATCATGATTTCCCACCAAAAAATTGAGCAGACATGACTAGTCAAAATTTAATACATCCTACAGCAATAATTGACCCGTCTGCAAAAATTGCCTCTGACGTACAGATTGGCCCATATTGTGTGGTTGGGCCAAATGTCAGTATTGATACTGGTACAAAGTTACATTCGCATGTGGTCATTGGTGGTTTTACACGAATTGGTAAAAACAACGATATTTTCCAGTTTTCTAGCATTGGAGAAATTTGTCAGGATTTAAAATATAAGGGTGAGGAAACTTGGCTGGAAATTGGCGATCACAACTCCATTCGTGAACATTGTACCTTGCATCGGGGTACGGTACAGGATCAGAGCTTGACCAAAATTGGTAGTCATAACCTGTTGATGGTGAATACCCACATCGCCCATGATTGTATGATTGGGGACCATAACATTTTTGCCAATAATGTTGGTATTGCAGGGCATGTGAATGTCGGTAACCATGTGATTGTTGGTGGGAATGCAGGCGTTCATCAATTCTGCCGTATTGATTCATATAGCATGATTGGTGGCGCTGCACTCATTCTTAAAGATGTGCCAGCTTATGTACTGGCTTCTGGTAATCCAGCACATGCACATGGTCTGAACATTGAAGGAATGCGACGTAAGGGCTGGTCACGGGATACGATTCAGGGTTTAAGAACAGCCTATAAATTGATTTATAAATCAGGTTTGACCAGTGAACAGGCCATTGCACAGATTCGTAATGAAGTTTTAGATAATGTGCCAGAAGCCCAACTGTTGATTGATTCTTTAGAGAAATCAACACGTGGGATTGTGCGTTAGGTTTAATTTCAATATAAAAAAAAAGACACTTCGGTGTCTTTTTTATTGGCTTAATTTTCTTCCTCAACAAACTGTTGTCGGTATTTTTTGGGAGACAGTTCAAAGGTGCGTTTAAACGCCTGGTTTAAATCAATCCCTTTAGGTAAATATTGCCTAATTAAACCATTCATATTTTCGCATGTGCCTTTTTGCCAGGGTGAATGTGGGTCACAGAAATATACATCTATGCCTAAATCTTCTTCGAGTGTTTTATGTTCTGCCATCTCACCTCCACGGTCATAGGTCAACGTTTTACGCAGTTCTGCAGGTAAATATTTCAGAGCTTCAGTTAAAGCCTTACGCACTGATTCTGCCTTTGCATCAGGTAATGTTGCCAAGATACAGAGCCGTGTATTTCGTTCAATATAGTCAAATCATTATAAAACTAATACAACTCAGTCTATGAATTATTTCGATTTTTTTCGAATCCTGTATGGATAATAAATTATTTTTACTATAAGGGTTGCTATCGAACTTTTGATGATGGTATGACAATTTTATATACTCCATAAACCCTTTAAATTAATTAGGTGGTTTATGTCGCACTTCAAGCTTTAGTCTGTCCTTCCCCATGTGAATCATCCAGAAATGACGATTCAGGATATTCAGATCATTGTCATTCAAATGATGATTCCAGTTCAGATTCAAGTGGTTGTGATAGTAGCAGCAATGATTAAAAAGCTCGTACCCCTATGGAAAGAGGTACGAGTTAAACGGATGATTAAGGTAGGTCAAACCAGATCATTTGGCTTTCTTGCAATGCAGTAATGGTTGCAGTTTCATCGAATACTAAAGCATCACCCGCTTTAACCAAGTGATCAGCAATCATCACTTCACCAGAAATCACATGAACATAGTTCACTTTTTTCTTTGCAGTAATCTCCAAGTGTTGATCTTTCTCAATTACCGCCGTTTTCACCTCAGCATTTTGACGGATCAGCATTGGTGCAGACTCATCACCTGCGATCAAATGCCATTGGTTTGGGTGATCTTTCGGATTCAGCTGAATTTGCTGATAAGTCGGTTCAGCATCCTGTACATTGGGTTGAATCCAGATCTGTAATAGATGCACCGCCTTGTCATGCTTGTTCATTTCACTATGGGTGACACCTGTACCCGCACTCATCAACTGCCATTCACCCGCATTGATTTGTCCCTCATTGCCCATGCTGTCCTTATGCGAAATGGTGCCATCAAGCACACAGGTCAGGATCTCCATATTGTCATGGGGATGTGTGCCGAAACCGTTATGGGCGGCAACCGTATCATCATTGATCACGCGGAGTGCACTGACACCCATATATTTCGGGTTGTACCAGCTACCAAATGAAAAGCTGTGGTAGGTATCTAACCAGCCTGCTTTGACATGACCACGGTTTTCACTACGATGTAGATAAGCATTCATCTTTCATCTCCCAGTTATTATATTTTGCTTGATTGTTATATTATCGATTCATAATGGTGATAAATAGTCTTTTATTGCGACATATTGTTCTATAAATGCAATGATTTAATCGTGTGTATGTTTTTGGATAAATAAAAAAGGCTGAATATTTTATTCAGCCTTTTTAGGTGAGATAAATTTATTTATCAAACGCTTATTTTGATTTGTTTTCCAATTGAGGAATTGCAGAGCCTTGACCAACAGCAAGTAAACCTGTTTCAGTATAGATACCGAGTTTTGCACGCGTATCAGTAATGTCGAGGTTACGCATGGTTAACTGACCGATACGATCCATTGGGGTAAACATCGAATCACCTTTCTCCATGGTCAAACGCTCAGCTTCATAGGTGAGGTTTGGAGATTCAGTGTTCATGATGGTGTAGTCATTACCACGGCGTAGTTCTAGAGTGACAGTACCTGTAATGGCTTTGGCCACCCAGCGTTGCGCTGTTTCACGCAGCATAAGCGCCTGAGAATCGAACCAGCGACCTTGATAGAGTAAACGACCTAAACGTAAACCATTAATACGGTATTGTTCAATCGTATCTTCGTTATGGATACCTGTTACCAAACGCTCATAGGCGATGTGTAACAATGCCATGCCTGGTGCTTCATAAATACCACGAGATTTCGCTTCGATGATACGGTTTTCAATTTGGTCAGACATACCAAGACCATGACGACCACCGATACGGTTTGCTTCTAGAATGAATTCCACTGGATCTTCGATACGTTGACCATTTAATGCAACAGGGAAGCCTTCCTCGAAAGTGATTGATACTTCTTCAGCATCAATTTTTACATCTTCTTTCCAGAATGCAACGCCCATGATTGGCTCAACGATTTTAATACCTGCATTGAGGTATTCCAGATCTTTAGCCTCATGCGTTGCGCCCAACATATTTGAGTCAGTCGAGTAGGCTTTTTCCTTTGACATTTTATAGTCAAAACCGTTGTCGATCAGGAACTGCGACATTTCGGCACGGCCGCCTAACTCATCAATAAAGGTTTGGTCTAACCAAGGTTTATAGATTTTAAGCGCAGGATTGGTCAATAAACCGTAACGATAGAAACGTTCAATATCGTTGCCTTTATAAGTTGAACCGTCGCCCCAAATGTTGACGTCATCTTCTTTCATCGCTGTTACAAGCATTGTACCTGTTACTGCACGGCCTAGTGGTGTGGTGTTGAAATAAGGAACACCACCAGTACTAATGTGGAAAGCGCCACACTGAATTGCAGCAATACCTTCAAGGGCAAGTTGTAAACGACAATCGATTAATCGAGCTTTGACTGCGCCGTATTGTTCAGCTTTTTTTGGAATTGCATCATAGTCATCCTCATCAGGTTGACCCAGATTCGCTGTATAGGCATAAGGTTGTGCACCTTTCTGCTTCATCCACAATAAAGCTGCTGAAGTATCGAGACCACCAGAAAAGGCAATCCCAACTTTTTTGCCTACAGGTACGTGCTGCAAGATAGTTGCATTATCAGTCATTGCTTGTCCTAACTTTTATGAGTAAAGACCCCGAACAGGTAGTCTTGGAGAATCAAAAATCGGAAGCATTGTAACACTTTTCATTAAGCTTGTTTTCTTCAAAGAAAAACTATCCAGAAAATTTATGCTCTAATGGGTTAAGTTTTTTAGTTTTTAAGATTGAAAACATGATTGTTACAAGTGTTTTGACTTTAGTGTCAGCACTTTCTCAAAAAAAAGTCATAAACACGCATAAAAATTCAGTTAGAGTATTATGCAACAAGTTGCAAAGCCAAAAATATAGAAGGAATATCATGACTAGCTATGCAAATATTTTAAAGCCATTACATCTCGGATTTACGACCATTAAAAACCGTGTGGTCATGGGGTCGATGCATTCAGGCTTGGAGGATCGTTTTTTTAATTATCCTAAACTTGCTGCTTATTTTGGTGAACGTGCCAAAGGTGGCGTCGGCTTAATCATCACGGGTGGGATTTCACCCAACCGTCAAGGCTGGTTATTACCTGCGGGCGGTACCATGAACACTCTGGCAGATATTCCTCATCACCGTCTGGTCACACATGCTGTGCATAAGCATGGAGCAAAAATCCTGATGCAAATCCTGCATTCAGGTCGTTATGGTTATCATCCATTTTCGGTTTCTTCTTCGCCAATTCAGGCACCAATTAATCCTTTTAAACCACGTCAAATGTCGGATAGCCAGATTTTGGCCACCATAGAAGATTATGCCCGTTGTGCAAGCCTGGCAAAAAAAGCAGGCTATGATGGCGTGGAAATCATGGGCTCTGAGGGTTATTTGATCAATCAGTTTCTAAGCAACCATGTCAATAAGCGCACAGACCGTTGGGGTGGCGATATTGAAAACCGTATGCGTTTTCCCGTGGAAATCGTCAAGGCGATTCGTGCCAAAGTCGGTGAAAAATTCATTATTTGTTTCCGCCTGTCCATGCTTGATTTAGTGCATGATGGCAACACTATGCAGGAAGTGATCATTATTGCTAAAGCATTGGAAAAAGCGGGAATCACACTTCTAAATACAGGAATTGGCTGGCATGAGGCGCGTATTCCGACCATTGTAACATCAGTCCCACGAGCTGCATTCGTGGATTATACCGCTGTGGTTAAACAGCATGTTTCAGTACCAGTGATTGCTTCAAACCGTATCAATATGCCAGATGTTGCTGAAGAGATTGTTGCTTCAGGACAGGCCGATATGGTGCAAATGGCACGACCATTCCTTGCTGATCCATACTGGGTTAATAAAACTGCAACCAACCGTGTTGATGAAATTAATACCTGTATCGCATGTAATCAGGCGTGTTTGGACCATGCCTTTAAAAATGAGCGTGTTAGCTGTTTGGTTAACCCGCAGGCATGTTTTGAAACAGAATTGGTTTATATCAAAACCAAGAAACCAAAACGTGTTGCGGTTGTGGGTGGCGGTGTTGCAGGGATGTCGGCTGCAACAGTTGCTGCCAGCCGTGGGCATGCTGTGACACTATTCGAAGCAAATAATGATGTGGGTGGTCAGTTTAATTTAGCGAAAGTTGTTCCCGGAAAAGAAGAGTTCCATGAAACTATTCGTTATTTTAAAGTCCAATTAAAGCAGACGGGTGTGGATGTTCGCTTAAATACCAAGGTCAATCGTGAACAGTTGGAACGTGAGGGTTTTGATGAAGTTGTGATTGCAACAGGTGTGGTGCCACGTGCCCTAAAAATTCAGGGTAGTGATGCACCACAAGTCTTGTCTTATGCAGAAGTGCTAAAAGGCGCTAAGGTTGGACATAAGGTTGCTGTGATTGGGGCGGGTGGTATTGGTTTTGATGTGTCAGAGTTTTTACTAAAACCACCACATCAACCACAGCCACAACCATTGGCAGAATGGCAACGCGAATGGGGCGTTGATCCAAACCCTAACTATATTTCTGAAGGTGGTACGCAACGTCCAGAAGTTGAAATGCCAGTACGTCAGATTTATTTATTGCAACGTAAAACAACGCCGTTGGGTATTGGCTTGGGTAAAACCTCGGGCTGGGTGCATCGTGCACAATTGAAAAAACATGGTGTGCGTATGTTGCGTGGCGTACAGTACAAGGCTGTAACTGACGAAGGCCTATGGGTTGAGCATAATGGCCATGACCAGTTATTGCGTGTGGATACCATTGTCGTATGTGCAGGCCAGGAGTCTGTAAAAGATTTAGTACCACGTGAAAATGAAACCACACTGGCAAAATATCATGTGATTGGTGGTGCTAAGTTAGCAGGTGAGCTGGATGCCAAGCGTGCAATTCGTGAAGGTGCTGAACTGGCGGCTAAACTTTAACAATTGATGAAACAATATGCATTTGAATACATTGCAGTTAAATTTTTCTTGAATAAAGGAAACAAGCTTTGTATTCTTAGGCACATGGAAGCGTGGCAGAGCGGTTTAATGCACCGGTCTTGAAAACCGACGAGGGTGTGAGTCCTCCGTGAGTTCGAATCTCACCGCTTCCGCCAAATATCTTAAAGGGAATCAAACACATAGTTTGATTCCCTTTTTATTTGGCACAATTTTGGCACTATTCGAAATTTTAGCGATCTCTTCTTTGTTCTTATCTGAATTAATCCACTTGGCATAACGCATCGTTAGCATCACTAAACTATGGCCTAGCTGTGAAGCCACATAAACTGGATTGAGACCATTCATTAAGCATACAGTCGCATAAGTATGACGAGTGTTATAGGCAGGACGATAACGTATGCCATTCGCTTTCAGTGAGGCTACAAACTTTTCGCTCAATGATTTTTGCGTAGTAAATTCCTTTCCTGTCTCATCACAGATAAATACGTGCTCATATTTGAGGTAGGTTAGTAATCTGAGTTGTTGAAATGCCTCGAAAGCAAAATCATTTAAATCTACAAATCTAGCTTTATTTGTTTTAGTGGTTTCTTGCTGAACGCCGTTCACACGACCTTTATTGATGTAAATCTGCTTATTTAAAAAATCTACATCCTGCCAAGTGAGTGCGATAATTTCTGATGGACGGCAACCTGTCCAGAATGCCACCACAAAATACCAATACACAGTTGGGTAGTCTGCAATATATTTCTCTTTTAACCAGTTCAGTATTATTTCCTTTTCCATTTCATT